>CAWAHB010000023.1:0-439464 GCA_963781505.1 uncultured delta proteobacterium | reverse complement strand
CTGGCTGAGGACGGCAGCGATAAGGATTTCGGGATGGCGCTCGATGTCGTGGCGGCGGACCAGGACGGCGCCGAGGTCGGCGTATTCGAGGTTGAGGACGCGATCGGCGGTGTCGATGGCGCACGGACGAGGGCGAGCGAGGCGAGCTCCGGATTGCACATGAGCTCGCGGGGAGCGGGGAGCAGGTCAAAAGTCATGGTTGGAACCGCCTTTCGTGGGCATGGATGCCGTGGCAAACGGTGGAGTGGTCGCAGCCGAAGAGGCGAGCGATCTCGAGGTAGCTGAAGCAGAGATCGGGATGATTTCGAATGCGCCACCAGAGCTCGTGTCGGGCGCGAGCGACACTTCTGGAGCGCGAGCGGCCGCACAGCTCGTAGTTCATGACGCCGCGACGCCCACAGACTTCGTCGAGCAAGGGCAGGAATTTTGGGCGCGAACGCCCGGAACACGGCGATGGCGAGCTGGCCATCGGGAGCGCCGCGAAGCGCGGTGGATCGGGCGACGCGGTGGGATCGAGCGAAGCGGTCATGGCAAGATCCGCTCGGTTCGCCAGTGGGGTTGCATCAGGACGCGGTTGACGTTGTCGATGTCGATGGTCTTTGTGCGATCGCGGACGGCCTCGATCAGGCAGCCGACGCAGAGGTTGCGGGCGCTGCGCAGGACGCCGTCGGCGGAGCGGACGATGAGGTCGAGGGCGGCGCGGTGAAGGTGTTGTGCCCGAGGCCGACGCGGTCGAGTTCGGCGCAGGATGAAGTCCGCAGTGTCGTCGGGGGCGAGCTTTCTGATCAGACCGAGTAGGTGACGCGGCTCTTGATGTCCTGGTTGACGGCGAGGTCGAGGCGGCCGAGCAGCTGGGGCTGCCGATCAGGACAGGTTGTGGTTCTTGGGGAAGTCCTCGAAGAGCAGGCGCAGCTGCGCAGGTTGCCAGGTCCATCAGGTGGGCGTCGTCGAGGATGGTGGTGAGCACTTGCCGGCGTGGTTGAGGCGGAGGGCCTGCTCGATGAGTCGGCGTTCGCAGCGAAAGTCGCGCGCCTTCGAATTCGATGTGGAAGGCCTCGCACAGGATCCGCACGGTGTTGGTGTAGGTGTGCAGGGTGCGTTGCGACGGTGGCGACGAGGTGCTGGGCTCGTGGCGGCAGAGCGCGTGCTTGATGACGCTCTTGCCGGTGCCGGGCACGCCGAGCACCAGGCACAGTCCGCCCTGCTGGCAGTGGACCTTAGGGTGTCGTGGATCTCCTGCTGCTGGGGCAACAGTCGGAGTCGTCGTGCGAGAAGGGGTTCTGGGTGAGGCCGAAGTGAGCAGCGGATCATGACTGCTCCTGCGGGCAGGGGCTTTCGCTGCTGGGTCAGCGGTTTGCGGTCATTGGCGACGAAGTCGACGGGCCGGGCCTCGCCCATGCGCTGGCCCTTGTAGTAGACGACGGCGCGCTCGAAGCTTTTGCGGTCGTAGCGGACCTGGATCTTGCGATTGCGCAGATCGCGCGGCGCTTCGAAGCGGGTGTCCTTGAGCGAGAAGGTGTTGTCGGCGAGCACGTTGCGCTCCTGCTTCGGCGAAGAAGAGCTCGTCGTTGCGCTCGCTCGGCGGCAGGAAGCGGATGCGGCCGAGGTCGATGCCGAAGCGGTCGATGGGCTTCATGCCGAGGCGGCGTGCTCGGCGGCGTTGTACTCGTCTTCGACCCAGGCGGTGAAGGCGCGTTGAGGGCTTCGAGGGACGACAGGTCGAGCTTGCGGATGAGGAACTGATCGCGGACGCTGCGGAAGAAGCGTTCGATCTTTCCCTTGGCGGCGGCGTCGCGGACCGGCGTGTGGCAGAGCAGGCAGCCGAGCCGCGGGCAGATGAGGGTGATCTCCTGGGAGCAGTAGATGGAGCCGTTGTCGACGTAGAGCATGTCGGGCACGCCGCGTTTGTAGAGGGCGCTGCGGAGCGCGGCGATCAGGGTATCGATGTTCTCGTCGAAGAAGAACTCGCCGTGGCAGAAGACGCGGCTGGCGTCGTCGATGAAGGCGATGAGCTTGGCCTGCTCGTGTCCGGCGCCGTGCCGGACGTACGGCCCGAACATGGTGTCGGCCTGCCAGAGCTGGTTGGCGTGCGCCTTGGCGAAGGCCAGGCGGCGCTTGTTCTGCGACTCCGCCTCGGGCTTGAGCAGCTCGTACTCCTTGACGATGCGCCGGAAGGTGTTGGGCGCGACCGCTCCGCCGCTCGAGCAGACCCCGCTCGATGCAGGCTCGGTAGAACGCCGTGATGTTGTGCGGGCCGCGGAAATGAGCGCGCACCTGCTCGATGGCTTCCAGCACCTCTTCCGGCTCGACCTTGCGCGTACGGCCCTTGTCGGAGCGGGCTTTGGCTTCATCGAGGTGATGCCGTCCTTCTTGTAGCGCGAATACCAGGTCTGGATCGTGCGCCAGGTGAATTGAAAGCGCTCGCCGTCTTCGTCGGTGAAGACCTGCCCGCTGACGTGGCGGATGCGCGCGACGATGCTGGTGCCCGGCGCAAACTCGATCGCACCGAGCACGCGCATCTTCAGATAGGGGCTGACTCGTTTCACGACAACGCTCCTTTCGCCGCGCGCGTCCGGGGGCTGTCCCGGCGAAGCGCCACGGCCAGAGCAGTAGGCACCCCCGCCCGCTTGGCCGGCCATTGCCGTCTCGTGTTGTCGGCGCTCGCGTGCTCGCGCTCGGTCGGGCGCTACGCCGAGAGCGCGACCCCGAGGCATGCCGATCGCGACACGCCCTCCGCGTGTCGGCGGGCACACCGGCGCGTCCAGCTGCCCTCTACTCGAACAGATCACGCTCCGCGCGGAGCTGATACGCCGAAAGGACGCACCCCACGCCGGGAAACGCCGCCGCGAAATGCGCGAGCAGGCCGGCCAGGGGCTCGTCGTGCACGCAATCCGGTGGCGCGGACTCCGGCACAGCCGCGCTCGGAGCGACGCTTGCGCCCGAACCAGCCGCCGCCACAGCCGGTATCCGCTCGACTCCGATAGCGCCCCCTCGGCCGCAGACTGCCACGCCGCCTTGCGCGTTCCTGCCGCCGAGCACTTCGCTCGCGAAGCGATACAGCGTGCCGGCGCGCACCACGAATCCCCGCAAGACCGATGCGATCAGCACCGAGAACGTGCGCCCGCAGCCGCCGCGCCGGAAGCGATTCAAGCAAAATACTCGCCTGCCCCGTATCACCCCCTCACCGCCATGCTCTGCGTAGCCACGTAGCCATCCGTGCCCGATCAGCGCTCCCTCTCGCCCGCAGTGCGGGCAACGCCACTGCTTCAGTTGCAGCCCCAGAGCTCCGAGCTCGGCTTCGTCGGCGGCGAAGCGCTTCGGGACGGCTCGCGGATCCACTCCGGCGCCGCCCCTCTACCAGCCCTCCGTCCTCGGTCAATGTCGGCCTCCGTGCCCCGCCTTCCGCTACCGAATTCACGCTGCTCCTCACGCGCAGCCCACCGACGCCAATTCCGTTCGGATCGACTCCCTCCTTGCGACAGGTAGGTGGCTTTCAACACTTCTCGACGCGTGCCGCGGTTCGGGCGGCGACCTCAGCGATGTCGGCGTGGGTGGGCGTCTCGAGCTCACGGAACTCGAGCGGCGAACACGTGTCGCCGTCCGCGTGCGCGTGCACGTACACACCATCGAGCACGAGGGCGTGGAAATGGACGTTCAACCGGAGGGCGCTGTCAGTTCTCTGCACGGCGACCACTGCGCCGGTGTGAGCCTCGGCGACGCTTGCGAGCCCGAGCGTGCGCTTCGCTCGCCAGCGCAGCGAGCGGTCCACCTCCGTCATGAACGCGCTCACCACCTCGGCGCAGAGCTTGCGGTCGTAACCGAGCAATGCGCGAAGGCCCCACGGTAGAGAACGAATCCAGTGACGGATGGGTACGCGGGGCAGGACGCTCTGCTCCAAGTGCACCGCCGTGTCCGCCATCCGTCGGCCCAAACATGAGCAGCAGAAGCCCCTCTTTTTACAGCTGAACGCCACAATCTCCGAGAAGCCACAGTCACGGCACACGAGATGAAGACAGCCGTGTTCGGGGCGCCCACAGCGCAAGTATTCTTCGAACTCGCGCACCACGAAGCGCGGCAGGCCTCCGTGCTCTTCTGCTTGCTCGAGGAACGCCGGCCAGTGCTCCGCCACCGCCTGGTAGAGCACGGTGCTCTCCGGCCGGTGGCGGAAGCGCGAGCGCTCGGGCTCGCTGAGTGCGTGCGCGGGATGCCCCACGCCTCACTGCATCAGCGAGCGGCGTGCCAAGCAGATGAACCGCGAATTCCCGCTGTTCTGCTTACCCTCCGGGTGGCGAAGTGGCGAAGTCAGGTGGCGGTCGCCACCCGTCAGCTTCCGCCGGACGGCGGAGCAGGCTCGACCCAGCACAGCGCGAGCGCAAGCAGTCTCGCCCGGAGGCCCGTCGGGCGTGCCATCCTGCTCGCTGCCCATGAGCGGACGGTACTTGGGATTGTCGTTCAGCCCCGAGAGTGGTTCCCAAGTAACGCCACCATCCTTCGAGCGAAACATGCCTTGGGGCGAGTATGCCCGCGTACCGAACGTCGGGCTCGCTTTCGTGACCGGGCGTTAGCCAGAAGCAACGATGACGCCGGCGGCGAACGGGACGACTGCCCTAGTGGCGGGTTCGGCCAAAATCGGCACATCGCCATGGAAAACGCGCCGAACTTCGGCGTAGTGGGGTCGGGCGTTCTCGAGCTCGCCGACGTGAATGGTGACGGCCTCGCCGATCTCGTCGGCACGAAGGGAAAGATCCGCATCGAGCTCGGCTGCACGACCGTCGAAATTCCGAAGTGACGACGTGACGGAAAATCGGGATCGGAACCTTCACAGGAAGGGGGAACGGCGGAAGATTTGGATTGATGGGATCCGAGCCAATCAGCTCGGAGACCATTCGGTCTCACCCCCGACTATCCTTCCGCTCCTTCCGCCTTCCTGGGATCCCTCCGAAGGATCGGCTGACAGTGGAAGGAGCAGGATTCGCGGCTATCGGCGTCTGAGTATACTGACCGACGATGTCGTCGGAGGGACTTGCCACCGGCCGCCCCGACGCGGCGCCGTTCGGAACGGAAGCTGGGCGGGCGTTCCACCAGGCGCGCATCGGCAAGTTCGCGCTCGTGGCGTCGTTCCTGTCGGGTTTCTTTCTCGTGTCCGGCAGCATCGTCGCGCTGGCCTTCGTTCCGGAGCTCACCCTCTCCAAGCTGATCCTGTTCCCTGCGACCTATCTGCATTTCGCCGCGCTGCTCGTCACGACCAGCATGTGGCTGGCCACCCGGACCGGTGTGCGCTCGGAGCTCGCCCTCAACGCGGTGGATCTCGTCGGCAACGTCGCTGCGATGAGCCTGTACGCGGCGATGGCCCTGGCCACCTCGTCGCCTCCCGAGGATCGCATCGACTTGCTCATGCTGCTGATCGCCGGACTGACGCTGACGGTGCGCGCCGTGATCGTGCCGAGCTCCGTGCGGCAAACCGCCCTCGTGAGCGCCGCCACCTGTGTCCCGGTGTGGGTCGTGGCGTGGCTGTTTACCAGCAACATCCCTCCGGGGTACCCGGGTGCTTCCCAGCTTCCCGCCAACAGCGCGCTCTGGTGCGCTGCCAACGTGATGGTGGCCACGCTGGCAACCCGCGTGATTTTCGGCCTGAGAACCCAGGTCGTCGAAGCACGGCAGCTCGGCCAATACTTGCTCGCCGAGAAGATCGGTGAAGGTGGGATGGGCGAAGTGCACCGCGCCAAGCACGCGCTCCTGCGCCGCCCGACGGCGATCAAGCTGTTGCCCCCCGAAAAGGCAGGCGTCGAGAGCATCAGTCGATTCGAGCGAGAGGTTCAGCTCACCGCCAAGCTCACTCACCCGAACACGGTGGCGATCTACGATTTCGGGCGCACGCCCAACGGGATTTTCTACTACGCAATGGAGTTACTCGACGGCATCGACCTCGAGCATCTGGTCGATGAGTACGGACCCCAGCCTCCAGCACGCGCGGTCCACATTCTGGCGCAGATCTGTGGCTCCTTGGCCGAGGCGCACGCGATTGGCTTGGTGCACCGAGACGTCAAACCCGCGAACGTGATCTTGTGTGAACGAGGCCGCGTACCGGACACCATCAAGGTGGTGGACTTCGGCTTGGTCAAAGACGTGAGCGGTCTCTCCGGGGATGGCGACCCCGAGCTCAGCAACGTCAACACCATCATCGGGACACCCCTTTATCTGGCGCCCGAGGCGATCCTCACGCCCGACAAGGTGGATGGTCGCGCCGATCTCTACGCGGTGGGGGCCCTGGCGTATTTCCTGCTCACTGGCAGCCCGGTCTTCAGCGGCAAGTCGGTGATGGACGTGTGCTGCACAGCACCTCCATTCCGTGCCGACGCCCCCATCCGAGCGGCTGGGAAAGCCGCTGCCCCAAGACCTGGAGCGCGTGGTCTTGGCTTGCCTTGCCAAGAAGGTCGAAGACCGGCCCGAGAGCGCGGACGTTCTGCGGGTCGAGCTCCTTTCTTGTGATGTGCCCACCTGGACCACGGAGGATGCGCGTCGGTGGTGGCGCGAGCACGACACGGGACCCAAGCGTGAGCGGCAAGCGGGTCAAGCCCGAGTCCGTGACCGCTCTCGACGTGGATTGGGCGGCTCGAGGCTGACGCTGACGCATCTCGGACGACGAGGCACAGCGGCTCCTCCCGACGAGGCCGAAGAGTCGGGCTGACGGACGATCAGAGCCCGTTGATCCAGTCGTCGACGGCTTTGAGCCCCACCGGATCCACGTCTTCGGTGCCAATCGGCGGCATCTGAAAGATCGTGCCGCGCTGACTCATGCGCACGTGAACGTCGCTATTGGCGGTGCTGCCAGGGGAGATGCGGAGCGCCGTGCCGGTGGGCGTGAACCCCGTGGTCGCCTGATTCACGGTCGTCTTGTACGTCGACGTGTCGGTGACGGCCGTCAGCTCCTCGACCTTGAGCCAGAGCTGCATCTTGACGGTGGCAAAGAGAAACGAATTTTCGTTGTGGCACAGGCCGCAGTTGGCGTGGAGGTAGCCGAGGGCCGCCTGGTCGGTCGCGGTGCCGGGAGGATCGTAGATTCCAGTTGGCTGATTGGTGAGCCAGCCACCGCTCGCGAGATCGCTCAGGTTCATCCCTCCGAGCTGATGCGAGAGCTGGATGGCCGAGAAGCCCAAGACGCGATCCTTGGTCTTGCCGTGACAGTTCAGGCAGGCGTCCGTGTTGGGAATGTCGTGGGGAGTTCCCGCGGCGTTGGGCACACCTGCGGGCACCGCCATCGCTTCATCCTGCTGGCTGTTCCATTGGTAGGCCATCATGAACCAGTCGTCGGTACCGTTTTTCTGGATGAGGCGCGTCTCCACGCGGGTGCCGTCGCGCGTGAACTCCTTCCACAGCTTGGTGCCAATCGGGTACGTCCAGTAGTTCATGTCGCTGGTGTCGATCTTGGAACCCGGGGGCAGATACACCCAACGCTTCTTGGTCGCCGAATCCGACCACAGCACGAAGCGTGGCTGGTACTCCATGACTCCTGGACCGAGTGTCTCGGTGGTGATGTCGGAGTAGAGGCCGGTCTCGCTGAGCTTGTCGGGCATCGATGCAGTGCCGGCCTGGCCGCCGCTTCCGCCACCACCGCTCACTCCGCCCGTCGCCGAGCCACTGACGCCGCCGCTTCCGCCGGAGCCGCCACTGGCGCCCGATCCACCGCTGCCCCCCGAACCGCCGCTCGCGCCCGTTCCGCCCGCGCCGCCGCTCGGGTTGCCAGACGAGTCGTCGGATGAACATCCCCCTGCGCCCAGAGCGAGCGCCAAGCCCAAGACGAGAGTCCTCATGCCGCTAGTCTAGAGCAATTCCGTGCTCCCGGACCGAAACGCTTTCGCTTGAAAAAACCGCCGGATTCGAAACGCTGGCGGAGCAGCCGCATCGAGTCTTGTTTTTGTTCGCGACGAGAGGCATGCACGGGACCGGAGGAACGAACAATGGGAGAGCGCATCGAGTTTTCGCGGCCCGACGGCAAGAAGTGCCCGGCCTACCTCGCCCTGCCGAGCGCGGGCAAAGACGCACCGGGGTTCGTGGTGATCCAGGAGTGGTGGGGACTCAACCCTCAGATCCAGGCCATGGCCGATCGCATCGCGGCGGCGGGCTATCGCGCGGTGGTTCCGGATCTGTTCCGTGGGGAAGTGGCAAAGAACGCGGAAGAAGCCACGCACAAGATGAACCACCTGGATTTCATGGATGCGACCCATCAGGACATCCGGGGAGCCATCCAGCATCTGAAGGAGTACACGCCGAATCAAAAGGTCGCCGTCGGCGGCTTCTGCATGGGCGGCGCGCTCACCCTTCTGTCCGCCATGAAGCTCACCGAGCTGGATGCCGGTGCGTGCTTTTATGGAATTCCACCCGCCGCGGCCGGCGATCCGGGAAGCATCAAAGTCCCGCTCATCTGCCACTTCGCCGACACCGACGACTGGTGCACCCCCGCACTCGTCTCCGAGCTCGAAGGCAAGCTGAAGAAGGGTGGCGTGAAGTTCGAGCTACATCGCTACGCGGCACAGCACGCGTTCATGAACGAAGCCCGGCCGGAAGTGTATGACGCTGGGGCAGCGAAGCTCGCGTGGGATCGCACCCTCGCGTTTTTGAAACAGCACATGGCCTGAGCTCAGGCGCTCGGCTTTTTGTCGCCGTGCTTCTTGTCGTTCCCGGCGACCGATCCCATGATCAAGAAGAGCGCGGCTATCAAGCCGGCGAGCACGGGCCTGACGACGCGGGACGACGCGCCCTGTTGTTTCGGGCCCGGCGCGGTCGGCGAGCTGCTCGTCGGCGGGTCGTCCAGCGGCACGTCGGCGTAGGCCACGCTCGATAGCGAAAGCCCGAGAGCCAAGAGAGCCGCTGACACACCCCGGCGCATGCACTTCATCGGTACGTGGGTGCGCTTGCGCCGTCAAGTCGACGGTCGTCCGTGACCGAGAGCGGCTTCGACCTCGCCCCGCACCTCGGGATCCGTTTCGCTCGCGAGAGCGGCTTCGAGGGCGCCGAGAGCCCTCGTGCCTCCGAGCCGCCCGAGGGCCCAGGCCGCGTGCGCACGAACGAGCGGACTCCGATTTTCCGAGAGCGCACGGATCAGGGGCTCCACCGCCGCTCCGTCGCCGCTGTTGCCGAGCGCGACGGCGGCGTTGCGGGCGAACACTTCCCGATGGGTGCGTCGCAAGGCGGAGCGACGCACGAGCTGCTTGTGGGGACCGCTGCGAAGCTCGAGGAGCCCCACCAAGTCGAGCTCGGTGCGCTCGGGAAGCGGCTCGAGCTCCGGCGCCGTGGGTCGAGCGACGCGGCGAAGCGTTGTGGGGGCACACGTCCTGGCATACGTCGCAGCCGAACACCCGCGTGCCGATGGCGGGACGGAGCTCTGTCGGGATCGCTCCGGCGTGCTCGATCGTCAGATAGGAAATGCAGCGACGCGCATCGAGAACGTGGGGCTCGACGAAGGCCTGAGTCGGGCACGCTTCCAAGCACAACCTGCACGAGCCGCATCCCGGTGGCACGGCCGGGCTCGGGGCCATCTCGGCGTCCACCAAGAGCTCTCCCAAGAGGACGTTCGTTCCGAGGCCGGGCACGAGCAGCATCGTCGACTTGGCGATGAAACCAAGTCCGCCGATCTCGGCTGCGGCGCGCTCCAGAAGTGGCGCCGTGTCGACACAGGCACGAGCGAGCACGGGCCGGCCGAGCGCATCCGCGATCCGATCGGCGAGGGTTCGGAGTTTTTCCTTCATCACCAGGTGGTAGTCGCGCCCCCGCGCGTAGCCGGCGATCTGGCCGGAGAGGGGGCGCGCCGCCTGGGTACTGGTGGGAAGCTCGTAGCGAAGGGCGACCACGATCACCGTCCGGGCTTCGGCGAGCAGCGTCTTGGGATCGTCCCGCGCCCCTTCCGCAAGATAGGCCATGGTCCCTTGGTGGCCGCGTCGGAGCCACTCCGCGAGGCGCTGGCCGGCCTCTTCGAGCGCCGTCACGGGCGCGAAGCCCACCTTGGCAAATCCGAGCGCCAGCGCCGCGTCCGAAACCGTTTCAGCGAGGGCGCGAGGCTCGGGGTCCCGTCCCGTGGGCCGGTGTTTCGGTCCGTTGGGCCGGTGCAGGCACACGCCATCTGGGCGAAGCTCTCGCGCCACGTTCCAGCATGCTAGCGGCCGACTCGAGGCGCGTGAGCAAATTTCGGGAATAAGTCGGCCTGCTTCGTGGTACGAGCGGCGTCCTCGTATGACTTGGTTCCCTCGGGGAGCCACTTTTCCGTGGAGTCTCAGCCGTGATCGAGATCCGCGACCTCTACAAATACTACGGCGACCGACGAGCCATCGGGCCGCTCTCCGCCAGCATTGAACAGGGCGAAATCGTCGGACTTCTTGGCCTGAACGGGGCAGGGAAGACGACCACGCTTCGCGTGCTGGCTTGCGACCTCCTGCCCACTAGCGGGAGCGTCCGGGTGGGCGGCATCGACGTCGTGGAGCGTCCCCACGAAGTGCGAAAGCGTATCGGGTATCTCCCGGACACGCCCCCGGTCTACCCGGAAATGACCGTCGACGAATACCTCCGGTTCGCCGCCCGACTTCGGGGCGTTGCCCGGGGCGAAGTCGAAAAGGCCGTGGACGAGGTGGTCGATCTCACCGAGATCGAAGACGAACGCGATCGTCCGATCGGAGCGCTTTCCCACGGCTTCCGCCAGCGCGTGGGCATCGCCCAGGCCATCGTGCATCGGCCTGAGCTCGTGGTGCTCGACGAGCCGATCAGCGGCCTGGATCCGGTTCAGATCGTCGAGATGCGAAGCCTCGTGAAAAACCTCGGCGGGGATCGCACCGTCGTGGTCTCGAGCCACATCCTGAGCGAGATCAGCGAGACGTGTGATCGGATCTTCGTGATCCGCGACGGCGAGATCGTCGCCTCCGGGACGGAGAAAGAGCTCAGCGCGGAGCTCTTGTCCGGGATGCGACTGACGCTCACCCTGCGTGCCGCCGGAGAAGCCCGAGCCAAGGCCGAGGCGCTGCTCCTGAGTGTGCCGGGTGTCTCGAAGGTGGAGGAGGCTCCCACGGGCGATCCGAGCCCCGACGCTGCATCGTTCCGGATCCAGACGACCGGTGACATGCGAGACGAGCTCTGTCGCGCGGTCATCGGCGGCGGCTTTGGTCTGCTCGAGCTCAGCCGCGGCGAGCGAGAGCTCGAAAGCGTGTTCCTCGAGCTATCCAAATCACTGAACCTGGATCCCGAGCGCCAAAAGAGGAACAAGCGCCGGCGTGCTGGGAAAGCCGCGCCGGAGCCGCCACCCGCAGAAACCGAGGAGACGGACGCATGAGCCAAGCGCTTCTCATCGCCCGGCGGGAGCTCCGCGCTTACCTGAGATCGCCGATTGGTTCGATCGTGGTAGCGGGCGCGCTGCTCATCGACGGGCTGTACTTCTACTGGAAGGGCCTGACGGAAAAGCTGCTTTCGGCCCAGGTTCTGTCGGAATTTTTCTATGGCGCCAGCGGCACCACGATGATCGCCGGGATCATCTTGGCGATGCGCCTGCTAGCAGAAGAGCGCCAGACCGGCACCATCACGTTGCTCAACACGTCGCCGATTCGTGACGGTGAGATCGTCGTCGGCAAATTCGCTTCTGCGTTCACGGTGATCTTCGCCATGACGCTGCTGACGATTTACATGCCGCTCTTGATCTTCGTGAACGGCAAGGTCAGCGTCGGGCACATCCTGGTGGGCTACGCAGGGCTCTTGCTGCTCGGAGCGGCCAGTCTTTCGATCGGTCTGTTCGCCTCGGCGCTCGCCCGCTCTCAGGTGGTGGCTGCGATCTTGGGTGCGCTCATCCTGGCGCCGCTGGTGCTCTTGTGGGTGGTCGCCAAGGCAGTGGATCCCCCGCTCAACGAGTTTCTCTCGGCGCTGGCGATTCATCACGAAAACTTCCGGCCGTTCATGAACGGCACCCTCCAGCTCGACGGAGTCGTTTACTACGTGATGGTCACGTTCTTCTTCTTGCTCGCGGCAACCAAGACACTGGAGGCTCGCCGATGGCGGTGAACGACGACGAGCGCGACTCGGACGCACCGGACTCGGACGCACCGGACTCGGATCGCGGACCCGATTCGGACAAGCAGGAGTCGGAGCCCGAAGCCGAAGAGTCCGACGATGCGACCTCGGAGGAATCGGATGGATCCGAGGCCGCCAGCGTTCTTCCCGAGCCGAGCGGCGGTCGGCCCGCACCGCTGTGGGTGGTCCCCGCCTACGTCCTTGGCCTGATCTTCATCTACATCGGCCAGCACATCCTGGAGCCGATGCCGACGGGTCAGTGGATCGTGACGCTGCTGGGCGTGCTCGCCATGGTCGGTGCCACGTTCGTTCGCTTCTTGCCCCAGTACCGGGTGGGCGGAGAGCGGCGCGATATCGAAAAGCTTCTGGCCGTGCTGAGCGCGACGGGCGTCGTGGCGCTCTTGCTCTACACCGCGACGACGGATTGGGGGCTCGAACGTTTCGGCTTGGGCGGCCTCGAACCGGACAGCCAAGAGCGTGTCACCGGAGTCTTGACGATCGCCTGGGTCGCGCTCGTGGCTCTGGCAGTCGTTCCGATGCTGTTCGCCGAAGGCGCTCTCTTGCCGATGCGTCACGCCGAGCGGCCCGAGTCGCGTCGGGTGCGCGCGGCGGCCGTTGCCGGGCTGACGTTGGTCCTGGCGGCGGTCTATGGCGCGCTGTTCGTGTACTCGGCGGGCAAGGTCGACATGAAGGTCGACTATTCGTACTTCAAGACCGCCGGGCCGAGCGAGTCGACTCGAAAGATCGCCGAGAGCCTGGACGAGCCCCTGGACGTGATCGCGTTTTTCCCCCAGGTGAACGAGATCAAGAACGAGGTGAAGGGCTATCTGGACGATCTCAGCCGAGGCAATCCGAACCTGAAGGTCGAGATCCAGGATCGCTTGCTCATCCCGAAGCGCGCTCGAGAGCTCAAGGTGACCCAGGACGGGGTCATCGTTCTTTCCAAAGGCTCGGTGAACGAGGTTTTGACCATCGGCACCGAGGACAAGAACGCCCGCCCGAAGCTCAAGACGTTGGACCGCGACTTTCAGGAAAAGCTCCTGAAGATCGTGCGCGCCCGCCGCGTGGTCTATCTCACCGTGGGGCACGGCGAGCTCAACGATCCGTCCCAGGGAGATGCCAGTGCTCGTGGCGTCCGGATCCTTCGCACCATCTTGCAGAAGCAGAACTACCTGGTGAAGGACCTGGGACTGTCCCAGGGTCTGGCCAGCGAGATCCCGGACGACGCAGACGTGGTCCTGGTGCTCGGACCGAGTGAAGCGCTCGCACCCGAGGAGATCGCGACCCTCAAGCGCTACTCCGATCGTGGGGGACGATTGCTCGATCGCCCTCGATCCCGACGCGATTCAGTGGACCGAGGGTGCGGACACGCCGCCCGGAGAAGAGGGGGACGAGTCCGAAGGCGAGAGCCCGCCCAGCGAGCCCAAGCCAACGGCGAGCGCTGCTCCGACGACTTCCGCGCCCAAGCCGAAGCCTCTCGCGAAGAAGCCCGATGCGGGTGCTCCGAAGAAGCCTCTCGCGAAGAAGCCCGATGCGGGTGCTCCGAAGAAGCCTCTGACAAATGCGCCCGATGCGGGCGCGGCCCCCGAGGTGAAAGAGCCCGAGGAGCCGGCCGGGCAGCCCGTTGCCGAGCTCACCTCGACCGCGAAGGGCAGCCTCACGGCCCTGGCCAGGACGGTGGGGCTCGAGTTTTCGCCCATCGTGCTCGCCAACGACAAGGCGCATCTTCGCCGGCGCTTCAACGATTCGGATCGAACCCTCTTGGTGTCCAATCGCTTCTCTTCCCACGCATCGGTCTCGACGTTGAGCCGCAACTCGTCCCGGCTGGCCGTGGTGCTCTTCGGCACTGGCAGCTTCGAGAAGGCCGCCGGTCAGAACGACAAGGTGGATTTCACCGTTCGCTCCGTCAGCGGCACGTTTGCCGACGCGAACAAGAACTATCGCGAGGACCCGGACGAAAAGCCCAGCACGTTCAATCTGGTGGCCGCGGTCACCCGCCCGCGCACCGGGCCTCCGCTCCGTCGCGCCAAGCAGGACGACAAGGGCGACAAGAAAGACGACAAGAAAGACGACAAGAAGACGAGCGCGAAGAAAGAGGAGAACTCGGACGAGATGCGAGCGTTCGTGCTCGGTGACGCCGACGCGCTCACCAACGTCGTCATGGCGAATGTGCCGGGAAACCAGCTCTTGTTCGCGGACGCCATCCGCTGGCTCGGTGGCGAAGAGAGCTTCGCCGGGGAAGTGAACACCGAGGAAGACGTGCGCATCGAGCACACCAAGCAGAAGGATCTTGATCTGGTTTTACGCCACGATCTTCGGTGCTCCGGCGCTGATACTGGGTCTCGGTCTCACCTACAGCCGGCGTCGGGATCGACGCAGCAAAGGGAGGCGCAAGTGATTTCCTGGCGCGGTCTGTCCGCTCACCTGGTCGCGCTCGCGGTGGCAGCGATGCTGGCGCTCTTCGTGTGGACCCGCAAAGACCCGGCCGCGACCCGCGAAAAGGGCAACGTCGAGGTCTGGGGTGGAAACGCCGACCGCGTGAGCGCGATTTCCTTCGAAGCGGAAAACCGGAGCGTGAAGCTCGAGTCCCACAAAGACTCGGCGGGAGTTTGGTACGTGGGCACGGTGGAAAAGACCATCGAGACCCGCCCTCCGCCGAGCCGCGGGCCCGACGGAGGCCTGTCCAGCGCCCCGCCACCGGCGCCCGAAAAGAAGCACGAGACGACCCGCTTCATTTCCGTCGAGCAAGGCAAGAAGCTCGCGGAAAGCCTGGCGCCGCTGATGGCGATCCGCGGCCTCGGCAAGATCGACGAAGGTCGCGCCGAAGAGTTCGGCTTCGACAAGCCCGCGGGCACCCTGAAGGTCACCGTCGATGGACGGGAGCACTCGCTCATAATCGGCGGGACGACGCCCGGCGGTTCCGATCGATACGTCAAGGACGATGGAGGTCAGGTGTTCGCGGTGACCGGAAGCGTCGCCCAGAGCATGTTGTTCGCCGAGTCGCGCCTGATCGAGCGCACCCTCCACAACTGGGAGGAAGACGAGGTCAAGGCGGCGAAAGTCGAGAAGGGCGGCGCCGCGCGGGATCTGGCTCGGGTCGAAGACAAGAAAGAGGGCTGGGCCGACGGCGCGACTCCGACCGTCTTGGACGAGACGGCCGGCAACTGGATGTCGAAGCTCGACAAGCTCCGCGTGATGAGCTTCGAGGAGAACCCAGCACCGGCCCCGACCCCCGAGTCGTTGGTCGTTCGGGTCGACTACTTCGGCAAGGGCAAGAAGAACGTGGGCTTCGTCGAGCTCTACAAGGTGGCCGGCGACAAGGGAAAGCCCAAGTACCTCGCCAAGACCGAGTACACGCGCTGGTATGCCGAGGTACTTTCGAGCACCGCGGATCAAAATCGTCGCGGACGTCGGCTCCGTCGTGAAGTGAGCCGAGCCTAGCGAAGAGCCGCCAGAACCTCTTCCTGCTCCGGAAAACGCCCGACCTTCTGCTTCGAGAAGACGAGCTGACCGTCCGCCTCCACGTCGAACTGACCGACTTTTCCGGCGACCAGCTCGACCTCGGCGCCGAGCTCGGTCTTCAGCACCGCCGCGAGACTCGCAGCGCGGGGCTTGTAGTTTCAAACGCGGCAGTAACGGATCGAAACCTTCATCATCCGATCTTGATCCATCTGCCCGCTCTTTGAAACGAAAAACGGTGAGCCGCAAGGACGCGTTGGGCGTGGATCAGGCGTCCGGCAATGCCATGACGCCGTAGCGCACCCAACCCGAGAGCTTCGAGAGCCAGGCGACCGCGTTTTCGGCGCGGACGTCGTGGCCCGTCTCGACGTCGATCATCGCGAAGACGACGCGGGCTTCGCGATCGCTTTCGGCATCGTGGGGACCGTCCAGATCGATGTGATGACGGCCCGGTCCGGACGGATGGCTGGCGAAGAGGCCACGCTTGTCGACGTGCACGATGGCGATGTTTTCGATCTCGGGGGCCAGCTTGCCGACGTCGATTTCGTGGGCGCCCCCGACGAGCCAGCCATCGAGAGTCGCTCCCCGGGCTGTGATGTGGACCGGCTCGGCTCCGGGAACGCGAGTCACGTCACCCCAGATGAACGCGACCGTGGGACCGAGGCCCCGGGCCCGCGCTTCGTGGGATAGCTCCGACTGGAGCGCTTGAAGTGTGGCGTCGCCTCGGACGGCGAGGGTCGCCGCGTGCTCGGCCGCCGTGTTTTCAGCGCTGGCTGGGGAGGTCGCGGTCGGTGCGGGGTCTCGCTGGGAGGGCCGCTGGGCACAGCCCACGATGATCCCCGTTGCCAATGCCGCGCTCGAAAACCAGCCCAAATGGCGCATCATCCCCATGATCTTTTTGAGAACTCCGGGCGCGACTCGTTTCTTCCCGGCGACCCAGAAAAAGACTCGGCCGGCGGGTCGGCTATTTTCGGAGCAGACGTTCCGCCTCGTCGAGCAGTGCACGAGCATAGGGCGCGTTGTGCACTCCGGCAGCGGGATCCTCGACGACCAGGAGCAGCTTGCGAATGCCTTCGGGATCCGGCTTGCCTCGCCGGGCGTGGGGTGGTGGTGGCTGGGTTGGCGAAGCGAGCGGCGAGATCTTCTGGGGCGGTTCCCCGAACTCGGCCCAGAGCTTTCTTGCTCGCTCACGCACGGAGAGGCCGCCGGATGCGACCGTTTCCTGAGGAGCGCCTCCGGAGTGGCACGGCGTGCATGCCGCGGGCCGCGCCACGAAGTCGTGACTTTGGCCCCGTAGGCCATTCGCATCGGCCTGGGTGCCGCGGAGGTGGCACCCGACGCACCCGCCCACGACTTCGGCGTGGGGAGGCTTGTCTCCGCCGAACACGATCGCTCCCTGTGACGGACCGCGCTCGAGAATCGGGGGTCGGTGCATGACAGGCGACGCAGAGGCGGCTCTCTGGCGCGGTGGACGGAACCCCGGGAAAGCCTGCGGCGAGCTCAATGTCTCGGACCAGCGCGCCGCCGACGGATTTGCCGTGGGGCGCGTGACACGCGGCGCACGCGATACCGATGGCTTCCTCGGTCGGCGGGCGAGCCTGCTCCTTGCGGATCCCTTGCGCTGCCAGAAAGCCCGAAGTGGAGTGACAACGGTTGCAGGGCTCGTCGCGAGTCTCCTTTGCAAAGTCCGAGCGCGCCATGCGGGTCTTCTGCCACGCGATGACGTGGGTGTACCGGGGTGGTGCATCGTGACACGTGGCGCACACGTCGCTCCGCAAGACCGCCCAGCTGGCGCTCGCTTCGGGGATCGCGCCGGGACCATGACAGCTCGTGCAGCCGACGCCGCCGAGCCGGCGAAGTGCAGAGGGCAGATCGCGCCAAGCGGACTCAGCGACGGAAATCCGCGAGGAGAGCCCGAGCTTTCTCAGCACGGAAACGAAGCCACCGTCGTCCAGGCCCGGTTCACCGACGACGTGGCAAGAAAGCGCGCAGCTTGGATCGAAATCCTGGAGCTCTCCCGAAAGCCCCCGGTGAAAGATCGTGGTCATGGGCGATGACTTCGCGGCCTGCGCGGCCTTGTGATGACAATCGCTCCGCCCGCAATCGAGAGGGGTTTCTGAGTGTCGTCCGGCGGTGAGGGCGAGCGAAGCGTGGTCGCCGTCCTCGAGCACCCAGCGTCCCCGCGCGTCGGCGGCGAACTCCGCGAGGCCGGCGCGCTCGATGACTTCCGCGTGGGAGTCCCGCGGCCGTTCGAGAACGCGCCAACCCTTGCCGCCGAGGAACAGGCGCTGGCCGAGGGTCACACTGGGAAGGCCCGTGGCTCGCGCCGCGGCGGAAGCGTCGATCGAGATCTTCACGTCTCGATCTCCGTGCCACTCGGCGACGAACGCGTACTGTCCGCGAGTTCTGGGCGACAGCGGGGCGATGCCCCAGGGCAGCGCTTGGGGATGGGTGGCTGCCAGGGGCAGCGTCCTGGACTCGAGGGTGAAGCCGCTCTGGTCCGGGTGAAGCTCCAGGGAGGGCCCCGCCGTCTGCCGCCACTGGACGCGTCCCCGGAGCGCCTCACGGCAACCGGGAACGAGCGTGATTCGAAACGGCGCGTCGAAGCCGATCTGAGCGAGATCCCCGGCCTTCGCGCTGAGCCAGGGCTTGAGAGCGACTCGCACCACGTCGCCGGATTTCTTACCGCCGAGGGATACCGTTTCTGGACACGTATCGGCGGTGCCGAGGGTCAGCTCTCCCGGAGCGCGCGCGGGATCGATCTCGATGACGAGCCGGTCGGGACTCGTGGAAATCCGCCGCACGCCGTCGGGGCTCAGCGTGACCTTGTCGAAGTCCACGTTCGCTTCGGCTCGAGCGCTGACGACCACGAAGATGGGCGGCGTCTCTCGAGGTGGCGAGGAAGTGCCACACGCAACCAAGAGCGCGCACAGGGCGAGCCCGGCCCGCTTCATCCCTGAACCTTTCGGCAGGTACCGAATCCGCATCGCTCCCCCGCGCCACAATCCTTGTCGAGCCAACAGCTCGGAGCGGGCTCGAGGGGAAGGCAGTGGTCCTCGGAGCAAGCCGATCCAAACGGACAGCCATGAGTGCAGGGGCGGGTGAGGGGACCCTGACCCCCCGGCGAGCATGCGCGTCCGGGCAGACCCGCGCGGGGCTCGAAGTGACAGCGAGCGGGCTCCTTGTCCGGCCTGTCGGGAGCAAAGTCGACGCACACGCGCTCGCTCGGTGCGCCCCGCCTCGGTCCACACACCCAAGCGGGATCGGCGGGACCGGGCACGACCCCTGCGGGGGGCTTGCCCCCGTGACAGACCACCACGCCGTCGAGATCCGCGCACTCCCACTCGCCGTCGTCCGGTCGCCGATAGAAGCGCTGGGAACACAGCGCTTCGTTGCACTCGAACGCGTCCGAGCCGTGGCGCCGGTCCTCGCAAACCCGGTCCTTTCCCGAGCCGTGACAGCGCCAGCCCCGATCGGCGACGCCGTCCGGAATCGGTCGCGGCACCAAGCGCGGCGCGCCGTCGGCAAAACAAGCGCGCACGTCGAACACGTCGAGGCAAGCGCCTCCGACGTCAGTGTGCGCAGGTGCGGGAACGTAGCGGAGCTCTGCTTGTCGCTGCGGCGGTTCGTTCTTGGAAGATCCCCGACAGCCGCAGAGGACGACAGCCACCAGCAAGAGTGCCGCGCGGTTTCTCCTCACTTGCACGTGACGATGTTGCTGCAATTGCCCACGGACGATTCGTCCGTCGGGTAATTCTGGCAGCACTCACCGACGCTGACGCAACAATCTTTGCTGTAGAGCCCCGGGCTGCAGCCAGCGGGCGGATTGCTGGCCTCCGTGCACGTGCCCCACTTGCCGTCCGGTCCGCACGATTGTTTGCCCCAGTGGCAGTACTGAGGATCGTCGCACCAGCGGAAGCTGCCGGGCGCGCACTTCTGGCAATCGCGGTCGGCGCAGTCCGTGCTCTTGTCGCAGTCTTCGTCCTTGCCGTCGCCGCAGGCGGTCTCTTCGGGAGCACAGCCGCACTCGCCGGGTCGCTTGCAGTCCGGATCGGCGCAATCGACTTTGCCGTCGCAGTCGTTGTCGACGCCGTCGTTGCAAATGAGCTCCAGGAAGAACGGAAACTGGGGCGTGCAACCGGAAACCGGTATGCAGCCGGTGGCCGAAACGCAGTCGGCGTCCTTGCAGTCGATCTGCAAATCGCAATCGTTGTCGATGCCGTCGCCGCAGTTCTCGGGGGCGCAATTGCAGACCGTGGCACACGCTGGATCCTGGCAATCCTGGAGCCCGTTGCAGTCGTCGTCGTGGCCGCTGCCACAGCTTTCGTAGGTGGCGGTCGGGACGCAGGGCCCGCCCGGATCTTCCCCGTCGCAATCCTCGTCGATGCCGTTGCCGGGGACTTCGACACTCGGCAGTACCTCTCCGACGCACTGACCCCAGGAGAAGAACTCACCGAAGTTTTGACAAGCTTGTTGCCCGTCCTTGCACTGGCCCTTGTTGCGCCTCTCCTTGGGACCGCTCCAACACGGCTGAGTCGCGCCCGTCGTGCACTGACAGCCTTCGTCGACGAGACCGTTTCCGTCGTCGTCCTGCTGGTTGCATTCCTCACTCGTGAAGCCCGCGTCGCCCGAAGAGCCGCCTCCGCCGACTGCGCTTCCGGCGTCGCCGCCGATATTGACGCCGGCGCCGCTCCCGTTGCCGGAGCCGCCGTTGCCCGAGCCGCCGTTGCCGGAGCCGCCGCTTCCGCCT
The DNA here is from genome assembly GCA_963781505.1 of uncultured delta proteobacterium. Lineage (GTDB taxonomy): Bacteria > Myxococcota_A > Polyangia > Polyangiales > Polyangiaceae > JADJKB01. The sequence goes on along the minus strand of CAWAHB010000023.1, from coordinate 419,213 downwards.
TCGTTCGAGGCAGCGGAGCACGCCGCTATCGTCGCCAGCAAGAGCCCACCGGCGACACGCACCCATCGCGTCGTCATGATGCGGCATGTTCGCACCCGGATCGGGTTCGAGCAAGGCGAGATCCTCTCGTTGCGCAGTGCGCAACGAGCAGTAGACGGCCGTGGGTGAGAAGAAATTTCCAGCCGCATCCGCTCAGCGTCGAAGCATTCGTGCGTAGCGTTCGAACGCTTGCCGCGAGGAATACCGAGGGGTGTAGCCGAAATCTCGCTTGAGCCGAGCGTTGGACAGCACCGGACGATATTGCAGAAACTTCACCTGTTCCGGTCCATAGGTCGAGCGTCCGAAGCGCTGGAGCAGACGGAGCGCCGCTCGGAGCACGCTCGCCGGAACTGGCAGCAACGGCTTTTTCAGAACGCGCGCGATCTCCCGGGGGGTCATCGCGCCGTCGCCGGCGAGGTTGTAGATCCCCTCTTCGTCACCCACCACTCCGCGCACGAGGCACTCGACCACGTCTTCGTCCCAGATGAAGACGAAGGGGGAGCGGCTTCCGAGCACGCCGAGCATCACCGGTTTCTCGAACAGGTCGGTGACCGGGCTCTTGACCGTGTCCCCGAGCACCGTGCCGGGGCGGAACACGAGCTGACGGAGCTCGGGATGCTCGTCCCGAGCTCGTGCGAGCATCTCTTCGATCAGTCGCTTGTGATACGAGTACGCGAACTCGCGGTTTCCCCGAATTCCGTCCGCCTCGTCGAGCCAGTCGGGGTTGTCCGCGTGATAACCGTAGGCGGCACCGCTGCTGGTCACGATGAGCTTTCTCACGTGCGCGGCAACGCATGCCCCGAGGACGTTCTGCGTGCCTTCGACATCGACCCGATACGCGAGATCATCGCCCGCCTCCTTGGGAGGACGAAGCACCGAAGCCAGATGCACCACTACGTCGATCTTTCGATCGGAGAAGAGCTCCGTGAGCGACGCGTCGCAGACGCTCTGGGTTCGGTACTCCACTCCGGCAAGGCGCTCGCTCGGCGGGGCAACGTCCAGCGCCACGATGGCGTCCACGTCGGTTCGGGCCGCGAGCGTCTTCACGGTCAGCCGTCCCACGAAGCCCGACGCGCCGGTGACGAGGACTCGGGGAGCTTTCCCGGTCATCCCGCTGGCTCCTGGTGCATGTCCTTGAAGGTCTGAAGGCCCGGCGCCCACAAGTGGAGCATGGGATCCACGTCCACGTGCACGATCGCGGGGCGATTCGAGTTCAGCGCTTTCGCGAGGGTGGCTTCGAGCTCGCTCGGGGAAGAGACCCGGCTGCCCTCCGCGCCCATCGCCGTCGCGATCTGGTCGAAGCGAGTCTCCTCGAAGTCCGTGTTGATCGTGCCCTGATCCTCCACGCCGAGGGTCTCCCGCATTCCGCCGATGCCGAACTGCTGGGTGAGCTTGACCATGCCCCACTGCCGGTCGCACAGGACCACGAAGGTCACGGGCAAGCGATGCCGCACGGCGGTTTCGATCTCCTGCATGTGAAATCCCATCGCGCCGTCTCCCAGGATGCAGACGACCCGGCGATTCGGGCAGGCGACCTGTGCTCCGAGCGCCTGACCGATCCCGGCGCCGAGCATCCCGAGCTTGAACGTTCCGAGGAGCGTGCCCGGGGCGGTCACCTGGTGAAAGAACTGGGTCCAGACGGCCGTGTTGCCACCGTCCACGACGAGCACGTCCGAATCGTTCATCAATCGGCTCACGGTGGCGGGCACGTGAGCGGGATGCATGGGAGTCGAGTCGTTTTCGAGGGCGACATCCAGCTCGACCCGAGCGGACGCTTTGAGTTTTTCGAGCTCGCCGACGTAGTGCTCCCGCGCCTTCTTCATCGAGGGGTTCGCTCCCCGCCGGCCGAGCTCCCGGGCCAGGGCGACGAGAAGCTCGTTGGCGTCCGCCAGGATGCCGAGCTCCAGCTTGCGATGGAGACCGAGCACGTCCTCGTCGGAGTCGACCTGAACCACGCGCTGCTCCCCGGGGCGGGCCCAGTAGGGTGCTTTGCCCCAGAAATCGGTCTCCCCCAGCCGCGAGCCGATGACGAGCACGAGGTCGGCGGTCTTGCGAGCCTGGTCGATGGCGGACAGCGCACTCGTGGGGAGAGAGAGGGGATGGGTTTCTGGGAGCGCGCCCCGGGCGCCCCAGCTGGTGCTCACTGGCGCATGACAGAGCTCGGCCACCTCGCGCAAGGCTGCGTACGCCTGGGCGTGCACCACACCGCTCCCGGCATGGATCAACGGACGCTCGGCTCGCTCCAAGAGATCCGCCAGCGCCGCTACGTCCGCCGCTGCGGGCGTGATGGCACAAGCTCGGCGATACTCCCGCGGCTCGCGGAGAAAGTCGTCCTCGATCGAGAACGTCCCGTTCAGCACGTTTTCGGGAATGTCGACGTGAACCACGCCGGGCCGTCCCTTGTATGAAATGCGGAACGCGCGGCGCATCATCTCGGCGATGCGCTCGAACCCGGGAACCGCCACGCTCCATTTGGTCATCGCGCGGGTGACGCCGACCTGATCGAAGTACTGGAACGTCCCGCCCCGATCCGGGTAGGCGATCCCCTGGCGACGACAGCTGGTGATGCACAGGACTCGGTTGCCTTCTCCGTTTTCCACGGCAATGCCGGGAAGGAGATTCGCGACGCCCGGCCCGTTGCTCGCAATGCACACGCCCAGCCGTCCGCTCAGGCGTGCGTAGGCACCGGCCATGTGAGCTGCGCTGGTTTCGTGCCGGGGCGACACGAGCTCGATCCCGTACTTTCGGAAGCTCGCGTACAGGCCCATGTAGGTCCCGTCGACGATCCCGAACACCTTGTCCACGCCCTCTTTCGCGAGCATTGCCGCCACGACCTCGCCGCCCAGCACGTCCTTCATCGTCGCCTCCAGAATGAATGTTTGACCGATCGGTCAAATCACGTATACCTTGCTTCTATGCAGTCCGCAAGTGCACTGGAGCCAGATGCTGACCGATCGGTCAAATCCTCGGAAGAAGCCACGCTTCGCATCATCGAGGCGGCGGACGAGCTGTTTTGCACCCAGGGCTTCGCCGCCGTCAGCATTCGCGACATCGCGCTCCGGGCCGGGGTGAAGAAGGCGTCCGTTTTTTACCACTTCGGAAACAAGGAAAAGCTCTTCGAGCTCGTCCTCGCCCGCTACTACGAAGCCCACGCCCAGGCGCTCGCCGCGGCGGGAGGAGTGCAAGGCAGCGCTGCGGATCGCATGCACGCGCTATTGGACGCGTACCTCGACTTCATGGAGGACCACCATCGGTACGTGCGCCTCGTTCACATCGAGCTTGCGACGGGTGGGCCTGCACTCGACAAGATCCGCGATGGCCTGAAAACGTTGTACGAGCTCGTGGAAGACATCTTCGAAGGGTTGCTCCCGACCCGAGGTCCGCTGGCTGCACGACAGTTCTTCGTGAGTTTTTCGGGGATCGTGAACACGTATGCGCTCTACGCGAGCGCACTGGGTCCCTTCTGGCAGGGCGATCCCCTTGCGGCAGCCTCGCGTCGAGAGCGGCGGGAGCACGTGCACTGGGTTGCCGATGCGCTCCTGGCAGCGCTCGACAACGAAAACGTGCGAGCGCAAGTTGCCGCCTGTCATTCCCAGCGCTAGAACCTGGCGATGCTCGCGCGCGCCCTCGTCTTCCTGGCGGCCACGAGTCTTCTCTGGGCGTGCGGGGGGATCCGGACGGAGCGACGGGCAGTGGGGGCTCGAACGCCGGCGGCGCTGGAGGCGTGGGCGGGACTGGCGGAACCGGTGGGATCCCGATCGGCGCTCCGATCTCGGCGCCGGACGACACCTGGACCTGGGTACCGTTCCCTGACGCGAAGTGCCGGGATGGCTCGAGTACCGGTATTGGGGTCAACCTGAAGAGCGCTTCGCAGAAGCTCATGATCTACTTCCAGGGCGGCGGCGCCTGCTTCAACTCCCTCACGTGCGCCACCAACCCGAGCCACTTCGACGAATCGGACTTCACGTTCCTCGCGAGCGGCAAGCCCCAGGGGATCTTCGATCGAGAAAACTCGGCGAACCCGGTGAAGGACTTCAACTTCGTCTACGTTCCGTACTGCACCGGTGACGTTCACGGGGGGATGAATCCGGATCATCCGGGGGGAAGCGGGATCCCGCCGAATCAAGCGTTCGTCGGCTACTCGAACTTCACCAGCTACCTTTCGCGCATTCTGGCCACGGTTGTGAATCCCACGCAGGTGCTGGTCACCGGCGAGAGTGCGGGCGGCTATGGCTCGGCCGGCAACTTTCTCCAGACCCAGCGGGCGTACCCCGGAGCGTCGCTCACTTTGATCGACGACTCCGGTCCCATGATGGCCAAACAGTGGGCGGCGCCATGCCTTCAGGACGGGATCCGCACGGCCTGGAAGCTGGATGCCACGCTGCTCGCGGACTGCGGAAGTGCGTGCACCGAGCCCGACGACTTCCTCGAGGCGATGGCGGTCAACATGGTCTCGAGCAGCCCCAGCCAGCACCTCGGCCTGATCTCGAGCTTGGGCGACGAAGTGATCACGTACTTTCTGGGCTTCGGCAAAAATGGCTGCACCGGAGTTGCATCGCAGCTTTCCCCGGCCGAATACCAGGCGGGGCTCGAAGACTTGCGAGATCGCGTGCTCGGGCCTTACCCGAAATTTCGGGAGCTATTACATCCCGGGAACGCAGCACACGTTCATCACGAGCAACTTCTACGACACCGTCGTGGGCGGGAAGGCCCTGAACGTGTGGGTGGGCGAGATGATCGATGGTCAGGTGAGCAACGTGGCGCCCTGAGCCAATCGGAAGCTTTCCGAAAGGCGGACGCCCAGCTCACTCGCTCGGGCCGTTCGCCGTTCCGCCGCCCTCGAGTGCGTTGCCGCCGTAGGGCTTGACCTTCGGGATCGCGCCCCAGAGCTTCTGATAGATCGCCTTCATGCGTGCCAGCTCTTCGGGATCGGTCTTGGCGAGGTTCTTGGTTTCGCCGGGATCGCTCTTCAGATCGTACAGATCGAAGCGATAGTCGTTGCCGAAGACGAGGAGCTTCATGTCTCCGTCGATGAGCGCGCGGCGCTCGGGGTTGTTGCTGTCGGGGGGCAGATCGAGAAGCACCGGGCGGGGCTCGGCGGGCTTGCCTCGGAGCTCGGGCACCAGGCTCTTTCCGACGAAATCATTTTCGGCGCTGACGCCCATGAGCTCGAGCACCGTCGGTGCGATGTCGACGCTGCCCCGCGGAGTATCGATGTGCCGAGCTTCGATGCCGGGACCGCAAAAGAACATCGGAACGTGGGTCAACATGTCCCAGAGCTCGAAGGCGTGGCGGTACCGATTGTGCTCGCCGAAGGCTTCGCCGTGATCTGCCGTCACGATCACCACGGTGTCCTTCCACCAGGGCTTGGCTCGGGCGTACTCCAGCAGCTTTCCGATCCAGAGATCGGTGAAAAACACCTCGGAGTCGTAGCGGTCGCGATTCTTCTTTCCGAAATCCGGCGACTCCTTGTGCCGAATGTATTTGTCGTGGGGGTCCATGTAGTGGAGGTAGTGAAAGAATCGCTTTCCCTCCGGAACCTTCTCCAGCTGCTCGATGGCGAGCGGGGTCATCTTGTCGCTGGTGACGTGATTGTCGGTCTGGGCGTCGAACGTGAGGCCATCGACGATCCGCCAATCGTCGAACCCTTGCTCGAGACCGCTGGATCCCTTCCGGAGATACATGTGCCCATGGGTCGCGAGGGTGGTGACGCCCGCGGCCTGGAGCAGCTCCGGAAAGAAGAGATTGCTCTCAGGGTATTTCGTGAAGAAGTAACCGCTTCGCTTGAGCTCACTCGGGTATTTCCCGCTGAGCAGCGCAGCCACGCTCTTCGCGGTGTAGCTCGAGGTGGAGTAGCCATGGGTGTAGCTGCTGCACGTCTTTTCCAGCGCCGTGAGGTTGGGCGCGATGTCTCGGGGGTAGCCGGCCCAGGGCATGTCCGCGCGCAAGCTGTCGACGACGATCAGGAGAACGTTGAACGGACCCTTGGGCGGAGCCGGCGGGGTCGGTGGCGGGGTTTCCGGAGGGGGAGCCGGGGCGGGTGCCACCACGGGTTTCGCGCTCGCCACCGGTGGGGGAGGCGGCGGGACACTCGGCGGCGGGGCCGGCGTCGAGCAGCCCGTGCCCAGCAGAACGAGCGCGAGAGCGCGGGCCCGCTTCACTTGGCCTTCTCGGCTGGAAGCGGACCGGTTGGGCCATTGGCTTCACTGCCCTCTTTCAGCTTCATTCCCCCGTAGGGCCTGATGCTCGGGATCTTCGCAAACGTTTCGTCGAAAACCTTCTTCATCTCCGCGAGCTTGTCGGGCTCCTTCTTGGAGAGATCGTCGAGCTCGCCCGGATCCTTTTCGATATCGAAGAGCAGATACTTGTACCCGAGGCCCCACACCGTGAGCTTGTAGTTTCCGTGGATCACGGCCCGGCGTTCGGGGTTGTGGCTGTCCTCGGTGAGCTCGACGCTGATCACGTCGCGATCCTTGGCCTCTTGGGCGCCATAGGCTTCCTTCACCAGGCTCTGGCCGAGGGCGGACTCGAGGGGCTTCTGCTTCATCAAATCCATGATCGTGGGGGTCACGTCGAGCGTGGATCGGCGCGCATGGATTCGACGCGGCTCGGCGCCCGGTAACTTCATGATCAGCGGGACACGCACCAGCATCTGCCAGATGTCGAAGGCGTGCTTCCACATGTCGTGCTCGCCGAACGCCTCGCCATGGTCCGCGGTGATGATGAGGGCGGTCTTCTTCCACCACGGCTGCTTCTCGCAGAATTCCAGCAACTTTTGGATCCAGAGGTCCGTGAAGAACACCTCCGAGTCGTAGCGGTCGCGGTTCTTGCTGCCAAAGTCCGGCGACTCGGGGTGCTTTTTGTACTCGTCGTGGGGGTCCATGTAGTGGGCCCAGGCGAAGAACTGTTTCCCGGTGTTCTCGGGTTTCGAGAGTATCTCGATTCCGAGCTTGGTCATCTTGTCGCTCGTGATGTGCTCGTCGGTGTTGGGGTTGAACGTGATCCCCGGCACGAGCTCCCAGACGTCGAAACCTTGGTCGAGACCCTTGCCGCGACCGAAGTACATGTGCGCGTGCCAGCCCAGCGTGCGGATGCCGCTCTCTTGCAGTCGTTCCGGAAAGAATTCGTTCGACTTGGCGTAGCCCGTGAAAAACCATCCGGTGCGGTAGAGCGTGGACGCCGGCCGGCCAGCGAGGTACGCGGCCACGCTCTGCGCGGTGTAGCTCGAGGGTGAGTAAGCGTTGTCGTAGACGACGCTCTCTTTGGCGAGGCGGGTCAGGTTCGGAGCGATCTTCCGCTCGTACCCGGTCCACGGCATGTCGGCGCGCAGACTGTCGATCGTGATGAACAGAACGTTCAGCGGCTCGCTGGGTCCCTCGGGAGGCGGAGGAGGTGCCGGCGCGGCCGACGGAGCACTGGGCGTGACGGCCTCGTTCGAGCTCGCTGGAGTGGGCGCCGGCTTCTTGTCGCAGGAGGCCAGCGCGCCGACGGTGGCCGCGACGAGCAAGAGCGAGCGTGCTTTGGGAAACACGCTCGCCCAGTAGCTCAATCTCGGTGGTTTCTCAAACTCGAGCGCTGCTGGGTGGCTGTTGGGCGATCCATTTGGAGGGATTCACGGGAAGGCGGAAGGGCGACGCGCCTCGTGACACCCGAAGGGCTGGAAGGATTTGGGGGGGACGACGCAATCCATGCCGAATTGGTTCCCGCGTGAGAGTTAGGCAGAGCGCGGCGATTGGCTCTGATCCGATCCATCCAACCAAATCTTCCGCGCTTCCGCCTTCCTGTGAAAAATCCCCCGTCACCTTTCACAGCAGAAATCAGTCGGAGATTTCTTTTTCGAGCTTGTCGAGCTCCTCGTCCGCGTTCGCGCTCGTGATCTTTTGCTCGGCTTCGTCCTCGAAGTCCTCTTCCGTAGGGATGCCTGCCCCGTCGTCGTCGCCGGCCGTCGTGGCGTTGGCCATGGCGGCGGACGTTGCGGCGGTGGCTGCCCGGGTGTCTCCGGTAGGTGGAGTCTCTTTCTTTTCGCAGCCCACGAAGAGGCTTAGGAGAGCCAGCGCGAAGAGCGGCTTCATCATCGACGTCATTCCGCACCGCCCTTGGTCTTCAGAGTTTCCATGTGCCTTTCGTGGCGCTCACTTTCCTTTTGAGTGAGCTTGTCGATGCGAGCCACGGTGTCCTTCTTGTCGGCTGCGTCCGCGATCGCGCGCAGCCGCTTGAGTCGGGCCATTCGCCAGGCGTGCACTTTGAGCTCGGCACGGACGGCGGGTTTATCGGCCAGATCGCCCCAGCGCTTCTTGATCTCTTCGCGTCGCTCCTTACGCCGCTCCTTGCGGGTCTCCTTGAGCTTCGCCCAGCGCTCGCGGATCTTGTCCGCGGTCTCCTTGCGCTCCTCTTTGCGATCTTCTCCAGCGTCCTTTCTGTCCTCGCGCCTTTCCTTGACCTCCTCGCGTTTGGCTTTGATCTTGTCCTTGAGGAGCTCCTTCTTTTCGGCAGCGTTCTTTTTCAGCTCCGCTCGCGGACCGGCGGCGGTCTTTGGCTCGTTGGCAAAGGCGCCGCTCGAGTACCCGATGACCGCGGACAGGGCGACAGCCCAGAGTGCGTATCTCATCACTTCGATGTAGCCGCTGGCGTGTGTCCGCACCACCCACGTTGGGTTTTCGGAGCGATTCGGAAGCTTTCCAGCGTGCTCTCGGCCGGCTGGCCTGGCTCGCTGAGACGAGTCCGTGCCATGATGGCCGCGATGAGTGCGCTCGTCCGCGCGCTGATGGCGATTGCGATCATCGCGGTATTGGTTGCGGTGGGAGCGATCGCCGCGGCCACCGATACGACTACCGGCGCGTCCATTGGCTCCGAGCTTCGTGCCCAGCTCGATGCCGGCTTTTCCGCTGGCGCGTGGTGGTGGCTCTTGCGAGCGACGATGTTCGCATCCGGCGTCGCCGTCGTGCTGACGGTCTTGGAAACGGCATTCGGGATCCGGCGCATTGGCGCAGGCCACGAGTTCAAACAGCTCGAGACGGGCAACGTCCAGGAGGCGATCCTGGAAATGCGCCGTCGCATCGCCCGCTGTACGGAAAAGGCTCCGGACGTTGTAGTGGCGTTCACCGAGCTCATGCGGGGTGGAGTGAAGGTCGCGGCGAGCGACGTGCACGTTTCTCCCACGCCGGAGGGCGTGAAGCTGACCTACCGGGTGCATGGAACCCTGCACCAAGTCGCAATGCTCGACCCGGCGGTGCTCGCGCCCCTGGTCACGCGGGTGAAGGTGCTCGCCCGTCTCGACACCTACATCAAGGGGACGCCCCAGGATGGCAGACTCGTGATGGAGCTCGACGGCGGGAGCATCGAGAGCCGGGTCTCGACGCTGCCCACCGAGCTCGGCGAGCGAGTCGTGCTTCGACTCGTTCGGGGAAGCCGAAGCGTTCCCGACATGGAATCCCTGGGCTTTTCCCACGAAGTGCTGGGCGGCCTGACGGAAGTCGTCGCCAAGCCCCAGGGCCTCTTGTTCGTGACCGGTCCAGTAGGAAGCGGCAAGACGACCACTCTCTACGCCGCGCTTCGTCACATTGCAGCGACCCGGGGCGGGACGACGACCCTCGTCACGCTGGAAGATCCCATCGAGCTCGAGCTTCCGTTCGCGACCCAGACGCAGATGCATCCAAAAGCTGGCATGACGTTCGCGGGCACGTTGCGCAGCGTCCTCCGGCAGGATCCCAACGTGCTGATGCTCGGCGAGATCCGCGATCGGGAGACGGCGGAAATTGCGATGCAGGCGGGGCTCACCGGCCATTTGATCCTCACGACCGTGCACGGCCAGAGCGCCGCGGGGGTGTTCGCTCGCCTGATCGAGATGGGCATCGAGCCATTCATGTTGGCCAGCGCTACGGCCGGCAGCTTGTCCCAGCGCTTGGTCCGCACGCTCTGCACTGCGTGTCGAGCGGAGACCAAACCCGAGGCGTTGGTGATCGAGCGGTTCAAGCAAGCGGGGGTCGTGATCCCGGACGGCACGTACTACGAGCACGTTGGATGTGATTTTTGCGAAGGGCAGGGCTTTACCGGCCGCCTGCCCATTTCCGAGCTGTTGCTCTTGAACGACACGGTCCGGCGTGCGGTGAACGCTCGGAAACCGACCCGCGAAATCGAAGCGGTCGCGATGAGCGAGGGCATGACCCCGTTGCTGCGGGACGGGCTCGCCCGGGCACGACGCGGCGAGACCTCGCTCACCGAGGTGCTCCGGGTGGCGGGATGATCCGCGCCACGATTGGTCGAGCTGCCGACGTGTCGCGCTTCATTGCCGCCGGCATGCTGGCGCTGTGTGCCGTTCGGTTCGCCGGATCGGGCGTCGTGTACGCGATCGATCACACCGTCCCCAACGCGCAGAGCGCGCGTGCGCCCAGCCCGCCGGCCCCGAGCGGCTCCCTTTCCAGCCGTCCAGAGCCCCCCGCTCCGCCCAAGCCGGTGAAGCCCGCGGTGAAAAAGGGGACGTCGCTGCGTCTCTCGTTGCTCGCCACCGTCGGCCCCGACCGCTCCGACGTGCTCCTGGACGGCGTCAACGTGGGTCAGACGCCATTCGTCGGCGATGTCACGTGCAAGGCGGGAGAGAAGATCGAAATCTCAATCGTGCCGCCGAAGGGCATGCCGAAGAGGTACGAGCGGGTGTGCGAGCCCGGCGCCACGCTCCGCATCGAGCACTGACGCTCGCGTCAATCTCCCGAGCCGAGCGCGCGGACCAGAGCGTGAGCGGGCTCACCCACCATGGGAATGGCGACGAGATTGTCGCCCAGGTCGATGAGCACGTGGAGCGGGATCTCCGTGGGACCTACGGCGAACGCCCCGCGAAAGCCGTCGAGGGCAATACTCTTGTTTCCCAGGCGGAAACCGAACGCTCGGCGCTCGACCAATAGCGCGGCGCCGCGACGGACCACGCTGATTCGATCGGTGAGGAGAAACGTGGTGATCGAGACGAGCAGAAACAAAAGGGTCGCGTTCAGTGCATCGCTCAGGCCGGATGTCGGACGGTTGTTCTCGATCCGAGCCATGTGCGCGAGAACGATGACGGTTCCGATCACGAGCGTTCCTCCTAGCGCGCAAATCCCGGCGCCCGTCTCCGAGGGCATCGGCCGACCGTGTGCTTCGACTTCGCGATCCGCCGCTGGAACGATGGGGCGATCGCCTTTCCAGGGTTCGGCAGCGCTCGGCAGACCCCATCCGCCCTTGACGGGCAAGGGCAAATACCGGAGCGCGGCCCGAAGATCCCCCAGCACGCGCGCCGGATCGGCGCGTTCGAGAAGTGGAATGGGACGACCGTCGTCGAGCACGAGATCCACGCGGTAGCGGTTTCGTGCCGCTTCGTCGGCCGGTGAATGGCCGGCTCCCTGCAGGGCGTAGTACCGAGCCCGTTCGAGAGAGATCTTGCCGCGCTTGCTCGTGATCGTTTTTTCACGGAGATCGAGACTGGTCAGCTGCTCCCTGGGACGGCTGAAGGCGAACAGCGACGCTGACGCGAACAAGAGGAGCGCCGAGGCCACGATGCGCGCGAGGGTGGGCGTTCCTCCAGACAAGAGTGGGAGCATTGCGATCAGGGCGAGGGCGAAGGCGATGAACCACGGAGCCTTCATGCTCGTGCGTCGCATCACCTCGAGGCGTTCGGCGCTCGCCTGCCGGAGGATCATTTCGCCTCCCAAATAGTCGGACCTGGGCCCTCTGTGCTGCATCCCCCATTCGGTCGATCGAGAAATCAGATGAACTTCGCATTGAAACCCATGGATATATATAGATAATTTGCGCAGATCGCTCCCGATGACCTGCCGACTTTTTGTCGAATCAGGAGGTCGTGTGCGACATCGCGGATGTGATGCGCGGTCGAGCACGGCTGGTGATTGGACTCGCGGCATTCGCGTTCGGTGGCTGCTCGAAGCGCGCTGACGAGCCGAGCCTGTCGAGTGCCACCCGGGCTTCGCCCGAAGTGCCGAGCTCGAGTGCGAGCGGGAGCGCTGACGCGGAGGAACCTGAAAAGCCTCGGCCTCGGCTCGAGCCTGCGGTCACGCTCTCGGGATCTACCAATCCCGTTCCGCTCAGTATCGCGGCGCCAGGTCGACCACGGGTCTTCGCACGGGCGTTTCGACTTTGGATCTATGCCAGGCCGACCAAGAGCTCGAAACGCCTCGGCTACTTGCGTGCGGGAGCCTCTTCGCCCACGAGCGACAAGCCCGCGGGTTACGAAGGCTGCAAGCATGGCTGGTATTCGGTCGAGCCCGACGGTTACGTATGCGTCGGGCAAGCGCGCGACGCTGGACGAAAACGACCCCATCGTTCGCGCCACTCGGGAGCACCGACCGGAATCCTCACGCAAGCTCCCGTACATCTACGGCACCGTGCGCCGCCCAGGACCGGTCTACGCGCGCCTTCCGACGACGACGAGCTTTCCAAGGCCGAGCCCGACATCGAAGAGCGCATGAGCGACTGGCTCGAGGCGGAAGGGGAAGTTGGCGCCAGCTACGCCCAGGACGTGTGGCTGGGTGGAGCGGGGGAAGCCGCCCGATCCGGCCGAAGCCTGGCACGCCAAGACATCGAGTCCCTTGCCGTGGTTTCTGCAGAACGGCGGCACCGTTCCGGGCGTGGAAACCGACGATGACGAGGCCGACAACGATCCGGATTCACCGGGCGCGAAAGGGCCACTCGTCATCGAGCGCATGAAGCCCGAAGTGGGCTACTCGTTCTACGAGACGTTCCTCTGGCACGGACGGCGTTACGCCGTTTCGACGGATCTCAAAGTGCTCCCGACCGACCGGCTGCGCCCGATCCAGGGGTCCGACTTTCACGGCTTTCAGATCGGCAAGGACGTGAAGTTCCCGTTCGCCATCGTGCGCCGCCCCGACGCCAGCTGTGGCTCTACCAGCGCTCCGCCAACAAGCTCATCGACGCGGGCAATGCCCCGTACCGTCAGCGCGCTCGCCCTCACGGGCAAGCAGCAGTTCTTCAAGAGCCGCCTGCACTACGAAACCAGCGACGGCAAGTGGATCTCGCGATCGCGATGCGTCCCGGCTCGATCCCGCCAGGCGCATGCCCGCCTGGGGCAAGAACGGCGAGAAGTGGATCGACGTGAACGTCACCAAGCAGACGCTGGTGCTCTACGAGGGCGAGAAGCCGGTGTACGCCACGCTGATTTCCACCGGCGAGGCGGGGCTCGAGGATCCGAAGCACACGACCGCGACCAAGCGCGGGATCTTCCGGATCCACACCAAGCACATCACCGCCACGATGAGCTCGGACGAGGTGGGCGAAGAATTCGAGCTTCGGGACGTGCCCTACGTGCAGTATTTCGACAAGGAAGGCTACGCGATGCACGGCGCCTACTGGCACGACCGCTTCGGCGTGCCCAAGAGCCACGGCTGCATCAACCTCGCCCCCGAGGACGCGCGCCGCATCTTCTACTGGACCGAACCCCAGGTGCCCATCGGATGGCACGGCGTGCTCCTGCCCCTCAAGGGAACGGTCCTGTTCATCCATCCGTGAGGCCGAGAGGCCGCGGCCTCAGTCGCTGGTCGCGTCGCTCGCGTCTGCCGCATCGTCGGCGGCGTCCATGACGTCGTCTGCTGCGTCGGCTGAGTCCTCGGTTGCATCGGCGGTCACGTCCGCGCCGGCGTCCTCAGCTGCGTCCTCAGCTGCGTCTTCAGCTGCGTCTTCAGCTGCGTCGGTTCCGCCATCCGTCGCGCCACTGCACTCCCCCGGTCCCTTCACGTCCAGGGTGACCTGGCTCATGAGGGGCTCGCCGCCGGCATCCTTGTCGATGACCACCTTCCCGGTGCGACCCACGAGCTCTACGCGAAACGTGTGCTCACCCAGAGGGAGCTCGGCGAACCCGATCTCCAGGGTCGCCGAAGGGGCCTCGACTCGAAAGAGCTCGGTTTCCGCCACTGGGATCCAGTCGCAACACGGCCGTGCCGCACTGACCGACGCTGCCGCAAGTGGCGGGGGGGCGAAGCAGGAACGTGTTCGACGTGCTGATGAGGACGGCAATGGTTTGGGCCGGATCGCTGGCCGACCTCCACGCAGGCTGCGTCCGCCGGGCTCCCAGCGCGGGCCACCCACGGGTTGCAGCGCGGTGATGGTCAGGGTGGGGGGAGGGATCGGGATCGAGACCGGCGTCGAATCGCTCCCACCGCACGAGGCGAGGATCTCGGCTCCGGCGACCGCAAACAGCGTCGCCCAAAAAAATCGGCTGCGGGGCCTCATCGAGCCGCACCCCGGTGTCACGAAGCGCCGTCGGGCAGCGCCTTGAGCTCTGCCTCGTCGAGCGCGACCTGTTCGGGATCGATCTTGAAACCCTTCACGCTCTGCTCCAGCTCGTCGGCGAGCTTCTGCAGCTGATCGCCTTGGGTGACCGCGTTTTCGCTCGAGGCGAGCACGCTGGTCGCGATGCGCTGCACCGCGTCCATGTTGCGTGCAATTTCGTCGGATGCGATCGCCTGCTCTTGCACCGCCGCAGCGGTGTCGTCGATCACGCTGATCAGGGTCTTCAGATCGGCCGAGCGTGCGTCTCGACCAGCCCGGTGCCCTCTTCGACCACCGCGAGTTCCGTCCTCCATCACGCGGACGGCTTCGCCGGTCTGGTCGCGGATGGTCGCGATCAGGTCCTCGATGTCTCGAGCGCTCTGGCCGGTGCGCTTGGCGAGCGAGCTCACCTCGTCGGCCACGACCGCGAAGCCGCGGCCGTGCTCGCCGGCGTGGGCGGCCTCGATGGCCGCGTTCAGCGCCAGCATCGTGGTCTGCTCGCTGATCTGGCGGATGACCTCCACGATGTTGCCGATGCGCTTTCCGCTCTCGCCCAGGGTGCTGATGCGCTGCGCCGCGTCCTCCACGGTGCTGCGGATCTGCTCGAGGCGCTGGATGGCGCGGGTCACCGCCTCGCCGCTCTGCTTGGCGGTGCGGGTGGCCTCGGCGGCGTTCTCGGCGACCTGCTGGATCGACGACGACAGCTCGGTCACCGCCGCCGTGGAGTTGCTGATCTTGCCGGCCTGCTCCTTGGCGCCGTCGAGCATCTGCTTGCTGACGCTGGAGATCTCGCCGCTCGAGGCGTTCACCTGGAACGCGACGCGTTGCACGCCGGCGGCCAGGCTGTGGATCTTGGCGAAGACGCGGTTCAGGTTGTGCGCCAGGACGCCCAGCTCGTCGTTGGTCTCGACCTCGAGGCGCTTGCTCAAATCGCCGTGGCCCCGCGTGAGATCTTCGGTGGCCTGGATGTAGCGCTTGAGGGGTCGGGTGATCTGCCCCGCGAGGAGAAAGCCGACTCCGAGCGCCATGAAGAGCGCGATGACGAACACGACCGCCATGTCGCCGATGGCATCGCGGATCTTTTGCGCCTGGTGCTCCCGAGTACGAACCAGGAGCAATTGGCCGATGGTGGTGCTGTCGGGATCGCCTCCGCGCTCGTAGCCGTTGATCGGCTTTCCCCACGTGTCCCAGGTATTGTCGTTGAACTCGAGGATCGGAACGTCGATCTCGCCTTCCTTGGCGGTCTTCGGCTGCTTGACGGCCTCGGCCAGAGCTGGCCATTGATCCTTCGGCAACGCGCTGGCGATGACCTTGTCCCCCGAGACGAGGGCAAATCGATGCTGCTTCTCTGGCTTGTCGGAGCCCGAGTTGGCGGCGACGTCTGCGAACCACGTGTCCAGGAGCTGACCGATGAGGACCGTCCCGACGATCCGTTCGCCTTTGGCCGGAGCAGGCGCGACGGCAGGCAGATGCCTGTGCACGCACCGCCGCTCCCGCTACGCGGTACGCCTTTCCATTGATGACCGCGATCCTCGCCCGGACGCCTTTTCCCTCGCGGAGATCGGCGAAAAGTCGCATGGCGCGGTACTGGCCACTCGGGATCGGTCGGAGCCCTCCACCGGAAAATGTCGTACCCGAGGCATCCGAAATCACGAACAGATCCGGAGCGATCGTGCTCTCGAGGGGTTCCACCAGGCGCTTGGAAGCTTCGACGACCTGCTCCGGGTCATTTGCCTCCAGTGCTTGGATGAGCGTCGCATCGCTGGCGATGAGTCGAGCGACCGCAAAGTCTCCGGCACCGAGCACCGCGAGGTTCGAGATGTATCGATCGTAATGCTTTTCGAGCACGGGTCCGCCGCGCCCGCCGGTGCTCGTCACGGCACGAAACGCGGCCCACGCTCCCAGAGCAAGCACCAACACCGAGACGGCGCCGATGGTCGCCAGGATCTTGTTGCGAATGTTGGGCCGGGGCCACATGGGGTCGAGTGGGGCGAAACCATAGACCAAAGGCCGATGGTTCTCGAAGGTTTGTGGCAAACCGTGGCGAAAACGCTCGGGTTATCGCGAAGCTCGGAGCGTTTTCGATCTACGCTGAGGCTCGATGTCTGGGGGAGAAAAACCGCCTCCTGGGAAGCGGGGCGATTCGACCGGGGGAGCTCGGGACCAGCTGTACCGGGAAATGTTCGAGACCAACTCCGCGGTGAAGCTCGTGATCGATCCATCGACGGGCGCGATCGTCGATGCGAACCGGAGTGCGGTGACGTTCTACGGCTACTCGCGGGAAAAACTCCTGTCGATGCGGATCCAGGAAATCAACACGTTGCCGCCAGAGATGGTCGAAGCCGAGATGGAGCGCGCGCGACGTGAGAAGCGCCTGTTTTTCAATTTTCGTCATCGCCTCGCCAGCGGCGAGATCCGCGACATCGAGGTGTACTGCGGGCCGCTCTCGGCGGAAGGCCGCACCCTTCTTCATTCGATCATCATCGACGTGACGGCGCGTCGGAAGCTCGAGCATCAGCTCTCCCGGGCCCAGCGTCTCGAGGCCACCGGACGGCTCGCTGGGGGAGTCGCCCACGACTTCAACAACATTCTTGCGGTGATCCTCGGCTACGTGGAGGTCGCGCGCCGGTCGCTCCCCGAAGACCATCCCGCGCGCACCGCCGTCGACGAGATTGGCAGTGCGACCAAGCGCGCGTCGACGATCACCGGCCAGCTCTTGTCGCTCACCCGCGAGCGCGCTTCGTCTCCGGAGGTGGTCGATATGGGTGCTCTGGTGGTCGGGCTCGAGGGACTCTGCCGGCGTTTGGTCGGCGAAGACGTGGAGCTAACGACTGAGTAGCCCCTGATCTCGACCGGGTGTTGGTCGAAGCACCGCGCTTCGAGCAGGTGCTCATGAACCTGGTTCTGAACGCCCGCGAGGCCATGCCAGATGGCGGGAGCATCGGGATCCACGCGGAGAACGTCACATCGACGAAGCCCATGCCGCTACCCGACCTTCCCGGGGCGGCTGGGTGAGGCTCTGCGTGAAGGACACGGGCGTCGGCATCGCGCCGGAATCGATTGGCAAGGTGTTCGAGCCATTTTTCACCACGAAGGAAGCGGTGGCGGGAACGGGGCTCGGGCTGGCCACCAGCGCGTTCCTGGTGGAGCAAGCCAACGGAGTGATTCGCGTGAGGAGCGAGCTCGGCCATGGCGCCGAGTTCTCCGTGTATCTACCCGCCACCAAAGCGCGACCCGTCGCGCACCCAGACGCTGGCGCGGCTCCACCGACTGAGGGCGAAGGCACGGTATTGGTCGTGGAGGACGAAGCGGCGCTTCGGCGTCTCATCGCGCAAGCCGTCGAGTAGGCTGGGTATCAGGTGATCACGGCCGAAGACGGCGAAGAGGCCCAACGGTTTGCCGCCGAGCGGGGCGACTCGATCGATCTCGTGGTGACCGACGTCATCATGCCGCGCGTGGGTGGCCGACCGCTGGTCGAGGCTCTGCGCAAGCTCGGCCGCATCTGCCGGTACTGTTCATCTCCGGGTACGCGGCGGATCTCGAACCCGAGACGTTGAGCGCGCCCAACACTTCGTTTTTGCGCAAGCCGTTCAGTCCCAACGAGCTTTTGGTTCAAATCCAACTCCTTCTTCGGTCGAAGAGATCCGGCTGAGTCAGCGACCCGTTCTTGCGCGGACAAAGTACCGATTTTGAAGCCAGGTGGCGCCGAAGAGCACGACGGCGGCAGCCACACCCAGAGCCCCCAGCGCACTCGCGTGACTGCCCAGAGCGATGAGCAGAACTCCGCCGGCGACAGTCGAGAGCGGCACCGCGACGCCGATCACCAAAGTTCGCGCGAACGCGCGTCGCTCGCTGGGCATCGCTTCGTAGAGCAGGTTCGCGACCGGGGTCCGGACTGCGTTTCGCAGCTCGCTCTCCACCATGCGCGCCCCGAGCGCGACGATCACCAGCGGTGGGGCGAACGAGAGCACGATCTGAGCGAGCAGATAGATGAAGGCCCAGCCGGAATTCAAGACCGAGAGCCCCCTCCGGAAAGCATGCGCCCGACGAAGCTCACCTGGAACACCAGCGCCATGAGATTCGCCACGACGAAATAGATCCCCAGCACGTGCGCGAGCTCGGCTTCCGAAAAGTGCTGCTCTAGGATCGCTCCACTCTGCGTGGTCAGAGCGAGACGCCCGCAAGCCAGGGCAACCGCGCCGACGAGTGTTGCAACGAGCAAACGAGAGGCGGCAGTTCCCGAAACCGTTTGGGGAGCCGCAAGGGAAGTCGGGAGCAGCTCGGGCTCTTCGAAAGTTCGCGGCGGGGGCAGCGACGCCGGGTGGTTGCCGGCTTTCCGCCGAAGCAGCCACGCGCTCGGCTAGATACACCGCAGCGGCGCAGCCCAAGAGCGCCCGCGCGCCGAAAACTGGGCCCACCAGGAGCACGACGGGACCGGCGAGCATCGCGCCCATCCTTCCACCGGCATGCAACAGCGGCAGCACGCGCGCCGCCCGGACGCCGGGTAGCTCATCGAGGGCGAGCACGCCGAAGTGGATCACTTTGAGCCGGCCGAGGACGCTCGCGGCGACGTACGCGCTCCACATCCCCGCGGTGACCCCGACGAAATCCCACAGGCCGGGAGGATCACCGCTCCCAGGATCACTGAAATGGCCAGCGCCCGGCGCGGCGCGACCTTGCGTACGGCGCGGTCGAACCCCAGGGATAAGAGGACCTCGGCCACGGCTCGCACCGCCAGAGCCAAGGGCAGCGAGGCGGCGCCGATTCGTGCCAGAAACGCACTGGTGACCGCACCCTCGACCAGGAAGTCGCCAAAGCTCGTGAGAGCGAGCACTCCACCAGCTCCCGCACCCGTGGCGCATCACTCGTTTCGATGCCGAGCATCCGCGCCCAGCGCGGCCGGCGATCGCTCACGCTCTCACCGCTGGGAGGAGCTGCACACTCGCGCCTCGAAGCTTCCGGTCAGGCTCTTGGGCGGACCCTTGTCGTCGCCGGGAAACGTGAACGCGAGAAGCCCGGCCACGGTCCCTCCTGGAGAGAGGTCCACGCGGGTGAGGGTGATGGTTCCTCCAGGCGGAAAGTCGTAGCTTCGCCCTGCGATCCGCAAGGACGGCATCGCGTAGCGACCTTCGGCGACGCCTGTCCAGACGTATTCGCCCGTCGTCGGTGGTGCGTCCGGCGGAGAGCCAACGATGACGGACGCGAGCACCTGGCCAGTGCCTGGCGAAACGAACTTACCGCAGGGCTTCTCGTAGCTGGCCAGGGTGAGCGTGAGGGTGCGAGAGACCCCGGGAACTTCGACGTACTCCGCATACGCCGACTCGACGACAGCACTGGACTGTTGGTCGGCTGCCGTGCCGTAGACCACGTGAATCGTGTGCTTCGGCTTCTTCTGGCAGCCGCCGAGCGTGGCGACGGAAAGCAAGAAGACTATCGCGGCCGGGCGCGCGCTCATCGTGTGCTCTCGCGGGGCCCTTCGCTCGAAGACAATGGCCAGCTGAGCTTTCCACAATGCTTCTTCAGATCGACGAGCGCCTTGCGCGCTTCCACGACCGACGGGCGAGACCGCGGATCGTGTCGCAAGCAGGCGGCGAGCACCACGGCGAGCTCGCGCTGCTCGGGGAGCTCCCGAGCCGAGTGAGCTTTTCGGGCCAGCCGTCGTGGGAGATCTGCATGGAGATCAGGGCCGTTTCATCGTCGGCATGAAACAGTAGCTCGCCCGTGAAGGTCTCGAACGCGGTGCACGCAAACGCGTAGCACGTCCGCAGACCGGGGGCTCGGGTTTTCCGTTCCAACGGGCACGCCGATCACTTCCGGTGCGCAATACTCCAGCGTACCGCAGCCCGGACGGAGGCGCCGACCACTCAAGCCGAAATCCACCAGCACTGGCGTCCGGCTATCGCGCAAGATGATGTTGGAGGGCTTCACGTCGAGATGGCCGACGCCAGCGCCGTGCATGGCCTCGAGGCCTGCCAGAATGCCGTCGAGGTAGTCGAACGCTCGGGGCACATCGAGGGATCGGCTGCGCACGATGCGATCCAATCCGACGCCGCGAATGAGCTCCATGACCAGGATGGGTTTGGGTCGAGCAGCCAGGTCGAAGGTGACGAAACGAGAAAGATTTTCGTGATAGGGCAGGGACAAAAGCGCGCCGGCTTCGTCGCGAAACAGCTGCATGAACTCCTGCTCGGAGAGGCTGCGGGCAGTCGTCGGATCGTACTGCGGAACCTTGAGCGCGAACGCCTCGGCCTTGCTGTCGTGTCGCTCTTCGATCCGGCGGGCGACGAACACCGAAGACACGCCGCCGGCTCCAAGGGCGCGAACGACGTAGAACGCCCCGATCGTGCGCCGCGGGAGCAACCAGTCCGGAAGTCGCGCCCGACGCCGCTCGAGAGGGATCGCGACCACGTCGTCGGGCTGCTGGATCGGCAGCTTTTCTATGCGCCGCAGGACCTGAGAAACGGTTTGGGCAATCTGCTGAGGCAACTCCCCGGTCAACCGCCTTGAGCGCGGCGGCCACTTGTTTCGCATTGGGAGGAACGCCGCTCGACACTGTTCGTTCCACCAGCGCGGAGAGCGCGACCGCGTCCGTTGCCTGGGGGACCGCTTCGGGCTCTCGGTCGAGGACGCGGCGCCGGGCGCCGGCTCCGAGCTTCACCAGTGAATCGAGGGCGGTCTCGACCTCCGCTATGGTCGAAGCGCCCGACGCAGTGTCGACGATCTCGGACAGAGCGCGGGCCGACACGACGGCTTCCAGGGCGCGTCCCAAGCGCAGAATCGTGCTGCGAAGTGCTTCGCTGCGATACGAACCGCTGGCAGCGAGACCGGCGGAGAGTCGAACGAGACGCCGCGCGGCGTCCGTCGCTTCGTCGCGACCCAGAATGCTGAGGGCTTCGAGATCCCGAGTGCTTTCGGAGCGCGACGCCGGGCCGTCGACCTCGAGGAAGCTCGAGTAGGCCGCGAGCGCGCTGCCCACGTCCTCGTTAGTGGAAGCCTCGGTCAGCGTGACCACGCTGTGCCGATCCGTGACGTGGGCGGCGACGAGCAAGAAGACGTCGCTCGGTTCGGCAATGCCTTCGCGGACCGCGGCGTCGAAGGCGCGGGCGAGTGTGGCACAGACGATGCGATGCACGGTGGCATCCGGGCCTGCGGTGAGGCGGGCCAAAAGAACGTCGAACGCCCTCCGCACTCGTGCCCGCAAGCGGCTCCCCGCTTCGTCGACCTCGCCCTGAGCGGTTTCCACGTCGACCAGATGCAAGAGGGCGCGCAAGCGGCGTTGATTGCCGACGGAGCCCTCCCGCGACCACTCCGCCGTGAGCATGCTCTGTTCGCCGTCGAGCAGCCATGTGCCCAGTCGGTCGTACATGCGCTCGATCTCGGGGATGGTCGCATCGGAATCGCCGGGCCGACGACCGAGCAGCAAGAGATCGCACAGCCGAGGCCGTTCGAGCACGCTCGCGTCGATGTCTCCGAGCAGTCGCAAGCTTTCGGGCAACGTTGCGTCGGTCCTCTCGAGCTCCATCAGTCGGTCCATGGAGCGTTGGGCCTGACGCAAGGCTTCGACCGCGAGCTCGTACGCGGGGCGCGCGCCGCTCGCTTCGTAGGCCACGAGGGCTTGGCGCAAGGGTTCGGCGACTCCGTCGTTTTCGCGATCGCGATCGAGGAGCAAGAGAGCGCGCTGGGTGATGCCCTTGAGCACTGGAGGATCCGAATCGAGCTTCGAGGCCAGAACCGAACGCAGCATCGTGGCGGCTCGGGCACCGAAGGTTGGTTGGTTCAGCTCGCCGAGAAGGCCGGCCACGGCTTCGGCCACGTCGGGACGACGGGTGGCAGCGATGAGATCGAGCACCTGTTCTGCGGCATCGGGCTCGGCTTCGATGACCCGGGTCAGGCCCCAAACCATGCTGCCCAAAAGACCGGGATCTCGACGGACCGCCTCACTCTTCAGGAGATTCGTGCAGGCCTTCACCCCCTCGTCGGGATCCGCGACGAGGGTGGCGGCCAGGGAGACGGCGGCACGACGCCACTCGGTTGGAGACAGCTGGGGATCGAGCTCGAGATCGATCTGCTCGCGCAGGCGATTGTCCACTGCCGCCAGGAGTCCTCGGGAGATCGCCGCATGCCGCCAGACCAACGGTTCGCGATCGGCGAGCAGACGCCGGCGTACTGGGCGCACCTGTTCCCCGCTCAGGATCTCCCGTGGTAACGGATCACCTTGCTGGGATCGCATCACGGCTTCTCGCGCTGCGTGCTCCAGAATCAACGTGGCCAGGCGTCGCTCGGGGAGTGCCCCAAACGACGGACGAACCAGCCAGCGCTCGGCGAGCTCGCGGCGGGTGGCAAGACTCAGCGCGAGTGCGTCGGCGTCGACGTTCGTGCCGATGGGCATGTCGAGTACGACGCTCACCCGAGCCCGCATCGTTGCCGGCTCCAGCGCTCGGCCGGTTCCGAGCGCCATGCGCGTGGCGACGGCCGCAAACGTCGCGGCGGTGCCTTCGTAAATTCGCGTGAGCACGCGCCGGCCGATCTCCCGCCGTAGCTTGCCGGCGGGCAACGCAATCATCAGCTCGTAGAGCGCAACGGCGGCGGGACCCGGAGCGATCCAGTCGAGCTCGTCCAGGAATCCGGAATCGAGGGCGACTTGCACGGCTCCCTTGAGCGCTCGTGCGTCCATACCGTCGAGGGGCGGCGGGCCCGTCACGCGGACGTTCTGCCCGAGCGCGGTCACCGCGCGGCGAAAGCTCGAGAGCCGTTCGGTCGGGTCCAGAAGTCGGGACAGGCCGACCAACGCATCGGCCGGGCTCTGGCGCGCACGCATGGCAAAACGCAGCGTAGCGCGAGGCCGGGACGGATTCCGAACTACTCGCTCCGAGCGGGAGAAACGGCCGCTCGTCTGGCGGCCCCGGTCCCGCTGTACTACGGCAGGGGGATGAGCCAGTCAGCGCTCGAGCGTGCGCGAGAGCACTGTTTCCTCGCAGGAGTCGGGGATGCGGGCGAAGGGCTTTGCGCCGCCAACATGCCGTTCGGGATCGCCAAGATCCACCACGTTCAGCGGGAGCTCGGCCTGCCCGAGGACGCTTCGTTCATCGGCGCCCCCGACGCCACGATCACCCGTAATCTTGCGCGTTGGAATCACGGCTTTGGCTACGGTGGACGCATCCAGTGGACCGGCGACTTCGCCGTGCTCGACATCAAGAGCAACCACTGTGGAATGATCGCGGTAGCCCTCGAGGATCCACCCCCGCCCGACGAGATCCGAGAGCGGGGGCGAAAGCTCCAAAAGGAACCCCTCGTCGTCGAGGGGATCGAAGTCGACTTCGATCTTTCGGAGGGCAATCACTTCCTCGACATCTGCGAGGTGCGCGAGACCTACGGCGACAACGCACCCATTGCGAAGACCTACGCCATCATTCATTCGAGTGGACACGAACACCGCGAGCGGTCACCGAAGGGTCCGGGCATCTATTGGGACCACAGCGAGGAGCTCGCGCGGATGATGGAGACGCGGGATACCCCGTGGGGCCCGCTTCACATCTTGCGCGGCGACGCCGCCAAGCACTTTTACGAGGCATACTCTTTCTGCCAAACCTGGAGCCTCCAGCGACGGGAAGCGCTCGCCCGCGCCATGCTCGGCCCCCTCAACGTCGTGTGCAATCGCACCCACCAGGGGCTCCAATCGATGAACGATGCGATTCTCGGCTGTTACTGTTTCGACGACGACGATCTCAGCCGCGGGCAGCTCTTTCCCCTGACGCTCGCGCCGGATCTGCCCGCCTATCTGGTGGCTCCAACGCCGAACTTCGACGATCGCGCACTGTCCGACACTGGCTTTGGCGATCGTGCCGAGCGACATGGCCTCGTGGAGCGCCTTCGGCGAGCGAATCTGTTGCCCCATGGTGGGGGCTACAGCTTCGCGGAGTACTCCCGGGTCCGCGGGGTCATCGAGTCGGGCGGCGAGCGCTCGTTCGAGCTCGAAAAGGTCGGGGGCGGAAGCGAGGTCATGACGGACGTGCGCAATGCCGCGTATGGTTATCGGGGTGACGAAGTCCGGCAGCGCATGCTCGATCTCCGACTCGGCCGCCCTCGGGTCAAGACGGAGATCACGTACATCCTGCGGACCTGAGCTCGCGGTCGCGATCGCGTGCTTGCTCTTCTTCGGCTGCGCACCGGCTCCGGCTCCTCGGCCCGCGGCTGGCTCGCCCGCGCCGTCGTCGAGCCGTGGGGCCCTCACGCCACTTCCGGACAAGAAGTGCCCGTCCCTGGCGGAAACGCCAGCCGACCGGGCGCTGGCTCGCTGGCTGGGTCCCGATACGTTGGATCTGACCTCGGAGCTGGAGGGCGAATGCGGACACACCCGTCTCACCCAGGCGGGTCACGAGCTCGTCGGCGATCCCGCTGCCTGCACGCTCCTCGGAGTGATGCTCGCATCGGGTGACGGAGCGGCCCAGGACCCAGCGCGGGCCCAACTGTTCTTTCGCAAGGCCTCTGCCGGAGCCGACTTCGACTTCGAGGGCTGCGAGCTGGCATCGACCTCGGTACAGCGAGGGATCTCGTCCAATGGTTCGTATTGCGATCGTATCGCAATGTCGTGCCCGGCCGGTTGCGAGGACGAGTGCTCGAGCGCCCTGGCGCGAAAACGTGAGCAGACGATCGTGCGTTTGGATCGCGGGTGTGAGGCGGGCAAAAGCGGAGCCTGCCTGATTGCGGGAGCTCTCTATGCCTACGGCTCGTACATCCAAGGGCTCGGGTACCTGGTGGAGCAAGACCCGGTGAAAGCCAAAGCGGCTCTCGATCGGGGCTGCGGCGCCAACCTGGGCCTGGCCTGCGGTCTCAGTGCCGACTACTCGGTTTTTGACATCACGGCACCCAAGCCAGACGAAGAGGCCCACGCCGCGGCCCTCCGGACGAAAGGCTGCGCTCTCGGCGACGGAGCCAGCTGCGCCATTGTCGGCTCCGACAAATACGGCAAGTCCGGAAAGCTCGGCCCGGCGATCCCGGACTTCGTGCGGGCGTGCGAGCTCGGAATGAAGGCGGTGTGCCGCGATCTCGCCGAGATCTACGCAGCCGGCAATGGCATCACGAAGGACCCCAAAGCAGCGTCGCGCTTTCATGCCCTCGCCAGCGAGCCCTGGTTCTGAGCTTCGAAAGACGAAGAGCCCGCGACGGGAGCGCGGGCTCTTCTGATGGGTGGGCGGCTTCCAGCGTGACCCACCCGAGAGGGGTCAGAGGTCGACTGGGTTTTGGTAAACGCAGGCGGCAGTGTCGCCTTCGGTGGCTTCGTAGCTCACCGAATCTCCGTAGTAGACGCGGTAGAAATCCGAATCCCAGCATTCGACGGCGTCGATGCTCGTCATCTCCGGCGGTACGTCGCCGCCCGTGATCGAGATGTCCGCGCGGCCGGCACCCTGATTGTTCCACTGGCTTGAGATGACGATGTCCTCTTTCAGGGTGAGGTCGCTGTCATCCGCGTCGGTGTACGCGGTGACCAGGAGGGTCCCAGTGCCGTCCTCGTTCGAGTGACTGGTCGCGGTGAACCACTCGTCCGTGCTCGACGGGTACACCTCGGCGGTCACGGTTCGCGGCTGCGAAAACAGGTTCGAAGTGATGTCCGGAGGGAGGTCGTGGGTGATCTTCACCGTGCCGGAGTCGTCCTGATGATTGAAGGCGTCGAGCGCCTTCCAGGTGTCGAGGTCGATCTGGAAGAAGCCGTCGCCGTGCTTCTCGTGACCGCGGCCCCAACCCTTGCCGGTCAGAACGGCGCGGTAGTCTCCATCGGACTGCGACCCCTTGGGTCGACCTTCGAGGGCGTAGTCGTATTCTTTCTCGCCCACTTCGGTGACCCGAAACCGCCAGGTCACCGGTTCGAGCGAGTCCGTGTAGGGTCCCCAGATCGCTTCGTTGTCGGTCACGTCGGATGGGTGGGTGTGGACGATGATCCACACGCTGCCGAGCACGGCGGCGGTGATTCCGTTGACGCCTTGCCGAACGTATCGAGTGAAGCCGTAGTACTTCGCCCAGGGTCCGTTGGCCCACGGCTCGTCCGTCGAAAGGGTGGTGGATGTTGCGCCGGTCTGAGACTGGGCGCTGTCTGGGCCCGAGACCTCGACGGCCTTCGCTTCGGGGATCGCCTCGCGGAATCGACCCACGTCGTCGTCCTTCTTCTCGAGCACGCAGCCCGGCAAGAGCAGCGCTGCCAGAGCGGCAGCCGCCCAGAAAGCGCTCAGTCGATGGGTGGTTTTTTGGCTCTTCATGGTGTTTCGCTCCCGGCTTGATCGGGCTCCCTCTTCAAGGACCGGGCCAAGCCAAAAACCCCGAGAATTGCGGCGAACCTCGACTCCGAGTTCACGTTCGGCTCGCTCCCCGCGTGAACCGGAGTTCGCGGCAAATTGGGCTGAATGCGGCAGCGATCCTTGGCAACCGGGGGTAGCATCGCCGCCCTTTTCCGAGGAGGCGAGATGACGAGCGTGCCGGATCCCGTGAACGAACCCGTCAAGAGCTATGCGCCGGGCTCGACCGAGCGCGCGGCGCTCGACGCGGAGGTGAAGCGACAGTCGGCGGAAGCCGCGGGGATCCCCATGGTCATCGATGGCAAGCCCATCTCGACCAAAGACCTCGTGCGCTTCACGTGCCCGCATCGACACACGCTCGAGCTCGGCCAGCACGCGGTCGCAACGGACGCTCACATCACCTCGGCCATCGATGCGGCCGAGCGCGCCCGACCGGGATGGGCGAACATGGACTTTTCGGCGCGCGCAGCGATATTTCTTCGGGCCGCCGAGCTCCTTGCGGGCCCCTGGCGGCAGCGGATCAACGCAGCGACGGTGCTCAATCAGAGCAAGACGCCGCATCAGGCGGAGATCGATGCGGCGTGTGAGCTCATCGACTTCTTCCGCTTCAACGTCCACTTCGCAGAAAAACTAGCGAACGAGCAACCGCATTTCCGAACCGGGGATCTGGAACTCCCTCGAGCTCCGGCCGCTGGACGGCTTCGTGTATGCCGTGACTCCTTTCAACTTCACCAGCATCGCGGGCAACTTGCCCACCGCGCCCGCGCTGCTCGGAAACACGGTCGTCTGGAAGCCGTCTCCGCTGGCCGTGCTGAGCGCTCACGCTGTGATGGAGCTCCTGACCGAGGCCGGTCTTCCGCCCGGCGTCGTGAACCTCGTCTTCGGGGACGCGCCGAGCATCACTCGCACCGTCGTCGCTCACCCGAGCTTCGCGGGCTTGCATTTCACCGGATCCACCGCGGTGCTGAAGTCCCTCTGGCTCGGGATTGCGCAAAACCTCGAGCGCTATCGGACCTATCCCCGCATCGTGGGGGAGAGCGGCGGCAAGGACTTCATCTTCGCGCACCCGAGCGCGGATCTCGAAGCTCTGGCGGTCGCCATCGTTCGCGGCGGTTACGAGTTCCAGGGTCAGAAGTGCTCGGCTGCGTCCCGGGTCTACGTGCCGAAATCCCTGTGGCCCAAGCTCGAGGAGCTCCTGCGTGCGAGCCTCGGGCAATTGAAGCTCGGCGATCCGATGGCTGCGGGCACCTTCCTCGGTGCCGTGATCGGCAGGGGCTCGTTCGACAAGATCACGGGGTACCTCGACCTCGCCAAGAAGAGCAGCGACTGCCGTGTGATCCACGGAGGAGGATCGAACGACAGCGAGGGTTTCTTCGTGGAGCCGACCTTGGTGGAAACCTCGGATCCAAAACACCGACTGATGCAGGAAGAGATCTTCGGCCCGGTCGTGGCGCTATTCGTCTACGAAGATGCGCGATTCGAGGAAACGCTGGCGCTGTGTGACGCGACCAGCCCGTATGCTCTGACCGGTGGGATTTTCGCGCGCGATCGCGCCGCCATCACCATCGCGAGCCGTGCGCTACGACACGCCGCGGGAAACTTCTACATCAACGACAAGCCCACGGGAGCCGTGGTGGGCCAGCAGCCTTTTGGTGGCGGAAGGCTCTCGGGAACGAACGACAAGGCAGGAGCGGCGTGGAATCTGATGCGCTGGGCGCAGCCCCGGACGATCAAGGAAAACCTCTCCCCGCCCCACGACTGGCGATACCCGTACATGGGGTGACGACCCAACGGTCGCGGGAGCGCGCGCTCGAAGTGAGTCTCAATACGCGGTGTAGCCGCCGTCGACGCACAAGGTCTGGCCGGTGACGTAGGAAGCGGAATCACTCGCCAGAAAGAGCGCGGCCCCCGCGAGCTCGTCGGGGGTTCCGATGCGGCCGAGAGCGGTGCGCTCGGTGACCCGCTGGACGAGGCTCTCGCTGGCGGTGATGGCGGAAGCCAGCCGGGTGTCGATGAGGCCGGGGGCGATGGCGTTCACCCGGATCTTGCTGGGACCCAGCTCGAACGCGAGGGTTTGGGTCATGCTGATGAGCCCCGCCTTGGTCATCGCGTAGACGCCCTGCATCGGTGAGCCGCGCAGTCCGACGACGCTGGCGATCGTGACGATCGAGCCTTCGCCCTTTCGGTCGATCACGTGCTGGGCGAAACTGCGGGACGTTCGAACGGACCCCGGAGGTTCACCTCGAACGTCTTGTCGTACGCTCCGCGGTCGACGTTCAGAAGAGGTCCGAAATAGGGATTGGTGCCTGCCACGTTCACCAGGACATCAGCTCGACCGAACTCTGCGACGGTTTGATCCACCAGTGCGTGACACTCTTCGACGTGACCCACGTGGGCCGCTACGGGGTGAGCCGTGCCCCCGCTTTCGGTGATCTTCTTCGCCACGGCTGTCACGCCTTCGATCTTGCGCGAGGAGACGACGACCTTCGCCCCGGCCTTTGCGAACGCGAGCGCGATGCTTTCCCCGATGCCGCGGCTCGCGCCGCTGACGATAGCCACCTTGCCTTCGAGATTGATGAGCGCCATGCCGAATGCAGGCTACACGAAAAGCTCCTCGACACGCTCTCCGCGCTCGCCCTATCGTGGACCATCCATGCCGCTCGCCGGGCACGAAGGAGCCCTTCTCGTTGCCCATGGCACCGTCTCCGATCTGGACGACCTTCCCGAATTTCTCGCCCGCATTCGCCACGGCCGCCCCTCTCCGCCGGAGTTATTGAGCGAGCTCCGCCGTCGCTACGAGGCAATCGGAGGCTCGCCGCTCTCCGACATCACCCGAGCCCAAGCCAAGGCTCTCGCTCAACGTCTCGACGCGCCGGTGTTCACCGCAATGCGCCTCTGGCAGCCGAGCGTGGCGGAAGTGCTTCGAGCAACAGCCGGCCTCGGGCTTCGACGTTTGGCCATCGTTGCCCTCGCGCCATTCAGCGTGGATGTCTACTGGAAGGCGGCGCTCGACTCCCTGGAAAGCGTGCGCACGGATCTCGTCTCGCCGCCCGAGCTCGTACGCGTGGACGCATGGGGGACCGAACCGGCCTTCGTTCGGGCCCACGCCCAGAAGATCCGTACGGCCCTCGGCGATCGACCGGATGAGAGCGCGCTGATCCTCAGTGCCCACAGCTTGCCGACTCGCGCGATCCAGAGCGGGGATCGCTACGAGGTGGAATTCCGCGCATGCGCCCAGGCGATTGGCCGCGAGCTAGGCCATCCGTTCGAGGTCGCATTTCAGAGCCAAGGCGCGGATGGCGGCGATTGGCTCGGGCCCGATCTTGGAACGGTGATGGAAGAAGTGGCGCGCCGGGGCGTACGACGCATCGTGCTCTCCCCGGTCGGCTTCGTCGCCGAGCACGTCGAAACGCTCTACGATCTCGACGTGGAAGCGGCCGGTTTTGCCAAAGAGCTCGACATTGCGCTCTGCCGCGTACCCACCCTGGACACCGATCCCACGTTCATCGAGGCACTCGACGCGATAGTCACGCGCGCGCTCGAGCCCGGGTGATGAACAACGGTTCCCGCTCCACCGTCCAACGCCCCGGGTTTTGGTGTAGAACCGGCAAGGCGATGCGACAAGGCGGCAAGCGGAAGAAGAAGCGGCGGGACAATGTCCCGCTGCGCCTGAAGATCATCGGTCTGATCTCGGTGCTGATCCTCGGCGTGGGGTGTCCGTGCGTGAAGAGCGCCGTCAACGCCAGCCCGGGGCTGCGCTGGTGGTTGTTTTCCAACTTCGGTGCCCAGCGCGTGTGCCCGGAGATGCTCAAGCGCGGCGCGCCGCTCCGGCTTGCGGAGGGGGGCAACGTCATCGGCCGTTTCTTTCCTTCTCGCTGCGTCAGCACGATTCACGACGAAGGAATTCGGAACAATCCCAACAAGACCGGCAGCATGACTTTGGACTTCGGCGGAACGGGCTACGCCTGGACGCCGATTGCCGGGCGCATCGGGTTCAGCATGGACACGTCCGTCGACTACGAGTTCGACTTCGAGATGGGGGACGACGACGTCTACGTGTACGCGAAGAACCCCCTCATCACCAAGGGGCCGGACTTCCGGGTCGGCTACGTCGAAAACAAGGTCGTCAATTGGGGATTGCAGTCGCCGGCCGGCTACATGGTGAACACCTTCGGCAATCAGATCGTACGCAGCCAGCTCGCCAGTGGCTTCACCGTTCTGCACGGCGACGACGGTGACGATTTCACCCTCGGGATCCTGCGCCCGCCGGGCAAGCCCAAGCATCCGTACGACGTGGAGAAGGGCGACAAGCTCGTGTTCGCGAACGAGACCGCGGAGATCCACAACAACCAGGTCGATTTCATTGGTCCGTTCGAGGTCGCGGATAGTGACCAAGCACTGTTCGTGCGAATTCGGGTGACCGGCCCCGCGGCAGACGCGCTGATCTTGCCCCGTGGAACGGGTGATCTCTGGCGTGAGGGCTTGCAGCTCGGTGGAGCACTCGGACCCCCGCCCGGGCCACCCATTTCGGGCTTCACGATCCAACCCGGTCAGGAAATGCGACAGAAGGTCAAAGTGCCGAAGGGTCAGTACTACCTCGTCGTCGACAACAGCCCCGCGGTCGGCACCGTAGCGCCGCCGTGGAATCCACTCAGCGTCGTTGGTGCAAATCTGCTCGTGACTTCGTACATCGTCGAGCTGGCGGACGAAGACGACGAGTTCTGAGAGCTACGCGAAGTCCTCGTCCGAGATGGCGTCCTCGTCGTCGTCATCATCGATGACGGCGGGCGGGGGCTCGCTCTCCCCGTGAGCTGCATCCACCCAGTCTTGACTGGTCGGGGGCAGGGACTCGGCGAGGGCAGGGGTCTGCGCCGGCGTTGACGCGACGTACTCGTGGGCCGCCGCGATCTTGGGCTGAATCACGGCTTCGAACAGGTGAGGCAAGGGCACGTACTCGACCAGCACGAATGGAGGCATCTCCCGAAGCAGGTCCACTTCCGTGAACGGCGCATTGGCCTTCGACTTGGTCAGGGCCCCCTCGATGATCTTTCCGAGCTCCGCTTTCGGCAGCCTTTTGGCGATTTCCGCGACGCTGATGCCTTCGACCACATCCCGATGGGAAAGTAGGCGGTCGAGCAGCGCCCGCTCGAGCATGAACGCGATGTTGTCCTTGGCCAGCTCGTGGGCTTGCTTGTCGGTGACCGAAGCCTTCCAGAAGTCGCCTTCGACCAGGAATTGCCAGATACGCCGGGCATCCAAGTAGCGCACTCGATCATCCGGATCGAACACCGTGACGATGGTCTCAGCGTCGGTTTCCCGCTCGTCGAGAGCGATCTGCAAATCCTCCGCCGCCGACTCCCAGGATTTCTTCTCCGAGATCTTCGGCTTGAGCCCGGTCGTCAAGACCAGGATTGCGCCGCGGAGCTTCGGCTCGCTGGCAAGGCCCTCCATGATCGCGCTCGGGGGAAAGTGACGGATGAAATCCTCTGGTGTGCGCCGCCCGGTTTCGAGCGCGTGCTCGATGGCATGCGCGAGGAATCGCTCGCGACCTCGATCGAGCTTCGATGCGAAGGTCCGCGTTTCCTGGCCATTGTCGCCGCCTGTGACCTCGGACATTGGCAAACTCTCCTTTGTCTCTCGTTCTCAGATGGAAGATGGAACGTATCTCTTCCCAGCGTCCTTTTCACTCGGCATCGGGAAATGCTTTTTCTTCGGCTTGGGAGAGTTGGCCGACCCGGTGGCCGGGGCTTCGGCGGCGTCCTCGGCGTCGTCGCTTGCTGCGGTGTCCGAGCCGCTTTCCAATCCGCTGCTCGACTCCGCCGGGGCGGGAGCTGGAACCTCGGGGGCAGGCGACGCGGAAGCCGAAGGAGGGGGCGGCGTTCGAGGGGTCGATGACTTGGGCGCGGGGGGATCGACCTCGGTGGGGCTCGAGCCCGGTCGAACGATCCAAAAGCCCAGAGCGAGGACGGCCAGAACTGCGGCGACGATCGAGATCCCGCGTCCCTTCGCGCGTGGAGGAGTTGGCTCGAGGACCGCGTCGGCGGGTGAGCTCCAATCCCCCGAGTCCGCTGCAGCCGGCGGCTTCGGCAAATTTTCCGGAGGTGACTTGGACGAGCGTTTGGACGTTGGTGACTTGGACGAGCGTTTGGAGGTCGGTGACTTCGACGGGCGCTTGGACGCCGGTGACTTCGATGGCCGCTTGGAGTCGGTAGCCGCGGACTTCGACTGTTCCTTGGCAGGCGCGGCTGCTTCGGCGCTCGTCGCAGTGGTTTCCGAGATGGCGGGCTTGTCGGGAGGCACATCCGGTCGAGTCGCGAGGAACTTTCGCGCATCCGGCTTCGGCGGAAGCTCCGGCTGGGACTTTTGCATGTCGCGCCGAGGCGGAAGCTCCGGCTGGGACTTTTGCATGTCGCGCCGAGGCGGAAGCTCCGGCTGGGACTTTTGCATGTCGCGCCGAGGCGGAAGCTCCGGCTGAGATTTTTGCATGTCGCGCCGAGGCGGAAGCTCCGGCTGAGATTTTTGCATGTCGCGCCGAGGCAAAAGCTCTGGCTGGGACTTTTGCGTGTCGCGCTTTGGCGGAAGCTCCGGCTGCTTTTGCACGTCGCGCTTTGGCGGAAGCTCCGGCTGGGACTTTTGCACGTCGCGCTTTGGCGGAAGCTCCGGCTGGGTCTTTCGAACGTCGGGTTTCGACTGGCGTATCCCGGGCGTTGGCGTGCGATCCGGCTGCGGTTGCAAGTACGCGCGCAAGTCCGGTCGGGTCGCCACGGATCGGCGCGGATCGGGTTTGGGCGCGGGCTCGGGCTTCGGCGGCCGCGCTTCCGGTTGGGCTTTCAACAACCGTCGCGGCAGGGGTGCGGGGGTGAGCTCAGCGTGGGACGTTGGATCCGCGGGCGGCGCTTTCGCCGGGGCTTCGGGCTTCGATTGCGAGATCTCGGGTTGAGTCTCGAGGGAGCGCCGGGGGTCGGGTGCGGGCGCGATCTCCGGTTTCGCAGCAGCGATCTCGGGTTCGGGTTTCGCGGGTTCGGGTTTCGTCGGCTCCGCGGACACCCGGCCGTCGACCTCGATGTCGTGATGGCACTTCTTGCAGACCACCGTTGCCAATCGGCCGGCGATCCTCCGCTCCCAGATGGTGTCGGGTACCTTGAAGCTCGCGCCGCAAGCGGGGCAGTCGATGGCGTGCTTCATGCGGCGTCGAGCGTACCACGCTCAGCCGCCGACTTCGCGCAGGCGGCGCTCGAGACATCCTCACTCCGTGTACCGCTGGAAGATCTTCTTCTGCTCGGTCTCCGGAATGTCCGCCACTGTCGTTCGCTATCGGAAGATCAAGCGCATGTACTGAGCATGCACTGCATGGATCATCCCGCGTCGGGCGGGATGCCGTAGGGAGGTGCGATGTTTCCGGCGAACCCGCCGGAATTGTCGCCTGCGGTGCCGCCGGAGTTATCTCCCGCAGTTCCGCCGGAGTTGTCTCCCGCGGTTCCGCCGGAATTATCTCCCGCGGTTCCGCCGGAGCTCGTGCCAGCCGTCCCGCCGCCGCTGCCCCCACCGCCCGTGGCGCCGCCCCCACCGGTCGTTCCGCCTCCGCCGGTGGCAGTGCCTCCCGAGCCTCCGGTTCCAGTGCTGTCGTCGGTGCTTCCACAGCTGATGGTGCTGAGCCCTGCAGCCAGGGTTGCCCCGAACGCAAGAACCGCTGCGCGGCTGAGTCGTCGCGACGGGACCGGCGGCGAGAGCTGAGCGAGAGTGAGGGACGCTCGACAAAACGGACACTCGCCTTCGTCGACTCGGACGTGGCGGTGACACGACGGGCATGGATGGAGGTGGGGGGTCATCGTGAGCTCCAGCCTACCCGACCCCATGGAATGCGACGAGGGTTGGTTTTCGATCCGAAAGCGGGTCATGATCCGCCCCATGCATGGGCGAATTTTCGGGACGGTAGGGGTTTTGGCACTGATTTTTGCCGGCTGTGGCGGGAGCGATAGCTCGAGCTCTGGCGGCGGTGGCGCGGGCGCCGGTGGAACCGGCGCTGGCACGTCGGGCGGTGGCACGTCGAGTGGCGGTACCTCGAGTGGCGGTACCTCGAGCGGCGGAACGGCTGGGACGGCGACCGGAGGCAGCGCGGGGACGGCCAGTGGCGGCAGCGCAGGCACCGCAACCGGCGGGAGCGCGGGCACGGCCGCGGGCGGCAGCGCGGGAAGCGGCGGCAAGCCGAATCTCGATGCGGGAACCGGGGGCAAGCCGGGCGACGCCGGAACCGGATGCGTGACCCCCTCCGACTGCAAGACGTTCTCGAGCTACTGCTCGACGGCCCCGTGTCAGTGCCTGGCGCTCGGCGTGAACGAAAAGAACCCTCCCTGCACGGGTCAGCAGGTCGCCTGCACCGTCGATCCGTGTGCGGCCAAATCGGCCACGTGTGTCTCTGGAAAGTGCGTGATCAGCTCGGTTGGAGGCACCTGAGCGAGCACCAACACACCGCGGCTACGGCAGGAACCGATACGTAAACGCAATGATGGGGATCACTGCTGGGTCCGGGGGGTCAGCAGTGTCGAGGCCGCGAGCGAGCCCGAGATCGAGAGCCCAGGTTCGAAACGGGAATCGGAAGCCGGGCAGAACGGCCACACCGCCGAACTCGCCGGTCTCGGTTCCCAGAGGGATGAGGGTGTCCACCTCGAGCAGGAGCGCGCCCCAGTTTGCAACTCGCCAGATGACTCCCGCACCGGTCATCATCATCGTGGCGGGACCGCCGAGCAGCGTGTTGAAGCCGATGTTCGCGCTGGAGCGACAGCCCCGCTCGAAGCACATGCTGGCGACGCCGCCCACCCGTCCCAGGACGAAGTTGCCCTCTTCCAGGCCAAAGAGCCCGCTCACCGAGCCGATCGCCGCGACGCGGACCCAGGGCTCGTCGATGAACGCAGACTTCACGCTCGCATCGAGCAAGAAGACCTTGTCGTTCGAGCCTTGGTCGCCGAGGGGAGGAGTTCCACTGAGAGTGAGCTGCGTCGTGTCGCTGAAGGCGTAGCCCGCTTGGAGCAA
Organism: uncultured delta proteobacterium; assembly: GCA_963781505.1. Classification (GTDB taxonomy): domain Bacteria; phylum Myxococcota_A; class Polyangia; order Polyangiales; family Polyangiaceae; genus JADJKB01. The sequence goes on along the minus strand of CAWAHB010000023.1, from coordinate 383,589 downwards.
GACGATCTCGTAGCTCGACAGATAAAATGTGCCTTCCGGATGCGTGTAAGCCGTTGGCAAGAGCAGCACCCGATCCGCGTGGGCATCGGCAACCCGCTCCTTGCTGGGCCCGGTGCGCAGTGGGGCCCCCACCGAATACTCCGAACGTCGGAGGGACGTACGCGGGGGGTACGTAGACCGGAGCTCGGGTCGGCGGAGGAGCGGTCGGCGCCCCGGTGGTCGGCGCTCCGGGTGTGGAGGAGGGTTCACCGCTCGGTGTGACGGAGGGTGCACTATCCGGCGTCGGGGCCGGCCCGTTCGGCGTCTGCGCGAAGGCCCGCGGAGCGCGTGAGACGAGGGCCACGAGCGCGCAGAGGATCGCGCAAGGCTCCCGAAATTTAACGTACATGGCAGATGAGTGGCCGCATCCGTGGAGCCAGTGGTGGCGTAAGCTGCTAGCGTCTCCAGTAGTCGGGCATCGAATGGAATGGTTTCAGCATTGCATTCATGTTGTGTTCCAAGGCCGTAGACGAGCTCTCTGGCGGACCGGTCTGGGAGTGGGGTGCGCTCTCGGGCTGGCCGTCTCGGCCTGCTCCCGAACCGGCCTCGAGCTCGACGATTGGCAAGAAGGGTACGACGGGTACGACGGCGGGGGCGCGACCACGAGCGGGGGAGGGGGCGCGACGAACACCGGCGGAATCGGCGAGCGTGTGCGTGCCGAGCGAGGAGATCTGCAACGGCGTCGACGACGACTGCAACGGGCTGGTCGACGAGGTTCCGTCCATTCCTTGCGAAGGGGGCGGCGAGCAATATTGCGTCGCCGGACACATGAGCCAGTGTCCGGATCGCTGTGAAGCGTGCATGCCTGGCAGTGAGCGTATCTGCTTCAACTCCTACTGCAAATACTGGGCTGTCCAAACCTGCGCTGCCGATGGCAAAGCGTTTGGCAAGTGCAAGGAAGACGACCCGCCGCCTGGGTGCTCGAGCATCGCCAAGAAGCACAAGTACTCGGCGGAGCTCGAACAGTGCTGTATCGACAGCGGATATTGCTGCATCGACGAGTTCGACCTCGACAACGACGGCAACTCGAACGAGATGCTCGGTGACTGCGAGTCGGTCACGTGCGGGCCATGACCTGGCGGGCGCTGCCGTATGCAGTGCTCGCCGCCGTCTCGCTCGCTACAGGCGCTGCGAGGGCCGCGTGCAACAAGCCGGACCTTCGCGACACCATGCCGCCTGACGACGCAGATGGCGTGCCATTGAACGCGAGTCTTCACGCCCGCTACGCGACCAACGCCCAATACCTCGGAGAGGAAGTGCTGTTCGAGCACGTGGGTGTCGGCGAAGACACGGTCGCGCCCAATTACAACGAAGCGGAGGGGATCCTCACCTTCAACCCGTCACCGCCTCTGGAACCGGGCGAAGAGTACGTGATTCATTGGCCGCGCCTGCGAGGATTCAACTCGGCCAACCTCGGCAAAGGTGCCGACGTGCACTTCCGCGCCGGAACCGCCCTGGACGAGCTCCCTCCGGAATTCTCGGGCCTGTCGGGTGTGAGCTGGGACGTCAATCGAATCTCGCGACGATTGCACCGACTCGCTCGAAGATCGGTACGTATTCGATTTCGATCTCGGGTCTGCTGGCGACGACGGTGGGCGAGACTCGCTCACGCTGCTCATTTTTCAGACGAAAGGTCCCAATGTGGACGAAAGCGCGCCGGAGCCGGTGCTCGTTCGCCGCATGCCGCCGTCGGGCCAGAGCGTAGAGCTCCGTCGCACGCTTTCGGACGGCGCCCGCGATGTGTGCTTCGCCGCCATCACTCGGGACCTCACTGGCAAGGCATCCGCGAGTGGCGCCCGGGAGGTGTGCGTCGAAACCGCCGAGCCTCCGTTCTTCGAGGGTTGCAGCACGAAAGCTGGAAGACCCAACTCCTCCGCGTTCCTCACGGCTCTCGTTTTGGGAGCTCTCTCGCTTCTTTTCCGACGCCGAGCATGACCCTCCGTTTCGCGATCGTCGCGTGTGTTCTTTTCGCCCTCCCCGCGGCGGCGCAGGCGCCCACCCCGCCAGCGCCCGCCCCCGCACCCACCCAAGCACCGGCACCCGTCGCGACCGCAGCGCCACCACCCGCAGCACCCGTCACTGCTGCGGCGCCACCGCCGGCGCCGCCCGCACCCGCTGCGCCGGCGGTCGCGATCTTCAACGTCCATGTCGCACCACCGGTGGATCCGAGAGTGGGAGCTCTGGCGCGCCGTCAGCTGGTGAAAACCACGGCCGCGCTGGGCTACGTCGTCGTGCCGGAGGCGGCGAGTCGTGCTGCGGCTTCCCGCGCCGCCGCACAGGGCGCTCTCACTGCCGAGCGTGCCGACGCCCTCACGCGATCCACTGGTGCTGCCCGAGGGATCTTCGCTTCCATCCGCGCCGGCAGCGGCCGCTACGTCGCGAGCGTTCAGATCATCGGTGATGGGCCCCCACGATCCATGGAGGGGCAGGCGGGCGCGGCGGAGCTGGATGCGACCCTGGATCGCTTGCTCCGCTCGCTCTTGCCGCCGCCGACCGCGCCTCTTGCATCCACGGCCCCCGCTTCCCCGATCGTTCCGGGTCCTCCACCACGCCCGGAGCCGGAGTGGCCGCCCCGCATGCGCATCTCGTTTCGAAGCGAGAGCGCATTCGGGCTGAGCGGCGCGGGCTTCTACAACCATCTGCTCGGTGCTCGGCTCGATCGCCGCTTCACGCGAAGCTGGGCCCTTGGACTCTCGGTGGCTTACGCGAACTTGAAGGGCAAGGAGGGGCGAGCCCACAACATGCTGCCGATGGCCGAGCTCGAATACCGCGGCTGGCTGAGCGATGATTGGGCGATCCCGATCCGCCTCGGCACCGGCTACTTGCCGAAGAACGGACCCGTTGCACGAGCTTCCGCGGGGCTCTCCTACGAGGTCGCCGACGACGTGGACATCGGTCTCGATCTCGCCGCCCCCATGGTGTGGGTAGCCAATGAGCGAGCGGTCGTGTCCCTCGATCTGGCAGCCGAGCTCGGCATCAGCTTCTGATCGAACCCACGCAGCGCTTGCGCCGGCCGGCTCTTGGGCCCATTCTTGTGACAGATCGGTGACTTGCAGGTGACAGAGAACGTAGACGCCCTCGAGCGCTGGACGAACGCTCAGGTTCCAGCGTCGCCCCTCGGACGAGCGGAAAAGCAAGCCCGCTACGCAGAGCTCGGCTCACTACTTGCCGATCTTTCCCGGGGACGTCGCGAGCCCGTCGTTCATGTACACGATCGCACCCACGTCGAGTTCGCGATCGACTACCGACTCGAGACCCGGACCGAGCGAGAAGAATTCTACTGGGAAGCCTACTTCTTCGCACCCGAGAGCTTGCGGCTCGACGCGCGCACCTACGACAAGAGTGATCTCTACGCGGATCTCCAGAGCTACGTGCGGTTCGAGGTTCCCGACGTGGAGTTCGGCGAGCTCGCCGATGAGCCCGTGGATCGGATCGCCCGCGCCCTCGAACCGGGCAATGAACGCTGTGACGCTGACGCCGTGATGCGCGAGCTCCGTTTGTTCGCGTGCCAGGTCCGCGCGGCCGGCGTCGAAATTCGCAAGCGGATCTTCGATGCCATCGAGCAACCGGAACCGGGTCGAGCGCTCGCGTTCGAGGAAACCGAGCGCTTGGTGAGCGAAGCCGAGCGACTCGCCGAGCGTCTCCGGGAAGTGCTCCGGATGGCGGAGTCACTTTCCGAACCGGTGTGCACCGCCGCCCGCTGGATCGACGAGGACGTTTCTCGTTTGCTGGAGACGCTGCTTGCGTCCGTGACCCGCCGCCTGCGGGAGTCGGCCGCGCCCGACGCCCTCGTCACTCGGGTCGAGCAGGCGGCGATCGCCGAGGCGAGGTATCGCGTCGACTCGGGCCTCGGGGGTGTGGGCCACGTCGAGATGCAGCGAAGGGAGGTGGAAGCCCTGGAATTTCGCCGCCACCTGCTCAAGCGCTTCACTTCCAGCGTGCTGTGGCTCTCTCCGGAGGTGCGCCCGGCAGCCACCTGGGTGCTTCAATTTCTGTATGCCATGGCAGCTGGCGTGGCCATGGCGTTCGCCATCGCTGCCACGATCTGGAACGGCCTCGACATCAAGGCGAGGGGATTTCTCACCTGGGTTCTGATCGCGGTGCTCGCGTATGCCGTCAAGGATCGCATCAAGGCGATCCTGCAAGGCGTGTTCTCGAGCGTCGTCGATCGGCACTTTCCGGACCGGCGTTGGGTGATCCGGGATCGCGAACGAGCGATGACCCTCGGCAAGATGAAGGAGCAGTCGGGGTTCGTCGGTTTCAACGACCTACCGGCCGACGTGCTCGCTGCGCGTCGCATCACGCGTCACCACCAACTGGAAGAACAAGCCCGACCCGAAACGGTGCTCTTTCACAAGAAGCGTGTCGAGGTGTACGCCGATCGTGTCAACGACGCGGATGCCCGCTTTTCTGCGCTGACCGAGATCTTCCGCCTCGACCTCAGGCGCTGGCTCGCCCATACCGACGACCCCAAGCGCGAGATCGTGTTTGCCGATCCGATCCGGGGCACCGTCGATCGGGCCGAAGCGCCGCGCGTGTACAACATCGGCATCGTCTACCGACTTTCTCGCGAAAAAGACCAGAACGTGCCCTGGCACCGGGCGCGGGTCGTGGTGACCCGCAAAGGGATCCGCCGCATCGACCCGATCGCCTGAGCGTTTCGATTCGTCGCCAGCTGGCGCGGCGGGTTTGATCCACAATCGATGTCGGGATGAGCCTTCGTGCCTCGCTATGCATCATTGGACTCTTCGGGGTGCTATTGCTGTGCGAAACCGCTTCTGCGGATCCGCCATCGCCGAGCTCGTGCCCGCCGGCATGGCAGCCCTATCCTCCGAGCCTGCACTACTTTCCGACTACGTTCGTGGCAAATGCTCCGGCGATTGGCTTCACGATTGGGACCGCGAGAGACGCGCGTCCGTTCGCGCATTGCGTCGGTCGATGTGAGACGCTGCTGCTCCCGGGGGAGTACCGCGTCTGGGTCAGCGAAACTTCCGAAGTCGCCGCGGGATCGAGCCGTGTCTGGGTGCGCGGGCCATCGATTGTGCGCATCGATGCAAAGCGGCGTGACGCTGCGAACGGGGTCACGTCGACGGGGCTCGCGCTCATGGGTGCGGGCTGCTTGACGCTCAGCCTTGCGCTCCTGACCAAGAGCGTCGAGTTCGGCCTCGGTGGGTCGGGCCTGTTGGTCGCCGGGCTGATCGTGATCCCCATCGGCTCGGGGCGAGGCTCGCCGACCACTCCCGATGTTCAAGTCCAAGAGCGTCCGCGCTAGCTCGCCGGGTGGCTCATTCCGGCTCTGATTCTTTCGGCCCGACGTTCGATGGAATCGATCAACCAATCCCCATCTTTTTTCGTAAAGCCAAAGGTCACGTGGCGCTCGTCGCGGCGCATCTCTCCGTGCTCCTCGGCGGTGAGGACGGCGGTCGTCTCGACCTTTCGGTTGGCCTCGCCGGCGACTTTGCTGATGGAAATGTCGCTGAAGCTCACCTCGACGCTCCGCCAATAACTTCCGGCACGCGTCGCCACTTGCACGAGCTCCTTGCGCCCGCTCGAGACACTGGTGAGCTCGGGGATCTTGAGGCGCACGTTGTCCACGAACAGCCCGCGAAACTTTTCGCTCAAGCGGTTCGCTCGAAAGATCGGGTTTTCGTCGGGGGCGTCGACGCGCACGGCCTGCGCGAGCGCGTCGAGCTGATCCTTGATGAGCTCCTCTTCGCTCTTCCGAGACAAGATCGCGTACAGGGCAATCGTGACGCCCAGAACGATGGCGCCGATGGCTGCGAGTTGCTTCTGGCGGCTCGACACCCCGGCTTCAGTTCCGGGCGAGCTTGACCCGCCAATCCACGGGGAGATCGAGGAAGCCTTCGAGGCAGAGATAGTCGTAGATGCCGTCGCAGATGCCTTCAGCGGTTTCACTGAAGATGTGGGGATCGGTGAAGAACCGGATGGTCTCTTCCTGGAAATCCTCGCCCCCCTCGGTCAGGCGCACCATCAGTTCGTCTCCGCAGAAATGGACCATCTGCTCGACGAAAATACGCTCCCAATGAGCGCGAAACTCGGGAAATTGCTCGGCGAGCACCTTGTAGACGACAGCGTGGGGACCATGGGCGGTTCCCGCGGATCGGATCGTGACCCGGGCCATCTGGTCGGCCCGAGGCGGCAAGTGCTTGTGGAGAAAATCGATGAGAACCGCGCTGAAGATCGTCATGACACGGTTCAGCTCCGGCGAGCGCCGGGACAAGAACGCAACTTGCAGGTCACGCTCCATTTTGCCCAAGAGCTCCAGCGTCCCCTGGCGCACGTCCTCGCTGCCGTACTCGAAGCCCTCGAGCTCGGCGCGCAGACGATTCTTGTAGCGAGACAGGACGTAGAACACGCCTTGCTCCGGGTGGTTGATGACTTTCTCTTTGTCGCCTTTGGTCTTTTCGTGAAGCTCGCTCTCGAAAAACAGCTTGGCCACACGCCGGCCGACCGATTTCAGAGTCTGGGTGCCGAAGCTCGACTGACCATCGGGAGCGAAGAGCCGAACCAGGAGCTGCGAGAGCGTGTCGGACTGCTTTTGTTCGATCTCCTCGGGGGGCATCCGTCCCGACTCGTCGGTCGCGAGCGCGGCCTGCATTGCCTTGATCTGCTGGACCACCTGCGCAGTGATGGCATCGAGCTCGGGGCTCGTTTCGAGGTCACCCTTGTAGTGGACGATGCGGGCCTGCACCTGTTCGTTGAGCAAACCGAGCGCCTGGAACGTGATCGACTGCTTGTCCCGGTCGCTCATCGACTGAGGCGCGCGCCTCGGCGGCGGGGGTGGGCGCTGGGGTTTGGGCGGGGGCTTCTTGGTGCCTGCGTCCGTCACGTGCGGAGCATACCGGCCGCGCGGCGCACAAGGGAGCGCTTTGTGGCTTGGGGCATTGGAAGAAACCACGGGCCAGAGGATGGGAACGATGTGGGGCAGGCCTGGCCGCTCGGTCCATGGTGCCTAGTGCCTAGACCATTTCGCATTCTCCTCGTCAGAGCGGACCAAGAGCACGGGTGGGGTGACCTGTCCTGGCTTGGCTTGGGCAGGGGCGACAGGTAACGTCCCGCGCGCCATGAAACGAAAGCCTTTTGTGTTCGCGGCCGCGCTCCTCGCCGCCGGCTGTGTGCGCGGTCCCAACGTCTCCACCGACCAGTTGCCGCTCAAGCGGGTGGTCATTTACCGAAACGGCGTGGGCTACTTCGAGCGCTCCGGCCACGTGGAGGAGGAGCAGGTCAACTTCAAGATGCGCCAGCGGATGGTGGGCGACTTTCTGGCGACCCTCGCCATCGTCGAGCGCGGCGGGAGCTCGGTGCGTTCGGCGTCGTTTCCCCTCGAGATCGACGACGACGAGGACGAGCCGGAGCCGGATCCGCGATACCAGAGCATGCTCAAGCCGTGGCCGGGTCCCCACGAAAAGAAGGAAAAGGATCCGCTGCGCGAGGTCTTTCTGCGCCTCGATGGCAAAGAGCACGATCTGGCCATCGGCTACGTCGCCGAAACTCCGGTGTGGCGACCGAGCTATCGGCTCGTGGTGCAGGACAGCGGCAACGCCGATCTCCAGGCCTGGGGCATCGTGCAAAATCTTTCGGGCGAGGACTGGAACGGAGTAGAGCTCGCGCTCGTAGCCGGCGCGCCAATTGCATTCCAATCGACCCTGGGCGACCCGATCATTCCCGATCGTCCGATCATCACCGATACCGGCGAAGTCATCGCCGCGGTGCCCACCAGCGTGACGAGCCTCGAGCAGCGAGCTCAGGGTCAAGTCGACCGCGTCGGGGGCGAGATGGAAAAGGAAGACGCAGCGGGTGACGAGGACGGCGACGGTGTTGCGGACGACGCCGACATGCCGGCGGAGGAAGCGGAAGCCACGGCAACGGGTGGAAGTGCTCGCGGCTACGGAAAAGGCGCCGGAAAGAAGGCGAAGGACAAAGCGCCGGCGAAGAACGACCGCAAGCCGGCCACCAAGGTGGCGAGCCGCACCGCTCCTCGGGGAGCCGCGGCGCCCTCTCCCGAGCCCAGCGTCCGACCGCCGAGCGCCACCGAACGGCGTCGTATGGCTCTGGACGAAGCCAAGCGGGAGGGTTTGAGCGCTCCACGACGCATGAGCGCACTGGCCGCAGTCGCGGTCGAAGCGGGAACCACTCGCTACGAGATCCCGAACGCGATCACCGTTCCCAACGAGAGCGCCACGATGGTGCTGCTTCTGAACAAGCGGGTCCCTGGTGAAGCGGTGTTCTTGTTCGCGCCCGATGGGGGTGTTCCCGATTCCGCGACGCACCCATTTCGCGTTGCGCGATTCCGTAATGCGACGAAAGGCCTGCTCGAGCGGGGACCGATTGCCGTCTTCGAGAAAGGATCGTTTCTCGGTCAGGGGATGGTCGATCCGTTGCCGCCGAACGCCACCGCTACCGTGCCCTTTGCGCTGGAGCGAAGCCTCGCCGTCCAAAGCGATCGAAAATACGATCAGCAGGGGGCGCGCCTGTTCCGCATCGAGAGTGGGGAGCTCTACATCGAACGCGACGCCGTCACGAAGACCATCTACAAGATCACCAACGGCAGCGAGAAGGTGGGGAAGGTTCTCGTGAAGCACCTGCGTGCGCCTGGCGCGCGTCTGTACAAGCCGCCGGCCGGGACGGAGGACAACGCGGCTCTGGGCAACGCGCTCGTGCCGGTCACCGTGAAGCCCTACGGCAAGGTGGAGCTCACGGTCGACGAGCGACAGGCGACCCAGCAGTCCGCCAGCTGGCTCTCCCAGCTCGCTGATGACGCCGTCAAAGCCTACCTGGCCGATCCCCGGGGAAACTCCAAGATCCAGCAACAGCTCAAGTCCGTGTGGGTCGTCCGGGAGACGTGGAAGAAGACCGTCGACGAGGAAAAGAAGCTTTCCGACGAGCAGGTCGAGCTCGAGAAAGCCTCTCGGGAAACACGACTGTCGCTCCAGGCCATCGAGAAGAACGCCCAGGCCGGTGATCTCCGAGTGAAGCTCACCACCCGACTCAAGGAGATCTCGCTCCGCATGGATCAGATCACCAAGCGCCTGATCGAGCTCAAGATGGCGAGGAACGAACAAGAAGTGCGGTTTCGCGACGCAGTCCGAGAGATCAAGCTCGTCGCCCCGCCTCCTCCGAAGGACTAGGAATTTACAGGAAGGCGACGCGCTTCGTGATACCCGCAGGGGTGGAAGGGCGGGAAGATTCGGATCCGAATCTCCCCGCCGCGCTAAGCGTCAACTGTCACGCGGAGCCGATTCGCCGTGTGAATCCCGACTTACTCAGCCGGCACCTGATCGAGGCGCCGAGTGGGTTCGTCCGCATGAGTCGTCGCGACCTGCGCGGCGAGCATGGGGCGGAATACTTCGCGGTACGACCAGGCCAGATAGATCTCGAGGGCCACGAGGACGATGGGCACCGCGAGACCGGCGGGCGCCAGGAACGCGTGGAACGCGAGGATGTTGATCAGCACCGGCGCCAGCACCGTGAGGGCGAGGGGAACGAATCGATTGGCGAGCAGGGCGACGCCGACCAGTACTTCGGTGCCCTTGAGCAGCGGGAAGAAGTAGCCGGCACCGGCCAGACCGCCGAGGAACGCCATCGCAGGAGCGGGTTCTGGCGGCTGAGGTATGAAATGCAAAAACCCGTTGAGGCCGAACACGAAGAAGCCGAGCCCCAAAAGGACCCGAGCCGCGGTCGGCGCGTTTTTCGTAAAAGAGCTCATTTTTTCCTCCGAAGTGGGATTGCGCTTCTGACCCCATGAATCTAGGTTGTTGCTGGTAGCGCACTAGTCCCAGTTCATGGGAAATACAGTTGCTGCCACCGCAACAATGGATCTCAACGCGGTCAATACCTTCGTCCAGGTCGTCGAGAGCGGGAGCTTCACCCGAGCGGCCGCAGAGCTCGGGCTTCCGAAGTCGTCGGTGAGTCGAAGCGTTCAGGAGCTCGAGCGAACTCTCGGAGTGCGTCTGTTGCAGCGGACGACGCGCAAGCTGCATCTCACCGATGCGGGTCGGCTCTACTTCGACAAGTCCAAGGCGGCACTCGCTGAAATCGAAGAAGCGACCGCGAGCGTTTCGGAGCTGACCAGTGTGCTCCGGGGAACGGTACGCGTCACGCTGCCGCCGGATCTCGGCAGTCAGATCTTGCCGGAAATCATCACGGAGTACTCGCGGGAGCACCCTGAAGTGGTCATCGACGTTCGCGTGAGCTCGCACCGCGTCGACCTCGTCGAAGAGGGCATCGACATTGCAGTTCGCGCTGGCCAGCTGACCGATTCGTCGCTCGTGGCTCTCAAGGTAGCGACCACGGATCTCGCGCTCTACGCCTCGCCGGCGTACCTCGAGCGGAAAGGTCGGCCCGAGCATTTGGCGGATCTTCAGGAGCACGATTGTGTTCTGTATCGGGAGCCGGTCTCCGAGGCGAAGTGGGTCCTGTCGGGGCCCGCCGGCAAGGAGAGTGTCTCGGTCTCGGGACCCATCCGTACCGACGACATGGTATTCGTGCACGGCGCGGTCGTAGCGGGCGCTGGGATCGGGCTCTTGCCAGCGGGCCACTGCCGAGCACCTCTGGAGCGAGTCCTTCCGGAATACGCCGTGCGAGGGTCGCCCCTTCACCTCGTCTCTCCTTCGATCCGCCACGTGACAGCGGTCGTTTCCTCGTTCCGGGACCACCTCTTCAAGCGCCTGTCGTCCCTGAACTGGACGTCGTGCAAACCCGAGGGACATTGACAAACGTCCCGTTACGTTCAATTTGTCCTTCGATGATCGAGGGGCCTGAGGTCGAAAAGCTGCTGAAATCGGCGTTTCCGGATGCCGACATCGAGCTCATCGACCTGACCGGGACCCAAGATCACTACCAGGCTCGGATCGTGTCCCAGAGCTTCGAGGGCAAAGGGCCCATCGAGCAACACAAGATGGTCTACGCCGCCCTGGGCGAAGCCATGAAGGGTCCGATCCACGCCCTCGCGCTCAAGACCTACACGCCCCAGGCCTGGACCAAGATCCGCGGAGGCAGCTGATGAACGACGGAACACGCGACAAGATCCAATCCACCATCGACTCGAGTCGAGTCGTGCTCTTCATGAAGGGGAGCAAGAACTTCCCGCAGTGCGGCTTTTCCCACAAGGTCGTGGCCATCCTGAAGGAGCACAACGTCTCTTTTCAGGACGTGAACGTGCTCGCCGACCAGGAAGTGCGAGAAGGCATCAAGGAGTTCGCCCAGTGGCCCACGATCCCGCAGCTGTACGTGGACGGAAAGTTCGTCGGCGGTTGCGACATCGTGATGGATCTCCACCAGAGCGGTGAGCTCGAAAAGCTTCTCGCGTCGAAGAGCTGAGCGCTCGATCCGAGCCCACGGCATCTGGCGCTGTGGCGGGGAATTCACACGGCGCGACACGGTCGCCATGCGGCGCCGTGCTTCTCGGAGAAACCGATGGCCAAAGCCCGAGCCTTCGAGCTTGGTACGGCGATTGCGATCGCCGCGCTTCCCATGGGGAATCGAAATGGCTTTTTGGTCTTGGTGACGTGCTTCGCCTTCGCCGGATGCGGAAGTGGGGACAGCAGTAGCGGAAACGGAACCGGGGGCACGTCGTCTCAGGGGGGCTCGTGTCCGGAGCTGGCAAAAACCTGGTGCGCGAAAGCGTGTGACTGCACTTCCGGCAGCACGTGCACGCTCGTTCGCCCGGGAAGCACGGAGACCCACGAAACGGAGAAGATGTGCGTGGATTTCTATGCGTTCTTGGGCTGTCAGACCGCCCCGACCGATGCAGCCTGGGCCAGCGGCTGTCAGCAAGCGCTCCAAAGCGCAGCCTGTGACGGGCAGACGGGCCTCGCTCACCCAAGCGAGTGCGATTGGTAGATCAGCTCTTCGTCCGGGCGCAGCGCACGCCGACGTTGAGCCCAGAGACCTCCGCGGGCAGAGCGCTCCGGTGGGCGGCACGGATCTCGTGGGGCACGCAGTTGTACGATCCGCCGCGCATCACCCAGAGGTTGTCACTACTTTGGCCGATGGGATCCACGTTGGGAAGTGTCGAGCGATCGGTGACGTAGCCGTCGTCCGTCCACTCCCAAATATCGGAGCAGTGGGCCAGAGGCCCTCGATGGGGCGGAAAAACCTCATTCAGCGCTCGAGACCCACGCCTCCGACCCGGGCGAGCTCGAGGCTGGCGCGGGACGCACGATTGGCATCGGAAAACGGAAACGTGAGCGCACAGGGACCCTCGTTCGGCCCGCTGATCATACCGCCCTGCTCGCTGACCACGTTTCTGACCTTCACGCGATCGAAGCCTGCCAAGCCGGTCTCCACTCGCTGGACGATGTCGCTCGCGCGTACGTCCGTCCCTCCTTCGGGGAACAGAATGGATTGCCGGAGTTGAGGCGGATCGTGAAAGACCCCCATGAAGTAGATGAGCGCGGCCGAGGCTCCTGCTGGACTCGGGCCGAAGAACCAGGCTCCGAGATGATGGGTTTCGGTGTGCGCACAGCGGGCGTAGAGCCCCGCGTAGCGACCCCGGAGTTTTTCGGAAAGAGCCGCGGCCACCGTGATGAAATGCCGGCTGGTTCCGGGATGAAAGTAGCTCGTCACGTAGCTTCCCTTGAACGTGAAGCGGATGCCGCGAAGCTTTGCCGCGGGCTCCTCGGCCACGACCACCTCGGTCGTGATCCCTTCGAGCTCCGCGATGTCCGGCGCGCCGCTCCAGACGAAGCGGGCGCCCGCGTCATCGCGCTTCGAGATGAATTCGCCGAGGGCCGGATCGGCGAGGGGATCGCCCGCGTCGGGGGGTCGGAGCACCACGATCTCGACGACCCAACCCTCCACGTCGGCCGGGCCGACCGTGGCGCCGCGCTGGATGCGTGCACGCGTCGCCTCACACGCTCGCTCGGCGCGCGCGGTGCGCTCCGCCTCGTACTCGTCGATGTTGCGTGGACCGGTTGCCGACGGCGCTCCGCCGCCAAATAGTTTCGCGAGTCCTCCGCTCCCGGGACTCAGATACTGGAACGCGAGCCAGATCGCCGCTCCGGTGACGCACAGGATCACGATCGGCGTGACGTAACGCCCGATGTTGAGGGAGCGCCGAGCGACGTCGGGGGAGAGGCTGGCTCGACGTGCGGTGACCAGGCGGCGCGCGATTTCGGTGGCACGCCGAGTCCTGAGCTCCGGAGCGAGCGCCGACCACGTGTCGAGGACGTTCCCGATCTCGGTGACCACCTCCGGGCCCGCCCCCACCAGGCGAGCTTCGCCTTTTTCGATCAAGACCTCGCCGGCCATGCCGAAGCGCGCCACCGCTTCGGCGATGGCAGTTTCGACCTCCCGCTCGAGCTCCGAATCGTGAGCGCTCGACACCCTGCGGAGGATAGGAAGGTCGAGCACGAATTACACTGGAAAAGGAGGCGTCTCGAGATCGGATTTTCGCTGTCAGCCATCGGCCATCGGCATCGGCCATCCGGAGGGCTGATGGCGGCGTGCTGCTGATTTCCCTGTTTGGTTTTGGCTGTGCCGGGTTAGGACGGAGCGCGTGCGGCCTCTGATTTTGCTCTCCAACGACGATGGCTATCGGTCAGCCGGTCTTTCATTGCTCCGGGAGTCGCTGAGCGAGCGATTCGACGTGGTCGTCTGTGCCCCTGAAGTCGAGCAGAGCGCGGCGAGCCACGCGCTCAGTCTCCATCGACCTCTCCGACTGTATTCCCACGAGCCGGGGATCTTCAGCGTGGACGGGACACCAGCGGATTGTGTGTACGTTGCGCTGTGCGCGGGCGACCGCGTATTGCCGAGGCGGCCCGCAGGCGTCGTGTCGGGTCTGAATCACGGCCCGAATCTCGGTGACGACGTATTTTATAGCGGGACGGTGGCGGCAGCGCGAGAGGGTGCGCTCAAGGGGTATCCATCGATCGCACTTTCCGCCGCGGCCGGGGCCGAGCTCGAGTCGGCGGCGCGGACGTCGCTGCAGTCTCGTCACTGCCATGCTGGACGAAGCCGGGGGTGCTCCGGTGCTTCTCAACGTGAATTTTCCGCCTGGACGCACCTGGCCGGTCCGAGCAACTCGACTCGGCGCTCGAGACTACGAGGAGCACATCGAGTTTCGTCGCGACCCGCGGGGCCGTGAGTATCTCTGGATCGGCGGTCCGCTGCAGAAGCACCGTCCCATCGTCGGTTCCGATACGGAAGCGTTCGATCAAGGCGCCCTCGGAGTCACGCCGCTCGTGCTCGATCTCTGGGGTCGGGACGCTCAAGCCAAGGCCGAACGCGTGGCGGAACGCGTTGGCGCCACCCACGCGTGATGATCTTCCGCAAGTGACCGTGCTAAGGAAGTCCAAAGATGGTGGAACGCAAGCGAGCCGTGGTGCGGGGAGTCAAACCTGCTGCGCGCGGAGCCGGTCGGGTGCATGAGGTGATGTCGAGCGAGCTCGTGGACGGGCATGCCTATGTCCGGGAGCTGATCCGCGAGATCCCCAACTTTCCTCAACCGGGGGTTTTGTTTCGGGACATCACGCCGCTCTTGGCCGATCCCAAGGGATTTCACATCGTGCTGGATGCGATCGCCGAACGCTTCGTGGGGGAGCATGTGGATGCGATCGTCGGCATCGAATCTCGAGGCTTCATCTTCGGAGGTGCCCTCGCGGCACGCCTCAACGCGAGTTTCGTACCGGTGCGAAAGCCCGGAAAGCTTCCGTATCGCACCGACAAGGTTTCCTACTCCCTCGAGTACGGCGAGAACGAGCTCGAGATGCATCGCGACTCTCTGGAGGAGGGCGCGCGCGTGGTGGTCGTCGATGACCTTCTCGCGACCGGTGGCACGGCCGCTGCCGCCGGAGAGCTCGTGCATCGGCAGGGCGCCTACGTCGCGGCCTATGCCGTGGTGATCGAGCTCGTGTCCCTCGGGGGGAGAGAACGCCTGATGCCGACGCCCGTCGTTTCGTATCTGAGTTACGACTAGCGTCTTTTCCCCCCTCGAGTTGCCGCGGCGAGCGACCTGGGTGAAGATCGCAGGATCATGAGAATTTGGGGATGCTTGGGTTCGCTGTGCGCGGTGGTGCTCGTGGTCTCGGGTTGCGACTCGAGCTCCGTCGAGACGGCGGGGGTCGGGGGAACTGGAGGAGTCGGAACGCCCGTCGGAGCCGGCGTGGGCGAGTCGTGCAGCGGGGCCCTTCCATGCCGGAAGGGCCTGGCATGCGTGAACGGCGTCTGCGAGCTCGGTCATTCGACGCCCGAGGGATCTTCCTGCGTCGATCTCCGGGGAGTGTCAGGATGGGCTCCAGTGCCTCGGCGGCAGTTGCGCACCGGCGGGAGAAGGCGAAACGGGCGCTTCTTGCGGGAGCGACGCGGACTGCAAGAGCGGATTCAAGTGCGTGCTGGCCGGATTTTCGGCCCAGTGTGCCCCGGAGGGTTCGGGGGACGTGGGCGCGGGCTGCACGACGAGCGGCGATTGCTTTGGAGGCCTCAGCTGCAATCTAGGCAAGTGCGGGCAGCCGCTTCCGGGTGCGCCAGCCTTCGGTCTTCCTACCTGGGGAGGCGTCGCCTGTGAGCCGTCGAGTACGGGCACGGTGCGCGCGTACTTCGAGGTTCCGGGGGTGCAGAGCCCCGCTGGTCAGGAGGGAGACTTCTTCCGGCTGCCATTCCCGAACGACGTGCGCATCGTCAACGGCAAGCTGGATCTCACTGGGTTCCCGACGCCAGGACCGGACTACCTCGGCTTCGACCCGCTCCAGCCGTACATCGACGCTCTCTCGAAGGAGAGCGCTTGGGGAACGTATGAGACGGTGACTTTCCGTTTCTCCGGCCCCATCGACTTTGCGACCTTTTCGGACGAGCCGAACAAGAAGTACGCGATCAACTGGGTCGACATCACTCCCGGAACGCCGGAGTACGGCAACGGCGGCGGGGCCTACTGGATCTACGATCCGAATCCCGGACACTACGTGTGCCAAAACGCAATCTCGATCCGCCGGCCCCAGGGCGTCCCGCTCATGCCGGGCCGGAAATACGCCGTGTACATCACGACGATGGGGCTCGACCAAAACGGCAAGCCCATCGAGCGCTCGCCGCATCTGACGGCCGTGTTGGCGAACGCGTCGCCCAGTGATCCGAAGCTCCTGGCCGCCCATACGACATTCAAGCCGTTCCGGGACTTCTTGGCGGACAAGCTGATCGATCCGTCGACCATCATGAACGCGACGGTGATCACGACGGGCCCGGTACGAGACACCATGCAACAGCTCGCGGACGCCGTCGAAGCTGCGCCGCTTCCGACCGCCAAGTCGTGGGTCAAGTGCGACGCTGGCGTCACCTCGCCCTGTCCCCAGGCCGAGGACGACCGCGCCTGCGGCGACGGTTCCTCTCCGGATTACGACGAGTATCACGCCCTGGTCACGCTCCCGATCTTCCAGCAGGGCACGGCGCCCTACGAGAAGACCGGTGGTGACATCGTGACGAGCGCCCCGGTTCGAAACGAGGACGTGTGCATGTCGATCACGATCCCGAAAGGGGTCAGCATGCCCGCCAGCGGCTGGCCGCTGGTCGTGTTCGCCCATGGCACCGGAGGATCCTTCCGGAGCCACGTGCGCCCCGAAGTCGCCGGTGAGCTCGCCAAGTCGGCTTCACCGACCGCGGTCCTCGGCTTCGATCAGGTTCAGCACGGACCGCGGCGTGGTGCGTCCACGGCATCGCCGAACAATCTGTTCTTCAACTTCGAAAACCCCTCTGCTGCGCGAGGAAATCCCCTTCAGGGCGCCGCCGACCAGCTCGCTGTCGCGCGATTCGCCGCCGCGCTCGATGCGACCGCCGCGGACACGGGCGGGGACGCCATCAAGATCGATCCCGCGGGCATCGCGTTCTATGGGCACTCCCAGGGCTCGACCCACGGCTCCCTCGCTCTGCCCTATTCCGACATCTACAAGGCCACCGTGCTGAGCGGGAACGGAGCCAGCTTGATCCAAGCACTGCTCAACAAGACTCAGCCGGTCAACATTGCCGGAGCGCTCCCGTTCGTGCTCGCGGATTTCGACTCGAACGGCGATCTCTACGACGGCGATGCACATCCAGCCCTGTCGATCTTGCAGCAATGGATCGACCCTGCCGATCCGGTCAACTACGGGGCGATCATGGCGCTCACCCCGCTCACCGGTCACACGTCCAAGCATGTCTTTCAGACCTACGGCACCGGGGATCACTACAGCCCCGCCGCGACGCTCGCGACGTACACGCTCGCTGCGGGCCTCGAGCTCGCGACGGCAGACGCGAGCGTCACCTCCACCGAACCCATTGGCAAGCTGAAGCCCGTGGGGCTCCCACTCGCTGGCAACATCTCGATTGGCGGGACGCCGTTCACGCTCGGGGTTCGGGAGTACTCCGGGTCGGCTGCGAGCGATGGACACTTCGTCGCGTTCGACGTGCCGAGCGCTACCAGTGACGTTGTGCGGTTCTTGAGCATGGGAGCCAGCGGCCAGACGCCGCAGGTGGGACCGTGAGCGCAATGCTGCTGAATACTGCTGCGTGGTAAGCTTTGGGACATGGGGCAGCCCGCGAAGCGAGTAGCGACCTATGGTGACCTCGACGCGTTGCCGGAAGGGACCAAGGCGCATCTCGTGAACGGGGGGCTCGTGGTTCCGCCACGTCCGTCGATGAGCCACCAAGAGGTCGAAAGCGCGCTGGGCGAGGAGCTCCGCCCTCCGTTTCATCGTGGTCGCGGCGGGCCCGGGGGATGGCTCATTCTCGTCGAGCCGGAGGTCCGCGTTGGAGGTCACGCCCTCGCGCCGGACCTCGGTGGTTGGCGGCGAGAGCGGCTCGCCGCGATCCCGGCCAGAGCTCACGCTACGATTGCACCCGGCTGGGTCTGTGAGGTGCTGAGTCGCTCGACTGCCGCCTTCGACCGCGGTGAGAAGCTCAACGTCTACGCCACCTGGAACGTCGGCCATGCGTGGCTCGTGGACCCTGTGACCCGCACCCTCGAGGCTTATCGCCTCGAGGCCGAGCGTTGGGTCCGCATCGGAGTCTGGTCCGCAGGCGCAAAGGTCCGTGTCGCCCCCTTCGAGGCCTTCGAGCTCGACCTCGGCTCGCTCTGGTCGGCGCTCACGCAACCCGACGAGGACTGACGCTCTCGCCAGCAATGACGGCGGGCATGTGCGGGCTCAGCGCCAGCCTTCTGGAAAGCCGATCACGTCTGCGATCTCGCTCCGGCCGAGGGCGAGGGCGATCAGGCGATCGACGCCCAGGGCGTTGCCAGCCGATGGCGGCATGCCCTCTTCGAGAGCGCCGAGGAAGCGTTCGTCGAGGGGATAGCGGGGACGGCCGAGGCGCTTGCGGTCGCGTTGATCACGACGAAACCGCCGGCGCTGCTCCACTGGATCGGTGAGCTCACCGAAGCCGTTGGAGAGCTCGATGCCGTCGACGTAGAGCTCGAAGCGCTCGGCGACGCTCGGATCGCCAGGAGACGGGCGGGCGAGAGACGCTTCCGTGATCGGGTAATCGACGAGAAACACCGGGCGCCGGACCTCTGCGAGGGCGGGCTCGACGCGCTCGACGAGAAGTTCGAAGTCGCGATCCGGATCGCTTGCGGCGAGCGCGACGGCGTCATCGATCGCAGCATGCCTCCGAAACGCGTCACGTACCGAAATGCGTTCGAAGGGCCGGCGAAGCGCGGGGCCACCGAGCGCTTTCATCACCGCGATGACGACGGCTTCGGTGTCCCGCCGGACGCTCTCGGCACCCGCGAACGCTCGATACCATTCGAGCAGAGTGAACTCGGGTTCGTGAAGCGAGCCGTGCTCGTCGGCACGGAAACAATGCGACAGCTGGTAGATGCGGGGCATGCCGCCGACCAGCATCCGTTTCATGAAAAATTCCGGAGAGGTGACCGGAAATCCCTTTTCCTGGGGCAGGGCATCGACATGGAGATCGAGGCCCGGCGTGCGCACGCGAGCGGGAGTATCGACTTCGATGAAGCGCTGCGCTCGGAAGTAGCGTCGGATGGTCTCGAAGGCCCGGGCCCGAGCCTCGAGTCGGGGAGCCACGCCCGTGTGGGAAAATCGGGCGATTTCGCCATCACCCCGGGGAAGCGGGGCTGGGTCGTGGAGCGTGATGCGCGCGTCACGGATCCGCTTCTTTTGGAAGAGTCCCTCGACGACCAGCAGATCGCCCGGGGACACGAGAGTGCGATCCCGGAGCTCGACCTCGAAGCTCGCGAATGCGTCGCTGAGGCCGATGCTTCGGCCACGAGCTTGGCTCACGCACGTTCCGCCAACGCGAACCCGCCCCGCGGCATGGCGGAGTAGATCGCTCGGAGACAGGACGGGGCGAGTCACCCGCCGGCGAACACGCGCGCCGCGAAGGCTGCGATCTGCGCGCCCATCCAGGGACCCGCGAGGGCGAGCACGATGGCGACCACGACGAAGCGCGGTAGGTGGGCGAGCGTGATGTCCTGCACCTGAGTGGCGGCCTGGAACACGGCGACCATGAGGCCGATGATCGCAGCAGCGCCCACTACGGGCAGCGACACGGCGACGGAGAGCAGCAAGGCCTCCTGAGCATTCCCGACCAGATTCGAGACGTACGGCATCCGACTTCAATCCAGCGCTGCGTCGGTCGCTCCGGCGTCGCTGCCCGAGCTGCCCGCGCTACCGCCGGAGCCGGCCGCGCCGCCTCCGCCGGATACCCCCGCCGCACCGGCCGACCCCGCGATCCCAGCCGTGCCGCCGCCGCCAGCCGATCCTCCGACGCCGCCGCTTCCGCCAGCCGATCCGTCACCGGGAGGAATGGGCGCGGCGTCCACGTAGGGATCCGGCTCGTGCTTCGAGAGGCGGGGCTCGCACGCGCTGGTGCTCGGACCCGCAGGGGGCCTGGGGCAGCACACCGACTGGTTGGCTGAAATTTCCCAGGGACCGAGGCATACGAGGCCATCCTCGCAGTCCGTGTTGCCGCTCGCGAGGTCGCAGCTCTCGCCCTCGCTCGCCTTGCTACAGGAAACGAACGCGAGTGGCGCCACGAGCACCACGAAACAGAGAGCGCTGAGCGTTCGTGCTCGCATGGGTCGACTAGTCGGTCCCGGCGTCCGCTGGTACGCACTTTCCGCCACTGCAGTCCTCACCGGACGCGCAATCCTTTGGCTTCGCGCATTCGGGCTGGCAAACGCCCGTCGGACCGCACACCAGGTCCCCGAGGCATTCGCTGTCGTACGTGCACGGGGGCCCCGAATCGTTTTGACCTCCACCCGAGCCGGCGCTGCCACCCGAGCCGGCGCTGCCACCCGAGCCGGCGCTGCCACCCGAGCCGGCGCTGCCACCCGAGCCGGCGCTGCCACCCGAGCCGGCGCTGCCACCCGAGCCCGAGTCGGTGCCGCCCGTGCCGCCGGTGCCACCGCTGCCGGTGACATTGCGCAGGCAGCGATCGTCGGTCGGGGTCTGACCTTCGGGAGGACAGCAGCGGTCGGGTGCGTTTTGAGAGTCGCTGAACAGGTCTTCGGCGGCCACACACACGAGACCCGACTCACAGTCCTCGTCACCGTTGCGCGTTCGATCGCAACGTTCGCCTTCGCCTTGCTTACCGCAGCCGGGGGCCCACACGAGGCAAAGCACGCCGGCGGCGAGGAACGCTTTCGAAAGTTGGCGAAGTCGAAGCATGGTTTTCGCTCTTCTCCTAGCAGGGGCGCCCGAGGGTTGTCCACTCGGAGCGGGTCTAGCCGTTTCGGCGCTGTTCTTTCCGTTCCACGGCCTCTGCGAATAGCCCCACGTATTGGAAGGCGCTGGTGATCGAAAACACGAGCGAGATGTAGACGAGCCAGCGCCCGACAACGACCAGATCGACCACTCCCAGGTCGATGATCCCGAGGCTCAGGTGATACGGATAGCCGACGATGAGCGCGATGATTCCGATCATCTGGAGCGCCGTCTTGCTCTTCCCGCCCTCGCCAGCAGCGATCACCACGCCTTCGCTGGAAGCGATGGACCGGAGCCCCGTGATCGAGAGCTCGCGCCCGAGGAGCAACACCACCGCCCAGGCCGGAATGCGCCCCATGGGTACCATCCAGACCAGCGAGGCCATGACCAAGAGCTTGTCGGCGAGGGGGTCGAGAAACTTCCCGAGCACACTGACGACGTTCATCTTGCGCGCGAGGTACCCGTCGAGAAGATCGGTGATCGCGGCCGCTCCGTACACGATGGCCGCCCAGGCGCAATCCTCGGGCGTGCCACGACCGAGAAGCCAGAGCACGAGGGGAATGATCGCGACCCGAGCCATCGTGAGAAGGTTCGGAAGGTTCACCGCGTCTTGCTTCAACGAACGCCGCCGGGCAGCGCGCACGGCGGGATCGAGCCGGGGCTTCTTCCGGCGAGGACGCCGCCATCGGCGCGACGGCGGCGAAGACTCTCGCGACGACATGGGTGAGTCCGTCGTCGCCATCAGCTCGGATCCAGGAGCACGGCGCCTTCACCGCTGAAAGTGACCAAGCCCCCACCCAGGCCACGGTCGCCGGTCAAGGGTTGGGGCAAGAGGCGGCCGATCCAACCCACCACGTCGGCGGCACGGATCTGCGCCACCCGGTCCGTCCCGACCTCGACGCCATACAGGGCGCTCGAAGTACGGAGTGCGACGAGTCCTTGCCCCGAGAATTGCACGACGGGGATGTGCTCCATCTGGCCCGTCGCCAGACGCCCGCTCTCGTGACGCAAGCTCGTGTCGAACCCGACCAGGCGATTTCTCTCACGTAGAAAAACTCTCGATTGAGCTCGGTCACGAGCAGCGAGCCCGCGTGGAGCACGATCGCTCCTTCACCGCTCAGGACGACCAAGGGTCGCATTCCGCCCAAGGGCTCGTCGAGATCGCGCCCCCGCGCCCGGCGATACAGGGCCGCCGTCGCGAACTCACCAGTGTCCGGCAAGAGCGCATGGGCATGCTCGAGTCGAAGCGCGAAGAGTCCGACAAGGCGCACCAGCGCGATCTCCGGAGCGCGTCGATGCACCCGGGCGCCCGCCGGCGGGGAGAGCAACAAGCGGTCGATGAGTTTGCGAGGAGAAGCGGTGAGGGACGGAGGCGGCGCCGCGGGAACCGGTTCGTCGACCTCTTCCTCAGCGGCTCCCTCCGGTGCCTCCGCGCTCGAAGCGCCCAGGCCCAGCGCTCGCGCCCGAAATGGCTTGGAAGGCGGCGGCAGAGGCTCCTCTCCCAGCTCGACGGAGTGCCAACGACCGCCCGCACGATCGACCGTCTGTCCGGCTCGGGAAAAGTAGCGCCCCGCCTCCGTGAGCTCGTGAACGGCTTCCGCTGCGACCTCACGTACCTCGCCCATTTCCGGACGTACCGAGCCACCCGTCTCCAGATCTCGAAGCACCTGGCGCATGCGTCGAGCCATGTTGGGCTGCCCGGCTCGCTCGAAAGCGTGCACGGCCTTTTCGAAGTCTCCAATGCGTTCGAACACCAGGCCGAGATATCCCCACGCTCTCGGATGCGTCGGGTTGACCCGCAGGAGCTCTTCCAGCGTCTCGCGGGCCAAGAGGTGCTGGCCGGTCTTGAGGTAGCAAAGCCCCAGATTCAATCGGGGAGTGATCTCGTGGGGACGGCTGTGAACGATGTCCGAGTAGATCTTGATCGCGCGGGGATAGTGACCGAGGCGAAAATAGACGACGCCGAGGAGCGCCTGGCCTTCCACGTCCCGGGGCTGGAGGGAAAGGGCTTGCTCGAGCTCCTCCTTGGCCTCCCCAACACGGTTTTCCTGGAGCAGCTCGCTGCCTCGATACAGGTGAAACAGGAAGTCTTCGGCAGCAAACGTCCCGCTCGCCGGCACCGAATCTCGATCGCCGTCGTCCTCGGGGGGAAGCGGCTCGCCTCCGCCTGCGCGAGCGCTGGCTTCTTCCAGCGAGGGAGAGATGTCCCGCGGCTCCGTCACTCGCCGGAGCGTAGCAGATGGCTCAGCCAGCCGCGCCGACCGCCTCGGCCAGGGTGAATCGTCCTTCGTGGAGCGCTCGGCCAACGATGGCCGCATGGATGGGTCCGGGGGCGCGGGCGAGCGCCTCGAGATGCGCGAGGGTTCCGACTCCGCCGCTGGCAATCACGGGATGCCGCGACGCTTCGGCCAGTCGCGAGGTGTGCTCCAGGTTCGGTCCCACCTCCGTGCCGTCGCGCTCGATGTCGGTGTAGAGAAGCGCGCCCAGGGGTAGCTCGTCGATCTCTCGGCGAGATCCAGGGCGGTCCGCTCGCTCTCGCGTTCCCAGCCATCGATCGCGACGCGGCCCTCTCGAGCGTCCAGGGCGATCACGATGCGACCGGGGTGCGCCAGGGCGAGCCTGGCAACGAGATCCGGGTCACGAATGGCTGCAGTACCCAGCACGATCCGCTCGGCCCCAATCTCGAGGTAGCTCAAGAGAGCTTCCTCGGTTCGCACGCCACCGCCGACTTGCAGGCTCCCGGCGAACGCCTCGGCGATCCGAGAAACCACGTCCCGCTGCACGGCCCGACCGGCGCGCGCGCCCTCGAGATCCACGACGTGCAAGAGCGGCACCACGCCGGACCACTCGGCTGCCAGCTTGGCCGGATCCTCGTCGTACACGTGACGTCGTCGTAGCGACCCTTTCGGAGCCGAACGCACTTTCCGCTCAAGAGGTCGATCGCGGGAATGACGATCACGTCGCACTCCGAAGAAACTCGGCGAGCACCAAGAGTCCGCTTTTCCTGACTCTTTTCGGGGTGGAACTGGCAAGCGAAGACGTTTTCGCGCGCGACCGCAGCCGTGATCCGATTCATCGCCGTGGGTTGCCCGAGCCACGACGATCGTCTCGTCCTTCGGCACGGCGAAGAACGAATGCACGAAGTAAAACCACGTTCCCGTTCCGCCCGCGGCGCCCAAGAACGGATGGCCGGGGGCGCTCGATCTCGACCTGGTTATAGCCAACGTGGGGGATCTTCACGCCGCCGTCGGGGGACAGGCGCACCGCCGTGCCGAAAAAAAGCCCAATCCCGCCGAGTCCGGCGCCTCGGAGCTCCCATCGAACAGCACCTGCAGGCCGAGGCAGATCCCGAAGTACGGCGTGCCGGCGTCGAAGCCTCTCGAGGAGAGCCTCGCCGAGGCCGCCCGAGAGCGCCTGCACGCAGTCCCGAAATCCGCCTTGGCCCGGGAACACGAGCTTGTCCGCGGCGCGCACGACATCCGGATCGCTCGACCGCTCGATGCTCACGTCGGAAATCGAGGAGTGGGTCGCGGCCGCTCTGAGGGCTCGCTCGACTGACCGCAAGTTGCCGAGACCGGTGTCGACGACGATCACTCGCACGGCGGTCGGCTCACGTGAGGACGCCCTTGGTGGACGGCACTCCGATCGCACGGGGATCGTGCTCGACGGCCTGGCGCAGCGCTCGCGCAAACGCCTTGAAACAGATCTCCACGATGTGGTGCAGGTTTTCGCCGGAGTGGAGCACGAAGTGGAGGTTGGCCTGAAGCGTGCGAGCGACGGCCTCGAAGAAGACCTCCGCCAACTCGCTGTCGAACTCTCCGATCTTTGCCTTGGGGATGGGCACGTTCCAGACGAAAACGCGCGCCCCGAGAGATCGAGCGCGCTGGTGACCAACGCTTCATCCATGGGCAGCGTTGCCGATCCGTAGCGGCGGATCCCCGCTCGATCGCCCAAGGCTTCGAGGATCGCCTTGCCGATCACGATGCCGACGTCCTCGGTCGTGTGATGACCGTCGATGTCGACGTCGCCTTTTGCCGATAGCTGGAGATCGATGACACCGTGACGCGCCAGCTGATCGAGCATGTGGGAAAGAAAGGGCAGGGGCGTGTCGATGGAGCTCTTGCCCGTGCCATCCAGATCGACCTCGACGACGATCGAAGTTTCCCGAGTCTTTCGCTCGACGCGTGCCGCGACGCGTCATCGAAATTCCTCGATTTTCCAGGCGCCGTGCTCGCGCAAGAGCTCCACGGTTCCGCCCGCGCCATACGCCATCGTGGCGCGCTCGCCGATGCGCTCGAACTTCGCGGTGGGAAGCGCCGCCTCGAGGGCTTGGGTCAGGCGCTCCATCTCGTCCTTCTGCTCGCTCTCCCAAGCCTTCTTCAGCTTGGCCGCGTCGAGTCCTTCCTTCTTTCCGTCGGGGACGAAGCGCAGCAGCACGTCGTAGCGCTTGTTCTGGAACGCGCGAATGAATGCGCGGACGGCGGCCTCGGGCGACGACTGGCTGTAGAGATCGATGGCGGAGCTGTCCACGCGCCACGTGCCATCCTCGTAGACCAGCAGCAGCGATTCGCCGTTCGGTGCGGTCACCGTGGCGGTCACCAGCGGTGGACCCGAAGGACGACTGAGGGAGCGCGCGATGTCCCGGACCTCCTCTGGGTTTTCCTTCACCATGCGCTCGAAGGCCTCGAACGGAATGTTCTTTTTGGCTTCGTCGCTCAAAAGGTCGTACGCCTCGCGGACGTGTCCCGCTTCGAGAGAGCGCGCGTACTCGTCGAGCGTCTCCTTCGGACCTCGTGCCCCTGACGCCGAACCTGCGCAACCTGCCCAAAGGGCGGAGGTGAGGAGTAGCCCCCAGACGGTACGGCTTGCCACGGCGTGGGCTTACCACAGCCCGGGCGGGGCTCACCACGAAGTCGAAAGCGAGCGGAAGGCTGGACTGGAACCCAAGGCGTATTACTGTCCGGGAGATGGCACCGACATCCAAGACCGAGCGGGGTCGAGCGCGTGGCCATCGTACCGCTCCGAAACTCGGTCCTGTTTCCGATGTCCGTCGTGCCGATCAACGTCGGCCGACCCCGGAGCGTACGCCTGGTGGAGGACCTCGTCGGGCGGGAGAGCGCCCTCGTCGGGGTCTTGACCCAGCGCAACGCCGAAACGGTCGAGCCGACCTTCGGCGACCTGTACGAGGTCGGCACGCTCGCTCGGCTGGTCAAGGTCATCCGACTCGGTCCGTCGAACTACAGCGTGGTTCTGAACGGGCTCGGCCGCTTTCGGGTCAAGAAGTCCGCTGGGGCTCGAGCCGTACATGCGCGCCGAGATCGAGCGAACACCCGACACGAGCCTCGACCACGAAGATCTCGAGCGAGCGACCCAGGCCCTCCGGGACGCGACACGCCGCGTGATCGAGCTGATGCCGAATCTGCCCAAGGAAACCGCCGGCATCCTCGACAACGTTCGGGAGCCGGGCGCGCTCGCGGATCTCATCGCGTCGAAACTTTCCGGAAGAGCACGCCAGCATCGCATTCCGCCAGAAAGTTCTCGAGGCTCGCGACGTTCGCGAGCGAGTGCTGTTGGTCTTATCGCGTGGTCGAGCGTCAGCTCGAGGTGCTGCGAGTCAAGGATGAGATCACGAGCATGGTCGCCGAGGAGATGACGCGATCGCAGCGCGACTATCGTCCTGCGCCAGCAGATGCGCACCATCCGCGAGGAGCTCGGCGAAGGCGGCGACGAGGACGAGATCGACGAGCTTCGCGAACGCATCGCCCGCGCCGAGCTGCCTCCCGAGGCGGAAAAAGCGGCCAAGAAGCAGCTCTCGCGGCTCGCCGGCATGCAGCCGCAGTCGGCCGAGTATCAGGTGACCCGCACCTACGTGGAGTGGCTCGCCGACCTGCCGTGGAATCGCACGCACCGCCGATCGCCTCGACGTGAAGGAAGTCGCGCGCTGCCTCGACGAGGATCACTTTGGGCTCGAGCGGGTCAAGCGACGGATCGTCGAGTTTTCGGCGATTCGCCAGCTCCGCCGGGACAAGAAGGGCCCGATCCTGCTCTTCGTCGGCCCGCCTGGCGTCGGCAAGACCAGCCTCGGTCGGAGCATCGCGCGCGCCATGGGTCGCCGGTATGGTCGCATCGCCCTCGGTGGCGTTCGCGACGAAGCCGAGGTGCGCGGTCACCGCCGGACCTACGTCGGCGCGCTCCCCGGTCGGATCATCCAGGCGCTCAAGAAGGTCGGCTCGAAGAATCCCGTGCTCGTCCTCGACGAGGTCGACAAGATGGGCGTGGACATGCGCGGCGATCCCGCCGCCGCTCTGCTCGAAGTACTCGATCCGGCGCAGAACGACTCGTTCGTCGATCACTACATCGACGTGCCGTTCGATCTGAGTGAGGTGATGTTCCTGGCGACGGCGAACTATCGCGGCAACATCCCCGATGCGCTGCGCGATCGCATGGAGATGATCGAAGTCCCCGGCTATACGCGCAGCGAAAAGCGCTCCATCGCGGAGCAGTTCCTGGTGCCCAAACAGCTCAAAGAACACGCCTTTTCCACCACTGATCTCGAATTTTCTCGCGAAGGGATCGAGTGCATCATCGACTTTTACACGCGAGAAGCCGGAGTGAGGGGTCTCGAACGGGAGATCGCGGGTGTGTGTCGCGACGCCGCCGTGAAGATCGCCGACGGTCAGGAAGTGAAGGGCGTCCAGGTCGATCCGGCGTGGGTCGAGCAGGTGCTCGGCGCTCACAAGCATCGACCCGAGATCGCCGAGCGCAACCTGGCCCCCGGAGCGGCTACGGGACTCGCGGTCACCGGCGCTGGCGGCGAGCTCCTCATGGTCGAGTGCACCCGCATGCCGGGTAAAGGTGAGATCACGGTGACGGGAAATCTCCGGAACGTGATGAAAGAAGCTGCGGCGACCTCGCTCTCGTTCATCCGAAGCCGCGCGGAACGCTTGCACCTCGATCCGGAGTGGCTGCGCACGGTGGATTTGCACCTGCACGTTCCCCGGGCACGCAGTGCCCGCGATGCGGCCAGCGTGGGTCTGCCCATGTTCGTCGCCGTGGCGTCCCTCCTGCTCGATGCCCCGGTGAAGCCCGACGTGGCGATGACCGGTGAGGTCACCCTGCGCGGCAACATCCTTCCGGTCTCTGGCGTCAAGGACAAGGTGCTGGCGGCGCATCGCGCGGGCATTCACTCGGTCGTCCTCCCGGCGCGCAACGAACGCGATCTCGAGGAAGTTCCTGCCGAAGTGAAGCACGATCTCGAAATTCATTTCGTGCATCGGCTCGACGAGGTCCTACCGCTCGTGCTCGCGCCCCCGGAGGAATCGGATTCCCATCCGGATCGCTCCGTGCCGCCGCCCGCAAGCGGTGAGGCGAGGCCCTGAGCACCGAAGCGACCCTCGACCGATTGTTTCATTGTCGACCGGAGCGCATCGCGCTCGGCGTGGTCATCCTCTTGCTCGGCGGGATCGGTTTCCTGCCGCTGTTTGGCGGGCCGGGTTACGAGGCATCCCTGGCAGCCGGGCTCGTGCTCCCGAGCTCGGCGGCGGTCGCAGTCGCGCTCGAGGTGTCCCGACGCCGCGTATCACCGTTCGACGCGTACGGTCGGGGGGTAGCGCTGGGATGCTGCCTGGCCGTCGTGGCGCTCGTCATCAGCGTGCTCCATGGACTGCGGGCCGGGTTCTGCGATCTCGCGGAGGGCACCACTCTCTTTTGTCTCGCGCCCGCCGTTGGCAGTGTCGTGGGCGGGGCGTGGGGCGCAGCGGCGGGCCTCATCGCAGAACGCGTTCGGGGCCCCCGCCGCAAAACGATCGCGGCCATCGCTCTCGCCCTCGCTGGGCCGCTCGCTGGGGCGCTGGTGAGCCTGTGGCGCTTTCTGGCAAGCCCCATGGTGTTCGGTTTCGATCCGTTCTTCGGATATTTCTCGGGACCGCTGTACGACACGGTGATCGACGCGACGGAGCGGCTCATCACGTACCGGATGGGCACGCTGTTTTCGTTGATCGCGGGCGGCGTTTTCTTCTGGCATCTTCGCCGTAATTCCAGCGGGCTCGCGCTCCAGTCCCGGGGCCGGCCTGGGATCGTGTTTGCTGGCGCGCTGGCTCTCGCCGCGTCCCTCGCCCATGCCGGGCTCGGATTTCGTCTGGGGCACTGGAGCAGTGTGCAGACGATCGAAACGGAGCTCGAGCGCACACTCCACGGTCAGCGCTGCGACGTTTTCTACTCACCAAACGTGCTCGAGCGCGACGCGGAGCTCACCATGCGCGACTGCGACGCGCACGTCGCCGAGCTCGAGGCCTGGTTCGAGACCCAGGGACCGCCTCGCATCACCGTGTTCCTGTTCGAGTCCGAGGCGCAAAAGGGCCGTTTGATGGGCGCCACGGGCACGCTCATCGCAAAGCCTTGGCGAAGAGAGATCTACATTCAAGCTCTCCGCTACCCCCATCCGGTGCTCCGCCACGAGCTCGCCCACGTCGTGTCGGGAAGCTTTGCGCCGGGACCCTTTCGCGTGGCCGGCCCTCTCGGCGGCTGGCTTCCAAATCCCGGCCGCATCGAAGGAGCCGCCGTCGCCGCTGCGCCGGATGATTCGGAGCTCACCTTGCAGGAGTGGGCACGCGCCATGCTCGAGCTCCGCATCCTTCCGCCTCTCAGCAGCATTTTTCGCCTGACCTTCCTCGGCGAAAACTCATCGAAGGCGTACACCGTGGCGGGCGCATTCATCAGCTGGCTCCACGAGACCTACGGAGCTCGCGTGCTTCGAGATTGGTATGGAGGCGGCGAGCTCCAGGCCCTGACCGGCAAGGATCTCCAGTCCCTCGAGGGCGAGTGGCACGCTTCGCTTCGCGTGCTGCCCTTTCCCGAGCGGGCCCTCGAAACGGCGCGGGCCCGCTTCGATCGCCCGGCCATCTTTGCGCGCAAGTGCCCCCGGGTCGTCGACCGCCTGATCGCAGACGCCAACGGACAGCTGTCGCGAGGCGACTGGCGCGGCGCAAAAGACTCCTTCGACAAGGCGCTGGCCCTCGACGGCGACCACGTCGGAGCTCGCCTCGGTCTCGGAACGTGCGCCGAGCGTGCCGGAGACGACGCCGAGGCTCGTCGCCGCTGGGCGGCCGTTGCGGAGGACAAGAAGCTCCACGAAGTCTTGCGAATGATGGGGGTCGAGCAAGAAGGCGATCTCGATCTCGTTCTGGGAAATCTCGTGGATGCACAACGTCAATACGACGAGGTGGCCAGCGCGCTCGTGGACGAAGATCAGCTCCGCACCCTGGAGGTCAAAGCCCATCCCGGAAGCGAGATTGCTCGTCAGGCCATCGCGAGCTTGCTCGTGGGAGACCCGCGTCTCGGGCGGGATTTCGGTGAAGCCGCAGCGCGCATCGGTCGCTGGAGCGAAGCAGAGCCCGAAAACGGCCTGCCCGCCTATCTCCTGGGCCGAAACTTCTACAACAGCGGACGCTACGA
This sequence comes from uncultured delta proteobacterium, assembly GCA_963781505.1. Taxonomy (GTDB): domain Bacteria; phylum Myxococcota_A; class Polyangia; order Polyangiales; family Polyangiaceae; genus JADJKB01. Next base: position 353,446 of record CAWAHB010000023.1, on the reverse strand, counting down.
AGAGGCGGAAATTTGGCTGGAATCGAGCCCTCGAGCGAACCATCGCGTCGGAACGCGTGCGGGCCGAAAGCATTCGGATGCGACTCATCGTCGCGTGCGCCCTCGGCGAGCGGGACAAAGTGGGCGCGCTTCGGGCGAGCTACGTCGCGGTGGGTTCGGTCCCCCTGGCACGTCGGAAGTCGGCGGAGGCTCTGGCGCGGCGCTGCACCGCGCAGTGACCGGTTCACGACCAGAGCGCGGCGGTGAGCTCCCGGACGAGACGCCGCTCTTCGGTCGCCGTCGGCACTCCCGCAATCTCGGCGAGGGCGGCGTCGGGTTCACGGATCTGCGATTCGAGCTCTCGCACGGCTTGTCGCCTGGCGGCGTCGACCCGGGCTCGGGCTCTGGCATCGAGCAGCTCGTTCGCCCAGCGACCGACGGCCCATCCGAGCGCTGCGTGGCGGGTCTCGTCGACGGCAATCTCTCCCAGCTCCCGGGCGATCTCGGGGTTTCGGGCCCGGCGCGCTTGAAATGCCGAGACCAGAGCGCCGTACGTTTCCCGTACCGAACCCTCGACCGCATTTTCGGTCGCGATGGCTTCGAGGGATCTCGGGACTGGATCTTCAATCCGGAGGTCGGCCGGGCGCCCTCCGAATCGGCGGGCGAGAGCCGCCGTTCGAGCGGCGTGACGGACTTCGTCCCGTCGCGCCCGGCGCGCGGCGCGGATCAAGCTTTCCGGAGCTCGGTGCTGGCGAAGCTCGGCGCCCAGCCGCTCGAAGGCCACGATGCTGGCGGCCTCGAGCTCGCTCATGCGCGCGAAATGATCCCCCAGCGCGCTCTCGCCGCGGCGGCCTCGACCGAGCTCCAGCCCAGCCGGTCGGCGACCGATGTTGCTGGGACAGAACTCGCACTGCACGTTGAACGGACCCGCGTCGTACACGACGCCACCGTCATTGCAGGAGTTGCCGACCGCGTTGCAAACGTAGGCACCCGAGAGCGGGCAGAGCTTCTGGCAATCGTTGAGCCCAAAGCTGCACTCGGCGTCGGCTTGAACGATGCCATCGGGGATCCCGCAGGCGTGCTGGTGGTAGGCATAGCAAGCCGATCCGTCGGCGATGGGACCCAGGTACACGTCGGCGACGATCGGGGCGCAGGGATCGTCCGTCCCGGCGTCCTGGCCGACGCCGCCGCTGGCGACGACCGACTCGGGAGCGAGCACGTTGTCGTCGCTGCATGCGACGAAAACGAGAGGCGGAGCTCCGAGCGAGACCAGAAGCACGCGCTCGAATACGCGACGAAGACGGGTTTCTTGTCGTCTCAGCATCAGAAGATCCCGAATCCGAGGAGCTTTGCGGCCCTGTTCATCTGCGAGACGATGCTCGCTTCCGAGTTGGGATCGACGGCAAGAAACACGGTGGAGTAGAGCTCGCCAAAGGGCGTCGCGAGGTCGGCAGCGCTCGGATCTTCCGAGCTCCACGTCGCCGGGGGAAGGGGAAACGCGTCCCCTGGTATTTTCTGGTAGGCCGCGTCGAGCTCGGCGAAACCATCGAGGATGTTCTGATCGATGGCGCCGCCGCCCGGCTTCGAGCGGATCCAGGGCTGGAACAGAGCGTACACGACCTGGGTGCCGGCAAGGTTATCGCGGAGGTCCGCCATCGTGCGCCCGGAGTAGCGGGACTCCTCTTCGTCGCTGGCTGCCTTGGTCACTTTCTCTCGCTGCTCGTTCATCAGGGAGATCAGACCCTGAAACGCGATGGCGATGTGGATGTCGGTCGGTACCCAGGCATCTTTCAGCAGGGAGGTGTCGGTCACGAGCCGCTGGCAAAGCCCATTTTTGAACTCCGTCGCCTCGGCTTCGGAGGCAGGGAAGGCGGCAGGCGCATATCCCGGCAGCGACATCTCGAACGTCACGACGGCGCTCGGGATCTCGTCGGACCACAGCACGCGTTCGATGGCGTGCATGCCCGTGACCCCGCTTTCGTCGAAGAGATCCGCATCGCCCTCGGGACCGAGCGCGGACAAGAAGTCGTCGTAGCGGGCGTCGATGGAGTAGTCGAGCTCGGGAAACAGCGGCGCCAGCACGCCTTCTTCCCGCTCGTAGGCGGAGCGCGCCGTCTTCCACACCGTCTGCATCGACCCGATCGAGGTCGCGTCGAGGCTGGCGTCCCACCCGCGCCCCGGCGGAATCGGCGCCACGTCGCAGAGCTCGCCCGCAGCGCCATGCAGCACCTGAATGTCCGCGAGCAGAACGTCGTGCAGACCGCTCAGCACCTCGGCGCGGTAGTCATCGTCGCTCTTGGCGGCCGCGGCGGGATCCTCGTCGCTAAAACCACAGGCCACGCAAGCGACGAGCGCGGTCATGGCGAAGATCGTACGGGCTATCACGAGATCTCTCGGGTGGTAGCAGATCCGATGAGCGGTTCAAAATGGAGGAAGGTTGCGGCTGGCGTCCAACGCATCGAGACGTTTCATCCGACGTGTTAGGATTCATCACGGGTCGCGTGAAAAGGTCGACGAAGCTTTGCGCGATGCTCGGGCTCGGGCTCGCGCTCGGAGCTTGCAGCTCGGATGGCAAGCCGGACGCAAAGGCGCCTCCCAGCGACGACGGGCTCGACGCATTCGATGTCCCAATCCAGGGGATCGACGGCGATCTCCTGTCCGCGTTCAACGACGGCGATCTCGCATTCGGAACGCCGGTGCGAGAAGCCGACGGGCTGGGTCCGCTCTACACCCGCGCGGCGTGCTCGGCTTGTCACGAAGCGGCACTTCGCGGGCCGGGGCTCGTTCAGAAGATGGCGGTCGTCGAAGCCGACGGGGTCACGCCCGCAGCGGATCAGTCCCAGCTGCCGTTCGGACACACCGTGCATCCTCTGACCGCGGGCGGGGGCGTGACGCCCATCACTGCGCCGGACGATCCCGGCATCAAGGTCAGCGAGAGGATCGGGCCGCCGCTCCTCGGTCGCGGGTACGTGGAAGCGGTGACCGATGCCGAGATCCTTCGGGTCGAGGGGGAGCAGGCTCTGCGGAGCGACGCCATCCACGGCAGGGCCAATCACGTGCTCTATGCTTCCGAGCCGTCGACGGAGCCCGAGCTCGATTCGTTCCAGAAGGGCGACTCGGTGATCGGTCGCTTCGGGCTCAAGGCGCGCATTGCCACCCTGGGTGACTTCACTGCGGATGCACTCCAGGGCGACATGGGCATCACCAGCCCCATGCGCCCGAGCGAGATCCCGAATCCCGACTCCATCATCGACGACCTGAAGACAGGAATCGATGTGACCGATCTGAGCGTCAATCGCAGGGCGATGTACGTGCGGCTTTTGGCGATCCCGAAGCGAAAGCTCGAGCCGGCGGGCCGTGCGCTCTTCGATTCGGCACTGTGCTCGGTCTGTCACGCTCCGAGCCTCAAAACCCGTGACGATCACCCGATCGCGCTCCTTTCGGGCATCGAAGCAGAGATCTACAGCGATCTGCTCTTGCACCGCATGGGCGAAAACCTGGCGGACGGTCTGCCCGTGGATCCGGACCTGGATGGCGAGGCCGGGTCGTTCGATTGGCGGACCGCGCCGCTCATCGGCCTGCGCTTCGACAAGAGCTTTCTCCACGACGGTCGGGCCAAGAGCGTGGAGGAGGCCATCGAGATGCATGGGGGCTCGGGGTCCGAGGCCAACGAGTCGATCGAGCGCTTCTCGGCGCTGGCGGCCGACGAGCGCGCCGACCTCGTGAAATTCGTCGAGGCCCTCTGATGAGCAGGCGCCATTGCCGGATCTCGTTTGCCGAAACCGAACGTGAGCTCCGAGAAAAACGCCGCATCGAGCACTCCGCAGACGCTTTTTTCGCGGCGCTCTTCGAGAAAGCGGCAGCCCTGGATGCACTGTTTTCGAGGCGCGCGCGCTGGGACATCCGGAGCTTCATGCAGAAGCGTCTCGATCCCATCGACGAGCGACTGTGTTGGGAGTTCGGTCCCGCGGTGAAAGGCGGCCAGCATCGCCTCGTCGTCACTCCGGAAGCGGAGCGACAGCTGAGGCCGCTGGTCGAATGCGTGATTTCTCGCGCTCCTCGGCGTTCCGGGGGCTTCGAGCTCTACTCGTATCGCTTGGCGGAGCCTCTCGCGATGGTCCGAGCCAACCTGCAAGCTCGGGTGAACGTGGATCTCTCCCGCCTGAGTCGCGTTCGTGTCAGCCGAGGTCGTCATGGTCGGGTCGACCTGGCGTTCTTCATGCCCGATCTGGACCAGCAAACGACCCGGAGCGCCGGGTTCGTCGCGGCAGAAGGCTTGCTCGGCGAAGAGACCCTCGACGTGTGGATCGGAAGCATCGAAGCCGAGAGGCGGGCCTCGAAGAAGAGCATCCCGCTCGCCGATCTGCCGAAGGCGGTCGCTCGAGCGATCCGGGCACGGCGAAAGGAGCTACGACCGCGACCGTACTGTCTCGCGGCTCCTCGGAGTTACAGTGCTCTTCAGCGGAAGGTGCCCGTGCAGTCGGCGTATCCAGGTCGATCGGATCTGTTTTTGATCACCACCTGTGCACCAGAAATCGAGATCGCCGCGCTCGAGGAGGAATCCTTCGATTCCGCGCGATTTTCCCGACACGGGGAGATTTTTGCGTACGTGAAAATCGACGCCCTCGGTGGGCTCGGACCCAGCAGGGTCGACGATCGCGCGGGCATCGAAGACGCCGTCGATCGGGTACTCGCAGCCAAAGGGCTCGGACGGGCTGTCGGCGGCGGTACGGGCCATCGCTACTCGTATCTGAGCGTCGCGCTCATGCCGCCTCTGCCGAAGAGCGTGAAGGCTCTGCGTCGGGCGCTCGCAGAGCTTCGCCTTCCGAAGCACACCTGGATCCTGTTTCACGACGCGACGCTGGCGAACGAATGGGTAGGCGTTTATCCCGCCACGCCCCCGCCGCCTGCGGTCGAATGGTGAGTCGCTCCCGCCTCACAGCCCCTTCGACGTGACGGCGCGCAGAAGGTGTTTCTGAGTCAGTGCGAAGACCGCGAGCGCGGGAGCGGACAGGAGCACGTTGCCGGCCATGACGATGTGCCAGCGCACGCCCGTGCCCTGCTCACGAAGCAGCGCGATGCCGAGGGGCAGGGTGCGAACCGTGTCGTCGGTGGTCATCACCAGCGGCCAGAAGTAGTCGTTCCAGTGGTAGACGAAGCTGAACAGGAAGAACGAAACCAGCGTGGGCTTCAGCATCGGAGCGAGCAAACCGAACACGATTCGGAGCTCGCTCGCGCCGTCCATCCGCGCGGCCTCGATCACCGCGTTGGGTACGTTCTCCAGCGCCTGACGCACCAGAAAGATGCCGAGGGCGCTCACGCCGAAGGGCAGGATCAAGGCCGTCATGGTGTTTGTCAGACCCCAGTCGGCGAGCAACGTGAACACCGGGACGAAGCGCACCTGCGCCGGAATGAGTAGCGTGCGCGACCACGAGACCGAACGCGATGCCTCGACCGCGAAACCCGAGCTTGCCCAGGGCGTAGCCCGCGGGCAGGCCGATGACGATCTGCAGGAATGCGATCCCCAGCGCCATCAGCGTGCTGTTCCAGAAGTAGCGCAGCGAGCGGCATGCTCTCGACGACGGCTCGGTAGGCCTCGATGTGGAGGCCCGACGGGCAGCGGAGCGCTCGGAGCGCTGCACGATCTCCGGCAAGGTCTTCAGGCTCGTGAGGACCATCCAGGCGTAGGGAAATAGCCAGACCAGCGCGACCGCGACGAGCCCGATGCGGACGAGTTTCGGCCGGAGATAGGCCGTCCAGGCGAGGTTTTTCACGCGCTTCCTCGCTTCCGCCAGGCCCACAGCTGGAGCGCGGTGAGGGCCAGGAGCAGAAAGAAGAACACGACCACCAGCGCGCTCGCGCGTCCGACGCGCAGGTTCAAGAACACCTGCTCGTAGATCGCGTACACGAACACGGTGGTCGATCGCACCGGACCGCCCTGGGTCATGACGCGCACGACGTCGAACACCTGAAACGAGATGATCAGGCTCGTGGTGCCCACGAACGCAGCCGTGGGGCGCAGCATCGGCCAGGTGACGTACCAAAAGCGTCGAATGGATCCCGCGCCGTCCAGCGCGGCCGCCTCCTGAAGAGAAGGCGGGATGTCTTGAAGGCCCGCCACGAACAGCACCATGCTGTAGCCGGCGATCTTCCAGATCGTGACGGCCGCCAAGGTGTACAGGGCCACGCTCGGATTGCCGAGCCAGCTCGTGGTGGGTAGCCCGAGGGCCTTGAGCGACAGGCTGAGGATCCCCGCGTCGGCGTCGAGCACCCACAGCCAGAGCAGCGCGACGCTCACCCACGAGACGACGTAGGCGCTGAAGATCGCCCCTCGCAAAAAGCCCGCGAGCCGGGTGGGTCGATTGAGCGCGAGGGCAAGCCCCAGTCCCAGCACCATGGAGCCAACGACGACCACGGCGCTGAAGCTCAGCGTGCGCAAGAAAGTCTGCGCGAGCTCACCGGATTCGACGAGAGCGCGGTAGTTGTCGAGTCCCACGTAGCGCGGCGGGGTCAAGAGATCCCACTCGTAGAAGCTGTCTTTTGCCGCGTACACCAAGGGCAAAAAGAAGAAGAGCCCGAGGATCAGCGCGGTCGGCAGGAGCATCCAGTAGGGATCGAGTCGGTGGCGCGGTCGCATCAGCCAAAGCTCCTGGCCATCGATCGCGCTTCATCGAGCTCGGCCCGGGCGTTCGCACCCCCCAGCACCGCACGCTCCAGACGCGGCTGCACGATTTCGCGCTGCACGCGGAACAGGTTCTTCGACCACGGCCACGCCAGCGCGACACCGAGCTGGTCGAGAGCGACGCGATCGTTCGGATGCGCGGCGTAGTATTTGTCGGCTTCGAGCTTTTGGATCGCGCCGCGGGTAACCGGCATGTAGCCCGTGCTGGTTGCCCAGGTGATCACTTGCTCGGGCTCGTGCATGAAGCGCAGGAACGCCCACGCCGATGGCTTTTCCTCGGGCCGCGCGCTCCGGAGCATCACCCAGTGGGTGCCTCCGGTCGGAACGGCCCGACGTACGTCGCCGGGAAGTGGCGCGGCGACGACGCGAAACGGCGCGTTCTCTTCGAGATATTTCAAGAACGCCGTCGACGTCCAGATCATCGCGACGCGACCGGAGAGAAAATCCTGATTGGACTGTTCCCAGGCGTTGTAGTCGCGCCCGGGTGGCGGCTTCATGCTCTTTTCATCCACCACCATGGTCTTCCAGAGCTCGAGCGCCCGCACGCCGGCTTCGTCACCCAAGGAGACGCGTCCATCCGGTTCGACGATCAGCCCGCCGGCTTGCCCGACGAGGGCAACCCAGAACCACCAGTCGATGGGACAGGAAAACCCGTAGCGACCCCCGGGTTCGGTGAGGGCGCGGGACGTTTCCCGGAGCTCACTCCAGGTCTTGGGCGCCGCGAGGCCGCGCTTTTCGAACAGCGGTCCGTTGATGTACGCAATGGGAGTCGATCGATTGAAGGGAAGCGCCACCAGGGGATGCTCGCCGCCTCCGATCCACGACCCCTTTTGGCCGAGGGCATCCACGATGTCGAGGGATGCGGCTCCTGGATACCCATCGAGGGGTTCGAGCACGTCCGCGGCCGCGAGATAGGGAATGACTTCCCCGACGACGTGGGACAGCGCGGGCGACGCGCCGGCAGCGATTGCAGTGCGAAGCTTCGCGAGCCCCTCGTAGTAGTCCCCCTGAAACACGGGTCGGATCCAGTGCTCGGATTGCGCGGCGTTGAAGCGGGCGACCAGCGACTCGAGCACTTGGCGATTCTTCCCGCCGTAGGTGAACCACAAAGACGCGCTCTTGCGACCGGGTGGGACCTGGGATTCCGCGCACCCGAGGAGCGTCGTCGCCATTCCCAGGGCGAACGATCGCCGGTCGATCAAAGCGCTCGCCCCGTCTCGCGCTCGAACCAATGAACGCGGTCCTTGTCCAGCCCAATGCCGACGTTTTCGCCGATGCCGGGCGCGTCGAAGCCCGCGAGCTTGGCGCGAAGCCTCGATCCATCGAGCTCGAGCTCCACGTGGGTCTCGCCACCCAGAGGCTCGACGCTCTTCACCCGCGCTCGGACATCATCGCCCCCCACCCGGACATGCTCGGGTCGGATCCCGAGAACGAGCTCGGCTGAACCGGCGGGGCAGGGCAGGGCGAGGCTTCCGAGTCGAGCGCGATCCCCATCCCGGTCTGCGTTGCACAGATTCATGGGCGGCGAGCCAAAGAAGCCAGCCACGAACGAGGTCGCCGGCTTTTCGTAGATCTCCCGAGGAGACGCGACCTGCTCGAGCTTTCCTGCGCGCATCACCGCGATCCGATCCGAGAGGGTCATCGCCTCGACCTGGTCGTGGGTGACGTAGAGCGCCGTGGCTTCGAGCCGACCGAGCAGTGCACCGAGCTCGGTGCGAAGCTCGCTCCGGAGAGCCGCGTCGAGGTTCGAAAGGGGCTCGTCGAACAGAAACACCGCGGGCTTTCGCACGATGGCTCGTCCCATCGCGACCCGCTGCTGCTCGCCACCGCTGAGCTCACCGGGTCGACGATCGAGCAGGCGCCCGATGGCCAGCATCTCGGCCGTTCGGGTCACGACTTTCTCCCGCTCCGCCGCGGGGACCTTTCGCATCTTGAGCGGGAAGCCGAGGATGTCCCGCACGCGCATGTGGGGGTAGAGCGCGAAGCCCTGAAACACCATGGCGACGTCTCGATCCTGGGGTGGGACGCCCTGCATGTCCCTCTCCCCGATGTGCACGCTGCCCTGGTCGGCCTGATCGAGCCCGGCCACGATGCGAAGCGTGGTGCTCTTTCCGCACCCGCTCGGCCCGACAAGGCTCACGACCTCACCCGCACCCACGTCGAGGGAGAGAGCATCGACCGCAGGGCGATCGCTCCCTGGGAAGCGCCGGAAAAGCTTCTCGATCCGAACCGCCGCCGCCATGGGTCACCGACCTATAGAGGAAAACCCGGGCGACACGGTGGCGTCGTTCATTTTCGTGCAAACTCGGAGGCTTGCGGTGTCCCGGACGCATCCGAGCTGCTAAGCTCGGGCTCCGGTGAAGACCGCGATCCATCGACGCTTGGTGCAAGCCGCGCTGTCGCTCTCGCTCGGGGCGTGCAGCGGTGCGTCGGGCGGGGGAAATGGAAATGGTCTCGGCGGCACCACGGGCTTTGGCAGCACGACGGGAACTGGGGCCGCTGGGGGCGGCGGCAGCGGCGGTTTGGTGATCGATGGCGGCTCCGGCGGCGGAGGTGGCAGCGGCGCAGGTTGCTCCCAGGAATCGCAATACGTCTACGTCGTCGACAGCGGCGCAATGCTCTATCGCTTCGATCCGCCGGCGCTGGCATTTACACCCATCGGGCTCTTGAACTGTCCGGCATTTTTGGCGACGCCCTTCTCGATGGCGGTCGATCGGAACGCCAACGTGTGGGTCGTATACACCGACGGCACGCTCTACCAGGTCGACACGTCGACGGCGAATTGCACGCCCACCAGCTTCGCACCCAGTCAATCGGGCTTCCTCACGTTCGGGATGGGTTTTTCCACCGCTGGAGTGGGGAGCACTCAAGACGGCCTGTACGTGAGCGACTCGGACTTCACGGGAGGAACGAAGGGGCTCGCTACCATCGATACCAACTCGCTGGTGCTCTCGACCATCGGTGCCTACGACCAGCTCTCGGCGCGGGCGGAGCTCACGGGAACCGGCGACGGAAGACTCTACGGCGCGTTCGAGGGAACGCCGTACATCGTGGCGGAAATCGACAAGCAGACCGCGAGCATCAAGTCCCAGGCGCCTCAAAACGCCATCCAATACGCCCCCGGCGGGTCGAACTTCGCGTTTGCCTTCTGGGGCGGGAGCTTCTGGCTGTTCGTCGGGCCTGGTACGTCGACGGACGTATTTCAGTACGACCCGACAGGCGGCACGACGCTGCTGAAGAAGACTGTTTCTTTTGCGATCGTCGGCGCGGGGGTTTCGACCTGCGCTCCGCTCACTCCGCCGAGGTGAGCGAACGCGGCCCCGGCGACGGGGAGGGAAGGCGGATCATTCGACCCCGCCCCGAATCTCGATTCGGGTGGTATAGGGCGTCGACCGCGGTCGGCATGAGGTTTTTCGTGATGTTTTCGTGCTCGCTCTGGGTCGTCGCGTGCTCGCGCAGCGAAGAGCCGGCGCCCACCCCGAGCCGACCCAGCGCTCGGCCGAGCGCGTCCGCGCCGTTGCCGGTCCCCAGACCCGCGGCCACGACCTCCCGCTGCCCGGCGGGGATGGTTCACATCGTTGGCGGCAAGTTCCAGATCGGCTCCGACCGGCCGGGCTCGGCGCCGGAGGAGGAGCCCGCATTCGAGACCCGGGTCGCGAGCTATTGCCTGGACGTGACGGAGGTCACCGTCAGCGAGTACCTCGCGTGCACGAAGGCCGGTAAGTGCGAGGACGCCCACGACGAGCGACGGTTTTGCAACACTCGCCGGACGGATCGCAACGACCATCCGGTGAACTGCGTGTCGTGGAAGCAGGCCGACGCATTTTGTCAGTGGCGCGGAGCGCGACTGCCGAGCGAAGTCGAGTGGGAGTACGCAGCGCGAGGCGGTCCGAAGAACCTCGCGTACTCCTGGGGCAACGAACCGCCGGACGGTCGCACGTGCTGGAAGCACGTCGGCGGTTCCTGCCGGGTGAAGGAGTTTCCGCCGGGCGCGTTCGGCCTGTACGACATCATCGGCAACGTTTGGGAATGGACGGGCGATTGGTTTGGCGAATACCCCTGGCCGCCGAGCACCGGAACCACCAAGGTCTACCGCGGAGGAAGCTGGAGTCGACGATTTCCCAAGTGGATGAGCCCTCGGCTGAGGAATCGCTATCGGCCGAGCCAATGGGGATCACACCTCGGCATGCGCTGTGCGTCGACGCTCCCGAACGAAACGTGTCCCTACGGTCGCACGATCGATGCCAAGGCGTGTCTCGGAGGAGTGGACAGCGTCGCGTGCAGCGGCAGTGCCCAATGGAACGGCGCTCGTTGTGCCCGTCCGGGCGAGCCCGAGTGCGAACCGGGTCGGAGTCGAGCTCCCGGGCACGGTTGTGAGCTCGATGCTCCGGTCAAGGGCGGACCACCCGAGGTCGAAACCACGCCCGTCAGTCGTGCCCGTTCCCCCGAGTTCGATGCCGACTGCGAGAAGAACAAACCCGGAAGACCCCACGCCTACAAGTACGTCGGCGGCACCCACGACAAGCGGAATCGAGTGAGCGGCGGCGCCGGCTGCGCCAACCGCGATGTGGGCGTGGGATGGAACTCGACGTGTTGCCCATGAGCGCTCGCTGGCTCCCCCTACTCGCCGTCTCGATTGCAGTCGCTTGCGCGAGCCAGGGGGCGCCCATTGCGGGCCCGGCTCCGGTGACCCCAGCGGTGAGCGAGAGCGCCGGCGACGCGGGAACGGATGCCGGCTCGGCGCCGGCTCGCCCGGATGCTGGTTCGGCAGATGCGAACGGCGTGATTTCCGATGGAAACGACGCGAGTGCCGAGCCTCTCCCGCTTCCCGAGGGGACGACGGTGCTGCACATCGGTGACTCGATGGCGGGTGCCCTCGGGGTCGCACTGAACGCCGAGCTCAAGCAGCGAAACGTGAGGGGGGTCCTTCGCTACAAGCAGGCTACGTTCATTCCCACCTGGGCGTGGAGCAAAGAGCTCCCTCTCTATTTGGCCCAATTCAATCCCGACCTCGTGGTGATCACCCTGGGCACGAACGAGGTGAAGATGATCGATCCGACAATCCGTGCTCCCACCATCCGTCACCTGGTCGAGCGGCTCGGCGGACGCCCCTGCGTGTGGATAACGCCTCCGCTCTGGGCCGGGCAAACCGCGATGTATCGAGTGATCCGCGACAACATCGCACCCTGCCGATACATGGATACCGAGCAGGTTTATCCGAACATGCCCCGCGTGAAAGACAAGATCCATCCCAGCATCGGGGCACGCAAGATCTGGGCGGAGCGAGTCGTACAGTGGTTGGCCAAGGAGCGTCGACCCACTCCCGAGCGTCCCTGGCAGCTCGCGCCGGAGCCCGCCGAAGAGGGAAACTGAGCGATGCCCGAGCTCATCCCCGTCGACGGCGACGGCGGCGTCGAGCATTGCGTGATCTGCGGAGCGCATGCGGTCGGGCCTTGCGCCCGCTGCCATCTTCCCGTGTGCGGGGACTGCTGCGTGCTCACCGAAGGCGGGACACGAACCTGGGCGATCTGTTTGCGCTGCGAAAAGAGGGCAGGGCGGTCGCTTCGTTCTCAATGGCTTCTCGTGATTGGATGGCTGCTCCTACCGATCGTCGGCCTTCTTCTTCTTTTGGCTCTGCTTGGATGGCTGTTTGGCGTCAACTGAACGTCGCTTGGACAAACTCGTGGCAAAAGTGCCGCCGAAGAGGCCCACGCCGCCCCCGATGAAGAGCGACACCAAGAGGGCCGCCACGAACGAGTCGAGGGAATCGCGCCCCACCTTCACGTGAGCGGGGAGATACGCACCCAGCATGCAGACCATGCCCACCCATGCGCCGAAGAAGTTTCGAAAGCCGCTGGTGGCGGCCAGGGCCTGCGCGGTCACGGCACCGAGAAGCGAGGCGCCGAGAGCCACTTGAATGACCACGTCGGGGATTGCTGCGAGGGCCTCGATGTTCGGCGCCATCGCGTGTCCGATCGCGATTTCGGTGCCACCCACCGCACCGACCCCCGCGCCAATGGCGAGGGAACGTGAGCGGGAGTCGCTGATCGGGAAAAATCCCATCAGCACCGCGGCCACCGGAAAGCCGTAGGTCAAGAGGACGCCTGCAACGGGCCGGGTGACATCGAAGCGCGAAGCGCCATAGAGCGCGATCCCGACTGCAAAGAAGAGGGGGAGCTTCCCGCGTTCGGAGTCGAGTGGATCCGTCAAAGGCGTACCGGCGTATCAGTTGCCGTTCGTGCCGACCTGATGATGCAAGGCCACACGCTGAGACGACAGAGCGTGGGTGTACACAGCGACTTCGTCGATCGACGCGGAGAGCGGGTTCGCGCCCGTCGAGTTCGAGGCCCCGACGCGGAAGATGGCATCCGTATCCTTCAACGCGAGCGTGGAATCGACGCTGACTTTCGACTCGCCGTTCAAATAAATGACCAGCTTGGCCCCGTCGTAGGTGGCGACTACGTGGGTGAAGTTGTTCGGAGAAAGCGTCGTGTCAAACTCAGCGATTTCATCGGTTCCGTCCACCCAACGTTCGAACGAGATGTGCGGTTGGGGCAGATCGTGGAGCAAGAGTGCCCAGCCGCTGCGGACGGGGGTGAGTAAGTCTTTCGTCATGATCCGAGCGTAGTCGACGGGAACTCCGGTCGGTTTCACCCACGCCTCGAGAGTGAACGTGGTCGTTCCGACGAAGTCGAGAACGTCGCCCACTTCGATCCACCCGCCATCGAGCGCCACGGCTGTGTCGGGATCGCCAAAGATGGCGCCGGGCTGCCCGAGGGTCGGACCGCTGACGTAGGTTGCCGGATACTTTTGAAGACTGCTCGAGTCCAAGAACGTCCGGACCCGTCGAATCCCCGAGCCGGTAGTAGAGCACCGGGGAGTCCTCGAGCACGAGCTCGGGGTACGTAGGCGGCGGGGTATCGGTTGCTCCATCCGTCTGCCCATCGCCGAAGCCGCTGTCCGGCCAGGTGCCATCGAACGAAGCGTCGATGGTGGAGCTTCCGCCGGCGGCTACGGAAGCGTCCTCGCCCTTCAGGTCCTCGAGATTGTTGACCAACGAACATGCGGCCAAAACCCCCGCCACCACCAACGGCAAGATGCGCCGCCTCGGTCTCTGCCCGCTCGGCTCGCTCATCCACCGACAATGGTAGCTCCATCCCGCGAGCGGCCCCAAGACGCCTTCAGAGCTGAATTTGGGTACCGATCTCCATCACTCGCTCAGGAGGAAGCTTGAAGAAGGTGGCCGCTCGCTGGGAATTCTGGCTCATGAATGCGAACACGCTCTTGCGCCAGCGCGGCATTCCATCCTTTCGCGAAACGGCAAGGACGGTTTCTCGGCCCAAGAAGAACGTCGTGTGCTCGATCGACCAGCCCGATGCTCCGGACTCTTCGAGCAACGCTGGGACGTCGGGTTCCTCCATGAAACCTGTCGCCATAGACGGGCCAGGCATCAAGAGTTCGTCAAGACACTGGCTCCCGCAACCGGTAGCCGACCCCTGGCTCCGTTACGAGCAACTTGGGGCGGGCTCGGTCGTCTTCGATCTTCTTGCGCAGCTCGGCCATGTGCACACGGACGTAGTGCGCATGTTCGACATACGCCGGGCCCCACACTTTCAGCAGGATTTGACGGTGGGTCAGGACCTTGCCGAACGTCTCGAGCGAGGAGCACGAGCAGCCGGTACTCCGTGGGAGTCAAGTGAACCTCGACTCCGTTCCTTTCCACCATCCGTTTTTCGAGATCGATGCAGAGCGGACCGATGCGGATCACTGGCTCGACTCCGCGGGAGCCGCTGCGACTGGAATGACGCAGCGCCGCCCGGATGCGGGCCAGGAGCTCGTTCACTCCGAACGGCTTGGTCAAATAGTCGTCTGCACCGGCATCGAGCGCCTGGACCTTTTCGCTCTCACGACCGCGTGCGCTGATCACGATGACAGGCACCGGGTTCCACTCCCGAAGCTCACTGACCAATTGCAGGCCGTCGCCGTCGGGCAGCCCGAGATCCAGGAGCAACAGGTCCGGACTCGATGTCGTGACGGCGAGCCGCGCTTCGCGGATGGTTTCAGCCTCCATTACCCGAAAGCTCTGGGCCCGGAGCGACGCCCGCAAGAACTTCCTGACCTGCACTTCGTCTTCGATCACCAAAAGGAGCGGGCCGTCGTTGGTCATGGCAGAGCTCCCACGCGCTCCGGCTCTGCTTCGGCGACCCTGGGCTCACCACCGGGGAGGGGGAGGACGAACGAAACCACCCCTCCGCCGTCCGGTGCATTTTCAGCCAGTACGGTGCCCCCGTGGGCCTCGACGACCCCGCGTACGATGGCCAGACCTAGACCAGCGCTGCTCGAGCCCGCATTTTTTCCGCGGTGAAACTTCTCGAACAGGTGCGGCATGTCGGCCGTGTCGAAGCCCCGCCCGTGGTCGCGCACGGAGACAATCATCCGTTCGCCCTCGCGGTGGGCGTCGACCACGATGGCGCCCCCATCCGCTGAGTACTTGAGGGCATTCTCCAGCAAGTTCACGAACACGTGCTCGATCAGCACTGGATCGATCGGTACGAGCGCCGTATCGAATGGCAGCGTGATTTGGATCTCGCGGTCACCGAGGCGTGGCTCGAGTCGTGTCAACGCGGCGCCTACCACTTCGTCCAGCGGCACCCACTCGCGCCGGAGGTCGAGGTTTCCCGATTGCACGCGGGTCATGTCCAAGAGGTTGCTGACCAGACGCTCCAAACGCTCCGCTTCATCACAGATCGTGTCGAGGAGCTCGCGGCGCTCCAGCGCCGGTACGCCGCTACTGTTGTCGCGCAAGGTCGTCGCAGCGCCGGTGATCGCTCCGAGCGGCGTGCGCAAGTCGTGGGACACGGTGGACAAAAGCGAGCTCCGCATCTCTTCGGTGCGAGCCCGAAGATCGGAGATGTTGGCCTGTTCAGCGGCACGGGCCCGGGCCAGCGCCAGCGCGCACTGTCGGACGCAAAGCTCGATGAATCGACGTTGATCTGCGTCGGGCAACTCGCCGTGCAAGTCGAGCGCCAGCGCGCCGAGCACGCCGTCTCCGGTGGACAGCGGGACCATGTGCGATCGCGCCGACGGGGAGTGTTCCGTACCGCGCCCACCGGGCTGTTTGTGTGCGAGGACCCAACGGGCTAGTTCGACTTCGCTCGCGTCCGCGTGTCCCACCACCTCGACGCCGTCCCCGTTGGGCAAGAGCAGCGCCGTCTTTGCGCCGAAAATTCCGGCGCAATGCTCGAGGATGATTGTCGCAACGCCTTCCGCGTCCGTTGCCGCCCCGAGATCACGAGTGAGCGCGTACACGGCACGCGTGCGCTCCTCGCGCTGCCGCGCTGCGCGTTCCTGAAGTCGAATTCGGCCGGTCAAGCCGCTGATGATCAATCCCACCGCGAGCATCACGCAGAACGTCAAGATGTGGCTGGCATCGACGACAGCGAACGTGTGGTAGGGCGGGACGAAGAAGAAGTCGTAGCTGGCAACCCCGAGCAGCGCGGACCACAGCGATGGCCCGCGACTGAATCGAGCCGCCGTGATCATCACCACGACGAGGTACAGCATCACCACGTCGGTGAGCGCCAACCAGCTCCGCGCCGCTGCGCCGAGTGCGGTTCCGAAGCAGACCAGCAACGTCGCCCAGGCGTAGGCGGCCCAATGGGGTGCTGCTCTTGGCATCGAACGGGTCGATCCTGCCACAGTTGCCCGGGAGCGCTATGGGGGGCTCCAGCGCCGCGCTCTCCGCCAAATTGCTCGGCCACGAACGGCGAAGACCTCCCAGGAGACCTGGCGCGCCGGCGCGGATGATTTTTCGGTGACCCCAGCGGGAATCGAACCCGCGTTACCGGCGTGAGAGGCCGATGTCCTAACCGCTAGACGATGGGGCCGGTGGCTTTGTTGCTGGGGGACTAGGATTCGAACCTAGATAACAAGAACCAGAATCTTGTGTCCTGCCGTTAGACGATCCCCCAAAAAGGGTGCGACGAAAGGTAGCTATCGGTCGGCAGGGCGTCAAAGCCCAGGCGCCCGAACCAGGGCAGGGGGCGGTACCTATCCAAAACGCCCCGACCGCGCAAGCCAAAAACCCGGACAAAGCCCTTCATGCGAGAACCAGCGACCTCCTCGATACCTGTTTTGACCGTTCTCCCGCACGCGCATAGACTGGGCGTTCATGGTCGGCCGCCGCGCGGAGTGGTTGGAACGAGGATGGAGCTTCGCGTCGTAGGCTGCCACGGCGGTGAGACGCCGAAGCACCGCACCAGTGCGTTCGTCATCGACGAACGCCTGGCGCTGGACGCAGGTTCGCTCACCAGTGGGCTGGACCTGAAGCTCCAGTTTCGCCTGAACGCCGTACTCATCAGTCACGCACACCTGGACCACGTCCGCGATCTGGCCACCATCGCCGACAACCGCTGTCAGGCGGAGTGCGAGCCACTCGTGGTCGCCGCAACGGAGGGGACGATCCGGATCTTGAAGAAGCACTTCTTCAATAATCTTCTGTGGCCGGACTTTTCCGAAATTCCCACCAAGACCCGCCCGACGATCCTGTTCACGCCTCTGAAGCCCGAAAGACCTCGCGACATCGCCGGCTACCGCGTTCAGACCGTGATGGTGAATCACACCATCGAGTCCGCGGGATTCATCGTGGAGGGCAAGAACGCCACTGTGGCGTACAGTGGTGACACCGGCCCGACCGATCGCTTCTGGAAGCTCTTGAAGCAGGCGCCGAATCTCAAAGCGCTTTTGATGGAGGTGAGCTTTCCGAATCGCGAGCAAAAGCTCGCCACGGTGAGCGGCCATCACACGCCGCGCACGTTGGTGAAAGATCTGAAGAAGTTCGGCAATCCCAAGGACCTTCCGACGCTGCTTTATCACATCAAGCCCGTGTTCCAGGGCGAGGTGGAGCAGGAGTGTGCTCGTCTGAAGGGCGTCAATCTCGCCGTGATGGGCATCGGCGATCAGTACGTGCTCTGACGGACGATAGAGCCCGAGCGCGTGTCGCGCTTGGTGTACACTCGAAGGAGTGTTGAAGCGGTTTCCGCTCCTGGTTGGCTTGGCTCTCTGCTCACTTCTCGTGATGCCGGCTTTCTTCGGAGGATGCGGGATCAGCGTTCAGGTGGACCTGTCCGACGGGGGAAGCGGCAGCGGTGGGGTCATCGGAATCGACGGCGAGGTTCCGTGCTGGCAGACCAACAAGCTCTGTTCCGGGACGTGCACACCGCAGGATCAGGTTGCGACTGGCTGCGCCACGGCCTCGTGCGAGCCCTGCATCGTGCCCAATGCAGACGCCAAGTGCGACGAGAGTGGTGCGTGCGTCATCGGCAGCTGCCACGCAGGCTTCGCCAACTGCGACACCGGGGACTTCAACGAGCAGGCGACCGGCTGTGAAATCAACATCCTGAGCGACATCACGAACTGCGGGGCTTGCGGCAACGATTGCAGCCAAAACGGGCCGAACTGGCAGTGCATTCAGGGGGTCTGCTGCGAGAGCCAGTGTGCGCCGGGCACGCTGAACTGCACTGCCTGCGGGCAAGACACGACCTGCGAGACCCAGGTCGGGGTCGACAACTGCGGCTCCTGCGGCAACATCTGCAGCTTTCCCCACGCGGATCCCCAGTGCAATCCCAACGCCGGGGTTCCCGGTGGGTACGAGTGCGGCTTCTTCTGCCAGGCGCCTTACGCGGATTGCGACACCCTCGCGGTCACCGGGTGCGAGACGAACCTGGGCGACAACGTCAACGCTTGCGGCAACTGCAAAACCGTCTGCAACTCCACCAACGGCACGCCCACCTGCACCGGTGGCAACTGCGGGATCCAATGCGTCGTCGTCGGGGGGGTCCTGTACGGAAACTGCGACAGCAATCTGGGCAACGGCTGTGAAACGCCGCTCAATACCATTCAGAACTGCGGAACCTGCGGGAACGCCTGCAATCCCGCCAACGCGAACGGTCCGATCTGCACGGTCGCCGGATGCAGCTACACCAGCTGCCAGGCTGGCTTCAAAGACTGCGATGGCAACAAGGTCAACGGTTGCGAAACGGCGCTCAATACCGCCACGGACTGCGGCGATTGCGGCGTGCCTTGCAACAACCCGGGCAACGGCACCGCCAGCTGCGCCACCCAGAGCTGCGTCCAATCCTGCAACTCCGGTTATCAGAACTGCGATGGCAACTGGGGCAATGGCTGCGAGTCGCTGAGCTCGCTCCAGAACTGTGCCGGTTGCGGAACGGCGTGCAACCCCCAGCACGTGAATGGGGCCAACTGCAACAGCCAAACCTGTGGCTACGCCAGCTGTTCGGGTCCGTGGGGGGACTGCGACGGGACACTGAGCAACGGCTGCGAGCAATCCTTGCACACCATCCCGTACTGCGGCTCGTGCTCGACGCCTTGCGCGCCCCAAAACGCCAACGGTCCGACGTGCAGTACTGGGGCCTGCGACTACGCCTCCTGCAAGGGCGGGTTCGACGACTGCGATAGCACCAAGGCCAACGGCTGCGAGACCACGCTCGGAACCAACCAGCACTGCTCGAGCTGCGCCGCCTGCACGGGAGGCAAGGTGTGCAACGGCGGCTCCTGCCAGTGCCCGCCCGCCAAGCCGAACGACTGCGGAGGGAGCTGCGCTGCCAATTGTTGCACCAGCGCTGATTGCACCCCCCAGTGCTGCGTCAACGACATGTGCATCGACGCCGTTGGCGACGCAGGGACCTGTCCCTGATCGCACCACCCAGTAGGTCGACCCGGCCGCTCTTGGCCATTCGGGGGGTCCCTCCTAGCTCTCGCGATTGAAAAGTTAACATAATGTATCTTATGCGATCTACAAAGGGCGGACGCTGGAGGGCACCCTCGAGGCCACCCATCTCGGTGGGAACGGGAAACTAGGTAGGTAGGTTTGGAGGTTGGCGCGGCGCGGGAGGCGGAACTAGCTAGGTTTGTCGGCGCGATCCTTCCCAGGTGCAACTTGTCCAAGTTGGACACGTGACTGGGCTAGTTGAGCGCGGACAGAAGGGCCTCTTTCCGGGCAGTGGCGGCCACCGGCACTTGCAGCCGGTTGCTCCGACGCGTGGAGCTCCGTGGAGCCAACCCGGGAGAACGAATTAATTAGACGAGGTCCCGACCCGACCGGACTGAGCCTCAGCCGCCAGCGCCGTCAGGCTTGGCGATGTAGAGACTGAAGAGATCGCCGCTGTTGGAGACCACGAAGGCTCGGTTTCCGTAAGCCGCGGGCGTGTGGCTCGAACCATCCGTCAGATGGATCCCGTCGATGATGCTGCCGTCGATGGGAGAAAGCAGAAAGATGCCGAGTTTGGTGGTGTTGACGAGCAGCGCCCCGTTGATGGGAACCGGGGCAGAAACGCCGCCTTCTGGGAGCGGCCTGCGCCACACGTCGCGCCCCGTTTCTGGATCGAGCGCCCAGAGACCCGTGGTGCCGCTGGAAGCCAGGAGATACTTCCGTTCGGGAATTTCCGGGCCGATCCCGTCTCGGGGGGCGTGCGCGGGCTGTCGCCAGAGCACGAGATCGCTCACGCTCTCGACGGCGTTGTTCGACCAGACCTGGGTTCCGGTGTCGGCGTCGAGAGCCCAGACGCCCCCGGTGTAGCTGCCGACGTAGACGACCGGGCCGGTCTCGATGACGTCGGCGACCGGCGTCGTGTCGACGTCGAAGTACGTGGGCAGGTCTCCGAGGGATTGCTCCACCTCGGCGGTGAGATCGACGGGCTCCCACACCTCGTCCCCACTCTTGGCGTCGAATGCCGTGACCGAGCCGTCGCTGAATCCGACGTAGACCTTGTTGCGCCAGAGCAGCGGTCCGGAGTAGCCCGCGACCTCCATTCCGAGCGCGGGCGTCCGGTGCTGGCTCCAGATGAGCTTCCCGGTGCCGGTCTCCAGCGCGAGGACCGTGTCGTTGGCGTTGACCACGTACAGCACCGAGCCAGCGAGCACGGGGCGCTGGGATACCTCGGCGTTCGTGGAAAAGCGCCAGATGAGCTCCCCCGTGTCGGCATGTACCTTGTAGAGAGCGCCGTCATTCGAGCCGAAATAGACGACGTCTTCCCGGGGATCGTAGAGCGGAGCGCACTGGACGAAGCCCAGGGTCTCGTAGCGCCACACGACTTCCCCGTTCTCGGCGCGCACGGCGTAAAGTCCCCGATCGCTCGAGCCGACGAAGATCCGCCGATGCACGATGTCGAGCTCGGGTTGTCCGCGCTCGTAGGGCTCGCCGACCCGACGCGCTTCAGCGACGATTGCCCGCTTGTAGACCACGCTGAGCGAGCCGCTGGGCCGGTACTTCCAGAGCGGCAGCTCGGGGTTGGCTCCCGAGCGCAGCGAGGAGCACGCCGAAAGCGCGAGTGCGAGAGTCGAGGCTCGAATCAGCGGATGCATCGATTCCGTTCCGTTCGTCGTTACTGACTGGAGGGCGGCATCGGGACCGGAGGTTCCTCTTCCGGATCGGGCGCTTCGGGCGTGGGCAATTCCGGAGCCTTCATCTTGCCCATGTCCTTCAGCATCTTCTGAAGCTTGGCCGGATCCTTCAAGATCTGTTGCTGCAGCGCCTGCATCTGGTCGGGCGTGTAGCTCGGGGTCGGCGGGACTTTGGAGGGATCGATGACTCCCTGGAGCTCCCGCGTTGCCTTGGCCAGGTAGCTCCCCATTTGAGCTGGCGACGCCTCTTTGGAGATCTTTTCCGTCAGCTTGGTCAAAAGCTCTTCCGCTTTGTCTTTCTCGCCCTTCTGAACGAGAAGCCGCGCTTGGTGATACATGCCGAGGGCGGAAAACCCGGGCTCCGTCGCGGTCTCCAGCTCCTTGTAGGAGCGAGCGGCCCCGTCGAGATCGCCCTTGGCTTCCAGGGACAGACCCACACCTTCGACAGCGCGCAGCCTCACGTCGGGATCGTTCTTCGCCAGCGCCGAGTTTTTCACGCTCTCGTACTGGGTTGCCGCTTCGGCATACTTGGCCTGGTCGTACAGGATGCCGGCCTTGCCGAGCTCCGCGAGAATCGCCGTTCCGGAGCCGGGGCGATCGGCAATGGTCTGATCGTAGGACTTCATCGCCGCTTCGAGGCGGGCGGCCTCCGTCGGAAACGTCGGTCGGAGGTTGTAGGCCTCGAGCTCGGGCTTTTCGGCCTCATCCCCCACCGTGCCGAATTCCGCGTTCACCGCAGCCATCAGCAGATCGCTCGCCTTCGCACTGCTCTTGTGGGACCGCCAAGCATAGATCTGCCAGCCAATGCCGCCGGCGATCCCGAGCACGATCACCCATTGGATGACGTTGAAGTGGCGTTTGGCGAACGTGACGACGACGTGAGTGGTTCGCGCCAGGGCGTCGTCCACCATCTCCGATGTGTCGAGCCCTCGGGCCTCTGCAGTGCGTTCTCGCTCGCGCCGGGTCCGACGCTTCTGCGCCGCCTGCTCTCGCATGCGCTTGTTGCGATCCCGGATCTGCTCCGTCGTGCGCGCTTGCTTCGAGCGCTTCTTCTCCGTCTTGCTCGGCTTGGAGGATTTCGCGGCGACCTTCGGCTTGTCGTCCTCTTCCTCGGACTCGTCGCGGTCTTCGGACTCGTCGTCTTCGGACTCGTCGCGGTCCTCGGACTCTTCCTCGTCGGCCTCGTCGGCCTCGTCGGCCTCGTCGTCGCAATCCTCACTGTCTTCCGCGGCCTCTTTTTCGCGCGCAGCGCGGCGTTGGGCTCGGCGGGAGAGCTTCTTTTGCTCCTCTTCGCTCACGGGGCGCCTCTATAGCACGGGGCCCCGTCTACCCGCCCAAGTCCCGTTGCCAGGGCTGGGGAGGTGGTGGAGGCAGCTCGTCTGCGACGGGGACGGCGGCAATCGCCTCGATTTCTACCCCGGCGTCGGCGAACACCACGAGCCGGAGGGGTCGGCGAGGCGCGGCTTTGATGCTGGCGGGCAATACGCCGTGGACCTCGATCATCTGGTCGCTCCCTCGGAGCGGGATGGTGAGCTGCTTGTCCGGATCGATTCGCGGGATACTTCGCTGCTTTATGGGCTCACCCTTGGCGTTGTACTTGACCGCTACGAGGGGCAATCCAACGTGGATCTGAGCGGGGTGGCCTTTGCTCCGAGCCCGAACCAGGACCCGAACCCCCTTCCCGTTCCCCCCGGCCGGCACCACTAGGAGCACAGCGGCGCCCACGTCGCTCTGGCGCATCAGCCTCCGCCGCTCGTCGCCCTTGGGGCCACCGACGTTCTCGAGAATGTGTGCGCGGAGGGCGATGTCGAGGCCGTCGGGCAGCGGATCGGGCACGCCGAGAAACCTCACCAGAGGAGCGGCCATCTCGGCTTCGGCATCGAGCTTCACGAGGGCTTGGGCGATGGCTTGTCGCGCGCTTTGATAGCGCTCGACCGCAAAGGCCTTCACGAGCGGTCCCCTCCCCGCTTCGTCCCCGATCGCCGCCAAGGTTTCGGCGATGTACGGCCGAAGCCGTACGTCTCCCAGGGACTGGCAGAGCGGCCAGACCGCGTCCTTCGATCGGAGGCGCGCGAAGACAGCGAGCAGCTCCCGGGAGCGGGAGTAGTCCCGCTGTTTCGGCTCCCGCCACCAAGCGATCAGCACGTCTTCACCGCGCTTGTCCCCGCTTTCCGCCAGAGCGAGCGCAGCGAGACGCTTCCAGCGAGTGTCCCCGGTCTTGTAGACCTCGTAGACGAGGGGTGCGCCCTGATCGAGACGGGTCAGCGTGAGCGCCGCCCAGCGCCGCACATCGAGATCCTCGTCGCGGGACACACTGAGTCGGAGCGCGGCCGCGGTCTCCGGTCGCCTGAGATCGAACAGCACCTCGGCAGCCTTCCGCCGAATCGTGACGTCCGCGTCATCGAGAAGTGCCGCGACGTCCTCGGCAGCGTCCCCGTCGCCGGCGAGCGCCCGCCGGAGCGGCGCCGGCCAGCCCTTGCCCTCGGCGCGCAAGCCGAGAAGCTCGTAGCGGCCGTGGGAGGCGCTGAGCTCCTTCAGGCGCGAGCGCAGTGCTGAGAACCGGCCCGCATCCTGGCTCGAGCGATCGACGCGCTCCGCAGGGTCACTCTCCACGTCGAACAGCTGGCACGCGCCGAGACGCCGCTGACAGATGAGCCGATCGTTGCCCTCCGCCAGCAGGACCTGCTCTTCAGTCTCGGAGAGGGCCAGGCCTGGGCCGGGAGGCCGCTTCTTCGCGAGCAGAGGACCGAGGTCCCGACCGCGCAGCCGAGGGGGTCGAGGCACGTCGAGGGCGCTCAGCACGGTCGGCAAGAGATCGATGGTCTGCACTGGCTCGTCGATCACGCTCGGCTCGACGGCGCCCGGCGCGGAGATCGACGAGGGGCACCCTCACCTGTTCTTCGTAAACCGTCGTTCCGTGATAGCGCCCACCGTGATCGCCGAACTCCTCGCCGTGATCGGCGGCCACGATCACGATGCTGTTCGGCCTGCGGCTCCGGAGCGCGTGGACCAGCTTGCCCACGGTGGCATCCGCGAACGCGATCTCCGAGTCGTAACGATCGATATCCCGATCCCCGAAGGGGTGCTCAGGATGGCCTTCGTAAGGCTCGTGGGGGGCAAACAGGTGCACCCACAAGAACACCCGCCGGTTCTTGGGCTCACCATCGAGATAGCTAGCAATCTGATCGACGCGCCCTTGCCCCTCGAGAAACTCCACCTTTGCGTACTCGAATCCCAGGTTTTTATCCCGAAAAGTCGAGAAGCGATCCGGATCGATGAAGAAGACCGCGGGCGGATAAAACCCGGCGGTGCGATAGCCGTAGGTGCGCAACATGCTCGCCCAGGTATCCGAATCGGCGCCCACCCCCTGGAGCAGAAGCGGACGAATGTACTTCCCCGTCATCAGCGACGTCACCGAATAAGACGTGTGTGGGGTCTGAGCGTAGGCGTGGGTGAAGCGGGCGCCCTCCGCGCTCAGCGCATCGATGTTCGGGGTCGTCTTGCGCGCGTAGCCATAGCTCCCGACATGATCGGCACGAACCGCATCAATGGTGACCAAGAGCAGATCGCGCTGACGGAATTCGATGCTGTGCTGCGCTGATATGGGCTCGAGGACCACTGCGCAATCCGGATCGTCGGGATCCCTTCCGCACTGATCCAGGGGCGGCGGAGGTGCGAGCCCAGCTGCCAACCGAACGATCTGCCCGCCGATCGGCGCGCTCTCTAGGAGGATGAGCCGATAGTTATCGAAGTGAGCCAGCCGCTCGGACACGTAGCGCGCGCTGAGGGCGGCCAGGATCAGCACGCCGAAGGATCCCCCGACCAGCAGACGCCGTCGCCGCGCGAATGAAGAAGGTTCGGCGATGGAGGCTGCCGCAAATGCTGGAAGGAGCAGTGCGCTCCCGGCGAGGCCGACATGAAACGCCGGATACAGGCGGACCAGGAGGAACCGGTTCAGCAGCTCGACGACGGCAGGAGGAGCACCGACGCCCCTGCGACCCGATGGACGACCGCGCACGACTCGACGCCCGAACGCCGGGCGGCAGCGGTACCCCCGCAGCCACCGCCACGATGCCGATGAACCCAAAACGCCGCGGGCCAAGGCCTCGAAATGGCGCCCGGCGACACGCCGAAAGCGAACAGCATGCCCCCCAAAGCCGAGCGCCAGCGCCCCGGACAGCAGCCGAGCGCCACGACCGCTCGGTCTGTTCCAGGATCCAAACGAGCAGCAGCCCCCCGACGAGACCGCGGGAGCACCGCCAGAGCCAGCACGGGCGGCAGCAGCCACAACGAGCCGAACTGGACTTCCCAGATGGCTCGCCAGTTCGCCCGCTCGGTGACGGCCACGACGACAGCTCGAGCAGGCAATCGCGACTGCCGCCACGCGCGTTCGGGCGAGGCATCCTACGAATCGTGCTGTGCGACCGACCGGTCAGGACGACCGTCTCTCGCGGACTTAGCTTCAGCAGAACCGCGAGGTGGGTCACCGAAACTCTACGTCGGCGATCTCGTAGGGCGTGTGCCGCTCGGCAGGGTGACCTTCACCTCGTCGCCCGGCTCCGCGCCCGATCAGCGCGCGGGCCAGGGGCGCGGACACGGAAATCGTGCCCTGCGTTGATGTCGGCCTCGTCGGCGCCGACGATCTGGTATGTGACCTCTTCGTCGGTGTCGATGTTGGTGAGCGTCACGGTGGCGCCGAATCGCACGCTTGTCCCGCAGAGCTTGCTCGGATCGATGATCTCGGCCGCGCGACAGCTTGTCCTCGATGTCCTTGATGCGCGCCTCGACCATGCCCTGGCGCTCCTTGGCGGCGTGGTACTCGGCGTTCTCGCTGAGGTCGCCGTGCTCGCGCGCAACGCCGATTTCGCGGGAGATCTTCGGACGTTCCTCCTTGAGCCGAGCGAGCTCTTCCTTGAGCTTCTGGGCCCCGCCTGGGGTCATCGGGACTCGCTCGCCATGGCGGCCCCCTTTTTACCTCTTGTACACGGGCGATCAAGCCCCGACGGCCTTCGTCCGCGCCGCCTTCGCGCAAGCGCCACTCGTTCACGCCGGTGCTGCGTCGGCCCGAGTTGTCGCGCTGGCTCCCTGCTCCTGGCTCTCCTGGGGCGCGCCGGTCGTGGTGGCGCGCCAAGAAGCCGCGCGGACAGCCCGCTCGAAGTACACGCGAGAACGCCAAGCGCGAGTACGAAGAGGCGCTCGTCAAGGCCTACTTCGATCGAGGACTGGGAAGAGGCCGACCTGCTCTTCAAAGACGTCAAACGCAAGTACGGCTACAGCCGCTACGCCCGCCTCGCCGAGCTCCGCCTCGCCGACGTCCGCGTTCCGACAGGAGAAGTTCGCCGAGGCGATCAGCGCGTACAAGGGCTTCGTTCACGACTACCCCAACGATCCCGAGGTCGCCTACGCCCGCTACAAGATTGCCAAGGCGCTAGTTCGAGCAGTCGGGCGATGTCGTTCTCTTGCCCGCCTCTCGAGGAGCGCGATCTCGCCAACGTGAACGAGGCCCACGACGTCGCTCCGAGGCGTTCCTCTCCGACTACCCGAGCTACGAAGCACGACTCGCGAGCTCGAGTACATGCTCGAGGTCGTGACCGGCCTTCTGGCCCGCCACGAGCTCTACGTCGCGCGCTTCTACCTGGACAAGGGACAACTTCGAGGCGGCCGTGGCGCGCGCGCCAGTACGCCCTGCGCCACCTCGAAGGTTCCGGCCTCGAGCCGGAAGCGCATGGTGCTGCTCGGCGAGACCTACCTGAAGATGAAGAAGCGCGAGAAGGCGCGCGCGGTCTTCCACCGTCCTCGCGCATCTACCCGGCGAGCGCCTTCGGCATTCCGGCACGAGGCCGCTTGCATCTGAAGGGGGATCGACCAGCCAGTCGCCCCGAAACCGGTCGAGCTGAGCTCATGGCGCCCGATCAGCCCCTCGCCCTCGTCGGCGCCTCACGGTTCTCGTCGTCGACGACGAGAAGAACATCCGCCGCACGCTGGACATGGTGCTCGCGGGCGAGGGCTATCGGGTGCTCGAAGCCGGACAGTGCGGAGGACGCCCTCGCAGCGCTCGAGCAACCCCGCCGCAGCCGGTCGACCTGGCGATCTTCGACCTGAAGCTCCCGGGCATGAGCGGGCTCGAGGCGCTCGAGCGGCTGCGCGCCGACGAGGCCACCGCGCGACATGCCCGTGATCGTGATCAGCGGGCACGCCACGGTCCACGACGCGGTCAGCGCCATCAAGCTCGGCGCCAGCGACTTCTTCGAGAAGCCGCTGAATCGCGAGCGCGTGCTGGTCAGCGTCCAGAACTGCATCCGCACCGCGCGCCTGTCGCCGCACCGTCGAGCAGATGCGCGGCCGAGCTCGAAGCCCGCTACGAGATGATCGGCACGAGCGCGCCGATGCAGGAGCTCTTCCAGGACATCGACAAGGTCGCGCCCACCAAGGCCAGCGTGCTCATCACCGGCGAGAGCGGCACCGGCAAGGAGCTGGTGAGCCGCGCGATCCACCGGCTGTCAGCCCGCGGCAAGGACGCGCCCTTCGTCAAGGTCAACTGCGCCGCCATCCCCCGCGAGCTCATCGAGAGCGAGCTGTTCGGCCACGAGAAGGGCTCGTTCACCGGCGCCCAGGGCCGAAAGCGCGGGTTCTTCGAGCAGGCCCACGGCGGCACGCTCTTCCTCGACGAGATCGGCGACATGGATCTCGCCGCCCAGGCCAAGGTGCTGCGCGCGCTGCAGAACGGCGAGGTCGATCCGCGTCGGCGTCCGAGCACGTGATCCACGTCGACGTGCGGGTGCTGGCCGCGACCAACAAGGATCTCGCCAAGGAAGTCGCGGCGGGAGCCTTCCGCGAAGATCTCTTCTTCCGCCTCGACGTGTTCCCGATCCGAGTGCCGGCGCTGCGCGAGCGCCAGGACGACATCCCGCTGCTGGCCGACGCGTTCGTGGCGGCCTTCTGCAAGGAAAACGGCCTCAAGACCAAGGCGATCGACCGCTGGTCTACGAAGCGCTGGCCCGACGCAAGTTGGCCGGGCAACGTGCGCGAGCTGAAGAACGTGGTCGAGCGCGCCGCGATCCTCTCCGGCGACGTGATCACCATTGCGGATCTTCCCGAGGATCCCCACGCCAGCCCCTTCGACGACGACGACGACGGTCCGCCTTCCGTAGCACCGCGTTCGCTCGGGCGGCATTGCACCAGCGACCGGAAAGACAGCGGCGAGCGGCTCACGCTGCGCGAGTACCGCGAAGCATCCGAGCGCGGCGTACATCGTCGAGACGCTGAAGTCCTTCGACTGGAACATCTCCAAGGCGGCGGTCGTGCTGGGCGTGGAGCGCACGAACCTGCACAAGAAGATCCGCGCCTATGGCATCAAGCGCGGCGAAGGCTGACCGAGGCGCCCTCACCGGCACGGGTGATCCCGGACCGATCCGCGTGAACGGACTCCTACCCGGCGTCCTCGGAATTCACGGATTCGGGGGAACGTCGGAAGAAGTCCGACTCGTCGTGGACGTAGCGGCCGAGCTCGGTCGCAAAGCGCTGGCGCCCCTCTTGCCAGGTCATGGAACCCACGCCGACGATCTTGCGAAAACGCGCTTTTCCGATTGGGTGCTGGCCGCGGAGCGTTCCCTCGAGGAGCTGGGCGCGCCGAGCATCGTCGTGGGACTGTCCCTCGGATCCCTTTTGGCGACTCACCTCGCGGTCACTCAGTCGAGCAAGGTGCGAGGGCTCGTGCTCCTCGCCAACGCTTTCTGGCTGAAATCTCCGTTCCCCGCCTGGCCTCTCGGGGCGGTGTCTCGACTCGGCCTACCGGATTTTCGGCTGCCCAAGGTGGCCGCAGACATTGCGGATCCCGAAGCGCGGCGCACTCACCTCACCTACGGCGAGCACCCGGTCCGCGCGGCCGCCGAGGTTCAGCGTGCGGGCGTCCTCATGCGCGAGCGCTTGCAAGAGGTTCGGGTGCCGACGCTGATCGTGCATGGAAAGCGCGACCGGGTCTGCTCTGTCGCCAACGCCGAGCGCGTCCGCGAGCGGCTTGGATCGACCGACGTGCGCGTGGTGATCCTGCCCCGCTCGAGGCACATCATCACCCGCGACGTAGATCGCGATCTGCTCGCCAAAGAGCTTCGGGCGTTCTTGCGGAGGGTTTGATCCGACTCAGGGCGCGCTGGGCGGCTCCGGCTGGCTCGGGGGAGGCATCGGACGCATCCCGCCCGGGCGCATGCCGCCAGGACGCATGCCGTGGGGGCTCGCGCCGGGAGGCCCGCCACCGCCCATCATCCCGCCCTGCTGCTCCATCATTTTGAGCTGCCCGAGCACGGCGTCGTAATTGTCGGTCATCGACTTGCAGCCCTCGGGAGGGATGGTCGCGGTCTTGGTCTTCACGAGCTTGCAGGTCTCGGACTCAGGACCGAGATCGTCGCAGAGTTTCTTGGTGAGGGTCACGCAAACTTCGCGGGCTTTTTTCAGGCGCTCCAGCGTTTCCGGAACCTGATCGAGGGCCGCATTGCAGGCGGAGAGCGGCAGGAGCTCTGCTGCGCTCTTGGCTTGCTGACATCCGGCGGATACCTGGCCCGACTCGTCGCAGATCTTGTCCTGCCACGTCTTGCACTCTCCGGACACACCGCTGCCGGCGGGCTTCGCACGGCTGAACGGCGCGCGGCCTTTGGCGTGGGCGTCGCGGAGGAACCAACCACCTGCTCCGCCGATCGCGATCCCCACCACGGCAACCAGAATGGCCCGCACGGTTGGCGAGGGACCGGACCCCGACGAAACCTTGCGAGCTGGTGCACTCCGAGACGACCGGCCCTTGCGCGCGCTCCTCGGAGCGGCCTTCGCGGCCACGGGCCCCTTGGATTTGCTCCGTGACGACGCGCTGTCGTCATCGTCATCGTCGTCGTCGTCATCGTCGTCGTCGTCATCGTCGTCGTCGTCGTCGTCGTCGTCGTCGTCGTCCTTGCCGAGTCCTTCGCAGCATCCGAATCGTCGTCGTCGTCGTCGTCGTCCTTGCCCGAGTCCTTCGCCGCGTCCGAATCGTCGTCGTCGTCGTCGTCGTCGTCGTCGTCCTTGCCCGAGTCCTTCGCCGCGTCCGAATCGTCGTCGTCCGAGTCGTCGCTCGAATCCTTCGAAGTCGTGTCTTTGTCCCCCGAGACTTCCGAATCGTCGTCGTCGTCGCGCTCGTCGTCCCGCTTGCCGCCGTCTTTGGTTTTCACGGGCGACACCGTAGGGGGGATGGCATCGGTGCGCCAGCGCTTTGGGACGCTCGGGTCCGGAAACACCCCAGAGCCCCTTTTCCGCAGGGATCGACCAACCGGCTTGACGCAACGCCACCGACACGCGAGCGCACTCGTTCATGTTCTTTCGGCTGGGCGTTTGGCTTTCTTTCACGACTCCCCTGCTCCTCGCGGCCGCCTGCGGGGGGCGCAGCGATTCGGACGACGCCAAGAAGGGGGACGCAGGAGCTGACGCGGGCGACGCCGCGACGGATTCTCCCTCCGACGCGAAGTTCGACTCGCAGGTCGACGCGAAACCGGATGCTCCGACCATCAAGCCGGGCCTCGGCGATCCCTGTGCTGCCGATCCGTGTCCATCCGCGCTTCAGTGCTACGAAGGCAACCAACCGGACGAAGCGGATCGCTGGCCGGATGGCTACTGCACTCTCCCGTGCAATAGCGATTCGCAGTGCGCGCAGTACGGAGGCATCTGCGGCGGGAACATCCAGGGCCAAGGTCACTGTCTGGTGAGCTGTACGGATCCCAAAGAGTGCCGGCAGGGCTATGCGTGTCGCCCTCCCAACTACTTCGACGGCAAGCTGGCGTGCGCTCCAACGGGCTTCATCGCCACCCGCGGTCCGGGAGAGGCGTGTCACCAACACGACGACCCGAACCAACCCCACTATCTTCCCGTGCCCGCCCTCTCGCATTTTTCGCCGTCCGATCGCGTCGACGACATCAGCCACCCGGCGACGAACGAGATCGCGCTGGCGGTCAGCTCGACCGATCAGATCGTGGTCGGCGGCAACGCGCTGTCCGGCTTTGGCTACGACAATCCCGCCTGGCAGGCTGCGGGCTCGCCGCCCCTCACGTTCAGCGAAAACGCGGGGCCGAAGTTCGCGGGCGCCGACTTCTACTCGGATCCGTATCTGGTCGCGGGCAAGAGCGGTGACTTCTACTATTCGACGATCGGGCTCGATTTTCAGCTCAACGCCCAGATCCTCGTCGCCCACTCCACCAATCAAGGGCTCACCTGGACCACCACGAAGGTCAACCCCGCCACCGACTGCTCGAGCTCCGGGGGTGAAGGCGTCTGCATGGACCACCCCTGGCTGGCGATTGGCCCCGACAAGCTGAACGCCACCGGTGAAGCCGTGTACGCGGCTTACCTCGCCACACGCTCGGATGGCGATGTCGCGACGGTGATCATTCGCTCGACCGACGGCGGCGCAACCTGGGGGATCCCGGGCAAGCCGGGCGAGAGCCTGGCGGTGTTTTCTACGTTCGACCTCGGCCTGTCGAACAACCTCATCACGCCCGCGGTGGACAGCCAGGGCATCGTACACATGGTCACGAGCACCGTGTACATCGAACCCAAGGGCGCGACGCAAAACGGTGTCTTTTATGCCCGATCGGAAGACGGCGGAGCAACGGCGACCACACCGGTGCGCATCAACCCGATCACGGAGCCGGTGCCCTACGACCAAGCCGTGATCGCGGTCGATTCGGGCAACCTGTTCGTCGCCTACTCCTCGGGGCTACCAAACGGCGCCTGGGACATTCGCCTCGCCAAGAGCACCGACGGCCAGAACTGGCAAAGCGCACAAGTGAACGACGAACCCGAATCCTGCGCCACGCACTTTCACCCGGCCATCACGATCGATCCGTCCACTCACCAGGTGTACGTCGGCTGGTACGACGGACGCTTCGCACCCTACGAGGGGTACGTCGCCATCGCTGCTTGCGATCCGACCACCCTCGCCTGCGGCCCGAGCGAGGCGATCAACGACAAGCCCTTTTTCATCACCACCGACCGCAACGAACTGCTCTTCATCGGCGACTACTTCACCCTCGCGGCTCGCCCGGGCGGCACCGTCTGGGCCGCCTTCGGAGACACTCGCGAAAAAGTCTCCCACGCCTACTTGGCCAAGGGCCTTTTCCCGTAGAGCCGGGTTCAGGAACCATCACTGGCCTTCGAAACCATCTCTCGACGCAGCGTCTTTTACGGGACGCCAACCTACCTTGGCGAGCTACGAGCTGAACGCAGGAGATTGAACCGCCAAGGCGCCAAGGCCGCCAAGTTCGGAGATGGGGCCTTCCCGCCTACCAACTCATCCAGAGGTGCATGCGCGGGTCTGAACGTCTGAACGCAGGAGATCGAACCGCCAAGGCGCCAAGGCCGCCAAGGTTCGAAGGTTGCTGTCAGGCGATTCCCCGCCCCTCCCTATCGAGGCGGGTTGCGGATCTTGGAAGCGAAAAGAGGTGCGAAGGATCGACGCCCGCCCAACACATGTCCTTTTTATAAATCTCTTCTTTCCTACCTTGGCGCTCTTGGCGCCTTGGCGGTTCAATCTCTTCTTTCCTACCTTGGCGCTCTTGGCGCCTTGGCGGTTCAATCTCTTCTTTCCTACCTTGGCGAGCTACGAGCTGAACGCAGGAGGTCTAACCGCAGGCGTTTGGTTTTCGATAATTTTGGCCCGCCCCCTCAGACGCCCGTCGAGCCGAATCCGCCGCTGCCTCGCTCGGTCGCTCCCAGATCTTCGCTGAGCTCGACTTCCACGTGGGTGACCGGAGCGATCACGACCTGCGCGATGCGGGCCAGAGGTTCGATCACGAACGGCTCGCTTCCCAGGTTCACGAGGATGACTCCGACTTCGCCGCGAAAATCCGAGTCGATCGTGCCGGGGGTGTTCACCATGGAAATGCCGTGGCGAAGCGCGAGACCCGATCGGGGACGTACCTGCGCTTCGTGGCCCGGCGGGACGGCGATGACCAGCCCCGTCGGGACCAGGCGGCGCTCGCCGGGAGCGAGACTCACCGGCTCGCCGAGGGCGGCGCACACGTCGAGACCCGCCGAGCCCTCCGTCTGGTAGCTCGGAAGGGGTACCTCGACCCGTCCCACGCGCCGCACGCGGAGCACGAGCCGGCTCAAAGCTGAGCGAACCTTCCACTCTTCAGCGTTGCGTCGAGGAGCTGACTGACGCGCTGTTCGAGCGCGCGCGCTTGCTGATCGGGGATCTGAGCCAGAGCGGTCTTGATTTCGCCCAGGGCCTTGAGCTGACTGAAGAGCTGCAGATCGCTCGGCGGCGCTGGACCCGTCAGCACCTGGCGGATGCGATCGATCTCCGCCGAGAGCGCTTCGACCCCCACGCCCAGCGCCCCGACCCGCCGACGATCGGGATGGTCGCGATAGAACACCTCGAGGGCTGGTTGCACGATCTGCTCGAGGATCGGCGCCTGATCTTCGGCGTTCCAGATGTGCTTCAGGACGAAGAGATCGCTCGTATCCGCCTCGGTACGGCCGTCGATGTACGCGCTGGCAGCGAACAGCTTCAACATCTTCACCACGCGGCGATCGCTGACGCTGATGCCCTCGGCCCGGATCTGGAAGATGAGGCCCTTGTAGGCCGACAAAAACGCCTCGGAGAAGTTGAGCCGGGCAGCGAGCTCGTCGGTCATGGCGTGGAGATCGGCCGCGCTCACCAAGGGCTGGGCCTTCACCCGCTTGAGCTTCTTCACCTCGTGGCGCACCCCGAGCTGAAGGAGCTCGGTGAAGTGATAGGCGTCGAGGTTGTCCGAGCGGATCCGGAGCAGAAAACGATCGAAGAGCGCTGACAGCGACTCGTCGCTCGGGATCTCGTTTGAAGCGCCGAACGCGGAGATCAGCGGGCATTCCAGCACCTGGCCACCGGACGTGTAACGCCGCTCGTTCAAGAGCGAGAGCAGCGCGTTCAAGATCGCGCTGTTGCTCTTGAATACCTCGTCCAAGAACACGATCTCCGCCTCTGGCAACATGCCTTCTGTCCGCCGTCGGTAGGTCCCCTCGCGGAACGCGGAAATGTCCACGGGCCCGAAGATCTCGTTCGGTTCCGTGAAGCGCGTGAGCAGGTACTCGAAGTACTGCGCTGCCAAAAGCTCCGCCAGATTCCGAAGCAACGCGCTCTTCGCGGTTCCGGGCGGGCCGATGAGCACCGCGTGCTCCTTGGCCACGATGGCGATCATGAGCAAGCGAATGGTTTCGCTCTTGCCGAGGAACTGGCTGTCGAGATTCTCGGCGACCTGGCGCAGGCGGTTGGAGAGCTCGGTGGTCATCGCCGTGGCCTGTCTACCATGGCCGCGGCCGCGATTTGACGAGGATTGTCCTCACGGGCTGGGATGGCCGTCGACCCGGAGCTGGAACAGGAAGTAGGGCGGAATGCAGCCCCCGCCGTTCGGGGTCTCCGCACACACGTAGTCGTCCCTGCACGGGCGATTCTCGTCACAGGCGCGCAGGTTCGCCGGGCGCGTGTTTTGCGTGATGCAGCTCTCGAAGGGCTTGTGACGCGCGATGCAATCGTTGAAGTCGACGAGGATCGCGATCCCTCCGCACACCGCGTTCTTGTCTTTGGGGTTGCAGCCCGCCGAGCACATTCCGCCCGGAAAGCCGACTGAGTTGTCCTCGCACACTCCTTCACGACAGGCGGTCTTCTTCACGTCGTGGACTCGATCGCGGTGCGGATCGCTTTTTTGGGTGACCGTCCCCGTTTCACACGCCGCTCCGATGGCCGGCTCCGACTCCTGACAGACGCCGACGAGGGATCCCCCGAGAGCGGGCGTGCAGACCAGACCCGAAGCGCACTTCCAATCCGCGAAGTCCTCCTTGGCGAGAGCGCAATGAGAGCCCCACACGCCGGGGCTCGCCGGGTCTCTTTCCGCCAGCGGCCGCGGTCGGTCCAGGGATTTTCCAGCGAGCAGGGCTTCGTAAGCCTTCTGGCGCAGGCCGAGCTCGTCGACCAGATGGGGCGAGGCAGCGATGGCGAGGGCGTCGACTTTCTTGTCGGAGCGGCGCTCGAGGCCCAGCAGGTGAAATCCCGCCACGCTCCGACTCTGATGACATCCCGTGCACGAAAGCTCGTCGAGGCGCCGAATGAGCTCTTCGGCGCTGCGCGTGTAGCTTCGTTTCCCGCCGTCCCAATCCCCGAAGTCCTTGGCCGAAAACAGTTGTCGAAACGGTCGGTTCCCGAGCCGCTCCAACCCCCGCGGCGTGACCGAAAGCGCGGCCTTGGCGAGGAATTTTTCGGGTACAGCGACCGTCCCGGCATCGATGGCAGCCCGCTGTTCGGGAGCCTTCAGCCACGCGAGAAGCTCGCGGGAAAGCGCCGGTTTGGATCGAAGCCGGGGGACGTTGATCTGATTTTCCAGAGTGGCGGGCACGAACGTCTTGTCGTCTCGATGAAACACCCGAAGCACGTATTCGGCGTGACCGGCCATGCTCGGGTGAACCGTCGCCGGCCAGCGCATGCTCTGGAGATCGATTTCGACGGACTTGAGATCGACGAACGGGCGCGATCGCGGAAGCGGGCCCGCGTCCGAAGCGAGCCAGGCGGACAGGTGCTCGCTCCCCGACTCCGGAACGACCCAGCGCTTCAGCGTGGCGACACACGGCACGGCTTCCCCCGACATCGGACCGGGCTGCCAGGCGACCACGTTGACGGTCATGGGCAGCCGCGAATCGACCTCGATGTCCTTCACTTTCGTGGTGTACGCGAGTCGGTACACGAAGCGGGTCTCGCCGCAATGCGCCGGCTCGAACGCTCGTCGGTCCATGCGGTTCACGACACCGACGAGCTCGTAGCGAGCCGACGCCGCGCGAAGCCAGCGGACGTTGAACAAGCGATGCGCGTACGCGAGTCCGACCCCGGAGAGCGCGTCGCGATAGCCCGTGGCGGCGATGTCCTTTTCCAGTACCTGGATCAGCGAGCCGTACCCCTCCTTCTGGGAGAGCTCCCGAGCACTTTTGGCCCGCTGACCGTCGAGCACCTCCCCCAGGGAAAATCCCGCCGCTTCGAGAGCCACGAGGACCTTCGGATCGGTGACGATCGTGAGGGGTGAGCCAGGCGGGTTCGAGACGGAAGTGCCCGCGTCCTCCGCGGAATTGGACGCTGCCGCGCTCGGCGCCGGATTCGGCTCGTCCGGACCGGGCCGCCCTGATCTCGGCGTCGCGCACGACACCGTGAGCGCCAGGAGCAGCCCTGCGATGCGCGTGGTCAACGCTCAGACCTGCTTGGCAGCGAGCTCTTTGATGCGGTCGAAGATCTCGTTGGCCATTTGACTGAGTTTTTGAGCTTCTCGCTGAATGTCGGCGTTCTGTTTGTAATGGTCGGAGCCCATCACGTACGTGGCGAAGGCGCGGTAGCTCCGCGCCACCTCGACTTCATTGCCGATCTCCTTGCAGAGCGCGATCGAGCGCATGAAGTAGTCGACGGCCTTGCCTTCGTGGCCCGGACCCCACGCTCCGGCGGCGGTGATCTCACCCAGTGTGCGCAGAGCGACGGCCAGATGAGCCTTGGATCGCACCTGGCCGAACAGATCCACCGCGTGCTTGATGGCCTCTCGCGCCTTGCGAAGCTCGTTTTGCAGGAGATAGGCCTTGGCGAGCCCTCGTTTCGCCTCCGCCAGGTGCAGCTTGTCGCCGAGCTCGTCGCAGAGCTCCTCGGCTTGCTTGAGCACGCGAATCGCTTCGGTCGTGTCGCCGAGTCGGTAGTGAGTCTCACCGATGTTGGTCATGACGACCGCGAGGCGGTTTCGCTCGCCGATTTCCCGGGCGACCTCATGGGCCTCCTGAAACAGAGCGAGGGCCGCCTTGTC
Source organism: uncultured delta proteobacterium (assembly GCA_963781505.1). Classification (GTDB taxonomy): domain Bacteria; phylum Myxococcota_A; class Polyangia; order Polyangiales; family Polyangiaceae; genus JADJKB01. The sequence goes on along the minus strand of CAWAHB010000023.1, from coordinate 316,543 downwards.
GTCGTTCTTGTCCTGGGAGAGCTTGCCCAGGTTGTTCAGGCTCTGAACGATGCCGAGTGGATCGTCGATTTCGCGCCGGATCTTCAGGGAGGCTTCCAGCGCCTCGCCGGCGTTCTGACTCATCCCGTGATCCATCCACACCAGGCCGATGTTGTTGAGGCTGAGCGCGATGGAGCGCCGGTCGCCGAGCTCCTTGCGAAGATCGAGGGCCACGCGAAGCTCGGTCAGCGCATCGTCGTACTCCCCCTTCATCCAGAGGAGCTTTCCGATGTCATCGTGGCTCGCTGCCACGCCCCGCTTGTCTTCAGCGAGCTCGAACAGAGTGAGCCCGGTTTGCAGGTGCTTGTGGGAAAGGGCGAGGGACCCGGTGTCGCGGAAGAGCCGCCCAATGCGGTTGTGGGCGGCGCCACCTTTGGACCGGAGACCCAACCGGTAGGCGAGTCCCAACATCTCTCGGAAGGCGGCCAGGGCGTCGTCCGTCTTGCCGAGAAGCAGAAGCACGTCGCCGTGATCGTGGAGCGCGTCAATCCGACGGCGAGCGTCCGAATCACCGAGGAGCTCGAGCCCCCGCGCGTAATATTCGTGCGCTTTTTTGGCCGCGTAGCTCTTCCTCGCGATGTCCCCCGCGTCGAGGTACGTGAGCCCCGCGCGCGTGAGTGATCCGCCCCGCTCGAGGTGCTGCGCCAGCATTGCGCAGTACTCTTCCTGGGAACGCACTCCGTCCTTCTGGGCGAGGTAGTCGGCGATGGTCTGGTGGTAGCGACGAGCGGCAGCGGAGCTCGTGAGCTCGCCGATCCGTTCGCGTTCGAGGTTGTGCTTGAAGACGTACTCGAGCTCGCCGGCGAACGCCGAGTCGGGCAGCTTCAGCACGTAGTCACGGCCCGTGAGGTCGTCGAGGATGGCCTTGAGGTCGTCGACGTCCTTCATGTCCTCCCGCGTCCAGTAGTCCGGCGTCGGCTTGTCCATGCGGCCGAGGGCCACGAGTGCTCCGAGCCAGAACACGCTTCCGACCGCTGCGGCGTGCTCGAGCACTTGGCGCTCGGCAACGGTGAGGGCCGCCACCCGTGCGCTGACCGCGTCCTCGATGTTCAACGGAAGGCGGGCGCCGGCGAGCTTTTCCAGATCCACTTTCCAGACCGGCTCGCGCGCCAGAGCGTCGCGCTCGTCGAGCACGCCCGTGTCGTGGAAGATGCGAACCATCGACTCGAGCAGCCCCGGATTGCCGCCGGCCATGCCCACGGCGGCCTCGACCAGGGGCTCGGGCGGCCCCCCTTGGCAGGGCGCGAGCAGGCTCTTGGCGAGCTCCACCGCATCGTCGTCGGACAGCGCTCCGAGCTCGATGTGGCTGTGGCTTTCCTTGCCGAACGAGTACCAATCGTGGTGCCGGGCGAGGAGCTCGGGACGAGCGGCGGAGAGGATCAGGATCGGACCCGAAAGGTTCTCGATCATGTAGCGCAAGAGCTCGATCGAATCGTCGTCCGCCAGATGCAAATCCTCGAACACGAGGCAAACCGGTCCCTGGGCAGCGTCCGCCTCGAAGAAGCTCTTGACGATGGCGCGGCGAAGCAAGCGGGCCTGCAGCGCGTCATCCGCCACCGCGCGGGTGAGCGGGCTGTCCTGAAACTCCAGGGCCACCAGCTGCCCCAAAAAGTAACAAACGTCGCCGACTTTGCGGTCCTCGAGAACCTGGGCAACTTGAGCACGAACCTGCGCCTTGGCGGCTTCGACATCCATGCCCTCCACCAAACCGAATCGTGCCCGGAGGAGCCGCACGAACACGCCGTAGGAGAGCTGAAGGCTTCGAGCGCTCCCGCGATACACGCGAGGAGCCTTGCCAGCTACGCGAAGCTCCATCAGAAATTCGTGTAGGAGCCGGCTCTTTCCGACCCCACTCGGACCGAGCAACGTGACGACACGAGATGTCCCCGTCGTGCGCACTTCATCGGCCCGAGCGCGAAGGGTCAGAAGCTCCTCGTCGCGTCCCACGAGCTTGGCTCGGAGATCGCTCACCCCGAACAGGAGCTCGGTGGTTGTTGGTTCACTCATCGGCGCGTAGCTTCGCGCCGTTTCCGTTGTTTTACAAGGCTTTGCGCCGCTTTCTTCTTTCCAGACCGAGAGGTCGCCGTAAGAACGCTGGGCTCGCTCACACAGACCTGGGATTGCTTCGGCGGGCACGCGATCCGCACGTGGAAGTGATCGTCGTGAGCGAGACCGCGACGCGGCTGCTTCATCGCGAGAGAGGCGCGATGAAGCACCGGGAGATAGGTTCCCTTGCGTCGCGCATGAGCCAAGAGCTGCGCGCGGATCGCGTTCGAGACGAAGATGTGCTCGACCCTGGCCTCGCGATCGGTGACGAAGCTCTCCACGAGCGCCCAGTTGCGGGCGACATCGAACGAAAGCGACGATTTCTTGCGGGAGTTGCCGTGCTCGTTGACCTGGAGGAAGTCGCCGCGACGCAGCGATTTGCCGTTGGCGTCCACGAAGAAGAAGCCGACATCGGCGTCCCTCCCGCTCTCGTGGCTCTTGTGTCCCGAGATGTCTCCGCCGTGGCGCTCCGAAAGGTCGCCGACCACCAGGACCGAACCGGCATACAAGCGATTCACTCGCGCGGCGGCTCGCTCCAGCATCCCGACCAGGCGAGGCAAACCCCAATGCGCGCCCCGCTTGTGTCGAAGCGCGAGCGTCGGGCTCGGTCCGAGCTCCGCGGCTCCTTCGAGCCGCCCTTCGGTAGGTGAGCCGATGCTCTTGGGAGCTGGGGTCTGGGATCGCTCACGCGCACCCGTCGGGGTGGCGAGAGCCAGGGAAACAATCGACAGAACGGCAGCCGAAAGGCCCAAACGCATCCATGGACGCGACTACCGGGCGAGGGACTCTGGGGCCAAGTTCGCATCGTGCGGCCGCCCCCAATCTCGCCGGCGCGGCGGGGCAGTTGCCTCTCAGGCGCGCTTGTACGAGTCTCCTCGTCGACACCCTGAGCGCGGGCTCCGGGAAACCTCTGCTAGATTAGCCGCTTACCGTGGCCTCGCTCCCCCAAAAGACACCTGCGCAGACTCTGCCCAGCGAGAAGCGCTCGCTCGGGCAGGGCGTATTCGAAAAGTGCAAGGGCTGCGGTGAGCTCCACACTGCGGAAGCTCTGAGCGAGGCTTGGTTCGTGTGCACGGCGTGTGGCTATCACCACCCCATGCGCGCGGACGACTGGCGGCGGCTCCTGCTCGACGACGGGATGCTCGAACGCTGGGACGAGCACGTCGCTCCGGGCGATCCCCTGAGCTTCGACGACGGCCAGAGCTATCGCGATCGGCTCGAGCGCGCGAAGAAGAACAGCGGCAAGACCGAAGCGGTCGAGGTGGGCCGGGGGCGCATCGAAGGGTCGAGCGTTGCCTATGGCTGTTATGCCTTCGGATTCATGGGCGGCAGCATGGGGTCCGTGGTGGGAGAGCGAATCACCCGCCTCTTCGAGCGGGCGAGCGACGATCGGCTGCCCGTGGTCCTGATCCACGCCTCGGGAGGCGCGCGCATGCAGGAGGGCCTCCTGTCCCTGATGCAAATGGCCAAGACGGTGGCGGCCCTGGCCCGGTTTCGGCGGGTTCACAGGCCGTTCATCAGCGTCTGTGTCCATCCCACCACGGGTGGGGTCGCGGCCAGCACGGCCCTGCTCGGCGACGTGAATTTGGTGGAACCGAACGCTCTCATCGGCTTCGCCGGCCCCCGCGTCATCGAGAGCACTCTCCGGACGACACTGCCGGAAGGCTTTCAACGTTCGGAGTTTTTGCTTTCTCACGGTATGGTCGACCGCATCGTTCCAAGAACCGAAATGAAAGCCTTCCTGAGCCTGATTCTGGCTCACCTCACGGCGGGTGCACGGTGAGCGACCTCGCGTCGACTCTGGAGCGGCTCTACGCCCTGGCTTCCCGAGATCGGGATCTCGGTCTGGACCGGATGCAGGCGGCGTGCGACCGGATGGGCAACCCGGAGCGCTCTTTCGAGGCGGTCCACGTCGCCGGTACGAACGGCAAGGGCACCGTCTGCGCATTCGTCGCGTCCATGGCCAACGCCGCGGGCAAAAAGGTGGGGCTCTACACCTCGCCTCATCTGATCCAATTCGCAGAGCGCATCCAGATCGGCCCCGATCCCATCGACGATGAAACGCTGGCGCGCATCTTGACCCGGGTGATGGACGAGGCGCCGGAGCTGACGTTCTTCGAGACCGCGACGCTCACGGCGTTTCTGGCGTTCCAGGAAGCCAAGGTCGAGCTGGCCGTGCTGGAAGTCGGCTTGGGCGGGCGCCTCGACGCCACCAACGTGATTCCGCCTCCGCGGGTAGCCGTCGTGACGCGCGTGTCGTTCGACCACATGACGGAGCTCGGCGACACGCTCGCGAAGATTGGTGAAGAAAAAGCCGCCATCATCAAGAAGGGCTCGACCGTCGTGGTGGGCAAGCTCCACCCCGACGCCCGCGACGCCGTGGAGCGGCGAGTCGCACAAGTGGGCGCGCATCTGGTGGCTCTCGGTAGCCCGGAGCCGATCCCGGGGGCAGCCCTCGCCTACCCGCGATTCGCCATGTTCGGCTCGAACCTCGCGGTCGGCGTCACCGTTGCTCAAGAGCTCGGCATCGAGCCGCGCACCATCGCCGACGGCATCGAAGCCACCCAATGGCCCGGTAGAAACGAGCTTTTGCATCGCAACGGCCAGGATCTCACGCTCCTCGATTGCGCCCACAATCCCGACGGCACGGTCGCCCTTTCCCACGTTCTCGATCCCAGCGTGCTCGGAGAGATCGAAAGTCGGCGGGATGTCGTGCTGGTGTTCGGCGCGCTCCAATCGAAGAGCTGGCGCGCGATGCTGCGGCGACTCGATTCCGTTGCCGCGCACAAGGTGTTCGTGGCCCCGCCGATCGAGGGCAAGGCCGTCGATCCCGAGGAGATGGCTGCCATCGTGAAAGGGATCGTCATGCCGGACGTTCCGAGTGCGCTGGCCAAAGCGCGGGAGATCGTCGGCTCGGCAGGGCTCGTCGTCGTCACCGGATCGACGTATCTGGTGGGCGCTGCACGGGCCGCACTTCTGAACCTTCCGGCGGATCCCCAAGTCGATCTGTGAGATGCCTTCGTTCAACGTCGTTTCCAAGGTGAGTTGGGCCGAAATCGCCAACGCCCTCGACCAAGCCAGTCGTGAGGTAGCCCAGCGTTTCGATTTCAAGGGCACCGACACGACTCTGGAAAAGAAGGAGAGCGAGATCATCGTCATCTCCGTTTCCGACGAGCGCGCGAAGGCAGCCGTGGACGTGCTTCAGCAGAAGCTCGTGCGGCGAAAGGTGAGCCTCCGGAACGTGGAGGTCGGCGACCCCACCCCCGGACCCAAGAGCACCATCCGCATGACCCTCAAGATCAAAGAGGGCATCGAGGTGGAAAAAGCCAAAGAAATCGTGAAGTTACTGAAAGGCACCAAACTCAAGGTGCAGGGCTCCATTCAGGAGAACAGTGTTCGAGTGAGCGGCAAGAAGCGGGACGACTTGCAGGCAGCGATTCAAGAGCTCAAAGCTCAGGACTTCGGCGTCGAGCTGCAATTCGAAAACTTCCGGGATTGAACGCGTGAACGAACGCAAGCTCTTCGGAACCGACGGCATCCGCGGCAAGGCCAACGTTCCGCCCATGACGCCGGAGATGACCGTGCGCCTCGGGCGTGCCATCGCTCTGGTTGCCAGGCGCGATACCGGCCGTGCTCCCCGCATCGTCATCGGCAAGGACACGCGTCTATCGGGGTACATGCTCGAGACCGCTCTGGCCGCCGGCATCTGCGCCATGGGCGGGAGGGTGATGCTCTCGGGTCCGATGCCGACCCCTGCCGTCGCGAACCTCACCCAAAGCATGCGGGCCGACGCAGGAGTGGTGATCAGCGCCAGTCACAACCCGTACGAGGACAACGGCATCAAGATCTTCGGACCGGACGGGTTCAAGCTCCCCGACGAGCGCGAGCTCGAGATCGAACGCTTGCTGGACGATCCCGCCCTCGACGAAAAGAGCTCGACCGGCGGCAGCGTCGGCAGGGCCGAGCGCATCGACGACGCCACGGGTCGGTACATCGTGTACGCCAAGAGCACGTTTCCGAGGGAGCTCACGTTGAACGGCCTCCGGGTCGTGGTCGATGCCGCCCACGGAGCGGCCTACAAGGTCGCCCCCGCGGTTTTCTCCGAGCTCGGTGCCGACGTGAGCGCTCTCGGCGTCACGCCCAACGGCAAGAACATCAACAAGGGCGCCGGTGCGCTCCACCCCCAGGGCATTGCGCGGGAAGTCGAAAAGAAGAAGGCCCACATCGGCATCGCGCTCGATGGCGATGCCGATCGAGTGATCATCGCCGACGAAAATGGTCAGATCGTCGATGGGGACGCCGTGATGGCACTGTGCGCCACCCGCATGCTGGGCGCGGGGCGCCTGTCCCAGGGCGTGGTCGTGGCCACCGTGATGAGCAACATGGGCCTCGAGCGGGCGCTGGTCGAGATCGGCGGGCGTCTGGTGCGAACGACCGTGGGAGACCGCTACGTCGTCGAGGAGATGCGTCGCTCGGGGTTCAACTTCGGGGGCGAGCAGAGCGGGCACTTGATCTTCCTCGACCACGCGACCACCGGCGACGGCATCGTGGCCGCGCTCCAGGTTCTCGCCATCATGGTCGCGGAACAGAAACCCCTCTCCGAGCTTTCTCGTGTCATGGAGCGAGTCCCCCAGGTACTGAAGAGCGTGCTGCTTCCCAGTCGGCGTCCCATCCAGGAGATGCCGCAGCTGTCCAAGGAGAATCCGACGCGTCGAAGAGGCGCTCGGCACCGACGGGCGTGTTCTGGTGCGCTGGAGCGGCACCGAGCCGAAGCTTCGATTCATGGTGGAAGGGCCGGACCCCAGTGTGCTGGAGGTCGTCGTCAGTGAGATGGCGGAGGCGGCCCGCATCGATCTGGGCGTGAGCGGGTGACCCGAGCCGACGTGGTCCGGGCCGAAGGGCTCGTGCGCGTCTTCGGTCGCGGCGAAGCGGCCCGGCGGGCGGTGGACGGGGTCTCGCTTTCGGTCGCATCCGGGGAAGTGGTGCTGATCTTCGGTCCCAGCGGCTGCGGAAAGAGCACCCTCTTGGCGCTGCTCGGCGGGCTCGACCGGGAGTTCGAGGGAACGCTCCAGCTCTTCGAGAAGAACGTCAGCGAGCTCGGTGACACCGAGCTGTCCCGCCTGCGTGGGGATCGCATCGGCTTCGTGTTTCAGGCATTTCACCTGCTCGGTCACGTTTCGGTGCTCGAGAACGTCATCGCCCCGAGCCTGTTTTCCCACGAGCCGAAGAAGAAGCACGAAGTGCGCGAGCGAGCCCTCGCCGTCTTGGAACGCGTTGGCCTTTCGGATCGCAAGGACTCGCTCCCCGCGGAGCTATCCGGCGGACAGCGCCAGCGCGTCGCCCTCGCCCGCGCTCTGCTTCACGAGCCCGCGCTTCTCTTGTGCGACGAGCCTACCGGCAACCTCGATCGCCGGACCGGCGAACAGATCATCGATCTTTTCGCGGAACTACATCAAGAGCTCGAAACCACGATCGTGATCGTGACCCACGAAGATCGGATGACGCGCCTGGCTCACCGCACACTGCACATGATCGACGGCCAGCTCAGCAAGGAGGGGGCACAATGAGGGCAGCTTCTCTCCTCACTCTGGTGCGGGCCGAGCTCGCTCGCACGCGGGGACCGCTGGTGACGGCGGGCTTCGGCATTGCCGTGGGCGTCGCGGCGCTGGTGTTCTTCCTGTCCCTCGGGTTCGGGGCGCGCAAAGTCCTCCTCGGCGACGTGTTCCCGATCGATCAGATCGAGCTCGAACCAAAGAAGACCAGCGTCGGTCTGATTTCCCTGCTCGGCGGCGCCCAGGAGCCGGAAGGGATCGAGGACAGTGCCGCCGCCGATCTCGCCGCACTACCTGGAGTGGCGGAGGTGTATCCCAAGCTTCGCTTCCGCTTCCCGAGCATGGCCCGGGGCGGCAAAGAAGTACTCGGCAGCGAAATCGGCACTCACGAGATGGTGGGCGACGGCATCGACCCGAAGCTCCTCGCCGCCGATCCCGCTGGCAAGTCCTTTGCCGATCCGCTGGCCACACCCGGCAAGCCCTGCAACTCCGATAGCGAATGCGAGAGCGGCGAGTATTGCGAGCTACCGAGCGACGCGCAAAAGGGGCAGTGCTCGAAGCCCGTCCCCGCACTCGTCAGCCGTTACCTCGTCGAGCTCTTCGATCACGCCGTCGCCCCAGCCCACAACCTGCCACCCGTGGCCGAAAGCCTGATCGGGCGGGCTCAGGGCGTGGTGTTCGAGATGACCCTGGGCAACTCCCTCCTCGGGCGCAGCCGCCAGGGCAAGGAGAGAAAGGCGAAGATCGTGGTCGTCGGGATCTCTCCCAAGGCCATCGATCTCGGAGTCACCTTGCCCATCGACGTGGTGCGTCGCTGGAATGCCGAGTACGGCGGGCCGGCCGCTGCCAAGCGTTACTCGAGCATCGTCGTCCGAACGAAAAGCTCGAGCGACACGGGCCATGTGATCGACGCGGCTCAAAGCATGGGGCTCGTGCCCCACGACACCCGAGCGCGGGACGTGAGCGTGCTAATCAGCGGTGTTTTGGCTTTGCTCGTCCTGGTAGCGAGCGTCATCCTCGCGGTCGCAGCGCTCAACATCGCGCACACCTTTCGCATGCTCGTCGCCGAACGACAGCGAGAGATCGGTCTCTACCGAGCGCTCGGAGCCAGCGCGGCGGACATGCGAACGTGGCTCCTCACCTTGGCCCTCAGCATTGGAAGTGGTGCGGGGCTTCTTGGAGCGTTCGTGGCCCGGGGCGGCGCCTGGATCGCAGATTGGCGCGCGGCCAAGGACTTGCCCGACTTCCCGTTCAAGCCGGAGTCTTTCTTCGTATTCCCTTGGTGGATGTGGCTCATCGCGGTGGGCTTTGCGGCACTCTTCTCGCTGTTGGGGGCAGTGGGTCCGGCGCGCCGAGCCTCTCGGACCGATCCCGCCCAGGCGCTGGCCCGGGACGAGTGAGCATGACGAACCTGAGAGCGACTGCGGGCAGCCTGATCGTCGGCGGGTTCCCGTCACCCACCGTGGATCCCGAGACCCGCCGAGCGCTCCAAGCCGGCGAGCGGGGTGGGGTCATCTTGTTCAAGCGAAACCTCCCGAGCGTGGAAGCGGCGCGGGCGCTGTGTCACGAAGTCCGCGACGCGACCCCCGGCGAGGCGAGTCCGCTGATTGGCGTCGATCAAGAAGGGGGACGGGTCGCCCGCCTCCCCTCCCCGTTCCTGCGTCTTCCGCCCATGCGTGCTCTTGCCGCGATCGGCGACGACGAGCTGGTGCTTCGCGCAGCACGCCTCCTCGGCAGCGAGCTCGCCGCCCTCGGCTTCAATCTCGATTTCTCACCGGTGCTGGACGTCGATTCCAATCCGCGAAATCCGGTCATCGGCGATCGCGCGTTCGCTTCGGATCCGGGACGCGTGGCGGATCTCGGTGTTCGGTTCGGGCTCGAGCTTCAAGCGGCGGGGATCCTCGCGTGCGGCAAACACTTTCCCGGTCACGGCGACACGTCCGAGGACAGCCACTTCCACCTTCCGCGGGTCAGCGCCCCCCGAAAGCGGCTCGAAGCCGTCGAGCTCCCCCCGTTCGTGCGCGCCTGTCAGCAGGGGATCGCGACGTTGATGAGCGCCCACGTGATCTATGACGGGCTCGATCCCGAGACCCCCGCGACTCTCAGCCGGCGCATCGCGACGGAGCTCTTGCGCGACGAGCTCGGGTTTCGGGGGCTGCTGTTCTCCGACGACCTGGAGATGCGAGCGCTATCCGATCGCATGAGCATCGAGGAGAGCGCCGTTTTAGCAATTCGGGCGGGCTGCGACGCGCTCCTGATTTGCGAAAACATCGCCCTGGCCGAACAGGCCCTCGCGGCCCTCGTTCGAGAAGCCGAGGTCGATGAAGGCTTTCGCGAGCGACTCGAGGAAGCGGCCGAGCGCGTGCGAACCGCCCGGCTCTCTGCCCCGATCCGCCCCAATCCGGGAGATCCCGAGGCGGTAGAAGCGCTCGAGCACGAGATCGGGCAGCGGCTCGACTGAGCTCGTCAGATCCCGCGGGGACGAAACGGTCGGCCGGGCTTCGCAGCGGGAGAACGCGGGGCCTCTCGAACGCGCTTCGGCGCGGGGATCTCCGGTGCGGCTTCCTCGGTCGCTCCCTTGCTGGACGCGGGCCCAGCATCGCTTACGTCCTGCCTCGGAGTCACGTCGACCTTCTTGGCTTCGATGGGCTTCGGGGTCTCGCTTTCGGGGATCGTGGGAGCATTTTGGCTCGCACTCACCGCAATGCCGGGTGGCTCGTCGGCCGCGGGCCAGAACGCAAACGCCAGCGCACCGAGGATCCCGATCCCCGCGGCTCCCGCAGCGATCCAGAGCCGGGGCTGCCGACGCGGCGGTCGCTCGGAGGTGACCGCCACGCCTTGCGTGGAATGCTTGGCTTCCGCTGGCAGGACATCGATGCGGATGTGAGGGGTGACCCCTGCTGCGGGCGATTCGAGCGTCTCGCGCTGTGCCAGGGACACCAGGGATGGCCGCGGCAACGTGACCGGCGACAGTGACGAGGGTGGATCCGAGGTCGACAGCCACGTCGATCGCAGCGACACGTTGCAAGCGTCCTCGATCACGCCGTGGTTGATGAGCCATTCCGCGAGCGCCGCCCCGTAGCGCCCAGCCGCGGGGTACCGATGCTTGGGATCCTTGGCGAGTCCGCGCTCGACGATCGACGCCAAAAGCTCGTCCCCCGCCCCGAGCTCGGTGATGCTCGGAGGAGTCTCCTCGATGATGGCCCGAAGCGTTGCGTGATAATTCTCGCGCTCGAAGGGCAAAACACCGGTGATGAGCTCGTACAGCACGATCGAGAGGGCAAACACGTCGGTCGCGACGCTCACCTCGTCGCCCCGAGCTTGTTCGGGAGCCATGTAGGCCGGGCTTCCGAGCACCGCTCCATGGGTCGTGCGACGGGTGCCGACGAAATCCGCCAGCGCGATGCCAAAGTCGAGGACCTTGGGCTGGATGCGTCCACCCACGCCCGCGAGGAAAATATTTTCGGGTTTGAGATCTCGGTGAATGATCCCCGCGGCATGGGCGACCCGAATGGCGTCCACGATGGGCAAGAGCATCGACACCGCATCGATGGACGAGATGCGCCCGTGCCCGTCGATGAAGTCGGCCAGGGACTCGCCGTCCAGGAGCTCCATGACGATGAACGGGTCTCCGAGGGGAGTGCGCCCGCAATCGTGGACCCGCACGATGGCCGGATGCTGCAAGCGCGCGAGCATACGGGCCTCACTCAGCATGCGGTCGGCGGCGTTCGTCGACGCCAGCTCCCCCCGAAGCAGCTTCACCGCGACGTGGACGTCGAGGTCGACGTTGTGCGCGGCCCACACCAGTCCCATGCCCCCCGAATCGAGGGGTCGGATCAGCACGTATTTTTCGGCGATACGATCGCCGGCTGCGTAGCGTTCGCGCTCGTTCAAGACCGTCTCACCCCGGCACGAGTCGCGGGGACCTTAGCGCAAAAACCCGGCCCATGCACCGACTCATGAGCAGCCGCCTGAGCTGCAGGTCGTTCCGCTCGGGCACGCCTTCCCACAGGCTCCGCAGTTCGCCGAATCCGAGGTGAGATCCTTGCAGCCCGCGGTCCCGCAACAGACCTGCCCCGTAATACACGCCGCGGCCCCGTTGCAGGAACACACCTGATTGGGGCCCGTCTTGCGGCAACGCTCCCCCGCGTTGCACTGAACCCCCGTGCATTCGCAGCGTCCCGAGTTGCAGGTCGCCGTGCCGCCGCCGCCGTCCTTGCACTGGTCCAGACCGGTGCACTGACACGTGAAGTCCGACCCACAGCTGAAATGCGTAGAAATCCCTGCTGGGTGCAATCGTTGGCGCAGCTGCCGCAGGCCTGATTGTTGGGCGTCGCGAGATCGGTCTCACACCCGTCGTTCACCCCGCCCGAGCAGTCCCCAAACCCATTCGCGCAGCTCTGGATCGAGCAGGCTCCCGCCGAACACGCGGCCGTGGCGTTCGGTATCGCACACGGATCGCACGCACTTTCTCCGCACCCGGTCGATGGATTGTCGTCGGCAACGCAGGTTCCGGCGCAGAGCTTCGTCCCCGCGCCACATCCGCCACTCGAGCCGCCGCCTCCGGGATTGCCACCGCCTCCGGGATTGCCGCCGCCTCCGGGATTGCCGCCGATCCCTCCGCCCCCGGCGCTGCCGCCGTTCGAACGTCCCGGCGCTGCCGCCCGTCGTTCCGCCACTGCCGCCGCCCCCGGTCGCGGAATCGGTTCCATTGGAAAGATCGAATTTTCCGTAGTCGTTCGTGCATGCGCCGAGCGCACAGACGACACCGAGGACCCAACCGCCCCGCATTCAGAAAGCCCCTCCCGCGCGGACGCTTCCGGCTCCGACGGCGACCCAGGGCCCGCGGCTCTTGCCGGTCGTGTGCTTCGAGCCGAGCATGAAGAGCGTGACGCCCGCTCCTACGCCGACCACGCCCACGACCAGGCCGATGTTGGCGACGGTCTGATAGGTCCGCCCGGTGTCGATGTCCGAGCTCCGGTCCGGTGGACAGTGTCCATCCTGGCAATCGGATTCGAGAGAGTGAAACTTGGATTGGTTCAACGCCCCGAAAATCCCGAAGGTCGCGAGCCCCGCCACCCCGACGCCCCCTGCAACGAAGGCCCACGTACGAAGCGACGAGGAGCTCGGAGGTGGCTGCTTCACCGGCTGGGACGCCGGAGGAGGTGGCTCGCTTGCGACCGGCTCGGTCGTCTTACCGGTCTCGAGATCGATCTGGAGCTTGCTCGAGCTGCCCGCGCCCAGCGTGAGCTCTTTCTGAACGGTGACGCGACCGGGTGCCTGAGCGACAATCTTTATCTTGCCGGGTTCGAGAACGAGGGGTCGAGCCAGCGCGTCGAGCTCGACCGTGCCATCCCCGACCGAGAGCGTCGTTCCTTCCGGAGGCTCCGGGATCTCGATCTCGAGGAGTGCAACTCGCTTCTTCAGCGCTTCGAGCTCATCCCGGGCCGCCCGGGCGGTCTTCGCGTACTTCTTGTCGCTCTCAGCCACCCGCTCGGCATCGGTCACCGTGCTCTCGAGCTCTTCGTACGCCTCGGCGAGCCGTCCGAGCTCTCGCAAGCAGCGAGCGACCATGAGCCGGGAGTTCGGGCTCGCTACGATGTCGTACGACGCCCGATAGGCGGTCAGGGCTTCGTCAAACCGCTTGGCGTCGTAGAGGTCGTCGGCCACACGGAACGTCTTCTCGGCGGCGGTCCACTGCTCCTTTTTTGCCTGTGCAACGGGCACCCCTGCAGCTGCCACAGGAGCCGCGAGAGAGAGGGTCAACGCGAAAACCGCTGCACTCGAGTAGCGCCGCATGGTCTAGAGAACAGTACCCCACCGAGACAGCCCAGCAAAACGGCGTCAAATCCCCCGTGGCCGATAGGGCTTGCGGACCGGCGGACGTTCCTGGCGCTCCGGAGCCGGATCGGGCCGCGGCTCCGGTGCTAGAGTGGGTTCGACGGGCGCTGGTTTTGCGGATGGAGTCTCCTCCGTCATCGGGGGCTTCGGCACGGCAGTCGGTGCCGAGCTGGAAGGAACCGGTTTTGCCGAGCGCGGGACTTCCGCGCTGCGCGTCTCGGTCGGTGCGCGCGCCAGGGCGAGGATCCCAATCAAGACCGCGGCCGAGAGCACGATGCCCACCAGGGCGAAGAGAACGCGCCGGCGTCGATTGGGATGATCGGGGGCCTCGGCTGCGCTCATGATCGAGACAGCCGTATCTGGCACGCTGTCGATGATTTCGCTGCCTCGGATCGCTGCGTCCGCGGGAACGGGCCACGGCGCTGGCTCGACGGGCTCCGGTTCGCTCCGAGCTTCTGGAACGAAGAGCACCGCCGGCGGGGGCAACGGCGGCCGCTCGAGGGGCGCGATCAACGCCGGCGTGGGCACGGGCTCTACGACGGGTCGTTTCGCTTCGCGCGTGGGCGGTCGCCGCCGAGCCGTCGGGGCCTCTTCGCTTGGAAAATGCCGGAGCGCCCGAACCTCGACGCGCACCGGAATGGCAGGGGCACGCGGCCTCCCGGTCGAGCGAGCCGACTCGGGGGAAAGACTCGTTCAATCGGAGCTTTGCACCTGAGCGATGGCGCTTCGCTGTGCCTCGAGCTCACTTCGCGCGAGTCGCTCGGCCGCCCCCGCGACCTGTTCGGGTGACGCAACGTTGCCCGCGGTCAGCTTTCCGAGGGCGCTGTCGAGGGACTCGAGCGTGGGAAAGCGCGACGCTGGGTCGGTGGCCAAGAGCTGTTGAACGACTTCGACGAGCATCGCGGGAATTGGCGGCCCAGCGCGGGCGATCGAATCGAGGCGCGGAGCCGTTCCGTTCGTGATCTGTTTTCTGGTGTCTTCCGTGCTTTGGCCACCACTCCGCCGGAATCGATCTTTGTCACCGAAGAGCGGGCGATTGGCCAGCATCTCCCAGAGGAGCACACCGACGGCGTAGACGTCCGCCCGCTCGTCCACCTCCTTCGCCGCCAGGGATTCGGGGGATCGATACGGCAACAGATCCTTGTGCAGACCGAGTGCCGGAACGCTCGCCACGACGCTGGACACGCCGAAGTCCGACAGCATGCACTCACCGAAGCTCGGGATGATTACGGTTTCGGGCGTGAGCCCACCACGCATGGGCGGCGCCTCGACATCCGTAAGCGCCTTCCAAGCACCAAATCCCCCGCGAAGCGCCCGAACGATGTCGGTTGCGATGGCGAGAGCGACTGGAGTGGGCAGCGGGACCCGAGTCACGGATGCGCGTTCCAGGAGCGACTTGAGGCTCACGGCCTCGACGTATTCGCTCACTAGAGCCACTTCGGATGCACGGGAAAGCGCTTCCAAGGTGGCGAGCAAACGTGGATGGCGAAGCGTGCTCGCGAGTCGCGCGGCCGTTTCGATTCGCGCGCCGTCTTCTTTCGCGACAAACGCGACTCGTCGAATGGCGAGCAGCCGCCCCTCTTCCACCCCCGAGGAGGCGTAGGCGACGTGCATCGGTCCCAGGGCACCGGAGCCGACCTTGACGAGGACTTCGTAGGGCCCGATGAGCTCCGATGCAGGGCCTAACGGTCGCACGCTCTCCACAGAGAAACTATGGCACACCCCCCTGTCGCACCGACTCGCGGGACGCACAAAAACCAAAAGGCCCCGCGGGGATACCGCGAGGCCTCTCGGATTTCGTTAGCCAGGTCGACGAATCAGCCGGCGCCGGCGGAGCCGCTGGCGCTCGCGCTGGCTTTGACCGAGACGTTGATGCTGACGCTTGCGTCCGCCTGAGCCTTGAGCGAAGCCGCGAAGCAACCGGCGATCTTGAGCGCGGCCGAACCGCCACCCTTCACCGCTGCCTGCACGCCTTCGATGCTGGCCTTGACGTTGGCAACCACAGCCTCGAGACGACCCTTCATGCCGAGGGTCACCTTGAGGATACCCGGCAGGTTCTTCTCGATCGCACCCTTGAGCTTCGAGCCAGCCTCCGCATCCGCAGCGCCCGAGAAGCTGACGGACACGCTTGCCGGCGTGCACTCCACCTTCGCGTTCACCTTCGCGTCGCAGTTCGCCTTGCACTCGGCGCTCATCTCCGGCGGCTTGACGGTGCCGGAGCACTTGGGCGCCTTCATCTCGGCGCTGCAGCCACCCGAGCAGGTGCCATCGCACTTTGCCTGGCCCTTGACCTCACAAGTTGCCGAGCACTTGCCAGAGCACTTGCCGCCGCAGTGGCCGCTGCCACCACCGGTGCACTTGCCATCGCACTTGCCGCCGCACTTGCCCTTGGCCTTGCCATCGGCGCTCGAGGCCTGGCCGTCGCACTTGCCGTCGCAGGTGCCGTCGCACTTGCCGCTGAAGTCAGCCTCGCAGCTGCCCTCGCATGCTGCCGCCGCAGGTGCCTTCGCACTTGGCGCCGGCTTCGACCGTACAGCTGCCCTTGCACTCGGCCTCGCAGCTGCCGCTGATCTCGCCGCCTTCGCACTCGACCTTGGCTTCGCCCGGCTTGATGTCGGCGTTGCACTCGCCGGCGCACGAGGCCATCGCGTCCATCGACGCCGAACACTTCGGCGGAACGAC
Organism: uncultured delta proteobacterium; assembly: GCA_963781505.1. Taxonomy (GTDB): domain Bacteria; phylum Myxococcota_A; class Polyangia; order Polyangiales; family Polyangiaceae; genus JADJKB01. Next base: position 300,383 of record CAWAHB010000023.1, on the reverse strand, counting down.
CTTGACCTGGAGCTTGCCTTCGACCTTTGCCTTGGCCTTGACCTGACCGAGCAGCTTGACGGCGACGCCGCAAGCGGCCTCCGCCTTCTTGCCCGGGCCGTCCGACTCCGGAGCGAGCTGTTCGTCCGTCGCGCCGAGATCCTTCGCGAGGTTGCCACACGCGAGTGTGACATCCCCTTCGATCTCCGCAGCGAGGCCCTTCAAGGTTGCGCCCGCGGAGAGCGCGGCCTTCACCTTGCCCTCGAGCTCACCTTGCAGCCCGAAGTTTGCCGACATGATGGCACTCGGGTCATTCAGATCCGCCGGGCATCCGCCAGGCAAACCACCCGGGATGCCCCGGCATGCCGCCGCAGTCCATGAGCAACGGTGTAACCAACAAGGCAGCGGCGCCGATCACCGGTGCACTTACCTTCCGCCAACGCTTAGCGACCATCTTCAATCTCCTCCTCGGAAGCTCTACTCGCGTCCAAGCGCGGGCACGCTACACCACTCTCCCGGGCCCTTCTAGGCCTCGGTTTTGCGGCTAGTCGCTTTTTTCCCGCTTAACCCATCCATCAACAGCCCCGGGATTTCCGGGACAGAGGGCCGAAGCCCCTGGTTTTTCAATCTGACGCTCGCCGGCCGGAAGCCGGCTCACGACGGGCGGCATATCGCGCCGTTTTCGGCCGAAGTAAAGTTTTTTGTTCAGGGTGAGCGGACGGCCAGGGGTCTAGCTGCCTCAGGAGCGTCGCTTGCTTACCGAGTCCGGAAACGTGAATTCCGTCTGTCGGGGAGCCCCCCCAGCGCCCTTGGGAGGCTTCGCGCCCGGAGCGTTCGAGCATTTCCCGCTCGCGCTCGATGTCCGCCTCGATCACCTCGGGATTGTCGAGGGCGAACGCGAGAGAGTCGAACACCTGGGCGGGAGTGAGCTGGGGGTAGCGTCGGAGGATGGTCTCCATTCGCGTGCCGTTCGCATAAAACGCGTAGAGCCTTCGAACCAGTACCCGCGAGCCCGCCACATGAGGGCTTCCCCCGAGAACCTTCGCGTCCACCCGCACGTGCGGATGGGGAACGAGCACGATCGGAAGGCTCATGGACGCTCACTTCTTGCGAGATCTCCTTCTTCACGCGCTCCGCGATCTTTTGCGGCGTGAAGCCGAGCTCTTCGGCGATGCGTTCCCAGGGAGCCGAGGCGCCGAAGCGATCGATGCCCTGCACGATCCCGGTGGGGCCAACGACGCCCTGCCAGCAGGTGCTGCGCCCAGCTTCGATCGCGACGCGCGGAATGCCCGAGCCGAGACCGCATCTTGCTCGCGCCTTCGGGCAGTCGCTCGAACGCGTCCCAGCAGGGCGCGCTCACGACGCGCGGCCGCCAGCCGTCCGCGGCGAGAAGCTTCGCGGCCTCGACGGCGATGCCGACCTCGCTGCCCGTCGCGATGAAGACGACGTTCGGGTCCTTGCGTGTCCGAGACCACGTAGGCCCCGTTGAGGACCTGCTTGGGATCGAAGCCCGCCGGGCGTCTCGATGCACCGGCAGCTTGTGTCGAGAGAAGCACCAGCGCGGTCGGAGCCGTGCTCGCGCGTCACGGCGTAGGCCCACGCCGCTGCGCACTCGAGGCCGTCCGCGGGGCGGAACACGTCCAGCCCCGGGAATCAGGCGGAGGGCCGACAGATGCTCCACGGGCTGATGCGTCGGACCGTCTTCGCCGAGGAAACACGGAGTCGTGGGTGTAGACGAACAACACTCGCTGGTCCATCAGCGCGGCCAGCCGCACGCTCGGGCCGCTGGTAGTCGCTGAAGATCAGGAACGTCGAGCCGAACGGGATGAAGAAGCCCGACAGCGCGAGACCGTTGGAGATCGCTCCCATGGCGTGCTCGCGGATGCCGTAGTTGAGATTTCGTCCGCCGATACTCCCCGCGCTGCGACGTCGGGCGACGCCTTGATGTGGGTCTTGGTGCTCTCGTTGAGATCCGCCGAACCGCCCACGAGCGCCGGCACGAGCTCTGCCACGCGCTGCTCGACCTTCGAGGCGAGGGAACGCGTCGCGTCGGCCTTCGGCTCGGCAACCTTCACGAGCTCGTCGAGGAGGTTTCGCCGGCACCGTGCGTTCGAGAAGCGTCTGGAGCTTTTCGCTTGCGCTGCCCCCGAGAGCTTGGCGGCTCTTGTCCTTCCACTGCTCGTACGCGACGCGGTTGTCTTCGACGCGCGCGCGGAACGGGGCGTGCGCCTCGTCGGGAACGTGGAAGGGATCGAGCGGCCAGCCAGCGGCTTTCTTGGTCGCCTCGACCTCGGCGGCTCCCGAGCGGAGCGCCGTGGGCGCCGGAAGTGTCCTGCTTCGTTGGCGCGCCGATGGCGATGTGCGTCCGGGCCACGATGAACGAGGGCTGGCCCTTGTGCGCGACCGCCTTGTCGAGCGCCGCGCGAACCGCGGCGGGGTCGTGACCGTCGATGTGCTGCACGAACCAGCCGTACGCCTCGAAGCGCTTGCCCACGTCCTCGGTGCTGAACGAGATGCGAGTGTCGGCCCGTCGATGGTGATCTTGTTGTCGTCGTAGATCAGGACCAGATTGTCGAGCGCCGAGGTGTCCTGCGATGCTCGCCGCTTCGCTGGCGACGCCCTCCATCAAGTCGCCGTCGCTGCAAAGCGCGAACACGCGGTAGTCGATGAGCGCGTCGTCGCCCTCGTTGACCCGCGCGCCCGCCATCTTGCTCGGCGAGCGCGAGCCCGATGGCGTTGCCCACCCCCTGCCCGAGCGGGCCGGTCGTGGTTTCGACGCCCGGCGTGAGCCCGTGCTCGGGATGACCCGGAGTCTTGCTGCCCCACTGTCGAAACTTCTTCAGCTCGTCGAGCGGCAGGTCGTAACCCGCGAGGTGCAAGAGCGAGTAGAGGAGCATCGATGCGTGGCCGCACGAGAGCACGAAGCGATCGCGATTCGGCCAGTTCGGATCGTCGGGCACGTAGCGGAGGTAGCGCGTGAAGATCTCGACTCCGATCCCGGCCAGGGCCATCGGGGTACCGGGATGGCCGGACTTCGCTTTTTCCACTCCGTCCACGGACAGAAATCGGACGGTCTTGACGGCGACGTCGAACGCGCTTTCGCTCATCGGGCTCTCCTTGTGGTTTGCCTGTCCCTAGATCGGGAGCGCCAGGCCGCCAAGCACCGCCTCAGCGATGCTTTTCGATCGCGCGATTGTGCTCGTCGAGGGTGCGACTGAACTCGTGGCGGCCGTTTCCGCGGGCCACGAAGAACAGATAGTCGGTCTTTGCTGGCTCGAGCACCGCGAGGATCGGCGGTTTTGCCGGGATTGGCGATGGGGCCGGGCGGCAGGCCGGGGTGGCGGTAGGTGTTGTAGCGGATTGGCCTCGTCGCGCAGCATGGCCGGCGTCACCCGCCCTGAAAAGCCCGTGCAGCTCGGTGCTCGCTCGTGGCGCGATCCGGCAGCCGTAAGCTGCGGTGGGATCGGCCTGGAGCATCTTTTCGGGCTTGAAGTCAGGGCTCGTCCAACCGATTGAAGTACACGCTGGCGATGCTGGCGCTCTCGTCGGCCACGACCGCTTCCTTCTCCACGATCGAAGCCAGCGTGAGGATCTCGTGCTCGCCGAAACCCCGTCGCTTCAAGCGCTCGAATGCCGCGGGGTGGGACTCCGCGAGCCCCGCCAGCCGCTGTCGGGTCGTCTTGACCAGCTCCCGCACGACGTTCTCCGGGCGACTGTCGACGATCAGCTCGTAGGTCGCCGGAAACAGAGAACCCCTCGGCACTCTCGCCGGAGATCTCGAGCTCTTGCCGGAGCGCCGGGATCGCGCACGGCGTGACGGAATTCAGCGAGCCGGACACACCTCGAGCTCCTCGAGGCGCTCGGCGATCTGCAAGTAGTTGAACCCTTCCACGATCGTGGTTTTGGCTGTCGGCCGCGAATCGAGACGCGCGAGACGCGCGAAGAGTGCGCGGGCCGACAAACGATCGCTCAGCACGTGCATCCCAGGGGAAAGCGGCGTTTTCGAGTGAAACGCCAGTACATAGAGAGCAAACAAGCGCGGGCTTCGAAGCGCTCCGAGATCGGCGAGGCGCCGACTGACACTGGCAACGTCGGCTCCGGCGGGCACTTCGACGATCACTCGCCGTCCGCCGCCCGGACCCGGCAGGATGCGACCAGGCGACGTAGGAGCCCGAAGGGAGCGAGCAATACGGCCACTACGCTCGTGAACAGCCGCACGCCGCTACGACGGCGGCGGCGAGGGCGCTGGCTTTTGGGCTTGCCCTTGGTCACTCGGATTCGGTCCGTCGCGCGTCGAGCCAGCTCTGGAGGAGGATCGCCGCGGCTGCGCTGTCGATCCGGGAGCGCGCCTCGCGGGAATCCCTTCCCGCTTCCCGAAGCCGATCCCCCGCTTCCACCGTCGTCAGCCGTTCGTCGACCAGCTCCACCGTCGAGACCCGTGCGCGCCCGGAGCTTTTCTGCCACCAGGCGCGACTTTTTCGCGGCTCGGCCTTCCCGGCCATCCATATGCCGAGGAAGCCCCACGACGAAGGTGTCGATGCCCTCGGCAATGGCCAGCGCGCTGAGCGCGGTGATCAGCGCGTCGACGTTCTTGTCCGTCGAGAAAAGGCCGGGGATGGGCCATCAAGCCGAGCTCGTCGGCCACTGCGACGCCAACGCGTACGCTCCCCAAATCGATTCCGGCCGCGCGCGGCACGGGCCGGTCCTACCACGCCCTGATCGGCGCGGATCGGCTGCCGAAGCGCCCCTGGCGCTCCCGTGCTTGACCGGGCCGGCTCCTCCGAGCATAAGCGCTTCGCCCGATTTCGACGGTCCGTCCAGGAAAAGACATGCAGTTTCGCGCGGTCAAGGGGATGAACGACATCCTCCCCGACGAGGCACCACGCTGGCAGCGCCTCGAACGGCTGTTCCGGCAAACGGCGGAGCTGTACGGCTACGGTGAGGTGCGCACTCCCATCGTCGAACCAACGTCGCTCTTCGTTCGCAGCATCGGCGACACCACCGACATCGTGGAAAAGGAGATGTACTCCTTCAGCCACCACGAGGACGAGCTCACGCTCCGCCCCGAAGGAACCGCCGGCGCCGCGCGCGCCTACGTGGAGCACAAGCAGCACGCGAAGGAGCCGGTCAGCCGCTGGTACTACCTCGGGCCGATGTTTCGCGCCGAGCGCCCCCAGCGCGGTCGCTACCGCCAGTTTTACCAAGCTGGCTGCGAGATCTTCGGCGATCCAGGACCGGGCTGTGACGCCGAGATGATCGACATGCTGGTCGGCATGTTCCGAAAGCTCGGTGTCGCCGACGTGACGGCCCACGTCAATTCCATCGGCGGCCCCGGCACCCGCGAGCGGTACCGGGCAGCGCTCGCTCGAGTTTCTCGCGCCCCAAGCAGGATTCGCTTACCGATCACGCCAGGAGTCGCCTCGAGTCCAATCCACTTCGCATTCTGGACTCGAAGGATCCCGCAGATCAGGCCGCGTGCCAGGGTGCGCCGAGCCTCATCGACGTGCTCGACGACGAGGATCGCGCCCACTGGAACGGCCTGTGCGGAAAGCTCGATGCCCTGGGAACGCCTTACTCCGTCGATTCGCTGCTGGTTCGTGGCCTCGACTACTACACGCGCACCCTGTTCGAGCTTCGCTCCGCATCGGGAGAGCTCGGCGCCCAGAACACCCTGTGCGGCGGCGGGCGCTACGACGACATGATCGAGGAGCTCGGCGGTCCCAAGGTGTCGCGCCATCGGTTTCGCGATGGGTCTCGAACGGATCCTGCTCGCTGCCACCGAGAGCACGAACGCCGCCCGCCCGGTCTGCTTCGTGGCGCCCCTGGGAGACCGCGCGCAAAACGAAGCGCTGCTCGTCGGGCGGGAGCTTCGGGCTCAGGGCATTCGCGCCGAGGTCGATCTCCGCGGCAACTCCCTCAAGAGCATGCTTCGCCGCGCCGATTCGATGGGCGCGCGCTGGGCCATCGTGTTCGGCGACTGCCGAGCTCGAGAAGAACAGCGTGCAGCTCAAAGAATCTCGGCCGTCACTCCCAGGACGAGGTCGCCCGTGGCGAGCTGGTCGAGCGCCTCGCGCGCGAAGCGGGAGGCGCGTGAAGAACGCCGCTCCGAATCCTGTGCGCCGCCGCCGTCCTCGTGCTCGCGTTTCCCGCCCGCGCGCAGGATCCCTACGGCCCGGGAGTCGCGCCCATCGGTCCCCCGGGCGGCCAACCCGCGACTCCGCCGAAGGGTGCTGCGCCGCCTCCCGGAACACCGGAGATGCATGCGGCGGGCACGGGCGACACGCTGCTCCCGCCGGGCAGTGAGCCGTCGCTGCCCCAAGATCCCGCTGCGCATTCCCAAGAGGGTCCGAGAGCGGATCGGCACGAGCACCCAGCTCGACGATGTCGCCATCGGCAAGACCGGCGAAATCGAAGCGCCAGTTCTACGGCCCCTGGTACACCGAGACCCAGGGCAAGTACCGCCTCCGCATCGCGTTCCCGGTCTGGGCCGAGCGCACGCAACCGTCGCTCACCAAACCCGAGATACTCGATCGCGCCTCGCTGTATGGCGGGCTCTACTACAACCGGCGGAGCGCCGAGCACGCGGACGACGTTCTGTTTCCGCTCTTCTGGAACCTGTACGACCGACGCGATCAAAGCCGCACCACCATCGTCGGTCCCTTCGTCAATCGCGTCGCTCCCGACGAGCACGACAACTGGCTCGCTCCGCTCTACTTCACCGGCAAGCGCAAGCACGGTGGCTACACGCTCATCCCGCCGCTGCTCACCTACACGCAAGACGGACTCAGACGGCCAAGGCGGCTTCAACCTGGTGGGGCCGCTCTTCTGCTCGTGGAAGGGCGGGCGGCACTGCGACCCGCGCACGGCCTACGACCTCGACATGGGGGTCTTCCCCTTCTACTTCTACGGCCAGACCGAGCAGGTCAAGTACGAAGTCATCCCGCCGCTCATCCACTACTACCGCTACAACGATCGCACCGAAACGTACGTGAATCTCTGGGGCCCGTACTATCGCGAGCGCACCCAGGAGCGCGAGATCTTCCACCTCTTCCCGCTCTACTACAGCATGTGGGGACCGAACGAGCGGCACACCACGCTGCTTCCGTTCTTTCACTACGGTTGGAAGGGCAATTCGTGGCTCTTCGTCAATCCGTTCTACCTGCTCGGTCACGGGGAAAACGGCGAGAGCACGTTCGTGACGTGGGGCTACGCGCGCTACCGCGGGCGCACCGAGCTCGACATGATCACGCCCTTTTACTGGCACTACCGCGACCAAGACATCGGCCTCGATCAGCAGCTCCTGTTTCCGTTCCTGTACTCGCGCACCAGCCCGCGAGAATCGAGTCAGGTCTTCTTCCCGTTCTGGGGCCACTTCGAGCGCTACGGCATCAGCGAGACGACCTGGATCACGCCGTTCTTCCAGCACACCCACGATCTTCGCGGCTGGCAGACGAACATCCACCCGATCCTGTATCTCGGCCGAAGCGGCTACGACTCCCACACGGTCGTCGCTCCGTTCTTCTGGGACTTCGCGACCCGCGACTCCCGCGCCACCGTCGGCTTCCCGTTGTTCTGGCGCTTCGCGGATCGCGACGGCGTCTCGCAGCTCGTCGGCAACGTCTACTATCACGAGAAAAAGCTCTCGAGCGGCCTCGACTGGGAGATCCACATCTTCCCGGCCTTCTCGCTACGGCGAGACTCCCGACGGCCACTGGTGGAACGTGCTCTACGGCCTCGCCGGCTACACGCGCCGCGGCAACCTCGTGAAGATGCGGACGTTCTGGATCCCCATCAAGCTATCGGGCGAAGAGAAAGACTGATCCGCGCCCGGCGAAACAAGAGCAGTACTGCGAACCAGGGCAGGAGCCCGCATTGCGCCTTCGACGGCCGCTGACCGAGCGCACAGCCTCCGTCGTCGGCTGGGACACTCGGTCGCGAAGTCGGCGGGCCTGGGACACACCGCAAACGGCCATCGATCTCCGCGCACGTCATACCGTCGGGGCAGGCGCTGACGACACAGCCCTGGCTGCACGAGCGGCCGCCCTCGTCGCTCACGCACACATTGCCGGGACTTTCCTGGAAAGAATCCCGGAACCTCCGCCCAAGACCGCTGTCTCATCTCCCAACTGCCCGATGGGACGGGCGGGGACGGCTCGTAGGGAGCGCGTCCTAAGGAGGAGTTTTCCATGCGTCGATTGGGTGCGGCTGTCTTTGCTCTGTGTGCTGGGTTTCTGTCGATGTCCATCAACGTCGACCCGGGTTCGGGAGTTGCCCACGCCTCCGAGACGCCGAACGCGAGCGACTGCATCGGCTTCCAGAAGTCGGAGCTCGACAAGGGTCTTTCGTACTCGATCGAAAACGTGTGCGAGCGAAAGCTCTCGTGCGGCGTCAAGTGGACGCTCACCTGTGAAGATGCCGACGGCAAGACCACCGCCAAGACGCCGGGCAAAGCTCACGTCTCCCTGGACGCTTCGGGTTCCGCGGCTGTCACCGCGAGCGCCGACAGCTGCAAGCAGGGCTGGCGCATCGATGAGGTGAGCTGGAGCTGCAAGTAAGCGATCAGTTGAGCGCGCGGAGCTTCGCGAGCGCACGTGCCGCCACGGGGTCACCGGGACTCAGTCGGAGCGCTTCCTCGAGCTCCGCCATCGCGAGCGTCAGCTTGCCGCGCGTCGTGTAGATGCGGGACAGGTTGAGATACGGGAACTGCTTGGGCTCGTAGCGCTGGGCGTGCTTCGCCTTCTCGAGCCACGGGATCGCTTCATCGAGCTCCCCCTGTTCGATCAAGTAGGCACCGATGTCGTTGTACGGATTGCCGAACTCCGGATCGATCTCGATGGCCTTTTTGCACTCCGCGATGGCGCCCGGGATGTCCCCTTGCCAGCTCATGGCCCAGCCGAGGAACGTGTGCGCTTCGGCCGTGGGGTGGAGGGCAATCGACTCCCGATAGAGCTCCACGGCTCGATCGAGCTCGTGCCGCATCTGGTGCTCGGAGCCCATTTCCCAGAGCCGGAGCGCACGAAGGCGGGTTTCGGGGTCAACGGACATCCGCACCGTTCTGTCTCACCGTCGACCGTTTGTCGATTGTGATCTAGCTTCGCCGCCCGTGAAGCGCCTGAAAGCTGCAGTCATCGGTGGGTCTGGCTACGGCGGCGGTGAAATGATCCGCCGCCTCTTGCATCACCCGGCCGTGGAGCTCGTACGTGTGAGCTCCCTCGACTACGTCGGAGAGCCTCTCAGCGCCGCGCATCCGAACCTCGAGGGACTGTCCCCGCTCGTGTTCGAGAAGCTCCCTCCGGAGCAGGCCGCAGCGGGCGTCGACGTGGTGCTTCTCGGGCTACCCCACAAGGTGAGCGCCGAGGTCGTGCCGAAGCTCATGACCCTCGGAGTCGCCATCGTCGACATGAGTGGGGACTTCCGGCTCAAGGACCCGGAAGCCTACGAAAAGTTTTACGGCAAGAAGCATCCTTGCCCCGAGCTCTTCGAGAAATTCGTGTATGGGCTTCCCGAGCTCGACCGCGAAGCGATCCGAAAAACGAAGTACGTCGCGTCCCCTGGCTGCTTCGCGACCACGATCGAGCTCGGCTTGTTGCCCCTGGCCCGAGCCGGGCTTCTCGAAGGCGCCGTCGAAACCGTCGGCATCACGGGATCGAGCGGCAGCGGCGTCATCCCGAGCGCGGGAACGCACCATCCGGTTCGACACGGCAACCTGAGAACGTACAAGCCGCTCTCGCATCAGCACGTCCCCGAGATCGAAGAGACCCTCGTTCGGGCCGGCGCTCGACGCTTCGCGCTTCGCTTCGTACCGGTTTCCGCTCCGCTCTCTCGGGGGATCTTCGCCACGAGCTTCGCCCGAATTCCCGCAGCGGTTTCCCCGGAAGACATCGACCGGCTGCTCGAAAAGTCCTACGCCGCCGAACCCTTCGTTCGGGTTCCCCGACGACGCTTGCCAGAGGTCGTGGCGGTCGCCGGCTCGAACTACGCCGAGGTCGCGATCACCTTGGGACCGGTCGAGGGTGATACGCGCCTCGTCACCTGCTTCAGCGTGACCGACAACCTCATCAAGGGCGGCGCCGGTCAGGCCATCCAGAACATGAACCTGGTCCTGGGTCTCGACGAGAAGCTTTCTCTCGAAGATCCCGGCGGCTACCCCTGATGGTCGCCTATCGCGTCGTGAAGCTCGGCGGCGAGGTGATCCGCACGGGCGAGGCTTCCAGGATCGCCCGGGAGCTCGCTGAGCTCGCGGCTCAGCCAACCAGTCAGGTCGTCGTGGTTCACGGGGGCGGACCCCAGACCACGGCCTTGCAGAAGGCCCTCGGCCAGACGCCCAACATAGTTGGCGGGCGGCGCGTCACCGACGCTGCCACTCTGGATTGCATCAAGATGGCCGTTGCGGGGCTAGCGAACGTCGACCTGTGCGCAGCGCTGACGGCCGCCGGAGTGAAACCCGTGGGGCTGCACGGCGCCTCCGGAGCAGTGATTCGCGCGGTCAAGCGTCCACCCCGGATCTACAGCGGCGCGGGTCCCGAGCCCATCGATCTGGGTCACGTTGGCGACGTGGTGGGGTTCGACCGACGGCTGATCGAGCTCTTGTGTCAGGCCGGTCGGATCCCGGTCCTGGCTTGCATCGGCGCCAGCGACGGGGGCGACGTGTTCAACATCAACGCTGACATCGTGGCGACCCGGATCGCGGTCGAGCTCGGCGCGACCGATCTGTTCACGCTCATGGATCTCCCGGGAGTGCTCCGTCAGGTCGAGGACCCCGAGAGTCGATACGAAAGCCTCACCATAGCCCAGGCCAAGGAGCTCATCGCCGAGGGCACGGTCAGCGGGGGCATGATCCCGAAGCTCGAGGAGTCGTTCGTCGCCCTCGAAGCCGGTGTCGCGCGAGTGCACCTGCTCAATGGGGCTCTCGCGCACGCCGCCGGTAAGCCGGGCAGCGTGGGAACGCTCCTCGTCCGATGACACTTATCGAAGTCGGCTAGTTCGCGCCCGAGCAGCAGCGGAAGCCGGTCTCGGTGCCGTGATAAAATCGGTCGTGGGCCGTCTGGGCCGCACGGCAGAAGTTCCGGCTCGGCTGCCAGTAGGCGCCCTTCATGGCCGGCCGTTCGGGCGTCGTCTTGTCGATGGTGACGAACTCCTCGAGGTTGCCCGCGAGATTGCGGACGCCAAACGGGCTCACGCAACGGGGATAGGCGTCAGCGGGCACCCGTAGGTCTCGAAGCTTGCCGTCCGGCCCGACCACGTCGGTCTGGTCTGCGTTGCAGGCCGTGGCGTCCCGCTTGAAGCCGTAGGGATACGGCCGCATCTCTTCGCCTTCGCAGGCGAAGTTGTATTCGCTCTCCTGACACATCCGCTTGCCGAGGCTGGCGCAGGTCTTGGCGCCTTCCGTCCAGCTCTTGTCGTTTGCGGGAAGAGATTCCCCCGGCGAGACGTACTCATCGCGGTCGATGCAGAAGCGCATCTTCCGGCGGGGCTTGAGACACTTGGAGGGGGCGTATTCCGCGCACCGGAAGTATTCGTAGCGTCCGGGCGGGTCCATGTACTTCTTGCAGCGCTGCTCCACCTCGGGGCAGTAGTTGCCTTCCACGAGAATCATTCCATTCCCGCACGCGCTCGGCCCGCTGGCCTGCGCCTTGGGAATGGCAAGCGACGGCAAAATCGTTGCAAGAGTTCGAGTGGACGGTGGAGCCGCGAGGAGATCCGTCGACACTTCACCGACTCGACTCCCCAGTGCTCGAGCACTCGGTACGTCGCGTCGGCTGCATCCGACCGTTAGCGAGGCCGCTACGGCGAGCAGGGCGGCGTTTCGGACTTTCCGCACGTGACGAAGAGGCTTCAGCGATCATCCCGGGGGGGTCAAGCGCAAAAAGCTGGACAAAATGCCAAGAGCGCTAGCTTGGTCCGTGATTTCGCTAGGTTTCAGCCCAAAGCTTCCCCAGAGAATGACGGGAGCGCGACGACTTCGAGGCGGACGTTCGAGCCCCGAAATACGTGATGGCCCGAGCCCTCACCCTTTGGCGGTGGCGTCGTCACCGGGAGCGTCGGAGCAGCAGCGAACACCGACCTGGATGTCTTCGTAGTGGTCGTCGTGCTTCGTGGTCGCGGGGCGACAGCGATTGCGCGCCGGCATCCACCAGCCACCCTTGAGGCCGTTCCGGTAGGGATAGGCGTAGCGCTGGGTTTCGCGCAGCACCGGCTCGTCGAGGTTTCCAACCATGTCGTAGACGCCGAAGGGGCTCATGCACTCTGGGTTGGCTCCGTTCGCCATCCGACGGTCCGCCAGGACCTGACGCTTCTTGTTGGAAGCATCGTAGAGCTCTTCTTTCGGGCGGTCCTGATTGCACTTGGCCTCGCGCTTGAAACCGTAGGGATAGGGGCGCATCTCCTCCCCTTCGCAGGCAAAGTTCCACTCGCTCTCGGTGCAGACGCGCTTGCCAATCGCCTTGCAGGTGTCGCTGGCCACCACGAAGCTCGCGTGGTTCATCGGCAGCGTCTCACCGGGCTTGGTGTACTCGTAGCGGTCGATACAGAAGCTCATGGCCACCCGTTCACCGACGCAGGTGGACTCGGGCGCGTACTCACCACATCGCGCGAAAGGAAGCTTGGGATCGTCGAGCCACTTGACGCAGTCTTGCTTCACTTCCGTGCAGTACTGGCCGTCCACTCGGACCATGTCCTTCGAACAACCCCCGCTGGCCCCCAAGGCCTGTGCACCGGTGGGCAGATCCGCGATCGCCTTGTCAGCCCCGGTCGCCTTGTCAGCCCCGAGTGCGTCGACTGCCACAGGGGTGGTGACGGTGTTACGCACGTCGTTACGCACCTCGTCGGAGGGTGGAGCGTTCTCGACTGCAGCGGAGCTGCCAGGCTCCGCCATCACGATGGGCTCGGGCTTGGGCTGCGAGAGCTGGGTTTCGGGAAGGATCTTCGAGCCTTGCAGCGAGAGACCGGTGGCGACCATCACGAAAGTGGATAGGAGTCTCCGCAGCATGCGACCTCGACCTACATCGTCGCAGTGTGACGGTCGGGGTTCCAAGTTCTCGCCCATGCCCCCTGATTAGCGAGAACCATGCCGGACCCGGATCTCCCGGAAACGCACCCAACGCGACCTCCAAAACGCGCACTTTTTTCAGGTGCTCATTCGTGGATGTACACGGCGGTGCCCTCGCCCATGTCGGGGCCGACGTTGATCCCGTGCCAGCCGTCGGGCACGGGCGGATCCGTCCAGCGGAAGATCAGCCGCGCGTCGATGGGAGCGAGGTTCACGCAGCCGTGGCTCCTCGGGATGCCGAAGACGTCGTGCCAGTACGCGCCGTGCAAAGCGTACCCGGCCGCGAAGTACTGGATCCACGGCACGTCTCGGAGCTCGAAGTTCGAGGACCCACGCCGCACGGTGATGCCGTATTCCGGATCCCGCCCCTTGGCGATGTTGGAGGCCCGGCGCTCGTCGTCGGCGTTGAGCTTCTCGCCAGCGGCTTGCGCCGCCTTGATGCGCTCGATGGTCTCGGCGGCGTCCGGGTTGACCTTCAAGGTCTGAGAGCGCGTGCCGCCAGCCACGCTCGAGTTTTCGTTGGAGTCCATGGCCGCCGCAATGTGCTTGCTCTGGAGGTGGAACTTCCCCATTGGCGTCGACAGCGTGGTCTTGGGATCCTGCATGCCATCCCGACCCGTGGAGATGAGCGTCGCGTACCAGGCTCGCCTGCCCTCGTAGAGCACCAGGGTCTGCTGGCGAAGCGAGATGTCGACCCACTTCTGCCCCTTGTCCGCCCACTCCGGCCAGTCGGGAGGATCGGCGACGACGGAGATGTCATCGGCCCGGAGCCAGCGCGTCTTGTCTTTCAGCGTCTGGTAAAAGCGAGCCTTGTCCTTGATCCGGGCGTTGCCCGAAAGGGGAACGATGGCCCGGCGAGGAACCGCTTCCGCCTGCTTGGCCACGTCCTTGTTCTTGATGAGTTTCCAGGTGGAGCTGTCGCGCTTGGCGACGAATGCGAATGGAAGCTTCACGGCTCCCCCCACCTCGACGCCGTGGAATGGCGAGGCGCTGTCGGGTTTGACCTTGCTCAGGGGGATCAGGCGCAGATCGACCGTGATGCCGAAGTTCCGCTCGAGACCGTCCTGACTCGTCGCGAACGCACCCACGAACGAAAGCCCCGTCTTGCGCCGCACGCGATCGGCAAAGAATGCGTAGCTCGGCACCTCGAACCCCGACACGTTCGGAATCGAGCGCTTCTGATCGGCGAGCCAAAAGGGAGGCCCTTCCTTCGGGCTCTTGCCTCCGAACAGCTCCAAGATCGACAGCTCGGGTGAGGGCCGGAAGCCCTTTTCGTGCTCGACACCCGGCAGTGCGACGCCGCGCCCATCGAGCGCGATGTCGTTGGCGCCCTCGACGACCGTCTGCACCTCGGAGCGGTGATCTTCGTACCACTTCAAGTGCTCGTCGAGCTTGAACTCGCTCTTCTGCTGCTCGTCCTTGGTTGGGATCCGCAAGTACTGCGGCGCCGTCGCCCGAACGAATCCGTATCGATAGGGCAGCGGCTTGTCGAGGTCGGGCCGCACGCTGGCGGCCCGGACCAGCGGATCGTCGAGCTGGGTCGTCGCCTCTTCACTACAGACGAACCCGATCGGGTAGACGCGATACCAATCTTTCTTGCAGCCCTTGCCGCTCACTGGATCGGCGTCCCGCTGCACGATGCCCCCGAGCCGGATGTACCCGAGGCGTCGGGACTCGGTGTTCGCGAGCTTGTAGACCGTCGCGGCGATCACTTTCGAAGCGAGCTTGGGCGAATCCTTTGGCGCACGCGTATCGAGCTCTCCGTGGTCGACATCCAGGCTCGAGACCGGGTTTGGCTCCGCACTCGCAGCTGGCGCAGATGCGCTCTGGGCGGCAGCCTGAGCCTCCGCCTTGCCCTTGCACGCCGGGCAGGCAGAAATGAGCGCGCACAGCGCGAGCGATCGGCGTTTCACGTTCGCGCCGAGTAGTAACGCGTTCGCTCGATGGATCAACCCCAGGAAGCTTTTCTGGCCCACGAGCGGATCGAGACGCCGCCTCGAGGCGGCCGCGATTGCACGCCAACCGACATCCAGACACTATCCGCACATGTCCCGACCGAAACCGTTCGTATTGACCAACGCTTCCCTGGTCGTGCTGCTCGCTTCCACGATGGCTGCGTGCGGCGACACCACGTCCGAGAGCGGTTCGCACAAAGCACAAGCCGAGGGCGGCACGGACGCTTCGGCCGACACCGGTCTCGATGCAGATGCGCTGGATGCGGCGGACGAGCCGGATGGGTGTCCGCCCGGCAGTGATCCGCTGCCCGATGGCGGTTGCTCGCTTTCGGTGCGGCGGCCGTTCTTGGTCGGCTCGTCCCTGCGAACGGCCGCCGGGCTCGAGCGGGAGGATTGGACTGTCGAGCCCGACCTCTCCCCCGTGACGCTCGATCGCACGACGGCGCACCGACTGGCTGCCACCTGGCTCCAGGACGGCCTCGAGGAGCACGCATCCGTAGCCGCCTTTCTGCGTTTCGGCCTGCACTTGCTCGCAGTGGGTGCGCCTCCCGATTTCCTCGTCGACTCTCAACGCGCGGCGCTCGACGAGCTCCACCACGCCAAGGCCTGCTTCGCGCTGGCTCGCCGCTACGGGACAACGAGCATGGGTCCGGGTCCGCTTTCCCTCCGCGACGCGCTCCCCCAGCTGTCGCTAGCCGAGCTCGCGGCGCTCACCGCAGAGGAAGGCTGCGTGGGCGAGACTCTGGGAGCGCTGCTGGCAGCCGAGGAGCTCGCGGTGGCGCGGGACCCCGACGTGATTCGCGTGCGCGAGAAGATCGTTCGGGACGAGACCCGGCACGCGGCGCTGGCGTGGCGGTTCGTCCGTTGGGCCGTGCTGCGCGATCCAACGGGCGTGATCCCCGCCGTGTCACGCGCCATCGAAACAGCGAGCGCATCCACAGTTCGCATGGAAATGAAGACCTACGACGGCATCGATCTCGATGCTTGGCACGCCCACGGCCGACTCACCTGTCAGGAGGCCCGAGCGCTCGCGGAACGCGCCATCCGCGATGTCATCCGCCCGAGCGCCGAGCGGCTCCTCGGGTCCCCGCGCGATCGGGCGGAGACGACGAGCTCCCTGTCCTCCCCGCTCCTCTCACCTAACTGACCGAAAGAATTGGCGAGCGCCGGGTCAGCGAATTTTTCGAGAATCCGATGGGGCTTCGAGGGGCATCACACCACGAAGGAGAGCATTCTTACCTCGTGCGACCGCTCCGCCTAGCCGCCGAGCCCGGACCGCCTTCGAGCGGCGCGACCGCTTTGCCACCCGTCCTCGGCGCCGTCCCCAAGCCCGAACCGGTGCCCAGCCCCCAGGCGCGGCTTCAGCTCATGGTGCGCGAGCACTTCGACCTGATCTGGCGGCTTCTGCGCCGTCTGGGCGTACCTCCTTCCAACGTGGATGACGCAGCGCAGGAGGTGTTCGTCGTGGCGGCCCGACGAGTGGACGCCATCGCGCTCGGCTCTGAGCGGAGCTACCTGTTTGGAACTGCGCTTCGTGTTGCCAAGAGCATGCGCCGACAGGCGGCACGGGACTGGGCCCACAGCGCTCAGCTGCCCGACGACGCCATGGGCAGCGAGACTCCTGCCGATGAGCTCTTGGACCAGAAACGACAGGTGGCCTTGTTGGACGAGCTCTTGGCTCGGCTCGAAGAGACTGAGCGCTCCGTGTTCGTGCTCTTCGAGCTCGAAGGCATGACCCTGACCGAGATCGCCACACTGATGGAAGTCCCAGGGGGACGATTGCTTCACGGTTGCGGCGGGCGCGCAGTCGCTTCGTTCGCGCGTTGGAGATGCGCACCGGCCGCGCCCCACCCATGCGAGGGTACGATGAGTGATCCGAAACGTCTGGTCGATGTGCTCGACGCAGGGATCGAGCGAAACCTGCTGATCTCGGGGGCGAAAGAGCGGCCGGCGGCCAGCACGCGAAACCGAGTCGAAGCCCACGTGCTCGATATCGCCGCGGCAACCGTCACGGCGAGCACCATCGGCGCTGGCGGTGCGAGTGGTGGCTCGGCTCTCGCCAAGAGCGGATCGGCGCTCGGCGGGATGGTCCTCAAGTGGCTGGGCATTGGGGCGCTCGCCGGTGGCGTGATCGCGATTGGAGGAAGCGAGATCTCGTCACGGGTGTTCGATGAGAGCCCACCGGCCCGAGCGGCGGAGGTCAGCGAGTCGCGGAGCCTGCAATCCACCCCGCCGGGTGTTGTCACGAAGCGCGGTACCGCGCTGGGTGCCGAAGCCGTCGCAGTCGCGCCGGAAGAGACAGAACCTTCGTCGGGGTCGGAGACGCGCACCGAGCCGAAACCGGCGCGGGGCAACGTGCTCATCGGCAAGAGCGCCACATTGCTCGAGGCCGAGTCGCTGCGAGCCGTACAGCTCGCGCAAGAGAACGATCCCAGCGTCGCTCTCCGCTTGGTGCGGCAGCACCTGAAGCGCTTTCCCGATGGCGCGACCGCGACGGAAGCTCGCCGCATCGAGCGGGATCTCACGCGCTGAAGTTTTCGGGATCCGAACCCGCCTCGACACGCATCATCAAGAGAAAGGAGGCCGCTTCATGTCGATGCGTGACCTTGGCTTCTGGATGAGTGGCATGGTGCTCGTTTTCTTCACCGGTTCGGCATTGGCAGAGGAGATGTCTGCCCCGCCGCCGGCCCCCAAGCCCGCGGCAAAGTCGCCGAAACGGCGCGTCGAACGCCACGATCGCGCGCGTTCGGCGCAAGTGAAGGGCAAGAGCCACTGGGTCGTGATTCCCGTCACCGTGGTGGGGCGGCCCGGGCGACCGCTCAGCGTGTTCGAAAGCTCGGCTCAGCGCTTCGATTTTCCGGTGGGCACCGCGCGCTACTCACCGACCGACCAGCGCTTCCTCCGCTCCAAACCCGGGGAGCGCTGGTAACCGCTCGCGCACGCAATCAGAAGTCCGCCAGCACGCCGAACGTCAGCCCGTACTCCATGTACTTGAAGTCCTCGGAGGTGGTCTGGCCCGAAGAGCTCTCGCTCTCGCGCTTTCCTGCAACGCCGATCTCGAACGAGCCGCCCAGCAAGACTGCGAAATGGTCCACGGGCGACAGCACCAGCAACACCTCGGCGCCGGGGCGGACGTCCCGGATGGTGATCTTCCCGAGCGACTCGAGCTTCGTGCTGGTGTAGGCGATGCCGCCCCGGACCCAGAGAGCCGTCGAGCTCGAGAACGGAAACGCAACGCCGACCCGGGCGCCGAGAAGCAAGTTCTCCCCGTAGATGTCGTTGTCCGAGTAGTGCAGGAGCGCGCCCACAGAGAGCGGAGGCGCCACGAAATAGTGCACACCCAGTCGCTGTAGAGGGCCGCTGTACACAAATGTGTTGAAGAGTCCGGCGCTGACGACGGTGCTCGCGCCACTGTTGTCCGGGTCGATTCGTTGCGCGACCACGCCTCCCAGGTGTTCGAGGGACAGCACGAACGGGTACTGCTCGCCGAACCCGGTCGATTCCTGCGCAGCCGCGCGCTCACTCGCAAACAGTGCCGCCGCCGCGAGGAGCAAGCTTGGCACGAGGCGCATCAGTAAAACTCCCCCATCAGGCCGACACCGAACCCGACCGACGAGTACTTGGCTTCGTCATCGCTCCCGTCCGGGTCGTTGCCAATCAGATGAATGTCGAAATGAGGCCCGGCCACGATGCCGAGATGTGGAGCAGGCGTGATCACCATGTACGCTTCTGCGGAAATCGCGAGCGCGTAGAACCAGGATGCGTCGGAGCTATCGTCGTCCGTGGTCAGCGCGAAAACGGACGGTCCGCCCCGCAGCCAGAATCCGAGGAACGAGTTCTTGGTTGCTCCGGCCCAGCCGAGTCGAGGGCCCAACCGTAGGACGGTGATGGACGAGGTGTTGCTCGAGCTACTCTGGCTGAGGCGCAGGTGACTCACGCCGAGGAGAGCTCCGTAGGAAAAGCCGGATGACCGCACCCCAAACAGGCCCACATCGCCCCAGAACGCCGGCTGTAGACCCTTGCTATCGATGTCCGTGTCGCCGAACGACTGGCTCTGAAAGCCGAACACGTTTTCGACGCTGAAGACGAAGGCGTCGCGCTCCCCGAAGCCCGGCTGGGCTGTCTGAGCAGAAGCAGCGGCAACCCAGGTAGTAACCGCGAACGCTATCCCCGCCCCGAGCTTCCCTGATCTCCCCACTGGGTTCAGTAGAGCGAACGCAGGTTGTCTCGTCAACCACGCAAGTGGTTTCCGGATCAGAACACCGCGTCGCAGCTCGCGCCGTCGTTGGTCAGCGGCACGTCCGTGGGCGGATCCACACCGAGATCGATGAGATGCAGGTCGTACGCATCACCGGCCTTGGTGCAGTACACCATGTGCGCATTGTCCGGAGCGAAGGTCGCATTGACGATGTCCACGCCATTTCCGCCCAGGAGCAGCGGAGAGACTTGCTTCTGGCTCACGACATAAACGTACAGCGATTGGATGTTGTCGGAGTCAGAGCGAGCCGCGTAGACGAACACCGATCCATCCGCGCTGAACGCCGGCGGGTCACTGGCGATGCTCACCCCTTTTTCGTCGACCAGGTATTCGGGCGCTCCGCCCGCGGCGGGATACGAGTAGAAACCCGCCCCGACACCGGGTAGGCACACGACGTGGGTGAGCAATAGATCTCCCGTCGCCGGATTGAACGCCGCGTTACCGTTGACCGAACAGTCGAGATTCGTGTCAATGGAGCTCGGTAGCGCGCTGCCATCTGCGGGCACGAACCAGGGTGCAACGTACCCTCCCTGAACATCGCCTTCCCCGTAGTCGAAGACGACGTTCTGCCCGTCCGCGGAAAAGGCGGGGTCTCGCACGTCGATGCTCCAGCCAGTTTGACCCGGGTGGGTGTTTGGGAACACGGGCGTCAGCCGAACGAAGTCGCCACCATTGATGTCCAGGCTCCAGAGCCGGTTGGTGGCGAGTCCCGTTGCCGTATCTTGGGCCGTTGCGCCATACGAGGACGCGAGCACGATGCGAGTCCGATCGGGAGACACGCTGACGCCATCGATCCCCCAACCCGGCACGCTGCCTTCAGCCAGGGTCGTGATGACGCGCTGCTCGAGGCTCACGTAGTCCATGGCAACCAGGTGATCGTTTCCACCGCCGACCTTCTTCTCGAAGACGAATGTCGTGGGAGGAAGCGCAGCCGATGACCCGCCGGTACCCGACGAACCGCCGGTTCCCGAACCGCCAGTTCCCGATGACCCGCCGGTTCCCGATGAAGCCCCAGTTCCGGCGGAAGCCCCGCTCCCGGATGAACCACCGCCACCCCCAGAGCCGTTGGAGCTCGGTGACGAACAGGCTGAGGCCAGGAAGACGATTGCAAGCGGCGCGAGGGATCGCATTCAGCGAAATTTAGCCCCTTCGCTGAAGCCGAATGCGCCAACCATGCAGCGTATCGCGCCAAAGTCGGGCGCGTGCAGAGGCCGCCTGTCGCGACCTGCGACCCGCGGTCAAGCCCCATTCCAAGTGGGAATCCGACGCAGCAATTCGCGGCGAAGTGCACGCTGTCTGGCTGCGCTGAACCCACCAGGCTAGCTTTTGCCACGAAGCTTCGAATGACGGTGTCGGCGCACGACGGCAGCGATTGGAAGGCGACGGGAACGTCGCTAACTGCCGCGCGGGACATCGACGACTTCTTGCGGGACCCCATCGACCGTTATGTCGTGCGCCGAACGTTTTGTTTCTGGCAACTGGGCAGGAACACCAAGGGCTTCATCGCTTGGGGTCATCCGACGGATCGAGACGCCCGCGAGATGATCGAAAGCTTCGAGGTGGGAGCACGCGCCGACGAGCCCCATGTCTCGCTCGTCGACACGCGAGACCTCGCAACATTGGACGTCGCCGCTTTCGACACAATCATGCGCTACATGGCCGAGCGCCAGCCGATCTTCGAGCGCACGGTCGTCCGACAAGCCCTGCTGCACGGCTCGGGCGCGATCGGCGCAGCAGTCGCTGGCTTCTATCGGGTCGTGGAGCCGACGTATCCTGTCGAGTCCTTCCAGGGGGTCGAAGCCGCGCTCGCGTGGCTGTGCCCAGATCGCGCCGAGCTGGTGCTTCGAGTCGTGACCGAGCTACGAAGTAGCGCGCTGAACACACGTCGAGATCGTGATGCTCCTGCGCGCCGGGCTCGGCGCGGGCCAGCGGGTCCCGAGCGCTGCCGAAGCGGCCCGAGGACTGGGGATGAGCTTGCGCACGCTGCAACGCGAGCTCACCCGCGCCAACACGACCTTCCGGGGGGAAACCGCTCGGTTTCGGCTCGAAACCGCCGAGCGACTCCTGGCGGGATCCTCGGTTTCCGTCAAGACCGTGGCCCAGACCCTCGACACGACTCCCGGACGTCTCTCCGCTCTGTTTCGCCGAGCCCACGGTGTGAGCGTGGAAGGCTGGCGCTCCCGCTTGCCGCAGGTTGGCCGTCGGTAGCGCGGAGCGACGGGAATCAACCCCGCGGAGCTTCTTCGCCGTCGTCGCCATCGGTCTGGGCCGTGGTGTCGGTCTCTCCACCACTCACCACGACGCCGTCGACCTCCACGCGCTTTGCGGATTCGGGGAGCTCGGGCAGCTCGCCGAGGGTCGAGCCCGCTCCACCCAGAACACCTCGGGCACCGGGCGGTACCAGCTGAAGTAACGGCGCTCGGTCTCGTGTCCGTCCGGGTAGCTCACCTTCACGACACTGACAACGTCGTAGCCCTTGATGCCGCGCTGGCGCTTGATGGTCTTGCCTTCGGGGATCCACGGCTTGGTCCACACACGACGGTAGAAGTCGTGGGCAGCCATCACGCCATAGGTGTGCGTGACCTTGCCGGGCGCCAAGCGTCCGAGAAACTCGACTCGGAGCTTGCCGGCCACAGGCAAGAAAGCGTGAATGATGAGCGGCGTGTCGTACGGGTTTCTCACCTGGAGATCGACCTCGCCGTAGACCACGGTCGCGTCCAGACCCATCGGGACGTAGCCGCTGGGACGGCTGTGGCTGCGCCGTTTGGGAATGTCGAGCGCTCCGTAGACGGCCGCGGCGTGCACGGTGCTCGCGACCTGACACGTCCCGCCGCCAACGCCCGGCTCGAGCTCGTCGTCTTTGATCACCGGGGCGAACACGAACCCGCGGTCGAGATCTCGGGGGCCGACGATCTTGTTGAAGCTCACCGTCTGACCGGGAGCGATCACGGTTCCGTTCAGGTAACTCGCTGCCGTGCCGATGTTGACGGCGCGACCGTGTCCGGTACCGCCGAACTTGGTCTCGAAGGACGAGAGCACCTCACTCACGTCGACCTTTGCCAGCATTTCCGAGGTGACTTTGGCGGCCACCGGCAAGGTCGCCACGGGGAGAGTCGCGAGATCCCCTCGCTCGCCTTCCGCGATCAGGGTGAGAGAGCCGGCGAGGTTGATCTCTCGTCCGGGCACTTCGTCGATCCGCTCGTGCGCCACCAGATCGAGTCGGGCATCCAGCGGGTCGCGCCAGACGCGAGGCGCGAGGCGCGAGAGGACGACCTTGGCGTGATTTTCGTCGAAGGTCCACGAGAGCGGGATGTCGGCGCCGTTCTTCCGCGCATCGATGGCGCGATAAATCCGCGCCCAGATGCTGCCGGAGCTCGAGTGCTTTTCGACCTCACGCATGGTGGACGCCACGTCGACTTCGAGGCCGATGTCTCCAAAGGTCGTTGGCACCACGCCCTCGCCGTCCGGCAGAACGAGATAGGCCTGTCGGGTGAGCAGGCGGTTTCGGCGCTCTTCGAGCCAATCGCCGAGACGGATGTTGCTCGGTGGAAGCTGACCGCCGACGAACACGCCGGAGAGCGCTCGGTCGGTGGGCAGCTCGCTGTAATACAGCCACGTCCCTGTACCGCTCAGCGCGGAAGCGCCGAGAGCCAGACAGGATGCGAGGACGACGTTCTTGCGCAAGATGGTCAAATGGTACCGGGGGGTGGGGCTTGGCGGCAAAGTCGGTGAGGGCGGCGGCGAATTCACGAGTGCTTACGCTTGGGGAGCGGTTTCGTCTTCCCGGGAGGGATCGACGAAAGTAGGGTTTTCGGGTCATGGAGCTCACCATCAACGGCGAGGCGAAGACCGTCCCCGAGAACCTTTCCGTCCGCGCGCTGATCGAACACCTGGGTTTGGTCGAAGGTCCCGTTGCCGTCGAAAAGAACCGCGAGGTCGTGCCCCGCGCCGAGCACGAAACCACGTCCCTGTCCCCTGGAGACGTGCTCGAAATCGTTCATTTCGTCGGCGGCGGCTGAGTGTAAGCTGAGAGCTGCGGTCTCGTTTTGCTTTCCAAGGTGCCCATGGATTCGTGCGCGACGTGCAAAGGCTTCGTTCCGAAGGGCGTGAGCGCATGCCCGAACTGTGGTGCTCGATCGCGGGCTCGCCGGGCCCGAGACGTTTGCCTTCGACTCGCCACCGGAGGTGCGATGGCCGTCACGCTCATGGCCTGCTACGGCGGACCCCCGCACGCGTATGAAACTCGGCCCCCGCCGCCGCCGGAGCCCTGCCAGAACCCGAACAATCCCGAACTACCGCAAGACCCGGGGTGTCAGCCCGTCGAGCCGGTGAGCACGGAGGCTCCCCTCCAAACCGAGCCGGGTCCTTACGCCGAGCCACCTCCGGGATCGTGAGCCATCGGCGGCTCGAGATCGTGCCCGACGCGTGGTTTCCCGCCTACGTGGTGTGGGAGCTCACCTTGCGTTGCGATCACGCTTGTCACCACTGCGGCTCCCGCGCGGGAGTGGCTCGGGACCACGAGCTCAGCACCGAAAAGGCTCTTTCTGTCGTCGATGAGCTGTCGGAGCTCGGCGCGCGGGAAGTGGTACTGATCGGCGGAGAGGCCTACCTGCACGCGGGCTTTTTGGACGTTCTGCGACGACTTCGGGAGCGGGGCATTCACCGGCAGATGACCACCGGCGGCCGCGGAGTGACGCACACTCTCGCCGAGCAGATGGCCGACGCAGGGCTCGAGAGCGCCTCGGTGAGCATCGACGGCCTCGAAGAAACCCACGACCGGATGCGAAATGCAGCCGGCAGCCATCGAGCCGCGATGGGCGCGCTCCAGGTCTTGCGAGACGCAGGGATCCGCACGGGCAGCAACATCAACCTGAATCGCCTCAATCAGCACGACCTCGAGCCGCTCTACGAGCGTCTGCGCGACGCCGGCATCGCCGCCTGGCAAGTTCAGCTGACGGCTCCCCTCGGGCGCGCCGCGGATCGAACCGACCTCGTGCTCCAGCCGTGGGAGCTTCTCGATCTCGTGCCCCGAGTCGCGGCTCTGAAAGAGCGCGCGTTCACCGACGGCATCGCACTCATGCCCGGAAACAACCTCGGCTACTTTGGACCCGAGGAAGCCCTGCTGCGATCCTACGAACGCGGGGGAACCGATCACTTCGCCGGTTGCCAAGCGGGCAAGCTCTCCCTGGGCATCGAGTCCCACGGCGACGTGAAGGGTTGTCCGTCGCTCCAGAGCTCGAGCTACGTTGGAGGCAACGTGCGGGCGCGGAGCCTGCGAGAGATCTGGGAAGGAAGCCCGGAGCTCGGGTTCGCGCGCCGCCGCACCCAGAGCGATCTCTGGGGATATTGCGCATCCTGTGCGTTTGCCGAGCCGTGTCTCGGAGGTTGCACGTTCACGGCCCACTCGCTTCTCGGCCGTCCTGGCAACAATCCCTACTGTCACTTCCGGGCGCGGGAGCTCCGAAAGCAGGGGCTGAGAGAACGCCTCGTCCCCGCAAGCGCCGCGACGGGCCGGCCCTTCGACAACGGCGTCTTCGAGCTCGTGGTGGAGGACTTCGACTCGAAGACGCCCCCGAGGCCGCCTCCGGACCGGTTGGTGTCGATCACTCGAAAGCCCGAAGCCCGATGACCGACTCCTATCGCCTATCGGCGCGTCCACCCCGAGAAGCGGTGATCGTTGGAACCTTCGACACGCCTCACGAGGCCGAGCTGGCTCGGGTCTTTCTCGAGTCCAGGGACATCGAGACCTGGCTCAAAGACGACACGCTGGTTGGAATGGCGCAGCTGTATTCGGCTGCGCTCGGCGGCGTGAAGGTACTGACGGACATCGAAGATGCCGAGGAAGCTCAGAAGCTTCTGGTCCAGTATCGACGCAAGAACGGGCGTCGGAGGAAGCGTCGCGGCGAACGCGCGGACAACGTCGCCAAGCGCGCATTCCGTGCCGCCATCATCGGAGTCTTCCTCTGCCCTGGCGGGCTGCACGTGTACACACTCTTCTTGCTGACGACCCTCGATTCCAAGCGCTTGAGCAAGTCGGGGAAGCGCAACGCCATCGGGGCGGGCGCCATCAGCATCGCCGTCATCGCGGCGCTGATTGCGGCGTTAGTGTTCTGACGTGCGATGCGCTCGGGCAAGCTCGACGTAAACGGCTGCACCTTTGCGTCCGAGAAGACGTTCTTCTTCGTTCACCTCGCGGATCACCTTCGCGGGCGTTCCGCGCACCAGGCTTCGAGGCGGAACCTTCATGCGTGGTGGCACGACGGTTCCCGCCGCGATCACGCTCTCCTCACCGATTTCGGCACCGTCGAGGAGCACGCTGCCCATTCCCACGAGGACCCCGTCGCCCACGATCGCCCCGTGCACGATCGCCGAGTGCCCCACCGTAACGTCCGCTCCGATCTCGGTGTGGGACAGACCTCCGGTCATGTGAATGCAGGCCAGATCCTGGATATTGGTGCGATCGCCGATACGAATGTGTCCGCAATCACCCCGCAGGACCGCGCCGTACCAGACGCTGGCCTCGGCTCCGATTTCTACTTCCCCGATCACGCTGGCGTTTTCGGCGATGAACGCGTCCGCTCCGATCCGCGGCTCGTGCTCGCGAAAGCGACGGATCATCGCGCCACCATCGGGAGCTGCAATGCGGGGCGGGGCTCGCTCCCCTGGAGAGGGGCTCGCAGCGCCGGATCGCACAGCTCGCCTTCGAGGGAATTCTTGAAGGCGCGCATGATCTTCACGCGCAGGATTTCTCCGCTCGGATCCCGTCGAGCGCCGAAATGGACGATCTCGTTTTGCTCGCTACGACCGGTGAAGCCCTGCTTTCCTCTGCCCTCGACCAGCACCTTCTGGTCGGTGCCCACGAGCTTTGCGAGGTGGTCGTTTCGCAGACGGCCGCCGAGATCCAGAAGCGCGGAGAGCCGTCGGCTCTTGTCCTCGGCCGAGACGTCGTCATCGAGCTTCTCGGCGGGGGTGAACGGGCGCTCCGAGTACTTGAACGCGAACAGGCCCGTGAACCCCACCGACTCCACGAGCTCGAGAGTCTTTTGGAAGTCTTCCTCGGTTTCCCCGGGGAAGCCCACGATCACATCGGTGGAGAGCGTGACGTCGGGCACGTAGCTCCGGAGCGCGGCGACCCGTTCACGATACTCCGCGATGCTGTAACGGCGGATCATCCGACGAAGGACGCGGTCACTCCCGCTCTGAACGGGCAGGTGTGCGTGGCGAGCCAGCACGCCGAGCTCCGCGTGGGCGCGGATCAAGCTCATCGTGAGATGACGTGGATGGGGGCTCGTGTAGCGGAGGCGGCCGAGGCCCGGCACTTCCCGAGCAATCTCCCGAAGCAGCGCTGCGAACTCGCTCTCGTCCTGCCGAGCCGTCGTCGGATGGGTCTCGGTCCAGGGAGCTTCCCCACTGCCGGGCGCGGGCTCGAGACGGCCCTCGGGATCCCGGTAGCTGTTCACGGTCTGCCCGAGGAGCGTCACCTCGCGCACGCCGGCCTCCACCAGGGAGCGGATCTCTTCGACGACCTCGCGGCTCGGGCGGTAGCGCTCGGGGCCGCGGGTGTGGGGCACGATGCAGAACGAGCAGCGTTCGTCGCAACCCTTCATCACGGTGACGAATGCCGAGGGGGCAGGACGCGGATCGGCCCGCAAGAACTCCGGTCGATCGACATCGTGCACCGTGCGCACGATGGGAGGCGCGCCTCGATCGAGCTCGCCGAGGAGAGCCGGCAGCTCGGCAATGTTGTCGGGACCGAGAACGAGATCCACCGCCCGAGCCCGGGACAGGATGCGTTCCCCTTCCTGCTGCGCGACGCAGCCTGCGACGACGAGGGTCATCGATGGGCGCTCGTCCTTCAGGAGCGCGAGGCGGCCGAGCTCACTGAACAGCTTATGCTCCGCCTTTTCCCGCACGCTGCAGGTGTTGACGACGATGAGATCGGCGCCCGAAGCTCCGCCGTTTCCCCGTACCCCGCCCGTTCGAGCACCTCTCGCATACGCGAGGAATCGTGCGCGTTCATCTGGCAGCCGAACGTGACCAGGGCGAAGTGTTTCACCGCGCGCGGACGCTAGCAGAGAACGCCCGTGGAGGCCGCTCCAGGCTGCTCAAGGCGTTTGGACGAAAAGAAACGTGCCCTTCTTGTTGGACACCAGGATGTCCGTCCGCCCATCGCCGGTCACGTCGCCCGCGGTCACGTCCGTGCCCACGCCCGACTGGTCGTCGACCAGGTGGCGCTCGTAGTGCGCCCCGCTCCCATCGCGAACCAGCTCGAACCAGACCAGCTCGGCCGGAGCGGAAAAGTCCGGGTCGCCCCCAGGGACGTGGCCCCAGAATCGCTCACCGCTGACGATGTCCGCGAGCCCGTCGCCGTTCACGTCCGCGAGGGCGAGGGCGTGGGGTTCATGAAGCGCGTCCGGCTGGGTTTCGTCAGGGCTCGAGATCGTGTGTTCCGTGAAGGCGCCGGGAGAAGTTTGCTCGAACCAGGACAGTCCAAACCCATGCGCTGCGAGGCTCGTCACGACGTCACTGTCCCCGTCCCCATCAACGTCCGTCGCGAACATCTGCGCTCCGCCTTGGCCGAAGCTCGTTGGGGCAAATCCCCACACCGGATCCCCCGTCAGCGACCCCGGTTGGATCCAGGTCCCGCGCGCCTCGAGAACGTCGCTCCTGCCGTCCCCGTCCACGTCCCCCACCCCGAGCCCATGGGTGAACGGTGCGAACGGGCCGGGAGGCGAAAGCGGATGAAAGCTCCAGGCGGTCGCCGCATCGGGCCCAGGCTCGAGCCAACCGAGCTCACCGGCCACCGCACAAACCAGCTCGGGCTCTCCGTCGCCGGTGAGATCGGTGAACGCAGGAGACTCCGTGTCCACTGCCAGAGCGATGTCGTGACGCACCCAAGGGGCATCGACGGACTTCGGGTTTGCGTACCAGGAAGCGTTCTGACCCGGAAAGCCAACGATCAATACGTCGAGCGCGCCATCGGCGTCGAAGTCCCTGACGAAGGCGAAGAAGTTGTCGGAGTAACCATGGGGATCGAATGCCACCTCCGGATAGATCGAGTGCGAGCTCGTGAAGTCGGGCCCGGCGTACCAATGCGGTCCAGCGACGACGTCCATCGAACCGTCCCCGTCGATGTCCCCGAAGCCAGCGCCCTCCGCAGTGAACTCCGTGGAGAGCACGAGCTTTTGAAACCCCACCACCGCTGGCGTCGTGGGCGCATCGGTGCCGGCGTCGACTTTTGGTTTGTTCTGGCTGGCGGATCCGCCGCATGCCGGCAGGACCCAGGCGGCGAGCAATGTGCCAACCACGCCAAAGATGTCCGACTTTCGAGGAAAACTCAGGGGACTCATGCTGCGGACAGAGCAACACACGTGCCTGCAAAGCGCGCGCTCAAAGGCGCCCGAACCAACGCCGGGGTGTCCCGGGCCACGCAAACGGACACAAAACCGGGCGCGTTCGGGGAAACCAGCGAGATATCGAACAGGTCGTTGACCGGGTCGAGACACCTCCCTATCTTTCGCGGCCGGCTTTCGTGCAGGGCGTCTGCTATGTGGGCGCGCTGCCATCTCCGAGAGGAAACGAGGGGACACCATGTCCGAGAAATTCAAGAACCTGGTCGATCTCTGGGAAAAGAGCTGTGACAAGTACGCCGACCGCGAGCTTTTCGGCGTAAAGACCGAGGCGGCGTGGAACTGGATGACGTACGGCGAGTTCAAGAAGCTCGTCGACGACGTTCCGCGGCGGTCTCGCGACGCTGGGCGTGGGCGCGGGCGACAAGGTCGGCATCGTCGCCGACAACCGCATCGAGTGGGCCGTCGCTGCTACGCGACCTACGGGCCTCGGCGCCGCGTTCGTCCCCATGTACGAGGCGCAGAAGAGCGACGAGTGGAAGTTCATCCTCGACGACTGCGGCGCAAAGATCGTGATCGGCGCGAAGAACGAAATCTACAAGAAGCTCCAAGGCGTCAAGAGCCGAGCTTTCGTCGCTCGCTCACGTCATCGGGCTTCGAAGCGCCGGCGGACGACGACCATTCGCTACAAAGCGCTCCTGAAAAAGGGCGAGGAAAGCTCACCCGAGCCCAGGCACCCCGACCGACAGCGACATCGCCGGGTTCATCTACACGTCGGGGACGACCGGCAACCCCAAGGGCGTGATCCTGAGCCACGGCAACATCGCGAGCAACGTGAACGCCGTGCATCGACATCTTTCCGTTCGAGGCCGGACGATCGCTCGCTGTCGTTCTTGCCCTGGGCGCACTCCTTCGGGCAGACGTGCGAGCTCCACTCGATGCTCAGCATGGGTTGCTCGATGGGCATCAACGACGCGATCGAGAACCTGGTCGCGAACCTCGCCGAGGTGAAGCCCACCATCCTGTTCGCCGTTCCGCGGATTTTCAACCGCATCTACGACGGCGTGAACAAGCAGATGGCCGAGCAGTCCGGCGTTCATTCAGAGCCTGTTCCGGAACGCGCATCAAGAACCACGACACGAACGCGCGCGCGGCGATAGTCGTGGGCGTGCTCGGCGGAATGGGTATCGCCCTCGCGGACACGCTGATCTTCTCGAAGATCCGCGACAAGCTTCGGGGGCCGACTGAAGTACGCAGTCAGCGGCAGCGCCGCGCTCAGCATCGAGAAGTCGCGGAGTTCATCGACGCGCTCGGCATCGAGGTCTACGAGGGCTACGGCCTGACCGAGACGAGCCCGATCGCGACGGCCAACTACCCGGGCAACCGCAAGATCGGCAGCGTCGGCAAGCCCATCCCGGGCGTCACCATCACGATCGACAAGACGTGACCGGACGACGCCAAGAACGGCGAGATCGTGGTCAAGGGCCCGAACATCATGCAGGGCTACCACAACCGCCAGGAAGAGAACGACGCAGGTCTTGATGAAGGATCGCACGTTCCGCAGCGGCGACATGGGATACGTCGACGACGACGGGTACCTCTACATCACCGGCCGCATCAAGGAGCAGTACAAGCTCGAAAACGGCAAGTACGTCGTCCCCTCGCCGCTCGAAGAGGAGCTCAAGCTCTCGCCCTACATCGCCAACGTGATGATCCACGGCAGCGAACAAGCCCTACAACGTCGCGCTCGTCGTGCCCGACCAGGGCGCGCTGAAGAAGTGGGCCGGCGAGCACGGCGTGAAGCTGGATGACATCGCCAAGAGCACGCGAAGTGAAGAAGCTTTTGGAAGAGGAGCTCAAGAAGCACAGCTCGAGCTTCAAGGGCTTCGAGCGGCCGCAGAAGCTTCGCGATCACCGACGAAGACTTCACGACCGACAACGGCATGCTCACGCCCGACTCTGAAGCTCAAACGGCGCAACGTGTTGGCGAAGTACGAAAACGCGCTCGACGCGCTCTACAACTGAGCATGAGACCCGGCGCCTGGCTCGCCGCTCTCGCGCTCTTTGCGTGCGCACCGCCGGGACCTCCACCCGGGCTTTCCCACGTATCGGAGATCCCGGAACCACCGGCCCCCAAAAGGCACTGCCCGAAGCTCGATCGCGAGGCGGGCGCTCGCGCCCTCGTTCGGGGACGCGCCTTCGTGGAAAGCTTGAAGGTCGAGGAGCACCCGGAAAGCGACGTTTACGCACGCGGCATGTCGGATCTGCGGACCGCCGCCGACAACGGCGAGATCGAGGGCCAGTACCGCTACGGGGTCTTGAAGTTCGGATTTCTCTTCACCGACCGTGCGCCTGAACAGCGCGACGAAAAAGCCTACGTCGACGCCCTCAGCTTCGTGCGCATCGCCGCCCTGCGCGGATACGAGTCGGCCGCAGGCTTTCTGCCTGGCTTCGGAGAGCGCTCGTTGCCGGCGACCCTTCCGGAGCCCCTGGATTCGATCCCCCACGCCTGGCTCGTCGAAGCAGACCAGCGCGCCGCCGCGTGGCTCGACTGCGCGCCCAAGGATTTGCGCACCCTTCCCCCCGCGCCTCCAAAGAGCACGACACGCTTGGACGCGAGCGACAACGGCTGGACGCGGCGCGGCGATCCGGAAGGCCCTCTGCTTCGCATCCAACGCGGCCGACCGTCTCCCTTCGCCAACCAGCTGATCGAGCAGTTTCCGGAGATCTTCGACTGCTACAGGGCCCTCCTGGCGGCGCAGCCCCAGCCGCAAACCCTGGTGGTGACCGTCGACTCGAGCCACAAGGCCCAAGCGAGCGGTGACGAATCGCTGCGGAGCTGCGTCGAGCGCTCCCTTCCGACCCCTGCCGGTGACGAGCACGTGCTGCGCCTGGAAATCGAGCTCCACCCCCATGCCGCCGACGCAAGCGCGCTTCCCGACGCCGCCAACGAGGTCGAGCATTGGGCCGAGGACGGAAGCTGCTGGTCCCTCGAGGACGAGCCGCCCTGCCCCAAGAACAAGATCTGCGAAGCCCCGGAAACGATCCGCGTCCGCTGCCCCTGACCCCACGTCGTTCCGACTGATCCCACAAGTGAGTTCGCGAGCTTGCGACGCAAGTTTCGGAGAATACGTTTTTGGAAATTCCTCCCCGACTTGCTCCCGCCCTTCCGTCTCCCTGTGAAATATCCAACCAACCGATGTTGACCGCGGCATTCACGAATGTCATAGGGATCCCATCGACCCACGAGGTCCATCCATGCAGCGCATTTCCGCCAATTCGTCGAAGCCGCAGCTCACGGTGCTTGCCGTGTGCGTCGGTCGTGGCGCCCGCGCTCGAGGGAGACTTCGGATGATCTGAGTCGATACGAACCCCGAATTTCCCTTGCCGCGGGCGCCGAAAGGCTCCCGCGGCTTTTTTTTGTTTCAACTCCAAACCCGAACCCAGAGGAATCGTCATGAACTCCCAAACACAGCGCGAAGCGCTCCGATGGAAACGAAAACCCGTCCCCGAGTTGGTGCGACTCGCGTGGCCGCTCGCGGTCTCGATGCTCTCGTACAGCATCATGACCCTCGTCAGCACGCTGTTCGTCGGCCGGCTCGGGGCGTCTGCTCTGGCAGGTGTGGGTCTCGGCGGCGTCGCCGCGTTTGGCCTGATCTGCTTCGGATTTGGCCTTTTACGAGCGGTAAAGGTCGTTGTTTCTCAAGCGACGGGGGCGGGCCGGCGTCGGGACATCCCTGCCTACGTCGCGGCGGGAGTCCTGTGCGCAGTGGTGCTCGGCATGCTGGCCGTGCTCTCGGGCCGACTCCTGATTCGCGTTCTGCCCGACTTTACCGCCAGCCCCGATGCAGGGTTTCAGGCAGCGCACTACCTCTCGCTCAGAAACCTGGGTGCGCCGTTCGCGCTCATCGCGATCGTGCTTCGCGAAGCACGCTACGGGCTCGGTGATTCGCGTTCGCCTCTCACCTCTGCGCTCGCGGCAAACCTCACGAACATCGCTCTCGACTCGCTGTTCATCCTCGGCCTCGGCTGGGGCGTGAGCGGGGCGGGCGCAGCTGCGGCCCTCGGACACGTGGTCGAAGCGTCGCTCCTGATCCGCGCTTCGCGGGATCCGGGTGTTGCCTTCGGTCTCGCGCGCGTGCGGCACGTGGTCCACATCTTGAAGCTGGGATTGCCCCTCGGTCTCCAGTTCTTCCTGGAGGTCGGCGCGTTCGGTGTGCTCGTCGTGATGCTCGGTCGCATCGGCGACGTCGACTTGGCCGCGCACCAGATCGCGTTGCAGGTCACCCACTTCTCGTTCCTGCCGGCCTTCGCAATGGGCGAAGCCGCGTCGGTGCTCGTCGGTCAAGCCGTGGGCGCCGGCGAGGATGGATTGGTCAAGAGCCTGGGCCGCCGAGCGCTCGGGATCGCCGCCCTGTACGCGGGCCTGTGTGGGCTCGGGTTCTGGCTCTTCGGCTCCGTCATTGCCAGAGCATTCACCGATGATCTGGCGGTGCGGGCCGTGACGGCGCGGCTACTCTGCGTGGCCGCGGTGTTTCAGGTGTTCGACGCTGCCAGCGTCGTCGCGCGCTCGGTCCTGCGCGGAACGGGTGACGTGCGCTTTCCGGCGCTCATCGCGGTGACCACCGCGTGGGTCTCGACGCCTCCTCTCACGTGGCTGCTCGGCTACCACTTCGGGCTGGGTGCCGTGGGCGGCTGGCTGGGGCTGTGCGTGGAGATCGTCGTCGGAGCCATCATCCTGTGGATCCGGGTCGAGCGCGGCGGCTGGCGCCGTCACGCCGCCGAAGCGCGGGCGGCCCTCGCGAGCTTGCCCGACGAGGCTCCGGCGTCCGAGCCCGTCATTGCCAGATGATCGTGAGCCGGGTGCGGACTTCGGTCCGTACCCGGCGCCCGGTCAGGGCACGGTCACCGGCGCCTCGAAGCTCAGCGTGTCCGGATCGGAGGTGGCATCGACTTTCACCGTACCGCTCAGCGCAACGAAGAGCTGATCGAGAAAGACCGTCACCTCACGGGGCTTTGTCCATTGGTTCTCACAGGAGGTGACCCCGCGTGATCCAGCGGCGAGGGATGCGCCGGACCCGTCCACCAGCGAAGCGTGGAAGGTCCAGATCCGCTCGTCGGGGGAAAAGACCTGCACACCGACGTAGAAATGCTGCCCACCCTGGGGCCCGCTGTGTCGGATCAGCGCGTCGTTGGCGTTCAGCGGAACGTAGCTGCCATCCTTTGCCTCCTCGAGCACTTGGAGGGCCGTCGGGGTCGACGGCGCGGGGAGGGTCGCGTCGCAGGAGGGCTTGTCGGGGACGTCGTTCGGCGGCGCCGGATCCGAACAAGCACACAAGAAGACCGCGGCGAACGCGAGCCGGCGCATCGAGCTTTGGTTTCTAGCACGCTCCCTCAGTGCCGGCCCACGCCGATGAATCCGAGCACGACACACAGCACGAGAATGACGTGCTCGAGCAAACCCTCCGGCAATCGGCGCGCCCAGATCCTCAGGCGGCGACCGGCGAAGTTTCCGACGAGCACGCCGACCGTACACAGCGCTGCGTAGCCGAGCACGCGTCGATTCGAACAGCCCCCCGAGCAGATAGCCTCCGATGCGACCGGCGTGCATCCCGACCGCGGAAACCGAAAGCGTTCCGACGTACGCGTCTCCCACGAGCCCCGAGGACAGAAAGAGCGGAGCCGTGAGCACGGCCGCTCCGCCAGCGCTTCCGGTGAGCCCGCCAATCACGAATCCGGCCGGGAGCATCGCGCCGCGAGGTGGCGCCACGCGGGCCAAGCCCCGGGCGCGAGCCAGTGTGAACAGGGTCATCCCGAGCAGCAGGAGGTTCACAGCCCAGCCCGGTACCGCCACCGCAACCAGCGCCCCGAGGAGCGCACCGGGAACGGCGCCCAGCACGAACGCCCGAACGATCCCCCAATCAACGCTGTTTCGATACAGAAACGAGCGGTGCAGGTTTCCGATCAGGAGCGCGGGTGAGCTCGCGGCGAGTGCCGTCAGGACGTCGGAGGCGACACCCATCGAAAGCAGGAGCAGGAGCCCGCCCCCCATGCCCGCCACCGTGGTGAGCGCCCCGGCTGCGACCCCGAGGCCGAACAAGAGCGAGAGGAACAGCATGCACTCAATCTGGGCGTCGCCTTGGTATATGTCGAATTGATTATTATTCTGATTGCCATAAACTATTTCAATGCTCGACGAGCTCCAGCACCTGCTTTCCGTGGCCGAGAGCGGCAGCTTCACCGCCGCCGCTCGCAGCGCCCATCTCACTCAACCCGCGCTGAGCACGGCCATTCAACGTCTGGAAGCGCAGCTCGGTGCTCGCCTTCTCGAACGCGGTCAAAAGGGCGCTCGACTCACGGCAGCCGGCCGCGCCCTCGTTCCCCACGCGCGGGCTGCTCTCGCCGCCGTTGAAGACGGGCGCCGCGCGGTGCGACAGCTCGAAGATTTGTCCGCCGGTGAGGTCCGCATCGCCGCCGGCGCCACCACCGCTACGTATCTCCTCCCTCCGGTGCTCGCGCACTTTCGCAAACGCTTTCCCGGGGTGCGAATCGTGCTCCGGGAGCTCACCGGGGATGCCACCCACGAAGCGCTGGAGCGCGGAGACATCGACATCGCGGTGATGAGCGGACCGGGCGGCGAGCACTGGAGGCGCGACTCGTTCGTCGTCGTCAAGGCGCGAGGCAAGAGCACCAAGAACGCACCGTTTCTGACCTTCCCCCACGGTACGGTTACGCGGGCAGTCCTCGACCGTCACTTTCCGAACGTGACCATCGTCATGGAGCTCAGCAGCATCGCCGCCGTCAAAGGGCACGTCGCCGAAGGCATTGGCGTCGCGCTCATCAGCCGAGCCGCCATCACCCGGGATCTGAAGAGCCGCCGGCTATCGATCGTTCGACACCCCGGCACGCCCATCGCGCGGGATCTCGTTCTGGTGCATCGCGGGATCGAACGCCTGGCGCCCGCTGCGGCAGCTCTCAGGGAGCTCCTCCTGGCCACCGCGGATTGAGGGCGGGGTCCGCCGCACTTGCCCGGAGAGCACTTCTTTTCGCCGCCCGCCTGCGTCGCGACACCGGGCTTCTTCGTCAGGATGAGGACTCCGAACGCGCGTTACCGCGTGATCCTCATGGGGCGAGGGTGAGGTTTCCGATCCCTGCTGCCGAAAGCGACACCACTCCCGAGCTCACCAGGTGCTGTTTCACGAGCAAAATCCCGCCCTCGAGGTGATCGACTGGATACCAGATGCCGGTCACGGTCTTGGCCTTGCCGTGGGCGTCGACCATCGTGACCTGCTTCTTGTCCCCCATCAGCGGATCGTCGATCTGGCGCGCCGATCCCCAATGCAGAGTTCCGTCGGACTCCACGACCAAGCTCTGGTACGTGCCCGGCGCGCGATCGGGATCGTCCACCTTCATGTACGCCGTCGAGTTCGCATACGCGAGTCGCTCGAAGATCAGGTTGTAGTTGAAGTCACTGATCCAGGTGAGCTGGCAGTAACCCATCATGTCCGTGTATTTTTGGGGATCGATCAGATTCGTCGTGACGATGTCGTAGCCCCAATCGCCGATGATGCCGCCGCTGTACGGGTAGGGGCCGAGTCCCTGGCTGGTCCCGCAGGGAGCGTGAGGTCGCCCATGGGTGTGACCGATCTCGTGACACGCGGTATCGGGCGCTCCCGGATTTCCCCCGCTCGGGAAGAAGCCGAGGCCGATGGCGCCCCGACCGTTCACGTCGTTCGCTCCCGGTTGTACGCCGAGCCCGGCAACGCACACGCTCTGGCAAAACTGGTTGAAGCTCTGGGTGGGCGTGAAGCTTCCGTAGTAAAATGCGTTTTTCGGGGGCTTGTCGTTGGCTCGGAGATTGAGCAAGTAGTCGAGCAGCGAGTTCCAGCCGCTGCCGTTTCCGCTCACGCTTCCGTTGTAGGTCACGGCTTGTCGCACGGTGATCACCACGTCCGGCACCGGATAGAGCTTCTTGAACCGCTCGTGATAGCCGTCGATCCGAGCTTGGCTCATGTCCGGCATGACCCCGTTCACGACGATGGGAACGATGGTGAGGTTCAAGACGCCGTTCACGCTCTTGGCGCCCATCGACGAGGCGCCGCTCGGGGGATACTTCGCGCCTCCAGCGCTCCCGGGGTAGGTTTGATCGGAGGCTTCCAGCAGGGTCACGCTGTACGTCGTGTCCTGCTTGATGACCCCCGGCGGAATGTCGACGTTGAGGGTCGTCTCCATCTGCGCGTCCGTCGATGCGCCTTGAATGAATCCTTGTCCCTGGAGCGTCGTCGGTGCCGAGCCGCCGAGCTCGATCTGCGCAATCACGTCCCGAGGCTGCCACTCGGCCTCCGGCGACACGAACACCCGGATCCGACCCTCGCGATCCACGACCGGGGGCGCATTCTTCTGACCCACGTCCCCACCGTTTTGCATCAGCGGAACCTTGACGCCCTGGTACAGGCTCACCTCGGTGATGGTCAGCGCAGTGGCCATGCCACCGGTGGGAACGATCGTTCCACCCGTGCCACCGTTCGAAGCATTGCCGGTGCCGCCGTTCGACGCATTGCCGGTGCCACCGCTCGACGTATTGCCGAACCCGCCGACAGCCTGGGCGTTGCACGCAATCACGCAACCTTCGGTGTCGCCGGTCGTGCAAACACAGAGGTCGTAGCAGTCGCCGCAGGCGTTGCAGCTCCCGTTGGCGCATGCCCCTTGGTTCGCGGAATTGTCGCTCGAGCCACAAGCGGCGAGGATGGCTCCGAGGCAGACGATCGAAAGCCAACGCAGCATGTTCGGTCTCCGGGTTGAAGGGCCGCGTGCACTCTACGCACGAGGCGACCCTCGAGCATCCCATTGTTGAGGGCGTCGATCAAAAATCCTGAATCAAATTGCAATTTTTCACGCGCGCGGGAAAGCGTGTGTGTGCATGTAGGTGCACGCTTTTCTCGATGCCCCGAGCTCATCGGTCTTGAAGTTTGGTGGCATCGAAGAGACCGCCGAAGCGCCAAGAGCGCTAGCCAGCGCCAAGATCATTTTTGGGGTGAGAGCTCACCGCTTCGACACGCGCATCCGCGCTGTTCTCGTCACCAGCAAACTCGTTCGCTCCTGTGAGTCTCAGCTCAGTCGGGCGCCGGTCGGGTCGCGCGTCCG
This sequence comes from uncultured delta proteobacterium, assembly GCA_963781505.1. Classification (GTDB taxonomy): domain Bacteria; phylum Myxococcota_A; class Polyangia; order Polyangiales; family Polyangiaceae; genus JADJKB01. The sequence goes on along the minus strand of CAWAHB010000023.1, from coordinate 262,649 downwards.
TGGGGTGTCACGAAGCGCGCCGCGGATGAGGCGACCTCCAAGATCCTCGTGAGAGTGGCGGAGGACCTGCGTCTCTGTGGTTCGAATTTTCGCGGCCGAGAACCCAAAAGCGGCTTGGAGCGTCGTGAAAGTAGGCGTTTTCGTCGGGAGAGACGGGCGGAGGTTGACTCTGCCCCCGATTCGATTTACCTTCCGCGCCACCATGGCAGCAAAAGCAATCCTTTACGACACGGCAGCACAGAAGCGGATCTTGAGCGGCGTCAGCGCACTCGCGGACGCGGTCAAGGTCACCCTTGGCCCGAAAGGCCGCAATGTCGTGCTGGAAAAGAGCTGGGGCGCGCCGAAGATCACCAAGGACGGCGTGACGGTCGCCAAGGAAATCGAGCTCGCTGAGAAGTTCGAGAACATGGGCGTGATGATGGTGCGCGAAGTCGCGACCAAGACCGCCGATCTCGCCGGTGATGGCACCACCACCGCAACCGTTCTGGCACAGGCCATCTGCGTCGAAGGGCTGAAGCTCGTTGCCGCGGGGCAAAACCCGATGGGTCTCAAGCGCGGTATCGACAAAGGCGTCGCCTGCGTGATCGCCGAGCTCAAGAAGCAGAGCAAGAACGTGGACGGCAAGCGTCAAATCGAGCAGGTCGGCACCATCAGCGCCAACGGCGACGAGACGGTTGGCAAAATGCTCGCCGAGGCGATGGAGAAGGTCGGCAAGGAAGGCGTCATCACCATCGAGGAAGCCAAAGGCCTCGAAACTTCTCTCGAGGTCGTCGAAGGCATGCAGTTCGACCGCGGCTATCTCTCACCGTACTTCGTCACGAACGTGGAGAAGATGCAGGTGGTGCTCGAGGATCCCTACATCCTGATTTCGGAAAAGAAGATCTCGAGCATGCGCGACCTGGTTCCCGTGCTGGAGGCGGTCGCTCGCGAGCAAAAGCCGCTGCTCATCATTGCCGAGGACATCGAGGGAGAGGCCCTCGCCACCTTGGTCGTGAACAAGCTTCGAGGGGTTTTGTCCTGCTGCGCCGTGAAGGCCCCCGGATTCGGGGACCGGCGCAAGGAGATGCTCAAGGACATCGCCGTCCTGACCGGCGGTCAGGTCGTGAGTGACGATCTCGGTGTTCAGCTCGAGAAGATCGGCGTCGCGGAGCTTGGCCACGCCCAGCGCGTCGAGATCGACAAGGACAACACGACTCTCGTGGACGGCGCGGGCGAAAAGAAAGCGATTCAGGGTCGCATCGAAGTGATCCGCCGACAGATCGACGAAACCAAGAGCGACTACGACCGCGAAAAGCTCCAAGAACGGCTGGCGAAGCTCGTTGGCGGCGTCGCAGTGATCAAGGTCGGAGGCGCCACCGAGACCGAGATGAAGGAGCGCAAGGATCGCGTCGAGGATTCGATGCACGCCACGCGCGCGGCGGTCGAAGAGGGCATCGTCGCGGGCGGAGGCGTTGCGCTGATCCGCTGCGAGAAAGCCCTGGATGCGCTCGATCTCGAAGGTGAAGAGCAGTGGGGCGCTCGAGTGCTCCGCGATGCCCTCGGCGCGCCGCTTGCTCAGATTGCCGAGAATTCGGGCGTCGAAGCTGCGGTCGTTCTCAACAAGGTTCGCGAGGGGAAAGGCAACTTCGGATACAACGCTGCGACCGATACCTACGAAGATCTGATCGCAGCGGGAGTGATCGATCCCACGAAGGTGGTCCGCATTGCCCTCGAGAACGCGGCCAGCGTGGCCGGCCTGCTCGTCACCACGAGCGCCATCATCGCCGACAAACCTCAGCCCGAGGCCGCCGCACCGGAAATGGGCGGTGGCATGGGCGGTATGGGTGGCATGGGCATGGGTGGAATGGGCGGCATGGGCATGGGCGGCATGGGCGGCATGGGCGGCATGGGCGACATGGACTTCTAGCCGCTCGCATCGGCCACAAAAATCCCACCGGATCCGCTGCGCCTCTCCGGTTCATTCCCTCCGGCGTCCATCCAGTGTTGGTTTCGGTGATACCCCCTCGAGGGGTGTTCTTGACAATTCCGATGTAACAATGCACAAACTCCGGCGTGTCGCAGCGCCAGCGTGACGAGCGGAAGGACGGCGTGCCGTGAAGCTCTCGAACAAGGGGCGCTACGCCGTTCGGGCTCTGTTCGACATCGCGTTCTACAACGACGGCGGACCCACTCAGGTGAAGGACATCGCCGAACGGGAGGGGATCCCGCCCCGCTTTCTCGAGCAGATCTTCCAGGATCTGAAGCGGGCGGGCATCGTTGGTTCCAAGCGGGGCCCCCAGGGCGGCTACAGCTTGGCGCGGAGTGCCGCGGAAGTGCGCCTGGGTGACGTGGTGCGCGCGCTCGAGGGGCCGATCACGCTTTCGGAGCGAAGCGATCGAAGGACGCGTCCAGCCCGCGGGAGTGACGGAGAGCGCGTGACCGACGCGATGTTCGACGATCTCTCGACGCGGATCGAGGCATGCTTCGACGAAGTCACCATCTCCGACATCTGTGCGCGCGCCGATCGGCTGGGGATCAAGCGCCCCCGCGGCCAACGCTACGTCTACGTCATCTGACCAGCACCATGCCTCTTCCTCCCCTGCCCGATCACCCTGCGGTCTACGAGAACGTCCTCGAGCTCATCGGCGACACACCGCTCGTCGAGATCCGACGCGTCGAAAGCGACGCCCCTCGAGGCCGCGTGTTCGGCAAGCTCGAGAGCGCCAACCCCGGCGGCTCGGTGAAGGACCGGATCTGCCTCGCGATGATCGAGCAAGCCGAGCGCGAGGGTCTGCCTCGGCCCGGGCGGCGTCGTCGTCGAGCCGACCAGTGGCAATACCGGCATCGGCCTGGCGCTCGTGTCGCGCCGACGTGGCTATCGCTGCGTGCTCACGATGCCCGAGAGCATGAGCCTCGAACGCCGGCAGCTTCTCCAAGCGCTCGGCGCCGAGCTCGTCCTGACGCCCGAGGCCGACCAGATGGACGGGCGCCATCGACGAAGGCTCGGGAGATCGCCAGCGACACGCCGGGGGCCTTCTTGCCTCAGCAGTTCGAAAATCCGCGCCAACCCCGACGTGCACTATCGAGTCACGTCCGCGGGAAATCCTCCACGCGATGGGCGATCTGAAGGTCGACGGTTCGTGGCGGCGGTGGGCACGGGCGGAACGGTGAGCGGAGTGGGCCGAGCGCTGCGAGAGGCAGTGCCCGAGTGTCGTGTGATCGCCGTGGAGCCGGAGACGTGCGCCACGATTTCTCGGGGCGAACGCGGGCCTACCAAGATCCAGGGCATCGCCGCCGGCTTCGTTCCGAAAAACTACGACCCGGCGACCCCCCACGAAGTCCGCACCGTGACCGACGAACGCGCGTGGAACATCAAACGCCTTCTCGCTCGGAGTGAGGGGCTCTTGGTCGGCATCAGCGCGGGAGCGAACGTGGCCATCGCGCTCGACCTGGCCCGGGAGCTCGGACCCGAAAAGAACGTGGTGACGGTGCTCTGCGACACCGGCGAGCGCTACTTCAGCCTCGACGAGTACTTCGAGACCCGGCATGAGCGTTTCGAGCGACATCGGATCGGCGAAGACGGCCCGCGTGATGATCGTGGGCGTGGGCGGTCTCGGCTGTCCGGTGGCCATCGCTTTGGCTCGCGCGGGAGTCGGCACGTTGGTGCTGGTGGACGACGATCCGGTCGATCTCTCGAACCTGCATCGCCAGATCCTGTTTTCGGAAGAGGACGTGGGAAAGGACAAGCTCGAGGTTGCGAAACGAAACCTCGTCCTTGCGGGACGACGCGAAGAGTCGATCGAGCTCGTGCACTCGCGATTCCTTCCGGAAAATGCGCCGAGCACTCGCCCGGAGCGTCGACCTCGTGATCGAGGGGGCCGACAACTTCGCCACGAAGTTCCTGGTTGCGGATGCCTGTCACCTCGAATCGAAGCCTGTCGTCCACGGCGCGGCGATCCGCTTCCGAGCCACGGTTTGGCAGGTCGCGCCGGAGGGTCGTCCTTGCTACCGCTGCCTGTTCGAGGATCTGCCGAGCTGGGGGCCCGCTCCCAGCTGCAACGAAGCCGGCGTGATGGGACCGGTGGTCGGGCTGGCGGGCGCGCTCATGGCCGATCTCGCTCTTCGAGCCCTCACGGGTGATTTTTCCGCGCTCGGGCTCGTCCACACCTACGACGGCAAGTCGGACCTCCTGCGCAGCGTGCCCGCTTTCCCTCGCACCGACTTGCGGCTTGTGCGGACGAGCAGCAAGCATTCGGAGCGTCGAAGAGTCCCGCTACGTCTTGCCGTCCTCTGCAGCTTGAAAGGAGACGAACATGGTCACGGTACGCATTCCCACCCCGCTTCGCACGCTCACCGGCGGAAACGATGCGGTGCAAATCGGCGCCGGCACGGTCCGACAGGTCATCGAGGAGCTCGAGGGCAAGCACCCCGGCATGCGCGAACGCCTGCTCGACGACAAAGGCGTGCGACGCTTCGTCAACATCTACGTCGGCGACGAGGACATTCGATTCCTCGACGGCCTCGACACCGAGGTGGAAGAGGGCGACGGAAATCAGCATCGTGCCGGCCATCGCAGGCGGCGCATGATCCCAGGCGATCGCTCTCGAGCGCCAGCGACGCCTCGCGGAGGTCGGCGAGGGCGGACAGGAGCGCATCGCGGGCGGCGGTCATCGAGATCGCCGGCACGGACGGGGCGAGCATCGAAGCCGAGTACCTTCGTCGAGCTGGGGTACGGACGCTGTCGATGTGCCCGGATCGAGAGCCAAAACCATTCGGCCACGAGAAGCACTTTCGCTTTGCTCTGCCGCGCCAGGTCGGTGCGGGCGCCTGGCGGGCGCTCGATCGCATCGCGCGAAATCCTGGAGCTTCGATGACGATTCGACTCGCACGCTCTCGACGGCTCGAAAGCGTGCTCGACGCCGTGGGCAAGACGCCGCTCTTGCGCTTGCATCAGGTGGCAAAGAGCGCTCCGGACGTGGAGGTCTACGTGAAGCTCGAGTTCGCCAATCCCGGCGGCTCGGTCAAGGACCGACCGGCGCTCCGCATCATGAAAGACGCGCTCGCCGACGGCCGCCTCGGCAAGGGCCAAGATCCTCATCGATGCGACGAGCGGCAACACGGGCGTTGCCTACTCGATGGTCGGCGCCGCCCTCGGCGTCGAAGTCGAGCTGGTGATGCCGAAGAACGTCACCAAGGCGCGCAAGGACATCACCCAGGCGTACGGCGCAGAGGTTCGTCCCGAGCGATCCGATGGAGGGCTCGGACGGCGCGATCCGCCTGTGCCAGGCCCGCGTCGCCGCCCATCCCGACCGCTACTTCTACGCGGACCAGTACTCCAATCCTTCCAATCCCCTCGCCCACTATCATGGTACCGGCGCCGAGATCCTCGACGCGCTCGGCGATCGACTCAGCGCATTCGTAACGGGCCTCGGCACGAGCGGTACGATGATGGGAACCACCCGTCGGCTCCGAGAGCACTCGAAGAAGATCCGCTGCATCGCCGTCGAGCCCGCCGAGTCGCTGCACGGCCTCGAGGGACTCAAGCACATGGCGTCGAGTCTCGTGCCCCCGATCTACGACCCGCACTTGCCCGACGAGATCCTCCCGGTCACGACCGAAGACGGCTGGGACATGGCGGACAAGGTCGCCGAGCTCGAAGGGCTCCACATTGGGCATTCCACCGGAGCGAACATTTTCGCGGCGGTGCAAGTGGCCGAGCGGCTCCAGCGCGAGCAAGGCGGCGGCGCGGTGGTCACCATCGCCTGCGACCGCGGGGATCGGTACTTTGCGCCGATGAAGTGGGAACGCCGCTACGTCTGGTAGCTGCTACGCTCCTCTCGCTCATGACCCTGCCCTGGACCCAAGGAAACCTTCGCATCCCGAGGAGTGTGCTCGCCGAAGTGGAGCGCGCGGGTCGCGAAGCATACGGGCGCGACGAAGAGGCCTGCGGATATCTCGAAGGACCCCTCGGCGACTCGCTCTTGGTCGACCGGGCGGTCGTTTTGGACAATCTCGCGAACAAGTATCACGCAGCCGATCCCGAAGGGCATCCCCGCACCGGGCGCGAGTACTTCAAGATCCACACCTTGAAATTCGATCGCGCCATCTCCGAGGCCGGACAGCGCGAACGTGCAGGTGAAGGTGTTCTTTCACTCCCACCTGGATTGCGGCGCCTACTTCAGCGAAGAAGATGCCGCGAGCATGACCATGGGAAATGCCGAGGGGCCGAGCTACGCCCTCGCGTATCTCGTGACGGCCGTCGATCAGGGTGAGGTCACCGCGCACCGCCTGTTCATCTGGGACGCGGAACGTCGTTCCTTCGTGGAGAGCCCGTTTACGCCGGTGGACGACTGAGATGCGCTGGCTCCTCGCGCTTCTCTGCTTCGCCGGTTCACTGCTCCTTCCGCTCTCGGCGCGCGCGGATCTCGACCAGGACGCGACCAAGCTCGTTCGGGAGTGGAAGAAGCTCGGCAAGGTCCAGCGCCTGCCGGTTCGCATGCTGGAGCGGGGTCAGTCTCGCCCCCTGCTCTTGGCACCGTCGCTCAGCGATCCCACGAGCGAGGATTGCGTGACGGTCGCCGTGCTCGGTGCCAAGTCGAGCACCTTCCTCCTGCGCTTTGCTGCCGGGGACACGCCGCTCCACTGGCCCGAAGGCGAGTACCCGGAACAAAGCGTGGCGGGAGCGGCTCAGCTCGTTCGCTGCGGCGTGCGCAAGCTCATGCTCGAGCGCTTGCTCGTGGAGATGCGAAGCCCGCGAGCGCTCCTCGAGTTCGTCGTGGTTCGCGCGCCCCGGCCCGTACCACCCTTGATGCAAGCGCTGACCCAGCGAAATGCGGGGCCAGGAGCCCCGCTCGGTGTTTCCGGTCCGCGCCCCGCCCCGGCTCCTCTCGAAGCGAGGGTTCGCGCGATCGAGGCCCGCACGCGCCGGCTGGGCGCGAACGAGCAGACCCGCAGATCGTATCGAATCGGGCGCGATGGGGCTTCCGCGTCGGACCTCCAGGTCGAGGCGGGATGTCATCGAGTGGACGTGCTCGGCCCGGGCATCAATCTCGATGCGGAAATCGCCTGGCTCGAACCGCCGGAGATGGCGGACATGGAACCGAACGGAGAGCAGCGACGCGACGCTGAGCTTTTGCAACGGTGAGCGGCGGACCGCACGCCTTCGGGTGAGCGGCGGCGTGCCCGGCGGCGTGGTGATGGTCCTCTGGTCACGCTACCCCCTACCTTCGGGATTGCCGGAAGCGTGGCCGTCAGGGCTTCGCGCACGCATGGCGCAGGCCGTGCGCGAGCGCCACGTTCGGGAGCTCCCGAGCTCGCCGGTATACTCGTCTCTCGGAGTCTCGGGAGTGACGCTTCTGCCCCTCGAGCTCGAATCCAGGAAGCTGCTACCTCGCCGCAGTAGCCATCATCCGCGGTGAGCCGCTGGGCCTCGCCATGAGCGTCGACCTCGACGAGCGCGAAGCGCAAAACCACTCCGGCCCGGAGGGTATGGGCACCGCACTCGGGTTTTGTGCAGAGGGACGAGAGCGCACAGCCGTCACGGTGGAAGCAGCCGGCTCGGGCGTGGCATGGCTGTTCGCAGTGTGGCCGATGGGACAACTCGCGACCGGAGGCGGACGATGAAGGAGCTCGCGCTCGTCATCGTTCTCGTCCTTCTCACCGGATGCGGTTGGGTCGGAGGGGGTCACGGCGGCCCGGGCAACGAGGCGTTCGGCAAGAATCGACGGCGGTCTCGACGGCGAACGGTTCCTGGCCAAGGACGCGGAACGCGCCAAGCGGGCGGGCGCGAGCGCGACGACAATCGTTGCGGTGGATGCAGGGGCGCCGGGCGATCGCGTCTCGGGCCTCTTGCGCGTGCCCAAGGCCTCTTGCGTGCTCCTCCTCGCGCGCGCCTCGGACAACGTCGACGACATCAATCTCTTCGTCTACGGCGACGATGGGACTCTCTTCGGATCCGATGAGCGCCCGGACAAGACCCCGACACTGCTCGTGTGCCCGCCCCATCCCAGCCGGCTTTATGCCGTAGCGCGGGTGGCGTCGGGACACGGATTGGTCGCGATCGGCGCCCAACAGGTGGACGAGAAGGACGCACCCCGCGTGGGGAAGCTCTTGGCGGCCCGAGGCTACCAAGGTGCTGGCGCACCGCGGCTCGACACCTGGCCGGGGCTCGATCGAGCGGTGGAAGAGCACCGCCGAGCGATCGGATCGAGCTGGCAGGAAGTGCGCAGAGTTGCCGCTCCCCTCGACTCGTCGATTGCGACACGGCTCTCGTCGGTCGTAGGCCCCGACCGCTGCCTGGACGTGTTGGTCTTGCCGTCCGAGGACGTCTCCCACCTCGACGTGGCGGCGCTGGACGCCGATGGGCGCATTCTGGGCCGAGCGGTCGCCCACGGGCGCGAGCGATTCATGGTGGTCTGCTCCCATGACAAGTCGCCCCTGACCGTGGAGATCCGGCCCCAGGCGGGACGGGGCCTGGCGGCGGTCGTGATGAGCGAGTCGAAGGAGCCGAGTGGTCGGGGACTCGACGGGCGCGTCGCCGTGCTGGATCTCGCGCCAGTAGGCGATCTGAAAGAGACCCGGGACAAGGTCGGCGCGTACCTCGAAAGCCACGGCTATCAGAACGCGAAGAGCGTGGGTCAAGGGACGCTGGCGATCGGCCGGCGCGAGAGCGTGGACATCGATCTCAGCGAAGGCTGCGCGCGCATCGATGTGATGGTCGGTCGCCCTGCGCGGGGACTCGAAGCCTGGCTCTGGTCGACCAAGGACGAGCTCGTGGCCCATCAGCGCGGAAGCGCCCAGGCAACTCTGTTCGCCTGCGGCAAAAAAGGGCGTGCTCGATTGGATCTCGAGGGTCTCACGCGTGGAGGCCCCTTCGCGGTCGAGCTTCGTCGGGAAAGCGAGGCACCTTCCGCGCTGATCGACCACCCGCTGGCCGCTGGTCGACTCCTCGCTCGCATGCTGTCCCGCGGCGTGATCCAGCGCGCGAGTCAGGTGACCGCGGCGAACCTCGTGGCGCTGTCGTCGAGTCGGCGTGAACAGATGAACGTGACGGTTCCGGTCGGACGCTGCGTCGAGGTGACTCTCGCACTCGGTGAAGGCGCGAGCGGCGCCGAAGTGCGCTTGATGGATCGCCAATCAGAGCGAGAGATCGAGCTTTCCCGGGGAACGGATTCGGCGGCCGCTCGGGGCTGCGCCCTCGACACCGGTAAATCCCTGGAGATTCGAGCCGAGCTCAGGGTAACGAGCGGGGCGACCGACGCCTTGAGCGCCACGCGGATGCTCTCGCCGCGGGAGTGAGGCTCAGGACAGGGGCACGAGAATCGCCGGTGGTGACCTTCCGCTCGGCGCCGGACGCATCGCGCACCGCAGCCCGGTCGCTCTCGACCGACTCGATCTGTCCCGGTTGCCACGCAGCGGCCGGTTCGAGGGGTCGGACCAGAACGAAGTCACCGTGACGAAACGTGGCTGGATACGGCGGCATGGGAACGACGTCGCTTCGCTCGACGTCGCTCACCCGCCCGTTCGTCGACCACGTCACCCGGAGGTCTTCTCGGTCGATCTCGAAGACTTTTGCTGCGTACCAGCCACCCTCGATCCTAACCAAAACCGAGCTCTTGGCGTCCGGCGTGTAATCCTTAGGAGCACGTGGCCCGCGGTGCTTGCGGAGCTCCGCTTCGAACGCCGTACGATTCGACATCTTTTCGAAGCTTCGACGCAAGTTGAGCTCCGTCACGGACGTGGGCGCGAGCAGGTCCGTTGCTGCGATCGTGTGCTTCTGATCACTGGGCGTGGATATCTCGACATGGTCGCCAGAGACTGATTCGACCCGACAACCAACCCACTTGCTCTCGCCAACGTGACAGATCCCGAAGGCTCCTTTGACGGCGTCGGGTGCTGGCGTGCCCACGCGATAGAGATCACTCGTTGCGACGAGCTTCATGTCTTTCTTTGGCAACACCTGGACGCGCGCGACGGCGTCTTTGATCTCGAGCACGCGCGCTTCGAAAAATTCCGCCGCGACGGGCTCCACCACCACGCGATCGCCGCGGGCCACGGCGCTCGGCGCTCCATCGGTCTCGGCAGGCGCCGATCTCTGCCGATGGCAGCCGCCCGCCACGAGCGCAGCGAGGCCCAGCCTCGAAAATCCGCGGAAATGTGGGGAAATAGTCGAAAATGTCACGGTGGAGCCCGACCTCGGGGCCGATGAAGAGCGGAGTGGCGGAAACAGAGGCTTTCGGTTTACCCTCCCGGGCGCTCGCGGGTGGCGGGGTCATTCGCGGGTGTTCCGAGCGGGCTCGGTTGAAGAACTTGATTAGCAGAAAAGCAGACTGCGGAAGAGGAGCACACAGATGATGGAGCAGCAGCAGATTCGGGCACAGGGTGGAGGCTACGGACCGCCTCCTGGCGGTTATGGTCCTCCCGGCGGCTACGGGCAGCCCCCGGGTGGCATGCCCGGCGCTCCTCCCGGCGCTCCGCCTGGCGCGCTTCCTCCCGGCGGTGCGCCCATGGCACCTCCCGGCGGCATGATGCCCCCCGGTATGGGTGGCGGCGGTCCGCCAGACCTCCAGGCGCACGTCAACAAGTGGTTCAACTTGTCGATCCTCTCGATCTTCTGCGGCTGCGGTCTGCTCGGCCTGATCAACGTCTACTTCGCTCATCAGGCGAAAGAGGCGCTCAAGACCGGTGACTCGAACACCGCGCAAGAGAAGATCAAGACCGCACGCATGCTGTGCATCGTCGGGTATGTGCTCTTCGGCCTGAACGTGCTGGCCGGCATTGCCTACACGATTCTCGGCGTCGTGATGGCTGCCAGCTGAGCTAAGCAGACAAACCAAGCAGTGTTCGTCGGCCCGCGGCTCCGTCCGTCGGGCCGACGTGTTTTGTGGCATGTGGTAATCTTCCGGCATGCGGCGCTGGGTGATTGTCCTTTCGCTTTGTGTGGGTGTCGGCCTTTCGAGCTCATGCGGAGGCGGCGACGGGGGCGTAGCCGGCGGGGACGGAGCGAAAGGGGGCACGGATGGCGGTGGCGGAAGCGGCGCCGACGGTGGCATCTCCCTCGATTCGGGACTCGGCGAATGCAGTCCGACCAAGCCGTGTGAAGCCGGCGTGTGCGTGGCCGGTCAATGCTGCGCCAGCGCGGCCCAGGCTTGTGAAACCAAATGCTGCGGTGGCAGCGAGGTCTGCGTCTTCGACCAGTGTGTCGTTCCGGGCAAAGCCTGTCAGAGCGCCGCCGACTGTGCGAGCGGCGAATACTGCGAGACCGCGCTCGGCGATCCGACACCGGATGGCGGCGCGGTCGGTGACGGCGGCCAGAAGTGCACGCAACCGATCCCCAAGAGCGGAAAGTGCATTCCTCTGCCCCCGGTCTGCCCAGACGGAGACGCGGGTCTACCGGACGGCGGCACTTGCATTCCGAAGTGCGAGTATCATCCGCCACCCGGACAACTGAGCGCGACCAAGAAGTGGCAATGGGGTCTCGACAAGCCTCCAGTGGAGTTCCCGAATTTCGCCGACGTGTGGGCGACGCCGACGGTTGCTCGCGTCGTGGATGCGAACTGCGATGGCAAGGTCGACGACACCGATCCGCCCAACGTGATCTTCGTCGCGGGGGACGCCGAGAAGACGTGCTGCTCCTGCAACGGCGCCACCATCAGCACGTGCCGAACCGGCAAGCTCCGGGTTCTCGATGGTCAGAGCGGCCAGGAAATTTGGTCCTTGGCGGCCGCAAAAACCGGCAATTACGGCTTCGCCGGCCTCTCCGTCGCCCTCGGTGACATCAACGGTGACCAGCGGGTCGACATCGTGACGATGACGGGCGACGGTTACATCGCGGCCATCGACGCCAGCGGCAACGTGCTCGCTGTGAGCGACCTGCCCGTCGACACCAAGGACACGGGAGCGTTCGGCTGGGGCGGCGGCATCGCCCTTGGCGACATGGACGGCGACGGATCCCCGAGATCGCCTACGGGCGGAACCTGTACTCGACCAAAGGCGGCACCATCACGCGCCTCTGGGTCGGAACGGGTGGCAACGGCGGAACGGCGGCGCGCGAGCTCAGCTACTTCGTGGACCTCGACGGAAACGGCTCCCTCGAGCTCCTGGCGGGCAACACCGCCTACAAGATGGATGGCAGCGTCCTCTGGAATACGGCAAGCGTGGGCAACGGCTTCAACGCGACTGCCGACTTCGACGGCGACATGAAGCCGGAGGTCGTGGTCGTCAGTGGGGGCAAGATGTGGGTCCTCGAGGGTTCGAGCGGCGCCATCGAGCTCGGTCCCCTCACCTTGCCCAGCACGGGCGAAGGCGGTCCGCCCACCGTCGCGGATTTCGACGGCGACGGGAAGCGTGAGATCGGCGTTGCTCAGCAAGCGAAGTACGCGATGATCAAGCCCAACTACACCACGAACACTCTCGATGTGGTGTGGACGGCGCCCAATCACGATCTGTCTTCGAGTGTCACCGGTTCCAGCGTGTTCGACTTCGAAGGCGATGGAAAAGCCGAGGTCATCTACAACGACGAGTGCTTCTTGTGGGTGTACGACGGGCAGACGGGAGCGGTCTTGTTCGCGACGCCGACGACCTCCTTCACGGCCACAGAAGCGTCACTGGTCGCGGACGTTGATGGCGACGGTCACTCGGAAATCGTCATGGTGTCCAACGGTGCCGATCCGGGCCCGAGCGGTTGGAAGTGTGACCAGACCCCCTGGAATCAACCCGATCCGGCTCAAAACCGACCGGCCTGGGCGCCTCCTCCCGGCGCGCCGGCTTTCCGCGGCATCACGGTGTTTGGCGACACAGCGAGCTCCTGGGTCGGAACCCGGACGGCGTGGAACCAGCACGCATACAGCGTCTCGAACTTCTGCGACTCCCGGGACACGGCCTGTGACCCGCCGAACGTGTACGGATCCATTCCCACGGCCCAAAAGGCCAACTGGACGGTGCCCTGGCTCAACAACTTCCGCCAGAACGTCCAGGACAAGGGCCTGTTCGATGCGCCGGACGCGACGGTGAAGATCGATGTCACCTGCTCGAACCCCGTCGTGGTTCAGGTCACCGTCCGCAACATCGGCCTCTCGGGGCTTCCCGCAGGCGTGAACGTGGGGATCTTCCTGGTGAGCGGGGGCACGGCAACCCAGATCGGAACGGTCACCACGACGAAGCCTCTGTTGCCGGGCCAGACCGAAACCATCGCGTTCACGGTCCCGAGCGGCGCCGCCACCGGTTCGGACTCGTTCTACGCGGAGATCCTCATCGATCCGCTGAACAAGACGTTCAACGAGTGTCGGGACGACAACAACAAGAGCGCGACCGTCAAAGGTCAGTGCGGCCCGGCCTGACGAAGCCCAGGCGTCGATGAATCTCCGGCGTCCTCTGCGGTCGACTCCGAATCCCCCGCTGCGGGAGCGCGGTCACTCGTAGGGGTTGGCTTCGAGGGCGGACTTCGGTTTGGCCGCCGGCGCGGCGGGACCGTGGACAGCTGGCGCGGCAGGTTTCGAAGCAGACTTTCCTGCGACGCTGCGGAGGCTCAGGGCGACGCTCTCGCTCGGGACGACGGACTCGGTGAGCTCGCTTCCATCCGAGAGGAGGATCACGAGCTTGACCGGCTCGGCCCCGCGAGGAAGAGCGAACGTCGCTCCGTGGGACTTGAACTGGATGTCGCTCACACCCAGGCCGCGGATCTCCGCGACGTCGCTGTCGGCGTTGACGACCACTCGAACGGTGGAAGACAGGGCCGGCGCCGCTTGGGACTCGGCGGGGCTTGGCGGAGGCTCGTTCGCCGGCAGGCTCGCCACCTCGGGCTGGGGCTTGCTTGCGAAGCCCGCGAACGATCACGACCATCCCCAGGACCGTGACCGTGAGTGCAAGGCCCGCCGCCACGAACGAAAGGCGCCGAACCAATCGGCGGCGCTCCATGTCTTGGGGCCGAACCGCGAGAGCCACCTTGACGCTATCGAGCGTGAGCGGCGCGCTCGTCGCGTTCGACCCGGTGCTCGAGCTCTGGGTCTGGCGCATCGCCTGAAAATTCGGAGGTTGCCGGGTGCCCTGAAGCACCGCTGCCAGCGAACGCCGGCGGGCGACGATGGGCGCGCCGCAAAACTCGTGGAGCAGCCGCGCGATTTCCGCGCTCGAAACCAGCTCCGAGTGCTCTCGACCCCAGCCATCGAGGGCCTCGGCAAAGGCGGCGGCGGTCGGATAGCGATCGTTGGCGCTCGGCGCCAGCGCCTTCATCACGATGCGATCGAGATCGGCGGGGAAGTTCCGGTCCACACTGGAAGGGCGCCGGTAGTTGCCCTCGGTGATCTCGAGCAGCACCTGCGCGTCGGCCTCGGCCTGAAACAGCCGTTCGCCGATGAACAGCTCCCACGCCACGATCCCCATGGCAAACACGTCGACTCGGCGGTCGATCGCTCGACCCCGCGCTTGCTCCGGCGCCATGTAGCGAAATTTGCCCTTCGCGAGCCCGGTGGCCGTATGGACCGTGCGTTCGGCGGCCTTCGCGATGCCGAAGTCCGTGATGCGCACGGTGCCATCCGTACCCAGGAGAATGTTGTGGGGCGTGGCGTCGCGATGCACGACGCCGAGGGGAGTCCCGTCGAAGGTGGTGAGCTCGTGTGCCGCGTGGAGCCCCGACAGGGCGTCGATCAAGATGCGGATCACAGCCGGACGGGATAGGCGTTCTTCGCGCTTTCGAGCAGCCCGCATCACGTTCGCGAGGCTCGCGCCATCTACGTAGTCCATGACGAGCAAATGCTCGCCCTCCGCGTCATGGACGTCGTGAACGTTGACGACGTTGGGATGGCGGATGAGCGAGGCGATCCGCGCTTCGTCCATGAACGCTGCGCACAGCTCCGGCATGGCTCCGATGTGGGGATGCATCCGTTTGATGGCCACCAGGCGCTCGAACCCACCCGCACCGTGCTGTCGACCGACGTACACGGTCGCCATCCCGCCCGCGGCGATCTCCAACAAGAGCTCGTAGCGGCCGACCTGTCCTTGCGCGGAGGCAGCGATGGCTGGCCCGGTCCCGGCTGCCGAGGGCAGTGGCCCTTTGGATTGTTCGAGGGCGGTCGTGAGCTCGATCGCGGAAAGCGTGATCTCTTCGATCGAGGCAGCGTCGTCGCCGGACTCGATGCTCACGTCAGAACCTTCCGCGCACGTTGACGAAACCCACGCCGAGCTCGGCGTCGATCGGCGGCGGCTTCTTCTTTTCGGACTTCCAGTTCGTGAAGAAGACCCCGATGGTACCGGTCGCTACCGCCGCCACTGCCGTGGCACCGAGCAGCACGTTGGTTCGGGTCTGCTTGGAACGGCCGGAATCGAGACCATCTGGAGTCGGATTCTGGTCGAAGGCATCGCGAGCTTTGTTGGTATCGAGGCCGCTCCAGACGGTGATGCCCCCGAGCAGAATCGTCGCTCCCGTGCCCACGTAAAACCACGTTGGGGAGAGCGGCTTGTTCTTTTCGGCCGCATCGTCCCGGCGGGCGTCCCGAGCGTCGAGATCCGGATCCCCGTCGGATCCCTCCTCCACGAGACCACTTCCCTTGTCCGGTCGGGGCGGCTCGAGCACCACTCGCACCAGACTCCCGGCGACCACCGAGATCTCCCGCTTGGCGCCTTTGTCTCCGAAGCTTCCGGTCACCACGTGATCCCCGGGATCGACGTAAGTGATCTCGAGATCCGGCCGCGTGCCATCCAGAGCGACCTCCGAAGCGCCCGACGCTTGGATCTTCACGCGCCCGAGCTTCGGTGTCAGCTCCCCGATGAGGGCGTTGGCCTTGTCCCGGCGCGGGTCGGTGTCCGGTGCATCTCGCAGATAGCGCGCGCAGAGGTTCGCCGCGCGCGAGAGCCTTCCCGCCTTCTGGTGGGCGGTTGCCGCGTTGAAGAGCGCCGCGGGGTGCGGTGCGATCTCGTAGGCAGCCTCGAAGCCCTGAGCAGCCGCCTCATAGTCGTGGCGCTTGAATGCCTTTTCTGCGGCCCGAAACTTCTGGGCGGCCTCTTTCTTCGCGCTGGCGTCCGGCTCTGGCCGGTCCTCGTCGGCGTACGCCGGCATGGCCACGAGGAAGCACGCGAGCAAAGCTCGGCGGGCCCCGGTTTGGAAGCAACGCGTCACGACTCGCTGAGTAGCGTACCGCTCGACCCGTCCGGCGGCCAGCCTCACGAAAGCGAACCGATGAGGTCTCGAAGCGCAGCGTTGAACTCGGCCGGATTCGTCAGGTTCACGACATGACCGCCCCCCGCGACCTCGACCAGTGTCGATTGGGGAGCGAGTCGAGAGAGCTCCCGACTCGGTCCGAGGGAGCCCCCATCCTCACTGCCGACGATGAGCTCCATGGGTGAGGTGAACCCCCGAATGTCGACTTCGCATTCGGCGGGTGAGGGCTGAACGGCAATCACCCGCCGGAGCACGCTGGCGAGAGCCCCGGGCGCATGCTCCAGAAACCCGACTCGAATCAAGTCCGCGGCCTTGGGATCGCGACGAAACCGCTCTCCCCATGCATAGCGCGCCCCGGCGG
Organism: uncultured delta proteobacterium; assembly: GCA_963781505.1. Lineage (GTDB taxonomy): Bacteria > Myxococcota_A > Polyangia > Polyangiales > Polyangiaceae > JADJKB01. Next base: position 246,156 of record CAWAHB010000023.1, on the reverse strand, counting down.
CTTCGATGCCTTCCGTGTCGATGGCATCGGCAAACGCCAGCGCCCACTCGACGTGTCCGGGCGTGGTGTGAGGCCTCGGAAATGCCGCAAGAGACAGAGCGGTCACCCGCTCCGGATGCTGAAGCGCAAAGCGAAGTGCGATGCCTGCGCCCATGCTGAGCCCGCCGATGATTGCTCGCTCGAGCTGACACGCATCGAGCACGGCGCCGACATCGTCCACGAAATGCTGGGGCTCGTACGCGTTCGGATCCGACGGAGCGTCGCTTCGAGCATGCCCGCGGGCATCGAACAAGACAACGCGATGCTCCGTCGACATCGCCCGCGCCTGGGGTCGAAAGTTTCGGGCACTACCGCCAAAGCCGTGAGCGAAAATCAGCGTCGGCTCTCCGCTGCCCCAACTCTCTGCGTAGAGCTCGATACCGCCGGAGCTCACTCGGAGCTTTTCCGGCAGCGAGCCGACCCTCAAAGTGCGGCCTCGTAGAGCTGGCGCACGTCGCGTGGCTCCGGGAAGCGAGGCGTTCCCATCATCAGGAGATCGGCCATGGCATCGTCGACCAGAGTCGGGATGAGCTCGACCTTCACCCCGAGCTCCTTCCCACTGCGCGCGGTTCCGACTCGAGCGGAGAGCTCCTCGACCGCGGTGAGGGCCCGCTGGGCGTTTTCCGAGTTTTCGGCTCCGGGATCGGCTACGCCCAGGGCGATGGCCACTTGAGCGTATTTCACCTCGCACACGTTCAAATTGAAGCGCATCACGTGAGGGAGAAGCGTGGCCAGGGATTGCCCGTGGGGAACGTCGAGACGCGCCGAAAGCGGGTGGCCCATCGCGTGACAGATCCCGAGCCCCGAGCTCGAAAACGCCAGGCCCGCAATGTGGGCCGCCAGAAGCATCTGGGAGCGTGCCTCCAGGTTCTTTCCGTCTTCGACGGCGGTCGGAAGGTAGGAGGCGACCATCGCGATCGCACGAAGCGCGAGGGAGTCCGCGAACGGATTGCTCCGATTGCTCGTGAACGCTTCGATGGAATGGGTCAGTGCGTCGATGCCACATGTCGCCGTGGGTACCCGGGGAAGCTCTCGCGTGAGCTCCGGATCGAGCACCACGGCTGCCGGAAGCACACTGGGGTGCGCCACCAGGACTTTTCGCCCGAGCTTCGGATCGGTGACCACCCCGAACATGTTGGTCTCGGAGCCAGTGCCGGATGTGGTTGGCACCGCGACCACGGTGTGCCCGGGTTTCTTGGGTTTGCAGCCCACCGGAAAGTCCGAAACGCTTCCGCCGTTCGGAGCGAGAAGGGCAATGGCTTTTGCAGCGTCGAGCACCGAGCCGCCGCCGACCGCGACCACCACCGCATCGACCGACGCGCGGAGCTTGCCGGCGCCGGCTTCCACGTTCTTCACGGTGGGGTTGGCTTGGATCCCGTCGAACAGCTCCACCGAGATCCCATCGCTATCGAAGGCGCGTCGGATGCGGTCGATGACGCCGGCGCGAGCGACGCCGCTATCAGTGACGATGAACGCCGACGTCTTGCCCAGAGCCTTGATGCGGCGGCCGAGCTTGCCCACGCTCCCGTTGCCGAACGACGCTCGGACGCCAGGCTGGATCTCGAATACCTTGTCCGAAAGCATCGGCAGAGCAGACGAAGCTAATCGAAGCCTCGCGTCGGGAGAAGCCCAATGCAGAACATTTCCGGGTTTTTGGGCTTCGTCCCAAGACCGAGCGCCCTCACGGGTCGTATCCGGAGCCATGCGCGGTCCGTATCGAGCTCGCCTGCAGCCTCCCGAGACCTACGAACGATTTTGGCGGCTCCTCGAACGGCGGCGAAACCGCCTGCGCAAGCTGCCCGTGATGGGAGCTCTGGCGGCGTTCGTTCCCGCCCTCGCGGTCACGGCGACGTTTGCCACGACAAAGGCGCCGGCAGTCGAGCCAGCCGTACTCCAAAAGGCGATGGCCGAGCCCTGGGGCCTGGTGATCACGAACGAGTCGGTGGCGCCTTGGATCGGAACACGTCCGGCAGGCGGAGCCCCGCCCGATGCGAAAAGCCTCGTGGGCGCTGGAAAGCTACAGGCGCTCCTCGAGGAGCGGGCGCCTGCATTGCGCTCCTGCTACCGCGATGCTTGGCCCGAGGATTTGCAAGGTGATCTCGTCGTCAGCATTGCGATTCGAGACGGCAACCGCCACGCGATTCTGATCAGCGGAAAGCGATCGCTGCGCCGGGCGCTCGGCAGCTGCATCGAATCGGAGATCGACGAGATCGCGTTTCCCCCCGTTTCCGACGTGGCTTCGGCGGACTTCCCCATCCGCTTTCGGCGCTGACCTCAGCCGCCGTCGCACTCGCCGGGGAACACTTCCATGTGCTGCCACTTGCCGCCGCTGCACAGAATGATGTTGCAGAAGTGGCAGGGATCGCTGCAGTCGCCACAGCTCTTGCCCTCTTCCGGACAGGGCTGACCATCGGCTGCGATCGGATCGCTCGGACATCCGCTGGAAGCTCCCGCGCTGCCGCCCGCTGCGCTCCCCGCGCTTCCCCCGGTAGACTTTCCGGCGCTCCCTCCGGTCGAGCCGCCCGAGCCGCCCGTCGAGCCACCCGATCCGCCGGTGCTGCCGCCCGATCCACCGGTCCCGGTTTCACTATCCGTCGAGCCGCAGGCAATGAATGCTCCGAGAAGGAGCGGCAACAGCCATTTCATTCAGCCTTTCTAGCCCATCGACCTGATTCGATCCACATGCGACAAGTTGCCCGGCTCCTTGGTTTCCTCGCCCTCGCTTCGTGCAGTGACCTGCGCGCGACCGGCCCGAAGACCAGCTACGACTATTGCGTCGACGACTGCGACAGCGCACAAACCGTTTGCGGAAACCCGATGTATCCCGCGAGCTGCAGCATCGAATACGACGCGTGCATCCAGAGCTGCGTCGCGAAGGAATCGAAGTCGACGCACTGAGCGCGGCCCGCAACCACGCGCTCGACCCGGGACGCGAAACGCCTCCCTCGTAGCTGCGATTGCATCCCGCTTTACTCGCGCCGGTCTCTGGTCGAGGGTGCGCTCCCCCACCCCCGACGATGATGGACCCCGGCCTCAATCCCGCGCAGAAGAAGGCAGTCGCCACGCTCTCCGGTCCATTGCTCGTACTCGCAGGAGCCGGCACCGGAAAGACACGCGTCATCACGCATCGCATCGCGGCGCTGATCAAGAGCGGGATCCGTCCCAACCGCATTTTGGCGGTCACGTTCACGAACAAGGCAGCGCGAGAGATGAAAGAGCGCGCCCTGGCGCTTCTGGGCAAGCGGCGTGGACGCGGGGAGCCGCCGGAGATCAGTACATTTCACTCACTGTGCGTGCGCGTGCTCCGTCGCCACGCAACTCTCCTGGGCTATCCCCAGGAGTTTTGCATTTACGACCGCGGTGACCAGGAGAGCGTGGCTCGCGGCGCGCTTCGGGACATTCGCGTCGGACACCAGAAGCTCAAGCCCGGTGACTTGCTCTCGTACATTTCGGGCTGGAAGCAGACCTCGCTTCGCCCGGAGGCCGCCCTGGATTTCGCCGCTGATGACCGCGCCCAGCTCGCGGCCCTCGCCTACCGCCGTTACCAGGAGAACTTGCGCCTGAGCGGAGCGATGGACTTCGACGATCTGCTGCTCAAGACGGAGGAGCTCTTCAGCGAGCACCCCAAGGCACGATTTGCGGAAGCCACGCGCTTCGATCACCTCTTGATCGACGAGTACCAGGACACGAACGGCCTTCAGTACCGGATCGTCAAGGCCCTCGCCGAACGTCACCGCAACCTATGCGTGGTTGGCGACGACGATCAGAGCATCTACGGCTGGCGCGGCGCCGAAGTGACCCACATCCTGGAGTTCCAGCGGGACTGGCCCGAAGCCACGACCGTGCGCCTGGAGGACAACTACCGATCGCGAGAGCCGATCCTGTCCCTCGCCAACACGCTCATCTCCCACAACCGCTCGCGACACGAAAAGGTGCTCCGGGCATCCCGTCAGGGCGGTGAGCCACCGCGCTTTCTTCGCTTCGAGGACGAAACCTCCGAAGCAGAAGTCGTCATCCGGGAGATCAAACGACGGATCGATCCCGAGCGCCCGGAGCGTGTGACCGCCAGTGACATCGCAATCCTGTTTCGCACCAACGAGCAGCCCCGCGCCTTCGAGCTCGAGCTCCGGCGCGAGCGCATTCCCTACGTCCTGGTGGGCGGGATGTCGTTTTACGATCGCAAGGAGGTGCGGGACGTGCTCGCGTACTTGCGGGTCCTGGCCAACCCCGCGGACGAAGTGTCGCTCCTGCGCGTGCTCAACACGCCACCCCGGGGCATCGGTGCCGCAACGGTGGAGGCCCTGCTCGAGCGCGCCGTGGAGAGCGGGCGGCCGCTCTGGGCCGTCCTGCCCGAGGCAAACGCCGCCGAGATCCCCGATCATGCGGCTGCACGCGTCGACGGCTTTCGAAAGATGATCGAGTCCTTCCGCGCGATGCTCGGGTCCCGACCGCTCACCGACATCGCGAACGATCTGGTGAAGACCGTCGACTACAAACAGGAGATCGAGCGCATCTACAAGACTCCGGGCGACGTAGAGGCCCGCTGGAACTCCATCGAGGAGCTCGTGAGCTCGGTGGCGCTGTATGAGCAGCGCGCTAAAAGCCCCTCACTCCTCGGCTTCCTGGAGGAGACGGCACTCGCAGGTCGAGAAGGCGAACGCGACTCGGAGAAGAACGAAAAGAAACTCCACGCCGTCACGCTGATGACGCTTCACAGCGCGAAGGGCCTGGAGTTTCCCCATGTCTACATGGTGGGGATGGAGGAAGGTCTTCTTCCCCACAGCCGCTCCATCGCCGACGCGTCCCGCAACGTCGACGAAGAACGTCGGCTCTGTTACGTCGGCGTCACCCGAGCCAAGGACACCCTCACGCTCACGCTCTCGAAGTCACGCATGAAGTGGGGCAAGCCCCGGGCGGAAATTCCGAGCCGGTTTCTGATGGAAATGCGCGGGGAGACCGAGAAAGCCCGCCGCGCAGCCGAAGCGGCAGAAAAGCTATTTGCGGGCGCGGCCGAGCCGCCCGAGGATGCGGCCGCCGAGGCAGCACCTGCCAAAGCCGTCGCGAAGCGTCGGCCAAAAGCCGAGCAGAAGAAGAAGAGAGCCTGAGGAGGTTTCAATGAGCTTTTCTGTCGTTACTGGGGCAAACCGTGGCATCGGGCTCGAGCTCGTGAAAGAGCTCCGCGGGCGCGGGCGGGACGTGGTCGCCGTTTGTCGCAAGTCGACACCGGAGCTCGACAAGACCGGTGCGCGCGTCGTCGCCGGCGTGGACGTGAGCGACCCGAAGAGCATCGAGAAGCTCGCGACTCAGATCGACGGGGACATCGACCTCTTGATCAACAACGCGGGGATCATGAAACCGGACCACCTCGAGGAGGTGGATCCCGACGCCGTGCTGTCGCAGTTCCGGGTCAATTCGATGGGCCCGCTCTTGTGCACCCGCGCCCTTTTGCCTCGCATGAAAGCGGGCGCGAAGGTCGCAATCATCACCAGTCGCATGGGATCCATCGCGGACAACACCTCCGGCGCCGCGTATGGCTACCGCATGTCCAAGGCAGCGGTGAACGCCGCGGGGGTCTCCCTCGCCCGGGACCTCGAGCCCAAGAAGATCGGCGTCGTGATCTTGCACCCGGGCTTCGTCCGCACGGACATGACGGGCAACAACGGCAGCGTGGATCCCGCGGAGAGCGCGAAGGGCTTGCTCGCGCGCATCGACGAGCTCGAGCTGTCCACGACCGGCCGCTTCCTCCACATGAACGGCGAAGCCTTGCCGTGGTAACCGCGTCCGGCGCTCCGCCGACGCGAGAGCGACTGTCGAGCTTCCTCGCTCACCTCTTCGTGGTGGGCGTCTGGATCCTCGCGTTCAAGCTCCTGGCCGAGCACGGAGTTCGGCTCTTGCCACTTTCTCTGGCGCGACAGCTGACGCTCCAGAACTATCTGACGATCGTTCAGATCGCGACCGCGGCGTTCGGTCTCGCCGTGAGCTTCTTGATGCTTCAAAAGCCCCGCGAAGCTCTGGGCCTCACGCGCACCACCGCCACTCGGATCGGAGTGGTTCTGCTCCTGGCTCCAGCCATCTACGTTCTGGCGAGTTACCTCGCGATCTACGTGGCGCTCGGCACGCTGCTCGAGGAGCTCGCGCGGGGCGGACGCCAGGCAGCCCAGCAGAACACCGGGCAATTCGGCCGCGAGCTCACCCAAAGTGGGGTCTTCGCCGCGATCCTCTGGGGCGTCGTGGTCTCGCCGATCTCCGAAGAGCTTTTGTTTCGCGGGGCGCTCTACTCCCTCGGCGAGCGAGCCATCGGCGGCGTCGCTTTCCTGGTCAGCAACACGGAACCCGCACCGAGCCCGGAATCCGCGCCCCCCTCTTCTGCCGCGGAGCTCGGCGCCGGAATGCTGACCACCAGCATCACGCTCGACGCGGTTCGAGCCCTCGGACGCTTCGCTCGAGTCGGGGCTGGGCCCACGCTCATCTCCGCGAGCGTCTTCACGTACATGCACATGGACACGCCGGGTGGGCTCGGCATCGTGCGCTGGGTCTCTGCGCTGGGCCTCGGCCTGGCCACGGGCGCCACGCGCTACGCGAGCGGGAGCATCTTCGGAGCCATGGCGCTCCACATGGCGTTCAATTTCTACTCTCTCGCCGCGGCGCGCCGTTGGGTCGTGACCGAAACCTTTCCGATGAAGCTCGGCGTTCCGACCCTCCTGTCGGCGGTGGCGGTTCTCTCCGCACTGATCGCCCTGGTCTGGATGCTCCTGGCCCGACAGCGCGCGAAAGCAGCCTAGGGCTCGGGCCAAAATTATCGAAACCCGAATGGAAGACGTGGAGGTACGACCTCATGGGCGCGCGCCGTGGTACTTCGAAGTCACCGAGCGTTGAAGCGTCTTTACGGGACGCCAGAAGACGCCAAAGGTAGGAAAGAAGAGTTTGAACCGCCAAGGCGCCAAGAGCGCCAAGAGCGCCAAGGTAGGAAAGAAGAGTTTGAACCGCCAAGGCGCCAAGAGCGCCAAGGTAGGAAAGAAGAGATTCATAAAAAGGAGATGTGTTGCACGGGGCGTCGATCCTTCGCGCCCTCTTTTCGCTTCCAAGATCTGCAACCGGCCTCGATAGGGAGGGCAGGGAATCGGCTAACAGCAACCTTCGAAACCTTGGCGGCCTTGGCGCCTTGGCGGTTCAATCTCCTGCGTTCAGACCCGCGCACGCACCTCCGGATGAGTTGGTAGGCGGGGCGGCCCCATCTCCGAACTTGGCGGCCTTGATGGTTTCGAAGGCCGGTGACCGCGGAATCACGAGTAGGGGCTCGAGCACGACTTGTGATCCATCATGAGACGTGTGCCGCCACCGGCGACTTCCATTATTTTAGCCTGGGTCCTCGGGGCTCGCCGAACCCGAGCTCGACGAACCGTCCGCGCACAGCCGGGCCCCTACAGGCCCACATGCGACGCTCGGCGGGCAAGCAGATCACGACCGCGTTGGTTGCCGTCGGCTGACCGTCTTCCGGGAAGCGACTGATGCTGTCGATCCCGTCCGCTCGATCGGCGAAGAGCTCTCGCAAGCTCTCGACGCCGTGGGTGGCGCCTGCGGTCAGCGCCTCGAGGCGCGCGAGACGAGCTCGGCTCGAGCTCGTCGGGACTTCGCCCTCTCGCGCTTGCAGACTCGCCGACAGGCAGTGGTTGGTGCGGCAAATCGGACGATCGCCGAGCTTTCGCTCGACACCCGTCGTGGGGCCGCACTCCCACTCGGTCGCTTCGTCTCCGGTTGCGATCCAATAGGTGTGGGCGGCTGCTTTCTTCACGCCCGTGAGCAGCGCGCTTGCCGCCCCAACCGTCCGCTCTCGGATCATGCGGTGCAGGATCGACAGGTATCCGACACCGGGAGCCGCGCCCCGGATCTTGATGTTCGTCGTGCCGACGGCAAGACCGTGCTCGTTCACTCCGATGAGCGTGAGGCAGCCCGCACAGGTGAGACTGACAGTGCGGGTTCCATCGCTCGGATACCGCTCCACGGCGACGACGAAGTCCAGATCCCGGGGACCGAGATCCCAGGTCTGGGCGGCGATCACCTGACCGCCGTCGGTCGAGCCCGGCGGCAGGAGCAGCATGGAGCAGCCCTCACCCTCGGGAGCGTCCGAGAGCAACAAGATGTCTCTGAGATCGGAGAGATTGGCGATGGCGTAGAGAAGCGCGGGATCGACCCCAGCACCTTCTGCGATGCCGACGTGCTCGAGGATGCCTTCCGGATCCCACTCTTTCGCCAGAGACAGGCAGCGAGCGCCCGCTTCCTCGAAGCCGCTCACGTCGTCCTGGCCGCGACGCGCAGCGTAGGCGCGGAGCGCTTCCCGTCGGCCCTGGATGAACGCGGTGATTTCGTTGCGCAGCGTTTCACCGTGGGCCCGGCCCATTTGTTGGGGCGTCCCGCGGCATTCGATGCGTCGAAGCTCGAGAAGCTCCGCCATCGTCACCTTCCGACGACGCCCATACGACGCAAGATCACGTCGAGGACGAGCCCGAGCACGTAGAGTGCGCCGAAGCGACGCATGTGGTTGAACGCGAATGCCACGAACCAGAGTGGCCAGATGTTCGGCGGATAGCGCTTGGGCGGCCGGGACGGGCGCGGCGATCTGTACGCCTTGAGCGCGAGCCAGAGCGCGGGAGCTGCGCCCAGCACGAGAAGCATTACCAGAGAAAAGTAACCAGTGAACACGAGGTAGCCCACCAAGAGATACTGCGTGATCATCATCGCCGCCGTCGAGATCCGGGCGGCCCGCTCGCCAATCAGAACGGGAAGCGTGCGAATGCGTTTCTTTCGGTCGGCATCGAGCTTGTCCGTGTGCTTGCCGAACAAGACGGCGGTCGCCCCCAGCGCGAACGGAAGGCTCGCCAGGGCGACGTTGCCGTCGTAGCGCCCGGTCACGACATAGTAGGTCCCGCCGACCATGAGCGGTCCCCACACCACGAGCACGGCGGGCTCGCCCATCCCGATGTACTTCAGCGGCCAGGTGTAAAAGAGCACGAAAAAGATGCCGATCGCGAAGAGCGTGAGGGTGATCTGACCGCGCTGCCAAACCAGGACTCCTCCCGCAGTGAGCGCGATGGCGCCGGTGACCGCGGCGTAGCGCAGGAGCTCGCGGGGGGTCATCAGACCGTGCTCGAGGGGCTGCGGACCGTATTGCGTACGGAAGTAGTTGTCCTTGTCGACGCCCTTCTTGTGATCCGTCAGATCGTTGAGCAGGTTGTTTTCTGCGTGCGCGAACGTGAGACCCACCGCACATAGACCCCAGAGCAGGGCATCGAACGCCTGATCACGGATGGCCAGAAGCCCGGCGATCAGCGCGGACATCGCCGTCATCACCAGGACGGCGGAGCGCGTTGCGATGAGCCAACGGCTGACAAGGTCGAGCTCCGACCACTCGTCGTTGCTGATCCGCGGAATGACGCGAACGGCCCGCATCCACATCCCGAAATTCGGGCCACGAAAGCGGCTCTTGGGCCGCGGGCTCTCGGGCTCGGTCTGGGCCGCGGGGGTGCTCACGCGCTCCTCGGCGGGGAGCTTTGGTCCGAACCGCGCACGAAGCAAGCCCGGTCAGAGATTGTCGAGCTCTCGGTCGATCTGCTCGTCGAGCTCGTCACGCTTTTCTGCCGCCTTCTTTTTCTTCTTCGGCTCGTCGTCCGCCGCTCCTACGCCGGAACGCCGCTTCCAGCGAACCAGCATGAAGGCTGCGCTGACTCCCGCTGCGACGAAGCCCAGCGACGCAACGCTGGCCACGTTCACCAAGGGGTTGTCCGGGGGAACCGCCAGGATCTTCGGCCCATAGCGCGCCACGAAGTCTTTCTCGATCGCCTCGGGGGTCTCGCCCGCCTTGAGCCTCGTTCGGATCTCGCGGCGGAGCTCGTTTCCGATTTCGGAGCCGTGGATGTCGATGGTCTGCTGCCAGCAGCACGGCGCCATGATCCGGCCCTCGAGCGCCTTGGCGCCCGGTACGTCCTCGAACGTTCCCGCGCTCTCCGGTTTACCGCCGGGCTCATCCGCGAAGGCCGCTCCCGTCAACGTGACGGTGGCGATGAGCAGCGCTCGGGCAAACGGCTTTCTATTCATCTGGACGCGGAGCGTGCCACGGCCGGCGCCTGCCGCCCAGCTCGGGACCGATTACTTGAAGTTTTGCACCGCCCACAGGCCGCTTCCGCCCTCGGCGAAGCCACAAGCAGCCATGGTGTAGTTCGTGCTCGACATGTTGATGTAGTGGCCGTGGGCCTGAAAGTCGGCGCCCGGACCTTCGGCCCACATCTGGTCCAGACACGTGCCCAGTACCTGGTCCACGCTGCCGTAACCGGGACACTCGTTCTGGGCGTTCTCGCCGCACTGCCCGAATGCGCCGTGGGCCTTCTTGGTCTGGGAATCACTGGCCGCTTCCGAATCGGAGCAGCTCTCCGCACCCTCCCAGCGCTGGTAGGGGGGCAGGCCCAGCGTCTCGCGAAAACCGTTGATGCGGTCCACGCACTCTTGGCGGGCCGAAGCGTAGGCGTCGGTGCCCGTACCGCCGCCCTTGGAGTCGTCACTGCTCCCGCATCCGACCAGCAAGAGCGCGAGAGATACGAGGGATCCGAGGCGCATGGCGAAATCCTCCGAAGACAACCTTACCAAAAAGCCCGTCCGGGCTATATTCCGCCGGTCATGCGCTGGTTTTGTCTCGCACTATCGTCACTCGGTCTCCTCCTCGCTTGTGAATCCGACCCACCTCGGGTCCAGCCGGAGAAACCGGCGGCACCAGAGAAGCAGGCCAAGCTCTATGGCAACGCTCTCGGCGGCGCTCCGAAAGAGGCCCTCGGTACCGTTTTGCGTCAGCCCGACACCTATCGGGACAAGACCGTGCTCGTCGAAGGGGAAGTCCGTCGCGCCTGCACGCGAAAGGGCTGTTGGATGGAGATCGCGGAGAGCATGGACAAGGCTGCCCTCGGCGCCCGCGTCACGTTCAAGGACTACGGCTTCTTCGTTCCGACCGACTCGGCGGGCTCCCACGCTCGCCTCGAGGGTCGCATCAACGTCGAGACATTGAGCCAGGCCAACGTCGAGCATCTCGAGAGCGAAGGCGCCAAGATCGCCAACAAGAACTCTGACGGTACGGCGACCGAGGTTCAACTGGTCGCGACGGGCGTCGAGCTCACGCGCTGATCGATATTTTCGGAATGTGCAGCGTCTTGCTGATCATTGCGCTGCCGCTCACGACATACATCAAGACCAGCGGGTGGAGGTCCCAGCCAAGGCGCACGACGCCGAATGGCAAACGCGCGTGGGTGCGCCCGAGCGCGAGAAGCACGGCCAGAACAGCGACCAGGAGCAGACTGGTGGGGATTGGTGTCCCCTCGAAGTAGGCGACTTTCCCCGTATCGTCGGAGAGCTCCGTCGCCGTCACGTTGTACCGGGCCAATCGACTGATACCGGCACTCACGAAGTAGACCAGCGCCAGAGCATCCAGCCCGCCCCTCAGGCCCACCGCGAACCCAATGGCAGCTGGAGCCATCCCGAACGAAATCAGATCGGCCAGGGAGTCGAGTTGTGCTCCGAGCGGTGACATCCGACGACGCCAGCGAGCGATCCGCCCATCCAGAAAGTCGAAGACCAAGGAAAGGGGCAGAAGCGCGAACGCGAGCCAGAGCAGGCGCGAGTCTTTCGAGTCCAGATACGCGAGGCAGGCCAGCACCGAGCCGGTGCCCGTAGAGCCGTTGGCCAGCGTCACCACGTCCGCCAAGCTGAAGTCCCGCAGCATCGAGAAATGGCGGCGCGGGTCCTTCGCTGCTTTGGGCACTACAGGCGCGAGCATTGGGCGGGTCGCGGGCTCGGGGCAACGCGCCGAGGGAAAGGCTCCCAGAAAGCACTCGAGAGATGCTGACTGAACTTGCTGATTTTACAGGATTTTTCACCGAGTCTTCTGTCCTGAATCCCGAGCTACCCCGAGCGAGCCGCGCCGCTCCATTTCGCTCTCAAAGCAAGGCGGGCCACGGGGTTTTCCCCGGAGCGGCTGAATGTGATACCCGTCGCGACATGCGGACCGCCGCACTCGCCATCCTGCTCGTCGTTCTTTCGCTCTTCGTCCCTCGCGTCGCGGACGCAAAGGAGCGTACCCACGTGGTTGCTTCGGGTCACACGCTCGGAAAGATCTCGAAGCGCTATCACGTTTCCATCGACGAGATTTGCAAAGCAAATCACATCTCTCGGCGGGATCCGCTCAAGCTCGGACAGAAGCTCATCATCCCGGATCAAAAGGGCGCCAAGTCGAGCGACGACGCCGACAAAGACGACGATGATGCGGCGGACAAAGACGACGACACCTCGAGCGACAGCTCGAGCGACGACGACGATGCGGACGCGAAGGAAGAACCCGCCAAAGCCAAGACAGAGGACAAGCCCGCCGAGCCGTCCGTTCGACGCTACGGCAGCGACGGGATGCGGGTGCTGGACGTTCCCGGTCACGGCGAGGCGTATTTCTACGAGCCCATCGGTCGCGGACGAAAGAGCCTGCGCCCGGTGGTCATGTACCTCCACGGACGAGGCGGTCATCCGGCTCACGATTGCCGGCGCTGGGCGTCGGTCGCACGCCGCTTTGGCTGGCTGGTCTGTCCGAGTGGGCCCGGAACCCACGGCGACGGGCGGGATTGGGCCAACAACTGGGCCGCCGGCCAACGAGTCGCCGTCGCAACGGTCCAGGCCCTCCGCAAGAAGTTCGGTCGCCGAGTTCAACTCTACGGCAACACGCTGATCGGATTTTCGGAAGGCGCCTACGTTGCGCAGAACGTCGGAGTGCGCGAACCGCGGACGTTCAATCGCTGGCTCATCCTGGCGGGCAAGACCACGTACTTTGGTGGACCCGGGATGGAAGAGCTGAAGAAGAACTCGCGTCGAGTGAAGCGCATCTACCTCATCACGGGCGAGCAGGACGACGCGGTGGACGGCACCCGAACGCTGAAGGATTGGCTGGAAAACGCCAAGATTGCGGTTCACATCTCGACCCCGAAGGACATGGGGCACGAGGTGGCTCTGGAGCGCAAAGCGGGGATGTACTCCGCGGCTCTCGCGTGGCTCGATCGCGGCGTGGGTCAGACGCCCAAAGCGAGCGCTGCGAAGTCCAAGAAGAGCTCGCGCAAGCGCTGAGTCTCCGCGGTCAGTGCCAGGCTGACGCGACCTTCACGGCCTCGCCACTCCGATCGTGAGCGGCGACCAACTTCTCCGCTTCCTCTTGGCAGCCAAGGCAGGATGGGAATCGAGAACCGTGGTCGCAAGTGATGTAGGTCGCAGACGGCGGCGAGCCCGACATTTCGAGCGCATCGATGTGGCGTCCACAAGCGATGCAATGGATGTGTTGCTGTTGCGCGTTGGGGCCGCTCCGATGGGTAGGATCGGCGGCTTTGCGTTCGCGCTTCGTGAGACGCTTCTCTCGCTTCAAGACCTGACTCCTCTAGTGTGCTTCGAGCTCGGCAAGCAACTCTCGGGCTTGCTCGTGTTCGGCGTTCTCGCTGAGCGCCTTGGTGACGAGCACCCGAGCGCGCCGGAGATCGCCGGATCGGTGAGCCAATACGGCGAGCTGGAACTGGGCGTGGGCGCGAAGCTCGGGGGTCACCGCGTCCGGTGAGTCCTCGGTCGGCCTCAGCATGGTGACGGCGCGGTAGGCGCGCGCCGCGACCTCGGGTTCGTCGAGATCGAGCGCGAGGTCACCGAGCTCCATCGCCAGGCGGGCGTTCTTCATGTCCATCTCGAACGCTTTGGTCAACGCGGCGAGCGCTTCGCTCAAGAATCCTTCGGCAAGCTGGATCCGGCTCATCTCGTGATACACGCCAGAAAGCTCCCGCGAGCGACGGCCACGGTGGGCGCCAATCACGTCGTGGAGCAGCGACAGGCCCTCCTGGGCTCGCCCATTGGCGGCGTACGCCCGGGCCGCGAGCACGATTCCGTCGACGCTCTCGGGCGCCAGAGAACGCGCTTCCTCCAAAATCCTGAGCGCCTCGGGGGATCCCCGTCCGGCATCAGGTACAGCGCCCCCGCGTGGAGCAAGTAGGCAACCCGGGTTTCCACGTCGTCGTGGGCCGCGGCATCTTCGAGGGAAAGCCGGGCGAGATCTCGATATGCGCCGACGGCCTCATACAGCCCCCGCAATCGCTCACGGACGTTGACGTCGCCGGGAGACTCCATCAGCGCGCGCTCGAGGCCGCTGCGAGCATCCTCCATCCGACCAGCGCGCTCGCAAGCGTCGGCGAGGAGCAGGGCCGTTTCGACCAACGCCTCGCCGCTCTCCACCGCTGCCAACCTTCCATAAGCGACCGCAGCCGCCTCCCAACGAGCGGCCCGCGCTTCCAGAATCGGCCAGACGCCGCAATGCATCGACGTCCCGCGGGGCGAGCTTGGTGAGCTCCGAGAGCCGGGCTCGAGCCCCCTCGACGTCCCCGGAGAGCTCGAGCACTTCGACCAATCGCATGGCCAGCTGTCGCTCGCGATCCGGCTCCGCGCGTGCCATCGCGTGCTCGAGCACTTCGCACAGCTCGGACACGCTGGTCTGGGTCGTGGCGTAGATGGCCTCCAAGACCTCCAGCGCTTCGTCATCGCGCCCGACATCGGACAAGAGCGACGCCCTCGCCCGGCCGAGCTCCGGCGAATCGTCACTTTCAGCGAGGATGTCCAGCTTTTCCAGCGCCGGGGCTTGCTCCCCGGCGTTCCGATGGGCGTCCACGAACCGAGACAGGAGCTCGCGATCGGCGGGCGCCGCTACGATTGCCTCACGGAGCACCCGCGCCGCACCCGGCCAATCCCCGCGAGAGCCGTAGCGATCGAGCAACGGATCCCGAAGCTCGAGGGAGGTGGGATTGGCGATGAACCCTAGCTCCAGCGCCCGCTCCACTCCCTCTTCGTCGGTTTGCTCGGTCCGCATCGCGACCAGGCGCTCCGCGAGAGCCATCGCGCCCTCGCCGCGCTCGACTCGGAGCAAGGCCTCGATGGCGTCGGCAATCACGAAGGGATCATCTCGGAGCTCCGCCAGCCGCAGAACCGCGCGGAGGATCTCGGGGCTCGACTTGTCCCATTCGAGCACCGCTACATACACGTCATAGGCGTCGTCACCCTTGCCCTGCTGTTCGAGCAGACCTCCCAAGCGCAGGGAGTGAGCGATGAGCCCCGGAATGTCCTGGCGATCCTTGGAGGTATCGATTTGGGTACCGAGTAGCGTGATGACGTCGTCCTGACGCCCTTCGCGCTCGTAAATGCCGAGGAGCAGGTCGGCGGCGCGCTGTTGACCGGGGTCCTCTTCCAGGACCTCCGCGAGAATTCGGCTGGCTTCGGCGGTGTCGCCCTCGTCGAGCACGATGGTTGCCCGTTCGACCCGCAGTCGCGCTCGGTCTTCGAGCTCCTCGACCAATGGAGCCGTCTCGAAGATCAGCTTCGCGAGCAGGGCCGTGTCCCCCAGCTTTCGATACACGTCGCAGAGGGGCTCCCAAACCTCGCGATCAGCCGGATCGTCCTCGCGGAGTGCGCCGTAGATCCGCGCCGCTCGGGAATAGTCCTGGAGATCGGTGTTGGCACGGCTGGCCACCGACAGGAGCAGCGGACGCGCTCGATCGGGTGGCAACAGGTGCGCGGCCTTCTCCCGGAGATCGAGGGCGCGACCGAGATCTCCCGCCGCTTCCTCCAGCGTGGAGAGCTCGCCAAACGCCCAACCAGCGTCGTCCGGCTCGAGCTCCTTGGCGTCTTCCCGGAGTGCGGCCTCGAGCAGCTGACGCTCGAGCTCTTTGTTTTCCAGCTTCCTGGCCAGCTCGACGCCCTCGCGCAGCGCTTCGGTGTGGGCGCCGGGGAGGCGGACCACCTGCAAGAGCGCGTCGGCCAGTGCCGCTTCGTTACCCGAAGCGCGAACGACGCGCTCGAACAGCGCAACGACCCGTTCACCGGTTGCACCCGCTGCGACGGCGCTGCGAAGCAGCGTTTCGGCCCGTTCCACATCCGCCCGAAGCTCGAGCGCGCGCTCCAGCACCTCGACACCGCGGTCGGCCGTATTGGGATCCCGGACTCGAAGCTCTGCCAATCGATAGAATGGGTCGGCATCCACCACCGCGGAGCCCGCGCTGGCCGCCACGCGCCGCTCGAGCACATCCGCTTCGGCCGCGGCGTCTCCCAGCCAGTCGTACACCCGGGAGAGGGCCGCCCAGGCGCGCTCGTCGCCCGAGCTCGCGCTCTCGAGGCCGTGATGGATGCGCTGAGCTCGCTCGCGAATTTTCGACTTTCGTTGGCACTGAGCCCACCGAGGCGCTCGGCGTGCAAAAACGCCGAGATCCGCCAACGCACGAGCCGCTTCCGCAGGGCCCTTGGCGCGTTCGAGACGTGTTTCGACCGCGCGCGCCAAAAGATCGTATCGCTCTCGACTCCGCAGGGCCTGCTCGAAGGCCTTCGCCTCGCGCTCGCTTTCGAGCGCCGCCTCGAACGCCGACTCCACGAACTCCCCGGCGCGCTCGGCATCACCCGAACGGGCCGCGATCTCGGAAAGATCGAGCAGAGCTTCCGCGCGGCTCGGCGCGGTCGGATCGTCGCGACCGAGCACGAGAAGCAACGCGCGGTACTGCTTCTCGGCGCGCTCGAGCTGCCCTTCCTCGAACGCGAGTCGTGCCAGGGCCTGCAAGATCCCCGGATGGGCGGGGTCGATCTTGTTGGCGAAGTCGAGCTCCGTGATCGCTTCCGCGCGCTGTCCGGCGGCGAGGGTCACCTTGGCGAGCTGAAAGTGAGCGAGCGCTCGGTCCTTCGGCTTGCGATTGCCGTAGCGTTCGATCTGCGCCCGGAGGACCAAGACCGCCTCGTCAAATCGCAGGGCTTTGCCGAACGCCTCGGCCAAGAGCAGGCTCAGGCTGGGTTCGTCGGGATCGAGCTTCAGGGCTTGCTCCAGGAGCGGGACCGCGGACGCGGGGTCGTCGCGGTCTTGCATGTGGATCCGCGCCGTCTCCTCGAGCAGAGCGCGCCGCGTCTTGGGATCGGGTGCGCGTCCTGCTTCGCCGGCCAAAAGCTCCGCCAGGGCCGTCCAATCTTCCTGCTCTCGATACAGCTCGGCGAGCCGGCGCCGCACGCTCCCGCCCTCGAGCGCGTGCTGTGCCGCGTGCTCCAGACGTGCCCGAGCCTTGGCCGGCAGTCCCGCGCGAATCCAAGCTTCTGCGAGACGCAGTGAACGCGCCGCCAGCTCGTCCCTCGACGACACCTCGCACAGACGCTCGAGCACTGCCGCCGCCTCGGCAGCTGCTCCGCGCTCTTCGTGGATGCGCGCGAGCGCTTCGAGGGAAGCTTCCCCGCCCAGAGCAGCGCCGGCGGTGTGATCCTTGATCGCGCGCTCGAGATCACCCAGCTGTTGCTCGGCGATCTCTGCTGCCCGAGCCCAGAGCGCTGCGGCAGCGCCGGTGTCGCCGGCTTCGGCACGGCAGCCCGCTTGCTCTTCCCACAAACCGACGATCTGGTCGTGGAGCTCTTGGTCTTCGAGCAAGAGCGCGTAGCGCGTCACCGAAGTCTGCGCGATCGAGTCGGAGGCGTCGTCTGCGAAGAGCTCACGAAAGAGCTCCACCGCCCGCCCGGCGTCTTTCAGTTGGTCGGCGGCCAGGCAGGCCGCGTCGCACAAGAGCTTGCGCCGCCGTTCCCTGTCGAACGGCAACGCCTTGCCGCGGAGCAGGAGCTCCAGCACCCGCTCGTGGGCGCCGTCTTCGGACAGCCGGCGTGACAGCTCGTCGAGGGCCCAGTCGGCGGCTGCCGCGGCTTCGGGAGCTTCGGCGCTCGCCTGCCACGCGCTCACCGCACGGGAGAAGAGCTCCTGGGTCAATTCCTGCCCCAGAGCGCGCTCGGTCGCAGACCCAGCCACCTCCCGCGCCTTTTGCCAATCGTCCGCGCGAATGAACGCGTCGAGCGCCTGGTCGAGCTTGCCGGTGTGCTGTCGATGAACATTTCCGAGCATCACCAAGAGCTCGCGACGACGCTTCGGGTTGCCTTCGGCCTCCGCTTCCTCTTGGGTGAGCTCGGCGAGGTCCGCATAGCGCTCGGAGGCGGCCAAGAAATCGCGCAATGCCTCGTAGGTCTCTCGATCCTTTCCGAACTCCTTGCGAACGTCGGTCCACGCGTTCACCGCTTGCTCGGCGTCCCCGATCTGAGTCGCATGGATCTGGGCGATCCCCACGAGATCGGCGCGTCGTCGATTGGGGTCGGTGTGCTTGGCGGCACGAGCTTCGAGCGCCGTCACCAGGTCCTTCCAAGCACCCGCGGCGGCCAGAGCATCACACCACCCGTCGAGGGCCTCCATGTCGTCGGGATTGAGCGCGAGCCGCGCTTGCCAGGCTCGAATGGCGCGCGGCCAATCGCCGACGGACTTTCCGGCGACGCGAGCCGCGGCCCCCAAAGCTCGCTGGCGGGCTGACTTGTCGGATTCGAGGTCGGCAAGCCGTTCGAGTACGTCGAGTCGCTCTTCGGCACGGCTGGCCGCTTCGAGGAGCGGGTCGAGCTCCCGCGCAGCGCTCAAGGCCGATTCGCGATCCTTTCCCGATTCCTCCAGCACCCGTTGGTACAGAGCAATGGCTCCGGCGCCGTCGGACAGCTCGCTGTGCAAGACACCGGCTGCTTCCGAGAGCAGGGCAATGCGCGCGCTCCCCTCCCCCACGCCATCGGCGATGGTGGACAGAAGCTGCGCGCGCCGGGCCTGGGCTCCGGTCTGTTCGGCAAGCTCGGCAAACCGTCGTCGGTGAGTGGGCTCTTCGGGTTCCAGCGCAACGAGCTGGGCCGTGCTTTCGAACGCTCCGTCGAGATCCCCGATGTCGTTGACGCGAAGCTCGATGATTTCCGCAAGTCGCTTGACGCGTTCTCCTTGCTGTCTGCGAGCTCGAGCTCCACTTCGAGCATCCGGGCCACGTCGGTCTTCTGACCTGCCTCTTCGTAGCGTTTGCGAAGCAGAGATGCCGCGGAATGGCGCACGCTCTTCGCTTGCTTCCGCCTCTTGGCGGAAGGCGCCATCGACTCCCGAGCCGCCGGAAGCGCCACCAATCGCTCGAGCAATGCATGAGCGTCCACTCCGGGCGACGGCTCCTGCAGCAGCTTTTCCAGGAGCTTGTAGGCCTCGATCGCATCCTCCGCATCGAGCCAGAGTGAGGTGATCCTCGCAAGAAGCTCGGCGCGAGAATGAGCCGGCGTGCTGTTCAAACGACGGGTCAACAGATCGATGAGCGGACGCGCTCTGCCCTCCCGTTCGTACAGTCGCTCGAGCGCTGCGTCGATCCGCGCGTCGCCCGGGGAGAGCTGATCGATTCGTTCGAGATACTCGATCGCGCGATCCGCATCGTTGGCAAAATCCTTGGCAGCCATCGCTGCCTCTCGCAAAAGATCGAGCTTTCGCGGCTCCTCCGACTCCCGATCGAGCGCCCGGTCATAGAGCTGAAACAGCTCGTTCCAGCGAGCGGATGCGTTGAAGGCGAGCTTGAGGCGGTCGAACGCCCAACTCGCTCCGGGTGAGAGTGCCAGGACACGCTCGAGCAACCGGACCACGCGTTCGGCATCCTCGAACCACTCTTCGTGGAATTCGACCATCCGCCGCCCCAGCTCTTCGGCAGCGTCGGCACCGAGATTCTCGATCGAGCGCCAAAGCGTAGGCATCCGCAACCGGCTCCGGTTGATTCAGTTTGCGAGCCAACCGCTCCGCGGCATCCCAGAGCTGCGACTCTTCCGCCCGCTCCGCCGCGCCGCGCAGAGCGATTCCCAAAGCGGCCTCGTCATCGTCCTCGTAACACTCGAGCAAGCGATGAAACCACCGCCCCCGGGCTTCGCCGAGCTCCGCGACGCCCTCGGACACTTCGAGTAGCGAGCTCAAGACTTCGGCGCGCGCTTCGGGAGTCGGCGCGCTGTCCGCGACCCGTTCCAAGAGCAGGGTCGCTTGGGTTCGGCTCTCGTCGAAAGCGAGCGCGGCCCGCACCAGGCGCAAGACTTCCGGATCCTGCGGCGAAGCATCCAGGAGCGCGCCCAAGTTTTCCAGAGCTTCGAGGGGTCGATTCAGGGTTTCGATGAGCAACGCCGAGAGCTTGAGCTCGACAGCAGTGCGCTGTTCGCCTTCGGAACGATCCCGGAGCGCTGCCAAGCTGGCCAGTGCCCCATCCGGATCGCCATGCTCGGCCTGAAGACGCGCCAGCTGGTTCAGGGCGTCGAGTTGGTCGGCATTGCGTTCGAGCACCCGCTTGTAGAGCTGGATGGCCGAGCTCGGGCTGCCCAAAGTCGTTTCCTCGGACACGGCCCACGCCAAGAGGACACTGGTAGGGTCCGTCGCACGTCCCGCTCGCCATTCGAAGAGCCAGCGTCGGTCGGAAACGCGCGCCGGCGTGAGCTCCGAGCCTGCCAAAAACAGGTTGAACGCGTCCGCAATGGCGGCGGCGTCGTCCCCACCCATCTCCAGCACTTTGCGATAGATGCCGGCGACCTCGTCCTTGTGCACCGAACTTTGGGAAAGCGCGCGCGCCCGGGCCAAAAGCACTTGTCGACTGCGTTGGGGCTCGAGGCTCTCGAGAGCCAGCATGCCGTCGGTGAGGTCGACGAACACGTCGACGGCGCCCGCCTCGGTCGCTGGCTTTTCCAGGGACAGGAGCAAAGCGACGACATCGCGCTCGTCGGCGCCACCTCGAAGCACCACGCCAAACGCCTCCGGCACTCGCTGCCAAGCCCCCGCTGCAGCGTAGAGCTCGATCAAACGGCGGGCGGCGTCACTCTCGTTCGGTGCCACGCCGAGGACGCGTTCGTACAGGCGCTTGGCGCGATCGTCGTCTCCCGCCGCGTCGAACAGGCGACCTGCAGACATCCAGGATTGGGCCGCGGCATCCGGATCGGCCAGCTGCTTGGCCTGCACCAAGCCGAGTTTTTCCAGAGGGCGCCGCGATCTTCCGGTGCGCTGGCGACTGCGATCCGACGCTCGAGCACCGTCCGCATCATCTCGGCGTCGTTATTGGCGTGGGCGAGTAGCTCGATGTTCTCGAGCACGGTGTCGCCGAGCTCGGCGGATGCCAGGAGCTCGCGATAGTGACCGAGGGCACGCGCGACGTCCCCGCTCTCGGCGCTCGTGTCGGCCATGCGCAGGAGCGTGGCGTTTCTTCGTTCGCCCTCGTGCAAACCAAGAGCGCGCTCGAGCTCCGCGTAGAGCGCCCTCCAGTCCCGAGCGGCCTTGTAGACCTCGACGAGCGCCTCGTGAGCAACCGGATCTCGTTCGTCATCCGCGACAGCGGAACGCCACGTCTGGACAGCCGACCGGGGGTCGGACAGTTCGTTCTGTTGAAGACGAGCGATGGCATGCACAAGCTCGCGACGGCGCGCCGGCTGAGGATTGCGCTCCAGCGCCGAGCGATAGAGCGCCAATCGCTCGTCGGGGCTGCCTTGCTCGGCGAGCAGCTCGTCGATGCGATTCAAGAGCTCCGAAGAAGAGGGATCGAACTCCAGCGCCCGCCGGAAGACCTCGATGGCGGGCTGTACCTGGGAGCTTTGAACGAGCGCATCGCCGGCCGCGCGGGCCAGCGCCAAGAGCTCGGCACTTTCGATGGGTTGATCGCCCAGAGCATGGGTGAGCGCCCGGGCATAGAGCTCCGGTTTGCCAGCTTCGGCTCCATGGGTTCGAACCCGTTCGATCCACTTGAGCAGCTGGGAGCGATCGTGGACCAGGGCGTGCTCGAGACCCTGGCCGGCCAGCTCCAGCGCTCGGAGCGGATCCCGGAGCGCGCCCCCAGCGAGGCCAATCGCCTCTTCCAGCGCAGCGAGCCTCGTCGAGGGCTCGGGCATGAGCTCCGCGCGCGTTTCGAGCACGCGCAAGAGGCCCGTCCCCGGCTCTTCGTCCCGATAGACGCGTTCCAGAATGTCGGCGGCGGAGAGCCGAAGCTCCCCAGCATTGAGAAGTTTTTCGACGGCCGCCCGACTGGGCTTGTCGGCGGGATCCGTATCGAGCGCTTTTTGCCAAGCCGACAGAGCTCCCGTCGGATCCTCGAGTCTGGAGAGTCGAAGCTGAGCGAGTCGGTTCAAAGTCGCGACCCACTCGTCCACGGGGGAGAGCTCGAGATCGTGCTCGAGAACCCACGCCAGTTCCTTCCACTGCTTCTCTTGCTCGAGGAGCGGAATCATCTCGGCGAACGCGTCGCGAGATGGCCCAAAACGCGCGATGAGCGCCCGCCAAGCGCCGAGAGCCGCCGCTTTGTCACGGGTCTTGTGGGTGCGCAGTCGAGCTGCCTCGTACGCCAGAGCCGTTGCTTCGACGACGTCTTTGGCCCGCGCCGCTCGTCGCTCGGTGACGTTGACGAGACCTTCCCAATCGCCCGCCTCCTCGTGCAGCGCGTTGAGCTTTCGGAGCGCCTCGTCCGCCCAAGGTGACTCGACCAGAGCACGCCAAGCGACCGCGGCTCGCGCGGGATCGGCGAGCTCGCCTTCCGCCAGACGTGCCAGGCGTCTTGCAGCAGCGTGACGAGCGTCGTTGTCCGTCTCGTGCTTGGAAATCACCTCCAGCGCAGACGCGAGGGCGCGCTGATCGCCGGCCTTTTCGTAGAGTGTGCTGAGCTCCCGTGCGGCGTTGAGCATCGCGGCAGCGTCCTGCCCATCCTCGATCACCTGCCGCAGCGCCGCCTCGGCGCGCTTGTTGTCGCCCGATCGCAGGTACACGGTGCCGACGTCCGCGTTGACGCGAGCGCGCACGATCGGGTCCTTGCATGCGCTGAGAGCTCGAGTCAGAAGGCGAGCCGCTTCGCCAGGTTGATTCAAGCTCAGGCTCAGCTCGACGAAGCGACCGCGCGCATTGTCGTCACCGGGGTCCGCGCTCACCACGGGTCCGAGGAGCTCCAGGGCACCGGTCGGATCTCCCTGGTCGTGGCGAATGATGGCGAGACGCCGCTGAACTTCCAGCCGGCGCGGACCGCGGACCACTTTCAGCTCCATGCTCAACATCGACGCGGCTTGATCGACGAGCCCGAGCTTCTCGTACGCGTCCGACAGGGCCGCTGCTGCGCGGGCTGCCACCGCCCGATTGTCGAGGAGGCTTTCGGCTACCTCCCGGGCGAAGACGTGACCGGGGGCCGCCGCGAGCAATCCCTCCAGGTGGGGTACGGCACGGTGGGGTTCGCCTAGGTCTCGGGCAAAGAGCTGAAGGAGCCGGGTTCGGATCCGAAACGCCTCTTCGTCCGGTAGCGGAGGGTCCCTGAGGAGTGCGGCCTCCAGGACTTTCGCCGCGTCTCGGGGTTTGCCCTGCTCGAGGAGCGCGCCTTCGAGGTCGTCCCGGGCGGTCGTGTCCTGGGGATCGAGGCGAACGATCTTGGTCAACGCATCCACTCGGAGATCCGACAGCTCCGGAGATTCCGCGGCGATTTCCGCAGCCTGCCTCAGTCGAGTGAGCTGGTTTGCGGGGTCCTTCTCGTGGCCGGACTGGTCGAAGTAGAGTTTGGCCAGGCGCGCGCGGTCCCCGAGCGTTTCGAAGATGCGCTCGAGCCGTCCGACGGCTTCGGGATGCGCCGGTATCGTGGCAAGAACTCGCTCCGCGTAAACCACGGCGCCATCTGGGTCTCCAAACACGTCCGCAAAGAACGCCGTGGCGTGCAGGAACACGGCGGCCTGCAGCTCGGGCGACAAGAGTTTCATCCGACGGTCTTGCGCGAGGCTCTCGTATGCGAACGCGAGATCGGCGACCTTGTCCTGCGCACCCGTGACCGCGTGGAGCTTCTCGAACAACGCCGGGAAGTGCTGTCCTTTCGCCGCGGCATTGACCAACGTCTCGAGAATGGCCTGAGGGCTCTCGATCTCCGAATCCAGCAGAGCGTCGATCTCCTCGACGCGCGGCGCGCGTGAGCGTCCTCTGGTCGTCGCCATATGCCCGGGTCGAATACGCTAACAGACTCGTGGGCTTTCCGAACGAAAAGCCCACCCGCGAAGACCTGAGCATTTGCTCCGTGGTACGGAGGCACCCCCCGTTCGCGATACAAGCGTTCCATGTTCGAAACGGCGGAGCTCGGGCGCACCCTCGGCAAAGACGAGTTCGAGGCGAAGGCCATCGACCTCAGAACCAAGCTGCTCGAGGTACAGCGCCAGCTGGCGGATGCGCGCTTCTCCACGCTGATCGTGATTGGCGGGGTGGACAAGGCGGGCAAAGGCGAGGTTCTCAATCGGCTGTTCGAGTGGTTCGATGCTCGTGGTCTCTCGAGCTACGCGACGGAAGAGCCCAGCGGCGACGAGCGCGAGCGACCCGAGTACTGGCGTTATTGGATGGCTCTCCCGCCCAAGGGCCGGATCGGGATTTTTCATGGCGCTTGGTACAAGCTGCCCATCGAGCGCCACGCCTCGGGTGAGATCAGCGATCCGGAATTCGATGGGGCGCTGCGCCGAGCCGCGGCGTTCGAGAAGAATTTGGTGGAGGATGGCACTCTCGTCATCAAGCTCTGGCTCCACGTCAGCAAGAAGGCTCAGCGCAAGCGCTTGGAGAAGCTCGAGTCTTCCCGCGAGACGAAGTGGCGTGTCATCAAGCGCGATTGGGCACGTCACAAGCACTACGACGAGTTTCGCCACACGGCCGAGCGCGCCATCCGCGAGACCAGCACGGGCGGCGCACCTTGGAGCGTGATCGAAAGCGGCGACGCACGCTTTCGGGACGTGGCGGTCGCCGAACACGTGCTCGATCGACTTCAAAAGCACCTCGATTCTCACACGCCGCCCACCAAGGGAACGGCGGCCTCCACCGACTTGCCCGACCCCGATACGATCCTCGACACCCTCGATCTCGGGCTCGCCCTCGACAAGAAGACGTATGAGGACGAGCTCATGCACTGGCAGGCCCGTCTCAGTAAGCTGGGCCGTAAAGTCGCTGAAAAGAAGCGTGGCGTGATCATGGTGTTCGAGGGTTGGGATGCCGCGGGGAAGGGCGGCGCGGTTCGGCGCATCACCCGCACCCTGGACGCTCGGCAGTACCGGGTCATCCCCATCGCGGCTCCCACCGACGAAGAGCGATCCCATCACTACCTCTGGCGCTTCTGGCGCCACCTCCCCCGCCTCGGGAAGTTCACGATCTACGATCGCAGCTGGTACGGCCGTGTACTCGTGGAACGTGTGGAGGGCTTCGCGCACGAGTCGGCTTGGAAGCGCGCGTACCTGGAGATCAACGATTTCGAGGAGCAGTTGGTCGAGCGCGGGAACGTGATGGTGAAATACTGGCTCCACATCAGCGCAGACGAACAGCTTGCGCGCTTCAAGGCCAGGGAATCGGAGCCTTGGAAGCAGTACAAGATCGGCCCCGACGACTACCGAAACCGAGCGAAAAACAACGCCTACGAATCCGCCGCCGAGGAAATGGTCGCCCGCACGAGCACCGAGTACGCGCCGTGGACCCTCGTAGAAGCGAACGACAAACGCTACTCGAGGGTAAAGGTTCTTCAGACTCTGTGCGAGAGCATCGAATCCGCCCTCTGAGGGTCGCGAACAGCGAGCCATGGGCGCCGCGAGGAGCTATCCTCGAACCATGACCCGATCGCTCTTCCCTGCCCTGGCGCTTCTCACGGCAGCCCTGCTCGCCCCGCGGGACGCGGATTCTCAAACCCCAGCGAAGTTCCCGGCACAGCAGCCGGCACCTATCGCGGCGCGGGTCGCGCTTCTGGAGCAGCGAATGTATGGGCTGGAGCAAAAGCTCAAGGCCTATGAAAAGGCAGCACCCAAACCCCGCAGCGACGGGAGCTACGAGGTCAGCATGAACGGAGCCCTCGTGATCATCGAGCGAGATGGCACGGTCTCGGTGACGCCCGCCTCGGCCAAGCCTCCCCGAGCCGCGTTCGAGGACGCCTGCGATCCGCCCTACACCATCGATCCGAACGGCATGCGAACCCCAAAACCGAGCTGCGCCCCATCCCAGGAGCCGTGTGATCCTCCGTACAGCGTGGACGCCCAGGGCAATCGCCGGGTGAAGAAGGAGTGCCTCTGAGCGGCGCTCCTTGACAGGATGCGCTCATTCGTTCACTGTTCGTTCGGCCACCGGGCCGACACACGGGAGCGGGGCCGGTTCCTCGAGCGCTCCAGGAGAATGTCTTGAAGTATCTGGCGGCATTTTCGGGTTTGGCAGCACTGACGGTGGCTGCACTCAGCGCTTGCGGCTCCGGCGACAACTCGGCGGGAACCGGTGGCGGCACGAGCACGGGCGGCACCGGCACGGGGGGCGACGGAGGAGTCAGCGCCGGCGGCGGAACCGGCGGCGGGATCAGTCTCGACTCGGGCACCGGTGCAACCGGCAACGGCGGGTACACGGGTGACGCCTGCGCGGTAGCCGCGTCCAAACCCGGTGAGCCGATCTCGGCGCCGGCCGACATCATCTGGGCCGTCGATCAGTCCGGTAGCATGAATCAGGAGACTGCCTACGTTCAGCAGAAGATCAACGACTTCGCCAACCAGATCGCCGGATCCAACATCGACTATCACGTGGTCATGATCGCGCAAACCACGGGCGGCAATGCGATCTGCGTGCCGCCTCCGCTGTCGGGTGGTGGTTGCGGAGACGGTCCCCGATTCCGCCTCGTGAACCAGTACGTCGACAGCAACGACGCGCTCGATCGGATCATCGATCAGTATCCGAAATACCAGGATTTCCTGCGAATCGATGCAGTGAAACATTTCGTCGTGGTCTCCGACGACAATCCCACGGACAGCCCGATCAACTCCGCCGCGGCATTCACCGGTGCGATCGCAAACCTCCAGCCACCCGGCATGTTCGCCAAGTGGAAGTTCCACTCGATCTTCGCTTTCGGCGCCATTCCGGTCGTCGGCTGCATCGGCGTGTTCGGAACCGGCGCCCTCTACGGCACGATTCTCGAGCAGCTCGTCAACGCAGACCGGCGGAGCTCAGGGCGAGATCTGCCTGGGCGATTGGACGCAGGTCTTCGCCGCTATCCAAAGCGCGGTGGTGCAGGGCGCGAAGGTCTCGTGCGAATACGACGTGCCCGATCCCGGCGCCGGGCAGACCCTCGATCCGACGAAGGTCAACGTCCTGTACTACCCGGGCGGGCAACCTCCGCCCCAAACGGTCTACCGCGTGAACTCAGCGAGTGACTGCACCGTCGGATCGGGCCAGGGCGGTTGGTACTTCGACAACAACGCCGCCCCGACGAAGATCTATCTGTGCCCCGATACGTGCACCGCGGTGCAATCGGATCCCAACGCGGCGATCAACGTCGAGTTTGGCTGCGAGAGCCAGTACAAGCCGCCGGCCTGAGCGGGCGCTACTTCGTCCCGTAGATGCGATCCCCCGCGTCACCGAGACCGGGGAGAATGTAGCCGTGATCGTTCAGGCGCTCGTCGATGGCGGGGGTGTAAATCGGCACGTCCGGATGGCGCTCGTGGAACGCCCGGATCCCTTCCGGGGCCGCCAGCAGGCAGACGTACTTGATGCTCTTCGGCTTCGTGTTTCGGATGCGCTCGACGGCCGCAACGGCTGAATTGCCAGTCGCCAGCATCGGGTCCATCACGATCACGTCGCGGTCGACCATCTCACTCGGCACCTTGAAGTAATACTCGACCGGCTGCAGCGTCTTGGGATCGCGATACAGGCCCACGTGGCCGACACGCGCGCTCGGCACGATCCGGAGCATGCCGTCGACCATGCCCGTGCCGGCGCGGAGAACGCTGATGAAAACGATCTTCTTCCCGTCCAGAAGCGGCGCTTTCATCTTGGCGAGGGGCGTTTCGATTTCCGTGGGCGTGAGCGCCATGTCCCGGGTCACCTCGTAGGCCATGAGCATGCTGAGCTCTTGAAGCAGCGAGCGAAACTTGCTCGTGCTGGTGTCCTTGCACCGCATCAGAGTGAGCTTGTGCTGGATCAGCGGATGACCGATTACGTGGACCTGTTTGGAGCTTTCCATTCATTCCTCTCGCGACTTCAGCGGCATACGCGATTTTTGCCCGCCACCTTTGCGCGATAGAGCGCTTCGTCCGCGAGCTGAAAGAGTGTCTTGGGATCGGGCGCGTTCGCAGGAAACGCAGCCACGCCGATGGAAATCCCGGGCCGGAGCGGGATGCCGTCCTTTTCGAACGGATGCTCGGCGATGGCTACCCGAATTTCCTCTGCCACGGCCATCGAGGCCTCCGCGTCCAGCCCTGGCAGCGCGGCGAGGTATTCGTCGCCGCCGAATCGGCAGCCGATCCCTCGGCTGCCCAAAATTCGGCCAATTACCTTGCCGGATTCACCAATCACATAGGCGCCGAACAGGTGACCGTGGGTGTCGTTGATCTTCTTGATGCCGTCCAGATCCATCACCAAGAGCGCGACGGGCCGAGATTGTACGCGCGCACTCTCGATCATCGTCTCGAGCTCCGCATCGAACTTGCGCCGCACGAAGAGCCCCGAAAGGTCGTCGATGTTCAAGAGCCTCTCGACCACCTGGTTGTAGGCCTGCGCCAAACCATCCTGGAGCTCGAAGCGGATGACAGTGCTACCGAAGAGCATGGTGTCGTTCGGCTTGAGGAGTGCGTCCTTCACCGGTTCGCCGTTCAGCGAAACCCCGTTCGTGCTTCCGAGATCCACGATCGCCCACTCGTCACCGCGGTCCTCGATGCTGGCGTGATGCCAGGACACGAGAGCATCGTTCAGGGTCAAGAGCGCGTCCGGATCTCGACCGATCAGCAGAGTCTTTTCACACAGGACGCGTTGCCCCACGTCGTTTTCGTGCCCGCTGATGATGACCAGCATTGGACGGTGCGGAGCTTTGACGCGCCGCAAAACCTCGCTCGCGACCGGGCTCTCGGCCTTGAGAGTACGAGGCGCTCCCACCGGACGCTGGCCACCGGACGACACGATCCGCTTATAGCATTCTGCCGCGCGGCCTGGGTTTCCCCCGAGGCCCGGCCCGTCTTTCGTCGCCGGGGGGATCAGGCTTTTTTCCGAGCGCCCAATCAGGTCCTTCCTGCCGGCCCGCCGGAGTGCTTCTCGGGCCAGCGGCCACTGCTCGCGGTCCCACCAGTAGAGCAGCGCCTTCATCAGGCGCTTCTCGCGGAGGTCGCGCACGACCTCCACGCGCTTCGTTCGTGAGCGGATCGATGCCGGTGTCGATACATGGCCGTCGCGATGGCCATCGGCGTGGGGATGAAGTCCTGCACCTGGCGCGGGCGCATGTCGTTCTTCTTGAGCCAGCGCGCGAGCTCGACCGTGTCCTCGAAGCGTCGAGCCGGGGTGACCCGATGATGAAGTACGGGACCAGGTACTGCTCCTTGCCGGCCGCTTCGCTCGCCTGGCAGAACGCCTGCGCGAAGCGCTCGTAGTTCTCGATGCCCGGCTTCTTCATCTTGTCGAGCACGTCGGGGTCGGTGTGCTCGGGCGCCACCGAGAGCTGCCCGCCGGTGTGATGCCGGGCGAGCTCGCGGATGAACTCGGGGCTCCGCTCGGCGAGGTCGTAGCGCACGCCCGATGCGACGAAGACCCGCTTGAATGCCGGGCTCCGCGCGCACCTTGCGCAGCAGATCGACGAGCGGATCGTGATCGGTCGACAGGTTCTCGCAGACCCCGGGATGCACGCACGACAGGCGCCGGCACGCGTTCTCGATGCGCTCGTCCTTGCAGCGCATCTTGTACATGTTCGCGGTCGGGCCGCCGACGTCGCTGACGACGCCCGTGAAGCCGTCCATGCGCGAGAGCGCCCGCACCTCGCGCAGCACGCTGTCCTCCGAGCGGCTCTGGATGATGCGCCCCTCGTGCTCGGTGATGCTGCAGAACGTGCAGCCGCCGAAGCAGCCGCGCATCGTGACGATCGAGTGCTTCACCGTCTCGAACGCCGGGATCGGCTGTTCGCCGTAGGACGAGTGCGGGCGCGCGCTTGAACGGCAGGTCGTAGAGCGCGTCCATCTCCGCCTCTTCCAGCGGGCAGCGCCGGCGGGTTGAAGTACACGGCCTGCGAGCCGTGCGCCTGCAGCAGCGGGCGCGCGTTGATGGGGTTGGTCTCGAGCTGGAAACTCCCGACCATGCGCGCGAACGCGGCCTTGTCGTCGCAGCACCTCCTCGTAGCGAGGGCAAGGACGACGACCTTGCCGTCGGTCACGTAGCGGCTCGGTCTTCGACGAGCGGCTCCCACTCGCTTCGGTGTTCCAGTCACGTGCGCCGTGCCGCGCACGTCGCGCAGGTCGGCGAGCGGCTCGCCGGCCGCGAGCCGCTCGCGCGATCTCCCACGCCGCGCGCTCGCCCATGCCGAACACGAGCAGATCCGCCTTGGCGTCGAGCAGCATCGCGCGGCGCACCGTGTCGGACCAGTAGTCGTAGTGGGCGATGCGCCGGAGCGACGCCTCGATGCCGCCGAGCACGATCGGCACCCCGGGAAACGCCTGGCGGCACAGGTTCGCGTAGACGATGCGTCGCGCGGTTCGGGCGCAGGTTCGGTCCGCCCGCCGGGCGAGTACTGGTCCTCGGAGCGCACCTTCTTCTGCGCGGTCAGCTTGTTCAGCATGGAGTCGAGGTTGCCCGCGGTGACGCCGACGAACAGCCGCGGCCGCCCCATGCGCAGCATGTCCTCGGTGTCGGTCCAGCCGGGGCTGCGCGACGACGCCCACGCGATAGCCGCGCCCCTCGAGAAAGCGCGCGATCAGGATCGGGCCCGAACGCCGGGTGATCGACGTAGGCGTCGCCGGTGACGATCAGCACGTCGAGCTCGTCCCAGCCGCGCGCCCGCATCTCCTCGCGGGTCGTCGGCAAGAATGCCGTGAGCTCGCCTCGACTTGGCGCGCGGCGAGAGCGTCGGAGCTCGACCAGACCCATGCGAGGAGCTTACAGCGTCTTTCCATGGCCTGGAACATCTCGCCAGCCGACGGCGAACGTTCGAGAGACCCGAAAAATTCGGAGGTCTCACAGAAGGCGGAAAGGCGGAAGAAAATCACGAATTCAAAAAGTGGGCTTCAGGCTTTCGTGTGGTTCGGAAGCTGGGAGCACGCTCTGCGATCTCGGTCATCTTCCGGAGCACGTGAGCCGACGCACACAACCAGGGCGAGGCGGAGCGGGTATTTGGGAAAACTACGTGGAGAGGCGCGCCGTGAGTGCGTTCCTCCGCTTCCTCACTACTGAAGGCGATGATTCACTCGTGGCTGTCGCGGATCGCCTCTGCGTCGGTCGTACAGCGCCAACCGAATTCACCCGCGACTGTCGCGGATCGCGCACGAATCGTCCGCCCGAGCGACGCCGCGGGCTGTTCGCAGTGCTGAAAAAAACGCAGACCAGCGTCGGCGGAAGAAGCGGGACTTCACCGTTCGCGATGGGCACGGGCGGCGTACGTTCGGCGAAGACCGGAAGCGATGAGCTACGTCGCGGGTTTCAAACCATTGGGATGAATCGTGAGCTGGTTCGTGGGTAGCAGGTCTGGCGCAACATCGGTCAGGACGCTGCAGGGTCACCCATACGGTTTCTGAAGCCCCTCAAAAAAACGAATTCCGAACTTCCGTACTTCCGCGCTCCCTGTGAATCCTGATTTCGTACCATGTCTCTGAAAGCCGCTCTGGCTCACTTCTGCTTCGACAGCGTCACGTCGAGCTTTCCAGGGGCGCTCGGGGTCACGTCGCGAACTTGCGTCGCGTAGCCGTCGAGCTCGAAGCGGATGGGCACCGGCACGTCACCGATGAAGAGCTCGACGGACAGCGGTGTCGTGCCGCGCTTCTGACCAGCGACTGAAACGGTGGCGCCGGGGGGGTGGCTGTCGAGGGAGAACGCCACCTTGCGCGCGTCGAGGTTGGGGGTGCCCGCGACCATGCGCACGCCATCGGCCTTGGGCGAGGCGAACCACAACACCAGGGCGCACAGCGCAGCAACGCCGAGAAGCACACGTCCGACGAGCCACGCGAGCTGGCGGCGAGTGTGGTTCCGGTTGGGCAGCTCGGGCGGGGCGTCGCTCATCGTCGAGATTCCAGGCACGCCGTAGCGCTCGGTTTTCCGCCGCGCAAGGGACTCATTCCCGAAATGAGCGCCGTGCACTACTCTCGCTCGGTGACCACTCCCGCCGTTCCCACCGTTGCGACGCCGCATCCACCGGAAACCGAGGAAGTCTTGTTCGAGGGCCATCCCGCGCTGGTCCCAGGCGTCGGGCTTCTCTTGCTCTGCATCATCACGCTGGGGCTCGCACTTCCGTTCGTCTGGCTCAAGCGACGGGGGATGCACTATCGCATCACCACTCAGCGCATCGTCATCGAGGTCGGCCTGTTCTCGAAGAAGCTGGAGCAGGTCGACCTGTATCGAATCACCGATTACGTCGTGGAGCGACCGTTCGGGCAGCGCATCATGGGAACGGGAAATCTGATCCTCGAGGCCATCGACAGCACCAGCCCCATGTTGCGGATCGACGGGCTCAAAACCGACGTTGTGGCGCTGTACGAAAAGCTCCGCGTCGCCACCGAAGCGTCGAAACAACGCCGAGGCGTCCGCGTCGTGGACTATGGCGAGCCCGGCATCCCGATCACGGGGTGAACAGGACGTGCTCGCCACCGCCCGCCGCGGCAACGTCGTCGATGTCGAACGGCACGTCGTGGTTTTCGTTCTTGCGCCAATATTCGGCTTCGTTCCGGAAGTATGGGCTCTTCTTCCCAAGGACGGCTCCGCCGGGAAGTGCGTTCTTGATCTTCGGACCCGATGGACCCATCTCCGCTACGAAGCGTTGAACGGGTCCTGAGCCGTAGCTGAAGGAGAGATCACTCGACAAGCTCTTGGTCAGCCCGAAATTGGACGCGTCCACGCCCCACTGATCCCCGGGTCGCGGGAACCCTTTCAAGAAATCCGTGTCCTGGGGACCGGGAATGTTCACGAGCCAGACAGAAACCAATGACTCGAAGCGAATGGTGTGAACGCTGCCCCATCGCCACTCGTTCCGATTGGTCCCGATGAGCTTCTCGATGCCGTCGATCCCGTCGAGGAGTGCGGTCACGAGTCGGTCGTTCTTGCTTTCCACCGTCCCCGCCGTGCTCATGTCGTCCCAGAGGGCGCTCTCTCCCGTTGCCGAGTCGTAGGTGGAAAGCGTGGTGGGGTCCGTTTCGAGCAGGTGAATGAAGCCGGCAACAGTGGTCGTGGACCCGAGGTTGCCAGATCCCCGCCGCCGTCCACTCGTCCTCGAAGGCGCGGGCGATGGCGCGAATGAGCCAGGCGTTGAAGATCAGAGTGGCCTGACTCGCCAAAGCGTCGGTCGCGTCGACGTTCAGGGAGTTGTCGTCGAGATCCTTGCCCGCCGCCGCCTCGAATTGGCTCTGGGTCTGCCACTTGCCGAGCATGTCCAAAATGGACGGCACCTCCGCTTCGGCATAGCGGGGATCGGCGACGACCGCGGCCAGATCCGGGTGAGATCCCGGCGTCGCTTTTTCTTCCTCGGAAGCCTGGAGGGCTGCGACCAGGTACTTCGACAGACGATTGCCGAGCGCGGATTTGTGATCGCCCTGGATCAGCGCCATGTCGTCCATCGAGACCAACCCGGCGCCAATGCTCTCGGTGAGGCGCTCCTGGATGCGCCCGAGCCGGAAGCCGTCGGCGAAGTCACAGCCAAGGTAGAACGGCTTTCCGTTCGGCAGCGTGTCGTTCGTCGGATCGTTGTCGTTGTTCGTTCCCACGTGATCCGTGTTCGCCGTGGCGATCCAGCCGGAGCTCGGGTTCTCTGCTTGGGAACGTACTGCTCTTCCAGGTACTGTCCGGTCCACTCCTCGTCGCCGCTCCCGCCGTCGAGCACGAAGCACGGGTTGGTGCCAGTGAAGGTCACCGGATCCCAGGTGTACGCGTTCTTGTCGCGGTACGGGATCTTGGCCTGAGCCAGCATGAAGATGTTGCCGGCGGAGTCCGCCATCATCCAGTTCTGCGCGCCACTGTCGAAGGGAAGCAGCGCCGTCTTCGCCTCGTGGACGTCCTTGGCGCGGAGCAGGTTCGTGACCGCCTCGAACTCCCCGGTCTTCGCGTACCCCGTCCAGCGCACGCTGAGCGCGTTGCCGCCGGCCGTGGGGGGCACGACCTGGTGATCCACGAGCTCGGGAACCAGCGGCCCGTGATGGGGCACCACCAGGACGTCGAACGTGTAGTCCGGCTGATCGGCGATCTTCAGCGTTTCGGAGATCTTCTCGAAGGCGACCGGCGAACCTTTGAACTCGACGCCGTCGCCGTGCTGTCGACGGTCTCGCGTACACGTCGGTCACGTCGTATCCCGCGGTCGTCGCGCCCCAGCCCAGGGTGCGATTGGCGCCCAGCACCACGCCCGGAATCCCGGGAACTGGATCCCGATGACCTCGAGCTCCGGCGCCGAGGCCGCGTCCGCCTGCACGACCAGCTGGGTCGGCCAGAACGTCATCGGCGAGCTCAAAGACAGATGGGGATCGCTCGCGACCATGGCGTATCCGCTCGCGGTCTTCGTTCCGGACACGGCCCAGTTGTTCGATCCGAAAAACTCGTCGCCGGTGAAGAGATTTCGGATGCGTTCGAGAGCGCCCACGAACGGCCCAGCCCGCTCGATCGCAGCCAGGGAAACGCTCGGAGTGGGCGGCGTCTTCACCGACTTGATTCCGTAGCCGAGCAAACCCGAGTGCATGTTCTTCGCGGAAGGACTCGACCAACGTCGGTAGGCACTCGGCGCGTCGTCCGGAAATGCCGAAAGCGGCGTCGCGGGATCCGGCGGCGCGAAGCGGAACACGTCCAGCAAGAGTCCTGCGCGCTTTTTTGCGAGGGGATCACTCGAGCCCGCATCGAAGACGGCGCGCACCTTCTCCACCTTTTCCGTTCGGGAGATGTCGGCATCCGCGTCGTAGGACAGCTCCATCGTCTGAAGCTTCGCCAGAGCGATGCTGTCGACCGGCGTCCAGTCGGTGAAATGCTCTGGCTGGTAACCGAGGAGCGTATCCGGCATCTGGACCTTGCCTTCGCGAAAGGCTCGATTCCACTGGGTGACGCCGTCACTGAACGAGTCGAGGACCAGCTTGATCTCGCTGTCAGGCGGCAAAGCGTCGTAGTAGTCTTCGCCCAGCGCGTCAGGCCGACGGCTCGCATCGAGATGTCGTCGTCGATGGTGCCCGGGGAGGCGCCCGCGAAGATCTCGGCGAGCCGTCCTTCCGCTGCGCGCCGCAGGAGCTCGAGCTGGCCCCCGCGATCCCGAGCCATCATGTAACCCTGCACGCGCATCGCGTCTTCGGTGTTGCGCGCATAGATGTGGACCCAACCGAACTTGTCGCGAACTGCGTTCACCGGTGCGTGAGGTTTTCGATCGCGAGGGTCTCCGTGATCGGCACCCGCTCACCGAACAGCCCCTTGTCGCCCCCGTCTGCCGCGTCGCCGGGCGAGCCGCCCACGCCGCCATCGGGATTCGGGTTCGTGCGAGCCCACCGGTTCGTCAGTTCCGCAAGCCGCAAACACCAAGAACGGAGCCGTGAAAAGCGAAGCCCAGGCAGCGGAACGTGCACGAATCATGGGGACTTCTTGCCGCGCGCCGCTCAAATGGCAAGCGGGCCGCGGATGTACCGGGATTTCTTCAGCTGGCACGCACCCGAGAGACACCCCGTCGCGCGAGCTCGTCGGCGCGCTCGTTCTCGGGGTGGCCCGCGTGACCCTTCACCCAGTGCCACTCGACGTTGTGACGTTCGAGAGCTCTGTCCAGACGCTGCCAGAGGTCCACGTTCTTCACCGGCTTCTTCGCGGCGGTTTTCCAGCCGCGCTCTTTCCAGCGGGGTAGCCATTCGGTCACGCCGTCACGGACGTATTTGCTGTCCGTGTACAGGCGAGCGACGACGGGACGCTTCAATGCTTCCAGCGCTCGGATCGCGGCCATCAGCTCCATGCGATTGTTCGTCGTCTCCGACTCCCCGCCGAACAGCTCGCGCTCCCGCTCGCGATAGCGAAGGAGCGCACCCCAACCACCCGGACCTGGATTGCCCGAGCACGCGCCGTCGGTGAATATCTCCACCAGCCCCTCCTCCGTCGCTTTCGCCATGCGACTCGCTTCTTAGCCGACGTTCGGACGGCCCGCAAATGCACCGGGCCCACAATCTTCTGGGGCGAACGAACGGCATGGTCCGGGGTCGCTTCGGCTGGTACCCTCTGGGAAGGAGACGTACATGCGGTATGGGCTTGGATTTGCTTTCGTCGTCTCGACGGTCGCCCTGGGCTGTGGCGGCGACGATGGAAAGACGGCGGGAAATGACATCGGCACCGGCGGCGGCGCGGCACACAGCGGCGCGGGCGGGAGCGGCGGTTTGAACCTCGGTGGCACTGGCAACGGCGGCGGGCAAGCCGGCGGGGGCAACGGCACCGGAACGGGCGGCGACAGCGGCTACTGCGGGAGCACGCTCACCGGCACCATCCGGGACTTCAAGCAGGACCATCCGGACTTCGAATACAAGATCGCGGAGGACCCCGGCATCGTCTTGCCGGACCTCGGGGCCGACAACCTACCGGTCTACGCGGGCCAAGCGGGCAATGACACGACGACGGGACAAGCAAACTTCGACCAATGGTACCGAGACGTACCCGGGGTCAATCAGAGCGAGCTCCTCAGCATTCCGCTCACAGCTAGCGGAGGCAACCTCTACACCTACTCGAACAACGCGCTTTTCCCCATCGACGACAAGCTGTTCGGTAACGAAGGCAACCCTCACAACTTCCACTTCACCTTCGAGCTCCACACCAAGTTCGTCTACCTCGGGGGCGAGGTATTCACGTTCACCGGCGACGACGACCTGTTCGTGTTCGTGAACAAGAGACTCGCCATCGATCTCGGCGGTGTCCATGGCGCGCTCAACGGCCAGGTGGATCTGGACGCGAACGCCAACCAGCTCGGGATCACCAAGGGCACGGCGTATCAGCTCGATTTCTTCTTCGCCGAACGCCACACCAGCGAGTCGAACTTCCGCATCGACACGACGATTGGCTCCTTCGTCGACTGCGGCCCCCCGCCAGTACGCTAGAACTTCGGCAGCTCTCTCGGTCCAATCAGTCGAGCCAGCTGTCGAGCGACCGCGAATCGCCCCCAAAATCGCCCCTTCCTCCCACCCCCTTCGCTGGGTACTGTCCCCCGCGAGGGCCATGCGCGCCGAGCGACGTGAAATCGTTCTATCTCGTGGTGTCTATTGGGCGGCCGGCTTCGTCGCCCTGGGCGTCGCGCTCTATTGGCTGCGGGACGTCCTGACGCCGATCTTCTTGGCGTTCACCATTGCGTACATCCTGGACCCGGTCGTCGATCGGCTGGAGACCTGGCGCATCCCTCGGCCTGCGGCCATCGCCCTGGTGCTGTTCGGTTTCCTGGGAGCCATCGCAGGCTTCCTGCTGCTCGTCGTCCCGGACGTGGTGCGCAACGTCGCCACCGTCCTGCGGGAGCTCCCGAGCCACGCCGAGCGGGCGCTCACCCGAGCCGAGCCCTGGCTCGCCCAGCAAGGCATCAAGGTGCCCCACACGGCCGACGAGTGGATCGCTCGGCTCAAGGGTCAGACGGACAACTTGAGCTCGAACCTCCTGGCGCCGGCCGGCGAAATCCTGAAAACACTGATTGGCAAGACAGCGTCCGCAATCGGCGCGGCCCTCGGGGCCCTGATTGTTCCCATCTTGGCGATCTACCTGTTGAACGACTTCGATCGCTTGATCGCTCAGACACGGGACCTCGTGCCCCCCCGCTGGCGGCCGAGCGTCGTGTCCTATGCACGGGAAATCGACAAGGTCTTGAGCCAGTTCATGCGCGGCCAGATCACGGTGATGGCGATCCTCGCGGTGCTCTACGGCGGTAGCTACGCCCTGCTCGGCGTGCGCCTGGCCATCCCCATCGGCATTGCTGCTGGCGTCTTGAACTTCGTTCCCTACGTCGGCGGCGCGTTCGCGCTGGTCGCTGGGCTGCTCATGACCTTGATCGGCGGCGGAGGCGTCGGCCAGATGATTGGCGTCGTGGTTGCCTACGTCGTCGTGCAGACGCTGGAGGGTTTCGTCATCACTCCCCGCATCGTGGGGGAAAGCGTGGGGCTCTCGGAGCTCTGGGTTCTCGTCGCGCTGTTCGTGGGGGGCGAGGTCTTCGGCTTTCTCGGCGTGCTCCTGGCCGTGCCCGCTGCTGCCGTGCTCAAGATTTTCGTCGCCCGGGGCGTCGAGCACTACCGGCAAAGCTCGCTCTTCGTGACCGCCGACGAGGTTTCCGAAGGGGTGATGGCCCTTGGCGGCGCAGGCCCACCGCTCGGAGCGGAGCTCGACGACGAGGTCGTGCCGGAGCTGGCCACCGAATCCGAGCCCGAACCGGTCGTCGAAGCCGAACCCGAACCGGTCGTCGAACCCGAACCCGAACGGGTCGTCGAACCCGAAGCCGAACCTTCACCCTCCGAACCCAAACCCTCGACGGACAAACCAAAAGAGACCGAGTGAACCCATCGTTCGCAACGAACGGCGGCGTTCGCATCGCGTACTTCTTGCGAGGGCCAGCGACCCGACCGCCACTGCTTCTGATCCGCGGTCTAGCCCGCACCTCGGATCACTGGAGCCCACAGTTCTTGTCGGAGCTCGAGCAACACTTTCGCCTGCTGCTCGTCGACAATCGCGGCATCGGTCGAAGCGATGCGCCTCGCCCGCCGTACACCACCGGCAAGATGGCCGATGACCTCGCCCTCGTGCTCGACGACGCGAAAATTGCTCGGGCACATGTGTTTGGGATCTCTCTCGGAGGAATGATCGCCCAGGAGCTCGCACTCAGGCACCCGCGCAAGGTGGAGCGACTGGTCCTCGGCTGCACTCGGGCCGGTGGACGACACTCGCGAGGTATGTCGCTTCGGACCATCTTCCGCCTCGTCGGGCCCATGCGCCTCCCGGTGGATCAGGCCGTGCGCGCCACGTCGACCATCGTGCTCTCCGCCCCGTTTCTCCGGGCACACCCAGAGGTGGTGGACGATTGGGTCCGCCTGGCTCGAGAGCTGCCGCCCAAGCCTCGCGGGGTCATCGGGCAGCTGCTGGCCGGTGCGCGGCACGACGCGAGCTCCCGGCTTTCACGACTCTCCGCCCCAACGCTGCTCCTCACCGGAGACGCGGATCGCTTGATCGATCCCGAAAACTCCCGCCTTCTCGCGAAACGAATCCCGGGCGCGCGGCTCGAGCTACTCGGCGGGGCGGGTCATGATTTTCCGACGGAGCAGCCCGTCGAGGCGGCCCGAGTGATTCGAGCGTTTCTCGAAGAATAGCTACGAGCTCGAACACTCACAGCCGGCGCGCTCGACGCGCTCGGTCGCGTCGCTCACGCGGCCCCGGGCCCATGTGCACTTTTCGTGGGTATCACCGACGATCTCACAGATCCGATCGGCGGTTCGCTTCATCGAGCCCAGCGCACGACACGCGGTCTCGCAGCGCTGTCGGGGAGAGGGCTCCTCTTCGTCGCGCGCGTCCGTGGCTGCGGACTCGGGGGCGGGCGGTGGCGGCGACGGCGCGGCCGGCACCTCTCCACCCGTCTCCTCTCCACCCGTCTGACCCACGCCGCCGGTATCTGCGTCGGGTGTGTCTGGTTTCTTTTGGGGCTCGAGCTTCGAGAGCTCGCGTTGCATCTCGTCCGCGCTCCGTTCGAGCTCGCGCGCCAGCGTGTCGCTGGAAGGAGTCTCGGTGGTGTCGGAGGCGGGAAGCGCACTTCCTCCGCACGCGGCCATGCCGAACGCCACCGCAGCGGTGAGCCCCGCTCGCGCCAAGAGCCTCGTCACCCCCACCGCCAACTCAGGACTTCAGGTGGGAACGAGGCTTGTTTGCCGGCTCTTCGTCGGGCATGAGAGAAAATACGACGACCGCGCCCAGCACTGGCAAAAGCCAGATGAGCTTGGTTTGCGCCAGCTTCTGCCCCCGGTCGAAAGCCTGAGCTCGCCACACACGGGCGGTCAGAAGCCCCTGAAGGGCGACAATCGCCACTATGCCGAAGACAAACACGAAATCTGCGGAAGTCATCTTGAAGAAGCCTTCAATAATCACCGAACCGGGGGTCGGCAAGCTTTCTTCCCGAAAGTATCTGGTTTTCAGCCCGATGACCCCCCAGCGGCGACTCTGGACGCTACGCTAGCTCGGTGACGGAGAGCTCCCGGCTCGTTGCCTTGCTCGGCCCCACCAACACCGGCAAGACCCACCGCGCGGTCGAGCGAATGCTCGAGCACCCGAGCGGCATGATCGGTCTGCCGCTGCGGCTCTTGGCGCGGGAGGTGTACGACCGCATCAGCCGCAGCATTGGCGAAGCAACGGTCGCGCTGGTCACCGGCGAAGAGAAGCGCATTCCGAAGCGTCCCCGCTACTGGGTTTGCACCGTCGAGGCGATGCCCGTCGATCGCGAGGTGGAGTTTTTGGCGGTCGACGAGATCCAGCTCGCCGGCCACCGA
Source organism: uncultured delta proteobacterium (assembly GCA_963781505.1). Lineage (GTDB taxonomy): Bacteria > Myxococcota_A > Polyangia > Polyangiales > Polyangiaceae > JADJKB01. The sequence continues at coordinate 205,809 of CAWAHB010000023.1, read as the reverse complement.
GAGCGCGGCCACGTGTTCACCGATCGGTTGCTGCATGCGCGCGGCAAGTCGGAAACCTGGTTCCTCGGTTCCGACACCATCGAACCGCTCGTGAGAGCGCTCTTGCCCCACGCGGAGCTTCGACGACACCCGCGACTCTCCCGTCTGTCGGCCGCCGGTTCCCTCCGTATTGGGCAGCTTCCTCCGCGCACAGCAGTCGTCGCGTTCAGCATGGCTCGAGTCTACGAAATCGCAGAGCGCCTCAAGCGTCGTGCGGGCGGCGCGGCCGTGGTGCTCGGTGCGCTTTCACCGCGCGCTCGCAACGCTCAGGTCGCGATGTACCAGGCCGGAGAGGTCGACTACCTGGTCGCGACCGACGCGATCGGCATGGGGTTGAACCTCGAGCTTTTCCACGTGGTCTTTGCCGATCGAAGCAAGTTCGACGGATCGGAATCTCGCGAGCTCGAGGCGGCGGAGCTGGGTCAGATCGCCGGTCGCGCGGGTCGATACAAGACGGACGGTAGCTTCGCGACCCTTTCTCCGCTCCCCCACTTCCGCCTCGTGTCGAGCATGCGGTGCAGACGCAGCGGTTTCGGCCACTCTCACGCCTGATCTGGAGATCGAGCGATCTCGACTTCACCACGCTTTCCGCTCTCGTGTCCTCACTCAGAAAGTCACCGCCGCTGCGCTCGCTGTCGCTGGTTGCTCGAGCGGATGACTTTTCCGCGCTCTCGGTTCTCGCACGCGACCCGGAAGTTCGCGCCCGCACCCGAGATCCCGCGAGCGTCCAGCTGCTCTGGGAAACGTGCCAGATCCCCGATTACGAGAAGCTTCTCACCGACGCCCACGCGCGTCTCGTTCGGAGGATTTTTCTCGATCTCACTGGTCGCCGCGCCAGCGTTGACCCGGACTGGGTCCGAAGGGAGATCCTTCGACTCGACGAGGTCGAGGGAGACATCGATACGCTGCTCGGAAGGATGGCTTTCGTGCGCACCTGGACCTATGTCACCCACCACGGCCGATGGCTCGAGAGCGGTGAGGAGCTCGCCGAGCTCTCGGCCCAAGTGGAGGACCGTCTGAGCGACGCGCTCCACGCCCGCTTGGTGGAACGCTTCGTCGAACGAACGAACCGGCGCCCCCGCGGACGACCGGAGCCGCAGCGCGGCCATCCCTTTGCGAGCCTCGCGGAGCTGCAGAGCGATCTGGAACCGCTGATCGACCCCCAGAGCCAATTCGAGCACCTGGTCGACGCGAGCCACGACGCTTTCTCTGTGGACGAGGAAGGTCAGATCTTTGCCGCCGACAAATTGCTCGGGCGTTTGATTCGCGGGAGCGATTCTGCTCCACCCCGACGTACGCCTCGTCGGGGAGCTTCCGGGAGGGATCGGCGCGCGACTCACGCGACGCTTGGTGGCTTTCGCCCGGGATCTCGTGGAGGAGCTCCTCGGCCCGCTTCGAGAGGCCACTGGCCTGACGCCTGCTGCGCGAGGCCTCGCGTATCAACTGGAGCAGGGGCTCGGAACGGTGCTCGCGAGCGCCGCGTCGGCACAGATCGCAGCGCTGTCTCCGCCCGATCACCTAGCACTCGCGGATCGAGGGGTCATCGTGGGCAGCCGCGTGGTCTATGCAAAGTGGCTGCTCTCGGCGGCGGCGATCCGCCAAAAGTGCGCGCTTGGAGCTGCGTACTACCCAGACTCACCCCGCGTGCACATCGGCAGAGGCAGCGTGTCGATACCTGCGCCCGATGATCCTCGCCTCGTCGAGCAATTGTCGCACCTCGGCTACCCGGTGTTCGGGCCCCGCGCAATTCGTGCGGACGTTGCTGAACGGGTGGCACGCAAACTGTCGAGCCGTGAGCCGCATCACTCGCTCTCGAGCGTACTCGGGTGTCCGAAAGCCGAGCTTCGAGCAGTGCTCGGTGCTCTCGGTGCGGGGGCTCCACCACGCCCGCGGCGACGACGTTGGCCACGCTCGCGCGCCGCTTCGTGACGATGCGCCGAGAGGCGAAGATTTTCCAAGAAGGAGCCGCCTGGTCGTGGTACTTCGGGATCCATGGCTACCGCCAAGCTCGTCTTTGATGGGAAGGAACACACGCTCCCGGTGATCGAAGGCACCGAACACGAACGTGCCATCGACATCCGGACACTTCGGAAGGACACCGGGCTGATCACGCTCGACGACGGGTACGGAAACACCGGTTCCTGCTCGAGTGCGATCACGTTCATCGACGGTGAAAAAGGGATATTGCGCTACCGCGGCTACCCGATCGAACAGGTCGCGGAGAACGCTCGGTTCACGGAGGTCTGTTACCTCCTGATCTACGGTAAGCGCCCGAGCCTCGAGGAGCTGCAGGTGTGGCGTCGACAGATGACGCTTCACACCCTGATCCACGAGGACATGAAGAAGTTCTACGAGGGGTATCCGCCGGGCGCGCACCCGATGGCGATCATGGCGGCGATGTTTGCCTCTTTGTCCACGTTCTACAACGACGCCGACTCGGAGCTGGACCGCAACATCATTCGCTTGTTGGCCAAGAGCAAGACTCTGGCGGCGTTCGCTCACAAGAAGTCTGTCGGGCAGCCCTTCGTTTATCCGCGCAACGACATGTCCTGGCCCGCAAACTTCTTGCGGATGATGTTCGCGGTTCCCGCCGAGGAGTACGAGGTACCCAAGGCGTACGAGGATGCACTCAACCTGCTGCTGATCCTGCATGCGGATCACGAGCAAAATTGCAGCACCTCGACCATGCGCATGGTCGGTTCGAGCGAAGCGAACCTGTTCGCGTCGATCTCGGCGGCGATCTGTGCCCTGTGGGGACCGCGCCACGGCGGCGCCAATCAAGCCGTGATCGAGATGCTGGAAACCATCCAGTCCAGCGGCAACGACTACAAGGCGTTCCTCGACAAAGTGAAGCGCGGCGAAAACGTGCGCCTCATGGGCTTTGGTCACCGCGTGTACAAGAACTTCGACCCCCGGGCGAAGCTCCTGAAGACCGCGGCCGATCGCATCTTCAACGAGCTCGGGATCAACGACCCTCTGCTCGACCTCGCCAAAACGCATCGAAGAGGCTGCGCTCTCGGACGCCTACTTCGTCGACCGCAAGCTCTATCCGAACGTCGACTTTTACAGCGGCATCATCTACCGGGCGATGGGCATTCCCACCGAAATGTTCACGGTGATGTTCGCCCTCGGGCGCCTTCCGGGCTGGATCGCCCACTGGCTCGAGCAGCGAAACGAAGAGGGCGGCTATCGAATCCACCGGCCCCGTCAGGTGTACGTTGGGCAAACCGAGCGCACCTTCGAGGACTGGGGTACCCGCCGACTGTGAGCGATTACTGGGCGCCATCAGGGCCCCGGGTAAGCTCCCGAGCGCTTGAGCACGGACGAGCTCGACGCGCTATGGGACGACACGCCAGACGAGGCGCCGGCCGATCTCCATTCCAGCGATGCGGTCGACTCCGGTTGGGAGGACAAACAAGCGGCTCCAGCTCCGGAACGGACGCGGCCGCAGCCTGCCAAACTGCGACCTCGGAGTGAGCCCAAAGCCTCGCAGGAACCGCGCCCTTCCAAGAAGGAGCGTCGCGCCGCGGAGCGTCAGCGACGACTCGAAGCATCGGCGAAGAACGCCGAACGCAAGAAGAACGCGAAGTCCTTACGCGAGCAGCGACTGCGACAAGAGCAAGAGGCCCGACGCGAGCGCGCCGCAATCGCAAGCCGCGAGGCCCAAGAAACAGCGCGCCGGCTTGCCGAGGAGCGCGCCGCCCGTCGCATCGCCGAACGCGACGACGAGCGGGACAGCGAGCCCGATTCCGAACCTGCGCCGCGAGCGCGGCCCGATCCCACACCGGCACAGCCCGCCCGGAGAGATCGACGTGCCAAGGCCAAGCAGCGCAGGAAAACGAAGTCCTCCGGCAAGGGATTTCATCCCCTCGCGATCGTACTGATCATAGCGGCTGTCGCAGCGGGAACGCTGATGATCATCTATCGCTGAGCGACGGACGCAGCCTGGAGGGCGTCGAGGAGGCGTGATAGACTGAGCCCATGCGAGCGCGCCATTGGATCTTGTCGAGCACGTTGACCGCAATCGTGATTGCAGCGTCGGGATGTGGGGGCAGCTCGGACGAGGGAACCAGCAGTGTGACGCCCATCGACGACATCGGGCCCCTGTATGCGAAGGCGATCTGCGGCACCTACGAGAAGTGCCTCGGGCCCCTCCTCGACCTCTACCTCAACGGAGAGAATTGCGAGTCCAACACGGCCACGGCTTTCGCGGACGAGCTTCCCAAGATCAAAATCTGGAATCGAAAAAGGCACGGTCAAGTACGACGGAAGCAAGGTGCAGGCCTGTCTCGACGCGGTAGCGAAGATCTCCTGCACCCAGGACGCCGACGTCCCCGAGTGCACGGCCGTTCTAGATGGGACGGTCGCAGTGGGCGACGCTTGTGATCTGGATGCTGAATGCAACGGCAGCGACACGTATTGCAAGATCTCCGCGGGCTGTCCCGGCACGTGCTCGCCGCGTGAGCTCGTCGGTGGGGCGTGTGAACGCGACGATCAATGCGCGAGCGGCCTCAAGTGTGATTCCGGAACCAGCCAATGCTTTCAGCCGGCCGCGCTCGGGGGAGCGTGTGGAGGCACGGTCGCTCCGGACTGCGGCGCGGGCGGGTTCTGCATCGGTGCGGACGACGACGCCAAGACCGCAGGAACCTGCATGCCGATCGAGCAAGCGTTCTCCGTCCCTCAGGGCGGGGACTGTTTCTTCAACGGCGCTTCCGCTTGTTCGAGCGGTCTGTTTTGCGTCGTCGAAGGCGTGGACACGGTAGCCCAGAAGCTCATCGCCACGTGTCAGTCCGGGTTTGCTTCCGGCGCAGCCTGCCACCCATCGATCCCCGACGCCTGCCCCCAGGGAGAGTATTGCGTCGTTCCAGCGCAGAGTTTCGATGGCACTTGCACCGCGAAACCTGCGGCCGGCGAGGCATGCGGAACGCTGTTCGACGGTTCCGTCTGCGCCATGGGGACCCGCTGCGACAACAACGTGTGCACCCCACGCCAGAACCTAGGCGGAAACTGCAGCGGAAACGGCGTTTGCTACAGCGACAGCTGCGTGGGGGGCCAATGCGTGGCCAAGGGAGCCTGCCAGTAGGGCTCAGATCGCGACGGTCTTCATCTTGATCTTGGCGTCGGCGTGCTCGCCGAGCCCGAGATCGGCGGCCTTCTCGATGTACTTCGGCGCGCGGCCCACTTGAGTCAAGGTCTTGAGCTTGTTGTCTTTGCGCGCCTGCTCCACGACCTTCCAGCCCATGGTGTCCATCGCCACGGGATCCGTGCTGACGTACACAGCTCCGTGGGGGATGCGACGCTTCGGATCCTTGTCCAGCGGCCCCTTGTCGTAGATGATCTTGAACGCATCCACGATGTGAAGCCGAACTCGGCTTTTCATGATCTCGTGGGCGTAGAGCACCGCGATCTGGGGGTTCGCATGGTGCGCGTGATGCTTGCCCGGGTTCGTGATCGAGCCGTGGGTCATGTTCTTGAGGCAGCCGGTGAAACCACAGATCGAGTGATCCTTGATCTGCGTGATGTCGATCACCGCCGTGGCCTCGGTGAGGAAGCGAACGTATTGAGTCTGGATCTTGTCGAACACGGCGATCTTCTTCATCTTCACGTCGGTATTGCCGTGGATGCCGGTCTTCACGCCTTTGGGCAGAACGCCCTTCTTGTTGATGCGCGTGCCCGTGAGGTAGCTCGGGTATTGTTCGTAAACGGTGATCTTGTCCGCGGGGACACCGAGCTTGAGGAGCCCTTCCACGATCGGCAGAATGACCTCGGCGTTCGCGGCCATGGTCGCTCCGGATTGACCAGCAATCCCGTTGGGCTTGATGGCCACGACGTCCTGCTTGTGGATGAACTTGCCGAGGGCTTCGACCAGGTTCGACGCGCCGGTGAGCTCCATCAGGGCGCGCTCGACCATTTCCTTCGCGACCTCCGGCTTGGGCCAGAGCTCGTTCGGCTGCATCAGAGAACCGAAATCCGTTCCCTTCGTCACCTTGATGATGCGTCCGCGCTTGTTCATTGGCGAAAAGCCCGAGGGCGGGCTCGCAATCAGGCTCGCGGAGTCGTCCGCAGTGGCGATGCGCGGTGCGAGGGTCGAAGCGGCCACGGCGGCAGCTCCCCCGATCAGGGCGCGGCGGGAGAAGGCGGAATCAGTCATCGTTCACCTCGTTTGGCACCCGGAGCATAGCGACTCATCTCCGGCCGGGCGAGTCTGACCGGGCGATTTGCCGGGAACCGGAGCGATATCGGGCGACAAGCTCAGTCGGGATCGTCGCTCCGGCGGACGTACGAGAGCAGCATTTGAACGGCTCCGGCGGCACCGAGAGCTGGCGCAACCACCAGCGAAAGGAGGCGCGAGACGACGAAGGCTGCCGCCACGAAGAGGCCCAGCCAAGGAGAATGCCCCCCTGGCGAAAGCAACGACGCGATGCTGTCGGTCCCGGAAAGCATCGCGACGGCCGCGCCATGCGAGAGCGCGAAAGCCAGCGCGAGGAAGAGTAGAAAGAGGCCCACTTTCGGCGACTTCATCCGCGACTCCATCGCTCGCTCGGCAAGGCGGTCAACATCGCGAACAAGATCGCATCGCCCAGCGGCCCACCGGCCACGAAGTGAAGCTCACCATAGTGCTCGTGAGGAGCTCCGAACAGATGCACCGAACGGTAGAGCTCCTCGAATCCTCGGGCGTCGCCCTGGGCCTTGGCGCTACCGAGGGCAAACCCCATCGCCGAGATACTCCAACCGAATACCAGCGGTCCGGAATCGATATCTCCCCTGCCCCGGGCGCTCGGTGGGTACTCGCTGATGACGCCGAATCCGAGAACCGTGTCCGAGAGCCGCTCCCGGAGCGAGGCGTGGAGACGTGCGGAGAGTCGGGGATCGGCGAACGAGAGGAAGTACGCGGCCAGCGCCGTACCCGAGCCCCGAGGCGCATCCGCGGGCGCGCCATTGGCGGTGGCGGATTGATGGAGCAGGCCCGTATCGCGATCGACGAAGCGCTGTTCGAACCGGGAAAGAAACCGAGAGCAGAGCTCCCGGGGAGGACGTTCCGAGCGGCTCGATCCGCCAGAGCGATCGACGCGATGACGGACGCGTTGTCCACGGGGTACCGCTCGCCGGGATACGTCTCGAGGAGCTCGAGGCTACTATCGGTGAGGCGGCGGGCCAGCGCTTCGGTGATCCGCCGATTGGGCTCGTCGAAACGCGACTCACCCAGGAGCGCTCGGACGGACAGGGCAACATTCAGATAGCCAAGATAGGCCGCGTGGGCGTTTGCGCCGTCGAGCGACTCGACAGGGTCTTGCCCCCACGCCTCGCGATCGAAACGCCGGGACTCGGGCGAGAGCGCACCGGCCAGGGCGGCATCCATCGACGAGAGCGCCGCCGATCGGGCGGAAGGGTCCGCCAGCGCGACCTGGCCGAAACCCAGCGCTGCCATGACGTAGGTCCCAAAGCGCCACTCCCCATCGAAGCGGGGGCTTCCGGTCGAAAACGTTCCTGGCCCGTCCGGATTGCGCACCCAATGGTCCACCCCTCGAGCGAGGGCCCGAGGAAGCTCTCGCCCCGAAAACCAAGCTCCCGCGTCGCGACCACAAATCGAGCGAGGCAGTGTCGCGAGTGTGACGAGGAAGACCACCGCCACGATACCGAAGCGTCGCATTGCTTCGTTGTACGCGCTCGCGTGGGCGATCGGTCGCGCCCGCACCGTTTCTCCACCAAGCCTCCACGAAGGCGCAGCGTCGCGGGCAAGAACCCGTCAGGCTGTTCGGGACTGGGTGTCGAACGCCAAAGCTTTTTGGCTTGCTACCGCCAGGCCCTGGCTTGCTGGCTGCGAGGTCGAAGCCCAGAAAGAGCGTGAGCACTCCGACGGATGCCAGGTGTCGACGATCGAATCGGCGTGTTTCGGCGGCCATGAGGCACGTTGGTAGCCGGCTCCCCTCCAGCGTCCACCCCAGACGCGTCTCGGGGAGCAAGGTTCCTGTGAAGGAACCCGCTCCCCGGAGACTACTCTTTCAATCGACCGTCAGTTGATGGCCGAGTTCTTCGGCAGCGTCGAAGCGTTCAGCTGCACGAAGTACGCAGCCGTCCACGACGCGGTCGTGTTCGGCGGCGACGGCCACACGGTGGTGTAGGCCGTGCCTGCAGCGTTCTGCAGACCACCGGCCATGTACAGCACCGTCGGGCTGCCGATGGCGCTACGCGCAATCGACATCTCGACGTAGGTGCTTCCACCACCCGTGAACCCGACGTTCACCGTGACAGTGGCATCGGTCAGCCACGTGCTGGAGGTCGGATCCCACTTCTTCACCGTGGCGCTCGAACCGGTGTTCTTCCACACCAAGTGATAGAGCGCGTTGTGCGCCAGCGCCGGGAGACCCGCGCCGTCCGCCGTCGTGGTGCCCGAGACGCCGTCGCCGAAGTAGACGTCGACGGTTTCTCCGGAACCGAACGTGAAGCCGTTGTAACCGAAGTAGATGTTGTTCGCGTCCCAGGACAGGTACGCGGTGTCACCACCACTGGTTGCGAGGGCTTCGTTGGCGGCGTTGAACTCGTTCGCGCCGTCGATGACGATCGTGTGGGAGTACGGATTGAAGGTGTACGTCTTCTGGCTCGTGGACCAGACCATCGACTCCTTGCAAGCCACCGCCGACACCGTCGTCGTCGTCGCGATCGAGCCCATCGACACGGCCTGCGCCGTTGCCGGGAACGTACCCAACGTCGAGCACGACCAGGTAACGCCTGGCGTGTTGGCATTGAGGTACGCACCGAGCCCAAAGCAGGTGTTGGGCTGGGGCGGGATGCTGACCGATCCCTTCGCGGTACAGACCACGTAGGAAGCCCCGAGGCTCGAGGGAGGTGGCGTCACGTTGAGGCTCACCGCCTGAGGCGCCGAGTACGTCGTTGCGGGATTGGGCGACCAAACGATCGGTCCAACCTGCTCGGTGTAAACGGCCGTCGAGACCGCCGAAGCCGGCAACCCGTCATCACTGCAAGCAACCACCTTCAGCGTCGCAGATCCGCCGACATAGTAGACGCCGGACGCGATGTTGAAGGACCCGAAGCCGCAAGCTGTCGCGTTGCAGGTCGGCGTGGTGCCGTCGAGCGTCGCGCAGAAGAAGTCCGTGTCCGGTGGGTTGATGGTGTTGCTCGGCGGATTGTCGAGCGTGATGATTGGGTAGTCGTTGTACGTCCCGGTGCCCGGCGTGATGACGGGCTGCTGGAGGAAGTACGAGTACGTGAACGTCGCCACGTTCGACGGCGTCATCTGGGCCGAGCAGGCGATGACCTTGATCGAGGTCTTGGCCGGATCGACCATGTGATACGAGGTTCCCGCTGTTCCGGTACCCAGACAGTTCGGCGTCGAGCCGTCCGTCGTGAAGTAGAACGTGACGGGCGCCTTGCTCGTCGCGGTCTGCCATCCGATGGTCGAGCCGATGGCCACTGAGCCCTGGGGCGGCGATGCCAACGTCAAGGTCGGGGTTGCGACCTTGAGCGCGTAGGTGATCGACGCCTTGGTCGAGATCGACTTGACCGCGCCCGGATCGCACGAGCGAGCCGAGATGGTCACGTTCGTGGCCTTGACCAGGTTCGCGAGCGTCGTGCTGGCTCCGACGGCGAGCGTCGCAGTGCACGTCGTGGCGAACGCGCTGGCGCACGCTGCGGTCGGTGCCGGATCGGAACCGTCCGTCGTGTAGCAGATGTTCGCCGGTCGCGACGTGTCCGCATTGGTGAGCTTGCACGTCCACCCAGTCGTTCTGGGCAGCGGCGGTCGGCTCGATGAGCGGAGCGGCCATGGCCGAGGCGGATGGGTAGGTCGCGCTGCCCGAGGCCGGCGCGAGCGCCGAACCCGTAGCGCCGCTGTCACAGCCCACGGCGGACAGTGTGGCGTTCGCCGACATGACGATGCCCGGCGCACTGTTGCCGGTCACCTTGGTGAGTCCGACGGCCGTGCAGGTGCAGTTCGGCACGGCAGCGGTCTTCGAGTAACAGATGAAGCTGTAGCTCTGACCGCCAGTGGCGCTCTGCCCGATGGTGACGGAGATGGTTCCCGTGCCGGAATTGACCGGTGTGCCGTTCGGCGGGGTGAACGTCATCGCGCTGAGCTGCAGCGTGAAGTCGTTGCTCGTGGTCACGTCCGAGTCCACGAACGCCGTGCCGCAGGCAATGGCCTCGAGCGCGGTCGCCGTCTTGTTCACGAGAATCGACGTTCCGGTGGTTCCCGTGCCTGCACAGGTGCTGGCCGTGGCACCACAAGCGGGCGTCGTGCCGTCGCTGGTCGTGCAGGTCCAAACGCCTGCTGCGCCCGCGTTGGCCGCGTTGCCCACGGTGACCGAAACGCCCTTGTCGAAGTTCCCGCCGTCCACGGAGAACGTCGGGGCCTTGAGCTTGTACGTGTAGTCAGCCGTGTAAACCGCCGAGCCCGCATAGCCGGCCTTGCACGCAGCGAAGAGGAACGTCTTGTTCCCTTGCGACGTGTCCATGGGCCAGTTGGTCGGGAGCGTGCCGGTCACCAGGGTGCCGCTCGTGCACGACGGGGGCGATCCCGCACTCGTCGTGTAGCGCGCGGTCACTGCGCCGGTCGTCGACGACGAAAGCAGCGGGTTGATGTTCTTGTTGGCCGTGTCGTAGTCGTACTGGCCCGGTGCCGGTCCGTTGAGCTGCGGCGTGCCAACTTGCAGGGTGTACTGCTGGGGCGGGCTGACGCCGTCGCTGGAACCCGGCAAGCACGCCATCGCGTTCACGGTCACCTGACCGGTCGCGGAGTTGGTGACGTTCCCGTTGATCGGGATTTGCGTCTGGGCGTTGTAGGTCTGCGCCGTGCCCTGACACACACCGTTGCTGCACGTCGGGGTCGACCCGTCGAGCGTGAAGCAGATGGTTGCGCCAGCCGTGGTCGTCGTGAGCGACAGCAGGAAGTCGTTATCCTGAGTGCCCGCGCCCGGGTTGAAGGTCGGAGGGACGACCGTTCCGGGAGGAATGTCGATCTGGTACGAGGCGACACCCACCAGCGAGTCCGTGTACTGCGGCAGCATGTTGCACATCGCGCGGATGGTCACGTCCTGCGAAACGGCAATCGGTGCGCTGTACACCAGGCTGTTCGAGGTCGGGTTGGTTCCGTCTGTCGTGTAGAAGATCGTCGCGCCCGCGGTCGTCGTGCTGATGACGACGCTCTGGGACGAAGTGTAGGTGCCCGCGACCGGAGCAAACGTTGGGGTGTCGCACGCCATGGTGACGACTCCGCCCGTTCCGCCGCCGCCCGCCGCGCCGGCAACGCCACCGACTCCGCCGGTTCCGCCGCTTGCGCCAATACCGCCGGATCCACCGCTTGCGCCAGCGCCACCGAAGCCGCCGGTTGCACCAGTTCCGCCGTTTCCGCCGGTTGCGCCGGTTCCACCGGTTCCGGCGTCCGTTTTCTTGCCACCGCTTCCGCCACTGGCGGAGTTGCTGTCACTGCTGCCACAAGCGGCAGTACCGCCCAGGGCGAGTGTTGCCGCAACGAATAGCGTTGCAAGCTTCTTAAGACCTAATCTTCGGGTCATGGATCCCTCCTTGTGCGCCGCACTAACAGGGGTCTACCAGCGCATCAATGATCAATTTCAGTTTCGGCCCCGCTACAGCCTGACTCGAACGGCTCCCCGCGTGCCCCTGGCGGCATCCCAAACCTCCCGAAGCGGAAGTGCCTCGAGCCCTCGGCCGGCTCGTCTCGACAGGAGACTTTGCTAGAGTGGCCCCGGTGACCGACCCGGAAACCCCCGAACGAGCGCGGGATTTCATCCGCGAAATCATCAGCGCCGACCTCCGCGCCGGCCGACACCAGAGCGTCGTCACGCGATTTCCCCCCGAGCCCAACGGCTACCTCCACATCGGCCACGCCAAGAGCATCTGTCTGAATTTCGGGCTCGCTCAGGACTTTGGAGGCGCGTGCCACCTCAGGATGGATGACACCAATCCGACGACCGAAGACCTCGAGTACGTCCAGAACATCGAGCGGGACGTGCGCTGGCTCGGTTTCGATTGGGGCGACAAGCTGTTTTACGCCTCGGACTACTACGAGCGCCTCTACGAGCTCGCCCAGGAGCTCGTACAGAAGGGCCTGGCCTACGTGTGCGATCTGGATGAGGACCAGATCAGCGAGTACCGGGGCACCATCACCGAGCCCGGCCGGCCGAGCCCCTTCCGCGATCGCTCGGTGGAGGAGAACCTGGAGCTCTTCCGCAAGATGCGCGCCGGAGAGTTCGACGATGGCGCGCGGGTGCTCCGGGCGAAGATCGACATGAGCTCGCCCAACATGAAGATGCGCGATCCCCTGCTCTATCGCATCAAGCACGCGCATCACTATCGGTCGGGCGATGCGTGGTGCATCTACCCCCTGTACGACTTCGCTCATCCGCTTTCCGACGCCCTCGAGCAGATCACTCATTCGATCTGCACGCTCGAGTTCGAGAACAATCGCGAAATCTACGACTGGCTCGTGGAGCACTTGGAGCTACCGAGCCGACCCCGCCAGTACGAGTTCGCGCGCCTGAGTCTCACGTACACGATGATGAGCAAGCGCAAGCTCCTCGAGCTCGTGGAGAAGCGTCACGTCGCTGGCTGGGACGACCCCCGGATGCCGACCCTCGCAGGGCTTCGCCGGCGAGGAGTGAGCGCCGAATCGATCCGCAATTTCTGCGCCCGCGTGGGCGTTTCCAAGAACAACAGCACCGTGGAAGTCGCGCTATTCGAGCACACGCTCCGGGACGATCTGAACGAAAAGTGTCCGCGGGTTCTGGCCGTATTGAATCCTCTCGAAGTCGTGATCGAGAATTTTCCAGAGGACAGCGTCGAGGAGCTCGACGCGCCGTTCTGGCCCCACGACGTGCCCAAAGAGGGATCTCGGACGCTACCGTTTTCTCACGCCCTGTACATCGATCGCAGCGACTTTCTCGAGAGTCCCCCGAAGGACTTTTTCCGACTCGCACCGGGACGCGAAGTTCGGTTGCGCCATGCCTACGTGATCCGTTGTGAGCGCGTGGAAAAGAACGACGCCGGAGAGATCACGCGACTCGTTGCCAGCTACGATCCCCAAACACGGGGTGGTGACAGCGGTGGCCGCAAGGTGAAGGGCACCATTCATTGGGTGAGCAAAGCTCACGCCGTGGACGTCGAGGTACGACTCTACGATCGACTCTTTCAGACGGAGATGCCGGGAGCCGGGGGAACCGATCCCCTCGCCGACTTGAATCCCGAATCGCTGCGCGTCGTTCGCGCCAAGGCGGAGCCGAGCCTCGCCACGGCTAAGGCCGAGGATCGCTTCCAGCTCGAGCGCGAAGGTTTCTTCTACGTCGATCCCATCGACAGCCGGCCCGGCAACCCGGTTCTCAATCGGACCGTTGGGCTCAAGGACACCTGGGCCAAGATCACCGCCCGCTCGACGCCACAGAAGACCAAAGCCCCGAGGCCCCGGAGCCAGGGCTCGAGCAAGAGCGGCCCGAAACACACGGAGCCGCTTTCGCCCGAAGCCGAAGCGCTGCAAAAGTCCCACGCCCTTTCCCCCGAAGACGCTCGGAGCCTCGCCGAACGCCCGGCACTCCTCGCCCTGTTCCACGCCGCGCTCGCCGTTCACTCGAACGCGAAGGGCATCGCCAGCGTGATCGTCAACGAGCTCCCGAGCGAGGCCCGCGCGGGTGGTGAGCTGCGCTTCGGCGGCGCGGAAGTCGGAGAGCTCGTTTCGCTGATCGACGACGGCACGATCTCGAGTGCCATCGCCAAGAAGGTGCTCGCACAAATGCTGGACGGCAAGGGCTCGCCCAAAGCGATCGTGGAGAGCTCCGGCCTACGGCAGATCACCGACAGCTCTGCGCTCTCGACCGCGGTCGACGACGTACTCGGCCAGCACGCGGATGTCGTCGCACGCTATCGCGCCGGGAACGAGAAGGTGCTCGGCGCGCTGGTGGGCATGGTGATGAAGGCTACAGCCGGCAAGGCGAATCCGAAGCTCGTCGACGAGCTCCTGCGACAACGTCTCCGCTGAGCTCCGCGGTAGCGCGATCAGCGTCCGCTGGGATCCTTGCAGCAGCGAAACCCCGTCGAATAGTCGTGGTACTTCGGCTCGTGCCCGATGGTGACGAATCCGCAGCCTGCACCGTGCTGGTTCGTCGTGCTGTAAAAGCCGCCCATGAAGATCCCGTGACCCGCGTTCCTGTCGATCCTGCCGCGAAGATCGTCGAGAAGAACGAGCTTGTCTTCCAGCGTGTGATCCACGGAGTCCTGGACCCACTCGTGGAGATTGCCCACCATGTCGAGCGCCCCGAAGTCGCTGACGCACTCCTTGTACTCCCCGGTCTTTGCCAAAAACCCGGGCTCGATGTCGAGACGCGGACTGTTGAACTCGGCGTAACTCCAGTTGTGGGGATCGCTTCCGAAGAGCTTCGCGAGCAGATGAGACTTGGCCGTGTTGCAAGCGCCCCGCCGCTCGTTCGCTCCATAGGGATAGGTGAATCGGCGCTTGCCGCGGCACGCGACGTACCACTCGGAAAGCGTGCACAAGCGTTTGCCCGCCGCCTCACACGCCGCTGCCGACTCGAGCCGATTCACGTACGCCTGGGGAAGGACACCGGCGCTCGAACGCGCCGTGTACTTCGCTTCCTTTTGAGGACGCTCGTGCGGAGGGTGCAACTCGTCGCCCTCGAAGAGCTGATCCTCCCAGCGATTCGACGCATGCGCGCCCCGCCAGAATCATCTCGTCCGGACACGGTCCCGTGGCGCGCGGCGCGGGGGGCGCGGGTTTCGGCTTCTTGGGCCCACTGGCCACGGGCGCGCGACTGGGGCGTGGCGAAAGCTCGACGGGCGCGGGGGCGGCGGGCGCCTCGCGGCAACCCATCGCCAGGAGAGCGAGTAGCGGGTAGCGCGTCATCACGGCAATCGGAGAGTGGTCGAATATTCGGGCCGTAGACCAGTTCCCCGAGGGATCTCCACGGCGCTCTGTCGAAGCTCGCGGGCTCGCACGAGCTCGCCCCGCGATTCTTCGTAGCTAGCCCAAGCCTCGTAGCTCGCGATCTGCTCGCGTTCGAGCTCGAGCTCACGAAGCGTGCTCACGCTCTTGGCAAAGCATTCTTCCGGATCGCTCGCGAGCTGGGACGTGAGCCCGGGGCCTCGCGCCAGAGCTTCGCCGAGCGCCCGCCAGGCCAGCCCTGCGTCGAACGACACGGCTTCCCTTGCGTTCGTGATCGCCTTCTCGGCGGCGCTGATTGCCTCGGCAAGGCGGGCGTCCAGGCTCAGGGCGCGGGCGAGGGC
The DNA here is from genome assembly GCA_963781505.1 of uncultured delta proteobacterium. Classification (GTDB taxonomy): domain Bacteria; phylum Myxococcota_A; class Polyangia; order Polyangiales; family Polyangiaceae; genus JADJKB01. The sequence goes on along the minus strand of CAWAHB010000023.1, from coordinate 190,503 downwards.
GCGGTACGCCTCCGACAGGGCAAAGCTTCCATCCGCTTCGGAAATCGAGATGGCTCGACCCAGGGGCGCGTAGGCCTGCGCTGGCTGATTGTCGAGCACCCCGAGCCAGCCCACGTTGACGAGAGTGACGACCTCCTGCCCCCGGTCGCCGATCTGTCGCGCCAAGGTCAAGGCTTCCTCGAACAGCCGTGCTGCCAGCGGACGATCGCCTCGCTCGGAGGCGTGAGTCCCGAGGTTATTGAGCATGGCGGAGATCCCCCAGATGTCCCCCACCTTGCGATAGATCTCTAGCGCCTGCTCGGTGTGTCGCGTTCCCTGATCGAACCGGCCGAGGAGCGCGAACTCCACGAACCCGAGGGCGTTGAGGGCCAGTGCGCGTTGCACGTCCGCTCCGTGCTCGAAGGCCACGCTGTGACAGCGCTCGGCTCGGGCGACGGATAGGTCCGCGCGTCCGAGCTGAGCCAGAGCCCACGCCTGATCGTGGAGCGACTGAGCGAGCTCGACGCCAGCCAGCCGATGGCGCGCACCGGTCGTCGCCCGCAAAGTAGCCTGCGCTACGCTCTGTCCGCGTTCGCCGTACACGAGGGCAGCGTCGTGCTCGCCGCGTTGGCTCGACACCCATGCCATCCCGTTGTGAGCGCGAGCCATCGACAGCCCGTCGTCGGCTCCGCTGGCAGCCCACAGCATTCGCTCGTAGGCTTCCAGCGCCGCGCCATGCTCGGCGAGCCGCTCGCGTGCCTTGGCGAGCCCTTCGTAGCAGCGGACGAGCAGCGGGCGCTCGGAAAGCGTGACCGCCTCCCTCTCCACGAGCTCGAGCGCCAACTCGTACGCCTCGATGGCATCGCTGGGAGCGTCGGCCCGCCCCGCGGCATCTCCCGCCAGAGCCCAGAACCGCGCTGCTTCCACCGGCTCTTCCCCGGATTCGAAGTGGCGCGCGACGAGCGCGGGGCTGTCCGGATCGTGGTCCGCAAGATAACGCGCGTAGGCGACGTGCAACGCTCTTCGATCTCTGAGTAGCGTGTACTCGTACGCCACGTCGCGCAGCGACATTTGATGAAACGTCCAGCCGTCGGCCTCGCGGACGAGCATCTCCCGGGACTCGAGTGTGACAAGGTCGTCACTCGGTTCTCGCCCGACGAGCGCTGCGAGCGCTTGCGTCGTGCCTCGGGGGCCCACCACCGCAGCGGCGGACAGCACGCGCCGTGCTTCCAGCGGCAAGCGTTCGAGCCGCTCGTGCAGGAGAAGCTCGATGCGCGGTGGGAGCCCCGACAAGGCCGAGGCGTCGAAGTCCCGCTCCCAGAGCCAGCGAGCGAGCTCCCGAGCAAAGTACGGGTTTCCGCCGCTCTGCTTGGCCACCAGGTTCACCAGTGGTTCGGCGACCACCCCCGCCATCGGCGCCATCAGGGCGCGAGCCAGCTGTCGCGCATCATTTTCGGGCAGGGCTTTGAGCTCGACGACCACCGCGCCATCGAGCAACGCGATCGGATCCGGGCCGAAGTGAGTCGGGCGGACCGATCCCACGATCAGCGCTCGTTCGAGATCCCGCAGTCGAGCCAAGAATTCCAGCGAGCTTCGATCGGCGTAGTGCAGGTCGTCGATCAACAACGCGATGGGAGCCCGAGCCGTGCGCGCGCGTACGTGCTCGAGCAAGAGGAACTCGGCACGTCCGCGGATCTGCTCCGGTCGATGAGCCAGTGCGAGGAGTCGCGAGTCGACCTCGATGCCCAGCAGATGCGCCAGATGAGCCGAAGCATCCCGGCCCGCCTCCTCACCCAGGGTGGCAGCCAGTCCCATAGCGAGCGCCTCGACGAAAGGAAGACCCGTCAGTCCTTCCGGAGTCCCCACGAGTCGAGAGGCGACCTTCTTCAACAGACCAAACGGGGTCTGCTTCATGTCTCTCGTCGCGCGGATCTGGATGATATCGCTCCGAGCCGGTGAGCGGGCGATCGACAGCGCGAGCTCGGACAAGACGCGGGTCTTGCCGAGGCCCGCTTCGCCGAGGACCAGCGCGAAGCACGCCGGACCGCTCTGGGCTTGCTGAAAGAGCCGAGCCAGTGCCTCGAGGTCGTTCTTCCTTCCCACCAGTACGGCTTCGTCACCGCGGAGAGTTCTCGCGAGGCGACGCGGCGCCTCGCTGCGTTCTCCGAGGACCACGCGGGCCAAGACCGGCTCGCTCTTGCCCTTGAGCACGAGAGGGATCGGTTCCCCCATTTCGAATAGATCGCGCACGTGCTCGTGGGTGACCGGGCCAATCAAGACGGAACCAAGTGGCGCTGCGTGCTCGAGACGCGAAGCGACGTTGACCGCGTCACCGATGATCGAAGACTCACCCGTCGATTCGACGGTGGACACGGACGAGAGCCCGGTATTGATGCCGACGCGAATCGAAAGCTCGACTCGTTCTTCCTGGCAGAAGAGCCCGATCTCCCGTTGCAAGGCCAACCCGGCGCGCACCGCGTCGGCGCTCGTCTCGAGGCCGGCGTCCGTGAGGCCCCACACCGCCATCACCGCGTCCCCGATGTGTTTGTCGATGTGACCCCGATGCGCTCCGATCGCCCGGTCCAGTCGGCGCCAGAGGCGGGTGAGCAGGGCCTGGACCTCCTCCGGATCGGTTCGCTCGCTGAGGGCCGTGAACCCGGACACGTCCGCGAACAGAATCGTGACCAGCCGCCGCTCGTCGGAGGTGAGCGAACGGAGCTCCGCCAACTTGGTCCGGAGCTCCGCCGTGGCGGTATCCACCACGGAGCTTCCGAGGTCGGCGCGCTGGGCCTCCAGCGCTCGGATCGCCCGCTCCAGGCGGTCCTCTTCAGCCATCGCACGGCAGCGTAGCAAAGCGCGGCGGGTGGGGCTCGCCTGTACCGCCCGGGCCATTGGATCTACACTTCTGGAAGAGCTCGTGGTGCTCACGGGTTCTGGATTTCGGAGGTGAAATGACTCGAGTCGCTCCTTTGAGCCTCGCGCTGGCGCTACTGGCCGCCCCTGCGGTCGCCAAGCCCCCACCACCCAAGCAAAAGCCTCCGGCTGCCCAGTCGAAGTCTTTCAGCATTTCGTTCCAGAGCTCCAAGGGACGACTGGGTGCGTCCGTCGTCTCCATGACCGACGAGCTTCGAGCGTTCTTCGGCGCTCCCACCGATGCGGGCATCTTGGTGAGCCAGGTCGAAGCCGACACTCCCGCCGCGCGGGCCGGCGTTCACGTCGGAGACGTGATCACGCGCGTCGACGGCGACGCAATTGCCGATACGTCCGACGTCTCCCGGGCACTGTCCGACCGGAACAAGGGCGACTCCGTCTCCTTGGTCGTGGTCCGGAGCAAGCGCTCACTCACACTGACCGCGAAGCTCGACAGCGACGCACCCGCCGAAGGTGAGCTCGACTTCGACTTTTCCCTCGATGGAATCGACAAGCTTTTCCAGAACGCTCCCGGAGGGCAGGGCTGGTTCAAGCAGTGGCAGTGGTCGTGGCCCGGCGATTCGAGCAAGCATCCAACTCCGCAAATGAAGCGCTATCAGGAGCGGCTGAAGAAGCTCGAGAAGAAATTCAAGGGCAAGGCTTCGGGCAAGAACAAGACCTGATCGTCGGTCACTTCTTCTTGAGCAACACCCGTAGCGTCACGCGCCGTTTTTCCGGTTGGGAGGCCTTCGCCGTGCCCGGGCCGAACACGGATTGATTGATGCTGATCACGGTGAGACGCGAAGCGTCGACTCCCGCCCCTGGAGCAACCCGCGAATCGTGCGCGCCCGTTGGTCGGCGACTTGCGGTTGCTCGTTCGGAGAGATCTGACCGACCACAGCCACGCATTCGATGTTGGTGTCCGCGGCGAGCTTCTTGCCAACCTCATCGACGGCCTGGATGATCTCACCGGTCGGTTCGGAGGAGCTCTGCTCGAACAAGAACACTTGCGGGAGCTGCTCGGCATTCTGGGTCATGGACGGAAGCTGGTCCTGCGTGCTCGACGACTCGATCTGCGCGCAGCCGTGCACCTCACTGGCCGCCGTCTGACCCGTCGGCGTGAACGGCGGGAGGTTCACCGCCATCTCTCCGGGAGTACACGACCCCGGCGGAGGGGCGGTCATCTGACAGCTCACGTTCTGGTTTGCTTCCAGCCAGGTTCTGAGCTCGTCCTCTTGGTTCGCGTAGACCTGGAACTCCTTGGGGACCGATGGGGGGGTGTAGTTCGCGCTCTGGGGGCTCGACTGCGGCTCGTAGATCGCCTGGATTACGGCGTGGGGAACCGGCATCTCCACTTCCCGCAGCTTGGTCACGCTCTTCAGTGTGCACGTGCCGCTCCAACCCGATTCACCACCGCAGTGACGCTCGCTCGGCCCTCCGCACGCGCCGAGAAGCCCGAGAACGATCGCGAACCCAAGTGGCCTTGCCGTCATGCGGCGGACTCTACCCGACACAGGCGCTCCGCGCGACCTGTCACAGGACGAGCGCGACGACGCCGTCGAGCACGGCGATGTCACCGTCCTTTTTGATCCGCATCCCACCCTCGAGCACCAGATGTCCCTTGGCGGGGAAAGGACCGTCTTCCGCGATGAGCCAACCACCCTCGAGCGCACGGGTCGTTGCGAAGTGTCGAGCGGGCGTCGTTCCGGCGTAGGGCGCGGGATCGTGGAGCACCAGCATGCCCGGTGCGGGACGGCCTTCCGCATCGATCTCCGTACCGACCACCGTGAGCCAGTGACCGCCATGGCGACGGTAGTAGTTGCCGCCGTACTTCGCGGGCGTGTACCAGCCGACGTGGATCACCGCGACACCGCCATCGGCGAGCGCCTTCTGAATGAAGTCCAGCTTCGGAAGCTTTTCATTGGTGCTGAAGCGAACTGGGTGGCTTCGCCAGCCTTGGTACTGCAAGCGCTTTTCGCTCCAGCCCACATCTCGCAAGTAAGCGTGCAAACCCATGATCAGGTTCTTGGTGCCGGTTCCGCCCGTGGGCGTGGTCCCCATGTAGTGTCCCGAGCCCAGCGTCCGCACCAGCTCGAGCTCTCGGGCGTGCTCGTCCGGTCCTGCCGGAGCCAGCGACTCCCGACCCTTCTCGTCGAGCCACATGAGAGCGTTGGAAACGGCCGTCGGGCCGCACCATGCCTTTCCCCCTCCCGGGACTCCGAGCTCGGGATCCGTCTGGGTGAGATCCGGCATCTTCCGGATCGCCCGGTCGAGGGCGGCGAGTCTCTCCCGCTCCAATCGAGAGGATTCCCGAAGCGCTTCCAGGGGTTGTCGGGCGAGCTCCGCGACGTGATTCGCGACCGTTTCGATGGGTCCCCGAACCGATTTCGCCGAGGCCGATGGAAGAAACCGCACCAGAACGGGCGTGGCGACCACTAGGGCCAGGAAGCCAGATGCGACCACGGAGCGTTTCATACCCGGAGCTCTTGGCAGCCTAGAGACCCCGCCTGTCCTTGTCAAAGTCACGAACGTCCCGCTTTCCCTTCTTTCCCCGGGAGCTATCATCCGCGCCATGACTCGACCACTCGTCATCGTCATCCCCCTCGCCGCCGTCGTGATTGCTTCCTGCGGCGGCGCCGCCGGTCGCGCCGTTCGACCGAGCGATCCCACCGCTGCTGACGCTCTCGGTGAAAAAGAGTGCCACGACGTATCCGGCGCGAGCGAGCCGCTGGTCGTCGATTGGAAGCCGGAGCAACGGGGCGACCTCGAGCTCGCCATGCGTGAGGGCGTCGCTGTCGTCGAGTACAGCTGCAAGGGCATCAAGCTGCTCAGGGATTGCAAGCTCGACGGCTCGTACGGCTACATGGGTGTCACCCGGAAGGAGCAAGTGATCTCCCTCGCCGACTCTGACGAAGTGAAAGCCAACCTCCCGCTGTCGGGTGTGGCCCTCAGTGCGGAGCTCAAGAGCGGCGCTTCCCTCGACGTTGCGATGGTGATGGTCGGACAGCAGAAGACGACCTGGACGTCTCCCACCAGCACCGACCTCAAAGGCACGTGTGACGGAGCCACCCACTACGTCCGCGGCGCAACCGTCGGCGCATTCGCCCTCGCCACCAGCACCAGTGGCTCCGCGAAGGCGGTGGCCTCGTTCTTCGGCGCGGAAGCCGGCGGAGCGTCCGCCAGCAAGCGCGACACCAAGAACAAGGAGGGGGACCTCACGTCGTGCAAGGAGGCTTCTCCAAAGTCCACCACGCCCCCCGACCAGTGTGGATCACCCATTCGGCTGTTGATTGCGCCAATCGCAAAGGCGCAGAAGGAACCGACGGCGCCTCCCGCCAAGAAGAAGGTCGAGCTGGCCGAGGTCGACACGGCGTGCCCCAAGGGCCTCGTGCTTTCCGAAGGCAAGTGTACGAAAGCAGGCAACGCCAAGGCGTACCAATGCAAGGGCAACGACGAGAGCGAATGCCAGACCCAATGCGACAAGGGAAATGCCGGCTCCTGCGGCAGCCTCGGGGTGCTGATTGCCCAGAAGGGTAGCGGCGACACGCGCGCGGCTCAGATGTTTCAGAAAGGGTGCAAGGGCGACGACAGCGCGAGCTGCACGAACCTCGGTCGCCTCATGAAGCTCGGGCGCGGTGTGACGAAGAACGACGAAGAAGCTGCGAAGCTATTCGACAAGGCGTGCTTGGCGGGTGACGCCCTGGCTTGCGGGCTCCTCGGAGAGGCCACTGCGGCCGGCTCCGGTGTCCCGAAGGATGCGAGCCTGGCCGCAAGCCTGTTCACTCAGGCCTGCAGCGGTGGCTACAACAAGAGCTGCACCTTGGCCGCTCGCGCGTACCAGGACGGAAACGGCGTCAGCGCGGACAAGGCCAAGGCAGCCGAGCTCTTCAAGAAAGGCTGCAACGGAGGAGACACCGTCGCCTGCGTCGAGCTCGGCAAGAGCCTCGAAGGCTCCATGGGAGGCGCCAATCAGATGCTGGCGCAAATGTACTTCGAGCGCGGGTGCAATTTCGGATCTGCCGAAGCGTGCGCAGAACGGGGGCGAACGGAGCTCGCACAACCGGTCGGCGGAAACGCGGACCGGGCGAAGGGATTTTTCGAACGAGCGTGCCAGTGGCAAAATGTCCTGGGTTGCGCTGCCAAAAAGGTTCTCTACGGCGGGACCGACAACGTATTCAACGATGTCCGAATCACCCAGGCCTGGCAAAACGCGTGCAACCAGGGCGACTCTCACGCTTGCGGACGACTCGGTGTGGTCGATGTGGCAACCGGGAACGTAGCTGGCGGGAAATGAACCTGCAGCGCGCTTGCACCCGCGGCGACACCTTCGCCTGCGCGGTTCAAAAAGCCGTCAAGTAAGTCGCTTTTCCATTTTCACCGCGTTCTGTCCGCGGGCGTAGAAGCGCTCGAGACGACGGGTGATTCGATAGCCCGCGCGCAAGAACAGATCCAGCGCCGCGAGGTTGGAGTCCGCGGTCACGAGCACGAGGGACGGTGCCCCCGCGCGCGTCGCCTCTGTCTCCGCTGCTTCGAGCAACGCGGCCCCGACGCCTTTCCCGCGCATGCGCGGCACGACGGCGATCGCGTCGAGGGTCGCGCGACCGCCGCGAGCCGAGATCACCGCGAAGCCGACGACCGCTTTCTTCATGCGAGCCATCAGCGTCCGTGCGCCCGCCGCGCGGCACAGCTCGTAAGCGTGCGGACCGGCGAGGGGCGCGTACTCGCGAGAAAGCTTCCACGGAAATCCGAGCCACGATCTCAACGTCACTCGGTCGCGCCGGTCGGATCTCGAGGTCAGCCATGACGAGACAGTGATAGCTCTCGCTTGACGAAACGCCAAAGAGCGCCGACCTTTCCGTTGGTGTCATTCCCCCGCCCCATCCTCGAGCCGCTTCTTCTCCTTGCTGCGCTGCTTGCGTGTCAGCCTTCGGGCTCGCGACCCGTCGAGGAACCCGAACCACCACCGCGTCCTCCGCCGAGCATCGTCGAGCAGCAAACCATGCCCGCTCCCACGCCAGCCGCGACCACCGAGAGCGGCGGCTCCGGAGACGCGAAGGAGATCAGTCGATCGGTGGGCGCAGTTGGCGGAGCGGTCGTGCTCTGGCCACGCATCGTCCTGCCCCGGGGTGCCGGCAAGCCCGACGCGCAGACCCGTGCGCTCGCGGAACGGGCGCAAGCACGCCTGGCCAGCATCGCCCAGAAGGTACTTGGCTCGGGGAGCGTCGATACGCGACCGGAGCCCGAGCGCGTCTGTCCCAAAGCCGGTTGCAAGGCTGCGTCCCTCGGCGTGCTCTTCACGCGAGCCGGCAATGGTTGCGCGGTCCTGGCCTTGGTGAGCGGGCCCGGAGCTTCGCCGCAGAGGCTCGTGCAGTGGTCACCCGGTGAGATCCAGATGCGGCAGGCGAGCGTTCCCTTTCGCGAGCCGCCCGAATCGGTGATCGGAGTGAAGGACTATGCGTCGTGCGCCAAGCTGCCGGACGCTCTCGCGGAGCACGACGGCGAGGTCGAAGCAGCCATCCGCTCTGCAGTGGGCAAGTGAAGCCGGCCCTCGCGCTAGCCTTTGCACTGCTCGTCGCGACGACAGCTCGCGCCGAGCCCGCCTCCATTGCGGTTGGCCCAGCGGATGCGGAAGAGCCCGGCCCCCGCGCGAAACTCGAGGTCGCTGGGGAATGTTCGCCGAACGCTCCCCGTTGCAAAAAGAAGCCGGACCTACCGGAATTGTTTTTCGCCTTCTTCGGCGTGCGCGGCAGTGAAACGCGAGTCTCGGGTAGCGCCCCCTTCGGAGGGCTCACGTTCGAAGGAAGGAGCTCGGGGTTTTCCCACGCTGCCGAGTCTCACGTGAGCACGAGAATTTCCCACTTTGGGTTGATCGGATTCGAACGGCACGGCGTCGAAGGTGGCATCGGGGCCGACATGGCCGGAGGTTTCTTCACACCTCTCGGAAAATACGACGGCGTCGTGTCTCGCTTGGGCGTTCGAGGTCAGCTCCTCGGCAACCACACATTTTATCAATCGCTGCTCGAAGTACCGTCGCTCGAGCTCGGCTATCAGAGCATCCGCGGCAAGAACGGAGCGGATTCTGGTCGTGCGCGGCGGCGGAGTCCTGGTGGGCCGGGAAAACCCCAACGGCGCTCGGCGGCGCCTGGGTGGCAGCTTCGAGTACGGAGCGGGCGCGGCGGCTCGGGTTTCCGCTTTGGACTTCACACTCGATTGGACTCGAATCGAGACCCGAAGCTCCGGGCTCGACACGCCTGTCGACCTCGTCCGCGGGCTGCTCTGCGGCACACACAACTACCTTTCGCTCTGCTTCGACGGCCGCTGGTCGATGACGGACGTGCGGGTCGGGCCCGCGATTGAGTCCCGAGCCATCACCTACATCGGCCTCGCTGTGGGCGCGGGCTCGCGCTAACCTGTCACGTGTCGATGGACGAGCATCGTTTTCACATTCGGGACGAACGCCACGAGGTCGACTCGACCAGCACGGAACGTTTCGATCGCATCGCGTTCACGATGCGCATGCTCGGAATGATCCGGCCGCGCATGACAGTCGCAGTCTATCCGCGCATGCGGTCACTGGCGGTCGATCGCGCGAGCGACCGCCCCGGGCTCGATTGGGCAACGCTCGGTGTGCCACCCGACGCGAGCCGGGAGCACATCGCGCTCGCGGTCGCCGAGCTCGCCGGCGTCGCGCAACCTTCCCTGCTTCTGGATCTCGCGCTCGCTCTGCCGAGCAGCGATCCCGCGGAGTGAGCGTTACCTCGTCGGACGCGACGAGGCTCACAGCGTCGAGCTGAGTCGGGTCAGTGATACAGCGCCGTGAACATCAACGTGAGCGCGGTCGACGTGGCATCGAGCTTGCGCCCGCTCTCCTCCGTCCGACCGACTGCGGCGGAAAAGCGCAGGAGACCGCCAACGGAAAACTCGTCTCCCACCCACGCGTCGTAGCCGCCGAACACCGCCCCACCCGCACCCTCGTAGTTGAGCGCCTTCGTGCTGCCCGGGAAATCCTCGGTGCGGATCGTAGCCAGTCCGACCATCCCGCCAAGGTGCCAGCCTCCCTTGGCGTTCGGAAAGCCGTCGACGAAGGGCCCGATGAGACCCGTTGTCACGGCGACCTCCTGGCCGAGATCCGTGTCTCCCTGCTGGAGCGTCAGGTTGCGATTGAAGTCGCTGATGAGCGCGCCACCGATCACGAACCCCTTGCTCGGTGATCCACCGATGAGAAGGTCGAACGCCAGGGAGGCGCCTCCGGCATTGACGTTGTCGTCGTAGCGAATTCCATAAGCGCCCAGGCCGGCGTTCACGCGTAGATAAAACCCGTCGTGAACGTGGTAACTCCGCTCGACCGCGGGCTCCGGCTCGGGAGTTGCCACGTTGATCGCCGGTGGAGTGCCGTCGGCTTGCGCGGGCTCGGCTGCCGGTGCTGCCGTCGCAGTCTCAGCACTCTCGGTGGGCGCCGCCTGGTCGGGAGGCGCCGACTCCCAACCGCTCTCATCGCCTTGGGCGTGGGCGACGATGGGAACGAATACGACGAGAGCGGCGAGATTCAGGGGGAGGAACGGGATGCGCATGGGGGAACCTGCCAGCAACGCGCGTGCCAGCCGACTTCCGGCTTCTAGCGTGAAAGGAGACGGTTCTCCAAGCGTCCGAATTCACACCGCCTGCGACACCTAGATCAGGGATCGCTCAGAAGGTCCTTTGCTTTCAGGGAAAATGGGAGCTTCTGCCCCGCGCGATCGACTTCGATGGGAATGCTGGCGCCGTCGTCGCCCGCAACCAGGCCCCAAGGCCGCTGGTACGTGCTCAGAGTGCCGATCGGGTGACCGAGAATGTTCGTGACCTCGTCGCCCACCAGCACGCCTTGCTCTTCCGCAGAACTTCCCGGCAAGAGTTGCGCGACGTGCACCGGCGGGTCGATGACTTTTTCGAGCCCGATGCCCGCGGCAAAGAACCTCGTGGGCTCCCTGGGTTCCAGGTCCGTGTACCGATCCAGTCGCAGCGATTGGTTCGGATAGTCGACCGTGACCAGGAAGTGTTTCAGGTAGTCCGTCGGCAACAGGCCGAGGAACGGTCCATCGAGGTTGGCGGCGGAGGTCGAGATGGATCCATCCGGCAACGTACGGATGACGAGGTGCTCGACGCTCTGACCGGCGACATCGATCTTGCCCAGGGTCGAAAGCCGCGACCAGAAAGTTCCTATCGCCGCCGGAGTGTAAAACCCTTCGAGAGCCGGCCTGGGTGCGGCAGCGTCGATCTCGTCGAACACGCTCTCCGGCACCCCTCCCAACGACGCCCCACTGTCGACCAAGAGCCAGCCGCTCTTGCCGTCCATCGTTCCCGGAACGAACAAGTAGTAACCGTGTTCGTACGGCACATCGACGGGCGCTCCCTGGGCGTGGGAACAGCCGAGGAGCGCGGCCTCGTCGCGAGCCGGCTCGAGCCAGAAGCGTTTGCGCTCGAAGTCGAGGGTCACGGCGAAGCTCTCCATTACGTCGCCACCGATGATGCCGCTCACCCCCGGGATCCCCACGGCGGCGGTCGGTACCACCGGCAACAGGGGCTGCTCGATGCTCTGTCCAGCAATCTCGAGGGCGTAGGGTCCGGCTCCGACTTCGTCGTAGAGCTCGGCGTCGATTCCCGACGTTGGCGCTCCTGTGTCGTAGACGAATTGATAAGGTCCCTTGCCACCAATCATGACGTTGATGAGCGGCTTGCCGGACACATCGCCCATCGGATAGCCCTCGGGACACGAGGCGGTCACGACGCCGCCCGTTCCGCCGGTTGCAGCTCCCGCCGAACCGGCATCGCCTCCGGTCCCGACCCCGGCGCCGCCCCCGAGGCCGGCGGCTCCCCCGGCTGGGCTCGAGCTCTTCGAGTCCGTGGACGAGCAAGCGCCCGTGCCGAGAGCGATGGCGACAAGGCAGGGAGAAAGCCAGCGACGCGCTTCGGCATCGAAGAGGCGTCGGGGCGCAGGCGTGGAGGGGCGTAGCGTGTGGTGATCCATGGGCGCCATGCTTGGCGCTCCCTGCCCTCGGCGCTACGCGGATCGTGCGCTTCGCCTGGCGTTTCGTGCGCGCTTTCTCACGAGCTCACTCGGGGGAAAACCAAACTCCTCTCGGAACGCACGGCTGAAGCGACCGAGGTCGCGATAGCCCACCGAAAACGCAACTTCGGTCACGCCGTGTCCACCACTCTCGAGCAGCTCCGCTGCGCGAAGAACCCGCGTGCGCTGGAGGTACTGATACGGGCTCTTGCCGGTCACTTCCCGAAACATGCGACTGAAGTGAAAGCGACTGCTGCCCGCTGCCCGCGCGAGCTCGTCGACGCCGAGCGAATCCGCGTAGCGTTCTTCGATCAGAGCGAGCGCCGCCGCGATCCTCGGATCCGTGGTCGAACACGCAGCGTCGCGAGCGGCAGCACGAACCAGGGTCACTGCGAGAGCTCGAGCGAGCGCGTCGACGGCGAGGAGCTGGCCGGGAGCCGTGTTGGCCGCCTCTTGGTACAAGAGATCGCCGAGCGAAGCGAACGGGCGCGTGTCTTGGAGAACCACGACGTCGTTTGGGAGCGAGCGAGAAACGGTTGCAGCCACTTCCAGAACCAACGCCGACGACAGCCACACCGAGCTGGCGCGCGTTCCAGGTGCGACTCGGGTCGCGTGCTCGACGCGAGCCGGAACCACTATGGCGCTTCCGGCGGGAACACTCACCTCTCTCGAACCGATGCGGTACGAGGCCTCGCCGCTCTGAACCCAGGCCAGCTCCACGTCGCTGTGGCTCGCCGCCGGGAAGGCCGTCGGGCCCGACCGATGCTGCCAGCGCCGAACTCGAACGTGAGGGGTGACGGCGGAATCCAGGATCGCAATACCGGAGAGACTCGACATGGGAGTGGCGGCAAGCACGGAGTATGCCCAGGAAAATCCCCGCAAATCGTGGATGTGTGCGGGAACTGACGCCGTGCTACGCCATCGCCGCTGTGATTGGGTATCGGGACTTCTTGCTCGGGCTGTGCGTCCTTTTGACGGCTTGTGGATCGAGGAGCGGTCTTCTCGAGACGACGACGAGCACCGGTACGGGGGCAAGCCCCGGCTCCGGTGGCGGCTCGGGCGGCGGTTCGGGTGGCTCGACTGCGGACGCGGGTGTCGATGTGTTCGTCCCTCCCCTCCCTTGCAACCTGTCCCTTGCCGGCGAGCCCCAGGGAGATCCTCAGCTTCGTCGAAGGCAACACCGACTCACCGCTGATGGCCGTGATCCACCCGGGCAGCGCCGCCGAGATTGCACGCCTCGGGTATGCCGCGATCAGCGAAGACGCCAATTTCTGGCACCCGGAGCTGCGTGTCGCCGAGCTCACCGTCGGCGACCCATGGCCGGGTGGCATTCACGTCACCCACAATCCGGTGCTAGCTGGTTTCGACACCCACGCCTGGGGATGGATGGTTCCCGCGAGTGATTCGAGCGGAAATCTCGCGCTCGTTTTTTATCATGCGGACGAAGCGAGCCCGAGCGTCGTCCCTTCGTTCAAGTTCCGGCCTTTCGACACCAAGACCTGGCAGCCCGGCAGTGAGGTCGTGATCGATCCCAGCGGGAGCGTCAGCTACGGACTTTGCCAGGGCGCGAGCGTCGAGAAGGGGAAGTATTCCGGCAACGGCTACGCGGCGAGCTGGCGTGCGACGTCGATCGGTCAGAACAACGTCGAACCGCGCCTCGCCGTCTTGAACGGACAGGGTGGCGTGGTGCTCGGACCGCTCACGATGGGTCCGCCCGAAGCTTATCCGGGACGGGCAACCAACGTCGCGTGGAGCTCCACCACGTACCTCGCGGTCACTTCGTTCGTTGGCTGCGAGCTCTCCCCCGTCCCCTGCGCGCCCCGCTCGGTGATCGTGACGCGGGTGGATGCCGACGGCTCGCTCTCGCTCGCGAGCTCCATCCCGGCCCTGGGCGAAAATGCGCCGCGCCGCACGGTGATATCCAGCTTTCAAGGTTCGACGTGGATTGCGTGGAGCGAAGCGCCCTTGCCCCTGGAGGGCCAAGCCGACGACGCCCCACGCACGGTCCGTCTCGGGCGCCTCGACAGCAACGGAGCCCTCGTGGCCGAGCCAATCACGCTCGCCACCGACGCCCACCCCTATCTCTCACTCAGCGTTCACGCGAGCGAGATCGGTGTGCTCGTTGCCTACCCGGAAATCGCTGCGCCCGAGCTGGCGCCCGGCGACGTGGGATTCGGGCGCGTGGTCGTGCATCACGTTTCTCCGGACGGCGACGTGCTGGGCGCGCCCATTGCGATAGCGACCACGCAATTCGCCAACGGCCCCCACGCTTCGGTGGTCAACCTCGCCAAGCCACGCTCCGCGCTCGTCTCCTGGGCGTCGCGCAGCGGGGAAAAACAGCTGAACGTCACTTATCTCGCGCGCCTGAACTGTGCCAACGAGTGAAGCCGGCCGAACCGGTTAGTATGGACCGCTCGTGAAGCCCGGAGACGTCATCGCGGACCGGTTCGAGATCGTAGATGTCGCCGGATCCGGCGCCATGGGCGTCGTCTACCGCTCACTCGATCGCTCCACGAAGCAAGCCGTTGCGCTCAAGCTCCTACGTGCCGGGTCGGATGGCGATCGATTCACCCGCGAAGCCAGACTGCTCGCCGAAATCGACCACCCGGGAGTCGTCCGCTACGTGTCCCACGGTGAAACGGAGGAGGGTCGCTACCTCGTCATGGAGTGGCTGGAAGGCGAGAGCTTGAGCCAGCGGTTCGAGCGCGCGGAGCTCACGAACGCCGAGAGCATCGTGCTCGCCACCCGCATCGCACTCGCGCTCGCAGCAGCACATCAACGACAGATCGTTCACCGCGACCTCAAACCCTCCAACGTGTTCTTGGTGCAGGGTTCTTTGGAGGACATTCGCATCCTGGATTTCGGGGTAGCGCGCCAAGGCATGAGCGAAATCACCGAAACCGGGATGATCATCGGGAGTCCGCGCTACATGGCGCCGGAGCAGGCCCGGGGCCTCAAGGACATCACCCCGCGAGCGGACGTGTGGGCGCTGGGCGCGCTCCTGTATCGGTGCCTGACGGGAAGGACACTGCTCAGCGAAGGTCCGATCGAGACCGTGCTCGCCGATCTCTTGCTCGGACCGGTGCCGCGTCTGAGTGATGCGCGCCCCGACTTGCCCCGGGAGCTCGACGAGCTTCTCGCCCGCATGTTGACGAAGGACCCGGCCGACCGCATTTCCGACGCCAATGCCGTGGCCGACGCGCTCTCCGGGATCACGCTCCCGAGCGATCTGGACGCTCCGCCCAGCCGCGGTGCCGACACCGCAGCGCTCACCCTCGTCGAGCAGCGCTTCACGTGTGTCGTTCTGATCGAGGGCATCGTGCGGTCAGCGACCTCCGGTGTGCGGTTGCTCGCGGAGCGCATGGGCGGACAATTTGCCGAACAGGCCTCCGACCGAGTGTGCACCGTGTTCGCGCGGCGCGGCACGGCGACGGATCTCGTGGCAACCGCCGCGCGCTTTGCGCTGGAGCTCGGACGCCAATACCCCGCCGCCCAGCTAGCGCTCGCCACCGGCACCGGACCGGTGAGCGACAAGAAGCACCCCGAGCGAACGGTGATCGCCCGAGCGAGCGCGCTGCTCGGCACCGAACGCCCAGAAAGCGGGGGGATCCGCATCGACTATTCGGCGATTGGCCTACTCGAGGCGCGCTTCGAGATCGCAGTCGACGGAAACGATCGCGAGAGCGCACGCCTTCTGGGAGAGCGTGCCGATACGGCTCCCCTGCGGCGCTTGCTCGGTCGCCCGAGCCCCTGCGTGGGTCGAGAGCGAGAGCTGTCCGCCCTGGGCGGGATCATCGCCGAGGCGCTGGCGGGACCGACTCCACGCGCAATCATCCTCACCGGAGCTGCGGGCGTCGGAAAGTCTCGCGTGCGCTACGAGCTCTTGCGGCGCCTTCGCACGATCGCCGATGAGGCAGAGAGCGCCCTGCCCGAGGTGTGGATGGCGAGAGCGGATCCGATGAGCGCGGGATCGCCGTTTGGACTCCTGTCGAGCGCGCTTCGTGACGCCCTCGGTCCCGATCTGGGCGAAGAGCTCGTGCGTCGCCTGTCCGCGCGCGTGGGAGAGCGGGCGTCGGCCCAGGAGATCGCCAAAATGGCGCGCGCGCTGCGACAAATCATGGGTTTTGGCACGGAAGAACCCACGCTCATCGACCCTCTGCGCGTGGGGGATCAAATGCGCACGGGTTGGGAGGATTTCCTCGCACTAGAATGCGAGGCGCATCCGCTGATCCTCGTGCTCGAAGACGTTCAGTGGGGCGACTGGTCGAGCCTGCGATTCTTGGACGCAGCCCTGCGCCACTTGTCCGACCGCCCATTCGTCGTGTTGGCAATCGGTCGGCCCGAAATGACGGAGCTCTTTCCAGGACTCTGGAGCGAGCGCAAACCGTTGACGATCCCACTCCTGGAGCTCGGCCGGAAACCCAGCGAAGAGCTCGCACGCGCGGTGCTGGGCGAGCACGTGGCTCCCGAAACGATTCGCCGGATCGCCAAGCGTGCGGCGGGCAACGCTTTCTTCCTGGAGGAGCTCATCCGTGCGGTGGCAGAAGATCCGGCAACCGACACGCTTCCTCCGTCGGTCTTGGCGATGGCCCAAGCCCGGCTCGAGGCCCTGGATCCGGAAGCGCGCCAGCTGCTTCGCGCGGCCAGCGTCTTCGGTCAGGTTTTCTGGCGAGGCGCGGTGGCAACCCTCGTGGGCAAGCAAAACGACCCGCGCAGCGTCGACGAGTGGCTGGTGCGGCTCGGCGATCGAGAGCTGATTTCCAAACGCCGCACGTCTCGATATCCCACGGAGGATGAGTTCGTGTTTCGCCACGCATTGTTTCGAGAAGCTGCGTATTCCATGCTCACCGAATCGGACCGCACCCGCGGACACCGGCTGGCGGCTTCGTGGCTCGAACAGTCAGAGGAGCGCGACGCATTGATGCTCGCCGAGCATCACGTGCTCGGTGGTCACGAGGAGCGAGCAGCGCCTCTCTTCTTGCGCGCTGCGGAACAAGCTCTCGAGGGCAACGACTTCGGGTCAGCGCTGGCCCACGCGGAACGGGCGGAGGCACTCGGCCTGCGTGGTGAAGCGCTCGGCGAGGCGCATCTGGTGGCCGGCGCCGCGCACCAATGGCAGGGCGACATCGAAGCTCGAGAACGCTCGGTTCGCCAGGCCCTCGCGGAGCTCCCCACTCAATCGCGCCGCTGGTACGTTGCGGCGGCGGATTCGGCCCGCATTGCTTCCCGCCTCGGCCGTCACGACAATCTCGCCGAGCTAGTCGACCAGGTCGCCGAGGACTCGGGCCGTGAGACCGCATCGGCCCGGGCCGTCGTGCTTTCTCGAAATCGGAGTCCCGGCGCTCCGGGCTGGAAAGCTTGCACTGGCGCAGAGGATCTTCGAGCTCCTCGAAGGCGTGGAGCGCGAGCTCGGCGAAAGTGGCCTCGAAGCTCACGCCTGGATCGCGAGATTGCGGGGCTACCGGGCTCTCGTGGGCGGCGACAGCGCCATGTATCTGCATCAAACCCGGGAGGCCGCGGCACTCTTCGAGCGCGCCGGAGACACGCGCAACGCACTCACGTTTCAAACCAGCGTCGGGTTTGCGATGATCGCCCTGGGGCGTTACGCCCAGGCCGAGCGCGTGCTCGTCGAGGCGCTCGAGCGCGCCGAGCGGATGAACCTGGCGCTCACGCGCGCCATCGCGCTCCACAACTTGGGATTCGCCGTGGGCGCTCAGGGACGGCTCGAAGAAGGCATCGGCATCGAGCGAGAAGCTGCGGCCGAAGCCGTGCGCCAAAAAGATCGTTGGATCGAGTGCGTATCGGAAACCTACCTCGCCCTCCTCCTGCTGCGCGCGGGCAAGACTGGAGAAGCGGAGAAGTCTGCGCTTGCTGCCGAAGCAATGAGTGAGGAGCCGAATCGAGCGCTGGTCTTGGCGGTTCGTGCTGGCATCGCCGTTCTCGAGGGTCGTCAGGACGATGCGCGGCATCACGCGGACGAGGCATTTTCCTTGGTAGAACGCCTCGGGGGCATCGAGGATGGCGAAGCGCTCGTTCGTTTGACCCACGCGGAGGTTCTGCATCGAGCGGGTGAGCAGGCGAAAGCTCGCGCTCTCCTCGGTCTCGCCCGGGAGCGCTTGCTGGCTCGAGCCCAAAAGATCACCGATCCGGAACTTCGGCGCAGCTTTCTCGAAGCCGTGCCCGAGCACGCACGAACCATCGAGCTCTACGAGAGCTGGGAAGCCGCTACTCGCTCTTGAGGCCGCGAACGTGGGCGACCAGCGCGGCCAGATCCGCCTGGGTGAACACCGCACGAAACGGCGGCATCCCCGTAGCGGTTCCGTTTCGAATCGTTTCCACGATTTGTGCGTCGGTGTGAGACTCTTGGAACTTCGGATCCCGGAGGTTCCGGGGCGAGGTTCCCTTGACGGGCGGTCCCCCGGAGCCGTCGTCTCCGTGGCAGCGACGGCACGCAGTTCGATAAAGCTCCGCTCCCGATTGCGGGGGTTCGTCGCTCGCAGCTCTGTTCTTGCAGCCGGTGAGCACGAGCAGCGAGGCGACGAGGGCGAGCTTCGCGAGCACGGCGGCACCTTGGGCCAGGTGAGAAAAAACCTCAAGAGTCCCGGGAAACAAGCAGCGCCTTGGGAAACGGACGGGGTTTTGGAGTAGCCTCGGGCCCGTGAAAACACCTTCCCTCATCGCTCTGTCGATCGCAGTCCTGGGTCTCCCGTTCGTGAACTGCGCAAACTTTCCTGGCGGAAACTGTCCCGACACTGCGGAGGCGGCGATGCGCGCGGACTTCGGTTTGAAAGGCGAAGCCGAAGGCAAGGTGAAAGCGGCGCTTGCTGCGGGCGCGGCGCTCAAGGGTCTCGCAGTGGAGATCGAGGCCGACGTTGCGGGCGCCTGCGGAAAGTTGGCGCGTGACCTCGGCGCGAGCGACGCCGACATCGAGCCGAAGGAAGACGGTCCGGGCAAGAAGGCCGAGGCGGCCTGCAAAGCGGCTGTGAAAGTCATCGGCGAGGTGAAGGCCAAGGCCAAGGGATCGCTCAAGGTCGACGTGAAGCCACCCAAATGCTCGGCGTCGATGGACGCGATGGCCAGCTGCGCGGGAAAGTGCGACGCCAACGTCGAGCCGGGTTCTGCCAAGGTTCAGTGCGAGGGAGAAATCAGCGGGAAGTGCGAAGGAAGTTGCAAAGGCAGCTGCACGGTCGAGGCTGGAGCATCCTGCGAAGGTAGTTGCAGCGCCACGTGCGAGGGCTCGTGCGAGGGAGACTTCAGCGGCAAGTGCGACGGCACTTGCAACGGTCGTTGCGATGGCAAGCAGACGAGTGGCAAGTGCTCCGGCAATTGCGACGGTCGCTGCTCCGCCACCGCTTCCGGGCGCTGCAGCGGGACTTGTAAGGGAAAGTGCAGTGCTTCGTGCACCGTGAAGGGCAAGGCGGAGTGCTCCGGTGAGTGCTCCGGCGGTTGCAGCGTCGAGTACAAGGAACCGCACTGCAGTGGCGAGGTGAAGCCCCCCAAGGTCAGTGCAGAATGCAAGGCGAGCTGCGACGCGCAGGTGAACGCCAAGGTCGAGTGCCAACCCGCCCGCGTCGCCGTGCGCCTCGTAGGCACTGCGGATGCCGAGGCCGGCGCGAAGCTCAAGGCGGCGCTCGAAGCCAATTTGCCGGCGCTGCTCAAGGTGACCCTGGGCATGAAGGCGAAGCTCGAAAAAGCCATGGCCGGGGTGAAGACCACGCTAGAAGGCGCAAAAGCCGCGGTGAAGGGCGGCGGAGAAGCGGCCCTCAAGGTCGGCGCGTGCCTGGCCGCGTCGATCAAGGCCCAAGCCGAAGCCTCCGTTTCCATCAACGTGTCCGTGAAGGCCAGCGCCTCAGCCAGCGGATCGGCGGGCGCGGGCTGATCAGCGCCAGATCCCGAGACTCACTGCCCAGCCAAAATAGTCCCGAGAAACGTCGACTGCGCCGCTCGCCGCCAGCGAAGCGTCATCGTCCAGGAGCCCGAACAAGCTCCACTCGAAGAGGCGAAGCGTAGTGCCGAACGTCGCGTGCTTTCGCGCGGCAGCGGACCGAAAGCGAGTCGGTTCGAGATAAGTTCCCGCCCGCACTTTCACCCAGTTCCTGATGGGCTCCGTCTCGAATCCGAGGCGCGGAGAGATGGTCAGATTTTCCCCCGAACGATCGGTTCGTCCTTGCAGAAAGGATTCGATGCCGACGGCGCCGGCAACGTCCCCGTCCGCGTGGAGCGAGGTACTGATCAAGAAGTAGCGGCGGGAAAACGTGGAGTAGCGCCGGGAAAGCAAGTGATCCAGCCGAATGCGCTGCTCGTCTCGGTATTGCTGGTCCGCTTCGGCCTCCTGGGCGAGCTCGGATTCGACCCGCTCGGCCTCGGCCTCGCCTCTTTGTCGAGCGCGGCGGCGCCGAACCTCTCGCGCGCGCTCCCGTCGTTCGAGATAGAGGTCGACCCGCTCCATCACCGCGACCGGATCGATCCACTCCGGATTCAGCGGGCGCGGACCAAGGCTCACGGCCACGCCCACGTCCGCGCTCCAGGGTCGCTTCACACGTCTTGGCATCCAGATCGCATCGACTCCTTCACCGAGCACGATGTCTCCACCGACAGCCTCTCCCCGGGCGTCGACGTTCGTGATGACCGGAGCGCGGAGCGCCAGACCGATTCGGAAAGGCTGCTCACTCGGACGCCAGAGCAAACCTCCTTCCAGGTTCAGCCCCCGCGTCGTGAACACATTGCCCTTGCGCGTGAAGATTTCGTCCTGGGTCGTCACGTCGAGCGCGGTCACGTGCAATCCCAGTCCGCCGACGAGCTGTCCGTCGTCCACGGCGCGAGCGAGGTAGGTGCGAATCACACTGATCTGCGCCCGGACGACGGATTCCTTGCCTCCGAGCGCCGGATCGGGCCGGCGCTGAAGGCCGTAGCGTTGCACCTCCAGCCCGACGCCAATCCCCCAGTTGCCGATTTGCAGGTTTCCCATCGGCGCCAGCAGCGCGAACTCCTTCTGATCACTTCGTCGTAGATCAGTGCGCCCTCGACCCGTATTGAAGAAATCGGTACCGCTCAGCGTGCTCGGAAACAGCAGCCCCACGGTCAGGTCGTAGTCGACGTGGCTCCTCGACCAGGCCGAACGCACGCCGGGCGCTGCGGGATTCTGCAAGTTGCCGTCGACGCCCTCCGCAATGGCAACGTAGGCACCCCCGAGGCCGAGAGCGCGCGGTCCGGCGAGCACCGGTCCGGCCGATAAATCGATCGAGTACTCGCTGGTTCGTATCGGACTCCCGTTCGGACCGAGAGGACCCGTTCCAAGTGCAGGACGGGTCAAGAGCAGCAACAGGACGAGAGTGCGCTTCGTCATAAGTCGAACGCATATCCCGCGGACACGAGGGCGTACGGCACCGTGGTGGTGAGGATCCCCGGCTCGTCCGTCGTCTCGCAACGCACGCACTCGGCATCGGGAACGTTGAAGACGGACCCCGCACCAAAGCTCCAGCGAAACGTCAGGCCGCCTTCGGTGCGGCGCTCCAGAAACAGGCCGGCGATCCCCCAAAACGCGGTCTGCCAATGCCACTCCGGAGGACAGCGCCCACTCGGGCAGTCGATGTGCTCGGTGTACTTGCCGAAGGCGATCCCTCCTTCGGCCCCCACGCCGAATCCGCGGACGGGGATCAGGCGCAGGCGCGCCATCAGCGCGACCTGGGGCGCGTGACTCGACGCTCCGATGCCGACCCCGCCATTCAACGAAAAACCGGCGCTGGGGCTCACGTCGACCGCGCCTCCGACGAGACCGAGGGGGCCGCCGAGAGACGCTTGCGCTTCGAGCGCGAACGGTCGCTCGACCCACGGCGCCACCTCGGTGCGCTCCGATTCGCGAAAGTGCGATAGCTCAGGCAGCACCTGATCGACGCTGGGCGGAGCATCGCCGGCGCCGAGCGCTGGCCGCGTCAGCGTCGCGAAGAACAGCAAAGCGGAGCCCCGCCCGATCAACTTCACTCCTTGGGAGCGCTCTTGCGCCCGAGCCCCGCTTGCTCGAGCAAGCGATACAGATGCTTGCGATCGATTCCCGAGATCCGCGCAGCCTGGGAGATATTGTCCCCGGCGCGGATCAGCAAGTCCTTCAAGTAGTCCCGCTCGAAGCGGGCGATGAGCTCGCCCTTGGCCTCTTGGAAGGGCCGGTCCGCACGGGCCACCCATTCGGTGTCGCGCTTGGCGGTGGTGCCACCGAGCAGCACGGGCATCTGAGCGAACGGCGCGTCCGGTGGGCAGAGCGCGACGGCGCGAGTGACGATGTTCCTGAGCTCCCGGACGTTTCCCGGAAAATGATACGAAAGCAGGCGATCGAGGTTGGCGGATCGGACTTCCTCTCGAGCGCGTCCTTCGCGCGCCAGGAAAACCCGGACCAGATCTTCCACGTCCTCCAGGCGCTTGCGAAGCGGCGGCAGGTGCACTTCGACGACCGCCAAACGGTAGTAGAGGTCGCCGCGGAACGTGCCACGGGTCACTTCTTCGGCAAGCTCGCGGTGGGTCGCAGCAACGACGCGCACGTCGTAGCGACTGGGACGCCGGCCGCCCAGGGGCATGACCTCGCCGGTCTCGAGCATGCGCAGGAGCTTGGGTTGCAACGACACCGGCAGGTCGCCGATCTCGTCCAGAAAAAGCGTGCCGCCGTGGGCGAGCTCGAAGGCACCGGGTCGATCGGCGTGGGCACCCGTGAACGAACCCTTGGTGTGACCGAACAGATCGCTCTCGATCAGGGTTTCGCTCGACGCACCGCAATCGAAGACCACGAATGGCCCTTCACGGCGCTGACTGTGATCGTGCACGGCCCGCGCTGCGAGCTCCTTGCCGGTTCCGCTTTCGCCGAGGAGCAGGATGGGCGCGTTCGAAGCGCTGGCGCGCTCCAGCACCGAATAGATCTGCCGCATCGCGAGGCTCGAGCCGACGAGCGCGCCGAATCCACCCTTCATGCTCGGGGGAATGAATACACTCTCTTCGGCCGGAACGAGCTGCATCAGCGTGGCGCCGACACGTAGAACGGCGCCCACGGGAACCACTGCCTTCTGTATCGAAACTCCGTCGAGAAGGGTGCCATTGCGCGATCCGAGATCGGTGACCTCGAACCCTTCGGCGGTCGGCACGATCGAGCAATGACGGCGGGAAACCGCGGAGTCGGCCAGCACGACGTCGGCGGCGGGATCGGCTCCCACCACGACCCCGACGGGGGGAATGCCGATCTCGAATCCGGCGTCCGGCCCGTGGAGCACCCGCAGGCGGGCCGAGCGCGCGCTCGTGTCCGTAGCGAGATAGTTGGTCGTTCGGGTGAAGCGCATCCCTCGCGCGCGACACTACCATGGGGCTTGCTCCCCTCAACGGCGCGCCGAGTTCGAGGTATCGGCGCCACACCCATCGCTCTCGAAGCGCCGATTTCCCGCAGCCCGAGCGACGGCACGCGGCTTGCTCGGCGCCGGCCCAACTGACGCGCTCCATCGGCGCTGAATCACTCGTTTGGAGAATCCACCATGAAGCTCTCACTTTCCTTCTCGGCCATCTTTGCCCTCGGACTCTTCGGCACGGGGTGCGGCGCCCTCGGGCAGTACGGCGCCATGATGCAGCAGCCCGGAGCCGGGACCGCTGGAGCCGGCGCGCCCGCCTCGGCAGCTCAGGCCACCTCGCCGACGACCACTCCTTCGGACTCCAATGGAGCCACCCCGACCACCACGAGCTCGACACCGAGCAGCGTGTCGGTGGACATCAAGAGCTCCTGCACGAAGACCGTCAAGGTCTTCTACGGCGACAAGCCGAAGTTCGGAAGCGGCACGTATTCCTCGGCGAGCGCCAACTCTCGTTCGAGTCACAGCTTCCGTCCCGGCGACCAATTCTGGATCGTGGACGAGACCGAGAACGGCCTCGCGAACGTCCAGGTCAAAGACAATACCCGCGAGATCGAGATCCTGGGCTCGTGCACGGAGCTCGCGGCGCGCTGACCCCCACGTTGCTCCGCCGGGAGGATCCACTATTCTCCCGGCGGTGGCTCTTCCCGATCCCCCCGAAGAGGAAGCGAAACCGGCGCTCCCGGATCGGATTGGGCCATTCGAGATCACCGGGGTGCTCGGCGAGGGCGGCAGTGCGACCGTCTACGCAGCGACTCACGAGGGACGAGATTGCGCGCTCAAGGTCCCGAAGGACCGAGAGCTCAGCGCCAAGGACCAAGAGCGTTTTCTGGAAGAAGCCAAGATGCTCCAGCGCGTGAGACATCGCGCGGTGATTCAGGTGCTCGACTCGGGCCGTTTGCCCGATGGTCAGCCGTACCTGCTCATGCGCCGGTACGAAGGAGAGACCCTCGCGGATCACATCCGCCGGCTCGGTCGTATCCCCCTCGAGCGCGCACTCGATCTCTTCGAGCAACTGGGCGGCGCCACCACTGCGCTCCACGAAGCGGGCCTGGTGCATCGGGATCTCAAGCCGGAAAACGTCTTGCTCGTGGACGAAGGTCGGACGCTGAAGCTTCTCGATTTCGGAATCGCGAAAGACCTGAGCTCCCCTGCTTCGACGACGACTCAGCTCGGCATTGCCCGGGGCACCCCCGCGAACATGGCGCCCGAACGCTTCTTTGGCGCGGCCGCGAGTGAGAGCACCGACATCTACGAGCTCGGCGTCGTGCTCTACACCATGCTGGCGGGGCGACTGCCCTGGCCGGAGGTGACCAATCCCAACGCCCGTTTGAATCCGGTCTCACCCGAAGATGCGGGCGTCTCGCTGCCCGAAGCCCTCTCGACCGCGCTCATGCAGGCGCTGTCGACGCGTACCGAGCAACGTCCTCGGAAGGTTTCCGAGTTCGTAGAGAGCGTGAAGCGCGCCGCGAAGACCTCGCCCCGCACTGGCCCCCGCGTGACCGCCGAGACCAGCGTTCATCCGCCGCCCCTCACCCCTCATCGCTCCGAGGAAGCTCAGGTCATCGAGAGCGTTCGTCCCAAACGCTCCCTCTGGCCGTGGATGATTTCCGCCGCGCTCTTCGTTGCTCTGGTCGCCGCCGTGATCGTTGGAGTCGGGCTCGCCACGCGTCCAGTACCCGAGGTCGAAGAAACCCTCGGCGCCTCCGCCCCCCCGAGCCCCAGTCTGACTCTCGCTCCACCGAGCGCCGTGCTCGTGGTGGCGGAGCCCGAGCCCTCGGCCACGGCGCCGAGCACGCGTCCGCACTTCCCGTCGCGAGCGCACCCGCCGTGCGGGGAACCGGCCGGCGGGTCGTGCCGAGCGACGCGCCCTCATCCGAGCCAATCGGGACCCGCTCCTTCGGCTCCGCCACCATCCAAGGGCAAGCCGCGTGGCGCCCCCTGCACGCGCTCGTCGGAGTGTGCCAGCATGGTGTGCGCCGCCGAAACGTGTCAGTGACCCTCGATCCACGTCGCTTCGCCCGATGGAGCTTTTCGCTCGCGGCGATTCTGTGCGCGCTCACCCTTGCGCGGGTCGCGCGAGCTGACGAATACGACGCCACGTTCACCCGAGCGATTGCCGCCAAGGAGCGAGCTCTCGACAAGAACGACCCCGCCGCGTTCGAGGAAGCGTTGGAGCTCTTTCAGCAGGCCGATCGCATCCGTTCGACGAAGGAAGCCAAGTACGAGCTCGCCAGCGCTGCGGCTCGCTTGCGCCAAGACGACCTGGCCGTCGAGGGCTATGCCGCCGCGCTCGAGCTCGGCCTCGGAGGAACGGCTGCGGAAAAGGCCCGGGCGTTCGTCGACCAAAAGCGGGCCGAGATGGCCACTCTCACCGTGACCGGGCCCGAGGGCACGGAGCTCTACGTGGGAGCCCGGCGCCGAGGGATCTTGCCCTTGGCGCGACCCATCGTGGTCTTTGCCGGCAAGGCCCGGATCCGGGCCGGCCTGAGTGACGGTCGCGAAGTCGTTCAGTCCCTCGTTCTGGCCAAAGGCGAATCGCGAGCCATCAATCTCAATCGCGAGCTCGCCCGAACGCCCGGCGAGCCAATTCCGCCGCCCGTGACGCCACCCACGAACCCTCCCGTAACGACGCCTCCCACCACCGAGCCGTCGCGGGCGCTCCCCTCACCCTGTTGATCGGCGGTGCGAGCGTGGCGGTGATCTCCCTGGGAACGGTCATCGTTTCGTACTCGGCGCTGGGCACGCATCGGGATCGACTGCGAGAGCTGTGCGCGTCTCCGCGGGGCAGCGACGAATGCAATCAGGCCTACACCGGGAAAAAGCTCGACGCCCAGGATGAAGTGGACTCGATCGCCACCTACAAAGGGCTGCGCACCGCGGGCTTCGTGGGCCTCGCGGTCGGCGTCGTGGCCGGCGGCGTCGGGATCGCCCTTCTGTCGAGCTCGAAAGAAGAACCTCGCGCTCGCGCCGCTGTCCTACCGACCCGTGGCGGCATGAGCCTCGTCCTGTCCGGATCGCTCTGAAGCTCGACCTGGGCTATGTTGATCGGTTGGAGGACAACGTCTTGAAGCTTGGGAAGTCAGCGGGGCTGGTATTTGCGATGGGGGCGATGGGCGCGCTCGCGCTTGCGACGAGCTGTGGCGACAACGCGGAAGTCGCGTTCGACCCCGGAGACGGCGGCGCCGCGGGTGTGGGCGGCGACGCTTCGGCGGGCAGCGGCGGCACCGGCGCAGTGGTGAATCTGGGTGGAAGCGGCGGTGGCGCGGGGGCAGCCGGTTGCGCGGGAGCGTCGTGCGCGGACGCCGGACCGGCGTGCGGCGACGGCAAGATCGATCCGGGCGAAAAGTGCGATGACGCGCAACGGCGTGAGTGGCGACGGCTGCGCGGCCAACTGCGACGCGATCGAAAAGGATTGGGCCTGCCCCAAGCCCGGCGAGCCCTGCGTGTACGACGGTGAAATGTGGCGACGGTAAGGTCAGCGGCGAGCGAAACCTGTGATGACGGCGAACCCGACCCCCGGCGACGGCTGCGATGCGTCGCTGCAAGGTCGAAGCCGGGCTGGAAGTGCCCGAACATCGGAGCTGCCTGCGAAGCGGCGCAGTGCGGCGACGGGATCCTGGCCGGCAAGGAAAAGTGCGACGACGGCAATCCGACCACCGGGTGATGGATGCGCGCCGGACTGCAAGCTCGAGGCCGGGTTTCAAGTGCCCGACCCCCAATCAGCCCTGCGTTCCCACCGCCTGCGGTGACGGCGTGGCCGAAGGCACCGAGCAGTGCGACGACGGCAATCACGATCTCGGCGACGGCTGCACACCATTCTGCGTCAACGAGCCGAACTGCAGCGCGGGACCCTGCACCAGTACCTGCGGCGACGGTCTCAAGCTGCCGAGCGACAACGAGCAATGCGAGGACGGCAACACGGTAGCCGGCGACGGCTGCTCTCCGACCTGCCAGATCGAGCCCGGCTATCAGTGCATGGACGTGTCCACGGCGCCCACCAAGCTCGATCTGCCCATCGTGATCCGCGACTTCAAGAATCGCTCACCCGGACTTCGAATACGTGATCGCGGTCGATCCCGGGATCGTCGACAACCTGCTCAAGCCGAGCGGCAAACCCAAATACAAGAACACCGGCGGCACGACTCCGACCACCACCAACGAAACCAATTTCGACCAGTGGTACAGCGACGTCCCCGGGACGAACTTCACCGTTCTTCAAACGCTGACGCTGAACCAGATCGCGGGTGGGGTTTTCCAGTACAACAATGGCAACTTCTTCCCGATCGATGGCCAGGCCTTTGGCAACGAGGGCAACGCTCACAACTTCCACTTCACGAGCGAAGTCCGCTACTGGTTCGAATACAAAGGCGGCGAGAAGCTCGACTTCACCGGGGACGACGACGTCTGGGTATTCGTGAAGAAGCAGCTCACCGTCGATCTCGGCGGCGTACACGGCGCTCTCAGCGGGAGCGTGACCCTCGACGCCGCCAAGGCGACCCAGCTCGGCCTCACCATCGGCGAAGTGTACGAGAATCGTCGTGTTCCAGGCGGAGCGACACACGGTCGCCTCGAACTACAAGCTGACGCTCTCTGGATTCACGAACACCACGACTACCTGTCAAAGCGTGTGCGGCGACGGGATCCAAACCCCGGACGAAGCCTGCGACGATGGTACGAACGACGGTTCGTACGGCAGCTGCACCTCGGACTGCAAGAAGGGTCCCCACTGCGGCGACGCCATCGTGCAAACGCCGGACGAAGAGTGCGACGACGGCGTGAACCTCACGCCTTATGGTGGCTGCGCGCCCGGCTGCAAGAACGGTGGCTTCTGCGGCGACGGCATCGTCGACAGCACGTTTGGCGAGGCCTGCGACGACGGAGTCCCCGGTGGAGGAACCGGAGAATACGGCAAGTGCGCAGCTGGCTGTCAGCTCGGTCCCCGCTGCGGCGATGGCATCGTTCAGCCACAGAAGGAATCTTGCGACGACGGCAACAAGAAGAGCGGCGACGGCTGCAGCGCCAACTGCGTGAAAGAAGGACCGGCCTAGCGAACGGGGGGCAATTCGGCTAGAGTTGCCGGGTGAAACTGGGTCGTGCCCTCTCCGCGCTCGCGGTCGCTTGGTTGATTGCGAGCTGCGCGTCGGGGGAGTCTGACATCTCCGGCACCGGGTACGTCGCTACGGGCGCGACCGGAGGCACGGACGCTGGGACCGGAGGCTCGAGCGCTACGGGAGGCTTCAGCGCCAGCGGAGGTTTTGGCGCCAGCGCAGGGATCGGTGGAGGCACGGGCGGAACCGCCGGCGGCGGTGCGATCGGTGGAACGGGCGCGACGGGGGGTACCGGAGCCACGGGTGCCACGGGCGGAACCGGAGCTACCGGAGCGACCGGCGGAACCGGAGCCACCGGAGCGACCGGCGGAACTGGAGCCACCGGAGCGACCGGCGGAACCGGAGCCACCGGCGGTACTGGAGCGACCGGCGGTACGGGAGCCACCGGCGGAACCGGCGGCACGACCAACATCATTCCGACCAACTGCGGGGAGACTCACGGCGCGGTCGGCTGCTGCGGGCCGAACAACGAGATCTACTACTGGGAATGTGGAGCGGTGGCCGGTGGCCCCGGCTCTTGCGGCGGCAACTCGTGCGGCTGGGATCCGGTGAACAAGTGGTATTCCTGCGGCGGCACGGGATACACGGGCTCCGATCCCTCCGGCGTCTACAAACGCGAGTGTGGTTTGCCCAATCCATCGCCCGGAACGTGCGGTGGGGCGACCGAATGCTGCGGACACTGCGGTGGGGCGGCGACGAGCGGCTGCCAGTGTGACTCGTTGTGCACGTTCTTTGGCGACTGCTGCTCGAACGCTTGTCCGGTCTGCGGTTACTGCTGACCCACGGCGTCGAAGATCTCCCGGAGCAAGGGCTCCGTTTCGTTCCACCCGATGCAGCCATCGGTGATCGAAACGCCGTAGCGAAGTGGCACGCCACGCTTCCAATCTTGCCGACCGGCCATCAGGTTGCTCTCGATGAGGAGCCCCATGATGTCGTGATTTCCGCCGCGCACCTGGCTGAGCACGCTCCGACACACTTCCGGCTGGCGGGTGAAGTCTTTCTTCGTGTTGCCATGTGACGTGTCCACCATGACCACCCGGGAGAGTGATGGAGCGGCTCGACGCACCCGCTCCGCGGCGCGCTTCACGTCTTCGGGCGAGTAGTTCGGCTCGGCTCCACCTCGAAGCACGACGTGGCGATCCGGATTCCCGTTGGTCCGAACCACGCACGTGATCCCATCGGCGTTGATGCCGACGAAGGAATGGGGCTCCGCTGCCGAGATCAACGCATTGACAGCGGGATCGAGGCTGCCATCGGTCCCATTCTTGAACCCCACGGGCATGCTGACACCGCTCGCCATCTCGCGGTGAGTCTGGCTCTCGGTCGTTCGCGCGCCGATCGACGCCCAGCTCAGGAGATCGTCGATGTACTGAGGGGTCACCGGATCGAGTAGCTCACTGCCGCAGGGGACGCCCAGCTCGTTGATGCGGATCAGCGTCTCGCGAGCCGCGCGAAGCCCCGCAGGGATGTCACACGATCCGTCCAGATGAGGATCGTTGATGAGCCCCTTCCAGCCCAGGGTGGTTCGGGGTTTCTCGAAATAGGTGCGCATGAGCACGATGACCCGCTCGGACAGCTCGCGTCGTAGCGCGGCGAGCCGCTCGGCGTATTCGACTGCGCCGGCTGGATCGTGGATCGAGCAAGGTCCCACGATCACCACGAGCCGGCGGCGATCCGCACCCCGCAGCACCTGGCGGATCTCGCTGCGAGCGGTGAGGACGCACTCGAGCGCCGCAGCCGTTGCGGGCGTCTGCCGCTTGACCTCCGTCGGCGTGACCAGCGGCTCGAAACCGACGAGATTCGTGTTCTCGACGGGCTGACGATCCGGCGTCTCCTGCATGGAGGCGGTATGGCATGGCCGATGGGAGCTGTGCCAGCGACTGGCACAATCGGGAGAGCTGAATCGACGATCCTCCCGAGAAAACCGAGGCGAGCGTGTGGCACGCACGATGCAATTCCCACCGCAATGCAAACACGTTGGTGGGTTTCCCTCGTTTTGGTCGCACCCTTGGGCTGCGGTGGCTCGGTCTCTTCCGATGGCGGAAAGGGCGGGACCGGCGCGGTGGGTGGCACCACCAACGTTGGTGGCACCGGCAACGTCGGCGGCACGACCAACGTCGGTGGCACTGGCAACGTCGGCGGCAATGGCGGAAGTTGCTTCGACTTCGGCTGCAATCCGGGATCGTTTTGCTGCGAGTCCGCGGGCAATTGGGAGTGCTCCCCGACGCCCTGTCCGACTCCGGTCTGCTGCGCCAACGACAGCGATTGCCCCGAGCTACTCGGGGAAGACCCCGTCCAGGTGGCGTGCGTAAACGGCAACTGCAAGATGCCCGCGCCCCCGGGACAGTGCTGGCAAGACAGTGATTGTCCCTTCAACCAATGCTTCGGGCAGAGCGTGTGCCCGTGCGGGCAAAACGCCGCGGATTGCAAGGCAGACCAGCCGGGCTACTGCGCTTCCCCCTCGCCGCCCCCGGCGTGCTGCAACTCCGACTTCGAATGTGGCGACGAGGTGTACGCGCCTTGCGTCCAGGGCGTGTGCGAAAACTCGGTGGTGGGCGCGTGCTGGAAAGACCAGGAGTGTCCCAAAGGAGCTCACTGCGTTGGCGTCAGCGTGTGCCCGTGTGGCGTCACCTGCGGCGTTCCGGATCAACCCGGCAAATGTCAGTGAGAGGCGAGCACGCGCGCGGCAAGCTCTGGTAGGACTTCACCGGCACGTCCCTCGATTCGAAGCGATGCCTGAGCGTCGGCTCGGGTCGTGCCCAGATTCAAGATCACGACGGGCATTTTGCGCTCCAGGGCGTAGCGAACGAACCGGTATCCCGAAAAGACCGCCAGCGACGAGCCCACCACGAGCATCACTTCCGCCGCTTCCACCAGCGATCGCGCGTCTTGGACGCGTTCGGCGGGAACGCTGCCGCCAAAGAGCACCACGTCGGGCTTCAGCACACCTCGACACACCCGGCACTCGACCACCACGAAGCCGCGGACCACGTCGCTGGATATCTCTGCGTCTCCGTCGGGAAGCATCGCCGTGGCTCGCGCTTCGAATTCCGGATTCGATTCCGTCAGGCGCGACTGAACTTCCCCCCGATGTTCGATGTTGCCGCACTCGAGGCAAATCACCCGATTGAGCGCGCCATGGAGCTCGATCACACGCTGGCTTCCCGCCGCATGGTGCAGCCGATCGACGTTTTGCGTGATGACTCCCACGAGCGTGCCCGCCGTTTCGAGCTCGGCCAGAGCCCGGTGGCCCGCGTGGGGCTCCGCTCTGCCAAATCGCGTCCAACCGATCATGCTCCGGGCCCAGTACCGCCGGCGAGCTTCCGGATCTCGACGAAACACTCGGTCTTCCAGCATGACGCGGGGCGAGCGCCCTTGGCCGCGATAGTCCGGAATGCCCGACTCGGTACTGATTCCGGCGCCGGTCAGCGCCACGATACGCCGGCCGCGCGTCAGGGCGACCCAGGCGTCGATGTCCTCTCGGCGGATCACGGAGAGCAGGACGGAAATTGTGCGGCGCCGGGCACTTCCTGAGCTTCTTTGTGCTCGATACCGGTGTCCGTCAGCACGTTGCCATACACGTCGGTGACCCGCAGCGTATACGGGCCGGGACCCATGCCCGCTGCCTCGACGAAGTAGTTGTAGTCGAGGCGCTCCACGTTCACGAAGGTTCCGCCGGCGTTCTCGTATTCGAGAGTTTTGATCGCGTGACGGTGATTTCGGATCTGTATCGCCGTCCACCACTGGTTACTTCCCTCTTTGAATCGATACAGGATCGGACCGGTCACGCCGCACTCGACGTACTTCCAAGTGATGTTGACTCGACCGAGCGCCACGTCGGCGATCTTCGCGAAAGCGTCCGGGCTCAAGTCGATGTCGCCGGGCTTGCACTCCGGGCACTGATCGACGACCCGAATCGTGACCTCACCAGAAGGACCCACGAGGTGGGCGCACGAGCCGCATACGGCAGAAGCGGCATAGTCCGTGTGATTCATGGCGCCGACCATCAGGTCGTTCGGGGTCGGATCGAACCCGCAATTCCCCGAGCCGTCCGCGAAGTCGTAGTAGGTCGCCTCGCCCGTGTGGTCCGGCTCGCCATCGCACGTCGCTCCACCCCCGGTATTGCCAGTATTGCCGGTGTTGCCGGTGCCACCCCCTCCGGTATTTCCAGCGCCGGTGCCGCCGCCGCCCTTCGCCCCGGTGCCCCCCGTGCCTCCCGTGGAACCGCCGTCGGGAGCATTCGTCGCGTCCCCTCCACCTCCGCAACCAACCGCTGCGGCCAGCGCGACGAGCGAACCAATCAGCAGAGGACGAGCCAGCATGCACTCATTTTCGCACGAAGCGGCGAGCTTGTCCCTCGGACGTTTTGCCCGCCCTTTGGACACCGCGATAGCATGCAAATTCGACGATGGGACTCCACAGCGAGGCGTCTTTGCGCATCGACGAAATCGAGCGCGAGATGCAGGAGCTCGGCATCTGGCAGTCCGAGCCCCTGCCGCCGGAAATGATGGAGTTCGAGGCGGCTTTCGGTGCCGACAAGCTCTCCTTCGAGCAGTGGATTCAATTCGTGCTCATCCCCCGGGTGCGCGACATCGCTAGCTCGGGCGGAACCTTTCCGGCCTCGAGCAATGTCGGTGCTCAGGCCGCCCGCTGCTTCAGCGGACTTCCGAACGGAGAGGGATTGATCGCTCTTCTGTCGGAGTTCGACGCCTTCATCGAGCACCACGCCCCCCCTGCGCCGCCGGGACCCGACTCGCTGGAGCGCGCTGCCGCGGAGGGCGACGTGGACCGAGTCCGGGAGCTGGTCGAGGCGAACACTCCCATCTCACCGACCGCGTTTACCTGGGCGGTTTCCGAAGGAACGCCGGAAATCGTGAAGCTCCTCCTGGACGCGGGGGCCGACCCCAACACTCGGGACAGTTACGGAGTCTCCGCCGTGTTCTTCGCTGCCGCCGCCGGTCATCCCGCTATCTGCGCGTTCCTTCTCGATCCCAAGAAGACGGACATCGGCGCCAAGTTCTGGAGTGCCAAGCCTCCAAAGGTCGGACATGCCGAAATCCTGTGGATGCTTCTGGACGTTGGGGCGGATCCCAATCAGCGCTTCGAGCCTGCTCCCGGTCAGGGGAGCGGAGATGCAACGCCATTGATGGTGGCAGCGGCGTTCGGCCACACCGGCGCGATCAACGTCCTCATGGCCCGAGGCGCAAAGCTCCGAGCGCGTGATGCACTGGGGCGCACCGCGCTCCACTGGGCGGAAAAGAGCCAATCGCTGGCGATCATCGATCGGCTGTCGAAAACCCGCCGGAAGTAGTCCCTAGCCCAGGGCGCGGCCGAGCGCTTCGCGGAGCTTGTCGCAGCACGCGTCGTAGCGAATGTCGGCGTCGCCCGACTCTTTCACGTGTAAGCGGACCGAGCGAGCTCCACGCGAATGCACAGGACAGCTGATGCCGTCGAGCTTTTCGCCCACCTCGCGCCCGAGCTTCGTCAGCGTGTCGGCAACGGATCGATCTTGGAGTTGATCGACCGAAACCTCACGGCCTCGCACCTGTAGGGTCACTGCGACCTCGATCATCGGCTCCATTCGGCCAGAGGCTTGGCGCCGGTGCAAGCCGAGTCTGACGCGGGGAGCATTTCGAGCTAATCTGTGCGACGTGCGCCCATCTTGCCTCCCCCTGCGCGCGCTCCGAGGCGCGGTCCTCTTGGGGCTGCTGGCCATGGTCGGGTTCGGGGGTTGCACCGTCACCTCTTCCCTCGACGACCTCAAGGAGAACGCCACCGGCGGCGGCGCTGGAGCGGACGGAAGCGCCGGAAGCGGGGGCAGTGCGGGAGACGGCGGCTCGTGCGCTCCCAAGAGCTGCGGGGATCTCGGCGCGGAATGCGGACAGACGCCGGACGGTTGCGGCGAGGTCCTGGACTGCGGCAGTTGCGACACCGGCCTGTTTTGCGGCGGCGCCGGGCCGAACAAGTGCGGATCGACTCCGTGCACTCCCAAGAGTTGCTCCGACCTGGCGGCAGAGTGCGGACGAGATCTCCGATGGCTGCGGAGCCGTGCTCGAGTGCGGCGCGTGCACCGCTCCCGGCACCTGTGGGGGAGCCGGCGTTCCCAATGTCTGCGGGTGCAGTCCCAAGGGTTGTGACGATCTCGGAGCCGAATGTGGCAGTGTCGGCGACGGCTGCGGAACGACCCTGAATTGCGGCGCGTGCACTCTGCCCGCGGTGTGTTCGGGAAATCATTGCAGCTGCACCCCGCAGACGTGCCCTGAGGTCGGCGCGGAGTGCGGCTTCGTCTCCGACGGCTGCGGAAGCACCGTGGACTGTGGCAGCTGCGCCAGCGGAAAGATCTGCGGCGGCGCTGGTCCGAACAAATGCGGGACGACGCCTTGCACCCCAACGACCTGCGGCGCCCAAAACAAGAACTGCGGGACGATCAGCGATGGCTGCGGGGGAACGCTGAGCTGTGGGTCGTGCACGGCGCCCAATACCTGCGGTGGTGGCGGGGCCACCAATGTCTGCGGCTGCAACCCCCTCACCTGCGCCGCGCTCGGGAAGAACTGCGGTAGCATTTCCGACGGTTGTGGCTCGAACGTCAGCTGTGGAACGTGCAGCGCTCCGAGCACGTGTGGAGGCGCCGGTACCCTGAATGTTTGCGGGTGCACGAAGACGACGTGCGCGGCTCAAGGCAAGAATTGCGGCAACATCCCCGACGGCTGCACCGGAACCCTGGGCTGCGGCGCTTGCAGTGCGCCCGATAGTTGCGGCGGTGGTGGCACGCTCAACGTGTGTGGTTGTACGCCCACGACGTGCCAGGCCCTGGGCAAGAACTGCGGCAGTGTTAGTAACGGATGCGGCGGTACGCTCGACTGCGGCACCTGCACCGCGCCTCAATCCTGCGGCACCAACAACGTGTGCGCCTGCCCCTCGGGCGTGGGTTCTGCCTGCGGCACGGGGTGCCCCTGCCCGGCGGGTCAGACGTGCTTTTCCGGAGCCTGTTGCACGCCGAATACCAATCCCTGCGATCCCCTCGACGAGTGCGGATTCCGCTCCAACGGATGTGGCGTGAGCATCAGCTGTGGCACGTGTCCCAGCGGGGCTCCGTACTGCAATACGGCCGGGCTGTACTACTGCTGCGCCCAAAACAAGTTCGGGCAATGTCTCCTGTGAATCGAATGGGCTCGCTTCGCCCTTGACGACTGGCACCGGCCAGATCGACTATCCCGGCGCCATGGGCTTGCTTCCCCCGATCATCGCCTTCGTTCTCATCAGCGTCGGCTGCCTCGGCATCATCGCCGTTCAGATGGCGCGGGAAGAGGGCGCGGGAAAGGCCTTCCTCGGTTTCGTCACCGTCATCTACGGGTTCTTGTGGGGCTGGCAGAACCGGCGCCGCATTCGCATCGGGACGTTTGGTCTGGACGACGTGATGCAGATCCTGAGCTGGTCGATCGGTGCGACCCTCCTGCTCTTGCTCCTGATGGACAAGGCCTGATCACAAGGTCTTCAGATATTCGATCACGCTCCGGCGCTCTTCGGGGGTCAAGTGATCGCCGAACGTGTGCCCGCCGTTCGACTGACTGAAGTACGTCGTGTCGTAAACGAACGGGCGCTCTGCTTCGGGCTGAGAGGCTTGGGGTGAATCGACCTCGACCCACGGAAACCCGAGAGCGTCCTCGTCGAAGTGGGTGCTGTCGTAGTCGATCCGCTTCCAGTACTTGGGTCGCGCCTTGCTGTTCAGCACCAGCTCCACCGTCGGCACGCTGCCGTTGTGGAGGTACGGGCCGGTCGCCCACACGCCATCCAGGGGCGGCGGGACGTAACCGGGAAACGGATCGTCCGGGACGATGGGCGTCACGCTTCCGTAAAACGAGCCGTTATACCAATCGACGAGCTCGGGTGCATGAACGACGCCCGCGTTGGCCACCGCCGGGTCGGTTCCGATCACGTCCAGGGGGATGAGCAGGTTCGGATACGTGTCGCTCTCGTCGTCCAGGGGATCTTCGGCGTAGGTCCCGTGACAGCCCGCGCAGTCGCGCAAAAAGAGCTTCTTGCCCAGCGCCGCCAGATCGTCGTCGATGCTCCGGCTGTAGAGCGGAGCGCGGAGCGACGCCACATAGGCCTGGATGTCGCGAAAGAGTCCATCCACGCGCTTTGCTTCGTCGAGCTCGTCGACGCAAATGCTGGTTGCCAGGGCCATCGTTCCGCGGTGATCGCCCCGGGCCATCCCGTTGTAAAAGAGCGCATTCTTCTTGTGCGCTCTCCACCACGGAGGCGGATCGCTGGTCAGCACGGCATCGGGGATCGCCTGACCGGATTCGTCTTTCACGGTGAGATCCTGGAGTGGCTCGTCGCTCCAGGCGAGCGTGTCGCGATCGTGATGGGCGACCAGCACCGCCGTCAGCGCCTCGGCGGGATTGTTGCCGACGGTACGCATCACCGTCTCGGGACCCACGACGTTCGCGAGGCGGAACATCTTCTGCAAATGGTTCTTTTCCGCCGCGTCGAGCCCGAGAAGATCGAGGACCGCATCGGGCACGCTCCCCACCGGTCCGCCTCCGAGCCCACCGGTGAAATCCGCTGCCGCGTTGCCCAGCCCGACGATCAACTGGCCATCGAAGTGACCGCCGTGACACATCAGACAATTCGCGTTCACGACTTCAGCGCCATCCGCTGCGGTGAAAGCGTTGAGTGAATAGGGCAAGTCGGCGTTCTTGCCGACGCGACCTGGCAGGGGCTCCGTGTCCCCGGTGCCGAATCCCGCCCGCACGGTGGGTCCGAAGTTTGGGTCGCTCCAGAGCTTCCACGGGATCCCGCAGCTCATGTAGCTCCCCGAAAAGAGGATCTCTTCTCCCAGCGCCGCGTCGCCGAGATCCTGGGGCTCACTCGGAAGCTTCTTGCCGTAGGTCCAGGGATGACCGTTTGGGCTCGTGGGCGCCTCGACCGGATCCTCACTCGAGCACGCGACGCACAGCGACGAAAGCGCCAGAAAGCTAGCGAGCTTGGAGTGAAGGGCCATCCGCCCTTCGGGTATACGAGTCAGCGAGCAGCCTTGCAACAGCGCACACCGGTCTGTTGGCCCGCGTACCGCTCCCCGTGATTCGACGTGGCTGCCCGACAGCGATTGCGACCGATGAGCCACCAGCCGCCGCGCAAGATCGCGCGCTTCGATGGCTCTGCCCCGTCCCGTTCGGTCCACTCGTCGACGTTTCCCACGAGGTTATACACGCCGAACGGGCTCTTGCAGCCGGGCAGCGCGTCCTTCTTCACACGCCGATCGACGAGCTCGTCGGGACCTATCGCGAGCTCTTCTTCTGGAAAGTCGTGATTGCATTTCTTGGCATCGCGAACGAAGCCGTACGGATAGGGCAGAGCGTCCGGGCCTTCACAGGCGAACTCCCACTCGGCTTCGCGGCACAGACGCTTGTCCATGGCGCGGCACAGATTCCGTGCTTCCCCCCAGTTCACGTGGGTGATCGGATAGGTGTAGCCGGGGGGCGTGAGCTCGTAGCGGTCGATGCAGTATCGCATGCTGCGGCGCGCGCTATGGCACTCGGTCGGCGCCGCGAACTCGGCACACGCGATCTTCTCGCCCGCGCTCTTTCGCTCGAGCCAACGCTTGCAAAACTCGATCGGCTCGGCGCAGCGCAGCCCCTCGACGTACACCATGTCCGCGGGACACTTCGCGTCGGGCGGCTCGTAGGGAGGTGGCTCGAGCTCGGGCATCTTGCCGACAGCATCCGTGAACCCGCGCATGCCGGGGGGATCCCGGGACTCGGCAGTCACCACCGGAGCGCTCGGCTTCTGGCAGCAGCGAAACCCAGTCGTGTAGTCGTGATAGTCGGGACCGTGACCCGCGGTCACGTAGCGACACCCTGCGCCATGCTGTTTGGCTTCGACGAAATGGCCGCCCATGAGCAGCGCCTTTTGATCTCCCTGGGTCCACTCGAGCAGATTGCCTTGAAGGTCGTACACGCCCTCCGGAGTCACGCATCGCGAGAACTTTCCGGTGGGCTCGAGGGTGTCGGGAAGCTGATCGAGCTTCGGATGATTCAGTGACACGGAATCGTTCTTCAGCTTCCCGAAGATCTCCACGGACGGATGCAGCGCGCGGGTGGTGTTGCACGCGCTCGCGTCCTCCGTCATGCCGTAGGGATAGATCCGGTAGGGCCGGCGCACGCCCATGCACGCGTCTTGCCATTGTTGCGTGCTGCAGAGTGTCTTCCCCGCTCGACGACACGCTTGCTCGGCCTCGCCTGCGGATACGTAGGCTTGAGGGATCACGTTCGCCCGACTGACGGCGCGCACTTTTTCGTTTCCGAATGCATGGAACGGCGAATGCAGCTCGCCTTCGGGACTTTCGGTGGCTGCCTCCCAGCGATCGATGCAGAACCGGCCGTCGATGTAGGCCATTCCTTCGGGACACGGCGCTTCGAGAGCGGCGTCGACTGCCGCGTCGGCGAGCGTGGCGACGGGCTTCGAAGACGAAGCGGCCGCGGAGCTCTTCGGCGGGCTCGGGACCGCTTCGGGCTCTTGTTTGCCCTTGCAGCACAGAACTGCGAGAGCCACCCCGACTGCGAAAGCGCCTCGCCTCAATTGCACTGGATCGGAGCTCGCCTGAGGGACGTGCCCCCAGCCGCGTCGTGGTGGGCATAGTAGACGAACAGTCGCCCTTGGATTGCGTTCACCACTGGATAGCCAATCCCGCAAGTGTCCGCGCGCTCGGCGAACAGCACCTGTCCGTCCGGCTCACGGTCGTACGGTCCAAGGGGCGAGCTCGAGCGCGCAAGGGCCACACCCCACTGATTTGGAAGAGTCGAGTCCACGTCCGGCCGCTGACACCGATAGTAGCTCGCGCCCGCGTAGAGCAAATAATAGTAGGCGCCCTCCATTCGCCAGTCCGACACGGAGCGACTATCGCAGTCCCACGCGCTCGAACACTTCGGATTGGGCTCCGCGGCGAGGAGGCTCTGGCTGGGATCCTGCACCCCAACCCCGACACCGCCGTACACGTTGGCGTATCCGACGGCGCTCGAGGATGCGTTCTCGAAGCCGTCGTCGTTGTTGATGAAGCTTCCCGAGTCGTACGGGATGGGCCCGTCGTCGAGGCTGGTCCAACCGAAATACGCATTGCCGTGGTCGAGAAGAGCGGCACCGGCGATGGGCGACACATAGTGACCCGCGCAGCTCGGGACGCCGGGAGTGCAAGCGTTGACCGCTTTTTGCGGTCGGCTCCAGGTTTCCGTCGCGAGCGGGGTCGTGGTGTGGGACGTGCAGAGATCGCCGTTGCAGCCAAAACTCAAGAGATAGCGCCGCGGACACACCGTGTTGTCGATGGCGAGCTGCGGATCGTAATAGCTCTCGCTTGCCGCCTTCGAAAACAGGGGCCCGCCCGTTTGAACGAACGTCGTCGCGAGGGCATCCTGGGTGTGGAACAAGAACAGGTTGTACGTGCCATCCGCGTCGATCTTTCCACGACTGATCGCATAGATGTCGTTGCTCGACGCATCGAGGAACGTGACGAGCTTCTGATCCTGCACCTCGGTCACGCCACTTTCGGACGCGAAGCTCAACGTCACGGGGGTGGCCTCGGAGGGCGGAAGGATTCGAGCGGCTCCATCCATCAGCTCTCGAAGCAACGGTGTGTCGGTCTGAAGCGGTTCGTCGTAGATGAAGTACTCGAACCGGCAGGTTTTGGTCTTGAACTCCGCGCTCCCGATCAGGTCTGCGTAAACGTTGTACCAGGCCTTCTTTCCGCCGGTTCCGTCGTACTTTTGCAGGTCCTTCAGGGCAGCATCGGTTTCGGGCTTGTCCGGTGCTCGACCCAGAAGCACCTGGTAAGCGCGATTCACGAACTCTGCTTTGTCCTGGAGCACTGGGTTGCCGGACACTTCCGCGTTGAGCAACAGATCCAGGAACAGCGACGGTCGTGACTGGGTCTGGAGCCAGGTCAGGTAGTAGTCGAACCCCGGCAGGTCGTAGTCGCGGTCGAGAAGCACCTTGAACGCCTGACGAACGAAGTCTGCGTCCGTTATCGCGACCTGCGGATCCACGGGCAGCGGGAAGTGAACGCCGGCCAGAGGCCGGGCCCGCTCTGCGTACTCGTCCGACGCCAGGATGGCCGTGAAGGCCTCGTACCAGGCGATCGTTCCAGCGCCGGATCCGTCGTACTCCTTCAGCTCTCCCACGGTCGTCGCCCCTTCGATGTCCGTGGGCGTGCGCCCGAGCAGCACTCCGTAGAGGCGTTCGACGAAACCGGCTTTGTCCTGGAGCGCGGGGTCGGAGCCGAGCTCCTTGGAATTCGCGAGAGCTTCGTAGACCTCGGTCCGGGTCCCGCCCGATCGCAGGACGTCCACATACACCTCGAAGCCGACCGGATCCGGCGCGCGCGCGAGGAGCGTCTGGTAGGCGTGGTAGACGAACTGCAAGTCCGAGATGTCATGAGTACCCGGCGCGGTGTCCCCGCAGGGCGCGTCGCCACCACTGGCTCCGTATCCGCCCCATCCGCCGTCGATGAACCCACCTCCGCCGCCCGCTCCAGCAAGACCCGCATCCGAGTCCACTTTGCCGATGCTGGTGGTTTGGTCGATCGAGCAGCTCGGGGCGATCCCCACTGCCACGAGAACCAAGAACGCGGCAGCCAGGTACCGCACGCAGGCCCTCACGTGAGCGAGTATGCCGGGTTTACGTGCTCGTCACAACTTCACCCGGCGCGCGCTCTAGAGCTCCGGAGCCAGGAGACCTCCGAGCATCCGCCGGAGCTCCTGCTTGCGAACCTGGCGGGCGCGCGGGGAAAACGGGTCCTTGCCCACGAGATCGACGAGATCTCCGGCGACGGCGGGATAGTAGAGCGTGAGCGCGATCATGTTGGGGATCGCCTGGCGAATGCTCACACGACGAATGACGCCCGCTTTGCGCGCGCGATCGAGCCAGATGGCCAGCCCCGAGTAAAACTTCATCACCCGCTCCGCGGAACCAGCCCGCACCAGCTCGCTGTCACGCGGGGCACTCATTGCGCTGACCAGGAGCCGCGCCGCATCCGGCTCGTCGGCGAACCAATCCGTGAGCTCCTCGATCGCGGCGTAAAACGACTCGAGAACTGGCGGATCCTCCTGGTTGACGCGATCGATCCAGACCAGGACTCGCGCCACGATCTCGTCGAGGACCTCGTCCGCGATCTGGAGCTTGTTCGCGTAGTGGTGAAACAGCGTGCTCTTGTGAAGGCCGACCTCGTCCGCGATCATCTGCAAGCTCACGGCCTCGTATCCGTAGCGAGCGAAGAGCCGCAGTGCGGCACGGTGGATCCGATCCCGAGAATCCTCCGGCCCCGAAACCGCGACGAGCTTTCGACGCTCTGGATTCGTCGTTCGCGGACTGCGTTTGGAAGCTGCTTGGCGCATGGTGATCAGGATGGGAGGGAGCGCGCTCCGAGCGCAACCAGGCTCCTCAGCGTGCGGGAAGCGCTGCTCTCGGCGCCGGTTTCGGGAAACAGGAGCTGTAGCTTCTTGTCGTAGTCGGGGTGCTTCGGATCGTCGGTACGGAAGTAGCGTTGATTCGTACCGGGAACGTTCCCGAGCTTTTCTGCGAGATTGGTCAAAAGGCCGTCGGCTCGCCGAAACAGGTCCCGGGGA
This sequence comes from uncultured delta proteobacterium, assembly GCA_963781505.1. GTDB lineage: Bacteria > Myxococcota_A > Polyangia > Polyangiales > Polyangiaceae > JADJKB01. The sequence continues at coordinate 148,463 of CAWAHB010000023.1, read as the reverse complement.
TCGAGACCGAGCTCGTGGTAGTGCCCGACGGCGTTTACCGCCGAAAGTCCGAACAGATCGCCGATGGCATAGACCTTCTTGGCCAAGCGCCGGCATTCCCGGGGCGACAGCGCGGCCAGGCGTCCGGGCAAGTGCAGGATGCCGAGCCCGACGTGACGCGCCTCGTCTTGCTCGATGAACGGCAGAATTTCCGTGAGCACCGGTTCCACCTCGTGGTCGGCGAGATATCGAAAGATCGACTGCGCGGCGCCTTCCGCGAGGATCTGCATGGCCATCAGCTTGACGGTGAGATCCTTCGTCGCGAGAAGCGAGCGCACACCGGCCACGAAGAACGGATCGAGCCCTGGAACCGGCACATGCAACAGGGCCATGTAGTCCCGCAAGATATAGAAGTGGCGAGCTTCGTCGAACACCTGACTCGACGCCGCCATGCGTGCGTCCGAATCCTCCAGGCGCTCCGCGAGCTCCGCGGAAACAATCCACGCACCGAGCTCACCCCACATCAACGTGGCGATGATGTGGGAAAGCGCGCGACGCTTCGATGGCTCCAGCTGGATGCCGCCATGTCGACTGACCGCTTCGCGAAACACGGCGGGCCCGTCCCACACGTTCGCGGTGCACTTTTGATAGATGCGCTCGAGACGATTGGTCCGCTCCTCCGCCAGCGCCAGGGGCTCGTCGACCAGCAGGGCTCGACTCGGCCAGGCTCCAAAGCGGCCCACGCGACCGCCGAGGGAGAGGGAAACCGTATGAATCAGGCCCTGGGTGATTTCTCGGATCATTTCACTGTTCTCCGGCCGCGACCAACCGATTGGTTGGGTTTAACCAACCGATCGGTTGGTGTCAAGGGCGACCGGAAACTTCCCGCCCCTCGAACGCGAGGCTCAGCCCGCGCAGCAGCAGAACGCGCCTCGGACCCGCCGAATTGAAGAACTGACTCGAGCCCGCCACTACATAGGCCGGGCGCTTCCTTTTCCGGCCTTCGTCGACGTGGAGTCGTCGCGCCGAGAAGATGACTCCGCGCTCGAAGCTGGATCCGGTCGACCCATTGACGATGGCGCTGTGGGCGGTCCTTCGCTTCCTCATTGCTGAAGCGATGATTCGCTCGCGACTGTCGCGGATCGCCTCCGCGTCGGTCGTACAGCGCCAACCGAATTCACCCGCGACTGTCGCGGATCGCGCGCGACTCCACACATCGTCCGCCAGAGCTGACCGAGCGACGCCGACGCCGCGGGCTGTTCGCAGTGCTGAAAAAGACGCGAGACCAGTGTCGGACCGTCGGATTTTCGTGACAGGATTTTCGAGGTTGGCGAGCTCGTTGGGACGACGGGCGTCAGACAGCCAGCTGTCACGAAACGCTTCGCGTTTCCTGTGAATCCTGATTTCGTTCCATATCTCTGAAAGCCGCTGTAGGCCGGGCGCTTCCTTTTCCGGCCCTTGTCGACGTGGAGTCGTCGCGCCGAGAAGATGACTCCGCGCTCGAAGCTGGATCCGGTCGACCCATTGACGATGGCGCTGTGGGCGGTCCTTCGCTTCCTCATCGCTGAAGCGATGATTCGCTCGCGGCTGTCGCGGATCGCCTCGGGCGTCAGACAGCCAGCTGTCACGAAGCGCGTCGCGCTTCCTGTGAATCCTGATTTCGTTCCATGTCTCTGAAAGCCGCTGTAGGCCGGGCGCTTCCTTTTCCGGCCCTTGTCGACGTGGAGTCGTCGCGCCGAGAAGATGACTCCGCGCTCGAAGCTGGATCCGGTCGACCCATTGACGATGGCGCTGTGGGCGGTCCTTCGCTTCCTCATTGCTGAAGCGATGATTCGCTCGCGACTGTCGCGGATCGCCTCCGCGTCGGTCGTACAGCGCCAACCGAATTCACCCGCGACTGTCGCGGATCGCGCGCGATTCCACCCATCGTCCGCCAGAGCTGACCGAGCGACGCCGACGCCGCGGGCTGTTCGCAGTGCTGAAAAAAAGAACGCGGATTAGAGTTGGACCGTCGATTTTTGTGGACAGGATTTTCGAAGGTAGCGCGCTCGTCATGCCCACGGGCGCCAGGATCGTTCATTCCCCGCACGCAGGCGGTGCGTGACGGGCGCCCGGGGAAGAAATGATTTTCGCGCCGGGTCGCTCGCCCGAAACGCGTCCTCGGGCGATTGTCGGGCACGAAAATCCCCGTGGTAGGACGATGGGATGAAGAGTGCTGATTTCAGTTCGTTGGGGAAGCTCACCGATGGCGCGCTTCTCTCGGAGCTTCATCGGGTGACTCGGGCACACCGGGGATTGACCGCGGAGCTCGTGGCGCACCTTGCCGAGATGGAGGCGCGCAAGCTTCATCTTCGAGAGGCGTGCTCGTCCCTCTTTGCGTATTGCACCGAGCGGCTCGGATTCAGTGAGGATGAAGCGTGTCGGCGGATCGAAGCGGCACGCTTGGCTCGCAGGTTTCCGTGCATTTACGACAGGCTCGACAATGGCCGCGTTTCGCTTTCGGTGCTCGGGCGTCTGAAGAGCGTTTTGACCGAGGAAAACGCACAGGAACTGCTCGGCGCGGTGAGTGGGAAGAGCGTCCGCGAGACCGAGCGAGTGCTCGCGGCGCGGTTTCCGAAGCCCGATGTGGCGGACAGCATTCGTAAGTTGCCCGCTCGACCGGTGGCGTCGACCCCGCTGGCGTTGAACGTCGAACAGGTTTCGGAGCCCGATCCGGCGCCGTCTACCGCTCCACCCGCGAAACAAGAAGCTCCGCCACGCCCAGCAGATCGCGGCCGCGTCTCACCGCTGTCTCGGGAGCGCGTGCTCGTGAAATTCACCGCGTCTCGAACGCTGGAAGAAAAACTCAGACTCGCGCGGGATCTCATGAGTCACAAGAATCCCAGCGGCGACCTGGCGACCATCGTCGAAGCTGCGGTGGATCTCCTGATTGCCGAGCGGATGAAACAGAAGTTCGGACAGACCGAGCACGCTCGCAAACCGCGGGCTGCCAAACCATCGCGGGTCACCAACGCGACCAAGCGCGAAGTCGCCCGGCGCGACGGACTCCGATGCGCGTTCGTCGATGCCCGAGGTCGGCGCTGCTCCGCGCGCGGGTTTCTGGAGCTCGATCACGAGCAGGCCAAGGCTCGGGGTGGCAGCTCCGGGGCGGAGAACGTTCGCGTCCTGTGCCGCGCCCACAATCAGGGCGAAGCAGAGCGGGTGTTCGGGCGGAGGTACATGGAGCGTTGTCGGAAGAAGCGGGACTTCACCGTTCGCGATGGGGCACGAGCGACGTACGTTCGGCGAAGACCGCAGGCGATGACCTGGTTCGCGGGTAGCAGGTTTGACGCAACATCGGTCAGGACGCTCGCAAGCTCACCCATACGGGTTCCTGAAGCCCCTCGAAAAAAAGATTTCTGAACTTCCGTACTTCCACCCAAGGGTCGTCACGAAGCGCGTCGCGCTTCCTGTGAATCCTGATTTCGTTTCATGTCTCTGAAAGCCGCTGGTGCGCCCGAGCTGCGCCCCAAGAAACCAGGCCAAAATGATGGAAGTCGCCAATGCCGGCGCACGTCTCATGATTGATCACGGAAAGCGATGATTCACTGGCGGCTGTCGCGGATCGCCTCCGCGTCGGTCGTACAGCGCCAACCGAATTCACCCGCGACTGTCGCGGATCGCGCACGTTCGAAGTTCTTGGGCCCGCGCCGCTACCTAGGTCGAGCGCCGCCGGCGAAAGCCTGCGATCGCCAGCAGTGCCCAGAGCCAACCGCTGCTCGAGCTCGGTGACCCGCTCGCGGAACAACCGGAGCTGCCCGATCCCGTGTTCAGGTTGGTCGGTCCGGCACCGTTCGCCGTTCCGCCCGTAGCAGGCTCGCCGCCCACGCCCGGCAGGTCGCCGTAGCCACCCGTTCCGGGTTGGTTCCCGCCGCCACCCACGCCCGGCTCGCCGCCGCTGCCCGTCCCGGCGTCGGCGGGATCGCCGCCCGCATCGGGTCCGGGAGTGACGCCCGCATCCGGCGGAGCACCTCCACACTGGGAAGCCGGCAAGCAGTAGAACTCCTGCGTGCCGATGTCCGCGCAGCAGCCCCCGCTGAGCGCGCCGCAATCGGCGTTCGACCCGCACGGCATGGAGCAGAAGCTCGAGGTCGAGGTGTACAGGCAGGTGTCGGCACCGAGGTTCGGATTGCAGAACGGCAAGTTTTGATTTCCGGGATAAGCACACGGAGCTCCGGGCTCACCCTTGAACTGATACTTCCCCGGGCCGGCGCCGCAGGCAGCTCCCGACGGCTTGAAGTCGACCGTGAGGGTGTAGGGACCCACCTTGTCAGTCCAGGTGTCGGCGACGACGTAGTACGTGCCGCAATCGACGTTCTGGGTGAAGGTCGAGTCGTTCCGGGCGATGCAGTCGTTGGCGTTCATCGACGTGTAGAGGTGCACGTCGATGTCGACTCCCACGTCGTCCGCCACGCTCACGGTGAGCTGACCGGGCTGGGTGAGGTTCACCTGGTACACGTATTCCGGACCGGTTTCGGCCGAGCCGGGCGCCAGGGCGCAGCCGTCGAGCACGTCGGACAGGGAGCTCGCGGTGTTCCGCGAGTCGCTGTAGGGAAATGATCCGATGACGATGGGTTTGTCCGGAGTGCCATCCGGCGTCGCAGCGCTCGTCCCCGTGATGTTCTGGTATCGGCGTGGGATGAATCCCTGGAGCCAGGACCAGCCGGGCAGCGAAAGGTGCACGTTGTAGAACACGGACTCGTAGAGCACCGGATCGCCGTTTCCGAGGGTGTGGCTGTACATCGCCATGTGGTTGCCGGCATCGTTGAAGATGTCACCGGCCAGCATCGCGTTCTTGGCGATGACGCTCGACACCGTGTCGACGTCGCTCGTCGTGTGGTGTCCGCTCTTCCAGCACTGGCTGACGAACCCCGAGCAATCGAGGCCCGACGTGCAGTCGAGGATCCCATCGGCGGGATAGGAGCCGGCGCCGTAGCCCGACGCGATCTGCTGATCGAACTCGAAGAGCGACATGTACCCGCCCCAGTCGTACGGCAGGCCCATGTAGTCGCCCGGGCTGTACGCGCTCTTGTAAGCGCCATTGCAGGAGGCGGTGAGGTTGGCGCTCGACGCTTTCCACGGATGGAACGCGAACGCTTTGGCGCGGATCAAGGCTTCGGTGCGGGTCACGGCGGGCGCGCTGGCGCTCAGCGTGAACAGGGCCGCCCCAAGGGCGAGAGCAAGACCGCTCTGGGTGCGCATCACGGCACCTCCTTTCCGATCCGCGAGCTCGTGATGACGAACCCCTGGGGAGTCGGATGGGCAAACACCAGGCGTCCGCCGCCCACCGAAAGCTCGGTGCGCGGGAGGTACAGGCCCCGCGCCGGCAAGGCCTCGTCGAAGGCAATGGCGCCGTCGCCCGCGTCGATGCAGATGGCGCGTCGAGAAACGTCGATGGACGGCGTGCTCGTCACGAGCTCGGTGCGCAAGCACACGCGATCCCCCTCGCCGCCGATCACCCGAGCAGCGCTCGCGGAGTGAGGCAGCATGAAGGACCGAACGGTCTTGCTGCGCGCTTCCTGGGTCGACTGAGAGACCACCACGAACACGGCGCGGTCGCTGTCGATCCGCACGGCAGCGCCCAGACCGCTCGGCAGCTGGTAGGCGCCTTCGCGTTTGCCGCTGAGCACGACGGGAAGCGCGATGGGTGCCGAGGGGCTTCCGATGATCAGCGTCTCTTGATACCCGGTGTGTACGCTCAAGCGGCGGGACTTGCCGATGCTGAGCCCGCGGAGCTCCCGGAGCTCCCGGGGCACTGCCAGCTCACCGGCGCTCTTGCCATGTTCATCGAAGAACCACGCGGCGGCCCGCATCGGGCTGAATGCGACGAAGGATCCGTCCGCGCCGGACACGAGCTCTTCGGCATCCCGGGCCACGCTCGCGACCGTGTGGATCGCGCCGTCGTGCTCGACCTTCGCCACGCGACCTGCGAGACGGTCGAGAACGAGGACCTCACCACCAGGCAGAGCCGCGACCGCGTTCGGTCCCTGGGCCATGCTCTCGGTCTCAGCGGGGAGGAGCCGCACGCTCTTTGGTCCCGCGCCCCAGGGCAACGTGACCTCGAAGCGATCTGGCAGCGTTGCCCGCTCGAGCGCAGAGCTCGATTTTTGCGCCGGCTCGGAGCTCCGCGCGACCGCACATGCTGCGAACGGCGCACCGAGCAGTGCGACGGCAGACAGACCCATTCGGAAACGATGTCGACCCATGACAGTCCCTCGGCGGAAGCTCGCGAGCTCGGCTCGACCCCCAAGCCCACTCGCGAAGTGCGAGAAGCACCTACCACAACCTACATGTGTGTGGGAAGGCACCAAGGGAGTTTTCTGGGATTTTCACTGGATTTTTCCTCTTGCCATTAATTAGCCATTTCGCTAAATAATCTCTCCACCTGGAGGAACCATGTCCAATCCCGTTGCTGTCCTCGTTCGATATCGCCCCAAAGCTGGAAAGGAGGACGACCTACTCGCACTCTTGCGCCAGCACTGGCCCACCCTCGACCGGCTCGGGCTCGTCACCAAAGAGCCCGCAAAGATCTGGCGAGCCGTCGACAAGAAGAGCGGTCGGGTGAGCTTCGTGGAGTGGATGGAGTGGAAGGACGACCAATCCTCGAACGTCGCTCACCAAACTCCGGAGGTCATGGCCGTCTGGGAACCCATGGGACCCATCCTCGAAGACTTGGAGATCCAGCACGTGGAGCCCGTCCACTGAATTGGGCGCGCTCGATCCCAAAGAAAAGCTCGAGGCACTCGATGCCGTCGTGAGCGCGCTCGGGCATCCGGCGCGCCGCCAGATCCTGCTCACGATCCGGTTTTGCGGGGGATCGATGACCGCTGGCGCCATCGCCGGCCGCTTCGCTCACGCCTGGCCCACGACCACGCGTCACCTGCACGTGCTGGAAGCTGCGGGCCTATTGCAGAGCGAGCGGCGCGGGCGCGAGCGACTCTATCGACTCGAGCGCGAACGGTTGGCTCTCCTCGAAGAGTGGCTCGCGTGGTTCCACTGACCGATCAGTTGGCTTCGTCGGCTCCGATGTCGATGCCCGCGCCCTTGGGACGGGCGTCGCCGTCCATGTCCTTGGCCGGCGCTTCGCTCGCCGTTCCCTTGTCGATGGCCGGAGATCCGGTCCCGAGATGGAAGCTGGTATCGAGCAGTGGATCGCCGGTGATGTTGCTCCCAAACGTCGCTCCGCCGAACGACAGCGCGTTGACCGCGCCGATGGTGGTCACGTTCTGGGTCGCGCTTCCGCTCCACTCGCCATAGAGCACGTCGCTCGCGGCCGCGGGGGTCGGGAAGAAGAGCAGGTTGTTCTCGAAGATCTGCGGGTGAGTCGTCTTCCCGCTGGGCGCATCCTCGAAGACGATGAAGCGAGCGGAGCCCTTGCCTCCGCGCAGAACGTTGTTGCGAACGTGACCGTTCACGCCCGCGAAGCCGCAGGTACCGCAGCTCCCGATGCGCGAAACGAGGGCCGCGCTGCGGGTCGTGTTGCCGGTGCTCACCGACGCGCCGCCCGCATCGATCGTGTTGCCGTTGAGGATCACGAGCCCCGCGGGCTGTTCCGCCTCCGCGAGCATGACGCCCGCGCTGCGCGGCGCCGTCAGACCGAACACCACGTTGTTGGTGATGGTGCTCGTCGAGCTCTGGCTGGCGATGCCGCCACACCAGTTGCTGGCGTTCTGGCCGGTGGCCGTCGACCCGACGTTGACCCGGTTCGCGTTCAGCTCGATCGTGCCGCCCACCGTGACGCCCCACGAGGTGCCCTGCGCGGTGGAGTTGCCGGCGGCGATGTCGTTGTTCTCGAGGAGTGTACCCGGCCCCGATGTCCAACCAGCGACGCCGCTCGAGCTCTGGCCATTGCCGGCCGTGATCTCGTTATTTCGCACCTCCGCCACGCTCTTGCCGCTCGCCGGGTTCGTCGCGGTGTCGAAGAGCAGGCCGATCGTACTGTTCTGAGATGCTCCGGACGTGATCTCGTTGCCGGCGACGAGCGCACCCTTCGGATCGCTGACCGGCTGGAGGATCGCGAGCCCGATCGAACGGCCGCTCTGATAGGTTCCGCCGGTCACGTCCTGTCCGTAGATCTTGTTCGCCGTGACCGTGGGGCTGCCTCCCGCGATCGTCATCGCCGCTCGTCCGATCCCCGCCCCTGCCCCGGACGTTCCCATGATCCGGAAGCCCTCGATCTTCGTGGCTCGGGTGATGGAGTCACCTGCGCGAACGCCTTCCGCGTCCGTGTCGAAAATCGCCGAGTCGTACTTGGCGATGTCTCTGGCCCAAGTGCACGAGCCGGAATTGCACTCGTAGCCGCCGAGCAGATCGATGCCCTCGACCATGTCGATCTTCTCCGTGTAGTGCCCGTCCGACACGTACACGTCCGCTCCGCCTCCGATGGTCTTCGCATTGGCGATGCCCTGGGCGATGGTCTTCACGGGCAGTGCCTGGGTTCCCGGATTCGTGTCGACACCCACATCGGAAGACACGAACGTCCCGATGCCGCCGCAATTCTGATCCACCTGCCCGTCGCAGTCGTTGTCCTTGGTGTCGCCGCAGACTTCGGTGTTGCCGCTGTAGACCGTGGCGTCGTTGTCGTCACAATCGCCGGCGCAGGTGGTCTGTCCGTCTTGATCGGCATCGGGACAGGTTCCGCCGTCGCTCCCGGCCGTGCCGCCGGTGCTCCCGGCGCTTCCCCCGCTGGCGCCGGTGCCGCTACCGCTGCTTCCGCCCGCGCCAGACGCGCCACCCGTGCCGCCGGTCCCGCCTTTCCCCTTCAGATCGGATGAATCGCTGCCCCCGCAAGCGGCAGCGAATGCGCCCGCACCCAGCACGCACACCCATACACAAGCACCCGTCAAGGATCCTCGAAGCATATTGCACCTCCGCTAAGCCCAGCCCCTGAGTACAAAGCTCATGCCATGCGCGGACCCCCGAAAAACATCGGGATTTCCCCGAATCGCCGAACGCTCACTTCGCAATTATTTCCAAAATGCCAAATGAGTTGGCGACTTCGATCGCAGTGTCTTTGCCTCAGTCGCTGCTCGCGTCGGACGCGTCGCCTGCATCGAGATCCGCATCTGCGTCATCGGACGCATCCGCGCCGCCATCGGTGCACAAGGGCGGCAGCGGTACGCAGAGACAATTGGGGCTGCACACGATGTCCCCGGGATCCACTGCTTCGTTCGGACACGCGAAGCACGCAAACACGTTCGGGCAAAATCCGATGACGAAAATCCCGCCTTGGGAATCGATCTCCGCTTGGGTGACGCAGGGACCAAATCCGGTGACGGATGCATCTCCGGCTTCGGTGGACGCGTCCCCCGCAATCCCACCACTGGCACCGATGCCACCACTGGCACCAATGCCGCCGCTCGCGCCGATCCCACCACTGGCGCCAATGCCGCCGGTGTTTCCGAAACCACCCGTCGCGCCGGTTCCACCACTGTTTCCGAAACCGCCGGTCCCGCCCTTGGCTCCGCTGCCGCCCGAGCCGCCCACCGAGCCGTCAGGAGGCGGGCCGCCCAAACTGTCTTCGGCAGTTGCGCAGCTCACTGCCCAAACAACGACCAAGACAGCTGACAGCGCCAGCACCCGCATGGCGCGAAGCCTAGCACAGCGCGCTCTTCACTCGGTACGCACGATGACGTGAAATCCCCTCGAGGTCTCGACCACGTGACTGAGCTCGTTCACGTCGAGGGAGAAGGCGGCATTGGCGAAGGTCGGCTCGAGCTGGTCCTTGCTCACCTTGCCGAGGGACCCTCCGGTGTCCTTGCCCGCATCGCTGTACGTGGAAACGACTTCGCCGAAGTCCGCGCCGCCCAGGATCTCTTCCCGGGCCTCTTGGGCTCGAAGACAGGCCTGTCCCCGCGTGCGTGTCGCCCCCTCCGGCCGCCGGAGCGCGGCATGACGCACCAGGACGTGAGCCACGACGATGTGCTCCGGAGCATCCTTTCTGGGCTCGCGAGGCAAGCTCGCCTCCTTCAAGCAGGCTTCGGCTTCCGAGCTTTCGGCGGGACCGCTGGCAGGCGAAGAGGACGCGGGAGACTTCGCCGGAGCGGCTCCACCACAGCTCGTGAGAGCGAGGGCAATCAATACGGGGATCGACGAGCTCTTCATGAGCGCTTTCCTCTCTCGGTAGGCGGGACAGGTTTCGAACCTGCGACATCCGGCTTGTAAGGCCAGCGCTCTACCACTGAGCTACCCGCCCGAAGGCCTCCGCGTCGTAATCCGGATCAGGCTCTTGGGCAAGCCGACCGGGCTGCAACTCACGGTTTCCGCCCTCGGGAAACCGATGGTTGTCCGGTTCGACTTTCGAGCCTGAAACTGGCGGGTTTTTCGGTGGCACACGACTTGTAAGGAAGCGAGCGGAGGTTTCGATGAATCAGCTCGCCGTGTTTCCGCTTCTCGTCTTGTGTGCGTCGACGACCGGATGCCTGCTCCAGTCCGATTGGGACGGAGAGCCCGTCGACGAAGCGCACCTCGGCCTCTCGGCACCCAAGGCCAATGGTTACTCGTTCGGTCGGGATGCCGACGAACGGCGCAAGGGCGTGCCCATCACGAAAGACCCCAAGTGGCACGTGATCTATTCGGTGCCGCTCAAAGATCTCGATTCCAAGGAGCACCTGGCGGTGCGAGGAGAAGTGCAGCTCACCACCTGTCAGGCATCGGATCTGAACGGCCACTCGCCCTGCCAGCGCATCACGCCGTTCGACCCGAAATACAAGGCCAAGGTCGTGCTCGGAACGTCGAAAAGCGACCCAACGGGGCCGGATCTCACGGGCACGCGGGACGTGAACTGCACGCACTTCCACCACCATTGCGCGATCGCCCTCGACGAGCGGGTCACCACGAAGCACTCCGGGTTTCGCTTCGCCAATCTGGTGGTTGCTGCCGTCGACAACAATGCGGGCGGCCCCGACGTGATGGAGGTCAACGAGCACCACGGCGGGCTCTATGTCACGCGCATCGGCAAGTCGGCGCCGGTCTCCGGGAAGAAATTCCAGGGGCACGTCGTCACTTCGGGCTGGATGAAGCTCGACATGGAAAACAAGCACCCGCGAAAGGACCACGTGACGCTCCAGGTCGCGCTGCACGGCGCCAAGCCGGGCGACGTGATCGACGCGGAAGCGCTGATCGTGGCCAAGACCCGTGGAAACGGCGGCAAGCCCGGAGGCTGCTCGGGCGCGCGAGACCCGCTCATCACCCATCAAAATCTTCGTCTCGACCCACGCCAATGACCCGAAGGGCACGAAGATCGCCGCCATGACGGCCAAGAACGGAACCAACTGCAAGATCGACAAGAGTTGCACGTACCGAAAATCTGGTGCGACCCAGCTCCCGAAGAACGTCCCGAGCACCGTCTACGTGAGCGTGGTGTCGGCGGGCGGAAGGTCGTGCTCCGCTCCGAGCGACGAATGGTCTCTCGGCAATTCCAGCGACCTGGTCGTCACCCGTCGCTAGAAGCGCTCACCAAGGCGACGACAGGCCCGTGCACGCTTTGAGCAGCGGCAGACACTTTTGATTTGCGCAGCTCTTGCACGGCTCGTCGGTCACCGGACTGCTGAAGCAATCGTTGATGCACGCTCCCAAGTGGGCGCACTGGAACCAGCCCACATAGCAGCTCGAGCAGGCTGCGCCGAGACCCGTTGCGGTTTCGATGCAGTCGGTGCTGATCTTGCAGTCCGCGGATACCTTCGCCAGATCCTTCTGCTGGACGATCGCCGCCTCGGCCGGGTCTTTGCAGGCGTTGTTTGGTTTCCACGGCGAGGCCGACTGCGTCACCCCGGCACACGCGACGAAGGCCTCTTCCTGCGCCGCGTAGCAGGATTGGCACTCCGCTGCGGTCCCGGGATCGATCCCACTGGCCAGCGGGTTGGGATCGCACCATTTGCAACCGAGAGCGCTGCCGAAGTACCAGTTGAAGTAACAACCGGCACAATCCTTGGAAATCTCGTGGGCGTCGGCGAAACAATCGGTGTAGCAGCTGGGTACCGAAGCAAAGTCCGCGCATCGGTCGTTGCACTCTTGCATCGCGATCATGATGCTGCCGTAGTTGGCCGGCAGCGTGTCGTTCACACACAGGTCGCGCAAGCGGCAGAATCCATCGACGCACGTCAGCCCGTCGCAACAATCCGGATCGCAGGCATCTCCCGCGTGTTGGCAACGACCACACACCCCGGCGCTGCAGATGCCGGAGCAACATTCGCTCGCACTGCTGCACTCGTCATCGTCGTGGGAGCACGCCCGGCACCAGCCTTCGTAGCAAACCTCCCCGCGGCCGGCGCAGCAGCTGGGGTCGTCCTCACACGGCTCGTCGAGCGGCAAGCAACTTTCGCAGCCGTTGGTGGTGCACGAATGGCTGCAGCATTGGTCGAACGTATCGCACTCGGCGCCCTCGTCCCGACACACTCCCCCATCGGACTTTCCCGCATCCGAGGGTCCATCGCCCGAGGAGAAGCGGTCCGAGTCGTGCAAAAAGCTGCAGCTCCCGAGCCAGAGCAGCGCGACCCAGGCTAGTCGACGCGCTCGCATCAGCGCAGTCCGTGCTTGTGAGCCAACCGCAGCATCATCTGCCGGGAAATTCCAGCGAGCTCGGCGGCCCGGGGAACGTTCTGCCCGCCGAGCTCGAGGGCACGAATCACGTATGCGCGCTCGAATGCGTCTCCTTCTCGACGCCGCGCCACGGAGAGAGGCGGCAACGGATCGCCGAGCGCGTCTGCTTCGGGTGAAGCGACGGAGCCCGCTTGCGTGAAGCCGGTGAGCACCGCGCGGTCGGGGTTCCAGCCGGAACGTCGGACGGCGTTCCGTAGCTCTCGAACGTTCCCCGGCCAGCGATGCCGGCGGAACATGTCCCAGACGTGCTCCGGCACTTCTTCCGGTCGCGCGGGCGGGTCTTCGTGCAGAAGGAAATGGCGAGCCAAGAGCTCGAACGTCGCCGGCGCGGTCGCGCAGCGGTGGAACCACCACGTGGGCCTGGGCGAGGCGGAAATAGGAATCCTCGCGAAAGCTCTTTCTCGCCATCTCCACGCGCAGATTGCGGTTGGTGGCCGCGATGATGCGGACGTTCACCCCAATCGTACGCTTGCCGCCCACGCGACGGATTTCCCGCTGCTCGAGCACGCGGAGCAGCTTCGGTTGGAGCTCCAAGGGCAGCTCACCGATTTCGTCCAGGAAAAGCGTGCCCCCCTCCGCCTGCTCGAAGACGCCCTCGTGGGCGACCTGGGCGCCCGTGAAGGCTCCCCGCTCGTGCCCGAAGAGCTCGGACTCGACCAGACTCGGCGCGACCGCGCCGCAATCGAAGACGACGAGGGCCTGCCCAGCTCGACTGCTCTTGTCGTGGACCGCTTCTGCAATCACGTCCTTGCCGGTACCGGTTTCTCCCTCGAGCAGAAGAGTGTGCTCGGTGGGAGCGATCCGCTCGAGCTGGGCGAAGAGCTCCCGCATCCGTGGGGAAGAACCAATCGCGCCGCCAAAGCAATCGGCATCGGCTTGCTCGCGTTCCTCCGTCTCTCGCAGCGGAGTGACGGTGACCACGCTGTCTCCGAGACCGATGGAAAATTCGCCCGGAACCACGGCGTCGTAGACACGCGCGCCGCCGAGCTCGATGCCATTGGTCGAGCCGGGATCCCGAACGCGAACCCCCGTCGCGGTGGGTTCGAGCTCGCAGTGGTGGCGAGACACCGTCTCGTCGGCGAGCACCAAATCGTTGTCCGGTGCGGTGCCAATGCGCAAAAGGCCTCCGGCGACATCGAGAGTCGCTCCCGCATCCGGACCCCTGGCCACGACCACACGCACTTTCTCATAGGGAACGCGGCGGGTGGTCGGGCGGACTCGGGTGCGCCGGATCTTCCACGGTCGAAAAGGATACTACAGGCATTCTCTGCGGAATCGCTTGTCGCCGTTCGAGTCGTAGTAGTACGGCAAGCCCGTGCAACGCGGCGCTTTGGTGCTGACCGCAGGCGCTCGCGTCGGGTGAGCGGGTGGTCGCGCTTCGGGATGCTTCGAGGTGGGGAGCGCTGAAGAGGAAGTCACGGCTGCTTCGACGGGCGCGGCGGCAGCGGCTGTCTCGGCCGGAGGCGGGAGGATCGACTTCGCGTCGCTCGGGACGTTTTGCGGGACGGCGGCACCGACCACGTCTGGATCCGACCCATCCCCTTTCGCTGCTCTGCTCACCACGAAGACCAGGATCACGATGCCCGCCAGCACCGCCCCGACGAGCACACCCAGCATGGGTGAGAGAAGCGACGCCGGATCCCCGCGGCCCAGCTCGACTGGGTGAGTCCCGAGCTTTCGTCTTCGCGGGAGGCCGCGACCACGACGCGCGTCGGCTTGTCCGCAGGGCGAGCAAATGCTCCGCCCGGCCGGGTCTTGGGCGAGGCCTCTTCCTGGGCAACCGTTCTCGAATCGTCGTTCCCCGAGGACTCGTCGACGACTCTGGTCGGCTGCTCGTCCTCGATCTCTGGCATGAACCCATCGCTGATCGAGGCGCGGTCCTCGGGCGACAGGACCCTCAGATCGCTGGGGATCGACTCGGCTTGCTCGATCAGGCGGCGACGACGCGCCAGGGATTCCCGCGCGAGAGACTCCACCAGGCGCCCGATCGTGCCGGCGATGGCACAGGGCGCAGCCGCGATCAGTGCCTCCGCCATCTCGAGCGCGCTCGGGAAGCGATCGTCGGGCCGGCGTGCGCATCCGCGAAGTACGATCCGGTCGATCTCCGTGCTGACCTCGGGATTGAACTTCGACGGGGGTTCCGTCACGCCTTGGCGAATTTGCTCCGCGATGTGAAAGTCGCTGGAGCCGGTGAACAGGCGCCGCGCGGAGAGGAGCTCCCACAGCACCACCGACGCCGCGTAGATGTCGGTGCGGCGATCGACCGGCTCGAGCATGACTTGCTCCGGAGCCATGTAGCGGAGCTTTCCCTTGAGCACTCCGCTCGCGGTGCGGTGGCTGCGCCCGGCCGCCATGGCGATGCCGAAGTCGACGACGCGGACGAGACCATCGGCTCCAATCAGGATGTTTTGCGGCGAGATATCCCGATGGACCAGGCGAAGAGCGCGCCCGCCCTCTCCCCTCGCCTCGTGCGCTGCGTGGAGCCCCGAGAGCGTGCCAACGATGATCGCCATCTGAACGTCGAGGGGGATCCGCTGCCCGGAATCCTTCGAGTAGCGACTGAGTCGAGCCAGTGACTCGCCCTCGACATACTCCATGACGATGAAGAGCTCCCCGTCGAGTGCCACAACGTCCAGCGTCGGCACCACGTTCGGATGCTGAACCCTCGCGGCGAGCCGTGCTTCGTCGATGAACATCGTGACGAACTCGGGATCCCGCGCCAGGTGGGGATGCAGGCGTTTGACCGCGACGACGCGGGAAAATCCCACGGGTCCGAGCAATCGCCCCAAATGCACGGACGCCATCCCGCCCGAAGCGATCTCGCAGAACAGCGCGTAGCGCCCGATGATGCGCTCAGGCTGTGGCGTGCTCATGCAAGAGCTCCACGAATGGGCACGTCCTAGCGTATCGCTCGGCCTCGAGTGGGTCCACTCCGGCTTGGAGAGCAAACCCAATGCCAGGCGCGATCCCCGAGCTCTAAAACGCTCCCGCAACGGAAACGAACGTCGTCCGCCCCGTCGATGGGCTCCCAGTGCTTCGGCTACTCACGTAGAAATACGTGGCGCCGCCGAGTCCCAACAGGCCAACGGCCAGGGAGATGTCCGCAAACAGGTACGTGCGCTCGAGGTCGTCGGTCTTGTCCTGATCGCAGCGCGGTTCGCAGTTCTCGGCGCTCAGATCGTGTTCCTTGGAGAGACCTCGTAAACCAAAATATCCGAAGCCCGCCAGACCCACCACGCCAACGCCCGCCAGCACGTAAGCCGCGGTTGGGATGGGAGCGGAGGCTTTGCTCGAGTCTGGCTTCCAGATCGCCTCGACACGACGCAGCTGCTCGCCTTCGGCCAGAACAACGTCGATCTCCACGCTTGACCGGTCTTTGGCGTGAAATTGGAAGCGATGCGGGCCGGGATCGAGCCGATGTGCCCGGCCGTCCAAACGCTGGGTGAGCACATGCCCGTCGACCTCGACCTCCACGTCGACGAGCTCTTGTCCGTCCTCGATCTTCGCGACGGGCACGACGGTGGGGATCACGGAGTCGATCTGGCGAGCCCGGGCCGCGCACTCCTCGCGAACCGGTGCGGGGCAGCTCGGCTGCGTACAAGCGGCGAACTCCTTGGCCGCGAGCGTGAGCTCTCCCTGGCGCCGATGCGCGAGCGCCGACTCGTGAGTGCCGACGCAATCCGAGGCGCTCGGTTTGGGATCGGCGTGAGCCAATTGGGTGACGAGCAGGGCGCCCAAGACGACGCTGGCGGGCCCACCCATCACGAGCCTCGGCATTGCGACGAGTCTACTCGGTCGCCTGCTCAGGTGTCAGCTTTGTCAGTGATGGCGCACTGCTTTTCAAATTCATCGCCTCACATGGGCCGCGAGAAATCCGGCCTTGGGATCGGCGTGCCACTTGTAGTTCCCCCGGGATCCGCGCACGAGCGAAGAGCGATGACGACGTAGCTCAGGTACATCTTGCTGGCTGTCTTTGCGTCGAGCTGGGCGGCTCCCGATTTTTCGTACCTCGAGCCTTGGCTCGAATGATCGCTCAAGTTGTGGCCGTTCTTCGCCGTCAGAACCTCGTCGTGAGGGCCAGTCGGTTCACGGGATTTCTTGTCCGCGGTCAAGATGAGCTGACCGGTGATCAATGGATCGCAGCTGTAGTTCCCGTTGATGGCGCGCATCTTGGCATCCGCGTCCACCACGTCCCCGCCCTGAAGACCGGAAAGCTCCACCTGATAGAGCAGCCTCCGCACCTGGGTGGGGTCGCCATCCTCCGCGGGCCGATCGACGGTCATCCCGCCGGTGGCGAGGAGCTCCTCGGAGCTTTGCTTCGACGCGAGCGCTCCAGCTCCTCCCGAGCTTCGTGTGACGTACAGGCCGCCGTGATCCTGCTCCACCTCCATCACGTCCCACGAGTGAGCGTTGGCTCCGTTCGCATCGGCGGTTACCACCAAGTTCAGGTACATTTCCCCGGTTTCGGGCGGATCTTTCAGCACGACCTCGGGCACGGCCAGAGCGCAGTGGTGATGCCCTTCGCTGCAGGACGTGTCGAACCAGGATGAAACGCGCTTGCCTTTGGCATCGTTGGCCGAGCTCCCCAGGACGAACGCGGCGCTGAAGCGAGGATTGTACTCGTAGGGATTCTTCTTCATGTGTGCGCTGTCACAGGGCGTCGTTTTGGCGTCTCCGGAAAGCCCGGCAACGTCCTTCTTGTTGCAGCGCGAAAGCGTCACCTCGGCGCGCAGTCGGAACACCTCGTCGGCGCTCGGGTTCTTCAAGTGGATCGAGTAGATGACGACTGGCTTTTCGTGCTTTTGGTCCTTGATTGGAACACCGTACGCACGCTCCTTCGTTGCGCGGGCGAACGACAGCGACCCGCCGAGAGGCGGCGACACTTCCGGCGGCGGCGAGCTCGACTCCTCGGTGGGAAACTCCTCCGGAGCCGCGCCTTCCCCGTAGGTGTCGTCCATGGCGAACGGATCGCCCGGATCGTAACCATCCGGCGGAGCTCCGCAGCCGGATGCCATGAGCGCGAGCACGCACGAGATCCAATACCGATTCGCCATCGAGTCCTCCATTCCCCGAGCTCGGTGCAATCGCCGTACCGCCGTGGTCCCCACGCAAAACGACCGTGGCCGCCGCGGTCGGGAACCCGGCGGTTTCCCGGGCGGGAAACTTCTGGTTGTCGAGAGGGCTGTGGGTGCGCGACTTCCGGCGGGATCGACCGGGGTACGCCGCTTGCACATGCCCCGAGCATGGTAGCTGGAAGGCCCGTGCTCGCGCTGATCCTCGTGCTCGCGAGCTGTAGCTTCGTTCGCGATCCGGATCACTTCTCCAACGGCAGCGCAGCCACGGAATTCGACGCGATCGGCGGGCAGGCTGGCAACGCTCCCGTCGGCGTAGCCGGGACGATGTCACCGGATGCAGGCAAGGGTCAGGGCGCATGCGGCAACGTTGGACAGGACTGCTGCACGACGGGAGAGCAGTGCTTCGGTGGTTCGCTGTTCTGCGTGCAGGGACAGTGCGCGCCGTGCGGCGGGACGAATCAGTGGTGCTGTCCGACCGGGGCGGCGTGCGCAGTCCCCGGTCAGTCGTGCCAAGGACTCACCTGCCAGGTGTGCGGCGTTGCCGGCACACACTGCTGCGCCGGGCAGTGCTCGCAACCGGGATTCGTTTGCAAGGACGACCTGTGTGTCTCCTGCGGAAAGCCGGGCGAAGCGTGCTGCGACGAGGGTGCAGCCGAAATGTCCTGCGACCACGAGACCAACAAGGCCACTTGCTGCACCGCCGGCGGACCCGTCGACGGCTGCAGCAATGGCGCGCCGGTGACCGGGATCTGCAAGAAGTGTTGCATCAAGTGTGGGAACGGAAACTGGTACGGCGTCGACGCACCACCGGGCCAGTGCCTCGAGCAGGCCAACGCGGAGGGGACCTGCAATGGCAAAAGCGGGATCGCCAACCATCGCTGGGAGCAAAGTACATGCGGATCTTGAGCGTCGCTGCCCCCACTGGGACCCGTCTCGCCGATGACGAAGACGGCATCCCGACCGTGGTCAAGCCTCTTTCCGCCGCCGCGCTTCCAGGCCAGGCGGAGCTCGAAGCGATCGTGAGGACCGTCGCGCTTCGCGCTCTTCGCGCTTTCGCGGAGCTCGGGGCCCTCGCCCAACGCGAGGGATTGCTCGAAGCGCTCCCGGTAATCGTCGCCGCGATCGCCCTCTTGTCCGCGGTAGCCGCCGGCTTCCTCGGCGCGAGGCTCTTCGTCGACTCCTGAGGCCGTCGTCCGGAATCTCGCGACAGCGAGCGACATCGGCCATGCTTGGGACGGATGTCCGATCCCTCGGATGCACGCAGGGTCCTTGGCCGCTGGGCGCTCATTGCGGTCGGGGTCGCTGTGTTCTCTGCGGCGGCGTTCGGTGCGCGAACCGGGGGCATGTTCTTCGATCGGCCGATCATTGCGCTCGTTCACTCGTCGCAACGTCCGCTCGTGACGAGTATCGCAGAGCGCGTGACCTGGCTCGGTAGCGGCGGCGTACTGGCAACGGTCGCAGTGGCGAGCACGCTGTTTTTGTTCGCCTTGCGCACACCCTGGCAAGCGCTGTTCGTGGGGACGATCGGTGCCGGGGCGGGCGGGCTGAACGAGCTCTTGAAGCTGGCTTTCGCGCGCCCGCGACCCGACCCAGCGCTGCGACTGGCGGTAGCCAGTGGGTATTCCTTCCCGAGCGGTCACGCCATGGCGAGCGCCGCAATCCTCGGAGCGCTCGGCCTCGTGCTCGCCCAACGCCACCCGCGTCATCGCGTGGCGATCGGCACCGCCGCGGTGCTGCTCGTGGTCTTGATCGGCGCGTCCCGCGTCTACCTCTGCGTCCACTACCCCTCCGATGTGCTCGGCGGCTGGCTCGCCGGAACGGCGATGGCGCTATTTCTGGCGCCCCTCTTCTTGCGACGGCCGGGCGCGCAGCCTTTGCGCGACGCCAGAGAGCGCGAGCCGTGATATTCCGCCTTCGGCAAGGAGGCGGACATGATCGTCGGTACGGTCAAGGAGATCAAATCGCACGAGTACCGGGTGGGGCTCTTGCCGGTTGGTGCCGAAGAGATGCGACGCGCCGGTCACGAGGTGATCGTCGAAGCGGGCGCGGGTCTCGGAAGTGGGATCCCGGATTCAGCGTACGAAGCGGAGGGCGCCAGCATCGTATCGACCGGTGAAGAGATCTGGAAGCGCGCGGACCTGGTGATCAAAGTCAAGGAACCGCAGCCGAGCGAGATCTCGCTGATGCGCTCCGGACAGATCGTGTTCACGTATTTTCACTTCGCGGCCGACGACGTGCTGACGGCGGGCTGTCTGAAATCCGGCGCAACCTGCGTCGCTTACGAAACGCTGCACGATGACGAAGGTCGGCTGCCGCTTCTCACGCCCATGAGTGAGGTTGCCGGTCGCATGAGCATCCAGGAGGGCGCCAAGTATCTGGAGCGCCCCCAGGAAGGTCGCGGGATCCTCCTGGGCGGAGTCCCCGGCGTCGAGCCGGCCCACGTGGCGGTGCTCGGAGGTGGAGTCGTGGGAACGAACGCCGCCAAGGTGGCTGCGGGCTTTGGTGCGAGCGTCGCGATCCTCGACATCGACATGGATCGACTGCGCTACCTCGATGACATCATGCCCCACAACGTGACGACGTTGTTTTCCGATCGACACACGATTCGAGAGCAAATCGCTCGAGCGGATCTGGTGGTGGGCGCCGTGCTCATCGAAGGGGCGAGAGCTCCGCGCTTGATCGAAAGAAAGGATCTTTCGAGCATGAAGCCGGGCTCGGTGATCGTGGACGTTGCAGTGGACCAGGGCGGTTGCGTCGAGACCACGCGCCCGACGACCCACGCTGCACCGACCTACATCGTGGACGACGTGGTGCACTACTGTGTGGCCAACATGCCAGGCGCAGTGGGTCGCACCAGTACCTATGCCCTGTGCAACGTCACCCTTCCGTTCGCCTTGGCCATCGCGAAAACCGGCGTCGCCGGCGCGTGCCGAAAGGATCCCCGCATCGTGAGCGCCGTGAACATGCACGCCGGCGAATGCACCAATCGTGCGGTCGCGCTGACGTTCGGCCTACCGCATCGGCCGTATTCTCCGAGCTAAAGCCGAGGAAGATTCGGGCGCGCGATTCGTAAGAACGCCGCCATGAACGGCCCCCGTCTGCGCTCCGCGTCCATTGTCGCCTCCGCACTGCTCGCCCTTGCCTGTGGCTCCGGAGGCTCGGGCGGCGGCACGTTCGTGGACGGCGGCCTCGGCGGGTCGAGCGCGGGCTCCGGTAGCGGTGGAAACTTTGGTAGCGGTGGCTCGGGAAGCACCAGCAGCGGAGGCAGCACGGGCAGCGGGGGAAACACCAGCTGCACCGTGGGCGGCCAGGCGTGCCAATCGTTCTCGGAATGCTGCAGCCAGATCTGCGCCAATCAGATCTGCACGGCCTGTGGCGGCGAAGGATCGAGCTGCGCCGAGGGCGGCTCCTGCTGCCCGGGGCTCAATTGTTTCAACGGCCAGTGCAGCTCCTGCAAACCCGACGGCTCGAGTTGCTCGTTGGCGAGCGACTGCTGCTCGAACATCTGCAACGCGGGCACCTGCGCGCCCTGTTCGTCTGCCGGCGGCTCCTGCACCACCAGCGCCGAGTGCTGCAAGCCGCTCTCGTGCGAGTCGGGCCAGTGCTGCTCGGTCGAAGGCGCCGGCTGCGGGTCGAAGTCCGATTGCTGCGGCGGTCTCGAATGCAGCGAAGGCACCTGCAAGAAGCCCTGCGGTCCCAGCGGATCGGGCTGCGGCAGCGCGTCGGATTGTTGCAGCGGTCTCGAGTGCAAGTCTGGAAGCTGCAAGACCTGCGCGCCGAGTGGGGGTTTCTGTAACTCCGCGACGGATTGCTGTGGCAGCGTCGGTTGCTTCGGCAACCAGTGTGCAACCTGCGCATCGACCGGGGTTTCCTGCCAGAGCTCGTCCCAGTGTTGCAGCGGACTGTCCTGCATCAACGGAGCCTGCGGTACTTGCGCCGGCACGGGTGGCTCCTGCACGACTTCCGCCGATTGCTGCACCGGCAAATGCCTTTCGACGGGAGCTTGCGGAGCCTGCGCCAGCATCGGCCTTTCGTGCAGCGCGAGCTCCGACTGTTGTGCTCCGCCCCAGAACGCCACCAGTACCTGCAACGGCACCTGCGGATTTTCCTGCAACGCCGGTTACAAGAAGAACTCGAGCGGGACCGGCTGCATCGCGGGCTGCGACATGAGCTGCGCCACGGCGAACGATTGCCTCATTTACTGCTTCACGCAGGGGCTCACGCCGTCCTGCTCGAACAGTTGTTGCCAGTGTCTGTGACCGATCGTTCGAGCGCTCAAACGTCGAGAATCGTCCCGGGATCCGGCATCGAAACGTCCTGAAATCCCTTGTCCCCCAGGAGATCACTGAGGACGCGCATGGGAACCGGATCGCCATGCACGAGGACGACCTTCTTCACGCTGCCCCGCTTGCGGGTATCGATGCAGTAGTCGACGAGATCCCGCTGATCTGCGTGGGCGCTGAAGCCGTTCAGCACCTTCACCTCGGCGCGCAGCGGCACCACGACACCGAAGATCTTCACTTCCCGCTGACGCTCCACCAGCCGCCGACCCAGCGTGTGGGGCGCCTGGTAGCCGACGATGAGCACCGCGTTTTTCTGATCGTCCACCGTCGAGCGCAAGTGATGCAGGATACGCCCCGCTTCGCACATCCCACTGGCACTGATGATGATTGCGGGCTTGTCCGAAGCGCTGACCGCCTTCGAGTCCTCAACCGACGAGATGTAGCGGAGCTCTTCGAACTCGAACGGTGAGTCGCTACCCTGCAGCATCGCCATGGCCTCTTCGTCCAGGCATTCCGGATGCAGCTTGAATACGTCGGTGATCTTCACCGCCAGAGGCGAATCCACGTACACGGGCATCTTTGGCAAACGGCCCTGTTCCCGAAGCCCCTTGAGCGCGTAGACGATTTCCTGAGCACGCTCGAGAGCGAACGACGGGATGATGACTTTGCCGCCGCGCTCGTACACCTGCTTGATGATGGTCGCGAGCTCGTCATCCATCTGCTCGATGGGCTTGTGAAGCCGATCGCCGTACGTGCTCTCCGTGATGAGTATGTCCGTGTGCTCGGTGAGCTCCGGATCGTTCAAGATCGGCATCTTGCGCCGGCCGAGATCCCCGGTGAACGTCAGGCGCTTCTTTTGCCCGTCTTCCTCCACGTCGAGAATCGTGATCGCGCTCCCGAGCACGTGCCCCGCATCTTTGAACGACAGCTTGACGCCATTCGCGATGGGCAACTCGCGGTGGTAGGGCATCGAAACCATGCGCGTGAGCACCTGGAGCACGTCCTTCTCGTCGTACAGCGGCTCGACCCGCTCCATGTCGCTCTTACCGCGATCGATGAGCTTGTTGATGTACTTCGCGTCCGACTGCTGGATCATCGCCGCGTCCATCAACATGGCCGCGCACAGATCCCGCGTCGCGTTGGTCGCGTAGATCGGCCCGTCGTAGCCCCGCTTCACGAGGAGCGGCAGCGCGCCCGAATGATCGATGTGCGCGTGGGACAGAACCACCGCATCGATCTCCTTCGGGTTGAGCCCGAGCGATCGATTCTTCTCGATCGACTCCCGCCGCTGGCCCTGGAACATCCCGCAATCGAGGAGCACCGTGGCGTTCTTGGTGTGCACCAGATGCTTCGATCCCGTAACCGTCTTGGCCGCCCCAACGAACTCGATTCGCATGATGCGCGAACGCTAACACGCCCCCGGCCCGAGCCCGTCGGGTTTTCGCCGAGCTAGGGGCAGGAGCAAGCGAGCCGAACCGGGCCGTGAGGAACGTCCTGGTTCCGCTGACCGGGTACCGTGGCATCACACTGGGCGTCACACGCCGCGGCGCTCAACCGATACTCGTACACGACGCTGGTGCGACAGATCGGCTGCGGCCGAGCATTCGGGCAATCCCAAGCATCAGCGACCTCGTAATCGATGCGCATGCGAAAGCTCGTGGCCGTCACGTCCTGTAGATCGTGCTGGTAGGTGTGCTGAGCGCCCGGACAGACTTTCGGGTGCGACATACCCGACCCCGAATAACCGCGCAGGTCGATGTCGATGCGCTCCGCCGTGCGACCCGGCTCGGGACAGAGCGGAGCATGCTTCCTCTCAAGCACACGCCGTACCACGCGTCCGAACGACCAACCCCAATCTTTTCCCTGACACTGTCACCCCCGATTCGCGTGAAGCAGCGGCACACCCGCGTCGACACCGGCGCGGGATCAACCTGAAGTTTACGCGCAAAGAACCCCGGATCTTCCCAGCCCTCACTCCTCCGCCGTTCGGTCAGTCCGGTAAGTAGTCCACGCAGTGCCCCACGGACGGATCGCTCCCGTCCACCACGCACCCTCCGCCTTGCACCGATGGGCATCCCGCAACGCAGCCGATGTCTTTGCCGCACTCGAGAGCGGTCCACTCGTCCTTCAACTTCACGAGCGCCGCCATGGCGTCGACGTTGTCGGGATTCACGTACGTCGGACACGGACACGCAAGATGATCCCCAACCGTCTCGGTGCACTGAATCGAGTTGATCAGCGTGTTGCAGCCCTTCGCCTCGGCGAGGGTCTCCGCATAGCTCGTCTCGAGCCCGGCGCAGTTCGGCGCCGCACCAGCGCTTCCCCCCGCCCCGCCCGTGCCACCCGTCGATCCACCGGTTCCGCCCGACCCGCCAGTTCCGCCAGCTCCACCGGACGCGCCGGTGCCTGCTGCACCGGACCCGCCCGATCCACCCGTACCGTTGTTGTCGGTGCTTCCCCCACAGGAAAGCGTGAGCACGAGCGCGAACGCGCATGCGACCGATGCCGCCCCCATTGAGGTCTTCGCCATGCCGGAAGTCTGGCTGATTTTTGTCTTGTTGTCCGCCGGCTTGCCCGTGGTATAGGCGCCAGCACCGCTAAACGGGGCGGTAGTTAAGTTGGTTATAACGCCGGCCTGTCACGCCGGAGGCCGCGGGTTCGAGTCCCGTCCGCCCCGCTAGAAAACGTCGCGAAGTAGTTCGGGAAATCGAGACGAGCACTTCCCGCGTCACGCCAAACGTCACGCGTCGAGAACCAGAACGGACGCTTCGAGTCCGAGATCTTCAGGCAAGACACCGCCTCGCAGTGCAGTTACCAGTCACGCTCGTGTACCGGTCGATGCTCTTGCCGTTGTTTCGGCCAAGCACCAGAGAGTGGCCGATAGGGATTGGCACGGCGAGCGGAGAGATCGGACGCTAGAGCCAAGATGGCGGAGCTGGGGAGAACACGTCGAGTCGCATACTGGGATGGGTGCGATCGCGGTACTCTTTTGCGCGGTTGCGGACGAAGCCCAATCCTTCATAGAAGCCAATCGACTTCGGGTAAGCGTCGAGGGTGAGCAATCGACGGCAATCTCCGCGAGCTCCGCCGCCGTCACGTAGGCGAATCGGACGAGCGCAGTTCCGATACCCCCGTGACGCTGGAAATCGTTTGCGACAGCAAGACGCGCGATCTTGAGGGCGGGAACGATGGGATGGTCGCTCGAAGCCAGCCGAAGCTTCTTCCGCTCCCTGGTCTCGAGTCGCACGGCGTCCGAGAGAACTGCGACGTAACCGAGCACTCGCCGGCCGCTGGACGCGCGCCGAGCCAAGTAGGTCTGCACGATGTGTTCCGCGCTCAGTCGCGTCGCGTCCGCACGAATGAACTCGTCGAGGTCGGCGTCACCGCATTCGAAGCGCTCGAGGTCAGCGGCGTCGACCGGCTCGAGCGGGCGCACCTCGAGGTCAGCCGGTGCGACGTTTGGCACGGCTCGTCCCGGCCTTGGGTCGCATCATCTCGGCTCGCACGTTGCGCGCACGAGCGATTCGTCGCTTCGCCTCCTCCGGAGTGCACACGTTCGCCAAATCCCGGAGAAGTCGGTCGGCGTCCTTACCGCGAAGGATCGGCGTGGGTTGGATTGGCTTGGCCATTCGTACTCACGCAAGATGCTCAAATCGCGGAGGATACGCAAGCCGTGCGGGAATCCTGCGCAAATGTGCGGGACCGAATCTTCGAGTCCCGTCCGCCCCGCTAAGAAACGTCGCGAAGTAGCTCGGGAAATCGAGACGAGCACTTCCCGCGTCACGCCAAACGTCACGCGTCGAGAACCAGAACGGACGCTTCGAGTCCGAGATCTTCAGGCAAGACACCGCCTCGCAGAGCGGCTGCCAGTCGAAGCTCGTGTAGCGGTCGATGATGTCGCCAGCCGCGTTGTGCGTCACGCGCTCGAGGACATCCTTCCGCGCCCCGCCGCGGCGAGCGAGGGAGATGAACGTGTCCCGCAGCCGGTGGAACGTGAGTGGCGGGATACCCACGTGGGTACAGTCCGCGACGAGCTTCTTGAGCGAGGAGCGGACGGCACGACAGGTGGTCGGGCCGCGGCGTGATGGGACGATAAAGTCGTTCAGCTCCGGGAGTCGGCCGAAGTAGAGCGAGAAGCCTTCGGTTCGCCACTCTTCGAGCATGAGCGCGAGCTTGGCGTGAACCGGGACTCGGCGTGGGCGGGACTTCTCGGTCGAGGTCTTGAGCGGGCGGTCGTCGTACTGCGTTCCGACCTCGAGACACGCGAGTGGCCTAGCGGCCGAGTCGTAGTGCCGCCAACGGCGGCCCGCTGCTTCACCGTGGCGCATGCCCGTCAGAGCAGCGAGCGCGTAGAACACGCGGCGGTCCTGAGGGATCTTCGGCGACGATAGTAGTAGGTCCACGTGTTCGAGCGAGTAGATTTGCTTTTCTTCGTGGGAGGGCGACGGGAGGGTTCCCTTCGGAAGTACGCATGGACTGGCGAGCACGAGCTCGTCGATCACGGCGTCGCGGAAGAGCGTTCGGAGCGTTCCGTACACGTTGCGGATCGTCTTCGGCGAGATGCTGTTCGCATCCCGAAGCGACTCGACGAGGGCACGGATGTGCTTCGGGCGGATCTCGTCGAGCGCGAACGTTCCGAGCGTGGGGAGGACGTGGAGATGCAAGCGTGCCTTGTCGTCGCCAGCAGTCCGAGTGCGGCGACGAGCGAGCCACCTTTCAGCGTATTCCGCGAGAGTCGGGCGCACGGTCTGTTGGTCCGGAAGGTAGGCTCCGTCGCGGACCTCACGCTTGCGCTGCCGCTCGAGCTGTTGTGCGGCGCGCTTGTCGGTGCCTGCGTGCTCCTGAATCCGTTTCCCGTTCCAGGTGAATGAGACGTGCAGCAAGCTGCTCGATGAGCTTGATGTACTTCGCCGTGTGGGCGCGGCGGGCCACGGAGCGAACTTACTCGCGACGAGCAGGCTCGACAACCGGCGATCATGTTTTCACTCCCGCCACGAACACGAGTGCTTGCATGCAATCGGCGCTACGGTATGTTCGCGGCGCTCGTTCTGGAACCTACGTCGGCCAGTAGCGGAGGACGTTCCGTTTCCTCACCTACCATCGCGCCTCGCCCGCTCTGTGGCTAGATTCACGACCTGAGCGCTAGCCTCACGTCTTGCTCGCAGCTCACCGGTGAGAGCCTGAACGGCACCCCACGCTCCAGCACTCGCGGCCTTCCCGATGGCGTCGGCCAGCGCGGTTTCGATCGGGTCCGGCTCACTGTCACCGACTGTCACAGGCTCACGAAGCAGCGCGCACTTATGGTCGTTCGGAGGTAGCGGACAACCCGGCTCCGCCCCACCCGCAGTGTCACTATTCGCCGCTAGATTGTGCTGAATCGTGACGCTTTCTGTGGACTTCGGACATGCGAAAGAATCCGAGATTGACCTTGCTGAGCAGCGTGCCACCCTTCAAGAGCGCTCCAGTACCCAGCACTTGAGCGAGTGCCCAGATGAGTCGCGTCAGGTAGTAGTCCTTCTCGACCATCGCTGGCTGCACGCGCTCTCGTGCCGCCGTCTCGCGGCAGAGATCGGCGCGCCGCCCTCGCTCGATCAGCTGAGGAAGGTCAAAGCTGGGCCGCGGCATCGTTTTCCACCACTCGCCACTTGGGGTGAACTCGACCTTCGCGTCGCCGATCGGGCCAGAGCGACAGGACGGAGCGGGTCTCGGAGGTGCGAGCCGCGAGGGGCGCGACCGTACTGAGCGGACGCACCTTGTCGCTCGAGCAACACGGCCACGCGCTGGCAAGTGCTGGGGCGGGACAACTGCACCGCGTGGGCAACCAGACGTTTCGCGTTCGCCCGCGCAATGCCGCGCTCCATCTGCTCGACGGCGTCAGCAACGGAGCCGAGGAGCGATGGATGGTCGAGCGCATCGAGCAAGGTGCGCTCGTAGTCGCTGACGTGGACCTCGGCGCTTTCCATCACGACCTTTTTCACGCCCGTATCTAGCTTCGCGCGTGCCGTTCGATGAAAGTGGATGCGAGCATTTTCGATCGCGCGCGTGGGGCGCCAGCGGGTGACGAAGGCATCGATCCGGGAGCCCGGAACCTGACGCTTGAGCTTGTGGAACCACGACGCCCAGCGACCGCCCAGATAGTGAGGCTCGCTGGCCAACAGGTGACTTGCCGCCACGGGTGCAGAGATCGTCCACGGGTGGCCGTGGGCGCGAAACGGCCGAACCGAATAGAGCCCGCGGCCAATGCGCGTGAAGACACGCTTCTTGGTGAGCGACCGCACGAGCTCGTAGGCACGACGACGCCCCAGGCTCTCACTCAACTGGTCGAGGGTCACGATGTTGCGGCCAGCGCGTTCGAGGCCAGCAAGCGTGTTCGCCTCGACTTTGGAGAGCGGCGTGGGGATGCTGTAGTTCGAGAGGTGCATTTGTGCATACTTTACAAAATGACCATCTCAATCTACAACCTGGAAAGGCTCCTGGCAAGCGGGTGGCGCATCCGCCGGACCCGCTCTGTCCGCGTCACCCCGCCACGCGGCTTCACTCTTCGACGTTACGGCGTGATCGAGAGGCGTGCGCGGTAGCCGTAGTGCGTCGACAGAGGCACGCTGATCGCTTGGCCCTCGCTGTCGATGACGTTTATCGGGGTCTCCGTATGCGTGATCTCGACGCCCGTTGGCGTCGCTACGCCTCGATACAGCACGAAGTCCCCGAAGGTCGGCTGCGCCGCAGGAAACAGCGAGCTCGGGCAAAACGTACAGGTCGGAACGAACCCTGCGGGGGCAGCGAGGGAGAACTCTGCCAGCAAGGTTGCGTAGTCATCGGGCTCATTTTCGGTCAGACCGGGGCCACTCGGCGCCGTGCCAAGACTGCCCATCAGCAAGCTGCGTGGCGCGCGCTCGGTGGACGCGATCCAAGCGAGGAGCTTTTCGAGAAACAGCTGCCGCTCGTTGCGCCAGCCTGCCGCACCGCTCTCGCCGTCGCCATAAACCCCGGTGTACGACGGCACGGCGGGGATCGGTGGCGAGTACGCGCAGTACACGTCCGTGCCGGCACCGTTCGGTGCGCGCACCAGGGCGTGCAGGACTTCTCGCCGAAACATGGTGCTCGGCGCCAAGAATGCCTGCGTGTCCTCGAGGGGCTGGCGTGAGAGCAGCAGAAGACCGCTGTTTCCAGAAAAGATGTACGGGTTCAGCTCCTGTTTGCAGATGCTGCGCACCTCACCGACGGTGTTCCCCGTGAGCATGTAGACGCTGCACAGGCCGCACTCCGGAAGTTTGAACAACTTCTGACTGGCTGAAATGCATTGCGAAGTTCCGCAAGACGACTCCTGGAGGTAACCCTCTTCGCTCTTGGGTATCGCGCAGTTGTCGCGAACGCAGTCCAAGAGCTCGTCCAGAGCCGCCTGCTCTTCGCTGCTCGCGCAGTAGGCTTCCGTACGCGGTGGTGGGGGGCTCGTGCCGCCGAGCCCGCTCGGGTCCGTGGGTTCAGAGGAGAGATCGTAGAAGATGCTGTACTTGTAGGGGAACTGGCTGGCCGCTTTTGCGACCTCTTGCTTGACCGATTCGGGCCAAACCTCTTGCAAACAGATCACGTCCGCCTCGAAACCGTCGAGCTCTTGTTCCAGAGCCGCGCGGCGTTGCTTCTCATACGGCACTGCCAGCGCGGAAATGCTGGCGGTGAATTGCTCTGCCACGAGCTCGAAGGGGGCCCCTGTCGTGCAGCTGGTCAGTCCGTCGCCAGTGGTTGCGGTCTCGTCGCAGGTCAGCGTCTCGGTTCTGGCACCCTCGACTCCGCCGATGGCGAAGACGCTGTATCGCTTCTTGCCGTTCTGACCGGGAATGAAACGAGAGCTGAACCGAGCTTCGGATTCGCCCGACGGCGCCGCGCCCAAGGTCCAGGGCAACGCCCCGAGCAAAGCGAAGTAGCCATTTTCGTCCGATGCGCCGAGCTCGCTCGAACCTTGCACGCTAACGGACCCAAGAGGGACCTGAGAAACGACGACCAAGTCCAACTGAGCGGGCAAACCCGCGGCGTTGAGGATACCCATGTCGAGCTTCGCGTACGCCGGAGCCGCATGCACCAGACGCACCTTGAAGCTGAGGGAGGAGTCGACCGGCGACTCGGGAAGCACGAAGAGCTCGGGAGCGTGCGGGCCTCCGCCAGACCACATCAACGTGGTCAGACCTGGCCCGAGCTCCACACTGCTCTCGGCAAGAGGAGCCGACTCGCACGCGTCGCCCGAAACGACTCGCGCGAGGTACCGCCCCGCCTCGACCAGGGTGGGAGCAGAGACCTGTCGATAGTCGACCGATCGGGGACAACCGCTGCCGCCTCCAGGAACACGAACCTGAGCACCACCCGCCTCCGGTGTCAGACAGACCGCGATGTTCCCGGATTGTGGAGTGAAGTTCGCGAGCCGCGCACCCTGCTTCGGCGCGACGCTCTTGCACTGCGGGCTCACCGGCTCGACGCGTTTTTCGCCGATATCCAGGACCAGCTGACAACTCGCGAGCGCGAAAAGAAAGACTCCGAAAACGCTACGCTTCAAAACTCCCTCCCGAGCAAGAAGCTCCCCTCCACCGGGCAACGGCGAGAACCCGACTCGAGGCGTGGACTTCTGCGCCGGAGCGCTCAGCCACAAATACGCACCCACGCCACTGGCGACCAAGCCGACACCAAGTTGGATGCGCGATCGGGCCTCGCCCTCGCGATCGCTACGACCATCACGCACCGCCATGCTGAGCGCCTCTTTGTACTCCATCCAAGCGGTCGCCGTTCGGCCGAGCTTTTCGTGACACGAGGCCAGGTTCAGCAGCGTGCCACCTCCCGGATCGAGTCGCTGGCTCTCTTCCAACTTGGGACACGCTTCGGCGTAGAGTCCCTGCTCCATCAGCGAGCGCGCCTGCTCGAACAGCGATTGCGCCAAAACCGCGGCATCCGTCTGGGCGCGAACCGGAAGCGCAATCAGCAAGAACGCGAGTGCGAGCGTGACCCTCACCCGGCCAATGGTACTCGCTATGGCGTCGTTTGGGAGGGATGCAGCGTGCGCTTGGCGAAAAGCGCCAGACGACGACTCGTGAGCGCCAGCTTTTCTGGCCGGGGCAGGCGCTTCACGGCAACCTCCACGCGGAGCGCTTCGGACTTGGTCTTGCAGCGGCACGGAGCAGCGAGCGTGAGCGGGCCTCGACCGCGCGTGTGGCGAGCACCTCCCGCATGGTGCGCCGCAATGCATTCGGCCACGTTCTCTGCGATCCCGGTGTAGAGCGTGTCGTCGATGCAACGCGCGAGGTACGCTAACCAAAAGCCAGGACTTGGTCTGGTTCGAGAGCTCTGACCTCGAGCTCGTCCCTCGCGATCCCATGGAAAAGAGCCCTTCCACGGCCCCCGAAGTCTCTGAATTTCGATGCGATCTCATTGATTTCTTGTCTTTCGGGGTCTTTGCGCCCAAAATCCATGCGATCGCATGGTAGCACGAGCTCGAAAGCCCAGAAAACTCGGCAAACGAGGGCCCGCCCGAAGGAGACTGGCCCAGTCTCCGGATACCGTCGCGCTCGGGAAAGCGATCCGTACGCGCCGCAGAGAGCTTGGTCTGACTCAAGAAGCGCTCGCAATGTATGCGGGATGTGGGCTCGCGTTTCTGTACGAGCTCGAGTCCGGCAAGCCCACGGTGCGGCTCGACAAGTTGCTCTCGGTGTTGCGCGTGGTCGGCATGACGCTGCGGCTCGAGCCGGGACGCGAGCCGTTGACCGTCGGGACTCACGAGTCATGACACGCAAGGGCGTCGTCGATCGCGTGACGGTACATCGAGGCGACGAGCGTGCGGGCGTGTTGGAGCGCACGACGCGCGGTGCGACCTTCCGCTACGACGCGCGGTACGTCAACGCTCATCGTTTGGAGCGCGGTCCGCTGAGTGGTGGGATCGCTGTGCACCTCCCACTCTCGACCGACCCGCAGGAAGTCGCTGGCACGAACCTCCATCCCTTCTTTGCTGGCCTCTTGCCCGAGGGAGCACGTTACGCAGCCCTGTTGCGCGCGGTGGAACGTCCCCCGACGATCTACTGTCACTCCTGGCCCAAGCGGGTGAAGACTGCATCGGTGACGTGGCACTGGTTCCGGCGAACGAAGCGCCCGGTCGAGTGCGTCCGACCCTCGATCTAGCAAAGGTCGAGAAAGCATCGTTCCAGCAATTGCTCGAAGACAGCCTCGACTACGGCGTTCGAGGCGAAGAGCTCACGGTACCGGGCGTGCAAGCGAAGATCTCCGCTGCGATGATCTCGCTGCCCGTGGATGGGATGACGGGGGGCACCGATTTGCTCAAGCTCGAGCCGGCGGAGTACCCGCGCATCATCCAAAACGAGGCGTTCATGATGGCGTTGGCGCGCGAGGCCGGAATCGTGACGGCAGAGGTGCGCGTCATCGAGGATCGCGACGGGGCGCCGGGACTCCTGGTCCAGCGCTTCGATCGCGCTCCCGCGCGGGAGAAGCTGCACGTGGAGGACTGCTGTCAGCTCCTCGATCGCTATCCTGCGGACAAGTACGCAGTGAGCATGTCCGAGCTCGCGGGCGTCGTTGCCAAACATACCTCCACCCCGATTCTCGACGTGGCCAAGCTCGTGCGCCTGATTGCGTTCTCGTACGTGATCGCGAACGGGGACTTACACGCCAAGAACGTCAGCGTGCTGCTCTCCGAAGATCGGATGTCGCTGTCGCTGTCACCGGCGTACGACCTGTTGACCACGCTGCCCTATGGCGACGACACCATGGCGCTTTCGCTCGACGGTCGGGACAAGAAGCTCCGGCGCTCGCATTTTGTCGACTTCGGGACACGGTTTGGCCTACTGCCTCGCGTCACGCATACGCTCCTCGACGAGATCTGCGACGTTGTTCGGGCGCGAGTGCGAAAACTCGGTGAGATCGGATTGCCGGAACGAAAGACCGCTCAGCTCGAGCGCGCCATCCGCGCTCGCTGCGACGAGCTCGGCCGAGCATGAAGCGAGCGCGGAGCTCGAGCGGAAGAGCGAGAACGACGTTGAACGACCTAGGTACCGGGTTTGCCCAACCGCTCTACGTCTTGTCTACTTCAGGCCGCAGCTCTCCTTGTCGGTCGTGCCGCTCTCGATGCCCTTCGTCTTGGAGATGACGAGCCGGTAGCAATTCCCGCTGTCCGCAGCGTACCAGATGCTCGTGTCGCCTTCCGTCTTCTGGGGCTTGCCGAGCTTTCCCGTCACCGCCGCGAGGCTCTCGTCGACCTTGTCGGGATCCGTCAACGACTCTGCCTCGTCGAGCTGCTTCTTCGTGAGGGTTGTCGTTGGACCGGACGCAGGAGCGCTGTTCGTCGAAGGATTGCCACTGGCAGCGGCGGCCTTGCCGTCGCCGCCCTTGTCACACGCTGCGAGCCCGATTGCGACCACGATGATGAGTGCCTTGCGCATTCGACCCTTGTCTTTCTACCGGCGCGGGTTTTCGAGATGACATGCCCTCTATATGCGAGCTCGATCCCGGCAGCGAGCCT
The DNA here is from genome assembly GCA_963781505.1 of uncultured delta proteobacterium. Taxonomy (GTDB): domain Bacteria; phylum Myxococcota_A; class Polyangia; order Polyangiales; family Polyangiaceae; genus JADJKB01. The sequence goes on along the minus strand of CAWAHB010000023.1, from coordinate 114,978 downwards.
TTTGAGCGCGAGCCTTGGGGGACAGCAACCCATGCGAGTCGCTCCGTTTAGCCGCGTGGTTACCGCTGGCGAGGAAGGTCAAACCGGGGCCGGTTGGAAAGGTTCCTGGCGGGCGTTCGTCTGTCCAAAGCGAGCGGGAGCTCCGCGAGCCTGGTCGTGACGCAGCGACCGTTGCCAGTCGTCTACAAGCGGAGGCTCACCTCTGACCACCCAAATCCTCCCGCTCTTCCGCCCTCCCTGTGCAATCCAAATGAGGGGATGCCTCAGGTGCCCGATGACATCGGGATGGCACAGGGAGCGCACGGAGGTTGGACGCGCTTCGTGACACCCGAAGGACTCGCTTCGAGATACCCGAAGGGGTGGGTGGAGATTTTGGGATAGGACGGACACGGTGATCGGTGCGCTCATCGAAGTGCATCGGCATCTTGGTCCTGGCTTGATGGAATCCGCCTATGAGGCGTGTGTGTGCCGAATTGTCCGAACGAGCGTTTGGCGCGAAGTCTGCCTAGCGAACGAGGAACGACCGCTTACTGGAACGTCTGCCCGTTGTTCTTCGCGCCGTGCGTGGCGGTCGCCGTCGTGGCCCAGGTGAAGTCGGAGTACTTCCCGCCCGTTCCGGTGAGCTGGAGCGATTCACCGACGGGGTTGCTGAGCTCGGCGACGCCGATGTCCACCGAGGTCATTCCGCTCGCGGGACCGTCGGTCGCGGCGAAGGACCCTTCGTAGCTCAAGAACAGCACGACGTTGCTGCTCGGATCGACCAGCGCCATGCCGTCCGGATTGCCGTTTTGGATACCGACGGTCGGGAACCAGATCGCCCCGAAGCCCGTCGAGCCCCTGATCGGGGATCGTGCCCGTGAGGTTGTTGGTGTCGTAAACGGTTCCGTCGAACCCGTTGTAGAAAACGATGGACCAGCCGGCGAGGCTCGTGCCCGCTGTGCCGGCGATCTCGACTCCTTCGTCGGAGTCCGCCCCGGTGTTGTCGTAGTGGAGCTCGTTGATCCACACCTCGGTCGGGGTACCCGCATCGCTGCCGGCGTCCAAGGAGCAGGTCGCGGCGAAATCGGTGCAGCAATCGCCGCTCGAGGTGCAGAGCGAGTCGCAATAGCAGGCCGGAATGCTGCCCGGCACGGACGACGAAGAACCGCAGTTGCCGACGCAGCTCCCCACGACGCCACACTGAGCGAGGAAGTCGCCGCAGCAATCGCCGAAATCGAGGCAAGTCTCATCGCAGTAGCAAGACGGGTTGCTGCCCGGCGCAGGACTCGAGGAGCCACAGATCCCCGCGCACGTCACCGCAGCGGCGTCCGTCGAGGCATCCGCACCAGCGTCCGCGCCCGCGCTTCCGCCCGTGCTCGCATCGGTGCCGGCACCCGCGGATCCAGCCGAGCCCGCGGATCCAGCCGAGCCGCCGGAGCCTGCAGCTCCGCCCGCACCCGCAGAGCCGCCAACGCCGCCGGTCGCGCCGGTTCCACCGGTTGCGCCAGTTCCACCGGTTGCGCCGGTTCCGCCAGTCGCGCCGGTTCCGCCGGTTGCGCCGGTTCCACCGGTTGCGCCCGTTCCACCCGTCGCGCCGGTGCCGCCATCCTTGCCGCCCGTCGCCCCACCGCCACCACTGCCGCTACCGGACGAGCACGCGGACGCCCAGACGCCGCCAGCGAGAACCAAAGTGGAAAGACCCAAGAAACGTTTCGCAGTAGCCATGGCGCACTCCTATACAGCTCTCCGCGGCGATCCGAAACCCCCGGCGGTCGCGTTTGCGCCGGTGTTCGAGCAGAGCGGATAAATCCCTACTCGGGCTATAATCCGGACCGATGGACCAGGCCGGGGCGGCAGGGAGCAGCGGCAACGCGGCGCAGCCGGGCCGGAGCCCGATCTTCAACGTGCTCTACAGCGTGGTGTTCTGGACGTACCTGTTTTCGACCTGCGCCCTGCTCTTCTTCGTCGCGCTCGCGATTTTCCTTTTGACCTTCCCGTTCGATCGCAAACGATGGGTGTTGCATCGGTTCACGTGCTGGTGGGCCGCGCACTACCTGGCCTGGGCGCCCTTCGCCAGCGTGAAGGTCGAGGGTCGGGAGCGACTTCGCCACACCGGCCCGTGCGTGTACGTGTCGAATCACCAGAGCATGGTGGACATCCTCGCGGTGTTCGCGACGCACCTCGATTTCCTCTGGATCAGCAAGCTCGAGAACTTCTACGCGCCGTTCTTGGGCTGGAACATGGTGCTGGCCGGCTACATCCCCCTCAAGCGCGGCTACCTCCCGAGCATTCTCAGGATGGTGCGCACTTGCCGGCGCAAGCTCGACCAGGGGTTCAGCTTGTTCCTGTTTCCGGAAGGCACCCGTTCGCCGGACGGCACCATTCAGAAATTTTTTCGCGGCGCGTTCTACCTCGCCACCAAATACCGCGTGCCAATCGTCCCCATCGTGCTCGAAGGAACCAGTCGCGTGCTTCCCAAGCGGAGCATGACGGTGAATCCGGGTCCGGTGCTCGTCCGTGTGCTCGATCCCATTCACCCATCCGAGGTGGATTTCGACGAACATCGCCTGACCGAGCTGGTTCACGAGCGCATGCTGGCAGAGCAGAACCGCCTCCGGGGCCGCTAGCTCCGGCGCTCGACCAGGATTCCGATCCTGCGCGCTCGACTCTCCTGTATGTTGGACCCAGGGGATGAGCATGACCAACCGAGAAACGCTGATCGCAACCGGGATTGCCTCGGGCGCCGCTGCAGAAGCCGCCGCCTCACTGGCCAAGGATCTCCAGACCAAACTCCGCGGCAAAAAGCCGGAGCTGGTTCTGGTGTTTGCTTCCACCGCCCAACCGCTGGAATCCATCGTCTCCCCACTGAGCCAGGCATTCCCCGGCTCCGTGATGCTCGGTGCCACGACCGCCGGCGAGTTCACGGAGAAGGGTGACTCCAAGAAATCGGTTTCTGCGATAGCGATTGCCGGGGACTTCAAGATCTTCGGCGGGATCGGCACGGGGCTCCAGCGCGATCCCGAAGCCGCGGTGCACGGCGCCCTCGAGGGGATCCCTCGCGCCGTCCACGACTACCCGCATCAAATCGCGATCGTGCTCCTCGACCCTCTGTCGGGCAACAGCGAGGAGGCGACGCTCATCATCTCGTCCCTCTTGGGCAACGAAGTTCGGCTTGCGGGTGGAGCTGCGGGCGATGATCTCGCGATGAAGGCCACGCAGGTGAGCTGTGGACGTTGAGTTTCCGGCGACTCGGTGGCCGTCGCCGCCATCTTTTCGAAGACTCCTCTCGGATTGGGAGTCTGCCACGGCCACGATCCGCTCTCGGCTCCCCTCCAGGTCACTCGTGCATCCGGTGCAACGGTGCACGAGGTGGAAGGTCGGCCAGCGTGGGACGTGTGGCGAGAGCAAACGCGGGATGCGGCAAAGGCCCAAGGCCTGGACGTTGACAACCTGCCCGCGGCCGAAGAAGGCGCGTATTTGTTGCGCTACGAGGCCGGTCTCGCGGCGGGTGCGGCGTACAAGATCCGCGCACCCCTGTCCCGCAACCCCGACGGTTCCATCAACTTTGCCTGCGGTATTCCCGAGGGCGCCGTGATCCGAATCACAGAGAGCGTACCGGAGCAACAAGTGAGTAGCGCGCGGGAAGCCGCCAGGCGGGCGCGGGCCCAGCTCGGTGGGAGCCCGGCGGCGGGTGCCGTCGTTTTCGACTGCATCTGCCGCAACCTGATCCTCAAGAGCGATTTTGCCCGCGCGGTCACCGGTATGTCGGAAGAGCTCGGCAACGTGCCCCTGGCCGGCTTCGAAACCTACGGCGAGATCGCGATGGACGAAGGCGACATGAGCGGATTTCACAACACGACCAGCGTCGTTCTGGCATTCCCCAAGTCATGAAGTCGTAACGAGCGAGGATTTGAAGACGCCACCCCCGGAGTTCATCCCGAAAGAAGAGCTCGTCTCGCTGCTTGCCCCGTCGTTGGGCCGCGAGAAGAGCAATGAGGTGGTGACCACAGCCATCGAGGTATTGGAGCTCTTGCCCGATGCGCTCACGAGCGCACAAGCCTACGAGGTGCTGGACGCGCTCGGCCGCGGGACGGGTCTCATCGGGATCGCGGCTCGGTTGGCGCGGCTGCGAGCCCGCTTTGAAACTTCGGATGCCCCGCCAGAATTCGACGACGAAACGACGGACGTTGAGATCACCGCGCCGGCGTCCTCCCGAGCGCCAGCTCGAACGGCGCGCCCCCGCCAAGCTCCTACGACGCGCCCGGCTTCCAGTCCCGCACCGCTACAACGTCATGATCTCGTGATGCTCCTCACCCCCACGCTCGGCGAAGAAAAGGCCGGCTCCCTGGTGCGAGAGGCGGCGATCGCCCTGGGCTACACGTCCCCCACGCTGAGCCTGATGCAAGCGTGCGGGATCCTCGAGCGGCTCTCGGAGACGGGTGGCATCGTTGGGACCACGGCGACGTTTGCCAAAGCTCGACTCCTGTTGCGGGCGCCTGGTTCCCGCAAATGAATTCCGTTGGGATGTCTTGACCCCCGAGCGCGCGTCGGCCTCACCGATCCACACCCTCGACCGCATGGAACCTGGATGACTACGCGTTTCTGATCCAGGGCTTGCTCGATCTCTACGAGACCACCTCCGATCCCACCTGGCTCACCCGCGCGATCTCGCTTCAATCGAAGCTCGACGCCCTGCATTGGGACGATGTCGGCGGCGGCTACTACACGACCGCCGCTCATCACGAGACGCTCCTCACCCGTGACAAGCCGAGCTACGACGGTGCCGAGCCCTCGGGAAATTCGGTGGCAACGCTGAACTTGCTGCGCCTCGCCGAGCTCACCTCCAAGGACGAGTATCGAAAACGCGCGGAGCGTTGCTTCGCCGCATTCCAGCCGGCGCTCTCCGAGTCACCCACCGCTTCACCGTTGATGCTTTCGGCCCTCGAGCTCTATCTGGACGACATTCGCGAAGTCTTCATCGTCACGCCCAAACCGGGCGACGAGACGCGCCTGCTCCAGATCGTGCGAACGACTTACCTCCCGAATCGCATCTTCACGCTGACCACCGAGGGCACCGAGCTCGACCGTCGCGCAAAGCTCGTGCCCGCACTCGAGGGCAAGCGAGCGCTGGGAGGCCAGGCCACGGCGTTCGTGTGCGAGCGAGGCGTCTGCGAGCAGCCGATTCACTCGCGGCTGTCGCGGATCGCCTCTGCGTCGGTCGTACAGCGCCAACCGAATTCACCCGCGACTGTCGCGGATCGCGCACGACTCCACCCATCGTCCGCCCGAGCTGACCGAGCGACGCCGCGGGCAGTTCGCAGCAGTGCTGAAAAACGCGGACCAGCGTCGTCACGAAGCGCGTCGCGCTTCCTGTGAATCCTGATTTCGTTCCATGTCTCTGAAAGCCGCTGTAGTCGGCGCTCATCCCCTGCCCCATTCGACGCGAAACCTGCACTCGGCCCCCCCGGTGTCGGCGCAAGCCGTCCTCCACGCGGTCGCATCCGTGCAGCCCATCGCTTCGTAGATGGCTTCCGTCGAGCCAACGATCGACGCACACACCAGCGGATGGTGCGAAACCCAATCGGTGATGGAGATTTCATGCACGCGCGGCTCCATTGCCTCTACGTGGTACGTGCCGTTGTCATAGTAGAGATTCCAGAGCTTCTGCGCGTACTGCGAGTAAATGGCCGGCGCCTTGAGCGCGCGAAACATCGAGCGATAGATCCCGCTGAGCGGCGTTTCGATCGAGGCTCGCGCAGCCTCCCGAAGCAGCGCCGTCCGGCCTCGAGTCGGCACCCGCGCAATGATGATGTCGGCCAGGGCGTGGAGCAGCCGGTCCGGGTACCACGAGGACGGAAGCAAGCGCAGCTCGGACCCTTGCATCACCAGCCGCCGCTCCGCCTCGGGCAGGGATTCCAGAACCTCGCGCAACGCTCCAGCTCCGAACCGAGCTTCGTACCAGTCGAGGAGCGCACGAATCGCCGCCCCTTTGAAGTGTCCTCCCTCGCTCACGAGGTGCCAACGGTAGAACCATCTGCACGATGTTCCGAGGAAATTTGCATCAGGCGCGAATCGGGCTCGATCAGTGATGGCGGAGGGGCTCTGACGTCGCACCAGGCTGCATCACGAGCGGCATGTTCTCCCTTGCGGCTACGTTGCGCGATACGAAGTGATACGTATGGCGCCGGCCGAGACCGTGGCGATGTTGCTCACACCAGAGCTCCGTTCCTCCGGACTCGCGCCGGGCGGCAACGCAAACGGGGCACGGGCGCTCGATCTCCGCTGTCGAGTGTTGCTTCAGCCTCATCACGATCACCGGACAGGTCGCGGTGCGCACCACCCTTTCGGCGACCGAGCCCAGGATGACCCGCTGGATGCCTCGTCGTCCATGAGTTCCCAGGACGATGAGATCGGCGTCGAGCTCGGCGCCGACGTTGACGATCTCCTCGGGAATGCTGCCCGCCCGAAGGTGGGCGACCGCGCCCGTTTCGGGAACGGCGGCCGCGAGCTCCAAGCGCTCGCGAACTTTCGCAATCAACGTCTCCTCGAGATTCTCGAAGGAGGGCGTTCGCCGTGGATAGACCGTGTCCGTCATGAGCGGCGGGCTGTTGGTCGCTGCAACGTGGACCACGTGCAGCGTTGCTTCGTCACGTACGGCTCGAACGATGCCCTGATCGAGGGCCAAATCGCCGAGCTCGGAAAAGTCGACGGCCACCAGGATCGTCGACGGGATCTTCTTGTCAGTCATGGAAATTCCTTTCTCGAATGTATTCAGCGAGAGCTTGCGGTACAAGGTGCGGCGGTCCAGACCGAGCACCTGGGCGGCGCGCGTCTTGTTGCCACCGGTGGCTCGAAGCACGCGGCGGATGTACCTGCGCTCCACCTCGCTCGCACGCTCTTCGAATCGCCGAGCTCTCGCCGATGATCTCCGGAAGTTGGGAGAACTTCGACGTCGGGGCAGCTCGGGACGCTCGGTTGGACTCGCGGTACGAGAGCGCCCGATCCAGGACTGCTCGCACGGCCGCACCCGAGATCGGCTTCACGAAGAAGTCGCAAGCGCCGGCTCGGAGCGCCTGAACCGCCGCGTCCATGTCCGCCTGCTCCGTCGACACGACTTCCGTCATTGTCACCTCCTGTTCAGCAGCGTCGCAGCTCGCGACGATCGCACCACGGAGGGAGCATTCCGATTCAGTGAGAGCGGAACACCACGAACCGTGGTGTCAATTCATTGTTACCACGCGAGTCGCAATATTGCATCCCTTCTCCAGATCAACGCTCGAGTGTTTGCCTCAAATTCGAGATCGCACTTTCGGTAGCGCGCTGCTGCGGCAAGATGTCTCGCTCGACGAGTGAGCGCACATTCGGTGTCAGCATCGAGACATCGGTGTGATAGTCGCGAAGCCCGTGATCCTCGCCTTCAGCGAGAGCGAAAATCGCACCCGCCGGACCGAACGTCGCGGCCGTGCCTTCAATCGCTTCGGTGAGAGTCCCCCACAGCCCTGAAGACTGGGGCACTCGTCCTCCGAGACGCGTGATGATCTCACCGAGCAGCTTCACCCGACGACGGTGCGAGCTCTGACACGCGAGTAACGTCGCTGCATAGGGCTCCATCGTCTTGTCGAGCAATGCAGTCGTATAGGACTCCACCGCGGACATCTCGCCACGGCAAAAAGACCGCAGCTGGTCGATGGTTTTGGCTTCGGGTGTGGTTGTCGTCATTTGTGTCATTCCTGTTCTCCTTTCTTCTCCTTCCAACAGCGCGAGCGAGCAATCGAACGCACGTCTCGCATCCAGCTCGTGCTCACACGACGATCCAGAGGTGCATCACCCATGCCGCCCAATTCCCGCGATAACCACGGCGAAATGAGGAACAAAACGCCACAGCGAAGCAAAGTGCCACGGAGGAGGAGGAGAACGGCGACCTTGCTCCGCCGCTTTGATTCGATGGATTTGGTTCGCAGCTTTTATCGCGGACTCGCTATCGCCGCCGCCAATACGCAGGTTCTTTGTCTCTGCTCACTCCGTTTTGCATCCGTCGAGACGCGTGCCGGACGCAAACCAGCACGCGATGCGACGCGCGTCCCTCTTACCGCTTGCGATAGCAAAGCGCCGTCCGAAAAAACCGCACTTGCGCCGCGTTCAGCTGGCCAAAGTCCCCTAGCGACGGCATACGACCGTGCGACTGCGGAGGCTCACCTCTGACCACCCCAAATCCTCCACCCCTTCGGGTGTCACGAAGCGCGTCCGCTCTTCCGCCCTCCCTGTGCAATCCAAATGAGGGATGCCTCAGGTACGCACCCCAATCACTGTTCACCAACGTGAAGTACGTACAGAACGGCGCGGTCGCCGGCTTGGACGAGCCCACCGACGGACCGACGGCTACCTCACCTTCGTTCCATCACTCGTCGATTGCGACAAGGTCGAAGAGGGATGGACCCTGGACACCTCGACCGACCCACCGACGGTGAAGATTTGCCCGTCTGCGTGCTCCTGCGCCAAGGTCAACAACGCCCAGCTGATGGTCGAGAGCGGCTGCGAGCGACACAGCCTGGCGAACTGATATCGGTTCCCGTTCGGGACCTATGGCGTTCCGCTCATGCAGAGCTCATACTTACTCACGTTCATGCGGATTTGCTTGGTGTTGGCACTCACCCTCTCCGTCCTGGTCGGATGTGGGCCGGACTCGAAGAACGGTCCGAGCGACGGTCCCGACGAAGGGATGGGTGGTGGCGGAAGCGCGAACACTGGAGGCAGCGGCGCAGGGACCGACAGCGGCGGCGTAGTCCAATTACTTTACGGCGAGCCCGGCGACCTGACGACGGATCACGATTCGGACACGACACGTATCGCCATCACGTCGTACGGCTACGGGAGCAGCCCACCGCTCGTCCAACACCTCAGCCTGCGCACCTACCCTGCTGATGTGCTCGTGCCAGTGACGATCGACCTCGAGCAATTGGACTCGGGCTCGCCGGGCAGCGCGTGGGTCCTGCATCCCGACTCCTCGCTCGAAGCGGGATGGTATGCGGTCGTGCTCGCTCCCGAGTCGAAGCTCGGACTCTCTCAGGGACACCAGCGCGCCGACGGTGGCTTCGAGAATCGCTTTCGCGTCGGTAGCCAGCCACTGCTCACTGGCGTCGGCGCCTGCGCATCTGACGATCTCTCACTCTTACCCAAGCTGCGACTGGATTTCTCCGAGCTCGTCACACTACCTGCCGGCGATCCGCCGATTGACGTTGTCGTGGATGGAACCACACCGTCTTGCGTCGTGTATGACCCGTCCTCTCCCGGAAACCCGGGAATGGGCCTGACCTGCACGCCGCCAATTCCCGCGTCCGCCGCCTCCATTACCGTCACGGTGGGAACAGGCATCGTATCCGCATCATCGGGACTCGCCCTCGAGAGTAGTGCGGGGAGCTTCCCGCAAACCTACGAATTGCCCGCGGGGACCCAATACGACTCGTGTCGCTACTGGCACGAAACGGTGGTGCCTGCGAACTAGCGACCTAGCGGCCCCGGAAGAACTTCGACTCGACCGGGCGGCGCTGGCTGAGCTCGCTCATTCCTGCTTCCGGCACCCGAGCTACTTGGTAGCGAAACACTCGATCGTCGAAGGTCGGGTCGCGATAGCCCTGACATTCCGTATGAAGGACGAGCCCGCCACAGAAGCTGGTGTCGGCGGAAAGTCCGGCTCCAAGAGCAACTCGAGCGATGAAGACGGCGGATGCGGATGCCGCGTTGGTGATCGACCGCGCCCACTGAACCATTGGTTGGCCTTGGCATTGCTGGGCGGCGTTGCGCTGAGAAGACGGTGGGGCCCCAATCGCGGTCGCGCCCGCGCTGACGCTCCGATGGCGCTTTAGCTGCACCCACCGCGAGTTGCGTGTCCTGGCAATATTCTAGCCGGCGCCTGGGGCGGTCCTCGGTAAGTAACCGCACGAGGGTAATCCGCGCCCGTCGTCGGGCTGCTCGCTGTGGCTTGTCGCCGACCTGGACCCCCGCCAACAGCCAACCAAGAACGTAGTCTTTCTCCACGATTTCTGGCCGAACTCCCCACTCCGCGGTGCGATCCGGGATAGCTTGTTTGCGAATCAAGTCGCCCTGCGTCGATGGTCACGTTGATCCAGAGCCCCCAGCGTTTGCTCATCTTGCCTCGGCTCTTCACCGCGGGATCCAGTCGGATGATTCCTTGCGTTCGGTGCCGATGGGCAAGGTGCCGACATTGCGAGTGAAATAACTGCAACCAGCCGGTCTCAGGACTGGGGATCGACGCATCCCGGGACAACCACGACCTGCTGGGCCGAGGAGGCAATGAAATCGCAAGTGTAGGGGCAGGCGACGAGCTGAGCTCCCGAGCCTCCTTCGTTCAGCACCGTGTACCAGCCGAGGGTCGCGGCGGCGCACGCGCCGGCATCCTCAACGTGAACGAGTAGTGTTTCCTTGCCGCTGGAGTCGCGCAGTCGGACGGAAATCACGTTCGGATCCGCGGGCTGACCGTTCGGCGCGAGCGGTACGCTCCATGTACAGCCCGATTGGACTTCGCCGCCACATGGCATCGGCGCAGCATCGGAATCCGTCTGCCCGGAATCGAACCAAATCTGGGCGGAGTCCGCCTCTGCCGCCGCGTCGGTCGGCGTCCCACCCGCGTCAGTCGGCTTTCCATCTTCACCACCAGCGTCGCTACCGCAACCGCTAACCACGCACAGCGGCGCCGCTACGACGAGCGCGGCTAGGAAACTCACTCCGGATCCTCGTAGGTGACGAGCGTGGATGCGCGACTCGCCGTCCTCCAAGGCAACCGCTGGCGACGCGAGTGACACATGGACAGGATAGCACAAGCTCGACGGCTTGCTCTGCCACGACGATGATCCCCAACATCGCGGCGCATGCGCCCTTGCCCATGACGGGAGTATTGCATGAGCCCACCGGAGTGAAATCGATCGAGCTCTCATTCGGCAAATGCTGGCGCTCGCTCCGCTCAGCGCTCGCGTGGGGTTACCTGTCGGACAGGTAGTGTGGGACTGAGATCGGAAACGGGGCGGTGTCAGAAACTGAAGCGGACCCCATCGGGTTCGGATTCGGGTTCGGAATCGGAATCGGAATCGGAATCGGGTTCGGAATCGGGTTCGGGTTCGGGTTCGGAATCGGGTTCGGAATCGGGTTCGGATTCGGGTTCGGAATCGGAATCGGAATCGGGTTCGGAATCGGAATCGGAATCGGGTTCGGGTTCGGAATCGGAATCGGGTTCGGGTTCGGGTTCGGAATCGGGTTCGGGTTCGGGTTCGGACACGGAAGCGGACGCGGAACATCCGGCGACACTCAGTCAGCGCGGAGATGTTGGCGAGACGCAGTCAGTCAGGACGAACCCGCGTATTGGCGGCGGCGATACCGGGTCCGCCGAAAAAGCTGCGAACCAGATCCCCAAACGGATCATCCTCCGCATGTCGGAAGAGCAAGAACAAACGCAGACAGCGTTCCGAGAGACGAAGCTCGCTCTCGAAACGCTGTCATGTCACGGCGTGCGTCGCGCGCTTCAGCCCTTGGCGGCCTTCTTCGCGCTGTTCACGCTCTTGGAGACCTGTTCGAAGGTGCTCCGGAGCGCGCTGCCGCCGGGGACGAGACCCACGGCTGCTTTGAGCGCGCCTTCGGTGTCGCCCTTGGCGAGGGCGCTCAGGCCCTCGATGGAGGCTTTCACGATGTTGAAGCCCGGGAGGCTGCCGAATAGATCGAAGCCGGAGTCTTCGGCTTCTGCGGCGGCTTCTTCGGTTGCTGCGCCGGCGGCGGGCATGGGCTTGCCGGACTTGCCGAGCTCGGTGAGCTGCTTGCACGTGGGAGGGCTGACGAGGCTGCCGGGGTCGACGGTCTCGCCGCGGTAGCACTTGGCGCGGTCGGCCTCGTACTTCTGGCTCGTCTCGTTGGCCATCTGGGTGACGGACTTCTGGCTCTCGGCCGTACCTGCTTGGCTGAACACCGCGTCGATGCCGCTCTTGTACTGAGCTTCGTAGCGCGCGTCGCCGTGGATCTTGCGCATCATGGCTTCGTACTGAGACTTCACCTGACCGACGGTTCCACTCAGATTTTTGACGTAGCTCTTGGCGTCCGCAACGCTCACGTCGGGGTCCTTGGGGAAGGACTCGAGGCCCTTTGCGGCCAGGGTGCCGAGCACTGCGGGATCGCCGTCGGCGTTCAGCACGGCTTGATACAGCGTGAGCATTCCGAAGGAGAGCGCGGCGACGTTTTCCACGCGACGCTGGAGGTTCAACCAACGCTGGACGCGCTTGAAGTCGTCACCGTTGAACTCCATCTCTTGCTGCTTGCGAGTGCGCACCATGCCGGCCACGCGCATCAGGGTGGTGAGGGAGTTGGTCTGGAGCATGTTGTTCGCCTGCATCGTGACCATGGAGAGATTCATGATCTGCATGCGAAGGTCGGTGAGCTTCTGCATGTGGGGGCTGGCCGCCTGAAACTCCTTCAGCTCCGCCGGGGTCATCTTCTTGCCCGCGGGGCGTGCCTTCAGCTTTTCGGTGAAGGAGTCCTTGAGCTGCAAGAAGTTGTCGGCCACCGCCTTGCCGTTCTGATCTTCGACGGGGACCAAGCTCAGCTTGATCTTGGCGCCGCGGAGCGCAGTGATCGCGTCGGCGGAAGGCGTGGGCATGGGAGCACCGGGGCTGATGGCCTCCTTGCCCAGGGACTGCTTCAGCGCTTTTTCGAGCTTCTGCTCGTAATCGCCCACCTGCTGGCCGAGCACGTCGTTCTTGGCCTCCATCTCATCGGCCATCGCCTCGCTCTTGCGAACGGTGTCCTTCTGCTCTTGGCTGACGAGAGGACCGCTTTGGGAATTGGCGTTCTGGGGAGGGGGCCGGATGCAGGCGCCGAGAGAAACGGTGAGGAGCAATGCGGTAAGGGGATGACGAAGCTTCATGGTCTTGATTCCAGTGTCGAAGGGTTCGAGCGCCGCCGAAAGCAACCGGCGTACCAGGGCGGTTCCTTCGCAGACTCGAGGGTCACTGCGGGCGGGTTGGGGTGCGGGCGCCACAGCCCGCGGGTGAGTCGCGGGGTGGGCGCCTCAGGATGCATCGCGGATGCGCTCAGACTCTCGCGACGTCCGCCCAAAGAACGGCGAGATCGAGCTCGATTGCGTCGAAAGGCTCGGCACGCACTCGAGCGTCGTCGCGATGTGCTGCGACCCGAACCCACTGAGCATCGTCCAGGCGCAAAATTTCGAGCAAACGCTGGATCGGGTTCACGAGCCAGGCGTGGCGTACACCCTCACGAGCATAGATGCCGAGCTTGTCTGCGCGATCGATCTTCTCCGTCGATGGCGACAGAACCTCGCACACCCAATCGGGTGCGAGGGTGAGGTACGGCTCGTCCGGTAACAACGGCAGCCGCTCTCTGCGCCAGCCGGCGAGGTCGGGCACGAGGATGTCCGACGCCAAGTGGAGCTCTGGCTCGTCGAGAATAATCCATCCACCAGGGCCGCCCCGCCCTCGCTTGAACGGCGGCCCGAGCTCCTCACCCAGCGCAGAGGAGACCGCGCTGTGCCGCAAGGCTGGTCTCGGCGACAGCCGCAGCTCGCCGTCGATGATCTCCGCGATCATCCCGGTCGGCGCTGCGAGCACGTCGGCGTAGGTCGCGCGCTGCTTCGCAGCCTCGGCCATGCGGTTAGCGTACCACACGCAGCCGAGCGCGTGGCGCGACACTCCCGCGTTGCGGGTTGCCTGTCTCGGGACAGCCTTCAGAACGTCCGGCTACTTCAACGTGAGCGGTAGCGACGCTTTTGCCATCGTCTGCCACTCGCTCATGCTGACGTTGCACATCGAGCCCTGTTCCGGGTCCCCTTCGCACGCGCGCGTCAGCGCGGATTCGATTTTGTTCGAGGCGATGCCGAACAGTCGCCCGCAGTGCACCACCCCGCCGAAGCAATCCGGATCTTTGGCGAGAGCGGAAGTGAGATCGGGCGCCTTCGGGCACAGCGTTTTCGCGTAACGACTCGCCGTCGCGTCGGTCTGACTGAAGCTTCCGTCCGGCAGCGCGTGGCCGAGTAGCGTCCAGTCTCGCGATGCACCGCGGAAGCCCTGCATCGTCCCGATGATGATGTCGTAGGGGTCGAGAAGCGAGATCCGGGACCCCGTCTTGGTCGTAGTCCTCGAGGCCGACGATGTTCAGCTTCGCCGCCTTAGCGTACCGCACAATCTTTCGCCCTTGCACCGACCACACCTCGTAGTCCTCGCCGGGCGTAGCGGAGGAATCGAGGGGTCGGACGCTGACGGCGACCATCTCCGGATTGCCATCCCGATCGAAGTCGGCGATGGCCACGGGCGTTCCGGAGCTCGGCAGCAATCCTCCCGGCGCCTGGGGGATGTCCGCGCTGCCGAACACGCTCTTGGGACCTAGCGAGACTTTGCCGCTCGGGTCGGAGTATGCGGGACGATAGTACTGTTCGGGGCTGGACCCGACGGGCGGGGTTTCGAGGATCGCCCATACGCCCTGGCGTTCCTTGCCCGGTCGCGCGTAGCACGTGAGCTCGCCCTGGGTTTTCGGTTGGAGCTTCTGGAGCTTTTCGCAAAGCTTATCCAGCCCGGGACAATCGGGTTCCAGCCCGACCATCATCGCCCCGGCAGCGTGGGGTGTTTCCCCGCTTGCGAACCAGGGGGCCTTCCCAATCCCCGCCAGCATGCTGCCACACTCCTCCTCGTAGTCGACCGTGGGTGGCGTCGTGGACGCGTCGGGCACGGAGCTCTGTGCGACGGCCGGCGCTGGCACCATCGGGATGGGGGCGACGTTGTTCGGCTGTTGGCTCGGAGGCGATGCCGGGGATACCGGGGCACAACCAACGAGGAGGGCACAGAGGACGCTACGGCTCAGCATGACGGAGGCGCATTGTCCCTCCAGCTCGGGGCCGCGTACACGACGGATTTCGTCCTGCGCTCCCGTCTTACTGCTCGAAGCCCTCACGGCAGCGGTGGTGAGAAGAGCACTACCGGCGTCGTCGGGTCGGCGACGCTGACGACGTGGAACTGACCCTTCGGCGCCCCGAGATAGAGGATGTCCCCCTCCATCCGGCTCGCACCGGTGTCGAGGCTCGTGGGCTGTCCGATTGGGGTTGGATTGACGGGGTCGCTCGCGTCGAACACGCGCATGTCGTGCCGGCAGCGCACCAGAACGTAGTCGTTCTTCAAGATCTCGAGGCCGTGGAAACTGCAATCCGGGATCGGCACCTTGGCGATCGGATGCATGTTCGTCACGTCGGGAACGTCGAAGACATCGAGAACGTCATCCTGCGTCTGCGCCGCGGGTCCTTTGATGGCGAACAACGTCGTCCCACGAAGCGCCTGAATCAAGCTCTCGCCATAAAGGCCGGTGCTGACGTAGTACGGGACGCTCCCGGCTTCCGTCGGCTGCGTGGGATCGGATACGTCGAATGCGCGCAGAAAGGTGTTGTCGAACACGAACGCCAACTTCCGAGTGTCGTCGACCGTGACTCCGCGAGATCCAATCGTGCCAGCACCGAGCGACATCACGTAGCTCGCGTTCTTGGGATCTGCGATGTCGTAGACCGCGACTTCACCTTCGAGCCCCGTGCCTTGGGTCTTGATCGACGCGAGCACGTAGGTCGGTGCCGCGAGCGCGAACTGGTTCACGACGAAGTTTTGACCCGGCCGCCGACCTTCGATGTACGTCTCGCGCCCTCCATTGCTGTTGAAGACGGCAATCCCCGCCCGACTCGATCCCAGCCACGAATAGCTGGTCCGTGATCTCGAGCGCCGCACCGCGGCTCGTGAAGGTCGCGACATCGTCGTCGACCAACACGGGACTCGTGTTGTCGCTCACGTCGTACGCTTCCATCTTCGACCAGTAGTGCGTGACGATCATTCTGTTGCCGAACAGCACCAGCGCGAGCGGATCGTCGGCGAGCGGTACCAGCGCCTGTCCGGCCTCGCCCCCTTGTCCAGCGCTTCCGCCCGTTGCCGCGCCGCCCGAGCCGCCCGTGCCGCCCGTTCCCGTACCGCCCACTCCGCCGTTCCCGCCGCTCGAGCCTCCACCACCGCACGCAACGAAAAGACCCATGGCCACGACAGCCGGAACCACGACGGCTCGATACCCGAACATCTGCTTCATCTCTGAATATACGAATTTACGCCTCTTTTTCAATCGAGTCGAGGAGCGCTATCGCTAGCGGGCAGAGCGGTTTCTCCTGCGCCAGAATGCATCGACGCGAGCCGCGGCATCCGGCGTCGTCTCGATCGGGGCTGGCCGCCGTCGACGATCGTTGCCTTTGTCTTGCCGACTGCGCTCGGCGTCGACGCTCGACGCGCTGTGCGCAAGGCGCGAAGCTCCTCGTGACACTTCGCGCTTCGCTCTTTGTGGGCACATTCTCAGGACAGGTGAGAAGCGGGGCGCTGTCTTGGAACACCGAGCTCGACGTTGGTGGGACGCGAGGTCGCGAATCGGGCGTTGTCGCGATGGGTTTGGTCGTGACGCGTCCGGCGAGCTTCAGCGATCTCGGGTTCAAGGAAGCGCTGGAGCTCGCCTGACCTCCGAGTAGTTCTTGCCGAGTACCTTCCACGATGCGGCGCAGTCTCCCGGACGCGCACACGGAGATCAGCAAGGTGAGCAGGAGCAATCCCCCGATGTAGAGCATCCACGGTCGCGGCTGTTTCACGCCGAGAACGTAGCACGGGTGCCTCGAGCTGGACCTGCGGGGGCGTTCGAGTGGACAATCCGCGCATGCAGCTTCGTCGCCGGTGGCTTTTCGCTTGCGCGGTGGGCGTTGCGTTCGTCGTGCTCTCGCCCTCGACGATCTTTGCGGACGTACCACCACCCTCTGGCGACTGCGCCAACAAGAAAGAGGGCGAAGCGTGCAAGGACGACGGCAACCGGGAGGGGGCCTGCGGAAGCATTCCGTACACGTCGACGAACCACGCAACGGATCCGCCGACCGTGTCTCAGAGCAGCTACTTCGGCTGCCGGACGGGCGTGAAGCCGACGGTGAGTGCGAAGAAGTGCAGTGTGTCGGCGATCGGTGACGCATCGTCGTCGCCGAGAGCGGGCATGCTCGCGGTCGTCATGCTCGCGGGCGCGGCGTACGTCGTTCGCCGAAATCGTCGAGTCCGAAAATAGGACAAAAGCGATCGGGTGGCGCGAAGTCGTGAATTGGCGGCGAAGATACTGGGACGGTGAACAAAGCTGCAAACCAAATGCTCCTGACGATTCGAGCGGGCTGTTACTGGCCGCACTCAATCGACACCCAGTGGATTGCGGAGTCGTTGAAGCCGCCGGTTCCGATGAAGTAGACGTAGCGATCCGTCAGGGCGACGACCGTGCTCGTGAGGTAGCCGTCGTCAACGTCGTAGCTTTCGAGGGTGGTGCCAGTTTCGCGCTCCAGGAGGACCAGCTCACCGTGTCCATCGACGAAGCGCATGGCAAGGACGCCGTCGTCGGTGCCGATGGCGGCCTCCGCGTAGGGAGTGGGAGTTTTGGCTCGCGGGTGAGCGGAGTTATCGAGCTCGACGATCTCGGTGGAGGTCGGAAGGACGAGGGATGCGCCGTCCCAAATCCCTGCTGGCTCGGGGAATAAGTTGCCGCCGGAGCTCACGGACGACACGGGGCCCCGGCGATTGCCCACCAGGTCGAAGGCCGCCGCGCGCTGGGCGCCGGATGACCAGCTCGCGATGAGACCGTTGCACGTGCGAGCGAGGGTGGAGCCGTAGCTTTGTTCGCCGAGCGGGATATCGACAAGTCGTTCGGTCAGCGTACTGTCGAAGAAGCTCAGCGTGGCGTCGGGAGCGAACAGACCCGCGACGGCTTGACCGACTCCGACGAACGCTGCTTGTTCGAGGACGGGCTCGGGAAGCGGGAGCGGCTGAGTGGGGCCGACTTCGAACGTGTCGAGAGCGATGGGGACGACCTGGTCGAATGAGCTCGGGCCGACCAGGCCGAGCTCGTTCTTTCGCTCGAAGAGCGCGGGAGCGACCGGCTGACTCGAATTCGACAGGTCGTCGAACGCTGCGACCTTTTCGTCGAACAAGAGCGCTACTCCATAGCGCTGGCCGTTCTGAGGCGTTTGAGGGAACACGACCCACGACACCGCCGGGCCCCGTGACGTGTAGATCGCCTCGCGCAGGTAGACGTTTCCCGTGTTGCCGTCGCCGAGAGGCAGCACGGACATCGGACCGACGCTTTTGACGTGAGGACACATGCGCTGGATGGGGCATGGCGGAAGCTCGGGCTCCGTCGCCGCGTCTCCCGCGTCGTCGGGGCTGGCGAGGCAATTGGCGCCGCACGAATCGCTGGTGTTGCAGCCGAACGTGGTGCCGGATGCGAACGCAAGCGCGAACGTCAGCGAGAGCGCTCGGTCACGGTCGGATGACACGACACTCTCCTTCCATGTGGACGAGGTCGGGTGGCTTCGCTCCGGACGCGTTGCAGGAACCCGGACACAAGATGACGCGATGAGGGAGGACGCCGGGCTCCGGATCGCGATCGAAGTAGAAGCCTCCGACCGATGGATCACAGTCGTCGACCGAAGCGACTCGCGGGACGACCACACTCGCGCTGACGGTGACCACGAGGGTGTTCGGATCGACGCCGCCCTCCGCGGGCCAGGGGATCGCGTACTCGCAGGCGTGGGCGCGTGCGCGGATCTCGTTGAAGGTCTCGACCAACCGCGCTGAGACCGTGTCGTCGGTGGTGACGATGAACGCCGCATCCGTCCCGCCCGCTTCTGCGATCTGACCGAGAGCATCGGTGGCGAGGACTTCCTCGTCCGGCGAGAACACTCCGACCACGAAGGTTTGCACTCCGTCATCGACACCACTGGCCGCAACCTCTCTGACCTTGGGAACTCCTTCCGTGGTCTCTTCGCCGAACGTGACGATCGCCGGATCGCACACCGTGGGCAGACCGTCCGTCGCGAAGAGCACGATGGCCTTGTCGCGCGGATGAGCGTCCTGCCAATGGGCAGCCGTCGCGAGCGCTCCACTCAGGGCGGGCAATGACGGGGTGGCGCTCTCCGGCTCGCGAGTGTCCAGACCCAAGAGCAGCGCCGGCCGCGCTCCGGGCAAGAGGCCCACGTCGACCACCGGCAGGCTGTACTCGTCCACGTCGCACGACGCATGGTTGAGGCAACTTCCCGGAGTGACACACGCGACGCCGTCGTTGCAGTAGTAACTGTCGTAACCGATGAGGCAGTACTTTTCGGGATCGTCCGCGCAGAGCCCTACGTTCTGACAGGTGTCAGGAGCGGTCTCACAGTCGTCGTCCGTTTCGCAGCTCGACGATCCACTCGGCAGACACACTCGCCTCTCTGCCGTGTAGCAGAAACCTTGTTCCGGACCGCAGTTCGCGTCCTCGACGCAGCGCTCGGGTACGTCCAAACGCAGGATCGGAAAGAACGACTCCGCCACGCCAATGCCCGCGGATGCCGGATCGGCAAAAAAGTCAGCCAGCGCGTCGCGAACGGCTTTGGCTTTGGTCTCCCCTTCCAACGTCGCGAATCCCATCGAGCCCGAGCTGTCGAGCATCACGAACACGACGAGCGAGGATTGCTCCGCCACTGCGTCGAGCTTGACGCACGACTCCGAGCTCAACCCAGTGCGCGCTCCGCAAGCACCGGCAGTCACGCCGAGCGCCATCGAAGCGATGAGTGCCGACCGCGCGGTCGCCCGCCACGAGCCCATCCGATCCTCCAAGCCCTAAGAAACCCTCTCAGTCTGGATCGAAAAGGACGGCTGCGCGAATGCCGACAATCGCGGGAGATCGCTACAATCGGACGACGATCTGGCTACCGACTGCGACGCCTCAGCGTCTCGTGGCCTGTGAGTGCTCGGCGAACCAGGACCGAAGCCGCTCGTGGACCGCGGGATCCGGCGTCCTCACGCCATGCTCCGCGAGTGTGACGTGGAGGTCCTTGACCAGCTCGATGGGCGCCGTGCCCGAAACCAGCTGCGCGGCGAGCGCCGCGGTCCGGATCACCATGCGCACCAGCGGATTGACATCCGTCGCGACGATGATGCGCTCCGGCTGCCCGCGAACGTCACCTCGACGCGCGAGAAAGACCTGCCGGGTCTCGCGGGGGATGCTGCGCATCGCGCGCCAATCGTGGATGACCACGGGCTGGGCGCTCTCGTCGAGGGTTCGTCTCAGCCAGAGAAACACGTCGATCAGCGCGTTGGCATCGCTCGGCGTCGGTCGCTCCATCCTGGCTTCCGTGAGCAAGACTTGCTGCTCCGGAAAGACCCAGATCCGCCCTCCCGGAGTGAACTCGATACCTGGACACCAGGTGTCAGCGATCACCAGACCCTGACGACGACGCTATCAGAATCCAAGGGTTCTTCCCATGACGCTCGCATGGGCTTTCTTCGCGAATCGGGATGGATTCGTGTCTCGGGACCCGTCTAGGGCGACAGATACGCGTAGCCCGTGGGCGCGATTCCTTCTGCCTGCTTGTACTCGAAGTCGGCAACCGTGAAGGCTTGGATGTCGACGCGCCGATTGTACATCGTGCCTCCGCAATTTCGGCCGAGCCAAATCCCACCCGCTGCGGCGAGTGCGTTGTCGATGAAGGTATTGTCGCTATCGCCGCCTTTGAGCGGGAGAGTTCGCTTGGCCGAAAAGGTGTCCTGGTCGAGCTCGTACAGGATCTGATTGCCGGCATCGAACACGTAAAGACCGGTCCCGTCGGTGATCATGGGCCCGGTCCCCGGATTCATCTCGAGCTCTACCAGCGGACCGATGGCCTGCGTCGCCGTATCGATCGAGAAAATTTGCTCGCCCGAAGTCAGCGCGAATTTCACGAACAGCTTGCCCGGAAGCGCAGCAAGGTGCGGTGCCGTAGCGGAGCCGAGACTCGGAATTGCGCTCGACACGGGCACTTCCCACACGATTTGCGAATTTGCCGCATCCACATGCACCACGAGGAGTGAGGTCAGGTCGGGCAATTTGGAGCCGAGAAAGAAATGTCCCTCGCTGCTCGCGGTGTCCGCATTCGCAGTGTACGTGGGGTCGATGGGGAACTCGCTGACCGACGTCGGGCTCGTGATCGCGTACACGCGCGGCGTGCCGGCCGTGTCGACGCCGAACGTCCAGAGCTTCCCGCTGGCGAGCACGAGGTCGTCCATGGGGTCGATATCGAGCGGCGTCGAAGCCTGACCCGAAGGCTGCACGGGCGTGAGCTTGTGATCGTTGTTGGTGTTGCGAAGCCAAAGAAATCCGTTGCCGCCCGTAAACCCGTTCGCCGACCCCGGCCCGGCCACGGTCGCGAGCTCCTTACCGTCTTTTGTATCGTACGACGTGAGCTGACCGTCGCCTGCTCGCGCCACCCAGAGCGTTCCCGGTTGCCCCTGAAACGTACTGTTCACGGCACACGCCCCGCTGCCGCCCGTCCCGGCAGTCGCGCCCGTGCCACCGGTCGCCGAGCTTCCTCCGCCACCGCCGGTGCTCGAGCCGCCGCCCCCACCGCCGCCGCCACATCCGGCGAGGACCGCACCCATCGAAACGAGAACCAAAATGTCTTTGATCCGCATGCAGGGAACATACGCCGATCGGCGTAGCAAGGGAGTGGCAAACGCATCCCGGGTGGAAACCGAACGGGGCTATTTCGCCGACGTTTTGTCGGGAAGCGACGGTTGGTCGGGCTCGTGCGAAGCGGATGCGGATCCCGAGACGACGACTAGGTGCGGATCCGTTTCAGGATGCCTCGCCAATCAACCGCTCGGGTGCCACTGTGTATGGCCCAGACTGATCACCCGTTTGGGTACGCGCTTGCGTCGTGAAGTGCCTGGGTACTCACCCAAGAAAAACGCATCGAGCCGACGATTCCTGTTGACGGGTTTCCGACCGCCCAGCGATCGATTTCGACAATCGCTGTCGAAGTCCCATCTCGGTGCCACGTGCACGCCGTCTCACGCGCTCGCGAAACGGAATTGATTTTCGTCTCATCCGCCTGCCCGCGACACGGTCCAGGCGGTACCGGGGAGGCCGAAAAACCCCGTGTTATGTGAAGGTCATGCAACCGCAATCGGCCTCGCAACTCTCTGATTCTCAACTGCTCGAGCGCATGCCGGATCTGGTGCGCGGGGAACGCGAGGCGACGGCTGGGGTCATCTTGCACCTCATGGAGATCGATCGCCGGCGCCTGTATCTCGATCAGGCCTGCTCGTCGCTCTATTCGTATTGTCTGGAGCGGCTCGGGTACTCGGAAGACGCGGCGCTGAAACGGGTGCGGGTGGCGCGGCTCGCTGAGCGGGTGCCCCGAGCGCTCGAGGAGCTCGAGAGCGGGTCCGTCCACCTGACCGGCCTGTTCTTGTTGTCTCAGCACGTGACCCAAGAAAATGCCGACGCCCTTTTGGACCAGGCAAAGGGCAAGTCGCGACGTGAGATCGAAGTGCTCATCGCGATCTGGTTTCCAAAGCCCGATGTTCCTGATTCCATCGAGCCCGAGCCTCAACGCTTGCCGCTGGGTGCCTCCAAGTCGTCCGAGTCGTCCAAGTCGGGAGCGATTACCTGTCCCGAGCCAGGCAGCTCCGCCCGGCCGGCCCCCTCCCCCTCCTTGCTCTGCTACGGCTCGGGTTCAAGAAGCGCGAAGCGGAGCGCGCGCTGCGAGAGGTCGACGTTTCGCGCGCCGCGGACGTTCCCACGTTGCTCAGGGCGGCGCTCGGTACGCTCGCGTCGAAGAGGTGATCGGGGGGGTATCTGTCTCGGGATCTCGGGACAGGTAGAGTATTGCCAGCGATGATACCGAGTCAGTCGACAAAGCTGCGAACCAAATCCCTTGATCCATCGAACCCGAACCGCACTTGCAGAGTGGCCTCAGAACGACCCCCTCGCACCAAGACCCGCACCCTCGTCGAACGCCACGAGCGTCGGGCACCAGGTGAGCGCGACGCTTCTCGAATGACCTTCGACGGGCGAGTGCAGGAAGTACGGCATGACGAATCCGATGCCGGCTCCCATCACCGTGCCGATCAGTACGTCGCTCGGCCAGTGGGCGTCGGATGCGATGCGGCCGTAGGCGCTCACGGCTGCGATGGGGAGTCCGGTTGCCCAGACTAGCGGGGCGAGACGATAGCCGCGCATGCTGGCGATGGTGCCCGAGGAGACCGCGAGGGCGAAGCTCGTGCTCGCGTGTCCCGAATAGAAGGAGCCGTTTTGGGAGCGGGTGTCCCAGTCGTTTTGGAGCTCGGTGCGGTAATGGACGGCGGGGCGTTGTCGGCCGCCGGGACCTTTGAGCGCGAGCTGCGCGACCATCGCGGTGGTGGTGGCCTCGGCGATGTAGAGGAAGTCTTCGGGGATGTGAGCGCTTTGCCCTTCGTGGACGGCCGCGAGCGCGACCGAGCCGAACGCATTCACGGGCGCGACACCGTAGGACAGGACATCGGAGATCGACTTGACGGTGCGCGGTTTTTTCGCGTGGAGCGCGTTGCGGATGTCTTCGTCGAATGCGGGTGGGTTGCACCAGCGGCACTCTTCGGGAACGGCCCTCTGGTTGATGACGAGCTCGAGGGTCAGCGCGAGGTAGAGGTTCGTGCCGGTCACGAACAGATCGCGGGACGCGTCGCCGCGAAGGTCGACGTCTTCGGCCCGCGCGGAGTGGCTCCAGCACGCGATGGCAACGAGGACCGCTCCTGCGGTTGCCCGATTTCTACAATTCTTCAATAATGACCTCTCGCGAATGTCGCAGCGCTTCATCCACGAGTTGCCGGAAGGCAATCGAGGCCGCGGGTGACCTCCCGTTGTCCAGGAAGTAGAAGCCGTCCGGCTCCAGTTTGACGTTGGTAGGCGACCCAGGACGAGCTCGGGATGCTGGGAGCGGGCAGTCGCGTCATCAATGACTCGGCCGAGTAACCCGAGGGCACGCTGAACCGGATCTTGTACTCGTAACCCATGCTGACCGGACACTACGCCAGCTCCGCGCGTTCGACGACAGGACTCGGATTTCGGCAGCTTCGCCGCTCACGGTGTCACCCGAGGACGGTGAGCTCATCCTCGAGCCAGTACCCGTCTCGTGACAGCGCGTCGATGACGGCCTGCTTGGCAGCGGCGTTCGGCGCGACGCCTCCGACGCGTACGACCCCGGTCGGCAACGGTTCGAGGCGCGGCGACTTGACACCCTGTGTGTAGAGGAGCTCGAAAGCCCGGATCGCTCCATTGGAGCTCATCTCGCGAGGCTTCACGGGACCAAAGAGCTCGAGCGCGCCCTCGAACTCGTGTTCACGAAGCAGGTTCTTGGTTACTCGCTGCCAGCGAAACTTCTTGCGCTCGTCGGGGGTGAGGGCCGCCCATGCTTTCCGCGCCATCGGGAGATCCATGGGAGTGCGATGGAGCCCAGCTGCGACGACCTCCGCGCGCGTGAACGGGCTCGGTCCGGAAATGCCATCGGGGACTTCGTACCAGCGAATGAGGACGTGAGTCGTGTCTCGGTTGAACTCGAAGCGGAGCAGGTGACTCGTCCCCGCTTCGTCGCGATAACCGATCCTCCAGGGCACGTCCTCGAACCCCTCCGGCTCGAGGCAAATGGATCCTTCGTGCCGAAAGTTTCCGGGGGACGTGAAGACATCGAGCAGCGGCAGCCACTCGACTCGCGTTCGTTGCTCCAGGAGCTTCCAGCGACGCCTTGCGCTTGGCGCCTGGCGACGGAAGCGCTCCAGGTACATGACTAGCGGGCGCCCGCGATGGCGAAGGCGATAATGCGTCATTCGATCGGGATCGGTTTCGAGCACGATGCGCCGCCAGGCGGTTTCGAGCAGTAGCTTTTCGGCGCGCACCCTCCAGCGCTCCCTCCGAAACACGTTCCATCAGGGCGAAATCGAACGCACGGAGGGTCGCGTTCGAAACGCCGAAGTGACCGTACCCGGCGCCGGGTGCCGACTCCCAGAAGCCGGTGACTTCGGCGCGAAACACCCCCGTCCACTCGAATGGAGCTTCGAGCCACGCAACGCTGAATGAGCTCCGCTCGAAGTGCTTGTCCCAAACTGCGCACAGGCGCACGAGTCGTTGGTGATAGGCCTGCGGGTTTTGAACCAGCTCCTGGTGGCGCACTTCGACGACCTCACGCGGCAAACCGAAGCGGGCGGTGAGGATGCGCGCGATGGCTTCGTACTCCTCACGAGTACCGCCGATGATGTGGCGAACGTGATCGTCTCCCTGGGCATACCCTTCGGAAGCCGAATGACGGAACACGCCCTCGATGCGAAGAGCAGGCTTTTCTTCGTGCTCCGTGGCGCGGACGTCGAGCAAACAGCGAGCATCCGTCAGCCAAATGGCGTGATCGCGTGTGCTGTTCGGCTCCAGGAACCAGAGGCGGGACATCTCGCGCCCATAGGAGATCTCCAAGCTCGGGCCTTCGTGCAGGCTCTCGACGAGCTCCATGCAGAGAGTCTACCAGCCCAAAGCTCGTTACGCGGACGCGGTTCCCGCAAACCGCCTCCGACGCTAGAATCGGTTCATGGCTGGCGACGACCCGAGCGTGGATCTCGGCGCGGTTACCATCTGGCTGCCTACCGCGAGCGAGCCGAGCTGCTCCGTCTTTCACGATCTTGCCGAGGCGTTCGGCGTGGAGACCAGCGGCGACGCGGTGGATCTGTTCCGGCGCGCATGGCGCGAGAGCGGGTGCAAAGGCCGACTCGACATCGATCACGAGTCGGACTTCGTCTCGGTCCACGCCAGCCGCAGCGCGATCGTCGACGTGCCCGAACGCTCTCCATTTTGCACGTCGCGTCGGAGCATCTCGATAGCCGCGAATGGATCGTCATCGACCGCCGCGCGCCGGTGAACGATCCGTTTTCCGGGCCGTGCGGCAAGAGTGTGTCGTGGGATGGGCTCGATTATCTGGCCCGTCTTTGGCATGGGTTCATGCCGTGGAATGCGAACTTCGATCGGTATCTGATGCGGAGCGTGAAGCACGGGGGGTGAGCGCGTTCGCCCGATCCATTCGATCGCTATTGCGTCGCTCGAGCATTGCTCGTTCGTCCGAGCAGCGCCGACCGGCATTGACGAACGTGCATCGGACGCGGTGAATTTCACCAGCACGCGCTCCGCAGACAGCGGTGAGACGCGGCCGCGATCTGCTGGGAGCGGCGGAGCTTCCTCCGACGCTGGTCCGAGTTTTCAGCACTGCGAACAGCCCGCGGCGTCGCTCGGTCAGCTCGGGCGGACGATGGGTGGACTCGTTCGCGATCCGCGACAGTCGCGGGTGAATTCGGTTGGCGCTGTACGACTGGTGAGACCTCCTATTCTGGTCTCTCGAACGTTCGCGTAGCGAGATGTTCCAGGCCATGGAAAACCCGAACGTCGAGCGCGTGCTACGACGGTCCATGGCCAGTCGTCGTTACCTGTCTCGAGACAGGTGAATTCTCGCCCTCGGATCCAGACTTGGATTCCGATCCATTATAGTCCCCGCCACATGCGACGGTCTCGGTCCCAGCGACTCAGCCTTCCCTGCTTCCTCCTCGCCCTGACCGCAGGTTGCGGCGGAAAGGTCGGCTCGGATCCAGGTCGTCCGCTGCCTGCGGTGTGCGCTGCGATGGTGAGCGCAGTGGACTGGAGCGATTGCGACAAGCAACCGATCCCCAATCCGCGGCGGACCTTTGGTGACTATTGCGACTCTGTGCTTCGAGTGCCCGCGTGCTCGGAGTCGGCCCAGGTCTTTTACGGCTGCCTTGCCAAGAGCGACGCGGTCTGCAAAGCGGTTCAGACCGAGCCGTCCATCTCGACCAATATCGAAGCGCCGAGCTGCGATCCCGGGCCGCTCGTCGGGTGCCTCATGGCGTGCGGACCGTCCTTCAAGTGCTTCGACGACGGGACGCATTGCGCGTGCGCGACCGGCGAGGAGTGCTCCTCCATGCCGGATGCGAAGCCCGAGGTCGACTGCAACGCGCTCTGCTCCCCGTGCCAGGTCACGGCCGGATAGTTCGCGAATCGACGAAACGGGCGGTTTCGTGAAATTTCTGCCATAACTGGGGCGGCTTCGTGTCAGAAAACTCGAACTCGTGACCTCGTCCCCCGCTGACGAACTCGCTGCCTCGGATCTCCCTCCCGCCGCATCCGCGTTCCGGCGCTTTGTCCGCTTCGGTCCGGCGGCGGGTCAGCTCGTCGGCTGGTGCCTGGTGGCGGCGGTCAACGCTCTGGTGATTGCGCTCACGCTGCGATTGCCGAGGAGCGGCATCGGCGCGCGGGCGATGCAACACGTCTACGACGCCACCGAGCTGGTCGCGATGGGTGTGATTTCTGCCGCCCTCGTGATGCTGGGCCAACGTCTGGCGCCCCAGCGACGCTGGGCCAGCCTCGGCATGATGCTCGCACCGGCGGTCCTGGTGGGCGCGTGGATGCTGCCACCCGATCTTCACGGCTTCGCCGGAAATCTGGTGGGGGATCGCGCTGCGTGGATCGTGATCGCCGTCGGCGTGCTCGCCGCCTCTTCCGCCATCCCGATCGCCGCCGTTCTCGGACGCTGGCTCGGCCGGGGCTACTTTCGGGTCGGAGCCGTCGGCGTCGCCATCGCCGTCGCCATCGCCAATCATCGCGTCGTCTCCCACGACTACCCCGGCGTGCATTTTTTCGCCGCGTGGTTCGCCGCGGTGATTGCGGGGACGGCGCTCGCGACCTGGCCCGCGCCCAAGCCTCGATCGGCGCTGTGGCTTCTCGCGCCAGCGGCCGTGTCCCTGTGGGCGTTGGTCGTGCCCCCGAGCAACACGGTGCGACTCGAGCTCTATCGCGCTTCCGGCTCGGTCGTCGCGCCCTGGCTGGCTCGCATCGAGAGTGGGATGTCGCGGTCGGTGAGCGTTGCGGTTTCTCCCGAGTCGGCGCGCTGGTTTCGAAACCGGAGCGGAGCGGCCGACATTCCCCCTCACTCGCCAAGTCTCTTGTCCCCCGATGCCATCGTCGTTCTCTTGATCGTGGATGCGGGCCGCGCCGATCTTCTCGAGAGCGCCCACGAGAGCGACTTTCCCAACATCACGCGGCTCAAGAAGCAGTCCGTCGAGTTCACCAACGCTCGAAGCGCAGCGCCGGGCACCACACTATCGGTGACGAGCATCTTCACCAGCCTGTACCCGGCGCAAATCCACTGGGCGGATCTTCGCGGCCGCGACTACCCTCACCTGGACAAGACCCCACGCCTCAGCGAGCTCCTCGAGAAAGGCGGCGTCCATTGTCTCAATCTCCAAGGGCTGCCCGGCCTCGCCAATTCCTACGGCATCGTCCGGGGGTTCGAAGAGGAGCGAATCCTGCCCGGGCACGGCAGTCACTTCGCGGGCTCGCCGGAAATGCTAACGGCGTTCATCGAGCGACTGGGGCGCGTCGATTCCGGACGGATGTTTGCGTATCTCCATTTCGACGACGCTCATGCTCCGTATGATTCCGCGGGAAAACACCCGACTCCCTTCGAGGGCTACCTCGCCGAAGTGGCTCGCGTCGACCGCGAGCTCGGGCGCTTCTTGGACTTCCTCGACGCTCATGATCTCACTCGCCGCACCAGCATCGTGCTCAGCGCCGATCATGGCGAAGCATTTGGAGAGCACGGCAAGTTCTTCCACGCTACGACGGTCTACGACGAGCTCTTGCGAGTTCCGCTTCTCGTCCGCGTCCCCGGAGTCGCGCCACGGAAAGTGGACGAGCCGGTCTCTCTGGTGGATCTCGCGCCGACGATTCTCGACGGCTTTGGACTGCAAACGCCCGGGCGGTCCATGGGCGAGAGCCTCGTGCCGATATTGCGTGGCAAGAGCGTCACCCTCGGTCGACCCATCGTCGCCGAGTCCGACCGCGGTCATCGCGCGATGGTGTTCCGCGATGGCTTGAAAATCATCGCGGACGATCGCCTGCACACCATCGAGCTCTTCGACACGCTGCACGATCCGGGTGAGCTCGACAATCTGGTCGATGCTCGACGGGACGTGGCCCAGAAGCGCAGAGCGCTGCTCGACACCTTCTTCGATGCACATCGAGTGAAACAATGAGCGCTTGGAATGTCCCGATGAAACGCCTGACGCCACTCCTGGCCGCGTGCTGGCTCTGGGGCTGCGGGTCGAGCGACGAAGCCGAAACGAAAGAGCCACCGGGTCCGGTCACGGTCATGACGTTCAACGTGCTCTGCTCGCTCTGCAACCTGACCGAGTACGATCCATGGGAGGATCGCCTCACTTACTTTCAGGACATCTTTGCGCGACACGATCCGGACCTGATTGGCGTTCAGGAGCTCACGCCGTTCGACGGTGAAGTCGATCAGCTTCTCGCCACGGCACCGGGGCGCGCGGCAATCTACTTCGCTCCCGAAGACAAGCCGCCGTATCCGGACGCGGCGATTCTCTACAAGAAGTCGCGTTTCAAGGTTCTGGAGAAGGGAGAGTACTGGCTGAGCCCCACACCGGACGTGCCGAGCTCGAGCGGATTCGCTTCGCCGCAATTGCCGCGCCTCGTGGTTTGGGCACGCCTGCTCGATCACGCGGGTGACCGGGAGCTCTACGTCGCGTCGACGCACTTCGACAACAACGCCCCGAGCCAGGAGCTCAGCGCTCCCCTGGTCAAGGAGCGCACGCTCTCGTGGCAGGACACGCTTCCAGTGATTTTCGTGGGCGATTTCAACTCGCGGCCGGACAGCAAGGCCTATGCGGCGCTCTCCGATGAAAGCGGGGGCTTTGCGTTCCAAAACACGTTCGACCTCGCGCTCGATTGGCACGTGACCGAAAACCAAGATCCCGATCCGGTGTACGACACCGCCGATCGCATCGACCACATCTTCCTCGCAGGCGTCGGGCGCACCTTCAGCGTCCAGACCTGGAGTCCGGATCTCTACGTGTACGGGGCGAGCAATCGATACCCGTCCGACCACTTCGCGATCGTCAGCACGCTCGACTACGAGTGAGCGCCGCTCACTTCTTGGCCTTCTTCTTGGCCGCCGCGGCTTTGGCAGCCGCCGCCTTCTTGGCCGCCGCGGCTTTGGCCGCCGCCGCTTTCTTCGCCGCCGCCGCTTTGGCCGCCGCCGCCTTCTTGGCTTTGGCCGCCGCCGCCTTCTTCGCCTTGGCCTCTGCCGCCTTCTTGGCCGCTGCCGCCTTCTTCGCCTTGGCCGCTGCGGCCTTCTTCGCCGCCGCCTCTTTCTTCGCCTTGGCCGCTGCGGCCTTCTTCTCCGCCGCGGCTTTCTTCGCCGCCGCGGCTTTCTGTTGCGCGGCAAGAGCCGCCGCCTTCTTCTTGGCGCTAGCGGCCTTCGCCTTTTCGTACGCCGCTAGCTGGGCTTCTCGCTTCTTTTTCTGGGCGGCGAGGGCTGCCTCTTTCTTCTTCGCCGCCGCGTCGAGGGCTTTCTGCTTCGCTTCGGCCTTCTTCTCTTCGGCCAGAGCCGCTTTCTTTTCCGCAGCCGTGAGGGGCTTGCCGGCGTCCGCCTCCGTCCCCGCGACGAGGCCCTTCTGATCGCCGCCATCCAGATCCGCCAGCGCGAGAGCTCCCCCGTCATCGAGGGCGAGGCCCGCGTCGGCTAGGGCTTCGGTTTCGTCCTTCGAGCTCGCGGGCGCCGGCGCCTTCTTCTTCGGTGTCGGCACAGGGGCCGGCTCGAGGGCAGCCAGTGACTCGGCGGGAGGCGGCTCGGTCGCGCTCGCGCTTGCGCTCGCCGAAGGCGCTTCGTCACCACCGGACTTGAACCATGCGAGCACTGCCACGCTGAGCAACAGGACCGCCAGCAGAATGCCGCCGCCAACCAGGTATTTGCAATCGAGACGCGGTCGCTCCGGGACGAACGCGAGAATCGTCCTCCGCGCCGAGCTCCCCTTCGTGCTTTTGAAACATCGGATGGAGGGGAAGGGCGGCCGGAGCTGCGGGCATGTCCCGGGTCGGCTCGACGAGCGGGGGCTTCGGAGGCGCGGGCCTGGGCTCGAGCTCTTCGAGAACTTCGACCGTCGAGATCTCGTCGAGCAGCGAGACCCCACTCTGACCTTCCAGATCGTCGAGGGCACCGCTCTCGAAGGGGGCACTGGCGAGAGTCGCGCCCGTCACAGCCGGCGGTCGCGGAGGCGGAAGAGGCGTCGGTCGCGGAGGCGGAAGAGGCTCCGGCAGCGCAGGCTCGGGCGACGACGCCAGCGGTGCTTTCTTCGCCGGAAGCACCGCAGGTGCGGGAACGCCCAGTAATGTGCTGGTGGAGCTCCGGCCTTGGAGCCTCGCGAACGGGACGCCCCCGCCGACCACGACCGCCGGCTGGACGACGGTCGGCTCCTGGGAATCCGGCGCGGGTTCGTCCGGGGGCTTTATCGCAGTCGGAAGCTCGGAGTCGCGTTGGATGTCCGTGGGCTCGGCGTCCAGAGCGATCTCGTCGTCCGATGATCGGATCGCCGTCGGGAGCTCCGACGTGCGCTGGACGTCCGTTGCGAGCTCTTCGAGATCCTCGGCGTTCGGTTCCTGGATCGCCGTCGGAAGCTCCGAATCACGCTGGAGCTCATCCAGATCGCTCCCGCCCGCACGTGCCAAGTTGCGCGGAGGCTTGACCGGGACCGGCGGTCGGAATCGACTGGCGCTGCCCTTGGGAGCAGCGTTCGGGCTCGGCGACTGGATTACCTTGAGCGGCTCCGAGTCCGTTCCCACTTCGGCTTCGACGGGCTCTGCCGCCATGCGCGCCAGGGCGGTCGTCACGGCGCGTCGCTGGGCAGCCAGCCCCGTACCGGTGAGCTCCTCGAGGTAGAGAGCGACCTCCGCATCCGTCGCCGCCGCGATCCCACAGCCCGAAAGCTCCGCCTCGAGCTCGTCGAGACTCGGGCGCGCACTCGGATCGCGCTCGAGCGCCCGGTGAACGACGGCCGAAAGCTCGGCGAGCTCGGGACGCGGTTCGCCGTCGTCCACGGGCGGGATCGCCAAATTTTTCACCTGCTCGATGATGGCAAAGCTCGTGACCCCACCGAACAGGCGCTTGGCCGAGAGCATCTCCCAGAGCAAGACCCCCAGCCGGAACACATCGGTCTTTTCCGCGATCTCCCCATCGAATTCTTCGGGAGCGGCATAGCCGGCGAGCTTGTCGTACTTCCCCGCGCCAGGAGCCCGGGAGATCGCCGCAATGACGCCAGCATCGAGCAGTCGCACGCTGCCGTCTGCCTCGACGAATACCGAATCGGGAGTCAGCGAGCCCGAGCGCAGCTCCTCGGGTAGCCCGCGGCGGATCTCGCCGAGCGCAGTGATCGAAGAGAGCGCGACGTGAAGCGCAACGGCAGGGGGAATGCGCAAGTGCTTGAGCGGCGCTAGCGACATCAGCGATCGCAGGTCCTTGCCGTCCTGGTACTCGTAGACGATCGCGATCTCGACCTCGGTTTGCTCGATGCCGACGACCGGTACGAGGTGCTCGTCCCGAAGCGTCAACGCTTCGGCGGCGGCATTCGTGATTCGTTCGAGCGCCGCCGGCGTCCAGTGGTTTCTTCTTCCACAAACGACGCAAGAGCACTGCCTGCGCTTCGCCCGAAGCGTCGCGGCCCCCGCCGGTCCAGAGTCGCCCGAACGTTCCGCGCGAGATCTCCGAGATCAGCGTGTAGCGACCCAACCGAAACCTGGGATCCGTAGATCCCTCGGGGGTCAACGCCATCGCCGGATCCTATGCTCCCCGCTTCCGAGCGTCGACGGGGCCTTCCCATCCATTGGAAAAACCGAGGTTTTCCCGGATCTCCGCGATTTGCTACGGTAGCGAAGTGACCGGCCCGAAAACCCGCCCGATCGAGCTCAGCGTCATCGCGCCGTGCTTGAACGAGGAGCTCAACGTGCCCGAGCTCGCGGCGCGCGTGCTCGGCGTGTTCGACGAGGGCAAGCTCGAGGGCGAGCTGATTCTCGTCGACGACGGCTCGACCGACGGCACCGCGCGGGTCATCGCGCGATGATGGAAGCGCATCCCGACCGCGTGCGTTGGCGTCTTCCACCCGCAGAACCGGGGCATCGCCGCGGCCTGGAAGAGCGGCGCCGGCGTGGCGCGCGGCAAGCCTCGTCGCCACCATCGATTCGGATCTGCAGTACCAGCCGGAGGATCTGCTGCGCCTGCGCCGCGCGCTCTACGACTACAGCGTCGACGTCGTGCAGGGCTGGCGCAGCTGGGTCGGCCGCCGCAAGGACGAGCGCTACCACATCAGCCGCGGGTTCAACTTCCTGCTGAACACCGCGTTCGGCATGGAGCTCGAGGACAACAAGAGCGGCTTCGTGCTGTGCGCGCGCGAGGTGTTCCAGGACCTGCTCACCTACAAGGGCAGCTACTTCTACTGGCAGTCCTTCATCATGGTGGCGGCGCACGCCAAGGGCTACTCGTACCAGGCAGATCGAGACGCTGTTCGAGCAGCGCAAGCCGGGCAGAGCTTTCTCGACAAGAAGGCGCTTCAGCGCCAGCGTGCAAGAGCGTCGTACGATCTCGGCAAGGCGGTCTGGGAGTACCGCGCCCGGCCGCGGCCCCCGGACGTCGCGCACCAGTTCTTGCGGCGCCATCCGGTGATCGACCGCTGCGCCCGGAGCGCGATCCGCTGCGCGCAGCGCAGTGGCGCGTCTACATGGCGTCGTTCAATCAGACGCACTGGATGATCACGCGCGACGTCGAGCACTACTACGAGACGCTCCGCCAGACGCAGTGGCTCGACGCCGGCGCAGACGCGCGAGCTCCAGGACGAGAAGCTGCGCCGCCTGGTGCGCCACGCGTACCGCAACGTGCCCGTACTACCGCGCGCGCATGCAGGAGCGGGCTGCGCCCGGAGGACATCCGCGGCGCAGGCGGATCTGCGCAAGCTGCCGTTTCTCACCAAGGCCGACATCCGCAAGCACCTGTACTTCGACATCATGAGCGAGAACCACGACAAGGCCGAGATCCTCCGGATCGCGACCAGCGGTTCCACCGGCGAGCCGTTCGTCTGCTACGCCGACCGCGCCCAGCTCGAGTTCCGCTGGGCCGCGACGCTCCGCGCGCAGGAGTGGACCGGCTACCGCTTCGGCGATCCCGAGCGTGCGGCTCTGGCACCAGACCATCGGCATGACGCCGTGCGCAGGCCGCCAAGGAGCGTGCCGACGCGCTGCTCTCGCAATCGCACGTTCGTCCCGGTGTTCGAGATGACGCGAGGCGAACCTCGAGCAGACGATGCAGCGCGATCGCGCGCGTCGAGCCGGTGCTCATCGACGGCTACGCCGAGGCGCTCGATTTCCTCGCGCACTACGTCAAGAGCCGCGGCAGCTCGGGCGTGCGCCCGCGGGCGCATCATGTCGAGCGCGCAGACGCTGCCCGAGCCGAGCCGCAAGCTCATCGAGAGCGCCTTCGGCTGCAAGGTCTTCGACAAGTACGGCAGCCGGGAATTTTCCGGCATCGCCTACGAGTGCGAGGCCCACGCCGGGCCACCACGTCGTCGCCGAGGGCTACATCGTCGAGATCCTCAACGACGGGCGACCCGGTCGCAGCCCGGCGAGGTCGGCGAGGTCGTCATCACCGATCTCAACAACTACTGCATGCCGTTCATCCGCTACCGCATCGGCGACCTCGCCGTAGCCGATGGATCCCACCGAGCGCGTGCGCCTGCGGGCGCGGCGCGCCCCGCATCGGCGCGATCCAGGGTCGCGTGCAGTCGATCATCCAGGGCACCGACGGCCACTTCCTGCCGGGAACGTTCTTCGCGCACTACCTCAAGGAGTTCGATCACGCGATCCAGCGCTTCCAGGTGGTGCAGGACGAGCCGGGGCGCTCACGCTTCGCATCGTCAAGGGCGGCCGCTATTCCGACGACGTGCTCGACGAAGTCCTCGCCACGTTCCGGCGCTATCTCGGTGACAAGATCTCAGATCGACGTCGAGTTCGTGGAGGACATCGCGCTGGTTCGTACCGGCAAGCACCTGGCGAGCATCTCTCGCCTGCCCGTCGACTTTCAGCGCGCCGCGCCTGTCGTGATCCGCGCCGGCGACAACGGCCGCTGAGGAACCGTGAGCCGACGTGAGCCAGGCGGAGCTTTGGGCGAGGCGCATCGGGCTTCGCGCTCGCGCTCGCGCTCGGCACTCGTCATTCTCGTCTGGCAGCTCGAACCGCCACTACCCCGTTCAAAAGTGGCTGTTTTGGCGCTATTTCGGCGGTCTGGGGCTACTCCGGATACTTCTGCCTCGCCACGCTGTGCGTGCGGCGTCGGCGTGCTCGCGAAAGTGTGCCCCGGCTCACTTCGCCTCGACGAACGCATTGTGGTCGGTTTCGCGGTGGGCCTGGTCGCGGCGTTCACCGGCCTGTTCGCGTTCGGATTGCTCCATCTGTTCGGCGGCGTCTTCTTTCTGGTCTTTCCCCTGTTGCTCGCCGCCACGGGCGCACGCGCGTCATGGCGATTGGCCAGGAGAAGCATTCGGCACCTTCGCCACGCCCGTCGAACCGCAGCCCCGACGCCCCTCTGGGCCCCCTTCGTGCTCGCCCTGGGCGTGATCGGTCTGGGCCTCGTCTACTTTCCGATCCTCTCGCCCGAAAACGCCTCGTTCGATTCACGCTGGCAACATCTCGGTATCGCCGAGCACTACGCGGCGGCGCACGGCATCGAGCGGTTTCCGGAAGGCTGGTTCGTCGGCACCTCGCCCCACCTCGCTGCCGTGCTGTATGCCTGGGCGTTTCAAATGCCCTGCTCCATGCTCTTCGATCGCGTGGAGCTCGCGGCGCACCTCGAATTCTGCTGCTTCTTGTTCACCCTGGGCGGCATCGTCGCCCTCACCCGTCGCCTCGTCCCGCGAAGCCGTGCGCGGCTGACCTGGGTGCTTCGCTTCGCCTTTCCGGGCGTTTTCGTCTACGATTCCACGCTTTCCATCGGCGCCGATCACATCGCCGCGATCTTCGCAGTGCCGATCTTCTTGCTCTTGCTCCGCGCGTGGCGTGCGCTCGAGCCGCGCTGGATGCTGCTCCTCGCCAGCGTGATCGCGGGCGCACTGATGACCAAGTACACGGGGGCGCTGCTCCTGGTCGGCTACCCGCTCCTCGCGATCGCGGTCCGCATCGTCTGGTTGGGCATTGCACGCATTTTGAAGCGTGGCCCTCCGCTCCGTGCGTGGGCGCTCGGCGTGGGCACGTTCACCGGCGCGCTCCTGGTTCTGACGGGAGCGCAGTGGCTGAAGAACTGGATCTGGTACGGCGATCCCGTCTACCCGCTGATGTATGGGGTGTTCACTCCGCGACCCTGGACCGCGGACGCTGCCGAGCGCTTCCAGCTCGGCTTCGTTCAGAGCGAGCTCTGGCGCCCGGAGCGAAACCTGGCCGGCGTCGTCGAGTCGCTCGAGGTCCTGGCCACGTTTTCGTTCGTTCCCCACGACTGGCCACAGTTTCACGGCAAGACGCCCGTGTTCGGCTCGCTCTTCACGCTGTCCGTGCTCGCACTTCCGTTCTTGAAGAAGACCGCGCGGATCTGGAGCCTGGTCCTTGCGACCCACCTCGGGATCCTCGCGTGGTTCTGGACCCACCACCAAGACCGCTATCTTCAGGCCGCTGTCCCTTGGATGACGGCCGTCACGGCGGCCGCGCTGATCGGCGTCTTCCGCTCGAATGTCGTCGCGCGGGTGCTCGCGCTCGGCGTCGTGACGCTCCAAGCAGCATGGGGCGCGAGCTTGCCGCTGTTCGAGGCTCACGCGATCACCGGATCCCCGTATCGAACGAGCATGGCGCTTCTGACTACGGGCTTGAAGAAGGACTACGACAAGCGTCTCAAGCCCTATGGCGGCTACTACGAGCTCGGGTCGGCTCTTGGTCGCGACGACAAGCTCTTGATGCACGACCAGCGACAGCGTCTCGGAATTCGTGCCCGCGGTGTCAGCGATCTGCCCAACAACCAGGGCGGCATCAGCTACGGTTTCCTCGATTCTCCCCGGGCTGTGTACGATCTCTTCAAAGGCTTTGGTGTGACTCACCTCGCCTGGGGTACTTCCAGCTGGTCGGGCAACGACAGCCTCGCCAGCGAGCTGGTCTTCGAGCAATTCGCCGAACGCTACACCCTCGACAAACGCCGCGTCGGGGGCCTCACGCTCGGGCGCATGCCGGACGTGCCGCCGGCCGGCCCCGGGATTTCCCATGTGGCAATCTTCGGCTGCGACCGTCCCTACCCGTCGGGGCTGTATCCGCTCTCGGCGCTCCGCTACCACGGCTACAAGACGGAACCGCCACCGCCGCCGCCCGAAGTCGTCGCCGGACCGCCGCCCGCTCCGGAAACGGCGATCCTCGACCGGGCTGATGCAGTCGTGATCGAGTCGCGCTGCCGCCGAAAGCTGGATCTCAAGCGATTTGACCGCCTCGAAGCGTCGAAACGATACGAGCTTTGGTTCCGTCGCTGAGTCGCGAAAACCCAGATCTCGTCGGCGTCTTCCCGAATCTTGCTCGCTCTATTAGCATCACGAATCGTGAGCTCGCCCTCGCCCATGAACGTCGAAAAACTCAACGATCGGTTGGCCCGAGAGCACCCCATCGACGACTACTACGCGCGGTCTCCGCTGCCGATCCGCCTGATCGAGCAAAAACGGCTCGGGATCATTCGCGAGATGGTCGGGCCCAGCATCGGCCTCGAGATCGTCGAGGTCGGCAGCGGTGGCGGCCACGTTCTCGGCATGTTCCGGGATGCCAAGCTGACGGCCATCGACGTGTCCCAGGTCTATCTCGACACCGCGCGCAAGAATCTCGTCGATTGCGACGTCGAGTTCATCAAGGGCGAAGTCGACAAGCTGGATCTCCCCGCCAAGAGCTTCGATCGCGTGATCTGCACCGAGGTCCTCGAGCACACTCAGGATCCGGAAGCGGTCCTCGCGGCCCTCGCGAAGCTGCTCGTACCGACCGGTGTCGCCGTCATCACCGTCCCCAACGACCCGCTGATCCTCCGCCTCAAGGGCGCCGTCCGTGTGACGCCCGTCGGCTGGCTCCTCGGACGACGAGTGAACTGGGGCGGGGACGAGTTTCACATCCACCAATGGACTCCCCGGGAGTTTCGACTCGTCTTGGAGCGGCATTTCCGCATCACCGACTACGACGCAGCGCCCCACCGCGCGCTGCCGATACGAGCCTGCTTTCGCTGCGTCCCGCGACGCTGAGCGTCAGCGCAAGAGCGGCGCTCGGGGGGGGATCCAAGGCGGGATCCAGCGAGGACACCCCCGCGGCGCCCGAGGAAGCGAAAGCTCCGCGAACTCGATCCCAGCGCTGCGATCGAACCGCAGATCGCCAATCGTGAGTGAGCCGTCGGGCTGCTCCACGAAGAATGGAAAGCGCGCATAACGCAGGAACGCGTACGCATCGCATCGCTTGGCATCACGGCGAAGCTCGTCGAGAGGCAGACGCACCTCGGCCGTGATGAGCAACCCTCCAGCAGCGTCGGCTCCGACCGGCGTCCGGCGACGGGCGGTGTAGCCATCCTCCGAAAGCCCGCAGGCGCGAGACGCAATCACCGAGGGGGCGAGGGAAAGACGAGCCAGGCGCGAGACGAGCTCGCCCTTCGGGCTCACGCTCGCGCTGACGATGGCGACGCACAAGGGATCCGCAGGCAGCGTGGTCACGCCGATGTCCGCGATGCGCTCGTCCGGGTAGAGCCGAGTGAGCTCGCTCTCCACCCGACGCTTCCCCAATCGCGCCGTGCTGAGAAAGAGCCCCAGCACGGCGAGCGTGGCGACCGCGCCGAAAACGGCTCGCCGTGGGCGCGACAAGCGAAAGTCGAGACCGATCGAGCACACGATGGTCGCCGAAACACCGACCGCGAAGAGCGTCGGCACCATTCCACTCACGAACGGGAGCACGACGGTCAGCGCCGCCGTCAGCGCGACGAGCGCCCGTCCGACGCGACTGTGCACCGAATACAAAAGCGCCGGCAGCATCACGGCCCAGAGGAACGGCTCGACGATGAAGATGGCGTCGCCGTAGATCCAACCGTCGTACAGCGGCCAGAACGGGTGCACGCCGTAGCTGTTGCCGTAGTCCATCGCGATGTGGAGCATCGGGCCAGCCAGGGCAAGACCGAAAAGCACGTTCCAATCCGAGCGAGAGCGCGCGGCTCGGGAGCGGAAGCGGACGAGAGCATACAGAGCTCCGCCGAGGAGCAAGCCAACGAGCAGCGTGTGGGTGTGCCCTCGGTGATGCAGCAGATAGCCGAGTTTGCCCGGGGTGATCCGAGCGTAGAGAAAATCGAGATCGGGCAGGTTGTTGGCGGCCGCAGACACGAAATACGCGCTGCGGACGAAACCCAGAGCCGGCTCGCTTCTGCCGCGCGTGACGACCAGCTCGGCAACCAAGAGGCCAAAAAGGGTGTGGGTGACGTTGTCCAAAGGGCCGCGCGATCCTCGCCCAAAAGCGCTGCTTCGTCGCCAGACTTGAGCGGCAGACGATTTCCGCCCATCCTTTTTGCATGACCCGCCTCGGCACTTTGGCTCGTGCATCGCTGGCTTTGTCGGCGCTGGGACTCACATCGACCACGGCTTCGGCGCTCAGTCAGCCCGACAACACGGTGATTCCGGTCATCAGCGCCGGTGTGACGACTTGCTCGGACAAGAACGTGCAGGCGTGTCTCGATCAGGAAGAGGGCGGCCCGCTCATCAACGCCCTGACCGCTGCCGCCATCACCCCCGAAACCTACACGCCCATCTGCGGGCTCACCTTCAAGGTGATCGCTCGCGGCGCCGGGTACTTGAACACGTTTGGCTGGTACAACGTGAACGCCAGCGGCAAGCCGCCGGATTCGGATCTTCACTCGTTCCTCGAGTGCACCGACGCTCCCGGCGCGATCAAGACCCTGAACATCGGTGGCGACCCCGCGTACCTCGGCGGCGAGATCGGTTTCTTCATGGCTACGCCCCAAGGCGCGAGTGGCAACTGCCCGACCTTCAATCCCGGTGGCGGACCGGTCGCGGGAACGGTCGGCTACATCTACTACTCCCAGCGGCAGTACAACCCCGACAACGTGGGTCCCAATAGCTGGGTGCACCTCATCACGTACAACAGCGTTGCCTACGCCAACTCGTTCTATTTCGCCTGGGAAGACCTGCTTTCCGGCGGGGACAACGACTTCGACGACCTGCTCACACGAGTCGACGGCATCCAGTGCTCCGGCGGTGGGGCGCCGTGCACCGTCGCCGGGCAGCAGGGTCAATGCGCCAACGGCACGATGCAGTGCCAAAACGGCCAGCTCACCTGCGTCCAGAACCAGCAGCCCCAAACCGAGAGCTGCAACGCTCTGGACGACGATTGCAACGGGCAGATCGACGAAGGGGATCTCTGCGCGCAAAACGAGATTTGCTACAAGGGCAGCTGCGTTCCCAAGTGCGACTCCGGTGAGTTCAAGTGCAACCCCGGCACGGTGTGCAACACGGACGGCGTCTGCGTCGACACGCAATGCGTCAACGTCACTTGTGAAGCCGGCAAGGTCTGCGTCGCCGGCGTGTGTCAGGCCGCCTGCGACGGGGTCGTATGTCCGTTCGGACAGAGCTGCATCAACGGAGCTTGCCTCGACCCTTGCGCCACGATTTCCTGCGATTCGGACTTCGTTTGCACAGCCGGTGTCTGCACGCTGAAGTGCGGTTGCGCGGCGTGTCCGGCGAGCAAGGTGTGCGACGACCAGAGCGGCAAGTGCGAGGACACCGGGTGTAGCCCCAATCCCTGCGGCGCGGGCACTCACTGCGTGGCGGGCGCGTGTATCGACGATTGCGAGGGCGCGGTCTGCCCGAAGGGCCAAATCTGCACTGCAGGTGCCTGCGTCCCGGGCGGCAGCGGCGGCGCGGCCGGCTCGACCGGCTCGGGGGGCGTCGGCCTCGACGGAGGCATCAGCAGCGGAGGCACCGGTGGCGGCTCCGCCAGCGGCAGCGGCGGAAGCGCTGCAGTCTCCAGCGGCAGCACCGAGTCGGACAGCGGTGGTTGCGGGTGTCGCGTCGGCGCGGGTCGTTCCAGTCTCGCTCTGACAGCGCTCGGCCTCCTCGGCCTGCTCCTCCTTGGACGGCGCCGGGGGCCGCGTGCCTGATCGTGCACTTTGCCCAATCTGCTTTGCTCAATACCCAGTCTCGCGTTTGCTTTCGCGTCCCGCGACCTGCGGCGACTGCGGAAGTGAAGCCATGGAAGTCGACCTCGTCTCGCGCGACGAATTTCTGAAGAAGACCACGCTCACCGAGCTGGAAGCCCTCTCCACCGATTGGAGAGCCAAGAAGCGCGAGTTTCTTCGGCCCTACTGGGGTGCCAAGGCCGCCCGCATTCGTGCCTTGCTCGACTCGAAACGAGCGCACGAAAATCGCTAGAGCGCGGGTATGATCGCCGCATGCGACTTTTCGCATCGGTGCTCGTCGCGCTCGTCCTCGCCTCGGCGTGCAAGAGCGCAGTCGAGGAGCGCCCTCCTCTGGGATCGGTCGTCGCTCAGTGCGACGCGGACGCCGCGCCAAACGGGGCCGCCGTCGCCTTTGGCTACAACGCAGCCGGATCCTGCGATTTCACGTCCCCGCCGGGTGCAGTCGAGCCCGGTGGCGCCTGCAAGACGGTGGACGACTGCACCCCCACCTGCTGTCGCTGTCCGGACGAATCGAACGCCTACCACGCAGCCTCGTGCGAAAACGGGATCTGTTTGGGCAAGAGCGTCGTGTGCTGCTCGCAGAATCGCCCCGCCGCAGCGTGCCCCTGAGCCGGTCGAAATCGAGCCGGCACAAGAAGGGTTCAGGCCATTCCGGGCTGTTCGCCCGGGGGATCGCCTGCTGGCGGGGGCTCGCGTGCTGGCGGCGGCGGCGGGGTCTGGCTGTCGCCGGAGACGAACTCGCCGTTGCGGTACTCCATGAACAGGCGGCGCGGGCCGAACATCTTCTCTACGTCGTCGAGAGCGAGGGCTTCGCGCAGCACGTCGTCCATGTGATCGACGAGGATGATGCGCATCGCCCGCAGCACACGGCGGGGGATCTCTCGCAGGTCCTTGCGGTTCTCTTTCGGGATGAGGACCGTCTTGATGCCGTTGCGATGAGCAGCCAGGAGCTTTTCCTTCAGGCCGCCGATCGGCATCACGCGTCCGCGCAGCGTGATCTCTCCGGTCATCGCGACTTCACTCTTCACCGGGATACGCGTCAGCGCGCTCGCAATGCTGGTCGCCATCGTGACGCCCGCGGAGGGTCCGTCCTTGCGAACGAAGTCCGGGAAATGCACGTGGACGTCGATCTTTTGGTAAAAATCCTGCTCGAGCTTGAGCACCGTGCTTCGCGCTCGGATGTAGCTCATCGCGGCCTGGGCGCTCTCTTCCATGCCCTTTTCCAGCAGGCCCGTGATGACCAGCTTGCCCTTGCCCGCGACGACCGAAACCTCGCAATCGAGAATGTCGCCGCCGTATTCGGAAACGGAGAGGCCGTGGGTCAGACCGATCTGGTCTTCCTCTTCCTTCTTGCCGAGGCGGAACTTGGGCACGCCGAGATACTTCGGCACGTCCCCGCCCTTGATCTCGAGGCTCTGCTCCTTGCCTTCCTTGACCACCTTGAGCGCGACCTTGCGACAGATGCTCGCAATCTCCCGTTCGAGATTTCGGACGCCGGCTTCCTTCGTGTAGTGATGGATCACCGTGCGGATGCCGTTTTCGCTGAACGCGAACTCGACCTCTTCGAGGCCGCACTCCTGCTTCTGGCGCGGCACGAGGTACTTCTGCGCGATGTTCAGCTTCTCGAACTCCGTGTAGCTCGAGAGTTGGATGATCTCCATGCGGTCCTGAAGTGGGAGCGGGATGCCCCCGAGCGTGTTCGCAGTGGTGAGGAACATCACCTGGCTGAGGTCGTAGTCGAGATCGAGATAGTGATCGTTGAACTGGTGGTTCTGCTCCGGATCGAGCACCTCCAGAAGTGCTGCCGCCGGATCGCCGCGGAAGTCCGTGCTCATCTTGTCGATCTCGTCGAGCAAGAACACGGGGTTTGCGGTGGCGACCTTCTTCAAGTTCTGGACGATCTTGCCGGGCAGGGCACCGATGTACGTGCGGCGATGCCCGCGAATTTCCGCCTCGTCGCGAACGCCGCCTAGGGAGAGGCGAACGAATTTTCGGCCGGTAGCCCGGGCAATGCTCTTGGCGATGCTCGTCTTGCCCACGCCGGGCGGGCCCACGAAGCACAGGATCGGCCCTTTGAGTTGCTTGGTGAGCGCCTGAACCGCGAGGTACTCGATGATGCGCTCTTTGCACTTCTTGAGACCGTAGTGATCCTCTTCGAGGATTTTTTCGGCTTCCAGAATGTCGAAGCGCTCTTCGGTCTTGTCGTACCAGGGCAGAGACAGGATCCAGTCGATGTAGTTGCGCACGACGGTCGCTTCCGCGCTCGTCGGGTGCATCATCTTGAGCTTCTTCAGCTCCTTCTTGACCTTCTGGTACCCCTCCTCGCTCATCTTCTTGGTCTTGAGCTTGTCCTCGATTTCCTGGATCTCGCTCTTGAACTCGTCGCGCTCGCCACCACCCAGCTCCTTCTGGATGGCCTGCATTTGCTCGTTTAGGTAGTACTCCTTCTGCGTCTTCTCCATCTGCTTCTTGACGCGGGAGCGGATCTTCTTTTCGACCTGCAGGATCTCGATCTCGGCCTGCATCAGCTCGTACAGGCGCTCGAGCCGGCTCTTGCTCTCGATGGTCTCGAGCAAGCCCTGACGATCGGCCAGCTTGATGGTCGGCAGATTCGCCGCGATCGTATCGGACAGACGCGCCGGGTCGTCGATGCTCTGGACCTGCATCAAGACTTCCGGCTGCACCTTCTTGTTGAGCTTGACGTACACCTCGAAGGTGCTCTGCACGCTGCGGATCAGCGCCTCCACCTCGACGCCGGCCTCCACGTTCTCGATGAGCTCGTCCACCTCGACGAGGAAGTGAGTCTGGCTCTCGATGAAGCGCTTTACCTTGGCGCGCTGCCGGCCCTCGACCAGCACCTTCACGGTGCCGTCGGCGAGGCGGAGCAATTGAACGATCGTGCCGATGGTGCCGACCGTGAACACGTCGTCGGGCGTCGGGTCGTTGGTCTTGGCGCTCTTCTGGGCGGCGAGGAAGATCTCCTTTTCGCGCGCCATCGCCTCGTCGAGGGCAGCGATGCTCTTCTCGCGGCCGACGAAGAGCTGCGAGACCATGTGCGGGAACACGATGATGTCCCGGAGAGGGAGCGCGGGCAGAGGTCGCCGACTGGGCGCCTTTTCGTTTTCGTTCTTGAAAAACACGTTACCTGCTGGGTTGAAAGCGATCGCCTAACTTGGGCCCGTCCCCATCGACTGTCGAGTGCCGACTGGCGACTTTTCGGGTCACCCCACCCCCGCCTGGTGGTCCTTTTCGTAGACGATCAGGGGGGAATCGCCCTTGGCGATGACTTCCTCGTTGATGACGACCTCTTTGATGCCGCCCTTGGTGGGGACGTCGTACATGATGTCGAGCATCGCCTCTTCCAGGATGGCGCGCAGCCCGCGGGCTCCGCTCTCGCGCTCCAGAGCCTTCTTGGCAACGGCGTTGAGGGCACCCTTCGAGAACTTGAGCTTCACGCCGTCCATCTCGAACAGCTTCTGGAACTGTTTCACCAGGCTGTTCCTGGGCTTCGTCAGGATGTCGATGAGGGCTTCTTCGTTCAGCTCGTGGAGTGTCGCGATCACCGGGAGGCGCCCGATGAACTCCGGGATCAAGCCGAACTTCAGCAGATCTTCGGGCTGAACCTGATTCAGGAGATCGCCGAGCCGGTAGTCGCTCTTGCTCTTGATGTCCGCGCCGAAACCGAGACGACTCTGACCGAGCCGCCGCTGGACGATCTGGTCGAGCCCGACGAACGCTCCGCCGCAGATGAAGAGGATGTTCGTGGTGTCGACCTGCAGGAAGTCCTGCTGCGGGTGCTTGCGCCCGCCCTTGGGCGGCACGTTGGCGATGGTGCCCTCGATGATCTTCAGCAGCGCCTGCTGCACGCCCTCGCCCGAAACGTCCCGGGTGATCGAGGGGTTGTCGCTCTTGCGGCTGATCTTGTCGATCTCGTCGATGTACACGATGCCGCGCTGCGCCCGCTCGACGTCGTGGTCGGCGTTCTGCAGCAGCTGGACGATGATGTTCTCGACGTCCTCGCCGACGTAGCCCGCTTCGGTAAGCGTCGTGGCGTCG
Organism: uncultured delta proteobacterium; assembly: GCA_963781505.1. GTDB lineage: Bacteria > Myxococcota_A > Polyangia > Polyangiales > Polyangiaceae > JADJKB01. The sequence continues at coordinate 69,992 of CAWAHB010000023.1, read as the reverse complement.
GCGATGGCGAACGGCACCTTGAGGATCTTCGCCAGGGTCTGGGCCAGGAGCGTCTTGCCGCTACCCGTCGGGCCGAGCAGCATGATGTTGCTCTTGGCGAGCTCCACGTCCTCAGCGGCGACCTTGGAGTCGATGCGCTTGTAGTGGTTGTAGACCGCAACCGAGAGGATCTTCTTCGCTCGGTCCTGCCCCACCACGTAGTCGTCGAGAATCGTCTTGATCTCGTTCGGCTTCGGCATCGGGTCCGAGCCGCCGGCCGGTTCGTCCTTCTCGACCTCCTCCGCGATGATGTCGTTGCAGAGGGCGATGCATTCGTCGCAGATGTAGACGGTCGGCCCTGCGATGAGCTTTTTGACTTCCTTCTGGGACTTTCCGCAGAAGGAGCAGCACAGATTGCCGTTCGATTCGTCGCGCCGTCGCTCCACTGTGTCGATCCTCTATCGCTCGGACGCGTGATACTCACATCCGAAAACGGTATTTCCCGAGAATTCTAGAGTGCATGGGGCCCTGTCGCAAGCTAGCGGCATTCGGCCCACCGGCTCGAAAATGCCGACCAATTCCGACTGGGATGGGACGCAAGGAATGCAGCGGTTCCAGGGGGTCAGTCCGCCTTCTTCTTTCCGTCGAAGATCTCGTCGATCAGCCCGTATTCTTTGGCTTGTGCGGGTCCCATGTAGAAATCGCGCTCGATGTCCTTGGCGATGTCCTCACGGCTTCGATTGGTCGATCTTGACCAGGATGTCCGTGATCACATCCTTGGCGTGGCGGATCTCGCGTGCCTGGATTTCGATGTCGGTGGCCTGACCCCGAGCGCCGCCGAGGGGCTGGTGGATCATGATTCGCGAGTGGGGCAGCGCGATACCGCCGACCCTTCTGACCCGCTCCGAGCAAGAGCGCACCCATGCTCGCGGCCTGTCCGATGCAGATGGTCGAAACGTCGCAGCGCACGTACTGCATGGTGTCGTAGATGGCCAGACCGGCCGTCACCACGCCCCCGGGGGAGTTGACGTAAAGCTGGATGTCCTTGTCCGGATCTTCGCTTTCCAGAAAGAGAAATTGGGCAATGATGATGTTGGCGACGTCGTCGTCGACCTGGCTGCCCAAGAACACGATCCGGTCCTTCAGTAAGCGACTGAAGATGTCCCAGGTTCGCTCCCCCCGATGCGTCGTTTCCACGACGTGGGGATAGATGATGCTGCCCGTTGTGGGGCGCTCGAGCAGCTCGAGTGCCTGCTGGCGCGTTTCCGGTCGCTTGGTCTCGCTCACGCTCGTCCCTCCGGTCGATTCGATGTGGGGCCCGTTCAGCGCGGGCTCAGTCTTCGATATTGGCCTTCGACTCGATGATGTCGAGCACCTTGTTCTCCAGAATCATTCCAATCAGCATCTCGCGCTTCTGCGCTTCGCGGTATTCGGCCCGGAGCTTGGCTACGTTTTTGCCTGTTTGTTCCGCTAGCTCCGTGAGTCCGGCTTCGATCTCGGCATCGCCGATCTTGATGCTTTCTTTTTTGGCGATTTCCGCCATGAGCAGGCCCGCGCGGACCTTGAGCTCGCTGTCGGCGAGGATTTCTGCGCGAAGCTCCTCCCCCACTCCGGTCGCCGTCTGGCCCTGGCGGCGGGCCTGGGACAGCACTTCTTGCTCGGTCAGGCGCATCTGACGCTCCACCAGCGAGGGAGGAAGCGGGATGGGATTCGCCTGGGTGAGGGCCACCACGAGCTGTTCGGCGACGGAATTGTCGGCGCTCTCTTTTGCGTGCTTCTCGAGGTGCTTCTTAACGTCGCTTTCCAGATCGGCAAGCGAGTCGAAGTCCTGATCCTTGGCGAGCTCGTCATCGAGCGCCGGGAGCACGCGCTCCTTGATGTCCTTCAGCGTGAGCTTGAAGACCGCCGTCTTGCCCTTGAGCTTGGGATGCGGATGGCTGGCCGCCATCTCCACGGAAGCGTCCGCCGTGTCGCCCGCCTTCTTGCCGAGAAGCGCCTCCTCGATGGGCTTGAGGAGATTGCCGGTACCGAGCTCCGCCTGAAAGTCGGTCGTGCCCGCGTCGGCGATCGTCTTGCCGTCGACCTCGACCGTGAAGTCGATGGTCACGACGTCGGCCTCTTTGGCAGGTCGCGCCTTCTTCGGCGGCTCCAGGGTCGCGTTCTCTTTGCGAATCCGCTCGAGCTCTTCGGCGAGTTGCTCTTTGGTGACCTCGACCTTGGGCCGCTTGGCCTTGAGCCCGTCGTACTTCACGCTCTCGATTGCTGGGACGATCTCGAAGCGCGCCTTGTAAGCGAACGGCTTGTTCTCTTCGAGGGGTTGGGGCTCGATGGCCGGTTGGTTCACCGGCTGAAGATTCTCGTTGCTGACCGCCTGCTGGAACGTCTCATCCACCAGCCGCTGGGTCACGTCGGCAGCGATGCGCGCGCCGAACATGTGCGCGAGGATCCTGCGCGGGGCCCGACCCGGCCGGAAGCCACGAACCTTCGCGTTCTTTGCGACGGCCGCGAACGCTTTGTCGAGCTCGCTCTTCACTCGTTCGACTTGAACCTCGACATCGAACTCGACGAGGACGGGACTCAGCTTGTTGACCTGGACCTGCATGGCGAGCGCGTACCCTTTTCACGTGGCGGGGCATGGGTCAAGCGCGGTCTTTCTCGGGCCGAAGCGTTCAATTTCCCCCGCTCGCAGTGAGGGTCAGCGCCCTCCATCTGGCGGTGGCGAGCCGACCACCGGTCGTGCGCCGCCGGCGTAGATCAGGGATTTCTCGCGGCACGCGGCTTGCGTTGGGAGCTCGCCATGAGCCAGCGATTCGTTTCGATCCCCTTCCTCGTCGTCCTCGGTGCGCTCCTGGCCTGCAAGCAGGACAAACCCAAAGTCGAAGCGCGCTCCGGTTCCAGCGGCAACGTCCCATCCGGCGGCGTGGAGGTGCAGGGAGAACGAGGCTCGGTGCGCGTTTCCTCCGGCAAGGGCGTCGGCGAGGTCGGCGTCAGCACGGACGAATGCGAAGCCGGTAAGCCCTGCAAGTGCGAGGGCCTCGGAGCTTGCAACCGAACCTGCGTGGGGGGCGGCTGCCAGTTCGAATGCCACGGGATCGGCGCCTGCAACTTTCACTGCCCGGACGGAAAGTGCACGGCGAAAAGCGATGCAACCGGGGCGACGAACCTGCACTGTGCGGGCGGCGGTTGCCGGCTCGAGTGCTCTGGCGTTGGCGCCTGCAACTGCGCGACCGGCTGCCAGTGACTTGCTCCACAAAAAAGTGACCCTCGTGGGAGGCAGGTCCACGAGGGTCAAAAGCCCCGGGAGGGGGGCAAGTCGGTGTGCGACGTCTAATCGTCGTCGTCGTCGTCGACCGCTTCGGAGGCCTCCATCATGGCCTCGAAAGGATTGGCGTCGAAGTCGAGCTCCTGATTGAAGCTCGGCTCCTCCAGCTCGTCGACGGTCCAGCCGATGCGCAAGTTCGGTCGGATTTCCTCGCGCGTGAAGTCAGCGTACGTTCGATAGGCACGGGGGGGGCATTTCAGGTCGTTTCTCCTCTGAGAGGGATCACCGGTTTGGGGAAGCGGGGGCGAAGCACGACCGCCGGCTTTCCCGGCTGGGTCGTTCGATAAAGACTCGCCGCCAGGATCCGTTCACGCTCGGGCCCGTCACTGGGGTGGAGTGCGCACGCGATGCGGGGGAAACGTCGGGGGCGAAGCATGGCAAGCAAAGCGGTTTCGATGCGTCGGGAACCTACGTTTCCCTACCCACACCTACATCTGCACACACAGTACGACACGCGCGTTCGCGTACCAAAAAAACGCGGGTGCTCTCCGCTAGTTCGATAAGGGAGGCGCGCTCACCGGCCAACGGTTGTAAGGAACGGCGGGTCGATCGAATGGGCTCTCGTACGGACGTGATCGCGATCGCCAACCAGAAGGGCGGCGTAGGCAAAACCACCACCGCGGTAAATCTCGCGGCGAGCTTGGCTGCGGCGGAGCGCCGCACGCTGCTCGTGGATCTGGATCCGCAGGCGAACGCTTCGAGCGGCGTCGGCTGCACGCCCGGCACCGTCGAGCGCACGATCTACGACGCGCTGATCGGCAACGCGAGCATGGGGGACGTCATCCAGCTCGACGAAGATCGCGACGCTCGACGTCGCGCCGTCGACCCAGGACCTCACCGCGGTCGAGTACGAGCTGTTCGACGATGAGCGCGGAACGCACCTGCGGACGCTCCTGCAGCATCCCGCAGTGGCCAAGTACGACTACGTCATCGTCGACTCCCCGCCATCGCTCGGCGTGCTCACGCTGAACGTGCTGGTGGCCGCGCATCGCGTGATCGTGCCGCTTCAACCCGAGTACTATGCGCTCGAGGGCATCACGTATCTCATGGCGACCATCGATCGCGTGAAGTCGTCCCTCAATCCCGGGCTCGTGGTGGAGGGCATCGTGCTCACCATGTGGGACCCGCGAAACCGGCTCGCGCACCAGGTTGCCGACGAAGTGAAGAAACACTTCCGCGTGTTCGACGCCGTGATCCCCCGCAATGTGCGCCTCTGCGAAGCGCCCTCCCACGGCCTGCCTGCCCTCCTCTACGACGTGCAGAGCAAGGGCGCGCAGGGCTACTTGAGCCTGGCTCGAGAAGTCATCGAGGCACGGGCGCCGTGACCGCGATGGGCAAACCGCCGCGCGGTCTCGGGCGCGGACTGGACGCTTCTGTTCCCGGCGAGACCCGTTGCGCCGTCCCGAGCGTCCCGCCAGCGGCCAGAGTTACGGCGAAGGCAACGTCTTCTCCTGCGCGATCGAAAAGATCACGCCGCAGCGGGGTCAGCCGCGGCGCTACATCGACGATGCGGCGCTCGAAGAGCTGGCACAATCGATCCGCGAGCACGGCCTCATCGAACCCCTCGTCGTGCGTCGACAGCGGGCGCGATGCGTTCGAGATCATCGCCGGCGAGCGACGCTGGCGAGCCGCCCAGCGTGCGGGGCTCCACGAGGTCCTGGTCGTCGTTCGCGATGTCTCGGACAAGGGCGCCTTCGAGCTCGCCCTGATCGAGAACATCCAGCGCGAGGATCTGAACCCGATCGAGCTGGCCGAAGCCTTCGAGCGCTTGATGCGGGAGCTCGCCTACACTCAGGAATCCCTCGCGACCCGGATCGGCAAAGATCGCTCGACCATCGCCAATGCCCTCCGACTCCTGAAGCTTCCGGAAAAGGTTCGGGACCTGGTCGTGAGCGGCGAGCTCAGCGAAGGACACGCTCGGGCGCTGCTCGGCGCGCCCGACGGCGCGATCCTCGACAAGCTGGCGGACAAGGTGATCCAGGGACGCCTTTCAGCGTGCGCCAGACCGAAGCGCTGATTCGCGCCGCCAAGGCCGAGAGTGGAACCGAGAAAAAGGGCGGTCGCAAGAGCAACAAGTCGCCGGCTGTGCGCGATCTCGAGCTCCGGCTGGAGCGAAAGCTCGGCACTCGCTGCGAAGTGCGCGATCGCGACGGAAAGGGCGAGATCAGCGTGCGTTACTCGAGCCTGGACGAGCTCGATCGCATCCTGGATTCGATCCTCTGACGATTCGAGCTCGAAGCTACTTCAGCTCTTCGAGCGCCTTCTTCGCGGCAGCCCCAACTCCCTTGTCCCCCGCGATCTCGACGACCTTGTTGAACGAGGCCTTCGCCTCCTTCTTCTTGCCGGCCGCCTTGAAATACATCCCGAGGTAGTAGTGAGCCGGCGCGAAGTTCGCGTCGATCTTCAGCGCATCGTCGTAATCGCTCTTGGCGCCCGCTTCGTCCTTGAGCTCGTGCCGGCACACGCCACGCCGGGTGTGCGCATCGGGGCTCGCTTGCTTTTTGATCACCTTGTCGAAGGTTGCGACGCAGTCGCCGAACGCTTTCACCTTGCCGAACAGATTGGCCGTGGCGACGAGGACCTTCATGTCGTCGGTCGCAGCGACCTTTCGAAGCTCGGCTGCCGCTTCGTCCGTCTTTCCGGCGTCTGCCAGGTTTTCGGCGTACGCGTAGCGGAGCTCGAGGTTGTTTGGTTGGGCCTTGACGGCCAGACCATATGCCTCGAGCGCGCCCGGCTTGTCGCCGACGAGCTCGAGGGCGAGTGCGTGGTTCATCAACAGGTTGGGATGCTTCGGCGTGGCTCTCAGACCCGCTTTGATGACCTCGAGGGCACCCTTGCCATCACCCGCGTCGATCATCAGGGCCGACAAGTTCGCGCTCGCGTCCGCGAGCTTCGGATCGAGACCGAGCGCCTTCTTGTATTTCTCCTGAGCGCCCGCCGGGTCGCCCGGTGTTCTCCAAGGCGACGCCCAGATAGAACGCTGCCTGGAGGATCCTTGGGGGCCTCGGCTTCCGCCTGGGTGAGGATCTCCTTGGCGTGGGCAAAGTCACCCGCCTGGATCGCTTCCATCCCCTCCTTGACCTTGGGGCTCGAGGCGGCCACCACCGCCGGGCCGTCGTCGTCGAGGGGCGGGGGGGTGTCTCCGGGGTTTTCCGGCGGGGGTGTGGAGCCGCCGCAGGCGAGAGGAAGCGCGAGGCAGAGCGCCAGGGCTCCGCGGTAGAAAAGGGTGCGAAAGGCTACTTTCACGGGTTGTCCTCCATGGTTTCGAGCTCGGCGATGGTCGCTAGAATGTGGGTGCGCACCTCTTCGATGCGCGCGGGGTCGTCGAGCTTGGCGCCCGTTTGCTCGGTCACGTAAAACACGTCCGCAACACTCTGCCCCTCGGTGTTGATTTTCGCGAGCGTGATGGTGAGCCCCGCCTCTTGGAGCGTGTGGCTGAGCCAGAACAGGAGGCCCGGCCGATCCCGAGTGGTCACCTCGAGCACGGTGGCACCGGTGGCCCGGTGATCGAAGCGAACTTCGGTGGCGACCGCCGGGGTGTGACCGACCGCCCAGCGCGGTGGACGCTGGCGTCCGCCGACGAGCTCGGCTGCCCGGATCTCGCCGCCAAGGAGCCGCCCGAGGTCTCGCTCGATGCGTCGCAGAAGCACCGCGGAGCTCTCGGCGTGGCTCGAACCTTTCACCCAGAACAAGTCGAGCGCACGCATTCGGCCGTCGGAGTCCTGCCAGGAATAGATCTCGGCACCGACCACTTGCAGGCGAGCTTTGGCCAGTGTCGCGGTGAACATGGCCAACAGGCCAGGACGATCGTCCGCCACGAATCCGACCTGGAGATACGGATCGTCGGTCTCCAGCACGGTCACACCCGTCGACGGAAAGTCGAGCACGAACCTCACGTGAGCTTCGATGCGCGCCGCGTCGTTGGCATAGAGATACCGTTCCGGCATCGCTCGCGACGAAGATGGTTTGCGAACGCTCGTTCGCTCGCGAAGCGCGCCGCGACCGCACGCATCTTCTCGTCGAGCGCGTCCTGCGGGCGCGCGGCCCTCGACAGCGTCGCTCGGCCGCGAGGTAGAGCTCGTCGAGCATGCGCGCTTTCCAGCTCGTCATCGCCGTCGGGCTCGTCGTCGACACGTCGGCGACCGTCAGGAGGTAGAGCTCCCGCAGGCCCTCGCGCCCGTGAACTTCCTTGCAGAACGCCTCGAGCGTCGCCGGGTCGTCGATATCTCGACGCGTCGCCACGTGGTACATGCGCAGGTGCTTGAGCACGAGGTGCTTTGCCTCGCGAATGTCCGCCGGCGTCGATCCCCAAACGTTCGAGGATCTCCTCGCACAGCTCGTAGCCGCGCTCGGAGTGATTCTTGCCGCCGATGTCCTTGCCGACGTCGTGGAGCAGCGTCGCGAAGTAGAGCACGTTCGGTCGAGCGATTTCCGCCGCGAGGCGGGATGCCAGCGGAAACTTCTGCGCCAGGTCGCCGCGCACCAGCGCGCGCAAGCTTGTCGACCGCGGCCACCGAGTGCGCGTCGACGGTGTACACGTGATACACGTCGTGGTGCACGCGGCCCACCACCGGCGAAAACTCCGGGATCATCGCAACCAAAAGCCCGACGTCGTGCAGCTCGCCCAGGATCGAGCCGCCCCTCTGCTTCGAACGCTGCGCCGTCGTCGCGAGGCGCACGAACAAGCGCCGGGCCTCGTCGCTCGCGCGAAGCTTCTCGCAGAACGCGGGCAAGCTCGCCGCACGGGCAACGCTGTCGCGCGCGAACTCGTACACGGGCACGTCGCGTCGAACTGCCTCGTCGTAGAGGCGCAGCGCCAGCGCGGGCTCGGAGTCGAGCGCGGCGGGATGGGACAGCGAGACGGCGCCGTTCACCAAGGTGAGCCCCCGACCGACACTGACGGCGTGGGGACGACGGCCTGGCGGAGGCGCGGCGCGCGAGAGGATCATGTCCCGACTGCGCTCGATGACCCGGGCATGGCGATAGTAGTCGCTCATGAAGCGCTCGACGGCTGGCCCCCCGGAGCCGTAGCCGAGGTCTTCAGCCAGCTGTTCCTGCCGATCGAAGCTCAAGCCGATCCGAGCGCCGGCCGGCGTACACGTGGAGCAGGTTTCGAACGCGCCACGCGAAGTCGCGTCGCCTGATCGATGCTCTGCCATTCGCGCGGAACGAGGATCGCCCAGGCGCACGAGCTCCGATAGATCGTGGACGCGCCAGCGGGCTCGCGCCGCCCAGTGCGCGATGTCCAGATCGCGGATGCCGCCCGGACCGTTCTTCACGTCCGGCTCCAGCAGGTACACCGAACCTCCGAAGCGCTCGTGACGCTCCACGGCGCGGTCTCGCAGGCGATCGAGAAATCCTTGGATTTCGCCGAGCCCGATCACGCCTTCGAACACTCGATTCGAGAAGCGCGCGGGGATGATGCGCGTCTCCGGCCACGTCGCGCCAATCCAGAAGGCTCGTCAAGGTGGGCAGATCGGTCGCGGGCGAGCTCGATGACTTCGTCCGCAGTGAAGACCTGGTGGCCGACCGCCAATCCGGTGTCCCACAGCGGATAGAGCATCGCCTCTGCGAACGGGCCAGCCGCCTCGGCGCTCGCGTTGCCCGACAGGATCCGGACGTCGAGATCGCTCGCGAATGCCACGCCGCCACGCCCGTAGCTGCCGACGGCCCCCAAGCTGATCTCGAGGGCTCGCCCCTGGGTCGCTTTGACCGCGTGGAAGAGTGAACCGAGGAGACCGTCGAACACCTTGGCGTGACGGCGCGCGGCGGGCAGACCCGCTTCACGACCTCCAGTGCGGATCATCGCCTCGACCTCCGCACGATGCCGTGCGAGATAGCGTGACAGCTCGCTCTCCAGGGTTGCCGACGCCTGCTGGAGCAGCGGGGCCGTTCGGTGCGCTCCTGAGGGGGTTGCCATGGGCGACGCGGCGGCGTGGTTATAGCGCAACCTCGATAGTCGTGGCCGGCCGAGCGCTTTCGTTCTAGAACTTCCTCCGAAATGCTTGGGCGCCGTGGGTTTCTCCGGGTTTCCTTGGCGGGTGCCTTGGCCGTCTGGGCTCCCGAGACTCGGGCGAGCCTGGCCCGGGGCGCCTCCCTCCGCGAGCTCAGCCAAGAGAGCCGCCATGCTCTGCTCGGGACGGCGCTGGCCAGCGACTCTCGCTGGGAGTACGTCGGCACGAAGAAGCGAATCGTGACCTACACCCGGGTGCGGGTGGACGAGCTTCTGGCGGGCGACGCCCTGGATTCGGAAGTCTGGGTGCGAACCCTCGGCGGCAAGGTGGGAAAGCTCGGTCAGGTCGTTCACGGGGAAGCGCTGCTTCTGACCGGCGAGCGCACGCTCCTGTTTCTCACGCCGACCGATGGGGTGCTCGCGGTCACGGAAATGGCCCAGGGTCACTTCCCCATCCGCAACGATGCTTCGGGAACCGCCCGGCTCGCGCCGAGCCCGCGTCTACCGGAGCTCCGCGAGGTCGACCGCTCCGCTGCCAAGGAGCTCGTCGGCAAGCTCGTTCCGGATGCCAGCGAGCGCGTTCGGAAAGCGTGGCGCGATGCGCACTGAGACGCTCGATCGCGGGAGCGGTCGCTCTACTCGTGCTGACAGCCGCTGGGAGCGCCGGCGCATTTTGCCGCACCACCACCTGCGGACCGAGCGAGTGCAGCCCATCACCGAGCTGCGTGTTCTGTCTCGAGGGAGGCAAGGACCTGTACTGGGGCCAGGGTTGCATGACCTTTTCCGTGCAAAAGGACGGCTCCCTCAAGCAAGGCATCACCGCAGAGCAAGCGAAGCAAGTCGTCGGCAACGCGTTCCTGAAATGGATGAGCGCCGATTGTGGTGGTGGCGACAGCCCCGGGCTGCGCATCCATCAGTCGAGCGGTTACGTGGATTGCCGCGAGCAGGAGTACAACCAGGACGACAAGAACGCGAACATCTGGCTGTTCCGTGACGACAAGTGGCCGTACGCGAACTCCGGGAACACGCTCGCGCTCACCACGATCACGTTCAACGTCGACACGGGCGAGATTCTACGACGCCGACGTTGAGATCAATTCGTCCGATCCGGTGAACACCAAGCTCAGCATCGGCAATCAAAACATCCAGAGCGATCTGGAATCGATTGTCACTCACGAAGCGGGGCACTTCCTGGGCCTGGCGCATTCCTGCGACAAGTCCGCCACGATGTTCGCTTCCTACGTTCCCGGCACGACGACGCTCCGCGATCTCGAACCCGACGACGTGGCAGGCATCTGCACGATCTACCCACCGGGCACGAGCCCGGAAACCTGCGACCCGACCCCGCGACACGGCTTTTCCTCCGAATGTGGCTCGCCGACGGACAAATCGGGTTGCTGCACGACGGCGCCGGGAAGGCCCGAGCGTGGCGGGATGGTGGGCGTTCTCGGATTGCTCGCAGCTGTCGGCCTCGGCCGACTTCGACGAAAGCGCCGTGTGGGACGTGCCCGAAGGCGTGAGGTCTGTTAGATCACCCGGTGGTGTCCGGGGCTGAGACAAGGAGCTCGAAAGTGGCGGAGCGCTGGAAGCTCGTGAGTGCGGTGTTGTTGAGTGCCTCGGCGCTCGTGGCCTACGCGTGCGGCGGCGGTGGCGACGGAGGCGGTAGCGGCGGCTCGGGGGGTAGCGGAGGAGCTGCCGGCGGCGGCGGTGGCAACTCCTGCGGTCCAACGCCTCTTGGCTTTCCCGGAACGTGCAAGGCCGGCGCACCGGAGCAGTGCTGCGCGGACACGATCCCCGTGATGAAGCGGCGCGACAACAACGACAATCTTCTCGACCCCGACTGGTCTTGCATCATGGGCGGGGGCACGGGTGGAAGCGCGGGCGCAGGCTCTGGAGGCGCTGCCGGTGCCGGAGGCGCTGCCGGTGCGGCGGGCGCGGCTGGCGCAGCGGGCGCCGCCGGTGGGCCGCCCACCGATCAGAACGTGTTCCGCGTCGAAGACTTCTCGAGCAACGAAGGCGTTGCCGACATCGACGCCGAGCTCTTCGAGGGCGACAGCATCATCGGCAAGACGTTGTTCTTCAATTCGACCACCAAGGGACCCGACAACCCTGGCGCGGCGGACCTCAACTTCGGTGAGTTCTACTTCCCTCACCCGGCCGCAGCGACGATTTCGTATCGGGTCAAGGAGAAGCCCGGCGTCGCGAAGGAGTTCGTCGGTTTCGGTCTGGACGTCCCGGCCGTGCCCGGAAAGATCACGGGCTCGACCCTCTCGCCGACCTTGTACGAACAGCTCGCCAATTTCGCCGTGCCGCTCGTGGGGTGGACTCCTCCCGAGGACCTCGCCATCGTGACGGGCCCGGTCCGGGATTGCTCCGGGGAGGACGTGGGCGGCGCCCTGGTCAAGTTCTTCGACGAGGAAACCCAGGCAGAAATCACGCCCGGGAGCTGTGAGCGGGATGTCCGCTACATCTACTTCGATGGGCAATATCCCAATCCGAAGTGCAGCTTCACGGACTACCGCCAGTCGCTGTGGTTGATCGTGAACGCGGAGGCCAACGCTTCGGGACCGAAGAAGGACCACAAGTTCCGCGTCGAGTTCTGGGGACGCCTCTCCGACGCCGATACAGAGCCCGTGAAGTTCGCCGAAAAGTCCATCGACATCTTCGCGAACACCGTCAACGTTCACGAGATCAAGCCGAACGTCCAGCAGTAGGCTTCACCAATTTCGTGATGACGCGCGCGAGCCTTCTGGTTTCCGCTGGGGAGGGCTCGGGCGATGCGATGGCGGCGCCGGTCGTCGCACGCCTCGACGTGGACGCGTTCGGCCTCGGCGGCCGGGCTCTCCGATCCGCAGGCATGGAGATCGTGGTGGATCTCGCCGACGTGACGGCGATGGGATTCGGATCGGTCATCGCCCGGGCGCCGCGGATCGCGCACGCGGCGCAAACGCTCCTGTCTCGAGCCAAACGGCGCGAGCCCCGAGCGGCTTTGCTCGTGGGATACTCCGAGTTCAACGCCTGGCTCGGTGCTCACCTCCGCGCGCGGGGGATCCGAGTCCTCTGGTACGCCCCGCCCCAGATCTGGGCGTGGCGCCCCGAACGCGGAGCGCGACTGCACAAAGCGTGCGACCGAATGGCGGTCACGCTCCCTTTCGAGGAAGAGCTGTGGCGACGATTCGGCGCCGATGCGCATTTCGTCGGGCATCCCTCCCTGGAGCGCAACGCGGATAGCCGTGCGGTCATTCGAGAGCGCTTGGGAATGACTCCCTCGGCGGAGTACGTCGCGCTCCTGCCAGGAAGCCGCCCCCACGAGGTCCATCACCACCTCGACGTGATGCTGAGTGCCGTGAACATCCTGCGCGGAGAGCGCGGGGCACTCGATGCCCGGATCGTCGTCGCGCCCTCCCTCGATCAGCGGACGCGACGCTGGGTCGCCAAGCAGGCGTCCGACAAGGGGGTGGCTCTGCTCGAGGCTCCGGTCCCCTCGCTCTTGCCCGCATTCGACGTCGCCCTGGCCGCCAGTGGCAGTGTGACCCTCGAGTGCGCCGTCGCCGAAGTTCCGCCGGTCATCATCCACCGAAGTGGAGCGCTCACCGTCGCAGTCGCTCGACGATTGCTGCGCGTGGACGACATCGGGCTCCCGAACATCGTGCTGAAAACACGCGCGTTCCCCGAGCTGATTCAGGGCGCGCTCACCGCCGAGGCATTGGCGGACGATGCAGGGCGGCTCCTCGACGAGCACCCGCTCTACGTCGAGCACTGCCGTCATGCGCGCCAGGAGCTCTCGGTCAAAAACGGTGCGAGCCATGGGCGCCCGCCGTCCGAACGCGTCGCCGAGCTCTTGTCCCCCTGGCTCTCATGAGCATCGAGCCGGAAACGCGTCGGCTCGCGATCATCGCGGCGGGGGTCTCATTCGGACTCCTTCTGCTGCGGCTCAGCGTCGCCCACGGCACGGGATTTGGTGACGCGGAAGCCCTGTACGCTTCCTACGCCCTCCACCCTCAGCCGTCGTACATCGAGCATCCGGGACTCATTGGTTCGATCGCGCGGCTGCTCGGGCGAGGCGACGTACCGAGCGCCGAGCTTTCGCACGTCGCGACGGCGCTCGCCGCCACGCTCTTGCCTTGGGTCGGCTTTGTCGCCGCACGCCTGTCGGGAGCGAGCTCGAAAGGCGCCTTCGTCACACTCCTGGCCCTCGCACTGACCCCCGAGCTCAGCATCGGCCTGTTCGGCCTCACCCCGGACCTGCCCCTGGCGTTCGCTTGGATTTTCGCCCTCGGCCTCACCGGCTTCGCGCTCCGAAGCGAGCCGACGAGCTTTCGCACTCTGCTCGCGCTACTCGGAGCGGGCGCTTGCGCCGGCATTGCGTGCATCAGCAAGGCGAGTGGTGTTCTTTTGGTGGCCACGATCTTGGGCGCCCTGCTGACGAAGCCCGCACTCTTTCGCACTCTCGGCCCGTGGTCGCTGCTCGTCGTCGTGGGCCTCGTCGCCTTGCCCGTCGTGCGCTGGGAGGTCAGCCACGGCTACCCGATGCTTCGGCACCGTCTCGTGACCACTCAAGTCCACGCAGGCCTGTCGCTTCGCAATCTCGGAGTCTTGATCGGCGGTCAACTCGCCTACGTGACGCCGCCGTTTCTTCTCGCCGCCGGTTTTCTGCTCGTCGATCTGCACAAACGGCGCAAACAAAGCCCGGTATTTCGGCTGTTTTGGCTGGCGACCCTGGTTCCCGGAGTGTGCCTCGTCCTCCTCTGTCTCTGGTCGAAGGTGGCCGAGCCGCACTGGGTCGCGCCCGCGTATCTGCCCCTCGCGCTCTACGTTTCCCAGAGCGACTGCATCGGGCGACGTCTCTTCGTCGGATGCGCCGGGACGGGGATCGCGATCGCGCTTTTGGCGTGGACGTGGGTGAAGACTCCGCTGCCGATGTACCTGTTCTCGGCCAGCTATCAGCCCCTGTACGACGTATCGAACGATCTGTACGTGTGGGGTCCTGGAAAGCCTCTGTTACGAGATGCGCTCTCCGAGGCGATGATCGAGACTCGACGGCTCCCCGTCGTGGTCGGGCCGCACTACGTCGTGTGCGCCCAGGCCCAGGCGGCGATTGGAAATAGCGCACCGGTCGGCTGCAATACGCCGCGCCGCGACGACTTCGACAGCTGGTATCCCCGCTCTCGCTGGGTGAACGCGCCGATCATCTTGTACGTCCACGACAGTCGATTCCCCGTCGACCCCGAGCGCGAGCTCCCGAATCGGATCGTTCGTGGTCAGCGCAAAGTCGACATCCTGCGCGGCGGAATGGTCGTCAGAACGATCTGGGTGACCGTGCTCGAAAAGACGAACGACGTGGGGTTCAGGATGCCGGTGCCGAGGCCCGCAAGCCAGCGGCCTCGATGAGCTCGCCGTCCTCGTTCGGCCCCGGATTGGGCGTCGTCAGAAGCTTGTCGCCGTAGAAGATGCTGTTCGCGCCAGCGTACAGGCACAAAAGCTGCGCCTCGCGAGGAAGCTCGCTACGCCCCGCGCTCAGACGAACCCGCGAAAGAGGCATCATGATGCGAGCCGTTGCGATCATTCGCACGAGCTCGAGCGGCTCCACGGGGGGCAGACCCTCGAGCGGCGTTCCGTCAACACGCACCAGCGCATTGATCGGAACGCTCTCCGGATGCGGGTCGAGCTTCGCGAGCTCCACGAGCATCGCGCAACGATCGTCGATCCCCTCGCCCATGCCGATGATCCCGCCGGAGCACACGGTGATGCCCGCCTCGCGCACGTTCTGCAGCGTGGTCAGGCGCTGCTCGAAGGAGCGCGTCGAGATGATCGAACGGTAAAAATCCCGCGACGTGTCCAGGTTGTGGTTGTAGGCGTCGAGTCCCGCCTCCTTCAGCCGCCGCGCCTGATCGTGCGTCCAGCATTCCCAGCGTGACGCACGCCTCGAGACCGAGGGCCTTGACCCCGCGCACCATGTCCAGCACGTCGTCGAACGCTTGGCCGTCCTTCACCTCGCGCCACGCGGCGCCCATGCAAAAGCGCGTGGCGCCGTGCTCCTTCGCGCGCGCGGCCGCCGCCGCGACACGTCCGCGACCGTCGAGCATCTTCTCCGCCCGACCTCGGTATCGTAGTGCGCCGACTGCGGGCAGTACGCGCAGTCCTCCGGGCAACCGCCGGTCTTGACGCTGAGCAAGCGTGCAGAGCTGCACCTCGTCCGCTGCGTGATGCCGCAGGTGGACCGCGCGTGCGCGGTCGATGAGCTCGAACAGCGGCAGATCGTGAAGAGCGCGAGCTTCTTCGCGCCGCCAGTCGTGACGAATTTCGCTCATGCCGAGCGATGTAGCCCAGGATCAGGGAATTTCCCAGGACGACGTTTTCCAGGTCTCAGAACCCGATGGCGGCGCGGGCGACTTCGCGATCGACGAGACCCTCACGCAGCAGGGTCTTCACGGCGGACTCGAACGTCTGCATTCCGTACATCTCTCCGGATTCCATCAGCTCGCGGAGCGGAGGATTGCCGCTGGGACGCTTGACGCTCTCGCGGACCATGCCGGTTGCGATCAAGACCTCGGCTGCCAGGACCATCCCCGTGCCGTCGGCACGGGGCAGGAGTCGCTGGGCAATCACGCCCTGCAAGGCGTCGCCCAGGCGCTCCCGAACGTCGTCGGGATCTCCACCGGAGAGGGCGACGACGCGGTTCACGGTGCGCGAGACGTCCGGGGTGTGCAGTGTCGAGAGCACGAGATGGCCCGTCTCGGCGGCCTTCAACGCGATTTCCATGGTCTCCGCATCGCGGATTTCGCCGACCTGAATCACGTCCGGATCCTGGCGCAACGAAGCGCGAAGCGCGTCGGCGAAGCTGGCCGTGTCGAGCCCGAGCTCCCGTTGACTCACCGAGCAGCGTTCGTCCGAATGCAGATACTCGATCGGATCCTCGATGGTCACGATGTGCCGCGAGGCCGATTTGTTCATCAGCGAGATCATCGCGGCGAGGGTCGTGCTCTTGCCGTTGCCCGCTGCGCCAACAACCAGCACGAGCCCACGATCGCGCTCTGCCAGCTCCTTGCAAATCGCGGGTGCCCGTAGATCCTCCAGCGACGGGATCTCGAACGGAATCGCGCGCATCACGATCGCGAGGGTGCCGCGCTGTCGATAGATGTTGACGCGAAAGCGTCCAATGCCGGCCGCTGCGTAGGACGTGTCGTATTCGCTCAAGTGAGCCAGGTCGTCGCTGACGCTCGGATCGCGGATGATGTGTCGCGCCACCGCCTCCGTATCCTGCGGGCGGATCTTGTCGATCCGAAAATAGACGAGGGAGCTCCGAACTCGCGCGCCCGGTGGCTGGCCGACTTTCAAGTGCACGTCGCGCGCGCCAGCCGCGATGGCCTTGGCCAGGAGCTGATGCAAATACGCCTCGTTGGCGTAAGGATTTCCACCGCTTTGGGGCGCTAAGCTGACCACGGGTTTTTCGACCATAGCAAAGCTTCCAGAAGGCCGGCAGTCACTCGGCTTCCGCGCTATCCTCCCGCTCCGAGATCGTCGTTTTTCCGCTGGAGGCTTGGATGGAGACCCGGGTCAGCTACTGCAGAATTTGCGAAGCGGGATGTGGCCTCCTCGCTGACGTGGACGGCGAACAGGTGGTCGCGCTCCGCCCGGATCCCGACCACGTCGTCTCCCGGGGCTACGCCTGTGCCAAAGGAACTCGCTTCCTCGAAGTGCATCGGAGCGCCGAGCGCATCGATCGACCTTTGATCAGGAAGCACGGGGCTCTGGAGCCCGCGAGCTGGGACGAAGCGCTGTCGGACGCAGGAGAGCGGATCCGAGCGATCCGCGACACCTACGGACCCCACTCGGTCGGTGTCTACATCGGAAACCCCGCGGCGTTCAGCTACACCATTCCGACCTTCGGGCTCGGTTTCGTGAAGGGCATCGGCACGCGAAACTATTACGGAGCCGGCTCCCTCGACTGCAACAACAAGTTCGTGGTCTCGACGCGAATGTTGGGATCACCAGCGACCCATCCGGTGCCGGATCTCGATCGCGCGAAATTCGCGATTCTGATCGGTACGAACCCGTCGGTGAGCCAGAGCTCGTTCGTGCATGCGCCCCGGATGATCGAGCGCCTGCAGAACATCGAGAAGAACGGCGGACGCGTGTTCATCGTCGATCCACGTCGGACGGAGACCGCGCGCACCGTCGGCACGTGGGTCCCTATCGTTCCGGACACCGATGCTCTTCTCCTGCTCGGCATCCTCGCCGTCGTCTTCGCTGAAGGCCTCGAAGACCGCGAGGTCATTCGGCGGCACGCGGTCGGCATCGAGGCGCTGGAAAAAGCCGTGCGCCCATTCACGCCCGAACGCGTGTCGGCGACCACGCGAGTGCCGGTCGACACGATCGTCGAAATGGCCCTGGGTATGGCCCGCTCGGGCGGCGCGTTTTGCCACGTGTCCACCGGCGTGAACATGGGAACCTTCGGCAACATCGCGTACGCCGCGAAGATCGCTCTGGAGCTCGTCACCGGAAATCTCGACCGCGAAGGCGGAGCTCTCGTCCCCCGAGGCGCCCTCGATACGGCGCGTCTGGCGAGCCTGCTCGGCTTCGATCGCGAGCCCAAGTGGAAGAGCCGCATCGGCGGATTTTCGCCGGTGATGGGCACGATGCCAACGGCCATCCTGGCCGACGAAATTCTGACCGACGGTCCCGAACGCATCCGAGCTCTGGTGGTGATGGCGGGCAACCCCGTGCTCAGCGGCCCCGACGGGGCGCGCCTCGCCCAGGCCCTCGACAAGCTCGATGTCTTCGTGTCCATCGACCTGTTCGTCAACGACACGGCCGCGACCGCAGCCACTCACGTGCTGCCATGCACCGACTTCCTCGAGCGTGAGGACTTCCCCCTCGCGACCCTGCAGCTTCAGCCGGAGTCGTTCCTGCAATGGACCGACGCGGTCGTCCCGCCCCGCGGGGAGCGCCGACAGGAATGGCGCATCTTGAGTGACCTGGCGAAACAGATTGGCGTGCCGCTCAATGGCAGCGTCGTCGCCGACGCCGCCCTGCGAGCGCTCACGGCCATCGGAGGTGCCAAGGCGCTGGTCGCTCCCCTCTTGGCGAGCGCGGTCGGTCCGCGGCCGTTCAAGAAGCTCCGGCAAAATCCCCATGGGATCCTCACCAAGCGCGCGCGGTCCGGCGATTTTCTCGAGCGCCGCATCCGGACGCCCTCGAAAAAAGTCGAGCTCTATCCCGAGGATATCTGGGCTCGTCTGCCCGAGCTCACCGCGTCCCTCGACGCGAAAACAGCCGGTCCGACCCCGGGCCGCGTGCTCCTCAAGCTCTTCACCAAGCGCGAGAAGAACGGCCACAACTCGTGGATGCACGGCAATGGCCGGCTTCACACCGATGACCACGCCATCCACCTCTGTCCCGCTGACGCGGAGCGCCTCGGGGTGACAGCGAAGGATCGGGTTCGAATCACGACGCCGGTGGGCAGCATCGAGCTTCCCGTGGTCGTGAGCCGCGACGTGATCGAAGGCGCAGCCTGCGTTCCCCACGGCTATGGACACGATCCCAAGAGCAGCTGGACGACCGCCGCGCGCCGTGGCGGGATGAACGTGAACCTCCTGGCAGCGTCCGGGCCCGGATCGGTGGATCCGGTGAGTGGGATGACGCAGTTCGTCGGTCTCAGCGTGGAAGTCGAACGCGTCGCCTCAGCGGCCGCTTCCGCCGCCGAGTGACGCGGGCGGCGCTTTTTCCAGCTCGTCGAACACCGCACGAAGCATTTCGGCAGTGAGCGCGGACGTGTGGGTTCCGCCCTGCACGGTCCAAAGCTCGATCGGCCGACGACAGCCCCGAAACGCTTCGCGCTTGGTTTCGGCGCCAGGAAGCGACGGCACGAGATCCCGCTGTCCGAGATCGTGAGGCTTTTTCTCGCACGACTTGTCGAGGCTTGCCCAACGGGTCACCGTGCGAACGGCGTCGGCCTGTCCGAATTCGTGCTCGCCCAGAAACGGTACGAGGGAATCGCGATTGCCGTGGATCTCGTACACGGCGACCGGCGCGGGAGGCGCGCATCGCTCCGAGTCGCTCGGCCCGGCGCCGGAGATACTGACGATGGCCGCAATGCCGGAAACCTCGCAGGCCAATCGATGGGCCATGAATCCACCGTTGGAAAATCCCAACACCCAAACGCGCTTGGCGTCGACTCGAGGATCCTTCACGGCCTCTTCGATCATGGTCCGGAGCCGCGCCACGTGGTCCGGCTGTGTCTGATCGAAATCGCAGCAGCCGCGCCATGCGTTCCAGAACCGTCGACCCTTGCGATCGAAGTCTCCGTTGGGCGCCGCGTAGGAAAAGTGTCGCTGTCGCGCCAGTTGTTCGATGCCGAGCCCCTTCACCATTTCCTCACCGGATCCGCCGAGCCCGTGCAAGAGCAGCACGAAGGGCCGCGGCTCGGTCACGTCGTCGGGCACTCGGAGAACCGAGCTCGCCGGGCGTGCGCTCGGGGGACTCGCCGGCGCAGGGTCGGGCGCCTTTTTCTTGGAATCACATCCCGAAAAAAGGGACGCGAAGGCGAGCGTCACGACGACCTTTTTCACGCCCGCGAGCCTACCGCATCGGCCGGGGCGAGGCCCCTCTCGGCTGGGCTTGCGGCCACCCCGGCGCATGCGCTAATGCTCGCGCCTCCCGCCCAGGTAGCTCAGTTGGTAGAGCAGCGGATTGAAAATCCGCGTGTCCCCAGTTCGACTCTGGGCCTGGGCACTGCGCTTCCGAGCTCCCGCAATCGCTGCGCGCGATGCGGGCTGTCGCGAAGCGAATGCGTGAATCACGCTCGGTAGGACTCGATTTCGCTCGGCCCGCTCGTTGCACCGATCGGTCGCATGCCCCGGGTGACGGTTGCCGATTTTCCTGGTCGACTCCCTCGTTCGGCTGGGAGTGCGTCACGTCTTTGGCGTCGGCGGCGCGAACATCGAGGACGTATTTGCGTCGGTTCAGCGTCGACGTCCCGATATCCGCGCGGTGCTCTGCAAGCACGAGCACGGAGCCGGAACCGCCGCGGACGCCTACTCGCGGCTGACCGGGCTCGGCGCTGTAATGGTCACTTCGGGGGGAGCGGCCATGAACCTGGTGCACTCCATCGCCGAAGCCCGCGCGTCGGCCGTTCCGCTGGTGGCGATTGTCGGCGAGCCGCCGACGCAGGTTCAAGGACGGGGCGCATTTCAAGACACGAGCGGCAAGGGAAACACGGTGGATGCGCGAGCGGTCTTCCGCGCGGTCGCCAAGTGGTGCGAACGCGTCGAGGACCCTGATGCGGTCCCCCGCTTGATGACGGAAGCGGTGAACGCGGCGCTGGGCTCGCATCCCGGCCCCGCCGTGTTGCTCTTGGCCAAGGATCGGCAACTCGTCGAGATCGAGAACTCGAAAGGTCCCGAGATCCACCGCTCTCATGCGCGTCCCTCCCCGCAAGCCATCCGAGGAGCGATCTCCGCTCTCAGCCAGCGACCCATCGTGATCATCGCGGGCGATGAGGTGCCTCGCGCCGGAGCGCGGCAAGAGCTTGCCGAGCTCGCTCGCGTTCTCGATGCGAGCGTGGCCGTGACCCCCGAGGCTCGCGATGCTTTCGACAACGAGCATGCAAGGTTTTTGGGGGTGGCTGGAGCGATGGGACACGCGCCGGTGACCGAGGCGCTCGCCAACGCCCGCGGCTGCGTGCTCGTCGGAACTCGCCTTCCACTGCTCGCCCGAATGGGGATCGAGCCTCTTCTCGAACACAAGCCGGTGCTGTGTATCGGGGGAGAGCCCGCGTTCGTGGAGTCAATCGCGCTTTTGGGCGAGATCAAGACAGCGCTGCGTGCGCTCCTCGACGAATTCGACGAAGTGCCCGCATCCGAGCGGCTCATGGAGCGTCCACCGACTCCGCCCGCCGAAGGCTTTTCCTCCGAGACCGTCCTCACGGCAGTGCTCGAAACGCTTCCGGATCGCAGCGTCGTTCTCGTCGACGCGGGCAATACCGGCGCCCAAGCGGTCCACCACTTGCGGGCGCCTCGAGGGGGCCGCTGGCTGCTCGCCATGGGCATGGCGGGCATGGGCTGGACGTACGGCGCCGCGATCGGTGCGGCTTGTGCGACCGGCCGGCGCTGCACCGTGGTCTCCGGTGACGGCGCGTTCTTCATGCACGGGCTCGAAGTCCACACGGCAGTCGAGCACCCCCTGCCGATCACCTACGTCCTGCTCGACAACGGCGCGCACGGCATGTGCCTGGTCCGCGAGCACCTCTTGCTCGAGGACGTGAGCGGCTACAACACTTTCCGCCGCTCGCACCTCGGCGCCGGTCTTGGCACGATGTTTCCCGAGCTTTGCGCGTGCGACTGCCGATCCCTCGACGAGCTTCGACGGGCGCTGGGCAGGGCCGGGACCCGGAGTGGTCCGTCGCTGATATCGGTGGAGCTCGAGCACGTCGAAATCCCACCTTTCGCCGGCTTTCTCCGGGCGGCAGGCCCGGGCGTCACCCACGTGGAGAGATCATGACCGACCTCGACGACATTCCAGGCGTCGTTCGCATGGAGCGCTTCGATCGCGAAGCGCTGGGCGAGATCATCACCGAGATGACCCACACCGTATATCCCCACGAACAGGTCTACGGGCGCTACTGCACGATTCACGAGCACATCGATTGTCCCGCCGAGGAGCTGTTCGAGTACATGGCCAATCCGCTTTCCCTCGTCGAGTGGACGTACAGCGTGCGCGATCTGCATGCGACGAATCGACCTGGCTTGCTCGTGGGTGTCGATTCTGGCGACACGCCCATCTACGTGAAGACCATCGCAGAGGCCGGTGCGCTCACGGTCGACTATCACTGCGCGTGGGACCAAGGCGACCAGCTCTGGATGATCTACCTCAATCGCATCGTCCCCGCGGAGCTCGTGCTGGGACGTCCGGGGAGCGTCGTCATCTGGACGAATTGCCACCACCCCCACTACGACGAAAATCCGTATCCAGAGCTGTGCTCGGATCCCAAGCGCGCGTGGGTGGGTGACTGGTGGCCCTTGTTTTACGCGGGGCACACCGTCGAGCTCACGAATCTGAAGAACATCGTGGAGCACCGACGGGCGCATGGGATCCGGCTGGGTCCCGCGGTGAGCGACGGAGGAGGTGGGCGATGACGAGCGTGAGCCTGATGGGCGTGGCGAGCTATTTGCCGGAACTAGTGATCGAAAACGACTTCTTCGCCGCGGGGGCCGCGGCACGCCGCGGAATGTTCACCGCCCCGACCACGCGTCGCCACGTGGGACCCGAGGAAACAGCGGCCGAAATGCTGGAGCGCGCTTCGAAGCGCCTGATCGACAATCTGAATCTCGATCCGCATCGCGACATCGACGTCGTCCTGACGAACGTGGCCGTGCCCGACCAGGCGTTCACCGGATGCGGAGCAGAGGTCGCGCATCGAATCGGTAGTCGGGCGCGCTGGGTGGTCGACCTCCACAACAGCGGCTGCGTCTCGTTCATTTACATGCTCGAGCTCGCTCGGCTGTTTTTGGAATCGACCGACGCACGCGGGGCGCTCCTGTGCACCGTGCAAAATGCGGCCGGACGCGTCTTCTCGAACCCGGAGGTTCGCCTCACCTCGCAGGCTCCGGTCCCGGGTGACGGCGCGGGAGTCGGGTTCGTCGCAGCCAGCGAGCTTCGACCACTGCTCAGCGTCGTGCACCAGATCCACGGAGAGTGCGCGACGGACATGGTCGCGGTTGCCGCGGACGGCCGGCGCTACTGGGAGCCTGGCACGAGCCCCCTCCGCATCGGCTTCACCGAAGAACGGGTCGCCTCGATCATCAGCCGGGGCAACCAACTGGTGCCGGAAATCGTGACGACCGCCTGCCAGCAGGCGGGGGTCAGCGTTCGGGACATCGATCTGCTCGTCACGAACCAGCCCAACCCAATCTTCCTCCGCAATTGGCGCGAGGCCCTGGAGCTGCCGAGGGAAAAGCATCACGACACCTTCGATCAGTACGGAAATCTGTTCGGCGCCGCGATCCCCATCAATCTGGAAGACGCCCTCAATCACGGAATGCTCGCGAGCGGCGGCTTGCTCGCTCTCGGTGGCTTTGCCCACGCGGGCGACTATGCGGCCGCGTCGATCCTGCGCTGGTCGTAGAGCCACGCTCCGCAGAATCGAACCAGGATAGACTCCCCCGATGGTCACGGAAGCTCGGACGCCTACGTTCGGCATCTCGCTTCTGCCTTCGGGAAAGCCTTGGCTCGATCCGGGAGCGCCCGACGCCATGGCGATCGAAGCGCGCGCCGGGCAGCGTCTGACCCGGGCGTTCGCCCAGGGCCCGGGGCATGGGCTGCTCGACCTCGGTGCGGTGGAGCTCGACACCGTCTTGCCGCCGAGTGCGCATTGGTTCCGCGAGATCGGTCATCGCTTCATGACTCGCCTGTCGGGGCATCCCGATCTGGAAGCGCTCCGGGAACGGGTCACGGTTTCTCCCTCGCCCGGTGAGCTCGACGAGCTTCTGGCCCAAGCTCCGCCGCTCCGGGGTGGCGAGCTCCTCTCGCCCGAGCTCTTGGATGGCCTGTGGTCCGAGCTTTCGAGTGCGTTTCGAGCACAGATGACGGCGCACGATGGGAGCGCGCACGAGTGGCTGCGAGGAAAGCATCCGGTCTGGAACAGCGTCGGACAGATCGTCCTCCACCTGGCGGAGAACAAGAACGACGCGGAGCGGCCCTTCGCCTTTCTGGCCACTCAGGCAGCGCAGGTATCGCGGAAGGCAACCGTACGGCACGTGCCGTTGGGCCGCGCGATCGAAGAGGGAGCGCTGGTTCGGGATCAACAGAAGCTGGTCGGATTGCTCGAGCCGCTTCAACGCGCGAGCGAAAAAAGCGAGCTGGTCCGACGGCTTCTCGATTCGGGGGAGGTCTTCCATCCCCTCGCCTGGACCACGGCAGAGGCCCACGCGTTCCTGAAGGAGCTCCCCGCGCTCGAGGCAGCAGGCCTTCGGGTGCGGGTGCCCGATTGGTGGAAGGCGCGACGAAGGCCGGTGGTGAACGTGAAGATCGGAGGCGATCGTCCGGCGGGGATGGGGGGCGACACTCTCCTCGACTTCGATGTCTCCCTGACCCTCGACGGTGAAGAGCTCACGGCCGAAGACCTGGCGGAGATCGAGCGCGTTTCGAGCGGACTCGCCCTCATTCGCGGCCGGTGGGTGGAGGTAGATCACGAAAAGCTAAAGGAAGCTCTCGGTCGCTGGCAAGAAGTCGAGCGCGCGACGAAGGACGGCCTCGCGTTCCACGACGCGATGCGAATGCTGAGCGGAGCCGCCGCCGTTTCCGACGCGACCTCGACCGAGTCGGACGAACGGGAGTGGATCGCGGTAGAGGCCGGCGATTGGCTTCGCGCTACCTTGGAAACGCTCCGAAGTCCCGAAGGTCTCGCCGCCATGCGACCGGGAAAGGAGCTTCAGGCCACGCTGCGTCCGTACCAGGAGATCGGCCTCTGCTGGCTCTGGACCCTTCGAGAGCTCGGTTTGGGCGGCTGCCTCGCCGACGACATGGGTCTCGGAAAGACGATCCAGGTCATTGCCCTTCTCGTCCTTCTGAAACGACGGCGTGACGCGCCCTCGCTGCTCGTCGTGCCGGCGTCACTGCTCGACAATTGGCAGGCAGAAATTCGTCGCTTCGCGCCAACACTCCGCACTGTGGTCGCGCACCCTTCCGCAATCGATCGGAAAGAGCTTGCCCAGCCCCCGAAAGACCTGGCGGAGCTCGACGCCGTCATCACGAGCTACGGGTCGCTCTTGCGCTGGCCCTGGCTCTCGGAAAAGGAGTGGGCCGCGGTGGTCCTCGACGAAGCCCAGGCCATCAAGAATCCCGGAGCCAAGCAAGCGCGCGCGGCCAAAGCCCTCCGCGCTCGCCTGCGTCTGGCGCTCACCGGGACACCCATCGAAAACCGCCTCGCCGATCTCTGGTCGATCTTCGATTTTGCGTGCCCCGGGCTTCTCGGATCGCAAAAGTCGTTCTCCACGTTCGCCAAACGGCTCGCGAGCAGCGGCGACTACGCACCGCTTCGTAGCTTGGTGGAGCCCTACGTACTTCGCCGACTCAAGACCGATCGGCGCGTGATTGCCGATCTGCCCGAGAAAACCGAGATGCTCGCGTGGTGCTCCCTCAGCAAGCAGCAAGCAGGGCTCTACCAGCAAGCAGTGACGGAGCTCGCCCGGGAGCTCGGGCGCACGGACGGCATGAAGCGGCGCGGGTTGATCTTGGCAGCGCTCATGCGACTGAAGCAAATCTGCAATCACCCATCCCATTGGCTGAAGGACGGCGAGTGGCAGCCGAAATCGAGCGGCAAGCTTCTCCGGCTCGGTGAAATCGTGGAGCCGATCGCCGCGCGCCAGGACAAGGCGCTGATCTTCACCCAGTTCCGCGAGATGACCTCACCGCTCGCCTCGTTTCTGGCTCAGGCATTCGGTCGCGAGGGCCTCGTGCTCCACGGCGAGACGAAGGTCGCGCGGCGTGCCGATCTCGTCAAGGCGTTCCAAGCCGAGGACGGTCCGCCGTTCTTCGTGCTCTCCCTCAAAGCCGGCGGGACCGGGCTGAACCTCACCGCCGCGTCGCACGTCATCCACTTCGATCGCTGGTGGAACCCCGCAGTGGAAAATCAGGCGACCGACCGCGCGTTTCGCATCGGACAAAAGAAGAACGTCATCGTTCACAAGCTCGTGTGCCGCGGAACCGTCGAAGAGCAGATCGACCGGATCATCGGTGAAAAACGCGAGCTGTCCGACAAGATCCTCCAGGGCGGCGGCGAGGCCCTGCTCACGGAGCTCCCCGACGAAGAGATCCTGCGCCTGGTGAGCCTCGATCTCGAACGAGCGATGGGCGACGCCTGAACGCTTGACGCGCGCGGTCCGGTCCGACAAGACGCTGACCGATGGCCCGGCGTCGATCCAGTCGCTCACGCTACGGCGGCTCACGCTTTCCGGAAAACCTCACGGTCGCGGTTCGCAAGCTGCGCGCGGAGCGCCTACGAGGCGAGCTCCAGAAGGAAGGCCGCCATCTCGAGCCGGTCGTGATCGACGGCAAGCAGATTTCGGACACGTTCTGGGGCAAAGCGTGGTGTGACAACCTGGAGGCGTATTCGGATCTCGCCAGCCGGCTCCCCCGCGGCCGAAGCTACGTTCGAAGCGGGTCGGTCGTGGATCTCCAGATCGCCGAACGAGAGGTCCGCGCCCTGGTTTCCGGCACGGCGCTCTATCGGGTGAGCATCGACGTTCAGCCGCTCGATTCGAAGAGCTGGAGCGCCATCGTTCGACAGTGCCAGGGGGGGGTCGCTTCGCTGGTCGAGCTCTTGCGCGGGAAGATCGAGGGCCGAGTCATGCAGGTCGTCACCCAACGTCCCGGAGGCTTGTTTCCGTCGCCCGCGGAGATCGAGTTTTCCTGCAGCTGCCCGGACTTCGCGTCGATGTGCAAGCACGTGGCCGCGACGTTCTACGGGATCGGCTCTCGCCTGGATCGCCAGCCGGAGCTCTTGTTCCAGCTGCGTGGCGTCGATCCCGCCGATCTGGTTCAGACGACCGCCCAAGATGCGGGTCGGCTCGTCCGATCGAGCGCGCCCAAGTCGAACGTGCTTCACGGCGTCGACCTCTCGAGCTTGTTCGGCGTCGAAATCCAAGATGCACCGGCCCAAGAGCCGCGCAAAAAGAAGAAGGCAACGAAACGAGGACCGCGGCGCAAGCCTCAGTAGCAGGGGGGCGGATTGCACACGCAATACGTGCCGCCGCAATGCCCGCCCGCGCAGCCGCAGTAGCCGGCAAGCGTACAGCTCGAACTGCAAGTTATCTGCTTCCCACAGCCATCGGATGCGGTGCCGCCACACTGATTCTGCGGACAGGGATTCGGATTCGGCGTGCAACTACAATTGCCACTGACGCAAGTGCTCGGCGCCGTGCAGGTTCCGCAGTTGAGGTTGCCGCCACATCCGTTCGGGATCGAACCGCAGGTGACGCCCTGTGCGGCGCAGGTCGTGGGTGAGCAAACGCAGACGCCGTTGGTGCAAATCTGGGCGCTGTGCAACTTCCGCAGCTGAGGTTGCCGCCGCATCCGTCCGAGATCTGTCCGCAATTTTTCCCCTGCGCGGCGCAGGTGGTCTTCGTGCAGCCGCACACGTTGGGCGTGCCCGCGCCGCCGCAGGTGTTGGATCCCGAGCAGGTCCCACAGCTGAGATTGCCCCCGCAGCCATTGGAGATCGTGTCGCAGTTCTTCCCTTGCGCGGCGCAGGTCGTGGGCGTGCATCCGCACACGTTCGGGGTCCCGCCGCCACCACAGGTGTCGGTATTGGTACACGATCCGCAGCTCAGCGTTCCTCCGCAACCATCGGAGATCGTGTTGCAGTTCTTGCCTTGCGCACCGCAGGTCGTGGGCACACAGGGCGTCGTCCCGCATTTGTTCGGTCCACCGCCGCCGCAAAATTGTCCGGTCGAGCAGGAACCGCAATCGATGGTCCCGCCGCAATTGTCGGAGAGCGTGCCGCAGTCTGCCCCAACGTCGGAGCACTTCTGCAGCGTGCATCCACACTGATTGTTGGTGCAGACTTCCGGCAGGATGCAGGTGCCGCACACGATGCTGTTTCCGCAGCCGTCGGAAATCGTCCCGCACGCAGCGCCCTGATCCGCGCACGTCTTGGCAATACAGCCGCAGGCGTTTTCCACGCCGCCGCCGCCGCACACCTCGGGCGACTTGCAGCTACCGCAGTCGAGCACCTCGCCACAGCCGTCGGACACCGCACCGCAGTCGGCTCCGAGCTCATTGCAGGTGCGAGCGATACACGGAGTGTTGCCGCACTTGTTCGGGCCGGCGCCGCCGCAGAACAGCCCGCTCGAGCAATTTCCGCAATCCACGACACCGTCGCATCCGTCGGGAAGAGTCCCGCAGCCGGCGTCGAGCTCGGCACAGGTCTTGGGCTTGCAGCCGCCGTCCACCCCGGGTTTCCCCGCGCCCCCGTCGTTGAAGCCCTGGTCTCCGCCCTTCTTCAGATCGTCGAGAGAGGAGGTCAGGCTGCACGAAGCTAGAGTGAGCACGATGGCCGATGCGAGCGCCTTGGCGAGCCAGCCCATGTTTTCGGATCTTACCTCCGAGATCGATCGCTGCCAACGCGGCTGCCCACGTCCCGGGAAGTTCTAGTGAAAGCGTCAGCCCTCGGGCTTTTTCTTCGGCGCTAGCTTCTTGCAGGATTCCTTGACCTTCTCGAACGCCGCTTTGGCTTTGGGGGACTCGGTGCCGGAAAGCACCATCTCGAGCGGGCTGAGCTCGCCTCTCCAGGCGGTCCAAGCGCAGCCGCAGAACTTTTCGACCGAGGGATCCTTCGTGCAGCCCTTGAGGAAGGCGCTCTTCAGATCGGCTTCCAGCTTCTTTACCGGGAACTTGGTCATACAAGACTTGGCCGAGTCCGCCACGCGCGTGTCGGTGGAGGTGTCCATCGTCGCGATTTCACCCACTCGGGCCGCTTTGCGAAGCGCGGTCCACGTGCAATCGCAAAAACTTTCGAGCGTTGCGCCTTGAGCGGTGCACCCCCTCATGAACACGTCCCGCACGGCTACCTCCGGCAGTTTGTCCGTGCAGGTTGCCGTGATCTTTTTCTTGAGCTCCGCGCCGCGCTCGGGCGAAAGCTCGTCGTTCTTGACTTCTTCCGGCGTGAGATGCGCCTTGGCGACCTGGAAGCTGCACTCGCAAAACTCGTGCTGTTCGGGGGTGTGCTCGCACTGGGACATGAAGCTCGACCGCTGTTTGGCGGTGATTTCATCGTCGTGGGAAGTCGGGCTTTCCTTGGGCTCGGCTTTATCGCCGGTCGGCTCGGGATCCGACGCAGTGGTCGGGGGCGGAGTGGTGCCACCACATGCGGCAGCCAAAACGAGACACGCAAGCACTGGGGAAAGCTTCGACATGGCGGGTTCCCTACTTCGATTCTTGGGGCGCGGAAACTCGAAAAGGGCTCCGCGACGCCGGAAATTGGCCCCGCCCGTGAAATTGGAAGTACACCCGGCGGATGGTGATGTGCGTCGTTTGTTCCCGCCCGACCTGTCGCCCCCGTCGCGGCCAATGTCCCGCGTGCTATCGCCGTTGCGCTCGAGGTCACTCCGTCGCTCGCCCCTGTGCCGTTTGCGGCATTGAGGACACTCGGGTGCTCCGCCGCCACCGTCTTCAAGATGGGCTCGTCGTCCTGTGCGCGAACCATGCCGCGATCGCCGGACGCCGGGGCATGACCCTGACCGAGCTCCGCGGAGAGTGTTGCCCGCCAGGCGACCAGCGTGCCGGGGTCGAGCGACGCACGAGCGACCGGCGCGAGCGGGCACGACGGGACACGAAACCGCGACCCGCGACCCCCGAACGCCGCGAGCGAAGAGAGCGCCGCCTCGGCAACGTCATCGTCGGGACGAGCTGAGCCCGGCGGAATCCCCCGGGCCCGAAGATTTTGCTGCTTCGTTCCTGGTCGCCTCGGCTACGCTGAGCGAGCTTGGGCTCTCCGTCTTCCCTCACCGCTCGGCTCGCGCGTCAGCAGTCCGCGCTGCTCGGCATTGCGCGGAGCTGGAGGAACTACGAGGCGGACGTGGCCGTTGCGTTCGGCGCCATCACCGAGACGGCTGCCGACGCCCTGGACATCGATCGGGTGAGCGTTTGGCTCTTCGACCACGAGCGCACCAAGATCACGTGCGAAGACCTCTTCGAGCGCACGACCCAGGCACACAGCCGAGGCATCGAGCTATTTGCGAAGGATTTTCCCGCGTACTTCGATGCGCTCCAAACCGAGGAGGTCATCTCGGCGCAGAACGCCCACCAGGACCCGCGCACGAGTTGCTTCTCCGGGAGCTACCTGACCCCGCTGGGGATCGGCGCGATGCTCGACGCACCCATTCGCGTTGCCGGATCCGTGCGTGGAGTGATTTGTCACGAGCACGTCGGCGGCGAGCGCGAGTTCGCCATCGACGAACAAAACGCTGCGTCCTACCTGGCAAGCCTCGGCTCCCTGGCGCTGGAATTCCAGAGACGCGTTCGGATGGATCGGGAGCTCGCTCAATCCCTATCGCTGCTCCGCGCCACCCTCGAGGCAACCGGTGAGGCAATTCTCGCGGTCGACTCGAACGGAAGCGTCCTCACTCACAATCAACGCTTCGTGGACTTGTGGAAGATCCCGGCGGAACTGCTCGGCCCGGCTGGGGATCGAGGTCCCCGTCTGGAGTTTCTCGCTCAGCAGACCACCGATCCCGTCGGGTTCATCGCGCGCGCCCGAGACCTCTTCCACGATCGCGAGCGG
Source organism: uncultured delta proteobacterium (assembly GCA_963781505.1). Lineage (GTDB taxonomy): Bacteria > Myxococcota_A > Polyangia > Polyangiales > Polyangiaceae > JADJKB01. Next base: position 39,458 of record CAWAHB010000023.1, on the reverse strand, counting down.
GAGAGCATCGACACCGTGGAACTCGTCGACGGCCGGCGGATCGAGCGCACGGGGCGCCCGCAATGGCTGGACGGCCAGGTGATTGGTCGAGTGTGGAGCTATCGCGACGTGACCCACCTCAAGCGCATCGAGGAGACTCTTCGCGCCAGCGAAGCTTTGCAACGCGAAATCGCGAATCGCGACGGACTCACCGGCCTCGCGAATCGCCGGCACATCCTCGAGAAACTCGACGAGGAAATCGCTCGCGCCGATCGAAGCGGCCGTCCCTTCAGCGTTGCGATGCTCGATCTCGATCATTTCAAGCTGATCAACGACGAGCACGGTCATCTCGTCGGCGACGACGTGCTCCGCGAGCTGGCAAAGGACTTGAACGATCGCCTCCGCAAGACGGATCGCGCCGGTCGCTACGGCGGTGAAGAGTTCTTGCTCATCTTGCCCGACACGCCAAAGGACGGAGCGCACCGCGTCCTGGCCGAGCTCCGCATGCACATTTCTCGACCCCGACAACCGCTCCCCCACTTCACGGCATCCGCCGGAGTGGCCGAGTATCCCCGAGACGGCGTTACTCTGACCGCGCTCATCGAAACGGCCGACCTTCGCCTCTACCAGGCGAAGCACGGAGGCCGCAACCGCGTACGCTGAGCCGTCACGGGCACGTGAGCTTGGCGACGGCAACGTCGTCGATGTACCAACCCGCGGTGTTCGGATGGCAGAGCGGCTCATTCGCATAGCTCGCGAAGTGGAAGCGGAATTGGAAGGTCTGGATGGCCATGCTCGAGATGTCGAACTCCTTCAGCACCCAGCCACCGCTCGCGCCGGAAAACCCGGATTGTCCATCCAGGCTGCACGACGGCGGGCAGGTCGGGCCCGCGTCGCCTTGGTAATAGCAATCGATGGGATTCGATGGGTAACCGCCGACCGGTTGGAGCTTCACCCACTGGCTCCCGTTGTACGCCTCGACCACACCGCCGGAGTAGGTGCTGTTGTCGAGCGCGCAAACGAGCGGACAGAAGATCCCGGCCGTGTTGCACGCGCGGAAGTCGTGCCACTGCCAGATCCGAAGCCTGAGGGCGAGCCCCGAGTACGTCGTCAAATCGACGGTGGGGGAAGTGAGCAGCGAGTCCGCACAGGTCGCGGAGTTGCCGGTGAGGTTCGTGGCCCACGCCTGGCCGCCGCCGGTGTGATCGCCGCCGGGCCCAGACGTCGGAGTTCCGCACGACCAATCGCTGCCCTTCCCCGATGCGCTGAAACCACCGCCGCAACCGTTGAAGTCCCAGTTGACGATGTTGCAGCCGCCGCTTCCGCCGGTGCCTCCCGTCGCTCCGGTGCCTCCCGTTGCTCCAGTGCCTCCCGTTGCTCCGGTGCCTCCGGTTGCTCCGGTGCCTCCGGTTGCTCCGGTGCCTCCGGTTGCTCCGGTGCCGCCCGTTGCGCCGGTGCCGCCCGTTGCTCCGGTGCCTCCGGTTCCTCCCGTTGCTCCGGTGCCTCCCGTTGCTCCGGTGCCTGCGCTGCCCGCCGATCCGCCGGTAGCGCCACTTCCCCCTGCAACGCCACCACTCGCAGAAGCGCCGGCATTGCCACCGATGCCACCGCTGCCGCCACCCGATGATGTTCCGGCGGTGCCTCCCACGACGCTGGAGTCACCAGCGGTGTTCGCGCCGCCCCCAAGAGCGACATTCCCGCCGCCGCTCACGCCTTGGCCCTGGGCGCAGCTCCAGACGATGAGAGAGAGCGTGATCGAGCCGAAAAGAAACGATCGAAGCGTAGGCCCGCGCACCCTCGAAGGATACGTCAGGAGCTCGGTGTCTTCACGTCGAACCAGTTCTTGGGCGGGTAATGCGCGAAGTAGACGTTGGCGGCTTTCTTCGGAAGCTTGTGAAAGTCCGCATAGGTTTTGGTCGCCCGTTGCTCGAGCCCCCAGGCATTGTCGTTTTCGGCAATACCCCGGCTGATCGCCTCGAGCAGGTATCCCTCTGAAGCCACCGCGCCTCGGGCCAGCACGAGCGCCCGGGAACCGGTGCCCGACAGCCAGGGCGCCAGCGTCTCCCGAGAGTGGGCGCTGATTGAGAACGATGGATCGCGCCCGGGCGGGGCTGGCAGCGGGAAGATCCACCTTCCGAGGCGGACGCCCGTTCACCAGGAGCGGGTTGCGACCCATGAAACCGACGACGTGCACGCGTTCCTCGCGCGCACCCACGCCGTCGTTGAACTTCACCGTCCCGCCGTTTTCGGCGACGTTGCGGAATCGATCGAGTGCGTCACGGTTCGCATCACCATTGATGGCGTGCAGTACCAGATACACGTCGACGGACTGGCTCAGACCGAATCGAGAGCCCGAGACCGTTCGCTTGTAGGTAGCTCGCTCGAGCTCGAAGCTCTCGCCCGATCCGGATTCGGTCTTCGTCCAACCGAGCCACTTGCGATCGAGATAGCGTCGCGCGCCAAACACTGCGCCCCAGTAGATGTTCTTTTCGAGGTTGTCCGCCTCCCCCGCCCCGTCCTGTTTGCCGCACGGTCCGCCCTTGGACTCCGAGCAAAGAGGAATGAAGACCTCGATCACCAGCGGTTTGCCCGCGCCGAGATCGGAGCTGACAACGCTACTCTTGGCGGCCCAGCCGGAGCGCGGCTTGGAAACCTTGACCGGCTTGGGACCGTCCGCGGACGCCTCCGCCGACAGAGCCAGAGACGCCGCCAGGAACACGAAAATCACGCTGGGTTTCTGCATGGGGATTGGGTCGCCTTCCGAGAGTCCCCCCATGTACGAAAGCACTGGCCTTTCCTTCCCCATCTCGGCTGTTTTCAGGCCGGAGTTGTAATCCCCCCAGGGCTCTGCTGGGGTCCGGAGCGGGATCACACAGACCGCGGAGGTGGCAGCATGTGGAGTTTCCTCGACCGTCGCGCGAGCTCGGCAATCGTCGTCCTCGCACTCGTTGGCTGTGACAAGGGAAAGACCGACGCGAAGCCGGAAGCGCCGTCGCAGAAAGCAGCGGAGAGCTCGGCGCCCGCGCCCGAGCCTCCTCCGGGGCCGTGCGCCGCGGGCCCCGAACCCATGAAGCTCGGCACGACCCAGGGCTACGTGTTCGGCTTCACGGGCGACGCGACCCACGTCTACTACTCGAGCTGGCAGGCGATGAGCGAACGCGGGGATTCTCAAAAAAGCACGGAAGGACGGCAAGGGCGCCGTCAACGTGACATCCCTTTCGCTCGAGCCGCGGGGCCTGGTGGTCGACGACAGGAACGTGTACTTCACCTCCGGGATCCGGCTGATGAGCATCCTGAAGGAGGGCGGGGAGGTGAAGGTCCTGGCCGACAAGTTCTCCTCCCAGGGTCTGGCCGACGACGCCCGCTATTTGTACGGAGTGCCGGGCGACTACGGGCCCTACGATCGCCTGGTCCGGGCCGAAAAAGAGCAGCGGCAAGACCTACGAGCTCGACGTTTCCGAACGACCCGAAGCCAAGGCTCCGCCGTTCGGGTTCAGCGCCATCGCGGTGGACGGTTCGGGGATCTACGTCACCGACTCGAGCGCGAATCGGGTGCTCGCCTTTTCTCTCGAGCGCGCCAAGCCGAAGGTGCTGAGCGCTCACCAGGACAAGGCCTATGACCTGGCGATCGACGAATCGAACGTGTACTTCGACCTCGCGCTCAAGGGCGATCTCTTGAGGATCCCGAAGGCCGGCGGCGCGGCAAAGAAGCTCGCTGGAGGTCTGGCCGATCGTGCGCGCATCGCGGCGGACAAAAATGGGGTGTTTGCGACTCTCGCGGCGACCGACGACAAGGGCCCGCAAACGCTGGTCCGCATCCCGAACGACGGTGGCAAGCCCATTGCCATGGCAACCGTGCCCTATGGGCATACGGTGGAAGCCATCACCCTGGACGACAAGTGCGTCTACTGGGCCGATCGCGAGGCGGGCTCGAGCAACACGGTGGTGTTCGCTCGGGCGAGGTGAGCTTCACAGGGGAAGCGTCAGGAAGATCCGCGCGCCCCACAGCAAATCCCAGTTCAGCGGGGGAACGTTGGTCTGCTCTTCCTCGGTCGTCAGCGGCTTGAAGTAGAAGAAGGTCGCGCCTCCGACGGAGAGCGACGCGCCAATGAGCAAAGTGGGTCGCGTTCGCAAGATCGGGTAGAGATAACCAGCGGTGAGATCACCCTGGGCGTAGCCGATGAGCCATCCGTCGGGCAGCGTTTCGTTGACGGTGAAGTCGTGGGTCAGTCGCACTTCACCAATTCCGAGCTGGGTGGACAGATCCACGAAGAAGCGTTCGGGCTTTTGAACCGTTTCGAGACCGAGAGCCAGCCCGCCGCCGCGCAAGATCGCATCGAACAAGAGGTCGTCCAGGACCGCGTCGCCGACGCGCACCATGTACGGCTTCGAGAATTGCGTGAAGCCGACGCCGAAATAGATCCGCGGAAAGGTTCCGGCCTTGGAGGTGATGACACCACTCGGATCGTTGTCCTGGTGGTACTTGAGCCCGACCACGAACGTCTCGAAGGAGCTCGTCATCAGAAGCTCGTTCTGGGTCGCCGGATACAGACTGAGATCGTCGTTTTTGCTGGCGGATCGCGGAATCAAGTGGATGGGCTTTTTCGGATTGAGGGTGGATTGAAACGACCTCGCCTCGTACCGAATGATCGGCTCGAGCACCCAATCCACCGGGAATCCGACGGCGCCGAGAAACCACGCGGCCACCGGAGTGGCTTTGCTGGCGCGGGCCGCAACCGATGCTCCGTGGCGCCGGGGGGAAGCGATGCCGTTGGACTCGTAATGCGCGCGCGTGATGCTCAAGAAATAGAACGACGCGCGGGCACCGACGGACCACGTGAGGGTGTTCTGGGTGGAGACATCGATGGTCGGGAAGCTCTGGGGACGCCAGCCGCGATACGCGAGGCTGATCTCCGGATCGAGCTTGAACGGTCCGCCGAACACCCGATACGGAAGCTCGGGCCCGGTGGGCTCGGGCTCGGGAGGTGGCGGTGGGGGCGCGGGACCGACGGGTTGCGACGGCGGCGGCGGTGGAGGCCGCGGACGAGACCCGCCACCGTGATGGTGATGTTTGGGCTTCGGCTTGGGCTTCGGTTTGTCGAGCTCACCGCCGACGTGCTGCTTGACCTTGTCCTTCAGCGTCTGGGCGAAAAGCGGCGAAGCGAAGAGGAGGGCGGAGACGACGACCCCCCAGCGGCGCATCAGCTATCGAACCTCGGCGCGGGGTGCTCCCGGACCTCGAGGGAGCCTTCGTGATTGCGGAGCCCTCGGCGGATCAGCATCACTTCCGCGCGCTTGGCTCCGAGCGCCTCCCGCAAAAACTCGTCGGCGCGCTCGGGGTGACACTCGCCGCACGTATAGAAATCGAGCGCGGCATAACCGTACTCGGGCCACGTGTGCACCGAGAAGTGCGACTCCTCGATCAGCAGCACACCAGTGACACCCTGGGGCCGGTAGCGGTGAAACACTTCCGCGACCACCCGCGCGCCAGCGGCCTCCGCGGCGCGACACATGAGCTCCTTGATCCGAGCCTCGTCGTTCAAGAGCTCGGGGTCACAGCCGTGGTACTCGACCAGCAAGTGCTCGGCCAGGGTGTCGACCATGGCGGAAAGTTAGCCGAAGTTCGGGTTGGAGAACAGCGTGTCCAGACGCTTCTCGATGGCTCGAGCGCTCATCGTCTTCTTGTACACGTAGAGCCCCGCCGAGCTTTCGTCATCGAGGAGCTCCTCGCTCACTCGGAGCCGGCTCGAGACCGCGAAGAGGATGGCCGCTCCGAGGCCCGCCTCGCACAGCTCGATGCGACGAAACACCGCGTCACGGCTCCAGAACCCCATCACCTCGAGATAGACGGGGGGACCCTTGCCCCGACGAAAGACCAGATTCGGGCACGCACACCCCGGCGCCGGGCAGATCGAGGATCTCGCTCGACGGCTCCGCCCGCCACGGAGTGTCCATCTGTCGAAATGCTTCCAGCAGAAGATTTACGTCGTCGGAGAGCGGAGGCACGGCCGCGCCCGAGCTCTTCTGGCTCTTCTGATAGCGATACGTGAGCGCCTCGCGCCGAGCACCCCAGCGAAGCTCCGCCGAAAGATCGAGTCGCTCGCAGGCTTCGAGCTCGGGCAGGACGAGGGCGAGAGCGAGACCGTACTTCGTCACCGATTCGAACAGGCTGTACGGTCCGTCGATCTCGATGCGGTAGCCGGCGCCTCGACGCTCGATTCGGCACAGCAGTCGGCGAAACTTCAGCTTACCAAAGAGCGCCCGATACGCGTGGGGCGAGCTCTCCGTCACGTCCGCCACGATGCGCACGGCGCGGAGCAACACCGCCTGGCGCTCGGAGCGTTCGTAGTGATCGACGAGCGACAGGGCATCGAAGTCCGGCACCTTGGCGAGCTTCTCTTCGCTCGGCAAATCGGCATAGAGGGCTTGGTCGAGGGCTTCGCTCGTCAGCTCGAGCTCCCGGGCAACGTCCTCCATCACGCTGGCTCGGTCCAGAAACACGCCCGGAGCCAGCTCCTTGCGCCGCGCACAGGCCGCCTCGAAGAGCGAGCGCCGGGCGGCACGACTGTCGATTTCCCCCGCGCCCTCGCTCTCCGACGCATCCAGCACGAGCTTCGCGAGGCCGTCGAGGAGCTTCTTTTCGCTCGGCTCGTGGACAATGGCGGCGAGGAGCTCCCGCACCGTCTTCTGGCTCTCCCCGAGGTTCGCGCGGGCGACCTCCAGGACGGCACGCGCGAGGGCGACGGCACCAATGCGCTTCTTCCCCTCGAGGGGCGGGAGCTGGAGCTCCTTGCCACGCCGGCGAGCGCGGGTGAGCGCCGGGGTCAGCACGTCAATCCCCGCTCCCTCGGTAGGCTTCGTGCTCGCGACGGCGTTCGCTGGTCCGGGTCTCGCGCCGTTTCCGAGCTCACCAGCTCGTACAGCGTTGCGCGCTTGTTGTCGCGCTGGCGCAAGATGCGTCCGAGCCGCTGCACGTGCTCGCGCACCGAACCGCTTCCGCTCATGATCGATCGCAACGTTGGCGTCCGGGCACGTCCACGCCTTCGTTCAGAACCTTGCTGGTGGCGATCGCCGAATAGCGCCCGTCGGAGAAACGCTCGAGGATCTCGCTTCGTTCACGCACCTTCGTTTGGTGCGTGATGACCGGAATCAAGAAGCGTCGAGACATCGCGTAGGCCGTGGCGTTGTCCTGGGTGAAGATCGAGCGAGCGATCCCCTCGGTGTAGATGCAAGCAGATCCTCGAGGAGCTCGAGCTTGGCACGGGAGGCAAACGCGATCTCCCGCTGTCGGCGGTAGGCGCGCATCGCTCGCTGGCCCTCGCCGGAGCGCGCGCTTCGCATCACGAAGTCTTGAAAGCCCCGAGGCGAGCCCAGCTGGATCTTCTGGGAGCGAACGAAGCCGAGGTAGACCGACCGCTCGCGTTCGTACTCGTCCCGCTCGTCGGGCTCGAGCTCGACGCCCGACCCGCACCGTCTCGTAGTCCGCCAGGAAATTGCCGGCGAGCTCCCCGATGTCCTTGCGATACACGACCGGTCCGATGAGCCGCGCCAGCGCTTCTTCGCGCCCGTCGGCCCGCTCGGGCGTCGCGGAAAGCCCCAGGCGAAACGGCGCCAAGCAGAGCTCGGCTGCCAGCTGATAGCTCGGTACCGGGGAGATGGTGACACTCGTCGAACACCACCAGCCCGAAACGCGCGCCAAAGTGCTCCATGTGCAGGTGAGCCGAATCGTAGGTGGTCACCGTCAGCGGCTGGACGCTGTGCTCACCGCCCCCCACGATGCCCACGTCACCGCCAAAGCTGGTTCGAAGCAGATCGAACCACTGGCGAACCAGATCCAGAGTCGGAACCACGATCAGCGTGCTCCGCTTCTTTTCCGCGATCGCCATGACCGCAACGTGGCTCTTGCCGGCGCCGGTGGGCAAGACGACGACGCCGCGACCCGCTTCCTTGGACCATTGCGCCACGGCCTCGCGCTGGAACGGCCGCGGCTCCCGCCGAACCCGGAGCGGTCGCTCGAGCTCGAGATAGGCGCGCGCTTCGTCTTCGAACGAAATGCCGCCCTGCACGAAGCTTCGTACGACCTCTGCGTAGGCCATGGCCGGAGCTCGATGACAGCGCACCCGCGCGTCCCAGCGCCAGGCATCGGACAACTTCGCAGCGTCGCTCTCCCCCACCCCGCGGAGCTCCAGCGTGCCGGCCACGAACGAAAGCTTCGGCACCCTCAGTTGCCCCAAAAATCGCCGAAAAGGTCGACGGAATTCAGCTCGAGCTCGGGGCAGGTCACGTTCCCGTTCTGGTCAACGTCTTGGGCGTCACCCACCCGTACGGCGCGAAACGGACTTCCCTTGTCGATCCCGATGTTGATGGTCTTCGCGCTCGCCAGGCAGTCGTTGCTGTAGCCGATGACGCTCTGGTTCAGGCTCACGTCCGCCTTGCCCTCGATCACGTCGGCCGTCAGCACCGTGCCCGACAAGCTCGCTCCGGTGCGGAGTGCGACGTAGAGCTCCTCGAATTTTTCGCAGGTGACGAGCGACGCCGAGAGAGTCACACCGGGATTGCCGTCCTCGTCTTCGTCGATGGCGCCAGTCGTGTCCTCGAGGGTCGGAAGCTTTCCCTTTTCGGGATCTGCCAGATCGGCTCCGACCAGCAAGAGCGACGGCGGCGGATTGTAGGCGGCGTTGATCGTCTCCGGGCTCGACAGGTACTCGCCATTCGATTCCACGCTCTTGGTCCAGAGCAAGCGCTCGAGCCGAGGCGGAATGATCAGCGTCGCGACGTCTTCGACGACCGGAAGCTTGAACGCGCACAGCGTGCTCTTGGCGCGCACGGTCGTTCCGTGCTGCAAGATGCGCAGGCGGAAGAGCTGCCGGGTTTCCACTTCCACCACGACGTGGGCGGTGATCCGCGCTTCCACCGCAAAAATGCCCGACAGCGGGCCTGCGTCGGTGGTGTCCCAATCCTCCAAAGGTTCGGGGGGGATTTCGATGGGACCCGCGTCCGCCGCCGAGCCCGCGTCCACGCATCCTCCCACCGGACAGTGATCGCTCCTCAGCACCTCGGTCGGATCCTTCGGACCGCACGCCGCGAGCAGCCAACAAGAGTGGGACGAATCGTTTCACCATCGGGCCTCCACGCCCACCGAGCCGGCGATCAGGTGACCGCCGTAGCTCAGGGAAGGATAGCCGGGGTTCTTCTGCCACGCCGTGTCGCTCTCGAAACGGCGGAAGTCCTTGTCTTCGTGACCCTCGACGAGGATCACGTCGTTGAGGCCGAGAGTGAGTGACGCATCGAGCTCTCCGAGACCGATCTCGAACCCGGTCGCGATGACGTGGCGATCGGCGTCGAGGAGATTCGTGGGACCGCCGAAGTTGTCGATGGGCGACTTCTGGAACCGATAGCCTCCAAAGACCGAGAGCTTGGAGGTCGGGCGCCAGCGTGCGCCGAATGCGGGCACCCAGGTGTCCCCCCAGATCCCGCCATCTTGCTGGTCGCGGTAGAAGAAGTTGTGATTCGTGGTGAGGGCCTCGGACCAACGCGCATAGGTGAGATCGAACGACACGTCGAGCTCCCGGCTGAGATCCGCCGAAACGCCCAGGGTCACCTGGCTCGGCTCGAAGTAGTGGGCGAAACGATGGGTGTAGCCCAGGTTTCCGAGATCTGGCACGCCCGCCAGGCGCGTGTCGCCCCAATCATCGACGTAGCTCTTGTGCCGGTAGCTGACTCCGATCCGGAGCTCTTCCAGCGGTGTCACGAGCAGGCCGAAGATGGGCGAGACTCGACCGAACACCTCGGCGTTGGTCCCGAGTCGCGTGCTGGTTTTCACCACACTCTTGTTGGTGTCGGGATCGGTCTCGAGGCGCACGTCGGTGACCTGGCCGCGGGTGAGGGTCTGCACGTCGAACAAGATGCGAAGGCCCGCGCCCACGCTGAGCCACGGCGTAATCCGGTACGCGAGCGCGGTGTGCGCCGAGAGCACCTGGGTTCGATCGGTGAGGAGCGCCCACTGCACGTCGTCATCGGGGCGAATCGCCCACTCGAACAGGTGCTTGGGAACGTACACGCTGAGCCCCATGTTCAAGCCCTCGATCCCGAAGGGCTGACCGACGCTGAAGCGCGAGCCCAGGATCGCGCCGGCCGTGTCCGGCGTGTCCGGAGTCGGGACCTCGCCGCCATCCGCTCCGGTCACGTGAAGTCTCGGGTGCGCGTACACGACCGCGAGCGAGAGATCGAAAAAGCCTCCTCGCCGACCCGCCTCGCTTCCCGGCGAAAGACCGGCGGGATTGTAGTAGACGGCCGAGTAATCCCCCGGCCGCGCAGCGTAAGAGCCCCCGAGGGCCATCGGCCTCGGACCGAGCCCAAAGGTATCTTCCACGCCGGCGAGCGCGGGCGCTGCGGACAGCATCGCGATCGAAAAGGTCAGCGCGGCGCCGAGTCGCTTCACGGCTTCTTCTCCTTGCCGATGAAGAGCGTCAGCGTGATGCCCGCCTGATAGAAGCGCGCGCCCGATTGGAAGCCCGGATAGCCGAGGTTGTCGATCTGCTGACCAGGCAAGCTGGGATCCGCGTCACCGAGCTCGCCGAGTTGCTTCTTCGCGCTCTGGGTGGCTCCAAAACGCATGCGCACGTGGCCATCGATCGCGAGGGGCGCTCCGGTGAGCTTGCGCAGATCCACGCCACCGCCCGCGCTCGGCACGTGGGTGTCGGCGCCGAGGTAATTGCTCGTGCCCACCTGCTCGGGGATCGGACTCGGCTCGAACGCGTATCCGACCCGAGCGAACACCCCGGGGATCGCCTGGAGCTCCACGCCCGCGGCGAGCTTCAGCGTGCTCTCGAAGGGTTGGTCGAGCGTGCGATTGAATCCGCTCTTGAACTCGCTCCAGCGTTGCCAGGTCGCGTCCGCGGAAACCGTGAGGTTCGAAAGGGGTCCCACCGCCACCCCGAATGCGAGCTCCGCGGGATCCCAGAATTGGAAATAGTCGATGGGATCTTCGGCGACGATGCCGCCGGCCTGAGTGTGTTGACTGCCGCTGGCCCGAGAGATCGCTGCATCCCGATACGCCAGACCGAGCGCGAGAGCGTCGAAGGGATCCACGCGCAAGCCGAAGAATGGAGACACCTCCAGCGCCAGATCGCGATCGAGCCGCACGATCACCTGGTCCTGGGCCGTGTCCGCGCGACTCGGGTCGTAGCTCACCTCCGTGGGAGTCGCGAGCGACGGGGTCACGCTCACGCCGAGCCCGAAGCGCACGCGATCGAACGGCTGTACCGCGAGGGCCAAGAGGGCACTCACGCGATCCGCGCGCGCGTCGTAGATGGGCGAGAGGGGCTCGTCGGTTCGCTCCGCGACGCTCACCTTCAAGACGTGCTCGGCGGGCATGTCGAGGGCGAAGCCGAAGTGAAATCGCTGGAGCCAGTCGGGTCCGGGAAGCGGCGTCGCCACGCCGAGACCAAAGCCACCGATCCAGCGCCCCGTTTCTTCCCGGGGCTCGTGGGTGCGCTGGAACCAACGCTCGTAGCGACTCGCCTGCCCCGACACGAGCAACGTGGGCTCGTCGACATCGGCCAGCCCCGCCGGGTTCGAGATGATGGTCCCTGGATCGCCCGGTCGCGCGGTCACCGCACCACCGAGCGCCGCCGCGCGAGACGGCTCGTTGAACGCAGTCCCCGCCGCGGCTCGCGCCGATGGAGCGATCGCGATCAGCGCGAGCACGATGGCGCCACGCCGCACCACTCATTCCTCCACGGGCGGAAGCGGGCAGACCCCATCCACGAGGGGAGTCACCGCGATGGTTTGGAGCGCCTCGGCGACTCCGCCCTCGGAATTTTCGACGCGGAGCTTCACGTGAAGCGGCCGATCTCCGGCCATGGCCAGGGAAAGCTCCACGCTCTTCTTGTCGCCGTCGATGGAGCGAGTCTCCGAGCCCGTGAACGACCAGTCGAGCTCTAGCGGAGGCGCGTCCGGATCCGGCGCGACGTACACCAAGGTCAGATACGGAGCCGAGTCTTTGGCATCGAGCAGGATCGTCGTCGCGAAATCGTCGCCGACGCACACCGCTTTCGGGCTCGCGTTGATGACCGCGCTCGGCGACGGCGGCGGTGGCTCACCGCACGCGAAGCCAAGGCAGGCGAACAGGACGGGAAGCGTCCGGGCGAAGCGGGAGCCCATCAGCCGGGCATCATGGCTCCACGCAGCTCGTTTGCACAAGGGCGCGCGATCAGCGAAAGAGGGCTCCGCCGTCCCCGGACCCAATTCGGGAAATGAGCTCGATGGGCACGTGCCACACCACCTCGCCCAGGAAGGTTCCTCGTCGCTCTCGAAGGCGGATGTTCGTGGCGCTGCAATTGCCCATGCGGACGATGCACACCCGCGGCACCGGCACGCAGACGAGCGCCTTGACCAGCTGGAAATTGATTCCGCCGTGCGCCACGACGAGAGCCCGCTCTTCCGAAGCGCGATGCGCGGCGAACCAGCGCTCGAGCAAGCGACCGACGCGTACCTGGAGATCGTCGTAGCTTTCCCCCCGAAGACGGAAAAGTCGGCGAGCTCGGTGATGCCGCGGCTGAAAAAATTCGGATGCCGCTCCGCCATCTCCTCGCGCGTGAGCCCCTCGAGCGCTCCCGCATGCACTTCCGCGAGATCCGGATCGATGCTGAGCTCCGGCCCGCCCGTCACCCGCGTCAGAATTTCTGCGGTCTCTCTGGCTCGCCGAAGCGGCGACGCGTAGGCCGCATGCCAGCCGGAGGAATGGGCCTTCAGCCAGGCGCCGAGCTGTTCCGCCTGAGCGCGACCTCGATCCGACAGCGTCGAGTCGAGCCGCCCCTGCATGCGACCTTCGGCATTGGCGAGGCTCTCGCCGTGTCGAACGATGAGAAGCTCCATGAGATCAGCGCGCGCTCGGATTGCGCTCGGGATCGACTTCGTACGCCATCGCCGCCCCGCTGCACATCCAGCCTTCGTGCTTCGCGACGCAATGAACGTCGACCACATCCGTCGCGCCATACCGACCCGCCGCGGCCACGAGCCCGAGGCGTACGCCGACCTTGCTGCAACCGCTTGCGCAGCGGGTCACCAGATCGCCCAGGCGCACGTGGCTCACCGGAGGCAGCGGAACCTCCCGCACCGACTCCGGGTTGCGCGGCGGCCGAGGCGACACGCTTTCGTTTCTCGCAAAGTGAACGTGGATGTTCCAGGCCTCGCTCGCCCGGGGCGCGCTGCAATCGTGAATCAACTTCCCGCCGCCCAGGGGCGTCTCGGCTCGAGCCTCGTCACTCGGTCGAGCAACGACCGCGCTGCACGTGACCGCGAGCTTGTTGCTGCCCACCTCGTGGGAACGACAGCGCCCGCCGACCAGCATCTCACCACCAACCTCGGCCGCTCGCTCGTGAAGCGCGGCCATGAGCCGGCTCTCGGAACAATCGATGTCGGAAAGGAGCGCGCCGCTGGGCGGGGGACTGCCTTCCGTGAGCTCACAGCTCGCACTCACTTCGCCGAGTCGCCGGTACTCCTCGGGCATGGACTCGAGCTCCTGCACGTCCTCCGCCCGGGCGATGGCCGGCTCGCTCCACCCCTCGAAGCGAACCCCACGCGTCCCGCAGCCGACGACGCCAAACAGGCCGATGAGCGCGAGACAGAAACGCAGCATGTCGGCCGAGCATATCGTGCCCCCGCCCCACCGCAAGCTTGCCGCAATCTCCCCGCGCGCTCACGCTAACGGCGTGGCGTCATCCCCGGCCTATCTCCAGCTCGGAAGCGAGGAGATCCAGCGACGAGCGGAGCTAGCGGTGGCTTCCCTCGCCCGCTGCGAGGTGTGTCCACGCAATTGTCGGGTCGACCGTTTGGTCAACGATGCGCGGGTGTGCGCCACGGGCCGCCTGGCTCGCGTCAGCACCTGGTTTGCCCACTTTGGTGAAGAGGACTGTCTCCGGGGAACACGCGGCTCGGGAACGATCTTCTTCTCGTTCTGCAATCTGAAATGCGTCTTTTGCCAAAATCACGACACCTCCCAGGCGGGTCACGGTCGCGAGCTTCGCCCCGAAGATCTCGCCGGCGCCATGCTCGATCTCCAAACCCAGGGCTGCCACAACATCAACTTCGTCACTCCCGAGCACGTCGTTCCCCAGATCCTCGAAGCCCTCCCCATCGCCATGGATCGCGGCCTTCGCCTCCCCATCGTGTACAACACCTCGAGCTACGACTCCCTCGAGTCCCTGGCCTGGATGGACGGCATCGTCGACATTTACATGCCGGATGTGAAGCTCTGGACCGCGCAAGCCGCCCTGCGCTACCTCAAGGCAAAGGACTACCCCGACGTCGCCCGCCGCATCGTCTCCGAGATGCATCGCCAAGTAGGCCCCCTCGTCATCGGCCCCGACGGTCTCGCCCAACGCGGCGTCCTCGTCCGACACCTGGTGATGCCCGGCTTATTGGATGAAACGCGAGCGATTTTCCAATTCTTGGCTCGCGATGTCTCGCCCGATACCTACGTCAACGTGATGGGCCAGTACCGCCCAGAATACCGCACCGGCGACTTCCCCGAGATCGATCGACGCCCCACCGCGCGAGAGATGAACGAGGCCCGCCGCCTGTTCTTCGAGGCAGGCCTGCGGCGGATCGACGAGCGAGTCGGGAGTCGGCTTCGGGTAGTCGAGTAGGTTCCGCTCGGCTCTGATGAGCTGGATTTGGTTCGCAGCTTTTAGAGCGGACTTGGTCCGACGCGTCGCCAATACGGTTCTACTCGCTTCCTCGGGATCCGGATCCGTGGCCGAACCCGAATCCGAATCCGAACCCGAATCCGAATCCGAACCCGATTCCGAATCCGAACCCGATTCCGAATCCGAACCCGATTCCGAATCCGAACCCGAATCCGAGTTCGCAGCTTTTAGAGCGGACTCGCTATCGCCGCCGCCAACACGCGGGTGGTTCCAATTCGTCGGAGCTCGCCCTGCGAGCACGACGCTCAGTCGGCGCCGTCGGTGCCAGGTCCAGCGCAGCCGACAAGCGAACCAGCGAGTACGAGCGTCATTGCGAATTGATTGCCGAGCGCGCTCACAGAAGACGAGAAGCACGCCTCTCACGTCACCAACGATTCCCAAGGCACGGCGTGTCTGCCAAAGGTTGCGGAGCTCCACGCGCTGGCGTCAGCCTCACGAACGTCCTTGCTCACGTCTCGAGGAGCTGACTCCTGCAAGGCGACAATCGTGGGAGCACTATTTGCACCGCGCGTACGATTCTTGTTGACGCCTTTCGACCAGAGTCGACCTCGCAACCCGACAACGTCGACCGAGCCCGCTTCGCAGCGCCCCCTCCGTGCGCTCTCGCGCGCTTCTGCCGCCAAAATGATTTTCGTCTCGTCTCGCCTCGCGCAAGGCGCTCCCCGGGCCAACGGCGAGCCCAAAAAACCTCGTGGTATGCGAAGCTCATGCAACGGCAATCTGTTTCCAAGCTCTCCGATCCCGACCTTCTAGCCTGCATGCCGGAGCTCGTCCGCACGGAACGACAGGCGATGGTTCGGGTCATAGTGCATCTCATGGAAATCGAGCGGCGCCGGCTGTATCTCGAGCAGGCTTGCTCGTCGCTGTACTCGTATTGCTTGGAGCGGCTCGGGTATTCGGAGGAAGCCGCGCTCAAGCGGGTTCGGGTGGCTCGGCTCGGCGAGCGTTTCCCTCGAAATACTCGAGGAGCTCGAAGCGGGCGGGATTCATTTGACCGGACTGTTCTTGCTGTCGCAGCACTTGAGCGAGGCGAACGCGGATGCACTACTCGATGAAGCGCGGGGCAAGTCCCGGCGAGAGATCGAGAAGATCCTCGCGACCTGGTTTCCCCGGCCGGACGTGCCAGATCGCATCGAGGCCGAGCCGCGGCGCTTGCCCTTGTCCTTGCCCCTCGCTCCATCAACCGACTCGCGAGCCGAGACGGCTACCTGTCCCGGGACAGGTAACTCGGATCGAGTGGAGCCCCCTGCCCGGATCGAGGCGCTTTCGGAGAGCCGGTATCGCATCGAATTTTCGGCCAGTGGAGAGCTTCGCGACAAGATCGAGCGGGCGCGAGAGCTCGTGAGCCATTCGCTTCCGAGCGGGGATCTGGCAGCGCTCGTCGAGCGAGCAATCGACCAGTTGATCGAGAACGAGACGAAGCGTCAGATGGGCACGGGTCGGACGCGGAAACCTCGTCAGCTCTCGCCCGACTCGCGACGCATTCCCGTCGACGTGGCCCGGATCGTACGGGAGCGAGATGGACATCAGTGCGCGTTCGTCGACGCGAGCGGGCGTCGCTGCAGCGAGCGGCGGTTCATCACGATCGAGCACGACCAGCCATTTGCGCGGGGCGGCCTGCCGGTCCCGGAGAATCTTCGGCTACTTTGCAAAGCCCACAACGAGCACACGGCGCGCAAGGTGTTTGGCGAGAAGTACATTGCGAAACGCATCGAGGAACCGCGAACGAAATCGCGCCTGTCCGACCGCGCGAACATCGACGCCCAGCTGCTCGGGGCGCTGATGCGCCAAGGATTCAAGAAGACCGAAGTGAAGCGAGCGCTGCAGGAGAATCGATAGAGCGAGCTCCGACGATGTGCCCGCGCTGCTTCGGGCGGCGCTTCGGGCGCTCGTTCCGAAGGCGTGAGAGGCACTGGGGATCCTACGAGCAGTGGAAAGCCCACCGAACCCCGCGCCGGCGCACCGTTGACCGCCATCACGGTGCCATGTTTCGATCGACCTCATGGCAAGCTGGGGTACGAAGTTCAGTGTCTTCGGATGGTGCGTGTGCGCGGTGACGCAGGCCGCATGCAGCGCGAATCCCCCCACCGACGAACCTACGCGCGAAAGAAGTTCCGAATCACCGCTGGTCGTCGCGACGGAACAAACCAAGCTCGTTGCGAGCGACGGCGCGGCGTCGGACAGCGTTTGGTACGGCCTCAGCGATGAGCGGCGATACCGTTGCGGTCGGAGTTCCCGGTGACGATGGAACCGGAGCGTCTGGCAGCGTCCGCGTCTTTACCGGATCTGGAGCGACCTGGACACCTCAGGGAACGCTGACATCCACTGCGTCGGCTCTCGGCAGCTCGGTCGCGCTCGACGGCGACACGATCATTGCAGGGGCTCCAACATCGAACGTTTCAGGTACGCTGTTCGCGGGTAAAGCAGTCGTATTCGTGCGCTCCAATGGAGTCTGGGCGGAACAGGCCACGTTGATCGGCGCGGCTAGTATCGGGGAGAATTTTGGCACAGCCGTCGCACTCGACGGCGACACTGCCGTCGTGGGCGCGATGGGTGGCAATGGCCAGAAGGGAAGCGCGCGTATCTTCGAGCGAAGCGGCACTAAGTGGACGCCCTCGTCGTTTCTACAGGCGAGTGATCTCGTCCTCGGCGATCTGTTCGGCTTTTCTGTCGCGCTGAGCGGAGACACTGCCTTGGTCGGCGCACGTAGTGCGTCTACTGGGGCGGGAGCTGCCTACATCTTCGTGCGCTCGGGGAGTACGTGGACTCTGCAGAAAAAGCTGACTCCTAGCAGCTCTGCCGACGGGGGGTTCTTCGGTCACGCGGTCGCTCTCGATGGGGACACCGCGCTGGTAGGTGCGGTCCTAGCCGACAAGACCGGAGTGATTAACTCCGGGGCGGCGTATGTGTTCGTTCGGTCGGGGACGACCTGGACCCAAACGATGAAGCTCACCGCGACCGCCGCCACGGCGAACAGTTGGTTTGGAAGCTCCGTCGCGCTCCGCGCTGATGTCGCGGTGGTAGGCGCGCAACTCGACACGAGCTCTGGCAGCGTCTTCATCTTCCAGCAACTCGGAACAACTTGGTCGGAACAACCCAAGCTCAAAGCAAGCGATGGAGCGTCGACCGACGAGTTTGGCGTGTCGGTTGGTCTTGGCGGAGACGCTCTCGTCATTGGAGCTCGATACGACGCCAATGCTGGCGGGACGGACGCTGGCAGCGCCTATGTCTTCTCCCTGAAGGTCGGTCAGGGCGGAAAGTGCACGGTCTCGAGTGGCTGTACGTCTGGGTTCTGCGCAGATGGTGTGTGTTGCGACACTGCATGTGGCGATTCGCAGCCGGACTGCCAAGCGTGCAGCGTCGCGGCCGGAGCGAATGCGGATGGAAACCTGCTCCGTCCTCGCAAACACCAGCGTTTGCCGCCCGGCCGTGAACGCTTGCGACGTGGAGGAGATGTGTGACGGAACCGGCGTATCGTGCCCGTCCAACGTTTTCGCGCCCGCGGGAACCGCTTGTGACGATGGAACCCTCTGCACCACTCCGGACGCGTGTGACAGCTCCGGCAGCTGCACAGGGCCCACGATCGACTGCGATGACCAGAACGAGTGCACACTCGATTCATGTGCTCCGCAATCAGGTTGCTCGAATCCCGCGAAGGCCAATGGAACACCCTGTTCGACCGGAGAGTGTGTCTCGGGCCAATGTGTTCCGATCGTAGACGGCGGATCGGGCGGATCGGGCGGATCCGGCGGCCAAGCGGGCAGCGCGAGCGGCGGAGTCGGCGCGAGCGGAGGCCAAAACAGCGGCGGCAGTGGCGGATCGGGCGCAACCGACGGCGGAGCGGGCAAGCCAGCAAATGCGAATGGCGCCGGTGATAGCGGCGGCTGCGGCTGCCGCGCTGGCGGAAGGGAAACGCCGGCTCGAGGCGCTTTGTACTTGCTCGGATTGCTCGCGCTAAGTCGATTGAGGCGTCGCCGTGGACTCGCGCCGCGCCGGTCTCGCTGACGACGAGCAGCGCATCGAACGCCGTCTCGCTCTGCCGAGCGGCGAGAAGTATGCTGCATTCGTCAGAGACCGCATCGCAGAAGCTCGGAGTCAGAAAGGCCCCTCGTCGTGAACGCCGACCAAGTTTCCGAGGTGTGGAACATGATCGACCGGTCGGAGCTGGCCGAGCTCGCGCGTCGCGGTCCGCCGGTGCTCTTCGGAACGATTTGCAGCAGATTTTCCCGGAACCCTCATGGGCGGTCTGGCCGTAAAACTCGAGTCCTCTGGCGTTGCACATTCATGGGAGGCCGCCACAGCGGGCCACAGAGTCCGCGTCCAAGCTCGGTGGCAGATCGAGATGCGTGTCATCCACGTTCGCCGGCGTGATCGGCTCATCGAGCGCGAGCCGCGGCCGCACCACGGCGTCGAGCAGGAAACCAACACACTGGGATCGTCGCGAACGAGCTCGCGACACCCGACCAAGGTGAAATCGCTCTAGACTTCGCTTCAGGCCTGACTATTCTAGTCCTTAGGGATTCGACGAAGGTCGGATGACGGCTGCCAATGGCAGCCGCCAATGTCGCACCCAAACCCGTCCCATTGGGCCCCATCTGAGCGAACTTCGATGAAGCCACCAAGATTGTGGTTACCGCTTGGAATTGCGCTGGTCGCGGCAGCATGTACCAGCGAAAATCCGAATGACGCTCGACTGTCTCCGCTGAATGTCCCGAACGACGGGACAATCGCGAGGATCGACGAGGTCCTTGGCAGTGATGTTGCCACGCTAATCCAAGGCCGAGACAGCGTCGACCTCGCAAAGTGTGGAAACGCCATTTGCGTTTCTGCTTCCGCCTTGCAACCGGGTGCGACGGCGCGAGCGGCCCGGACGACAATTCCGTCACGAGCAAGCGAATCAGTCGAGCTCGTGGAACGTCGCCAGTGGAATGACCGTTCGATTCGAGATGCTGGGAACCAAGCCTGTACGTGGCCTCAATCGGGCGCGGGGTCGCCGTCTACCCAGACGCCATTCAAAACGGCGCGCTTGGACATCGCCCCACTCTCGAGGGAACGGAAGATTGGGTTTTCTTCGAGACACGGCCGAAGAACGAGGTCCTCCGCTATAGCGTGAAGCTCGTTTCCGGCGTCGCTGGGCTCCGTTTAATCGCGAACACTCTCGAGCTGCTCGATCACGCCGGAGTTCCACGACTGCGGATGTCGGCCCCGTTTGCGCTCTCTCACGATGCAAACGGGGAACTGCGACGTTCGGAGGGCTCGGTCGCGGTGGACGATTGCGCCGTAGAGACGCTCACTCGGGATCCCCGCGGACGAGCTCCGCTTCCGCCGGGTTCCGACACCTGTGAGGTGACCGTCGCGTGGAAAGGCGTTGGCGTTCGATATCCAGCCCTGATCGACCCCGTCTGGTCGACGACCGGCTCGATGTCCAAGCCGCGTCACGCGCCATTGACTCTCCTCGCGGATGGCCGGGTACTCGTTACCGGCGGATCTGGGACCAGTGGCGATGTTACTTGCGAGATCTACGACCCGACATCCGGCACTTGGTCGATGACCGCATCGCTATCCGCCACACGACGCTTGCATTCGGCCACTCGGCTGAACGACGGGCGTGTGCTCGTCATAGGCGGGAGCACGACTACTGGAAAAAACACCGCTGAGATTTTCGATCCGACCGCTCCCAGCCCCACGTGGCAGTCCGCCGGTACTATGGCGAGTCCAAGAGATTTCCATACGGTGACGCAGCTTCTCAACGGCACTGTTTTGGTCGCGGGCCCGTATGGTGCTCCAGCGGAATTGTTCGACCCGCTCGCCGTCTCGAACCCATGGTCCAGCGCCGGCACGCAGATCGTCACACGTTCGAGCGCAGCGGCGGCGTTGCTTCAGGACGGACGAGTTCTCATTGCGGGCGGAACTGCCAACACGGGCAACCCTCAAGCCACCACCGAGTTTTACGATCCGAATGCGTCGGGAAATCCGTGGTCCGCCGGGCCGAACATGAGCGTCGCGCGCTCCCTTGCCCAATCCGTCGTGATCGGATCCGATGTCCTCGTCGGAACGACCACTGCTGCCACCTTCGACATATTTCATTTTTCGACCAAGCAATTCACCGTTGGGAGCCCGCTCCCCAGTTTCACCGGTTTGCGCGGCCTCATTCCGCTCCCCGTCGGCATCCTCGAGTTCAGCGACACGACCGCCGCGGTGTACGACACGGGGCTCTCGAAGTGGTGGAGCGTAAACCCCCCGCAGCTCGCAATCGACGTCACGGCAACGGCGCTGCTCGACGGTCGCGCACTGTTGGCTGGGGGCGGTATCGTAGGCTTCATGGGTCCTACTCTCGCGACCGCAACTCTCTTTGATCCCTCGGACTCGAACCTCTACATCGGCGGAGAATGCAAGACTAACTCAGACTGCAAATCGAACGCCTGTGAGAGCTACGCTTGCTGTAGCGCACCCTGTGGCCTGTGCGCGGCGTGCCGCACGACGCTCACCGGTCAACCAAACGGTATGTGCGCTCCCGTCCTGGCCGGGACCGACCCTCTCGGGGTGTGCAAGGATGATGGGTCTCCGTCTTGCAATCTCAACGGGCTGTGTGACGGTGCGGGCGCGTGCCAAAAGTACCCATCGCAATCCGCGTGCGACGGGTCGAAGTGCACCACGGCGAACGACTGCGCGAGTGGGTTCTGCCTCGATAGTGTTTGCTGCACTTCGGGGTGCACTGGGGCCTGCAACGTGTGCAGCGCTGCTCGAAAGGGGCAAGGCGTTGACGGCGTCTGCGACTTCATCAAGGCCGGCCTGGATCCAGACAACGAGTGCCCATCGACGATCGGAGTCGGCTCGTGCGCCGGCGACGCCGTGTGCGATGGCGCTGGCGCGTGCATGTCTGCAGCGAGTGGTAGCGATTGTGGATCGACGAGCTGCATCGGCCTCGATGCACAAAACAACGCTTCCACGTGCTCGAACGATGGAACTTGCACAGACAACGGAATCGCTTCTTGCCACCCATACGTCTGCAGCGGAATCGCGTGCCTGACCTCGTGCACCTCGCAAGCGGATTGCGCAGCAGGAGCGATCTGCGTCCAAGACCACTGCGTCACCCCGAAGGCAAACGGCCTCGGCTGCTCGGTAGCCCCAGAGTGCACCAGCGGTTTTTGCGTGGAGGGCGTGTGTTGCGACGGCCCGTGCGACGGCAGCTGCGAGTCCTGCCTCGCGACGAACAAGTCGAGCGGTTCCACGGGAACGTGCGGCCCAAGCAAACCCGGCGCAGGATGCGGAACGGACGGCGGCGCGGATGACGCGGGCGGTACCGGTGCGACTGGCTCCGGCGGCAGCTCAGGCGCCTCCGCAGAAGCTGGTGTCGGCGGAAAGTCCGGCTCCAAGAGCAACTCCAGCGATGAAGACGGCGGATGCGGATGCCGCGTTGGTGATCGACCGCGCCCACTGAACCATTGGTTGGCCTTGGCGTTGCTGGGCGGCGTTGTGCTGAGAAGACGGTGGGGCCCCAATCGCGGGCGCGCCCGCTCTGGCGCTCCGATGTCGCTTTAGCTACGCACCGCGAGCGTTCGGCTCTGTCCGGAGTTCAGAGCGCGAGTATGGATGACCTCGACGCCTGGCTCGACCGCATACTCGGCGCCCAACGCTGAGCGAGAAGATTGACGGATTGCTGTTCGAGATCGTCGCTTCCGCGGAGCAGGTGCATCCACCCTGAACCGTAGCTTCCCTCCTTCGTGTTGCGCCGTCGGACGAAGAATTCGACAGTTCGCGTCAAGCATCGCGCCACTTAGGAATCCAGGTCGAGCTCCGCGGAGATCTCGGCCATGAGCTCGTCCGGCGTCGTTTCTACGCCACGACCGGCGTCCAGCTCGGCGATGCCCTCGTCGAGGGCTTCGAGCAATGCCGCACGCGTCTTCTCGTCCATGGATGCTTCGATCTTACGAACCGCGACCACTTGGTCAAGCTGCACCGCCGGCTCTGACCAGCAAATTTTGGTTCGCAGCTTTTACGGCGGACTCGGTATCATGGCCGCCAATACGCGGGTTGTTCCGGTTCCGGTTCGCTCCCTCTGCAGACGCTAAGGAGTGATAGGATCCCGCGCCCAACCTCGAGCACGCTTGATCGTTTCCGCCCCTGCGTTATCCTCTACTCATGAGCTCCGACGAGCTGACATCTCTGGCGTTAGCGCTCCCGCGTGACGAGCGCGCCAAACTAGCGGAAGACCTGATCCGCAGCCTCGACGAAGACTCGGACGCGGCGGTGGACGCCGCCTGGGTGAACGAAATCGTGCGCCGAGCGCGTGAGGTTGCTGACGGAACGGTCGAAGCCGTCGATTGGGATGTGGCGCGTGAGCGGATCGCGCGAAAGCTTCGAGAGCGCCGCGGTGAAAATCAAACTCCACCCCGAGGCTGAAGAAGAGCTCTTGCACGGAGCGGCCTGGTACGACACGGAGCGTCCAGGCCTGGGGGATGAATTCCTCGAGCACGTGAATCGCTGGTTCAACGTCGTGCTTGGCTCGCCCAATGGCTGGCCCCGCTGGTTCGGCACGCCAGACGCCCTCGACCCACCGGTGCGGCGGGTGGTTTTGGATCGATTTCCCTACTCCCTTGGCTACCAAGCGTTTTCGGATCACGTCCTCATCGTGACGGTCGCCCACGCAAGCCGCGAACCGTTCTTTTGGCTTCGCCGCACAAGCGGCTGAGGGCCTCCTCCTTGCACACCCCCTCCATCCATGTCTAACTCCCCCCCGTCGATGCCTTCGCTCACCCAAAAGTCTCTCGGTAGTAACCCCACGAGGTCCCGCGGGTAGCCGTCGAGCATTTTCCGTCGCGCCAAGCCCGCCTCCTCCCTGGACGCGGGCTTTTTTCATTCCAGATCCCATGTTGCTCACTCTCACCACCACGCACCATCCGGCGACCGATCTCGGTTACCTGCTCGAGAAGCATCCGGCGAAGTGCCAGACGTTCCCGCTGTCGTTCGGCGAGGCACACGTGTTTTATCCGGAGGCGAGCGACGCGCGCTGCACCGCGGCGCTGCTTCTCGATCTCGATCCGATCGGCCTAGTGCGCCGTCCCGGTCGCGCCCGCGCCCTCGAGGCGTACGTCAACGATCGCCCCTACGTCGCCTCGTCGTTCTTCAGCGTGGCGATTGCTCAAGTCCTCGGCTCCGCGCTCGCCGGTCGCTCCCGGGATCGCGCCGAGCTCGCCGCCCAGCCGATCCCCCTCGAAGCACGCCTCTCCGCGATCCGCTCCCGCGCCGGCGAAGAGCTGATCCGCCGCCTGTTCGCGCCTCTTGGCTACGCGATCGAGCTCGAACAGCAGCCGCCCTACTTCTCGCTCACGCTCCGCGCCGTCGTTCGCGTCGCGGATCTCTTGTCGCACCTCTACGTGCTCATTCCGGTCATCGACAACGACAAGCATTACTTCGTGGGCGATGACGAGGTCGAAAAGCTTCTCGCCAAGGGACAGGCGTGGCTCGGCACGCACCCGGAGCGCGAGCTCATCGTGAATCGATACCTGAAGCACCAGAGGAATCTCACGACCGAAGCCCTCTCGCGACTCCCCATCGACGACGAAGAGGAAGACGAGGTTGAACAGGAAAAGGAAGCCAAGCTCAGCCTCAACGAACAACGCATCGCCTCCGTCCTCGCGGTGCTTCGCGAACGTCAAACCCGAACGGTCCTCGATCTCGGTTGCGGCGAAGGCAACTTGCTCCGCGCGCTCCTCCGCGAACACGAGCCGGCCTTCTCGCGCATCGTCGGCATCGACGTGTCACCGCGATCTCTCGCTCGCGCCGCCCAGCGACTGCACCTCGAGCAAATGCCCGACCGCCAGCGGGAACGCATCGAGCTCCTGCAGGGCTCGCTCACCTATCGCGACCAACGCTTCGCCGGTTTCGACGCGGCTTGCCTGGTCGAGGTCATCGAGCACCTCGACGCAGCCCGCCTTCCCGCCTTCGAGCGGGTCGTGTTCGATCACGCGCGCCCCGCCACGGTGATCGTCACGACCCCAAACGTGGAGTACAACGTGCGCTTCCCCGATCTCCCGGCGGGCAAGCTCCGTCATCGCGACCATCGTTTCGAATGGACGCGCGCCGAGCTCGCCGCATGGTGCACTCGAATCGAACGCTTCGGTTACGCCGCGCGCATCGCTGCCATCGGACCCGAAGATCCCGAGGTGGGTGCTCCCACCCAGATGGCGGTGCTCACGCGATGAATCTCGAAATCCCCGAGCTGTCCCTCGTGCTGCTCATCGGCACGTCCGGCAGCGGCAAGTCCACGTTCGCAAAGGAGCACTTCCTGCCGACCGAAGTGCTGTCCTCCGACTACTTCCGCGGTCTCGTCTCCGACGACGAGAACGACCAGGCCGCGAGCGCGGAAGCCTTCGACGCCCTTCACTTCATCGCGGCCAAGCGCCTGAAGGCCGGTCGACTCACGGTGATCGACGCCACGAACGTCCAGCCCGACGCGCGCAAGCCCCTCGTCGCCCTCGCCCGCGCGCACCACTGTCTGCCCGTCGCGATCGTCCTCGATCTGCCGCCGAGCCTCGCCCGCGAGCGCAACCGAGGCCGAGAAAATCGCACCTTCGGCGATCACGTCATCGACAATCAGCACCGCATGCTCCGCCGTTCCCTCCGTCATCTGAAGAAGGAGGGCTTCCGCCACGTACACCTTCTCGACAGCGTCGAGGCCATCGCCTCCGCGCGCATCGTGCGCACGCCGCTCTGGAACAACAAGAAGACCGAGCACGGCCCCTTCGACATCATCGGCGACATCCACGGCTGCCACGACGAGCTCACCGAGCTCCTCGCCACTCTCGGTTACCCCAGCGACCCCACCGCGCCTCACCCCGCCGGCCGCCGCGTCATCTTTCTCGGCGATCTCGTCGATCGGGGCCCGAACATCGTGGGCGTCCTCCGCCGAGTGATGTCGATGGTCGAGTCCGGCGGCGCCCTCGCCATCCCCGGCAACCACGAACAGAAGCTCGTGAAGCTCCTCGACGGAAAGTCCGTCCGACTCACCCACGGCCTCGAGCAAACCAAAGCAGAGCTCGAGCGCGAGCCCGACGACTTCAAGCAAACGCTGCGCACCTTCCTCGATTCCCTGGTCAGCCACTACGTGCTCGACGACGGCAACCTGGTCGTCGCCCACGCAGGCCTGAAGGAAGAATTCCAGGGCCGCGGCTCCGGCAAGGTCCGCGCGTTCTGTCTCTTCGGCGAGACCACCGGCGAGACCGACGAGTTCGGACTCCCCGTCCGCTACGACTGGGCCTCCGAATATCGCGGCCGCGCCATGGTGGTGTACGGCCACACGCCCGTCCCCGCCGCCGAGTGGGTGAACCGCACGATCTGCATCGACACCGGCTGCGTCTTCGGCGGCAGCCTCACGGCCCTGCGCTACCCCGAACGCGAGCTCGTCAGTGTGAAGGCCCAGCGCACCTATTACGAACCCGCCAAGCCCCTCACCCAAACCGTCAGCACGTCACGCCGCGATGACACCCTCCTCGACATCACCGACATCATCGGCAAGCGAGTCATCCACACGCGCATCCCCGGCCAATCCAAGATCACGATCCGCGAAGAGAACGCCTCCGCCGCCCTCGAGATCATGAGCCGCTGGGCCGCGCCGCCCGAATGGCTCATCTACCTGCCGCCGACGATGTCCCCGTGCGAGACCGCCCCCGACGGCCCGCTCCTCGAACACCCGCGCGAGGCCTTCGCCTACTACCAGCGCCAAGGCATCACGGAAGTCATCTGCCAGCAAAAGCACATGGGCTCCCGCGCCGTGGTCATCGTCTGCCGCGACCCCGCCGCCGCCCAAGAGCGCTTCGGCACCCAAGACGATCGCACCGGCATCATCCTCACCCGCACCGGCCGCCCCTTCTTCACCCACGAAACCCAAAACCTCGAGCACGAGCTCCTCGATCACATCCGCCAAGCCGCAACCCAAGCCAACTTCTGGACCCGCTTCACCACGGACTGGCTCTGCCTCGACACCGAGCTCATGCCCTGGTCCCTCAAGGCCGAAGCGCTCCTCCGCGATCAATACGCCGGCACCGCCGCCGCCGCGACCCTCTCCCTCACCGCCGCCATCACCGCGGCCGAATCCACCCCGCTCGTCGACAACCTCCGCGCCCGCGCCGAAATGATCGCGCGCTACCAAACCGCCTACCGCCACTACTGCTGGCCCGTCACCACCATCGCCGACATCCGCCTCGCCCCTTTCCACCTCCTGGCAACCGAAGGAAAGGTCCACACCGACCAAACCCACCTCTGGCACATGCAAACCCTCGCCGACCTCTGCGCCCAAGCGCCCGAAACGCTTCTCGCCACTCCGTATCGAGTCGTCGACCTCGACGATCCCGAAAGCCAACAATCCGCCATCGATTGGTGGACCACCCTCACCGCATCCGGAGGCGAAGGAATGGTCGTCAAGCCAATGTCCTTCCTCGCCCCCGCCCTCCGCGGCCTCGCCCAACCCGCAGTCAAGTGCCGCGGCCCCGAATACCTTCGCATCATCTACGGCCCCGAATACACCACCCCCAAACACCTCGACCGCCTCCGCGCCCGCGGCCTCTCGACAAAGCGCAGCATGGCCCTGCGCGAGCTCGCCCTCGGCATCGAAGCCCTCACCCGCTTCGTCGAACGAGAACCGCTCTACAAGGTCCACGAGTGCGTGTTCGGCGTCCTCGCAATGGAAACGGAAGCGGTGGATCCCCGGCTTTGATCGAGTGAATTTGGTTCGCAGCTTTTAGAGCGGACTTGGTCCGACGCGTCGCCAATGCGGTTCTACTTGCTTCCTTGGGATCCGGATCCGAACCCGTTTCCGAATCCGAATCCGAATCCGAATCCGAATCCGAATCCGAATCCGAATCCGAATCCGAATCCGAACCCGAACCCGAACCCGAATCCGAATCCGTTTCCGAACCCGAATCCGTTTCCGAGGCCGCCGGGAGGTCGGTTACAGCGTCTTTCCATGGCCTGGAACATCTCGCTAGCCGACGGTGACCGCTTGAGAGACCAGAAAAATTCGGGGGTCTCACAGGAAGGCGGTCGGGCGGAAGGGCGGAAGAAAATCACGAATTCAAAAAAGGGGCTTCAGGCTTTCGTGTGGTTCGGAAGCCGGGAGCACGCTCTGCGATCTCGGTCATCTTCCGGAGCACGTGAGCCGACGCACACAACCACGGCGAGGCGGAGCGGGTATTGGGGAAAACTACGTGGAGAGGCGCGCCGTGAGTGCGTTCCTCCGCTTCCTCATTACTGAAGGCGATGATTCACTCGCGGCTGCCGCGGATCGCCTCCGCGTCGCTCGTACAGCGCCAACCGAATTCACCCGCGACTGTCGCGGATCGCGCACGACTCCACCCATCGTCCGCCCGAGCTGACCGAGCGCCGCCGCAGGCTGTTCGTAGTGCTGAAAAAAAACGCGGACCGTCGAATTTTCGTGACAGGATTTTCGAGGGTGGCGAGCTCTTTGGGACGACGGGCGTCAGACAGCCAGCTGTCACGAAGCGCGTCGCGCTTCCTGTGAATCCTGATTTTGTTCCATGTCTCTGAAAGCCGCTGTAGTAGCCAGCACGAAAGCCGATCAATCAGAAAAAAGTGTCACCTATGCTCCCGGTCTAAAGTTCACCCGCTCCGGGCTTGACCGACGGCGCACTCCGCCGCGCGTTTCGAGCAACTCGGATGGACCACCGTCCGAAGCGCCTGGCCTCGGGCACCCGGTCATGGTGAAAGCCAAGAACACTGCTGAGGAGGACGAGGAAGGCGGCGCCAGAACGCCGCACGACCGTCTCTTCCATTACGTCTTCTCGAACCCCATCCACGCCGAGGGTGAGCTTCGTACGCTGCTTCCTGCCGAGCTTTCTCGCCGCGTGGACTGGTCGACGCTCGAAGCGCTGCCGACCCGTCTGGTCGACCAGAAGCTCGCCGAGCGCCGCTCCGACATCCTGTTCCGCGCCAAGCTCGACGGTCGCGAGGTGCTCCTCTATCTCCTGCTCGAGCACCAGAGCACCGCAGATCCGCTGATGGTGTTTCGGTTGCTCGTGTACGTGGTGAAGATCTGGGAGCAGTACCTGCGCGAGCACCCCGGCGCGCAGCGGTTGCCCGCAGTCTTGCCGATGGTTTTGCACCATAGCGAGCGGGGTTGGACGGCGCCCACCAACCTGCGCGAATTGATCGATCTCGATCACGACACCTTCTCGCTTTGCGCACCACACCTTCCGACGTTCGGGCTCCTGCTCGACGACATCTCGAAGCAAGAGGACGATGAGCTTCGAGGACGAGCGATGACGGACCTCGCCAGACTCACGCTGCTGTGTCTCCGAAGCCTGCCGAGGAGCCCGCAGCCCGTCGCGGACCTGCGCCGCTGGTTCGATCTGTGCGCATCCGTCCTCAGCGCGGCCGACGGCACGGCTGCATTCTCCGCGCTGGCGCGCTATATTCTCTTCACCACCGAGACCGAGCGAGCAGACCTCCACGCATTTGCCGGAGAGCTTGGACCGAAAGCCGAGGAAGTGATCATGACCGGTGCACAAATGCTGATTGCAGAGGGCAGAGCCGAGGGCAGAGCCGAGGGCAAGGCCGAGGGCAAGGCCGAGGCGCTTCTCAAACTCCTGAGCGCGAAGTTCGGCACCCCATCAGAGGCCGTCGTCACGCGCGTGCAGAGCGCGAGTATCGATGAGCTCGACCGCTGGTTCGACGGAGCGCTCACGGCAGAAACGCTCGACGCGGTGTTCGCCAGCTAGGAAACTCCGAGTACCACGCGCGGGCGTCGACGGCGGCCTGGTATGCGCGCCCGTCGCGGAGGCACCCGGAAGGGCGCTCGTTCCTTGTGACTGAACCTCCTCGAGCAGCTCCGGTTCCGAAAGGCCCCTCGTCGTGAACGCCGACCAAGTTTCCGAAGTGTGCTGTTCGAGATCGTCGCTTCCGGGGATCAGGTGAATTCACCCTGAACCGCACCTTCCCTCCCGCCTTCGTGTTGCCTCGGCGCAGCTTTTCAATATATTGAACGGTGATCGTCGCTACCATGTCCAACGCCGTCAAAAGCATCGAGCTACCCGAAGACCTTCAGGCTTTCGCGGAGGAGCGCGTCCGGGCCGGGGAGTACGAAAGCGTCACGGAAGTGGCTGCACAGGCACTGCGATTGCTGAGGCAGCACGCCGAGCGGCGCGAGCGAGTGCGCGGGGAGCTCGAGCAGGTCTTTCGAGAGATGGATGAAGGCACGGGCATCGAGCCGTCGGACGAAGAATTCGCGCAGGCCGTGCACGAGCGCGCCCTCAAACGCATGCACGAATGAGGCGGGTTCGCCTTCACCCGCTCGTCTACGACGACATCGACGAAGCGCTCGCATATACACGCGAGCGATTTGGTGGGGAGCAAGTGCCCGTCTATGAGCGCCTCATCGTAGAGGGCCGGCTGACACTGCGACGACATCCGACAATTGGTCAGATTCTTCTGCATCGCGCAGGAAGGGATCAAAGCACCCCATGGCTACATCTACAAAGTGGTCGAGGATGTCGTGTACATCGGCCGTCTCGTTCATCTTGCCAGGTATCTACCCGATGTGGTGCCGAGCGACTTTTGAGCTCGCCGCCGACCCCGCGCCCAACCTCACGCGCGCTTGATCGGCTCCGCGCCTCCGTTATCCTCTACTCATGAGCTCCGACGAGCTGACATCTCTGGCGTTAGCGCTCCCACGTGACGAGCGCGCCAAACTAGCGGAAGACCTGATCCGCCGCAGCCTCGACGAAGACTCGGACGCGGCGGTGGACGCTGCCTGGGTGAACGAAATCGTGCGCCGAGCGCGTGAGGTTGCTGACGGAACGGTCGAAGCCGTCGATTGGGATGTGGCGCGTGAGCGGATCGCGCAAAAGCTTCGAGAGCGCCGCGGTGAAAATCAAACTCCACCCCGAGGCTGAAGACGCTCAGTCCCCGAGAACTACCGCCATCGAGTCCGCGCGCAACGCCCGGCGATGCCATTCGCGAATCAGCTCGAACGAACGTTCCCGAGCGATGCGCTGGCGCTCTTCTTCCGTCATCGAAAGCTCGCGCGCGAGGATGGTCTCGAAACAACATCTCGCGTGCGCCCTCGGCGCGACCGAGCTCGATGCCTTCCGATGTCAACGTTCATCCCCCAATCTACACCCAGGAGAAGTTCGCCAGCGCCTCCCAAGGCTCCCCGCGGAACGCTTGCAGCTCCGCCCCCTGCTTCCATTGCTTGCCACGGCGCGTGTGGATGACGAGGACCGCCCCCCAGTAAACGTAGTTTCCGTACAAGCGGAGACTCGTGGGGATTCTGATCGAGCTCGCTCGTTGCGACTTCGGCGACCCACGTGCCCGACCCGTCCGGCGTGAGTGCGTGGCGCGTGCTGGCGAGCGGGCTTTCCTTGCTCCATCCCGGATGCTCGGGCGATCCGTCGCCTTGGGTCTGCACGCTCTCCTGGACATTCAGCTCGAGCTCGATCGCTTCGACTTCCGCGGAATGCGGAACGCGAGCCGTCACGACCATGAATCCGCCCCGGGCATCGATGCGCGGAGCGAGCGACCATTGCGGTTTGCCGATCCTCGCCTCCGCCCGCCAGTTCCGCCAGCTGCTCCGCAAGAGGTAGATGCCGACGGTCAACAAGCAGGCAGCGACCATGCACAGCACGACACCGGTCACGATGCCCGAGCTCAGGTCCAGGCCGAGCGAGAACGGCAAGCCCAGTCCCATCCCGCAAGTGAGGAGGCCGAGTAGTGTGAGAATGACGCTGAACATCACACCGCAACCGGGGGGCACTCGCACGACGCGGGTGTGCGACTTGCGGATGCGCACCACGATCGGCGATTCGGTTCGGACCAAGACCGGTACGCTGGCCGCCGGAAACGCGCGGCCGACGGGTCGCATGCCTGGCTGCTTGTGATCGGGCATGTCGAGCACGGCCGCGACGCGCTGCTCCGTGCGAAAGAGTTTCCCGGTAAAGGGCACGGGAATGCAGGGCGGCATGAGCGAGAATGAATGCGTGTACCTCTGCCCCGCGACCCAGGCGTCGACCGGCAGCGGACACTCGGCGCCAACGGCCACCGAGCTCACCTCGCCGAACGCAGCGAGCTGAAGCTCGATCGACAGCGATCGCGGCGGGGGCCCATGACCTGCGGTGACGTGAGCTCGTCCGGTGATGGGCTCGCCCGCGCGAAACTCTGCCGAGGGATTGTCGAGCTCGATGCTAGCGGAGTGCGGGTACGGCCCCGGCGGAGAGAGGTGGTACTGGTCCATCTAACCGGTAGGAGGTCTGCGCGTCATCGAGATCGACGCCGCCGGGAAGAATGCCAGCCTACCAGAGAAGGCTGCCGGCGAAACCACGTCCCCATAGGGTTTACGCTGCGTCGGCGGCTTTCGGATTTTGGGGTTCGCAGCTTTTAGAGCGGACTCGGTCCTACGCGTCGCCAATACGGTTCTACTTGCTTCCTCGGGATCCGGATCCGTGGCCGAATCCGAATCCGAATCCGAACCCGAATCCGAACCCGAATCCGTTTCCGAACCCGATTCCGAGGCCGATTCCGATTCCGAGGCCGATTCCGAATCCGATAAGCTCCACCGCCTGCACTTCATGGCCCGCCCTGCTACTCTGGATTCGGGCCATGGCGGGAGCTCTCCGAACTCATACTTTCCGATTCGGGATCGTCGCCACAGGGGCCTACCTGGCAGCCACGGCATGTGGAGAAACGGAAACAAGCAATGACGTCGACGCGGGCGCAGACGCTTCGTCTGAATCAGCCGGCGCGGGGGGTGGCGGCGGCACGGGCGGTTTTGCGGCGGGTGGAGCTGGGGGGTTCGGTGCGGCTTCCGGTTCTGGCGGTGGGAACGTAACCGACGCAAGTGACGGCGGAGACGCGGTGGCGGACGCCGCGTGCTTGCCCGTAACCCCGGCGGAATTGGACGCTGCCATTCTCGCCTTTTGCCAGGCTTCGATCGTGATGCCCTGCGCCGAATGGGGTACGTCGGTCCCCGCCTGCCAGGCGCAGATCGACAACGCGATCCCTGGACTCGATCCCTGTTGTCTGAGCCCTCTCGTCACGCAGTTCGAGTGCGGAGCTACGTACGGATTTCGATGCAGTGAAATCAGCTTTGACCTCCTGTTCGCTCCAGAGTGCAGCGCTGTGGAGGAGGTCGTTGACCAGTGCCTCGGCAGCGGTGACAATTGCTCCCTTGCCGTGGGGTCCGGCACCTGTGAAATCGAGTGCGACCAGTACGCAGCCAAGTGCCTGACCCTGGACGGAGGCGGCTATGCGTGTACCTGTACGTTCGGCCCGCACCTGGGCGAGCAATACACACTGACTCAAGCCCCGTGCAATCCTCCCGAAAATCTCGGCGCCGAACCTTGCAAGTGACCGGCGCGTCGTTCGGTTGGATCTTGGCGCTCGTCGTCGCGTGTGCGGCGTTCACCGGCTGTGGCAACGAAGACTGCGCCGCCATCTCGATCCCGGCGCTGAGGGTTCAGCTCCGAGATGCCGTGACCGGTGAGATCATTTGTGATGGCGTGATCCACCTGGTCACCCAGGCCTTCGACAAAGTATTCCAGTGTTCCGCGGACGCGGGTGTTGCGGGCAAGACTTGCTGCGACTTGTCGATCAACGGTCCGTCAGGCCGCGCCTACGAGATCGAGGCGACCGCGAACGGCTACGACAGCGTTGCGAAGAGGGTGTTCGTCCCAGAGAAAGAGTGCGGACAGCCCGTGACCCAGGACGTGACGCTCGAGATGTACCCGCAGTGACATGGGCTGACCCATATTTGTATCAGGCCAAGGATCCCTCGCGTCGAGAGCGAAGCCGCCGCGTTGGATCGCCCTGCCCGGTCCGACTCGCCACTCGTGCTATTCTCACGAGACCGGGATGGGACGCACGATCGGGCTCGTTGCGCTCTCGCTCGCGATGCTTTCGGCGTGCGCGAGCACGTCCGACGATCACGAGATCGTTGGCTGGAAGCGCCATTTCGGAGAACCGAACGGTCCGACCAATGCAACGTCCGTTGCCGTGAGCCCGGAGGGCAACCTGATCTTGGCGGGCTTCACCGGTGCGAGGCTCGACTTCGGTGACGACGTCTCGTTCCCGCAGCCCAGCAACTGGCAGCGCGCTTTCGTTGCGGGGCTCGACTCCCAGGGGACGGGCCTGTGGGCATTCACGCGCCAAGATCCCGTGGAGGGATACAACAGCGCCGACAGAGTTTCCGTCGATACCGGCGGCAACGTGCTCGTGGTGGGCAGCGCCGACTTCTACGACGTGACGCGAGGCACCATCCCGATGGCACGCGGCGGGTTCGTATCGAAGCTCTCGCCTTCAGGCCACCCCATCTGGGAGGCTCGAATCCTACCGAGAGAACCGGCGTGGGATCTGTTCGGCTATGGAATGGGCGTCGTTCCCACGAGCTCGGGCGGTGCAGTCGTTGCGCTCCAATGCTCATTCGACTCCGAGGTCGACGATGTGGTCGTAGAAATACCGGAACCGCCGACCATCGTCGGCCGCTGGCTCCACGTGTATGCCTTGGACG
Organism: uncultured delta proteobacterium; assembly: GCA_963781505.1. GTDB lineage: Bacteria > Myxococcota_A > Polyangia > Polyangiales > Polyangiaceae > JADJKB01. The sequence continues at coordinate 5,252 of CAWAHB010000023.1, read as the reverse complement.
CGCAGGGTCATGCGCTCTGGGGCCGGCGGATGACCTCGCTCTTCAGCATCGGCGGTCGGCGCCCCGCATTGGCCGCGGACACGTCGGGAAACGTCTATTTCGCAGTCGAGTCCCAGTTCAACGTCGATCTCGGAGAAGGACCGATCCCGTTCGCCAGCGAGTTCGCGGTGACGGTCGCTTCGCTCGGACCGGCCGGCGACCTCGGCTGGTATCGAAGCTTCGGCGGCAGCAGCACGAGGGTGGGCTCGATCGCGGTCGCACCCGACGGGAACATCGTGCTCCTCATGACCGTGGGCGGCGACGCGGACCTCGGAGGCGTCACGCTGGGCGGAGGCCCCTACGCGCTTCGCTCCGTCCTCGTGTGGCTCGACCCGGAAGGCAACGTGCTCAGGCGACACCCGTTCGCGCCCGACACTCGACTCGACGCGCTCGCGGTCGGACCCCAGGGCCTGATCCTCCTCGGCAATCATTCCGGCAACGACTACGGACAGACGCTCGTGGTGCAGTGCAACTCGGACGCTTCCCAATGCATGAAGGGCGATCTCGGCGAGAGTTGGAAGTTCTACCGCGCCGTTGCCTGGCATCCGGATGGAGACCTCGTGCCTGCAGGAACGCTCGAGCAGGAAACCTCGAACGAGCTGGATGAGTACGCTGCGATCGGGAAAGTTCACTTCGAATGAAGGGCGATCGGTAGTTGATCTGGGATTTTGGGGTTCGCAGCTTTTAGAGCGGACTCGGTCCTACGCGTCGCCAATACGGTTCTACTCGCTTCTCGGGATCCGGATCCGTGGCCGTCGCCGAACCCGAACCCGAACCCGAACCCGAACCCGATTCCGAATCCGAACCCGAACCCGATTCCGAATCCGAACCCGATTCCGAACCCGATTCCGAACCCGATTCCGAACCCGATTCCGAACCCGATTCCGAACCCGATTCCGAACCCGATTCCGAACCCGATTCCGAACCCGATTCCGATTCTCGAGCCGCCGCTACTCGAAGATCGCCTCGGCCGTTCCCACCGTCACTGCGCGAGTGAGCCAAGCGTCGAGCGCTTTGAGATCGCGGCATGCAAGAACCCGATCCGCGACACTTCGTGGCACGGAGAGCCCACGAGCTTCGAGCACTCGCAGCACTCCTTCGGCCTTGCCTTGCGCGACCCCCTCGGCCTTGCCTTGCACGACCCCCTCGGCCTTGCCTTGCACGACCCCTTCCGCCATCCCCTCTTCCCGCCCCTGCTGAACGTATCGCCGGGCGTACTCGCTCTGGTACTCGTAGTTCTGAATCATGATCTCCTCGACTTGCTTTCGGACGGCGGGCTTCAGAGCCACGAGCACCACGTCCATGTAGAGTTTACGCTTGTCGGGCTCGATCGCCAACGCTGCGTCGATGGCCCGCAAGGCAACTTCGAACGCGTGCTTTCCATGACCGTGGACCACCGCCGACAGGACAGCGAGCTCTGGGATTGCCTGGGCTTGTTCGCGATCGACGAGCGCGGGGACGTTGGAGGGTCCGAGAACCAGAGGAACGAGCACGAAGCCCGGATGCCCGATTTCGATCGGCTCGGCAGCCCAGCGTTCCACTCGACGACTCGGGGTCACCACGACGAGATAGGTCGGTGACCGTGCGTCCGCCCACTGCCAGACCGTGTAGCGAGGCCACGCGGATCGCTTCGCGTCGCGGTCGACGAGGTCCGCATCGAGCTGCACCTCGAGGATGACGTTGATTCGGCGATCCCCCGACCCTACGGCGACAACGAGATCCGCCGAATACTCGGGCGGTCGTACTTCCGCAAAGCTCGCGGCTACGATCTCCACGCCGTCATTGCGGGGCACGGCCACGCCGAAGACGGAATGGAGGAGCTCCGGCGCGAGTATCGGACGCTCGCGAAAGAGCTCGACCAGCGCCTCGTGGAGCTGCGATGGCATGCGCGAGCCACTGCAATCTGGATGCCGTCTTGCAAATGCCCACGTTGGCGCTGACTGGCGGGTGGCGAATCGCTGGCGGCCGGCGGCGATCGCCAGTTGATTGTTGATTTGGGATTTTTGGGGTTCGCAGCTTTTAGAGCGGAGTCGGTCCTACGCGTCGCCAATACGGTTCTACTTGCTTCCTCGGGATCCGGATCCGTGGCCGTGGCCGAACCCGAGTCCGAGTCCGAGTCCGAGTCCGAATCCGAGTCCGAATCCGAGTCCGAATCCGAGTCCGAACCGGCGACCGCTTCGGGAGCCCGACTGGTTACACGACACACTCGCACTTACATCCGCCGTCGACGCAATAGCCGATCGCCGGATCGTTTCCGCACGAGCCAGCGCAACTCGCATTGCAGTCGATGGGATCGCAACCACCGTCGGAAGGCGACGCATCGACTGGACCCGCGTCGTGATCCACGGGTTCGATTCCCGAATCGATCAGGGCTCCGCCGGCGCCGCCGCTCCCCGCATCGGGGTGACCAGCGCTCTTCTCGGAGGTAGTGCCTCCACAACGCGAAGAGACTCCCGCGAGTGCAACCAGTACGATCAGGAAAGCGTAGCGCCGCCCGATCATCGGCCTCGATGACGGGTCGCCGTCTTCTTCGCGCGTGAACGCGTCGGAGAAGTCTCGCCCTGTTCGACTGGTTCGGCTGCGGACGCCGCGTCGCTCTCGACCTGTGCGAAGAGCCTCTGCAGCATCGCTCTGGGATTCTGGAGGAATGCTCGCGTCACGCCATAGTGCTCGGTGTCTTCGTATCGGACGGAGGACTGTCAGGTCGCGGAGGATGGGGTGGGGGGTCATGCCGTGGCGCAGCGCTAATTCTACATTGCTTGCATCGCGCGGGAGGTCGGCGAATCGACTCCACGATTTTGGGGTTCGCAGCTTTTAGAGCGGACTCGGTCCGACGCGTCGCCAATACGGTTCTACTTGCTTCCTCGGGATCCGGATCCGTGGCCGAGGCCGAATCCGAACCCGAACCCGAGTCCGAACCCGAGTCCGAACCCGAGTCCGAACCCGAGTCCGAGTCCGAACCCGAGTCCGAATCCGAATCCGAGTCCGAACCCGAACCCGAACCCGAACCCGAACCCGAGTCCGATTCAGTCCGGCACCATCGGTGACACTCGCTCCTTCAATCAGCGCGAGTCGCCATGAGCTTCTCTCCGTCCGGCCAACGCGGCGGCCTTCCCACCCTATCGCGCACGCGGCGCGCCAATCCGCCGCGGGATCAAGTGGCTCCCTGCACGAGAGTCTCGACGCGGCGGCTTGTCACGCCGCCTGCGCGGGTCCGGGCGTGAAGGCCGCCACGTTGGCCGGCCGTTGGAGGCATCTGTCATGACAACTCTCGTTGCTCACGCCGTCGTTCTCGAAGCCATCGTGGCTCTGCGTCCGCTTCTAGCGCAGATCGCGCGCATGGATCGCGACCTCCACGATCAGATCCGTTGCGCGTCCAACAGCATGGGGCTCAACATCGGGGAGGCTGCGGGCTCGCTAGGGGGCAACTGTCGCGTCCGTTTTCTCTCCGCACTCGGTAGTGCGCGGGAGGTTCGCTCCGGGCTCGCCCTCGCGGTGGCGTGGGGCCACCTCGAGCCTCAGTCAATCGCGAACGTCGAAGCTCTGCTCGATCGCGTGTGCGCCATGCTCTGGCGTCTTACCCACGGCCGCGGCTAGGGCCGAAATGGCATAACTAGTTGATATTATTACTGAATTCCACGTAAAGGTACCTTTACGTGGAATCGCCGACCTGTTTCTCGAGCTTCCGAAGACGCGCGAGAAGATCGCAAAGCTGATTCGCCGCAGCCGCATCCATGTGCGTGCTCACGCACACGCCTCGGTGATTGTGCACGCGCATGTGATGCGGCACTTCCGCGCGAGCCAGCGCGCGACCGAGTCGACTCGACGCCTTCTTCGCTGCGGCATGCTGCGCGGCGTTCGGGCCCGTCGAGTCGCGGGTCGCGGCGTTGATGTCGTTCGCGGACAGGATGCTCACGAAACGGCCGAGCAAGCGCGCATTCGGAGCCAAGAACTTCCGCGGATCGCTGTTCGATCCCTGTCGCTTTGCAAAGCGAACGAGCGCGTAGCTCTTCTCGGTCCCCCCGAGCATCGCGACTTCCTTTTCCGAATAGGTCGAAACCACCGCAATCAACTTGAACGCCGTCATCCGCGACGGAAGCTTCCGCTCGACCAGGAGCTCCTCGAACGTCTCGAACCCAAGCTCCTCCCGATACCGCTTCGCCTGGGAAAGCTCCCGCAAACACACGCCGAGCGCATACGTATTGCTCGAAGAAGAAGCCTCGTACCGAGAAATCTGCGCAATCACCTGCTCCGCACTCATCCGCCCGAGCCCAGTCGCCCCCGCCCCCGCATTCGCACCCGCCGCACCCACAACGAGCGGACCGCCCACCGCGCTCGCACGCCGACCCGTCCCCCCACCGGCACCGGAAGCCACGGGCGCCGCAGCCCCACGTGCAGAAACACGACTCGCAGCCATGACAAAAGGATACCCAAAATCCCCCCATCCCGCGAGAAACCCCCCAATCTCAGGCCAACGTCCCCAGCCGCCCCCTCCAACGCCTCGTCCCGAGCCAGCCCTTCCTCCGTCCCGCGAGCGTCACTCTTGGAATTTCTCAGGTTCGCAGCTTTTCGTCCCGAATCGGTCCGACGCGTCGCCAACACGCTTCGCCTCGCACCCTCGATTTCCGGATCCCAGCCGGCTCGAGCGATCCCGTGCGATACAGCCAAGCGCGGACGGACACGGCCAGGCACCAGGACCTCGCAGCCGCGCCAGCCGGTCAACTCGGCCTACCCAACTCGGGGCGGGACAGCGCTTGGCACCTGGCGGGCACCGTCGCCGCCTTGGCCCTCCGGCGCCCTTCGAGCTCCGAGGCGAGTTGGGCAACGTCACCCCACCACCCCTCCGCCGTCGCCGTGCCAAGCGCCGCGAGGAGGGCGGCTTCGACGGCGTCTCCGGGGCCCGCCGCGGCGAGCTCCGTGGCCCGGGCGCGAAGCTCGTGGTGGAGCGCCTGGTCGTAGTCGAGGCGCGCGCGGCTCGAACCTTCCGGCGATCGAGGCTCGATCCTTCCGGCGATGAGGCTAGCGATACGAACGAGTTCGCTGCGCGGCGTTGGCAGTTGGTCCCTGGTCGGTCGCAAGCACGTGGCGCGTCGCATCAATTCCGCGGCTTGAGAGTGAGGAGAGGCGAGGAACGAAACGCGAAACAAAGCAGCGCAGCGTGAAACAGCCCGTGGGCCAAAACGGCAAGCACGTGATCACGAACGAGATTTCAC
>CAWAHB010000022.1:0-80255 GCA_963781505.1 uncultured delta proteobacterium | reverse complement strand
GGTTCGAGCTCGAGGCGCTGACCTGGCACGAGTCGATCCCGGGCCACCACCTGCAGATCGCGCTCGCGCAGGAGCTGGCGCAGCTGCCCGCGTTCCGCAAGCTCGACGGCTCGACCGCGTTCGTCGAGGGCTGGGCGCTGTACACCGAGCGGCTCGCCGACGAGATGGGGCTGTACTCGAGCGACCTCGATCGGCTCGGCATGCTGAGCTACGACGCGTGGCGGGCCTCGCGCCTCGTCGTCGACACCGGTCATCCACGCGCATGGGCTGGACGCCGCGCGCAGGCCGAGGCGTTCATGCGCGAGCACACCGCGCTCACCGAGGTGAACATCTCGAACGAGGTCGATCGCTACATCGGCTGGCCGGGCCAGGCGCTCGCGTACAAGGTCGGCCAGCTCGAGATCCTGCGGCTGCGCGCCGAGGCCGAGAGCGCGCTCGGGCGCGGGCTTCGACCTGCAGGCGTTCCACGCCGTCGTGCTCGGCGCCGGCGCGGTCACGCTCCCGGTGCTCGCCGATCGCGTGCGCGCGTGGATCGACGACAGCCAGACGTGAGACGCGCCGGAGCGCGGTCCGAGCTCCGCCGCGACCTCGGGCCGTGGGCCGGCCGTCGTCGCTCGTCGTCGGCACGATCATCGGCACCGGCATCTTCCTCAAGACCGCCGTGATGGCGCAGCTCGGCGGCTCGGCGCTGTGGGTGCTCGCGGCGTGGGCGGTCGCGGGGCTGCTGTCGCTGTTCGGCGCGATGACCTACGCCGAGCTCGGCGCGATGTTCCCGGCGGCGGGCGGCGAGTACGTCTACCTGCGCGCGGCTACGGCCCGTGCATGGGCTACCTGTACGCGTGGAATCGGTTCTGGATCGCGACGCCGGGGTCGATCGCCGCGTACGCGGTCGGCACGACGACTTCCTCGGCGGCCGGTCGCTTCCGCTCGATCCGCGACGGCAAGGTCCGTCGCGATCGCGCTCATCGTCGTGTTCACCGCGCGTCAACTGCCTGAACGTGCGCGCCGGCGGCCGCCTCCAGACCGTGATGACCGTGATGAAGGTCGTGATGATCGGCGGGCTCGCGCTCGGCGCGCTGTTCTTCGCCGCGACGGGCAGCTGGTCGGCGTCACCGACGACGGCCCGGGCGTTCCCGGGCTGCGCGCGCGTTCGGCGCGATGGTGCTCGCCGCGCTGTGGGCGTACGACGGCTGGAACAACCTGCCGATGGCGGCCGGCGAGGTGCGCGATCCGCAGCGCAACCTGCCGCGCGCGATCATCTGCGGCGCGATCGGCGTGTTCGCGATCTACGCGCTCGTCAACTCGGCTACTTCCGCGCGCTGCCGTTCGCCGAGGTCGCGACGTCGAGCTCGACCGTACCCCGACGCCCGTCGGTCGCGCAGAAGACCGCGACGCAGTTCCTCGGCGGTCCGGCGCAGGCGCTGCTCGCGGTCGCGATGACGATCTCCGCGCTCTCGGCGATGAACGGCTCGATGCTGACCGGCGCGCGCGTGCCCTACGCGGTCGCGCAGCGACGGCCTCGCGCCGAAGCGGCTCGCGAGCTCGTCGCGCCGGCGCCGCGTGCCGGCGATCGCGTGTGATCGTGCAGGGCGCGCTCGCGTGCGTGCTCGCGCTCGCCGGCGCGCTTCGATCAGCTCACCGACGCGGTCGTGTTCGCGTCGTGGCTGTTCTACGCGCTCAACGCGGGCTCGGTGCTGCTGCTGCGCCGCCGCGAGCCCGATCGCGCGCGCGCGTTCCGCGTGCCGGGCTTTCCGGTCGTGCCGGTGTGTTCATGGCGCTCGCGATGCTGCTGCTCGTCAACACGATCTGGACGCGCCGCGGCGAGCGTGCTCGGGCTCGGCATGACCGCGCTCGGCGCGATCGTGTACGCGGTGTTTCTACGGAAGCAGCGCGAGTAGCGCGTCGAGCTCGGCGCCAGTCGTGGCGGCTCTGCGCTCGCGGCGATCGAACGTCGCGGCCAGCGTGCCGCGCGCGGTCGAACACGAACATCGTCGGGATCAGCGGCGGCCAGCCGAGCGCGCCGAACAGCGTCTCGCCGGCGGGCACGACGCGCAGCCACGGCGCTCCTGCGCGTAGCGCGCGGATCGCGACGGAGTTGCCGCGGCCGTCGTACTCCTCGTGCCCCTTGTAGTTCACGCCGAGCCAGCGCACGCTCCGGATGGTGCGCGCGAACGGTGTCGAACACCGCGAGCTCGTCGCGGCAGTGCGAGCACCACGATGCCATCACGATCACGACGGTCGTCGACGCGCTCCCGCCGACGACGGTGCCGTCGAGGTCGGGGCTCGCCTCGAGCTGCGCGAACAGTGCGGGCGGCGGCGGGCGTCGCCGGAACCTGAGCGGGAGCCGGCGCCGGGGCTCGGCACAGCTAGCGAGTAGAACCACGATGACCAGCGGACGCATTCCCGAACGAATTATGGACGTTTGGGGGCGATTCCGCATTGCGATCGGTGGAACCCGTACTCATGATCTGGGCATCGAAAGGGTGGGAGGCCAGCGTTGAACACATCTATCTCGGAGCGGTCGCGTTCGGAGTCACGTTGCTCCTCGCGTCATTCTTGCTCGGTGGCAAGGACACCGACCATGGCGACAGCGGCCACCACGAGGGCGATGCCGGGATGGGCCTGGCGTGGGCGCCATTCGGATCGCTGCGCTTCTGGGTGTTCCTCCTGACGTTTGGCGGCGGTGTCGGCTACACACTCACCAAGCTCGGCTCCGGCACGGTGGCGTCGGCGGTCGGTGCGGGCGTGCATCGGCTGGGCTGCGGGTGCGCTGGCAGTCACCGTCGTCCGCAGCATGACGAAGCACTCGGTCTCGAGCGGGGTCGGCGCGGCCGAGCTCGTCGGCGTGACCGGGACGTTGCTCTTGCCGATCGGCCCGGGGCAGCCCGGCAAGGTGCGGGTCGAGATTAAAGGTCGCGCAGAGGACTTCGTCGCAAACATCGTCGAAGACGGTGGAATTTACCGAGTGGAACGACCGTGCTCATCGTCGCCGAAGGCGACCGTGGATCGTTGCTCGTGGCCAAGTCCGACGTGTAGCGTCGGTCGTTCGGCTGTTTTCCGGTCCGGTTTGTCCTGACCAACAGGGGAGATAACAATGAAGCTACCGCCCGAGATCGTGGGTGGCGTTGCCGCAGGCATCGCCGTGTTGCTGGTGCTGATGGTGGTCTTTCGGTACCTGCTGCGCATCTGCCGGCCCAACGAGATCCTGATCTTCTCGGGCCGCAAGCACACGACCGCCGGACGGGCGCAAGGTCGGCTTCCGCGTCGTGTTCGGCGGCCGCGCGTTCCGCATCCCGGTGCGTCGAGACGGTCGATCGCATGGACGTGTCGCTGATCTCGGTGCCGATGGCGGTGGAGGGCGCGTACTCCGAGGGCGGCATCCCGCTGTCGGTCCACGCGATCGCCAACGTCAAGGTCTCGTCCGACCGCCGCTTCATCGGCAACGCGATCGAGCGCTTCCTCGGCCGCGACCGCGCCGAGATCGCGCGGGTCGTCGAAGGAGACGCTCGAGGGCCACCTGCGCGGCGTGCTCGCAAGATGACCCCCGAGGAGGTCAACGAGGACCGCCTGAAGTTCGCCCGGCAGCTCGGCGAGGAGGCCGAGGCCGATCTCGAGAAGCTGGGGCTGCAGCTCGACACGCTGAAGATCCAGCACGTCGCCGACGACCGCAACTACCTCGACTGCATCGGCCGCAAGCGCATCGCCGAGGTCCTGCGGACCGCCGAGGTGGCCGAGTCCGACGCGATGCGCGCCGCGCGAGGAGGCCGAGGCCGCGGCCAGGGCGCGCGGCGAGGTCGCGAAGACCAACGCGCAGGCCAACGTCCAGCGCAAGCAGAACGAGCTGCGCCAGATCAAGGCCGAGCTCGACGCCGAGGCGCGCAGCGAGGAGGAGCGCGCGATGGCCGCGGGCCAGCAGGCGCGCGCCGAGGCCGAGCAGCGAGCTGCAGCAGATCCGCGGCGAGCTCGAGCAGCTCCGGCTCGAGGCCGACGTCACCATCCCGGCCGAGGTCGACGCGCAGGTCCGCGAGCTGGACGCGGCCGGCCAGGCCGCGCCGATCGCCGCCGACGGCGAGGCGATGGCCGAGGTCGCTGGCCGCCGTGGCGGACGCCTGGCGCGAGAGCGGCGGCAAGCGCGATGGACATGTTCGTCCTGCAGCACCTCGACGAGATCTTCGCGCGAGGTCGCGACCGCGGCCGCGAACGCTCAAGGTCGGCGAGGTCAACCTGATCGACGCCGGCGACGGCAAGACGTTGCCGGCCTACGTCGGCGCCGTACCCGGCCACGGTCAGCGCGCTGCTCGCGCGAGGTGTCGCAGCACGCTCGGCATCGACATCGCGCAAGGTCATGACCGGCGCAGCTCGACGACCGGCCGGCTCGGCGGACCGGAGGCAAGTCGTGGCGCACCATGCATCGATCGTCGCTCGGCGATCGCCGTCCTGGCCGCGTCGTCGTCGTCGCGGTCCTCATCGTCGCGCATCATCTACATCTGCGCGCCCAACGAGGTGCTCATCTTCTCCGGCGCCCATCGCAAGCGTCGGCGACGAGCGCATGGTCGGCTACCGCCTCGTCCAGGGCGGCCGCGGCATGCGCATCCCGCTGATCGAGGGGGTCGACCGCATGGACCTGACCAACATGATCATCGACCTCCGCGTGCCAGGGCGCCTACTCCAAGGGCGGCATCCCGCTCAACGTCCAGGGCGTCGCGAACCTCAAGGTCGCCGGCAGCGAGCCGAGCTCGGCAACGCGATCGAGCGCTTCCTGGGCAAGAAGCGCGAGGAGATCATGAAGGTCGCCCGCGAGACGCTCGAGGGCAACCTGCGCGGCGTGCTCGCCACGCTGACGCCCGAGGAGGTCAACCAGGACCGCGTGAAGTTCGCCGAGCGAGCTGCTGCACGAGGCCGACCAGGACCTGCACGAGCTCGGCCTGGAGCTCGACACGCTGAAGATCCAGCACGTGTCCGACGACAAGGGCTACCTCGACTCGATCGGCCGCCAGCAGTCCGCCGAGCTCCTCGAGCGGTCGCGGATCGCCGAGGCCGAGAACCACGCGCTGTCGCAGCAGAACGCGGCCGCAGAACCTGCAGACCCAGGAGATCGCCGAAGGTCGACGCCGAGATCGCGATGGCGCGGGCCGAGGCGAAGCGGCGCATCGTCGACGCGCAGACCGCGCAAGGGCGCGCTGATCGCCGAGTAGCGCGGCGCAGGTCCAGGCGCTGGTCGCGAAGGCGCGCGGCCGAGGTCGACGTGCAGAAGGCGCGGCTCGAGCAGGTCCGCTTCCAGCTGCTCGCCGACCAGGTCAAGCCGGCCGAGGCGCAAGAAGCGCAGATGGTCGCAGCAGGCGCGCGGCGCGGCGGCGCAGATCGTCGAGGACGGCAAGGCGACCGCCGCGGCGATGCGCAGCCTCGGCGCAGACCTGGGCGCAGGCCGGCGACAACGCGCGCCAGATCTTCGTCGCGCGTACACGTGGCTGCCGCGGGTCACCGATCGGCGAAACCAGCGGCCACCCACGAGCACGCCCAGCGGGTGCACGCACAGAAACATCCCGAGCACCAGGTGGGCCGGGATGACGAAGAGTGACAGAAGCTTGAACGCCACGAAGAGCGTGAGCGATGCCGAAGCGACGAGGGACCAGCGTTGCCAAACGGGCCAGGTTTCTTCAGCGCGCATCGCGGGCCCAATCTTCGAGGGCATCGGAAGGCGGACGCGGGTTGGCCGCTACTCGAAACGAGGAGACGATCCAGCGGGCGAGGGCTCCGAGCTCCTCCGGGATCTCGCCGCGCCCGACGTACCAGACCTGAAGATCGGGAAACTCCATCGGCGGCGGGCGCTCGAGCACGTGCTTCTTCGAGCTCACACCGATCACGATCCGGCGATCCGTCGAGTCACGGAGCTCGATGCGGAGCGAGTCCTCGTCGGGTGCAAGGTGGGTGATGCGAAAACCGTGGGGGAGCCGGTCTCCAATCGCGAGGGGGCCAAAGCGCTCGAAGGAGCGGGTCGCGGGGCGCGGGCTCGGCCTCGGGCCCACGCGGGGAATGCTCGCCACCGGCCGAGTCGGCGGGCTCGGTCGCTCGGTCCAGGCGACGGATCCGGCCACGGCCAAGACGAAAAGGCCTGCCGCGGCCACGCCGAGCTCCGATCGCGAGGACCCGGTTTTCACTCCCGCACCGTGCCAGGTAGCGCGTGGCTCGACAACGCCGCCCGACTCGCGATAAGCCCACCGATTCCGCGGCGTCGAGCGCCGGCGAAAGGGTGGACCGAATGTCGAGTCGGAAATTGTGGCGAGCGCTGGCCCTGCTCGCCGTCGTGGGCCTGTCTTTGGGAAGCGGCTGCTCATCGGAGCGCGAGCCCATCAATCGCGTGCAGGCCAATGCCCTCGCGAAGTCGTTCTTCGTCGGAAAGATCGCTGACCCCAGCGACGACCCCGAGTTTTACATGCACGTCACGGTCGTGGACGTCGACTTTGGCGCCGGGGCGGATGGTTTGTTCACCAACTCCGACGCGCAACCGATGGCGCGCGTTCGCTGGGAGATCACCGAGGACCTCCTGATAGCTCGGCTCACCTACGAGCGGATCGACGACAGCGACGGCAAAGGCGTGCGGCGCACCCCCGACGGCCAGGCGGTGGCTGCGTACAAGATCGACAAGCATTTCGACATCAAGCGCGACTACAACGAGAGCACCGGCGAAGAGCTGAACATCGTCGTGGAGAACGACGAAGATCGCCCCTGGTACGAGCGCGAGTACTTCCGGGTCGACTGGTCGCGGAACTTGGTGACCACGGCCTACGATCTCGACACCATGAGCCAGCTCGGGATTTATTACGGTGTCGAATGGGAGTCGATCGCGTACTACGTGAACGACCCGCAGAACCCCGACACGCCGGTGTTCGACGCCAAGGCGGGCTATTTCGACGTGACCCACAAGGTGTGGGCGAAACCTCAGGTGATCAAGGACGACATCTGGGGCGATTTCCCCGCGTGTTGGCTCTACGGCAGCTTCCCCACCATCAACTGCAATCCGAGCGAGCTGACGCTCCGGCAGTCGTATCGGAAGGTGACCGACACCGACTACGAGCCCCTCGATTTCGACGGCACGCGAATGGACATGTTCGGCTATTTCACCGTCGATCGCTTCGGATACGACCGGGGCTACGGCATCGTCGACGACCACTGGCATCGGTTCGCCACCCGCTGGAACCTGTACGAACGCTCCCACGCCAATCCCGAGGTGGTGTGCAACACGAAGGACACGACCCCGATCGGAGCCGATCCTCACCGCGACGACGACAAGAGCGGTACCGAAGACGAGTGTGAATCCGTCGGCCGGGGCTCGCGCTGTGATTCGATCGTCGGAAAATGCACGATCCCTCTGCGCGACCGCGTGCTGAGGCCCGTCGTCTGGTACGTGAATCGAGGCTTTCCGAACGACCTATACGGCGCGATGAACGAAGCCATCAGTGGCTGGGACGACGCCCTTCGGGTGGCGATTGCCACCGGACGGCTCGCCGAGTGTCGGCGCACGGGCGAGCCGAATTGCGAAGCGGACAACGGGTGGCCAGCGACCTTCAGCGACGACTTTCGTCCGGCGGTCGGGACGGGTCCCGGCGAGGTGCCGCACCTCTTCGTCCTGTGTCACAACCCGGTCTCCGCCGACGCGGGCGATGATCTCGCGCTCTGTGGCAAGGAGGGTACGTCTCCTCGCATCGGTGACCTGCGTTACAACATCGCGGCGATCGTCCAGCAGCCTCAGGCCATGTCGCCCTGGGGCATCATGATGGATGCGGAAGACCCACTGACCGGCGAGAAGATCGCCGGCAGCGCGACGATGTGGGGCGCGGTGCTCGATCGGGCCGCGGCGACTCTCACGGACTTGCTCGCCCTCCTCGATGGCGAGATCGATCCGACGGACTTCATCAAGGGCAAGAACGTCAGCCAGTGGTTGGACGCGAATCAGCCCAAAGGCAGCGCCGACCGCGGCGCGGCGATGAGCCAGGCCGAGCTCGAATCGCGGCGAGCCGCATTCGATCCCAAGGTGCTCTCGCCCTATTTGGCGGGTGCACCCAAGGGAAAGCCGGGCGTGAAGAATCCCTTAGCCAAGCGCGCCGCGCGAGCGAAGTTCCTCCTGGACGGAGGTCGCCTCGGTCCCGGCAACGCGACGCTCTCGGATCGTCTGGGCGCGCTCCGAGGCACGGGAGTCGAATCCCAGCTGATGTCGCCGGACATGGTGCAAGCCGCTGGGTTCGATCCGACGGGTCCCGTGAGCGCCGACGCCGTTCGTCGCGGGTCGCCCTTTGGACACATGAACCCGAGCCTGGCTCGCGCGGACCGTCGTGCTCGCCGCCTCGCGCACTCGGCACGTCACTCATGCCGCTTCGATGCGCCGGATCCCGATAACCTCATCGGGCTCGCACGCTACGCGAAGAAAATCTTCCCAGCGCCCGATCCCAACGATCCGGTAGCCGTGAACGAGCACCGGAATCAAGTTCGACAGTGGGTGCGCGAGAAGTACACGCGCGGCGTGATGGCCCACGAGCTCGGTCATTCGGTGGGGTTGCGGCACAACTTCGCGGCGAGCTTCGACTCGCTCAACTACGCCCCGGAGTACTGGCAGCTGCGCACTTCCGACGGCAACGGTGACCCAGGCTTGCCCCGACGGCACCACCGACGGCTCGGACTGCATCGGTCCGCGCTACCGCGATCCGATGAGCGACGCGGAGATCGATGGCGTCATCAATGGGTACGCCACGACCAGCGTGATGGACTACCCCGGCGAACAGAGCCAGGACATGCTCTTGCCGGGGAAATACGACCGCGCCGCTGTGCGCTTTGCCTACGCCAACACGGTCGACGTGTGGAGCACGCCCGGCGTGAGCGTCAACAAATCCGGCGCGGGGCAAGCGGAGGCATACGCGCTGACCGCCTTCGACACGAGCCCGGGCCTGTTTGGCGTCTACTATTTCCCGCCCGTGGATCCGACCGCGGACTACGAGTTCATCCACTACAGCGAGTACCAGAACCGCTTCCGCCTGATCAGCGACTGCCAGCCCGATTCGAACGCGCCGCTCGGCACGAAGTGCCGGGAGCGCGACATGGACGTGGTCGATTATCGCGACATGAAGGACTTCGCCTCGGACCCCGACTACGCGGGCTTCGCCTGGGCGGTCGCTCCGCGCGCCGTCGACGACCAGGGACGCGTTCGCCGCGGCTACTTGTTTTCGAGTGACGAGTACGCCGACACCGGCAACGTGCCGTGCATGTCGGACGACGCGGGTGCCGACGCCTACGAGCAAGTACGCTTCCTCGAGAGCGCCTACGAGAACCGCTACGTGCTGGATTCGTTCCGGCGCAATCGAGTCGACTTCAACTCGTGCGACGTGACCAATCGCGTCCAGTACCGCTACCTCGACAACATCCAGCTCCTGGCCAAGACCTGGGCGTTTGCGGCGGTTCTCGATGGCGATCCCGCCGCTCCACCGGCCGCGCTGCTGGAGGACGGCTACTACGGACCTCTCGCCCTCGGCGCGACCGTCGGGCTCGATCTGTTCTCGCGCATCCTGACCCGCGGCGAGCCTGGTTATTACTGCCCCGCGGACATCTGCGGCAGCGGACAGCCCGCCGGCGTCGCCACCGATGTCTTCGCCGCGGATCCCGCCGAGCTTCCCGACGTTTACCTATACGATTTCCAGATCGCGCTGGGAGACGGGCGCTACCTCCACAACGACTTCGACTACGCCCAGGGCTACTGGTGGGGCGACTACCAGACCCAAGTCGGGACCTACTACGACAAGATCTGGGCGACGTATTACCTGGCCGAGGCGTTCGATACGTTCATCTCGAACTCGAAGGAAGACTTTTACGACTCGCGCTACAAGAACGTGAACTACGCCACCGTGTTCCCCGCCCAGCTCCGTCGCCTGTACTCGTCACTCCTCACCGGGGACCTGGAATCGTTCGCGCCGTGGGTACAGGTCAAGCCATCCAGCACCGACACGCCCCTCGGGACACTCCTTTATCCCACCTGGCACGACGCTACCGATCTCGGTACGCGCTCGATCTGGCGAACCTGGTGGACCCGAACTTCGGCTTCAACCCGCAGCTCTACGCCATGGTTTGGGGCACGATGTACTTCCCCACCAACTGGTCGAACTCCTGGGTCCACGACTCGCGCATCGCGGTTTTGCCGAGCGAGCTACCCGACTGGCCCGCGGACGAAATCGTGCGCTTCTTCTATCCGGTGACCGGGCTCACCTACCGCGCTCACTCGAGCGGAACCGAGGTGCAATTCGGCGTCACGCACCAGAAGGCGGTGGGCGCGCGCATGCTGGAATGGGCCAACCATCTGATGACCCTGGCATATCTCGTCGACACCGACGTGGGCGGGCAGCCGCTCTTCAATGCCGATGGGAGCCCCGTGCTCACTCTCGATGCGAACGGGAAGGCCCAGGAAAATCCCGCCAACCCCGGAGCCAAGGCCGCGCTTCAGAAGTTCGTCGACAACATCGACCTCTTCCGCCAGCTCACGGCCAAGTTCGAGATGCCCCTCGGCGACGAGGACCTGCCGCAGCCCTGATCGCTGGGAGAGCGAACAGGAAGGCGGAAGGTCGGAACGGAATTTCGGGGGATTTACCCCGTCGCCCGTCTTCCTGTTGTCTCGTTTGGGGGTGGCTCTCAGCAGGTTGGGCAGCTGCAGCCGATGCCTTTGACACCTGAGAAGTCGTTGCAGGTGGCGTAGGGGGGGAGGCAGGTGGCTGCGCCCATGCAGGCGCAGGTGAAGTCCGATCCGCAGCTCTGGGGGATCTCCACGCAGTGCGCCTGGGGGCCGAGCTGCGTCGCGTAGTTTGCGCACACCAGGTTGCCCGTGCAGTCCGAGCACGAGGGGACGAACTCGCATTCGTCGGCTGGGACGCAGCTGCCTTGATAGCAATTGCTGGCGATCAGCGGCACCGTTCCATTGCCGCACACCGGGCCCGGGGAGGCACAGGCAATGCTGGACGAGTCGCAATCGAACCCCATGCTGCAACGGCCTGCGATGCACTGGGGTTTCTTCGGCGCGTTCAGCGCGGAACAAGAGCTCTGAACGCACACCTTGGCACAGGTCGGCGCGGTTTCGGAGCTCGGAACTGCTTCACAGGTACAGCAGTCATCGATGATCTTGCAGTCGCCATCCTTCGTGCATTCGGGCTTTGCCGCGGTGCCGCCGCTGCCGGCCGCGCCGCCCGTGCTTTGACCTGCGCTGCCGCCGCCTCCGGCGATGCCGCCGCCTCCGGCGATGCCGCCGCCTCCGGCGATGCCGCCACTGCCACCGGTCGAGCCGCCGCTGCCGCCGGTCGAGCCGCCGCTGCCACCGGTCGAGCCGCCACTGCCACCGGTCGAGCCGCCGCTGCCGCCGGTCGCGCCGCCGCTGCCGCCCGTGCCGGCGTCGGTTCCGCCGCTCCCCGACTTACCGCCGCTCCCGTCGCCATCGGTGGAGCCACCGCATCCGAGGACCAACGTCGAAGACAAGATCAAGAATCCAAAACCGCGCATCACCGCCTCCTTTGCCCGGGCGGGAGCATAGCGCTCAGGCGGGCCGGGTCGACCACTCACTTTTCGGCGCGAACGACGTTCACGCGCCGCATTCGCTTCTTTCGTACGAGCGGCTGCTCGCCGGTCTTGATGCGAATCGTGGCCGGTCCCCGAGAGGCCACCTCGCCGACGAATCCGTCGAGGTCGAAATCCTCGCCCGTCTCGGTGGCCTGGAAGCGTGCGTGAACGAGATACAGCCCCGGCTTGTCGAACGTGCCGGTTGGACACAGCTCGACGAGGCGGCTGGTCGCGCTGATGGAGCGTCCCGGTCGCAATCGCAGGAATGCCTGCCGATCGGGCGCCCGAGAATCGGGCTGGGGATCACAGGTCGCGAGACCATCGGGGCGCATCACTTCGTACTTCACGAGCTCGCGACGAAAGTAGACCGTCTGGGTCTCCTTCGATCGGTTCTTGAGCGTGATGCGAATGGTGGCGGTGCGCTCGGCTTGGGCATCCGAGCCCTGGACGGTGCTCATCTCGATCGGCGATTCGTCTTCGTGATCGGGCTTGATGCCGTGCTCGGACCAGCGCGCGTAGTCCGAACGGAGCGCGAACGTTTGCGCCACGATCTCTTTCGTCGAGCCCTCGGTGTCGTCCGCTTTGTCGTCCGCGGGCTCCGCCACGAAAGGCGCCTTTTGCTTCGGCGCCGGCGTAACGACGCGCTTGCCCTTCTTCCAGCTGGTCTTCTTCTTTTCCGGCCAGCCGAAGTGCGCCGTGACGAGCGCTCCGGGCACGAGCTGCCACTGCCCCCCCGCCGAAAAACAATACAGACGCGGATCGAAGCTTTGCTCCACGCCCTCACCGGGCGCGAGGGTGACCACGGTGCGGCGATCGATGCGCGTGGGGAACGAGTCCTTTGGCAGCTTGCAGGTCGCCGTCTTCTTCTTTCCGGGAACCTCGACCTCGAACCACAGCAGGCGCGGATCGGCGACCACCTTCTGGCTCGAAGCGCCCTGGTTCGCCAGCGTCATCTGCCAGGGAAGATTCGGTCCGCGTTCCCGCATCGTGAGCGACAGCTCGGGAGTCTCGGATTTTTCTTCCGGCTCCTCTCCGAACGCAGGTGCGGACAGGGTCAAGAGGGCGCACAGGGCTCCCCAGCGGCGCATGTCCATGGGTTAGCAGGACCTTGGCCATGACGAAACCCGATCGAGCGAATTTCCTCCGCCGAGGTTAGTCTTCGTGCCGGATGCGAGGCCTGTACGCCATCGTCGACTTGGAAGCTCTCTCGGCTCGCGGCATCGATCCCCGGGCTTTCGCCGAGCGCGTCCTCGGTGCAGAGCCCGCCGTGCTGCAGCTTCGTGCCAAGCTGGCGTCGGCTCGTGACACGTTGGCGATCGCCAAAGAGCTGAGCAGTCTCTGTCACAACGCCGATGTCCCCTTCTTCGTCAACGATCGAGTGGACCTGGCACTCCTGTGTCGCGCGGACGGTGTGCACGTTGGACAAGAGGATCTCCCGATCGAAGAAATTCGCCGGATCGCTCCCGCGCTCCGCATCGGGCTGTCGAGCCACTCCGAAGCAGAGCTCGCTCGTGCTCTCGAGCAGCGACCGGACTACGTCGCGTATGGACCGATCTACGCGACGGCATCCAAGCCGAGGGCCTCACCCGTCGTCGGGATCGAGGGCCTCGGTCGCGCCAGCGAGCTCGCTCGCTCGGCGGGCCTGCCGCTGTGCGCCATTGGAGGCATCGATTGCGGGCGGGCCAGGGCAGTGGCCGAGCATGCGGCTCTCGGTGCGGTGATCGCCGCGCTCTTGCCCGAAAGCGGGGAAGGACTCGAGGTCGTGACCGAGCGTGCCAGAGCTCTGCACCAAGAGCTCGGCGGGAGGTCCGCGTGAGCCTCGTCCTTGCGGCCATCGTGATGGGTGCAGGCGCGCTGATGAGCGGCGGGACCTGGGCCTGGTTCCGTCGACGGCCGAAGACCAAGCCGCCACCGACCGAACCAGCCGAGGCCGAAGTCCCCAAGCCGAACGCGCTTTCGCCCCACGGTTTCGGCGTGGAGCTCGGCGACGTGATCGAAGTCGGAGGTCGCGAGCTGTGGCTCGAGCAAGGCTGGCTGCTGAGTGAAGGCGACGCTCCCGTCGTGGCGCTCTTCGTCGCGCGAGAAGCAACGCTCGTGGCGTTGCCGCCACCGAGTCGGTCGCTCTACCTGCTCGACGCCGTCGATCTCGTGGTTGTCGGCGAACCGCCGCTCACCCTCGAATCACGCGGGGTGCGCTTCGAGCGAGTGCGTCGCCTGCCCGTGCGCGTGGAGCCCCTCGACAAGACTCCGCCATTGCCCTGGGAGCAAGCGCTGCTCTCGGAGTATCGAGGTCTCGCCGAGGACGCACTCTTCGTACTGGGAAACTCTGGAGGGGTGCGTGCCTGGCAAGGTCGTATCACGAGCGAAAGCGGAAATCGAGCGCTGGGGTGGCGGCAAGAGCACGCTCGAATGATGAACAGGTCGTCACATCCGGCGCAGCCGAGCGACCATCGTTTCGAGGCCTAGCCCGGGTGCCACGTTGCGCTCGACCTCGTCGAGGGTCATGAGCACCGCGGAGTAACGCTTGGCAGCTCGCTCGGCGGCGACGAGATCCGTTTGGACGAGATCGCGCGCCTCCATCGCCAGGCTCTGGGCGAAGAACGCCAGCTCGGTGCGGATGGCATCCCGTTTGTCGGGTCGGTTCTGTGCGAAGGCAATCGCCTGGGCGAGATCCGGTGCGGCGATGGCGGCGCGGGCGCCATCGAGAAACTCCTGGCGCTCCGCCAATTGATCGGGGTCAGCAAGCTCGATGGCGAGCGCGGCGCTGCCTTGGGCCACCGCGGCCACCTCGATGGGTAGGCCGCGCGCCGCGAGGATGTCGGAAATCACTCCATCGGGCAGCGGACCGAAGCGCACCGGCAGGGTGCGCGAGCGCACCGTGTCCAGCAGGCGGTTCGGACGGCTCGTGAGCAGCACGAAGTGCGTTCGATCGCCCGGCTCCTCCAAGGTCTTGAGCAAGCCGTTGGCAGCCTGGGGTGTGAGCTCGTCCGCGTCCCGGACGATGAACACGAGCGCGCGGCCCTCGTGAGGTGGGTAACCCACGCGCGCAAGAACGAGGCGACGGATCTGTTCGACGCTGATCCCCGTTGCCTCGGATACGCCGGAGCCGAGAATGGAGGACGGGTAAACTCCGCGACCGACCAGCACCACGTCGGGGTGGAGCGGGACGAGGGGCTCTTCGTTCGAGAACGTGACCGCCCGCTTGCACGCGCTGCAGGTCGTGCAGGCTTCGGCGCTGTCCGTTTCGCACACCAGCGCTTGAGCAAGGGCCACAGCGGCGAGCTCCTTGCCCACGCCGCGGGGTCCCTCGAAACGGTAGGCGTGATGGACTTTCCCTGCCGCGAGTGCCCGCGTCAGCGTTTCGACGGCGGGGACCTGGCCCTTGATGTCCGAGAGCGGCACCGCTCGCGGATAGCCCAGTCTGCTCGGCCGCTCAAGGCTCGCCGTGAAACGACAGCGCTCCGCCCGAGACTACGCCTGGCCAAGCGTCCACGTAGCGGGAGGGCTGACCTGGCAGGGAGGCGTCGACCCAGAGCGTGTGGCCGGTGTTCGGCCCACGAACGTCGACGTGGACGAAGTTGTTGTGGGGATAGAAACCGCAGCCCACGTCCTTCATCTTGCGACAGACGCGAAAAACGTCCTCTTTCGCGACCCCCATCACGAACAGATCGAGAGCACGTCCCTGGCGATGCAAGCTGCCGTGAGTGTCTCGTCGGTAGCCGCTCACGAGGTAAATCGGGCGGCCGGGAAACGACTGGGAGATGCGTGCGAGCGCCCACAAGAGTCGGGGATGGAGCAGGCGCACGTTCGGCACCCACTCGCCGACCGCTTCACTCGCTGGTTCGGGCTCGAGGGGCAGCGGAAGCTCCGGGCGCACGGCACCCGGTGGCCGCGCCAGCACGCTCACTCGATCGAGGGCGTCCATCGCTACGGAGCCGTCGCAATCGAGCAGACGAAACGTGTCGAACTCTCCGCCATAGCGCGCGACGGTGACCGAGTACGGGCGCTCCCAGGGTTTGCATGCCGTCGGCTCGGGGAAGGGGGAGCTCGGAATCGGTGTGCGTTCCAGGGAGAAGAACGAGACGCGCTCGAGCCCCGGCAGCGAAGACGGAGCACGGAGGGGTTCGACCTCCAGGGTGGCGAAGAATCCACGATCGTGAAGGAGCTCCTCGTCACCCGGCTCGCAGCTCGTGTTGCTCCACGCCAGGGCGGGGGAGGTGTGGCTCGGTCCGTAGCGCCCGGACCAGAAGCTTCTCCACTCACCGGGCCGCTCGACCCACGGCTCTGCGAAGCGCTGCAACAAGTCGAGATCGCTCGACAACCGAACGGGGGCCGTCGAAAAGTCTCGCACCGACATCCTCGTGGGCGCGACGGGCGAAGTCCACGCAACATCCAGCTCTCGAATCGCGGCGTCCGCCGAGCCCGACATCGAGCAAAGGACGGTGCCGAGAGCGGCGGCTGTCGCAAGAATGCGCGTCACGTTGGAAGAAGATGCTCCGATCCGCGCCGCATTTCAAATTCGCGAGATCAGCCCGGGACTCGACCACCGTTCATCGACTTCATGCCGAGGCGCAGGAGGTAGAGGAACGTGTCGTAAGCCTGCTTGGCGTCTGCCTCTTCGCCTTCGAGATACTCGGCGACGGCCAGACCGTTCAGGACGGCGAGGATCAGAGTAGAGATCGCGCCGATTTGCGGGAAATCCTTGGGATTGACCTTCAGCACCTCGGAAACGCCTTCGGTGATCAGCGAGCGGGCGTCGTGCTGGAGCATGGCGGCCCGGCGCTTGAGCTCCGGATCCCGACGAGCGGCAGACCAGACCTCGATGTTCAGGCCGGTGGCGGTCTTGTTGCTGTCGAGCACCTCCCACAGCGAACCGAGGGCGCTCATCATTCTTTCCTTCGAGCCATCGCCCGAAGCACTCACCGCTTGCTTCACCCGCTCGAGGTACTTGTGGTGCGTAAAGCTTTGCACCTCGTGGATCAGCGCGGCTTTGCTGGCGAAATAGTAGTGAACGATGCTCTTTCGGAGCCCCAGTTCCTTGCCGATTTCGGCCAGGGTGGTCGCGCTGAAGCCTTTGCGTGCGAAGCACTTGGCGGCAGCGGTCAGGATCGCGGCGACCCGCGGATTCTCCCAGTCGACCGCCCGCGGGGCGGCGCCGTCACCAGACGGCGGGATTTCAGAGTCGGTCGAGGTCGAGGTCGAGGTGGGGATGGGTTCAGCAATGTTCATTGTCATTTTGAAATTTGGCCGGCCGGTCGATGCACAAGCCTGTTCCCAGGCTCTCACGGCGTCAAGCCCCTCGGGTTGAGGCTTTTCCCTCAGCCTAGGTGTGCTCGTCAAGGGTCCGCCGCCCGGCCGGCCCGAAGCAGTCAGATTCGCGCGGGATACAAGCGTCGGAGACAACTCCGAAATTCCCATGCCGGAGCGATCACGAGATCAGGTGGGTAAGGGTAGGCAAGCGCCTGGGCTTTGGCGTCCGCAACGGTCTCGAACGCCTCGTCCACCGTCCGGCCATCCTCGTCGCAGAGCACCGCCGCAATGATGCTCACGCTCCGGCTCATCCCGGCCGCGCAGTGGACCAGCACGTTTCCCTGCTTCCGCCGGCGGGCGATGAAGGGCAAGGCCACGCTGATGGCGCTCTCGAACTCCTCTTCGCCGTTGCCCCCATCCAGAATCGGCAAATGCAGCCATTCGGTCTCGCGCCGTACGGGTCCGTCGATGTCGTGGTCGGGAACCAGCGGCACCGGGCACAGGGAGACGACGCCGCTGAAGGGCGCCCGCTTGCCCTCGGGATCGGTGGTCTCTTCGGCCCCCAGGAGTGCGGAGCAACCCGACTCGTAGTCACCGAGGTAGAGCCGCTCTTCGATGCGCCACACGAGACCGTGCAATCTGCCACAAAGTCTTCGTTCAAGGAACCAGGATCACTCGCCCCCGAACGGCTCGGTCTTCGAGCAGGCGATGGGCCTCCGCTGCGTTTTCTAGCGGCAGCGTGCGATCGACCACTGGCGTGAGGCTTTTGGCCCGCACGAGTGAAAATACGTCCTCGAGATCGCGGGCCGAGTAGCTCCGGCTGCCCATGATGCGCTGGGAGAACAGGATCACCGCGCCGAGGTTCACCGAGACTTTTTCGAGCGTGATGTTGCCGACCACGACCACTGCGCCCCCGCGGCCGGAGGACTTCGCAGCGACGAGCCGAACGTTGCGGCTCCGGTCAGCTCGAGCGCGACGTCGATCTCGCCGCGGATCTCTTCTCTCGAAAGCACCGTCGCTCACGATCACCCGATCGGCGCCGGCCGCTCCAGCGCCGGTCGCTTGGCTCGCTGCTCGTTTGGGCGACGACGTGCGCGCCCATTCGCTTGCCGACCTGGATCGCTGCGAGCCCCACGCCGCCGCTCGCTCCCGTGATCAACAACTCGTTCGCCCAGCTCGAGCGCGAGCAACGCCACGCAGCGCACGCAGCGCGACGCCGGCCGTGCAGCCGAGAGATGCGCTCGGAACGAAGTCGAGGTCGTCTGGAAGCTTCGTCGAGCGCGCGTTCGTGCGCCACGACGAGCTCGGCGTACGCACCGTCCACGGTGTGTCCGAAGCTCTGCCACGCGCGTTCGCAATCCAGCGGCTCGCCCTCGAGGCACGATCGGCATTGTCCACAATGGGGTCGATGAAGATTGACGACGCGATCCCCGGGACGGAAGCTGAGTCACGCCGCGCCCACTGCCGCGACTTCGCCCGCGAATTCGTGGCCCAAGATCGTTGGCAGCTTCATTGCAGGAAAGCCGCCTCGTCGATCGATCAGATCGCGACCGCAAACTCCCGCTGCGCGCACGCGCACGAGCACGTCCTCCGCACCGGGCGTGGGATCCGGAACGTCCCTCGGGACGAGCTCTTCGGCGCCTCCGGTTTTTTCAATCACCACGGCGCGCATGAAACGCGCCGTCAGGGAGCTTTGGGGGTGGACGCGGGTGCGGGCGTTTTGGCAGCGGGCTTCTTTGAAGCCGGCGCCGGAGCGGGCGCCTTGGGCGCAGGTGCGGGAGCTTTGGGTGGCGCCTTCGCCGCGGGTGGCTTTGCGGGAGCCTTGCCAGCGGGGTTTGAAAGTGGTGGAGCTTTTCCACCGGGCGCCTTTCCCGTGGGAGCCGCCGGGGGCTCGGTGGGGGCGTCCGGCGTTTCGGGAGCCTCTCCCGCATCACCGGTTGGCTTGTCGCTGGCGGGCTCGTCGGTCGCCTCGTCCTCACTCGGACCGAATCCGGGTTCGGGTGCCGGTTTCACTACTGGCGCGACGGGTGGAATGCTCGCGACGTCCCCGCCGCCGCAACCGGCGACGAGAAGCAGAGCAGCGATCGAGCCCAGGACAGAAGAAGCGTTCGACATGTGGCCGGAGGCTAGATCGGAGTGGAGCGCTGGGGAAGCCTCAGGGCGCGTCGAACGTTTTTGCCGCGCCTCCCGAAGGTGCTTGCCCCGCGCCAACGCCCGGCGGACCAAATTCGAGGAGGGAGTCCTTCTGCGTGAACAGTGCTCCAGCCCCCGTCACGACGGAATAGGAGGGGCCGCCCGCGCCATCTCCTCCCGGCCCACCTTTTCCTCCATCGCCGCCGGGGCCGCCGGCAGCTCCTCCGGGCAGGGGAATGCCGAGGGGAATGCAACCGGCCGAAGCGTTGCACTTCGGACAGCTCTTGGTCACGCCGGCTTGACCGAGTGTTCCTGGATCGCCGTTGGCTCCGGACGCGCCGGGCGATCCATCGCCGCCCTTGGCTGACACGGCACGCGAAGCGGTCAGCAGGATCGCGGTTCCGGCACCATACGCGAAGATGCCGATCGAGCCGCCTCCTCCCGGGCCGCCCCCACCATGCGGTCCGCCCGCTCCGCCGCAGCCGCACTGACCCATATTGCCAGTGTAGATCGTAGAGCCGGCGGGCAGGCATCCGCCGAAGGGAATGCAGCTGAGATCGCACGACAGGCTCGGACCCGGACTGCCCGGCGTTCCGTTGTTTCCCGCGCCGCCGTCCGCGCCGCTCTTCCCCGCGCCAGGGACGTAGCCCGATGCGGCGAACGTTCCGGGCGTCGCGTTGGCGCCGCTGCTTCCATCCGGGCCAAGGCTTCCGTCACCGCACTCGCTGATTGGATCACACGTGCTCGGCGTAGGTGCCGTCCCGGGCGTCGCGGATCCACCAAATCCCGCGTCCCCGGCCACGACCTGGACGTGATCGAGAGACACCTTCGCGCCGGGATCCGCGACGACGCCATACATGCTTTCTCCCGACTTGCCCACGGCCTTGGTCACGATGCTGAGGGTCTCCAAGGTGGCGTTGGTGCCGCTCTCGAATCGCACGCCGATGTTTTTCGGAGACGCGATCAGAGTCTTCCCGGGCGCGTCCGGATCGCAATCCCGATCCCACACGCTACCGGTGCGCGTCCAGCCCCCTTGCACGGTGATGCCGG
The DNA here is from genome assembly GCA_963781505.1 of uncultured delta proteobacterium. GTDB lineage: Bacteria > Myxococcota_A > Polyangia > Polyangiales > Polyangiaceae > JADJKB01. The sequence goes on along the minus strand of CAWAHB010000022.1, from coordinate 60,239 downwards.
TATCTTCGACGGTGATGATCGGCGATTCGGCGTAGCTGCCTTGGTCGAGGTACAGGGTCGTCTTCCCGCTCGAGCGTGCCAGCTCGAGGCCGGCGGAAATGGTTTGGAGCGGAAGCGCTTTGCTTCCCGAGCCAGTGTCGGCGCCGTTCGGGCTCACGAACACGCCATCGCCCGGTTTCTCGTCGGGGTCGCAAGTCGGATCGCCCGGCGCATCCCAGCTCGATCCATCGATGCTGACGTTTCCACCGCTGCCGTCGCTCGTAACGTCCGGCAGGGATCCTGCGTCGCTGATCTTCGTTCCGCCCTTCAGCGAGGAGTCGTCGAACAGCAGACTGCAGCTGCCGGCGCAGCCGAGAGCCAGAAGGGAAGCGACGACCCGCGCTCGGACACCCACGAGGGAAGACTAGCTCTCGGTGCCGCTCGCGTCACCTCGGCCGAAGTGACTCCTCAACGCTTGGAGCTGCTTCTTGTTCACGCCGGGTACCGCCAGAATTGCTTCGTCGCTCGCGATCTTGATGGCGGCGACGGAGCCCAGCGTTTCGAGCAGCGCGCTCCGCGTTCTCGGTCCGATGCCGGCGATGCTGTCGAGCTCCGACTCGAAGCGGCGGCTTTTGCCCACCTTCTTGCGACCGCGATTCGCGAACCGATGAGCTTCGTCTCGCGCGCGCGCCAGAATGAAGAGCTCTGCGCTCTCGCGCTTGAGACTGATCGGGATTCTTCTGGCCGGGCAGGTAGACGCGGTCGACGAGCTTGTCGCCCAGGGGACGTTCTCGCGCTCCTTGGCCAGGCCCACGATGCGGAAGTCGTGGAGGCCGAGGTCGCTGGCCGCTGCGAGCGCCACCGCGAGCTGGCCGCGCCCGCCGTCGACCACGAACAGATCGGGCAGCTCCCAGTCGGCTCTTTTCCTCGACCCGCTTCGGCCGCGCGTCCGCCGCGCGAAAGCGGCGCGCGAGGACCTCGTACATGGCGGCGTAGTCGTCGCCCTCCGGTGACGCCCTTCACCTTGAAGGTGCGGTAGCGCTTCTTGTCGGGCACGCCGTCCTCGAGCTGCGACCACCGCGCCCACGGTGTCCTCGCCGCCCGAGGTGCGAGATGTCGATGCACTCGATGCGGCGCGGAGAGCGTGGGCAGGCGGAGCTTCTGCTGCAAGCGCGCCCAGGCGCTCGTCCATGTCCTCGGCCGTGCGCCGCTTCTCCTGGAACGCGTGCCGCGCGTTCTCCATGCGCAGATCGAGCAGCTCCTTCTTCGTGCCCCGCGCGGGGGCGACGATCTCCACCTTGCGCACGCGCCGCCGAGGCTCTCGCCTCGCGGCGTTCGGTGAGCCACTCCGCGACGCCCTCGGCCGCATCCGGCAGCACGGGGACGATCACCTCGTCGGGGACGAGTCCGCGTCCCCTCCGACGCTGGTAGTGCTCGCGCACGAACGCAGCGACCAGCTCGTCGTCGGGGATCTCGACGCGCTTCATCGAGAACGTCGTGGCGTCGATCACGCGCCCCGAGCGCACGTTGAGGACCGCGAGCTCGACCAGATCGCCCTCGCGGTACAGGCCGAGCACGTCCTGGTCGCGATCGGTTATCGAGCACGACGCGCTGCGCCTCGCGCACGAGCTCCACCGCGCGGAGCTGATCGCGATAGATGGCGGCGAGCTCGTACTCCATCGATCCCGCCGCCGCGGCCATGTCCTCCTCGAGCTCCTGCGGTGAGCTCGTCGTGACGGCCGTCGAGAAACAGCGTCGACGGCGTGCACCTGCTGGGCGTAGCAGCTCGCGATCCACCTCGTACACGCACGGCGCGGGGCAGCGCTTGATCTGGAACTGCAGGCAGGGACGCCGGCGGCTCGTCGAGCTCGCGATCGGAGCAGGTGCGCAGCTGGAAGTGCTTTTCCACCAGGCCCAGCGTGCGTCGCGCCGCGGTCGCCGAATGGTATGGCCCGAAGTAGTGCGCGCCGTCGTGGTCCGGGCGCCGCACGAGCTCGAGGCGCGGCCACGGGTGCTCGAGCGACAGGCGCAGCGTGAGGTACTCCTTGTCGTCGCGGAGCTTCACGTTGTAGCGAGGCTGGCTCTCCTTGATCAGGCTGTTCTCGAGGATCGCGGCTTCCTTCTCGGTGGCGGTGACGAACGTCTCGAGGTCGGCGAGATGACGATGCAGGAGCGGGATGAAACCCGCGCGTGTCGCTGGGCGCTTCGACGAAGTAGCTCTTCACCCGCGAGCGCAGGCTCTTGGCCTTGCCGATGTAGAGCGCCTCGCCCCGCGCTATCGCGAAACACGTAGCAGCCCGGGCGCGGGGGCAGCGCGTCGAGCTTCTTTTCCACTGCTTCCGGTAGAGCCATCGGGTGAGCGGCGGATATTGCCACGACCACGGCTTTCGCATCCCGAAGCGCGATGCTAAGCCGGCTGCCGAGCGTCGCCATGATCGCTGCCTATCAGCTCGCCGTTCGGAGCGAAAAAGTCTGCGCTCGTCCTGGCCGTGGCGGTGGCCGCTGGCGTGGCGATTGGGGCCTTGCTCGTGCCGCGTGCGCCCGGCCCCGGGGACGTGAAAGCCCCGCCTCCGGAGGTACGTCTCCTCGGCGAGCACCTCACCCTCGGCGATGAGGCTCCCAAGCTCGCCCTCGAGCGGGTGCGCCGTCACGCCGCGATACGCATCAAGCTCGATCTCGGGGGAGACAAGCGCGAGATCCAGCTCGCGCGCCTCGGAGCGGAAATCGACAAGGTGCGCCTCGCTCAGCTCGTCCGCGATGCGCGCGATCCCACGAGTCCGCTGAGGCTGTCGCGCCTCCGTTCGAAGAAGCAAGGCGCGGTGGAGCTCCCGATCCCGATGGTGATCCCCACCGAGCCTGCGGTGGAATTTCTGCTTACGCATCAAGGACGAGGTGGATCGCGCTCCGGTGGACGCGCGCCTCGATCTCGAGCAAACGCTCGCTCATCCACGAAGTGGAAGGCCGCCTGCTCGACATCGATCGCACCCTCGACGCGATCCGCGCCGGGGTTGCCCGGGGGGAAACCGAAATTTCTGCGGTGTTCGAGGCTCGCAAGCCGAAGCGTCTGGCGTCGGAGCTCGGCAACGTGGAGTTCGACGCCGTGCTCGGCTGGTTCGAGACCCACTACAGCCGGAGCGATCGCTACGCGGCGCGCACGTTCAACCTACGCCTCGCGGCATCGAAGCTCGACGGCTACGTGCTCTTGCCCGGCGAGGTTTTCGACTTCAACGAGGTGGTCGGCGCCCGGGACGAGGCCAATGGCTACAAGGTCGCACCGGTCATCGCCGAGGGAGAGGTGGTCGACGGGATCGGCGGCGGAACCTGCCAGATTTCCGGCACGCTCCACGGCGCCGCGTTCTTCGCCGGTCTCGACATCGTCGAGCGCTATCCCCACACGCGTCCCAGCGGCTACATCAAGATGGGGCTCGACGCGACGGTCGTGTATCCGACGATCAACTTCCGGGTCAAAAATCCGTTTCGCGTTCCGGTCGTCCTGCATCAAACGGTGAAGAACGGTGTCGTCCGCGCCGAAGTCCTCGGCCCAAAGCGCACGCACACCGTGACCCTCATCCGCAAAATCGATTCGGCGATTCCGTACGAAGAGGTCGAGCGGCAAGATCCCAACTTGCCCGACGGTGCACGAGTTCTGTCTCAGCGAGGCGTCGCCGGATTCAAGCTTCATCGCTACCGCATCGTTCGCGACGGCGAGCATGCGGTGCGCGAGCGATGGAACGACGTCTACCCACCCACGACCCAGATCATCCGAGTCGGCACCGGTGCGATGGCCCACGACAGTGTGAAGCTCGAAAACGACGCCCACCCCGAGTACGTCGCCGACGAGCTCCTGGTCATGACCCAGGGCATCGATCCCGGTAGCGAAGGCGAGCCGAGCGGAGGCGACATGCGGGAGTCCCGGGAGCCGGGAAAGTATGGAGAGGCCCACTGGACCGAAAAGAGCGGGATGCCGTACTTCGACAGCGAGGCCAATCGCCCGAAGCGCGACGACGAAAAGCGCGACGACGAAAAGCCCCGGGAAAAGCCAAAGAAGGACAAAAAGAGCTGAGACCCACAGGAAGACGGAAGCAGAGGAAGCGATAGGGATTTCGGATCCGGATCCCTCAGAAAAACTCGCTAAAAATCTTCCGCCTTTCCGCCCTCCCTGTGAAAAATCCTAATTTCGATTTCCGACAGAGTTGGCCCCTCGCCAACACGGTTGGCGAACCGATCTCCGCCTACCGTGCAATTCGGCCGGAAGCGGACGGCATGAAGCTTGCGATCTCCCGATGGATGCAGTCCGTCCGAGCTCGAGGAGCAGCGGCCGAAAGGGCGATTGACAGCAATCGTCCCGCGCACTTACGCTCCCCGAGCCGGTCATTTTCGTGCTGGCCAGCGGGCGCGGGGCTCGAGAGTCCCCGCCGGCTCGGCAACCGGGTAGTCCGGTAGCCCCAAGGAGAGACGAGAGATGAAGCGTTCAGGTAAATCCCCCTCTTCGGTCCTCACCCGCATGCTTCGGGCGAGCGTGGTCGGCGCAACGGCGCTCTTCTCGACGGGCCTTTTGGCCTCGGGCTGCCTCGACCGGCCGGTGTCGCCATCGACGCCCAACACCACGAACGTCTTCGTCGATCAGATCAAGCAGACCACCGTCGACAAGATCGACCTCTTGTTCATGATCGACAACTCGATCTCGATGGCGGACAAGCAGACGTTCCTGGCGGAAGCCGTTCCGCAGCTCGTGAATCGCTTGATCAACGCCCGACCCGCTCCCGGATCAGCGGCAACCCGAGTTCAACCCCGTCAAGAACATCCACATCGGCGTCATCACGTCGAGTCTCGGGGGACACGGTGGCGACATCTGCGGCGACGGCACCTCGGGCACGCCCAACGACCACGCGCATCTGGTCGGAACGCTGCGACCCGGTCTCACCTCGTACCAGAACCTCGGATTCCTGTGGTGGGATCAGGACAACAAGTTCGGCGGTGAGACCGACGCCACCAAGCTAGTGGCCGACTTCCAGACCCACGTGCAGGGCGCTGGCGAGCAGGGCTGTGGCTACGAGGCTTCCCTCGAGAGCTGGTATCGCTTCCTCATCGATCCCGATCCGCCGCTCAATGTGGTCGCAGAAAACGGCGTCATCGTCCTGGACCAGGTCGATGAACCGCTGATCCAGCAACGCAAGGACTTCCTCCGCGCCGACTCGCTGGTCTCGATCATCATGCTGAGCGACGAGAACGACTGCTCCATCGCGGACGTCGGTCAGAACTGGATCGCCGCCCAGGGTTCCGGTGGCGGCTCTCCGTTCCATCTGCCCAAGGGCACCCAGGCTTGCGAGACCGATCCCAACGGACCTTGCTGCCGTTCCTGCGAGACATCGGAAGGCGCGCCTCCTCCCGGCTGCAGCGACATCGGCTCGGATCCGGTCTGCTCGGCGGGCAAGTACCACGACGAGCTTTCGGATCATTTGAACCTGCGCTGCTGGGATCAGCGAAAGCGCTTCGGCATCGACTTCTTGTACCCGACCCGTCGCTACGTGGATGGGCTCAAGAACCAGCAGGTCGTCGACCACGAAGGGAACCTCGTGCCGAACCCGCTCTATACGGACTACACCGGAGAGGGCAAGTCGCGGGACTCGAGCTTGGTGTTCCTCGCCACCATCGTGGGCGTGCCCTGGCAGGACATCGCCACGCCCGATTCACTCACCGGCGCCGGCCTCACGTACCTCAGCGCCCCAGAGATCCAGAATCAGGGCCGATGGGACTGGCTCGTTCCCCAGTGCAAGACCGTGGGCGCTGGCGGGATCTGCGATGAATGGAATCTCGCCGACCAGCCGGACGATCCACTCATGGTCGAGTCGATCCTGCCCCGAAGCGGCACCAACCCCGCAACGAACCTTCCCCTGGTCGATGCGAACGGCCCTCCGTTCGATCCCGCCAGCCCGATCCCGAACGGTCACGAGTACAACATTCCGACCACCGGATCGCCGGCGAACAACGATCTCCAGTACGCGTGCGTCTTCGAGCTTCCGACTGCCCGCGATTGCACACAGGTCCCCACGGGATCGGGCTGTGACTGCCTGGCGAATCCCGATCCGGCCACGCTGATGAGCCCGCTCTGCCAGCAAGCAGGCGGCACCTACTCGACCAACCAGCGCTACGCCAAGGGCTACCCGGGCACTCGGCATCTCGAGGTCGCCAAGGACTTCGGCGAAAACTCGATCGTGGCCTCCATCTGTCCCAAGGTCACCACTGGCTCGTCGGGCGATCCCAACTACGGCTACAACCCCGCGGTCAACGCCATCATCGAGCGCCTCAAGGCGGCACTCAACGTGAAGTGCATCAATCGCCCGGTGAGCGTGAAGCCCGACGGCACGGTGGAGTGCGCAATCGTCGAGGTGAATCTCGCCGCCAATGGTTGCAACTGCGATCCGAACGCGAATCGGTCGGAAGTGAATCCGGTCTTGGTCAGCCCCGTGCTGAAACAGCTCGGCCAAGCGGGTGCGTGCGGAGCGAACAACGCGAACGGCACGCCTGTGCCAGGCGGCGAACTTCTGCATGTGCACGATCAATCCGGCGCGGTTCTGGGGACCGCAAGACCTGCAAAACCCGACCCCACCCGCCAATCGGCCCGGCTGGTGCTACGTCGATCCGGCTCAGGAACCCGATCCGAACCTGAAGGCGGGCGAAGAAGCGCTGGTCGCGGACTGCAACCCGCGCGCGCCTGCTCCGCTTCGTCGGCGACGACACGCCGAAGGCTGGGTCAACGACCTTCATCGCCTGTCTGGGTGCCCCCGTGTCTGCGGCGCGGAACCGCCACCCCTTGATCGCCTAGGGACCCACATCACCCTGCCGGGCGGCTTCGGTCGCCCTGCATTTGTCCTCCCCGCCGGGCCGTGTACGATGCGGCTCGGATGGAACCCGAAGAAGACCATCCTGATCATCGAGGACGAGCCCCACATCGTCCTCGGGCTCCAGGATGCCCTCTCTTTCGAGGGCTATCGCGTGTTCAGCGCGGCGACGGGCAAAGAGGGCCTGCAGCTCGCCAAACAAGAGCGGCCCAACGTGGTGCTCTTGGATCTGATGCTGCCGGATCTCAACGGCTACCAGATCTGCGAGGAGCTCCGCCGGCACGACGCGTTCATGCCCATCATCATGCTCACGGCCAAGAGCCAGGAGGCGGACAAGATCCGCGGTCTGGATGCCGGCGCCGACGACTACGTGACCAAGCCCTTCTCCGTCGGAGAGCTCATCGCGAGGATCCGCGCGGTGTTCCGCCGAACCAGCCGTCCGGCGGAGGAGGCCAGCACCTTCGCCATTGGCGGAGCCACGGTGAACGTCAGCGCCCACACCCTCCAGCGGGACGGTCACAAGCAGGCCGAGCGGCTGAGCTTCTACGAAGTGGAATTGCTCCGCTTACTCTACGAACGGAGCGGTCAGCCCGTGAGCCGGGAGGAGATCTTGAACAAGATCTGGGGCGTCGATGCGAATCCGAGCAATCGCACCATCGACAACTTCATCGTGAAGCTCCGGCGCAAGGTGGAAAAGCGTCCCGAAAAGCCCGAGCACATCCTCACGGTGTACGGGTACGGCTACAAGCTCGTCCCCTGACCGGTCGCGGGAAAGCGCCGACTTTTCAGCCACCCATCAGCGGCAGCACGTTCCGCGGATCACACACCACGGTCTTGTCGTTCTTGGTGATCTCCCGCGGCCCGAGCTTGGCCGCGTTCACGCCTTCCCGTACCCGCCGCACCTCGAGGTGCAGATGCACGTCGCCGGGCGCTCCCGAATCGCCGACGAAGCCGACGAGGGAGCCCTCTCGGAGATTCATCCCTCGGGACAGGCCCGGCGCGGGACCTTCGAGATGGCCGAAGATCACCACGTACTCGCGGAGCCTTCCGCCTTCGCGCAGCGAGTGTCGGGTGACGACCGAGTTGCCGAACAGCTCGCCGACGAACAGCACCTCGGCGTCGCCCACCTGGTGCTCGAGGCCCACGAGTCGAATTTCGGTGCCCCGCTTTTGGGCGATGTCGATCCCGCCGTGCCCAACCGCCTTCATGCTCGCACCGCGGCGCTGTTGATCGTCGGGGCGGTCGAGATCGTATCCGCTGACGACGAGATTCTGGTTCGGGAGCGGCGGGACGGGAAGGCGATAGCGCCGGTAGTCGCTCGGTCGCTCGGGTCGGCGCGGGATCTGATCATAGAAGCGCCAGCGTCCGCTCTTGTCGTGATGGCCGCCGCGCTCCGCTTCGAGCGCTTCGCCTCCGCCCGCCGTGGTCGGCACTGGAATGCAGACGTTCGCGTCCGGGAGAGTCCCGGGCGGACAAGGGCTCGTGAGTCCGCTCTGGCCGTTGGCGCTGCGCTCCACTCCTCGCACTTCGGCGGCTCGCGGCGTTTCGGCTGCGCGCGCGAGGGCCCCCACGGCGGCGACCAGTGCGGCAGCGCGGGCGAGGGGTTGCATGAACGGGAGATTAACGCTCAAAGCCGGGGTTCGGCGTCCGGACAATGGGCGGAGGAAGCCATAACTCACCGAAACGATTGATTCTCCCGCCGCGTGTTGATACTCCGGTTTCTGGTGTTTCCCACCGACAAGCTGTCCCCAGCCGATGCGGCGGTGATGGAGACGTTCGTCGTTCCTCGCTACCTGTCCTTCTATGGGGAGCTGGTGCTGGAGTTGCTCATCGCCGGCGAGGGGGCGCGCATCGCGCACATCGGCTGCCGCACGGGATATCCGGATCGGCAGCTTTTCGAGCTATCGAGCGGAGCGCCCATCGTAGGCGTCGATTCGTCTCCTGCAGCTCTCGAGCTCGCGCGCAACAAGGCGGCGACGGTGGGGGAGGCCGCGATCGAGTACTACGAGTCCGAAAGCCTTCCGACGGAGCTCACGGCGGGCGCTTTCTCCCATGCGCTCTGTCTTCATCCGGCGGGCGGGACCGATAGCCGCCGAGCCCTGTACCGCGAGATGTATCGGCTGCTCGTGACCGGCGGACAGGCGCTCGTGTCGTTGCCCTTGCGCGGCTCGTTCCAAGAAGTGGGAGATCTCTTTCGGGAGTACGCCCTCAAGAACGACGACGGGGATTTCGGCAAGATCGTCGAGGAAACGATGGCCGCCCGCCACACCATCGAGACGCTGTCCGAGGAGATGGAGGACGAGGGGTTCGACGACGTCGACGTGGAGATCCGCACCACGACGCTGTCCTTCGACAGCGGCCGGTCGTTCGTCGAGGATCCGGTGAGCCGGCTCTTGGTGCTGCCCGAACGTCCGCTCGTCCCTCGACGATGCGGACCTCGACCAGCCGCTTTTGTACGTGCGGGACGCGATCGACAAGTACTGGTCCGAAGGCAAATTCGAGCTGACGCTGAACGTGGGGTGCGCCAGCGCCCGGCGACTGGACTAGCTCCCGTGAAGAAGCTCGCCCTCACCCTCGCCTTCGTCGCGCTGGGGTGCAGCGAGCGAGCTCCCCGCGCGAAGGCGACCCTCTGGCCCGAGGCGGACACGCTCTTTCACACCGATCCCCGCTGGATTGGAGGAGATGGCGCGTACTCCGTCGATCTCGGAAACGATCGCGTTCTCTGGCTCTTCGGCGACTCGTTCATCGCTCGGACAGCCGACGGCGTGCGCGACGAATCGAGGATGGTCCGCAACAGCGTCGCGATTCAAACCGGCAGAGATCCATCCAACGCATTCATGCAGTTTTACTGGCCGGAGCTCGATGGTGAGGCTCAGTCGTTCGTCAAAGAGGAGGGCACCGATTGGTATTGGCCGATGCACGGCATCCTGCTCGGCGACAAGCTCTTGCTGTTCTTCGAGCGACTGAATTCGCCGAGCGGCGATCCGACCGGGTTCGAGAGCAATGCGTGGCGAGCCCTGCTCGTCGACAATCCCGACGCCGATCCCGCAAACTGGATGATTTCCGGCGCGCTGGCTCCGGGAACGACCCACGAGGTGCTCGTCGGAGAAGCCGCCATCGCCGAAGGAAAGTACCTCTACCTGTACGGAACACGCGGCGCGTCCCACGCCATCTTCGTTGCACGCACGGCGATTTCGGAGGCTGAGCAGGGGCGCATCGATGCTCTCGCCTGGTGGACGGGGAGCGATTGGTCGACATCCGGAGATCCCGAAGCCATCGTGAACATCGGAGCTCCGGAATTCTCGGTGCATCACGACTCTCTCCTCGGAAAGTACGTGATGGTGCACACGGAGGGATATGGCGCGACCACTCTCGCGTGGCGAGTGGCCGAATCGCCCCAAGGCCCGTGGAGTGATCCGGGTGATCTGCTCCGGCCGCCGGAATCCTTCGAGCCGGACGCGTTCGTGTACGCGGGCAAGGGGCATCCGGAGCTCGACGGAGCCGATCTGGTTGCGACGTACGTTCCCTCGAGCTTCGAGGACCGCCCCCTGTCGGACGAAGCGCGCCTCTACTATCCCCACTTCGTTCGGGTGAGCTACCGATGAGGCGAGTGCTCGTATTCGCGCTGTGCGTGAGCTCGTCGGCCGCGGCGGAGACACGCTATTTCGTGAGCGAAGGGCGGGCGATCCCCACCACGAGCTCGGCGTCTCGCGATGCGCCGGTCGTTGAGTACGCGTATGGGCCCCGCGCGTACGGCTCCCTCGGTCTCGCCCCGGGTCTGCTCGCCAGCGATGGATTCCATCTGGGGATTTCCGGGCTTTTCGCCTGGGAGAACGACGACTCGTCGTCGGTGTTGCCGAAGGGGCTCTTGTTTCGGGACGTCGAGAGCCTGTCCGCGTCGTTCGACTGGCCCGAGACTTGGGAGCTCACGCTCTGCCTCGGGCACGAGGGGGCTCACCAGGAGCGCGGCGCGAGCGTGGATCCGTATCGCACTACCGACATTCCGTTCGGCGCGGGAGGCTTTTTCGTCGGTGAGGAGCTGGCCCTCGAGCTCTGGCCAAGCAGCGATGTGCGCTTCGTCTCCCGGGTGGGTGAGCGCATCTTCCTGAATGCGTTTCCGCTTTGGGTCGGCCAGCGCGAAGCGTCCGACCATGTTGCCGACCTTCTCGGTGAGGGATTGATCCACGCACCATTCGCGGCCATCGAGCTCCGCTATCGGGCAACTCCCAGCATCCAGCCCCTCGCGAGCGTGGTTGGCGAAGCTCTGGTGGCCCACGATGACAGCGCGCGAGACGGCGTTCTCGTTCGCTCGATTGTCGGTGCAGCGTTTCCCGGGCGTGACTGGGAGCTCGTCCCGTTCGTTTCGACGGAGGCCGGCAACGGCAAAGGCCTGTTCGTGAATCGGCGCGAGCTTCGGCTCTCCGTGGGTGTGCGCGTCGCGCCCCGAGGAGGTGAGCCGTGAGGGGGATCTGGCTCGGAGCCTTGCTGGCCTGCTCGTGTGCCGTGCGCCTCGACGAGCCTTCGGTGAAGGCGAAGAAGCCGATGAATCCGGTGCCCGTCGCCAGCGCCTGCCGCCCGTTCGACTCGAGCGCCACGCTTCGTGTCAGCGGACGAGTGAGCTCCGTTTCCCTCGAGGACAAAAGACGCCTCTTCATTGTCGGCTCGGTGCGTGGCGCGACGGGAGACGTTGAAAACGCTGGGTTCGTCGCAGAGAGTGGAGCGAGCCCCTGCTCACCCGACATGGCGCTGCTCGATCATCCCGTGCTCGAGTCGGGCAAGAAGGCTCTCGCTCCGGTGCTCTTGGCGGGCGTGCCCTGGCTCTTTTTCGCGAGCTACGAGCCGGCGCCCGAGGAACCATTCGGAGTGAAGCATGCGGGAAACGGCGTCGCGCGTTGGGACGCGAGCGCCGAGCGCTTCGTTCCCACGGCGCTGCTCTGGACGGCGGATTGCCCGAGCTACGGAAGCGGAGCCATCGCCGACGCAGGACTCGTCTACGTGTACGGCTGTCAGGAAGGAGGCTTTCTCTCCAGCGACTGCTTCGTCGCGCGCGCGCCCGAGGATGGCGTCTCGGACGAAAGCGCCTACGAGTACTATTCGGGAGGCGGAAACTTCGCGACCTCGGCCGACGACGCCTGGCGAATCGTCACCGGCGGCGATCCGCCGAGCGTGGCCAAGGTAGGCGATCGCTGGATCTTGGCGTACGTCCCGCCCCTCGGCACGGCACTCGCGGTCCGGAGCGGCCTCTCGCCCTTCGGTCCGTGGTCGAAGGCCGTCGACGCATTTGGCTGCGAGCTCGGTGCGGACGACTCGTTCTGCGCGGACGCCGTGCTCCATGCCCTCCCGTCGGGACTCTGGGCCAGCTATGCGATCGGCTCGTTCACCCCGGGAGCGGCGGATGGCCATCCCGAGGCGTTCTGGACGCGCTTCGTGCCGCTCGCGCTTCCGAGCACGTTACCCTGAGACTTTTCCGAGTTTTTCCAGCTGCTGGACCAGGTTTGCGTGCTCTGGAAGGCCCTCGAGAAAACACCTGGCCAGGCGCTCGTCCCCGAGGCGTGTGGCGCGCTCGCGGAGGTGGGCGACGGCGTCTTCAGCTTCGCGACGGGCTTCGTCCAGGTTCCCGGAAGCAACGAGTGCGTCGACCAGAGCCGACCGGACTCGACCATCGGCTTCGTCCGAGCCGCTGTGGGTCACGAGGACCGACTTGGCATCGCGCGCCGTGGAAAGCGCCTCGTCGAAACGACTGCGCCCGAGTAGCGATGCGGAGCGCACGGCGGTCGCTTGGGCGAGCAACATCGGGATCTTCTCCGCCGCGCGCTCTGCAATGAGCGCTTCAGCCTCGGCCTCGTCGAACTTTCGAGCAAGGTTCAGGATGATGGCCATGTAGAGGTGCGATCCTCCGATGAGGAGAGTCTCGTGGTGTCTCTCCGCTTCGGCGACGGCGCTCCGCTCGAGCTTGGCCCCTTCCTCGACGTGGCCGTTCAGCGCGAGCACCAGGCCTAGGTTGTGCATCACGTAGTGGTTGATACCCGCCATCCCCAGGCGATCGGTGAGGCGCATGGCCTCTTGAAGGAGCTGTTCGGCGCGATCGAGGTCGCCCACGGATAGCGCTGCATACCCGAGGTTCGCGCGGGCATTGGCTCCTGCGCGGGCATCGCCGATGGCGTCGAAGCAAATGATGGATTCCTGGATTTCCGATACGAAATTCGCGACGTTGCCAGCGTAATACGCTCGGGCACTCTTGCCGTGGTGAGCCCAACCCCGTCCGAACATCGGGAGGGTCGTGAGCTTTTCAGACAGTTCTTCCGCAGTTCGGATCAGCGCATCCGCCGTGTCGTAATTGCCGACCTTGAGCTGACCGTGGGAGGCCCGCACCAGACTGCTGATCTTCGCAGCGCGAGCTTCTTCCGTCTCGGCAGGCATGTTGGATGCGCGCTCGGCCCAATCGGCGAGATCGGCATCGTGTCCCATGGTTCCCGCGGCGCTACACAGGGATCCGACCGCCAAAAACCAACGGGGCTCGCCCTCCGGCAATAGCTCCACTGCCGCGAGCGCGTGCCGTTCCGACTCCGCGTACTCGCCGCGCCAGAAGTGTGCGTCGGAAGCGTAGTAATGGAGCGCGCCCCGAGTGGCAGGATCGGGATTGCAATCCAGAGCCCGCGCCACGCGTTCGATGGTCGCGGGAAGATCGGTGCCTTCGAGGGCCCGCGCCGCGGCCTCGAGATACCAACGTGCGGCGCGTTCTGGAGCCCCGCCCTGTTGGAAATGCTCGGCGAGTGCCACGGCTTCGGTCGAGCCCTGTTTCTCGAGCCATTCGCCGGCGAGCCGATGGCCGAGCACGCGATCTTCTTTGGTCAGAGTCGCGTACACGGTTTCTTGCAGCGTCGCGTGACGAAACACGTATTCGACCTCACCAACCAGCGTGCAAGCCTCTCTTCTCGTCACGAGCTCGCGCCGTACGAGCTCGTCGAGCTGGGTCGCGACGAAGCGCTCGTCGGCGTCGCCCCCCACCAGCGCGCGCGCGCCGCCTTGCCAGAAATGCTGACCGAAAACGCTGCCGGCGCGGAGCACCCGCCTGGCCTCGGAGCCCAACGCCTCGAGGCGGGCTTGCATCATGCCGATCACGGTCTCGGGCAGCTCGGACTGACCTTCGGAGACTGCGCGGATGAGCTCCTCGAGGAAGAACGCGTTGCCGTCGGCGAGGGACACCACACGGTCGACCAGCGCTGGGCTCACTTCGCCGCCCAAAACCTCGCGGACCAGATCCTCGCACGCGTTCTTGCGCAGGCGGCTGAGTCGGATTTCCTGGGGCTCGCGCCGGGACCAGAGGTTCGGAAATACGTCGTGCACTTCCGGTCGTGCCAGCGCGAGTACGAAGAGCGGCGCCTCGGGCAGCGCAGAGAGTGCTGCGTCCACGAACGCCACCGTGGGGATGTCGCCCCAATGCATGTCTTCGAGCACCAAGAGTACCGGATGCACCGTGCACTCGTGCTCCATGAAACGGAGCCACGCGGCGCGCATCGAGTCGCCGAGCATCGTCGGGTTTTCGCGAGTCGTGGCCAGCGTGTCGAGGGCGTCCTCCGGAAAAGGTGTCCCGGCGAGCTCGCCGAGAAACACCTTCGTGCTCACATCGTCGTGACTACTTTTTTCAACGTGTGCCGAGAGCTTGGCGCGGGCGAGCTCCGGCGGCTCACCATCGCGGATGTCGGCCGTCTGGCGAAGCGCCTGGCGCAGGAGCGAGAACGGCGATCCGGCGCGCACGGCGTCGGAGCGTCCGAACAGGATGGAAGCGTCGCGATGCGTCTCGCGAACGTGCTTCAAGAACTCGTAGCGCAGGCGTGACTTCCCGACGCCGGCGGCGGCCGTGACGATGGCGACGCGTGCCACGGGCTCCGATAAGCACTCGTCGAGGAGCGCCTCGAGTGTTTCGAGCTCACGCTCGCGACCGACGCACTTGGTGGGGCGCCCGAGCAGCAGTCGTTTCGTCGCAGTCTCTGGTTCGCTCTTTTGCCCGGCGAGATACAGACCCGTGTCGTCGGTGGCGATCTCGAAGCTATGACCGACCAGGCGCGCGGTTGCGGCGTCCAGGCGGACCGCCCCGCCGCGGGCTCGTTTCAACAGCTCCGAGCCGCGATCGATCGCATCCCCGACGGGTGCTCGCCCACCCAGGACCCCCATCCCCGAAGCGACTACGAGGGGGCGAGCGGGATAGATGCGCGCCATCTCTTCGGCGGCGCGAACGGCGCGCACTGCCTCGTCCGCGGGAACACCGCTTCCGACGAAGCTCGCCACGCGAGTGCCATCGGCCAGCACGTCGTAGCGACCGTTGAACCCAGCCACCGACGCCGCAAGTCTTGCTTCGGGATCGATCTCGAGCTGGGACACCCGAGCCTCGAAGGTCTCCGTGGACTCGGGCACGCCCCCTGCGAGGAGCGCGACCCACACCACGCGCTGCTCGCGGCTCGTGATCCCCGGTTTACCATCCGTCTCCACCGACTCCTCGCCGAGTTGCTCCACCAGATCGAGCACGACGCGCGCATCGCGGGGCCGCAAACCCGAATCCTTCGCAAGCATGCGTGCGACGAGGATGCTGAAGTCTCGCGACACGCCCTCCGCGACCTCGCTGAGCGGTGGTGGATCGTCGAGCAAGACCTTGGCCAGAACGGCCGTTGCGTCGCCGCCCTGAACGGGCTTTCGCCGGTCATGCATTTGTAAATCAAGCTGCCCATCGAGAACACGTCGGATGTGGGATCCACTTCCGCGCTCCCCCGTGCCTGTTCGGGGGACATGTAGGTCAGCGTGCCCACGAGAAGCCCCCGCTCGGTGAGGCGTGGATCCAGCTTGCGCCTGGCGATTCCGAAGTCGATGAGCTTGGCTGCCCCGAGCGCGCGCTCCGGAACCAGGATGTTGGCGGGCTTCAGGTCGCGGTGCACGACCCCGCGTTCGTGGGCCACCGCGAGCCCGGACGATACGCGCCGGACGAGAGTCAGCGTCTCGGCGAAGGTGAGCCGTCGCTCTGCCACGATTTCGGAAAGGCTCAGGCCATCCAGCCATTCCATGGCGAGGTACACCTGGCCCTTGGCGGTGATGCCATGGGCGACGTAGTGGACGACGGCCGGATGAGAGATTTCGGCGAGGACGTCCGCTTCGCGCAGGAAGCGATCCGGGCGCTGATTGGGGTGCAGGAGCTTCAGCGCGACGATCTCGCCGTTGTCGAGGTCCTCGGCCCGATAGACCACCCCCATCCCGCCTGCGCCGGCGCGGTCTCGAATCCGGAATCGCGCGCCGACGACGTCTCCGGGTCGCACTATGAATCAGTATCGCGCCGTCCCCCGGAGGAGTCTACCTGGCGGGATCCCGCACTTTTGAGTCGAAATCCCCGGCGCCGCCTCCCGACTCGGAGGCCGAACACCCGAGGATTCTGCTAAACTCGGCCAGCGAGAAGGAGCGTGAACATGAGACTGGTCGGAGCTTTCTCCCTGGGTGCCTTGGCGGTCGCGGCGGCTTGTAGCTCGAGCGACGGTGGCGTTGCGACGCCTCCCAGCGGGACGGGCGCAACCGGCGGCGGTACCACCGACGCGGCCCCCGACAGCAACACCGGCGGCAGCATTTCGTCGTGCGCTCCCGGCACCTCGCAGTGCGACGGCCTGATACCCCAGACTTGTGTCGGCGGGCTCTGGTCGAGTGGACCACCTTGCCAATACGTCTGTACGGCGGCCGGCGGTTGCGTTGGCGAATGCGTACCGAACTCCACCTCCTGCAAGTTCGACAAACAGAAGAACTGCGACGCGAGCGGCACCTGGTCCGCTGCCGTCGACTGCGAATTCGGTTGCGAAAACGACGTTTGCCGCACGACTTGCCTGGCCGGCGAGTTCAACTGCTACGGCAACGATGTCCAGCAATGCGATCCCGGACCGCCGCCGAAGTGGACCGCGACCGGCACGACCTGCAACGCGAACTCGGGCCAGAAGTGCGACAAGGCTACCGGCACCTGCGTCACCCTCCAGCCGATTGGCGGGACGAGCCCGACGGGAAAGTACTTCCAGTTTGCGATCTTCCAGAGCGGCTCCTCGACCTATCTGGGAGGCAACGACGTCACGTCCTGGGGCGACTACATCTACGTCAACAAGAGCGGCCAGAGCCTGGACGTGTACAAGGTCACGCTCCTCGACAGCGACGGGGACGGAAAGCTCGAGCCCAACCAGCACCCGGACAACGTGGACAACACCGGGCCGGTCGAGGAACGCAAGCTCGAGTTCGTGACGTTCGTACACGAAGTCGGGAGACGGAGCGCCCGTTGGCCCCGCGAGCACCTCCTCGCTCCACGCCCAGAGCAACAACGAGGTCTACTCCCTCGGACCGACGCACACGGGCATCGTTTCGGAGTTCGTGTTCGGGACCAAGGCAACCTCCGTGGTGGCCCAGCCCACGTCGTCAACCCCCGTCATGTCGCATCTCGGTTACGGCTACGCGGACCTCAAGTGGTACGCGAGCAACGAGGGCAATCGCCGCGTGTACTCCTGGCACGACGCGACCAAGAGCTGGGTCGCGGAGTTCGCCTATCCGAACCTGGCGGGCAGCCACATGGACGGGATGGACGTCGTGGTGTCGCCCAAGAGCGGAGAACAGTATGTCTACGTGACGGACATGACCTCGGACTTCATCGGCCAGTACCGGCTCGACGAGACCCAAGGCTGGGTCCAGGAAGCACTGTTCGAGTACAACGACGCCACGTCCTCGGCGATCGAGGGCTTCGGCTTCGGTGCTCTGAATCACTTCTGGGCCGCGAACGGCTCGTACCTCTACGAGCTCGGCGGCGGCGACATCCAGGAAGATCTCGAGCCCTGTCCCGACAGCGGGCAAGCCTGCGGAACCGGGCTCCCCGAGTGCGCCACTGGCTACTACTGCACCGAAGGTTGTTGTGTGAAGGGCGTCCGCTGACGGCCTGAGAAATACGATTGAACAGGAATGACTTCTGCCATCTGTATCCTGAGGCATCCCCTCATTTGGATTGCACAGGGAGGGCGGAAGAGCCCGATGTCATCGGGCACAGCATCCGAGGGGATGCCTCAGATCTGTATCTGCAATCTCGCTCCCGGCGAGCCTCGACAGGTATTCCAAACCAACCACGCCAGCCGAAGCTAGGTGGAGGAACGCGAGTCCTCGGGCTGGTTTGAAAGCAGCGCTAGTAGCGATACTGCCAGAGCAAATCGAGCCCCGTGCCCAGCGTTCCCACCTCGGTGCGCAGGGACCAGTTCTTGCGGAAGCGCCAGTCGATGGTTCCACTCACGTCCGTGGGCTCGGTGCCAGCTGTTTGCTGGGTGGCTTCCAGCCGGTTTCGGTAGGTGCCCTCGAACCAGACGCTTTCGCTGATGCGCACCGCGGCGGTGTAGCTCGCCTTGTCTTCGTCGGTGGCGGTTCGAAGCTCGACGTTGCCGCCGAGGGAGTCGGCGAACAGCGTATTGAACGCGGTGGCTGCGGCGCCGGCTCCCGCGCTTTCTCGAGTGCGCGAGGCGCTGGTTTCGTCGCTGCTGCTACCGCCGCCGAACAGGAGCGCCATGATCTCGGCTTCGGAGCGAGCGGGATTGCTGGTCAAAGTGACGTTCGCGTTCTTCATGGTCCCGCGCACGTCTGCGTAGACCACCGTGCCGTCGGGACCGCGCCAGCTCGCGAGGGCAGCGAGGCGCGGATCAGCTGGATCGCCCGTGTCGAAGTAGACCTGGCCGGTTTCGACCACGAACGTCTTGCCCCAGGATTGAATGCGTCCCCCCTGCTCGAGCTCCACGTACCCGCCGACGTCGGTCTTGGCTCCGAGATCGATCACCGGTGCGCCGATCAGTGGGATGTCGAGGTCGCTGCGTTTGAGGCGCACGCCGTGACGTAGATTGAAGACGATTCTCCAGGGCAGGACGCCGGTCGTGTCGCGCTCCACCACCTCGCGAAGCGGTTGCTTGACGGCGATCGCGGGGTTGTCGCCGAGATCGACGACGGAGCGCCCGGAGGCTTGGGGAAGCCTGGCGAGGAGCTGGGGCACTTCCACGGTGACCAGCATGCGTTCTTCTTCTCGCTCGAGCTTCATCGTCACGAAACCCGTCGCCGTGGCCTGGGGGACACCTTGAAACAAGATTGGCACGTCCTTCACGCTGAGGGAGCCCGTGCCCCGAACGACGCGCACGCCTTCCATGTACAAGAAGGCGTTCCCTTTCATGTTCGGAGTTTCGGAGCGTGCCTTGCCCTCGACGTCGCGGATCTCGATCACGGTGAAGCGGCCCGCCTCGCGGGCGCTGGCGGTCAGGGTGATGTCGCGGAACTCGAGACCGAGCGGTGCGATCTGGGCGATGCCTTCCCGCACCTTCGCTGATCCGGAAAGCTCCACGTCCCATTCTTCGGTGGGTTTTCCGTTGCTGTCCCGGCGGCTCAGCAGAGTTGCGCTGAGCTTCCCGTTGACCTTGCCACCCAAGCGCGAAAAAACATCGCGCAAGAACGGGGAGAGTACGACGGCGTCGTACTCCTTGCTCTCGATGCTGGCGCGGATGGGCCGCTCGCGATCGATGTCGGGAAGCAGGCCATCCCACTTCATACCGGCGCCGACGGATCCCACGAGACTGCCGGTGCCATCGGATAGAGAAAGGCTGGCGCGGATCTGGCGGCCGTCGGAGCGAACGATCAAGTCACCGTTCCCAATCGGAACGCTGTCGACTTCGCCGCGCATGAGCTGCACGTTCCCCGAGATCTGCGGCGGGGTATCACTCTGTTCACGGGTCAGAACGATGTTGCCCTTCAAACGGCCGCGAACCCGACTCTCCGCCAGGCTGGGGATCATGGCGAGAGGCGCATTGTCGAGGGAGAGGCCCGCCGTTCCGGTCCAGGTTCCCTCGACGATGCTCGCTTTGCCTTGGGCCGTCAGCCGAGCGAAGCGGCGCCCGCTCCGTCCCACGTCGACCGCGATGCCGTAGCGTTCTTCGGCAAGCACGTATTCACCCGATGCGCGTATGTCGACCGCTTGGGCGTGACGTGCTCCGGCGACGGTCACTCCCACGGCATCGATGGCCGCCGTGAGCCGTGGCTCCATGGGCGTCCCGCTCAGCGTCACCCGTCCACCAATGGATCCGGCGACACCATCGGGCCGGATCGGCTCCGGCAAGCTGGAAAAGGGCCGCTGTCCCAGAGTGAAGACAGCAATGATCGGCGCTTCCATCGCCTGGTCCTGCCAGTTTTCTGGATCGGCAATCATCTGCTTCCAGTCGACCCGCACCGTCCCGCTCGCACTGGCGAGCATTTGTTTCCGGTACACCAGATGCGTCGTACCGCTGGCGTCACCCCGCTCTCCGTTCACGCCGCCCGTGACCTGGACTTCGATGTCCTTGATCGTGAGCTTGTCGCCGCCCTCCTCGGCGGGGGACTGCACGATCACCAGGCCTTGGGTCTCCGCTGACTCGATTCCGAGGTTCGGAAGCTCGTCCTTGCCAAATCGTTCGATTTGCAGCTTGGCGGAGGCTTTGCCCTCGATTTTCTCGATTCGCGCCGCTTTGGGCAGGTACTTCTGGAGGCGCGACAGCTCCATCTCGGAAAACGCGAGCTCCGCCCTGCCGACGATGCCGCGCCAGGAGCCTACATCGACCGCCGCCCCCGACAGCTGTCCGTTCCACGTCGCGCCCACCCTGCCGAGCTTCTCGACCTGTGCTTGCGCTTCTCCGACGACCGTTTGCCCCTCCAGCGTGGCGTTGAGCCCGAGGGACACGCCACCAATGGATGCGATCGATCCGTTGCCGAGGCCGATGCGAACGTAGCCGTGGGACTCCTTGCGACTCGCCACGACGTCGGCGTCCACGGTGAGCCGGCCGCGGAGCATGCCGTTCGGCAAACCGAGCGCCCGGGACACGACGGACAAATCGAGTCCTTGACCCTGGGCTTTGAGCTCCCAGAGGTCGGGGCTGATGCGCGCGGTTCCCGTGAGCTCGCCGCCAGCGCCGGCAAGCCTGAGAATCCTTGAGCTCGACTTTCTTGGAATCGAAGTCGAGGCGCGCAATCTTGCCCGACAGCGTCGCTTCGTCGCGCTTCACCTCGACGGCGACGTTCCGCACACCAGGGTGGCCACGAGTTTCGAGAACCGCCGTGGCCTTCACTTGGGGGCCCACGTCTCCGCCGAGCTCCGCTTTGATCCGGGGGTTTTGCGCCGGACCCCTCGCCGACGCCGAGGCGTTCTGGAACTTCACGCCCTGGGCTTCGAGGTTCTTGCCGGTGACCTTCGCGTCGACGGTGAGCTTTCCTGGATCGCCGATGGGCCCGCTGGCATGTCCCGTCACGTGGCCTTTCTGAAGCTTGACCTCGCCGAGCTCGAAGCGATCGACATCGGCGACCAGGGTTGCGTCGAGGCGATTCTTTTCGATGCGCGCGACGACCCGCATGTCGGCATAACCCTTGGCGGGAGTGAGTGCCGCGACACGGGGCGCGCGCTGCAGGGCGAAGGAGCGTGCGTGGGCGTCGACGTCGATTGCGCCGTCGGGATGCACGGTGAGCGCGAGCTTCACCGGAATGCCCTTTTCGTGCAGCGTCGCCTTCCCGTCGAAGCCCTTTTCGTTGAAGGTGCCGGCGACGTCGGTGGCAGGGACGTCCTGGCCGGCGATCTTCGTTGCCGCCGTGGTGCCGTTCACGTCGACCACGATCCGCTTGCCCTTGTCGACGATCTTGATGGCGGCATCGGCATCGAAGCTGGTCTTGGGTGCGTTCGGCCAGAGGGAGCGGATGTCCACACCCCGGGCCTCGACGTTGAGATCCGCGCTTGGATCGGCTTCGAGCCGGACCGGGCCGTTGGCCGTGATGCGTGCGTCGCCCACCTCGAAGTGCGCGCGGGTGCTGAGCGTCGGAAGCTTACCGGAGGATTCGATGTAGGCGGCGACGGGCTCCTTCAACGGCCAGTCTGCCCACAAGGCCCGCACGTCTTCGGGTTTTGCCCGCGGGACGTCGAGTGTGAGCTTGAGCAACTGGCCTTTGGAGTAAACGCTGGCGTTCACCGGCACGTTGCCGAAGTAGCCGTCGAACGAGCTCCAGATCGCACCCGGCGCGCGGATGTGTGCCTCCCCCGTGCCGGTGGCGTCAGTCCCGCCGAGCCCGCGTACGATGACGCCATAGCGCACGACGTCCGCGGCCACTCCCTTGGGTGTCCCGAGGAGCGAGCCGCTCACGTTGGACAGCTGCACCTCGAGGGTGGGCGAATCGGCGATCCGGCCGCGGCCGTACACACGCCCGATCTCGATGCGAGGAAACCAGATGCGCCACGGTCGGCCGGGTTCGCTCGGACCGCCGGGCGCTGACGGGCTCGGTACCAGCGTGAGGGCTCGCACGATGCTGGGCACACCCGTATTCGGATCCGGCACCACGAAGACCTCGGCTCGCTCGGCCCGCACGCCACGAACGATGAAGGTCGCCTTCTTGTCCGCGAATGCGGCTTCCGAAAGGAGATCGAGTACGTCTGCGTGGACACGAAGGCCGGAAACGACCAGCACCACGTTGCCCGCGTCGTCCTTCACGGTGACCTCGCTCAGCACGAAGCCGTCGAGATTCATGCGTTCGATACCGCCGATGTCGATGCTGCCGACGAAGGAATTTCTCAGCTCCCGGGAGACGACGCTGGCGGTCATCCGGCGCGCTGCCGGCAGGTTGATGTGGAGGATGACCCCACCCACGACGCTGCCGGCAAACACCCCCCCGAGCCCGAGGGCGGCCAAGGCAATGCGCGCTACACGCCACACCCGCTGGCGTCTGGGCAGTCGGGGAGCCCGCTTTCTCTTCGTGCGCTTGGCCGCCATCAGTAGGCCTCGCCGAGCGCAATGTGGATCGCGATCGGCAAACCGAAGACCTTACCGGGATTGCCTTCCTGTTGATCGAGATCTTTCTGACCGATTTGCTGCCAGTAGGGCACGCGCACACCTACGTCGAAGCGTAGCGGTCCGACGGGCGTCCGGTAGCGGATCCCGAGGCCGGGCGAGATATGCGGGACATCAAAGCGGATTTCGCCCACACTTCGTGTGACGTCGCTGGCGTCGACAAAAGTCGCGCCATACAGCGGGTCGAAGATCGGAAATCGCACTTCCATCGACGCTTCCCACAGCGTGAGGCCACCGAGGGGGCGGATACAAGCAGGGGGCAGATCGACGGTCACGCTGCAATTGGCGCCCGTGGGAACGAGGAATCCCACAGGTCCGTGGGGTCCGACGCCGCGAAACGGGTAGCCGCGGTTCGAGTTGGGTCCTCCCGAGTAGAACGCACGGAAGAGGAGCTTGTGCTGATCCCGCGTCGCTGCCTCGAGCACATTGGGATCGGCCGACGCCAATGCGTTGTCCTGCTGCAGCGTCTCGCCGTAGTCGTGGGGAAACAAGAACCCAGTCGTGATGCGCGTCGCGAGGGAGACCTTTGCTGCTTTCACGAGCCAGCGATAAAGCCTCACCTCGGGGCGAATGCGCACGTCGCTGACCGTGCCGCCAAAGACATAGCCGGCGACCTGGAACGAATTCGAAAAGTAAAACCCGTTGTGGGGCTCGAGCCGATCGTCACGAAAGTCCAGAATCGTGAAGAGCTCGGGGAACGAAACACGGACCGTCTCGATGCCTGGGGGGACGCCGCCCTGGTAGTCGAAGGGAAAGTTCGCCTGCCAGTTGTACGAGGGGGTCACGTACAGGTGGTGGGAGAAAAAGGCGCGCTCGAGACCGGTGGATGCCTTGACCTCTTGATAACCGAGCACCCGCTCCGTTTCGGGATCCGCTTCGTCGGGAAGGGGATAGAGCAGCGGATAGATGTTGTAGTCGGTGGCGATGAAGCCGGTGGTTCGTGCTTCGAGAAACGACGGCTGCCTGAGCTCTGCGTGGACGCGGTTCTCGGGCAAGATGCGGGTCGGCTTCTCGAATCGCCCGATTCGAGTGGGGAAATACGTGACGCCCGGTTGCGCTTCGATGCTGAAAGTGCGCATCGCGCCCAGGAAATTCTTGTGCTCCCAGCCCACGCGCAGATGATTTTCGAGACGCAGGACGTCGAACCGTGCGCCGCCACCGAGCCGGACGGTACGCAGCGAAGATTCTTGGACACGCACCGTGATCGGAACGCGATGGCCCTCCGGATGTCTCTTGTCCTGCGCGATTTCGACGCTGGAAAAGACACCCAGGTTTTGCAGCGCATCTTGCCCGTCGACCAGGTCCTTGCGAGAGTAGCGGTCGCCCTCTCGAATGCCGAGCACCGCGCGTAGCTGGTTTTCCGGCAGCTGAACGAGTCCGGCAAACCGAACGTCGCCGTATTCGGCAATGGGCCCCGGAGTGACGCGAAACACGATGTCCGCGCTGTGGGTGACGAGGTCGACTTTCGCCTCGTGCTCCACCTTCGCGAACGCGTAACCAGCGTCCCCCAGCACCTCGAGGATCCGACGCTTGGATCGTTCGAACTCGGCTTCGTCGAATGGATCTTCGGGATCGAGGGTGATGGCCTTGGTCGCTGCCGTTGCGACTTCGTGGGGCAGAGTTGCGATGCCCTGGGGGTTGGCACTTCGCACGCGCACCAGCTCCCCTTCGTGCACGCGGATCTCCACGCGCACGTGGTGCTCGTCCTCGCGGATGATGCGCCCGGCAGTGACTTTCGCTTCGTAGTAGCCCCGTGCTCGGTAGTACCGCTCGACACGCTCGAGATCCCGGGCGAGCACGTTGTCGTCGAAGACCTCGTAGTCGTAGACGATGCCCTCCCACAGCCCGAGAAACTTCGTGCTCGCCGCCGTCGCGAGACTGTCCTCGAGGTCGTCGGCGTCGATGCTGTTCGCGTCGTGAAGATCGACGCGGGTGACGACGTTGCGCCCCGGCGGATAGGACTTCGCACAGCCGATCAACGCGAACGCTGCGACGAGCAAGGCGACCAGGTCGCCCGTCTGTCGCTGTCGCCGTCGCATCCTGGGCTCGCGCTCGGCTCTCGCGAGCCGCGCCTACTTCTTCTTTTTCGGTTCCTTCGGCTTGTCCATACCGGGCAGGCTTGCGAGCTCCGGCGGTTTCTCGAGATACGTGATGGTCTCGTAGGTCATGAGGCCCATGATCGGATCCGCCTCGGTCCCGGTCGTCGCGCGGGTGAAGGTGCTGGAGTACTCGCCCTTTACGGTGACCTTGGCGCCGACGTTCGGTAGCGGGTTCGGGATCTTGACGCCCCAGAAGTTGTCGTCCTTCTCCGCGTCTTCCTTCTTTTCGAACTCTTTGATCGCGTCGAAGATCTGCGCGAAGTTCGAAGCCCAGCCCATCACGCGAATGCACTCTTTTTCGGGCGCATCTTTGGCGTCACAGAGCCAGAAGGTGGGGATCGGCGGCTTGCATCCTTCGGGATCCGCCTCGCCACCTTTGTGAACGGCGCACTCGGGCGCGGTCGGAAGGTTGGTCTTGCTGATCCACCCGGTGAGACTGAGCTTCTTGCCCGCGACTTCCTTGTGATGGACGCGGCTCCTCAAGTAGTAGCTCGCGCCCCAAACCGTGTAGGCGTCGCCCGACTTGATGGGCTTTTGGGGAACGTTGGGTACCGGAGGCAGGTCAGCCTTCACGCCGCTGGGCGGCGGGTGGGGCTCGTAAGTGACCTCTTCCTTTCCACAGCCAACGATGCCAAGGCCGAGCAGGACGGCGAGGGTCGGCGCGGCGGTTCGGCACAAGGGATGTCGCATGCGGGGAGCCTCCCTGAACGGAATGATTTCGCATGGCTATCATGCCGATGGCCGCCGCTACAAGCAGAGGTCCCAGATCGGTTACCGCTTCTTTTCCCTCGCCCGGGCGTTTTTGCGGCGGAAGAATAATTTCCTCGTTAAATCATGGTGTTAGGCGACTACTGTCCTTGGGGTGCTACACCCGACGGGATGACCCGCTCCACGAAATTTTGGCTCTTTGTCGCGTTCGGATCCGCGCTCGTGGCCATTCCGGCCGCGGCGGAGACCCAGCGATCGACCCCTCGGCAGCGTGTTTTGGAGGCAACCGTGATGTTGCCAGAGCGCTCTTGCGCCGGATCGGTGGTTCGAACCCAGCACGAAGTCCTGACCGCCGCGCACTGCATTCCGGAAGGCGCGACGAGCGTCAGCGTTCGTCTTCGCGACGGAACGGAGATGAGCGCGGACATCGCGCACCTCGATCGCGATGCGGACCTGGCTCTCCTTCGCCTGGATCGAGACGTTGGGGTCAAACCCCTCGGGCTCGCCGACAAGCTGCCGAAACCGGGCTCGAAGCTCCTCTTCGTCGGCCGGACTGACCGCCGCTCCCGGGTCCAGCAAGCAAAAGTGGAGCGTCTGGGTCGCTGCCCGTCGCTGCCCGATCTTGCCCAACGCGGTCTTCACCTCCCTCGATGCTCGCCCGGGCGACTCCGGCGCACCCCTGGTCGACCCCCAGGGACGAGTGACCGCCATCGTGCACGGAGGAGCGCGCTGCGAAATCGCAGTTCCCACCGCGAAGCTGGCGTCGGTTCGTGTCTCGGCGCCGACGACCGCGCCCGCGAAACCCGTCGACCGGCCCGACGAACGGGACGCGGACAACTCCTGGGTGTTCGAGCGCACGAAGCACGGATTCAGCTTCCGCTGGTCGTTCCACTGGCGCTCCGACTGAGACGAAATTACGAAACGAAGCGGTGCGTACCCTCGTCGTTGGCGACGTTCACGGTTGCAAGTCGGAGCTCGACGAGCTTCTGGACCGATGTGCGGCCACCGATGCCGACCGAGTCTATTTCGTCGGGGATCTGATTGCCCGGGGTCCGGACAGCACGGGCGTGCTCGATCTGATGGCGACTCTCGGTGCCAAGGCGGTGATGGGCAACCACGAGCAGAAGCTGCTCGAAGTACGGGCGGCGCGTCGACGCGGCGAGCGAGGAGCACGCCTCGGGCCGAGCCACGAGCGCCTCCTGGGCGAGCTTGGCGATCACCACTGGCTGCAGATCGCGGCGTTGCCGCTTTGGATGGATCTCGACGAGCACGACGCGCGGATTGTGCATGCGGGGCTCGTGCCCGGAATTCCGATGGATCAGCAGGAGGCCTGGGCGCTCACCCGCATGCGGACGATCCGCGACGACGGAAGCGCCAGCGACAAACGAGGCAATGGGACGCTCTGGGGAAAGCTGCTCGACGAGCCGCCCCACGTCCTGTTTGGTCACAATGCGGTCGACGGATTGCAGCTCTACAAGTACGCGACCGGCCTCGACACCGGCTGCGTGTATGGGGGAAGCCTCACCGCCATCGTTCTCAGCGAAGGCCAACGAGTCCCGGGGCTCAAGGATCGGCGCGACGCCATCGTGAGCGTTCCGGCGCGCAGCGCGTATGTGCCGATGAAGCCTTGAGTCTCGACGAGCAGGGAGCTCAGTCGTAGAGGGCTCTTGCGAGGCGCAAGCCGTGAATTGCGTGGCAGCCGTCGCCGATCAAGTCCAGGTACGTCTGCTCGCGCTGCTTGCGGATGGCGGGCAGGCGATCGAAGACGCCGCTCTGGGAAAGAGCGCTCACCACGTCAGCGACATCGGCCGCAGTGGCTCGAATTGCGCCCTCGATGCGGCGGGCACCTTCGGTGGTTTTCTCGACGACGTCGAGGGATCGAGCGAGCGCGAGGGTCTCGAGCACGTGGCCGAAAAACTTCAGCTGCTGCACTCGGAGAAGCAGGCCCTGATCGGGATGACGCGCGAGAAGGGCCGCGTACCCAGCGCGTTCGATCTCCCAGCGGTACAGGAGTACGCCGAGCTGTTTCTGCGCGCGGGAGATCAACGAAGGATCTCGAACGAGCGCCACACCGGCCAGCACGGCTTGAATTTCGTGCAGGCCACCGCACGGCTCTCCGTAGATCCCGATCTTGCCCTGCTTCGCGCGGGCGAGGGGCGAACCCTCGTCGAATGCAGCTTCGGGAGGGCCGGTGTGGGTGAGGAGCACCTTGTCGTCCTGCTCGAGTCGCGCCAGGCCGAGCTTCGTCAACTCCTCTGGAGTCGGTCCCGGGGAGTTTGCCCCAGCGTCCTTGTCTCTCCTCGCGTGGGTCACGACAGCCGTCAAAAGCCAGGGGAGCTGATGGTAATCGGCGTCGGATTCGGGAGCTTTGGCGGCTCGGCACATGTCGTCGACCAAGCGCGCGAGCGTGATCTTTTCTCCATCGGAAGTGGTGAGCGAGCGCCCGAGAGGCACACCAACCTCGAGCAGAGTTTTCACGAGGAGAAAGCGGTGCGGTTCGACCATCACGCCGGCTTTCTTCTCCGGGAAGAGCCACAGCGTTTGGTCCCCGATTTCGGACTTCTCGGCGAACGACGCGATTACATCCACGGCGCTCCGCCCGTCGGTCGCTTGAAATCCCATCCCGAATGCGACGAGCCCGTGGGCGAGCGCCCATGGATTGTCAGGATCCCCAGCGCCCTGTTTCACGCCACGCTCCAGCGCGGAAATCGCCTGGTCCACCTCCTGGCGAGTGGCTGCCCGTGGAGCGCCGGATGCCGTTTGTGCGGAGGCGCTGACGCCCGGCGCTGCGCCCGGGGTGGATTTCCCGCGCGAGCGTTGGACCTCGATCAGGATCCCTGCGACGGCCGCGAACGCGAACACGACGAGCATGCCTTTTGTGCGTTCTGTCACGACGAGAGCCAACTCTAGGCTATAGCCGTCTCTTGGGCCAGAAGCTCCGCGTTCCGCTTTCCGACATTGCCCCGGGTGAGCTCACGCTTCCCGCGTCGGAGTCGCACTACGTGGTTCGCGTCCGCAGACTCCGCGCCGGCGACGAAATCGTCGTCTTCGATTCCGACGCGCGAACGGAGGCCGATGCAACGATCGTAGCCGCAAGCGCGAAGGCGGTGATCTGCAACGTCGCAGAGGTTCGTCCGGCCAGTATCGTGGCGCCGCTGCCGGCGGTTTTGATCCAGGCGCTCGCGAAGGGCGACAAGCCCGATCGTGTGATCCGCGATGCGACCTGTCTCGGTGTGCGAAAGGTCGTGATCATCGAAACCGAACGCAGCGTTCCGCGTCCCGCAGGCAGCATTGGGACTCGGCGGGCGCGCTGGCAGAAGATCGCTGTGGATGCCGCGCGGCAATCGGGACGCGGCGACGTTCCGGAGATCGGCGGACCCACGACGTTCTCCGGTGCGCTGGCGCTCTTGGGGGAGCCGGAAGGGCCGTGCCTCGTTTTTTCGCCGGAGGCCGAGCCGTCGCTCGGACGCGCGCTCTCCGACTGGCGGGGCGACCCGCCCGTCACGGTCCTCGTCGGACCGGAGGGAGGGCTGTCCCCCGACGAGCTTGCCCTGGCGATCGATGTCGGATTTCGCCCAGTGAGCTTCGGGCGCCTGGTGCTCCGCACGGAAACCGCGTCCACTGCGGTGCTCGGCGCCCTGTTGGCCCTCTCCGATCGTGGCCGCTTTCCCGAGAGTATCGGTTGATTTAGGGTGCTCACCCCATGCGTACGATCCCGTACTCGCTTCTGATCCTCGGGCTCCTTTTCACAGCTCCGGTGCGTGCAGCGCTCACGGACTCCGAAAAGGCACAGGTCAAAGGATTCGTTCAGTCGGGCAAACTCGAAAACGCTGCCAAGGTGCGGGCGCTCGTGGCCCGACCCGATCTGTCGGTCGACGAAGCAACCGAGCCGCTCGGTGCTGGATTCTCCGCGGTTGCTTTCGACGAGCGCCACGAGAAGCTCGCCCACGAGATCCTGCTCGGCCCCGGTTCGACGGCGGCACGGAGTGATCTAGCGCCGGCGGTCGTCCGTGC
Organism: uncultured delta proteobacterium; assembly: GCA_963781505.1. Taxonomy (GTDB): domain Bacteria; phylum Myxococcota_A; class Polyangia; order Polyangiales; family Polyangiaceae; genus JADJKB01. The sequence goes on along the minus strand of CAWAHB010000022.1, from coordinate 30,713 downwards.
GCTCCTGGCTCGCGCATCGAGGGCGCAGGCCGCGATGCCCCAAAACGAAACGGGTCGAGACGCTCTCAAGGCGGACGAGCTGTCTCAGGAGATCGTTCGCATTCACCGCTTCGTTTCGGAGAGCATTGCGAATGCAGGCAAGCCGCCGGCTGACGGTCACGACGGGACCGCGGGCTTTCGTGACGACTCGCTGGAGGCGTGCGCGCGGGCGTACATCGCGCACATCCAGGCCAATCCGACGACCCTCCAGCAGGGCAAGCCGATTTCCGCGTCCCTCATACCGGTTCGCGCCCAGACCGCGCTCACTACTTCCGATCTCGCCCGGGGCTTGATCCAGCGTCACGAGCTCAGCACCGCGTTCGGTCTCAGCGGGGCAGCCAAGGCGTTCTTCGATCGGCACGGTACGCTGATCGAGGACGGCGGCACTGCGAGCGCCGCGCGCATCGCCAAGCTCGTGGCTCTCTTCGACGCCGTACCAGCCGCTGCCGAAGGCCTGGGGTTATGGCTGGTTTCCAAGTCGAGCAAGTCGGGGCTGAGCTCTCGCGGGCGAATTGCCTCCGCTCGGGTGAGCGTGAGTCAGGACGCGGGAGCGCCAGCGACGGGGCTCTGGGCCGAGGATGTCGACCCGGACCCAACGGATCGTGAGCTGGCAGAAGCTGCTTACTCGGTAGCTTGGACCGCCACGCGGAGCGCATTCGCAAAGTCCCCCGCGCTCCGAATGGCGGCAGAGCGCTCTCTTGCGCGGGCGCTGAGTGGTGGCGAGGAAGCGTACCTATCGCGCGATCTTCCCGAGAGCGTGCTCGCTCCCGAAGGGGTCGATTGGCACGGCGCACCCGGAGCGAGCCCCGAGCAGTATGTTGTGCACGCGCTCCGCTTGCTCCTGCTCGACGCACCGCGGACGCGAGCCATCGCACTCGGGCGCGCGACACATGCCCGTTACGAGCCGATGGAAGCCTTGCTTCTCGCGCTCAGCGTCGTCGCGAGCACCAGCGCCAATCCCTCCGATTTCGAGGTCGGCGGCGAACATTTCGACAAGCTGGAAATCTCGAACTCCGTCGTGACGGCCTTTCACATCTCCACTCGCCTCACGCAAGTGAAGAAGAAGGTGACCGTTCGCTCCGACGCGATCCAGGCCACGCTCGACGGCGACGGGAAGGTGACGAAGGTGTTGGTTTCGGGTCAGCCGCCCAAGCTCGCCGACATTCGCTACGCTCGACTCGTTCCCCGCGCCGGCACCTCCTGGCAGGTAGGCAAGACGAAATTCGAAAAGCTGGCAGGCGATCCCCTTGCAGTCGTCGTCGACGATCAACGTGTTGTGGTTGGCGCGTCGAAGAAGAGCACGGGATTCGATGCCGTCGTGACCGGCGCGGATTCCAGCGATCAGAGCGCGCACGCGACGATTCGACCCTCGGGTCGTGGCGGAGGGCTTCTGCTCCGGGGCCAAGCAGGCAAGGACAGCTACGACGGCATCGTGCTGCTCGTGACGAGCGAGCCAACACCCAAGGCCACGCTCACTTTGGTCGATGGACGCGCTCACGCGACCGAGCTCGCGCCGCCCATTGTCCTACCGAAGAACGACTCCGGTTATCGTGTGAGCCTGAGCGTTCGGGGCGTTCAGGTCACCGGCGTCGTGGACGGGAAGAAGGTCGAAGCGAAGCTCACCCGGGGCGCGGGCACGGGGCGAATTGGTCTCGTCACCGCGGCGGGAGGCCGAATCGACGTGGAAGGCTTCGCTCCCGGCGCGCTTCCCACGAAGGCCCCAAAAGCAAAGGCAAAGCCGTGAGTGACCGACAACGCATTCGAATCCTGGTTGCCAAGCCCGGCCTCGACGGTCACGACCGTGGCGCGAAGGTCGTCGCGCGCGCCCTGAGAGATGCTGGCTTCGAGGTGGTCTACACCGGACTGCACCAGACCCCCGACATGATCGCGACCGCCGCGGTTCAAGAGGACGTTGATGCCGTCGGGCTCTCGATCATGAGTGGCGCCCACAACACGCTCTTTCCCGCGGTCATCGATGCGCTCGCAAAACACGGAGCTACCGATGTCGTGGTGTTTGGCGGAGGGATCGTCCCGGACGACGACTGGGCGCGGCTCGAAGCAGCTGGCGTCCGCAAGGTGTTCAAGCCCGGCACGCCTCTCGGCGAGATTGTCGAGTGGGTGGAGGCGAACGTGAAACCCCGTCCGGTCTGAATCCCTAGGCTCGGAGCTCAGGGGGCCCACTCGGCCGACGACGCGGTGCGTTGAGCGGGGGCAACGGGGTCTGGGTGGGGCGGATCAGAAGGACAGCCTGGCTCGGGCGGCTCGGACGCGTGGGGGGCTGAAGCCGGAACGTCCCCACGAAGATGACGAGGGCGACCAGGGTGGGGATCAGCGCAAAGAGGAGAGCCATTGGGGGAGTCCCTCGCAATCGGCGTGCCGATGGGCGACGGGGCTGAACCCTAGGAAAGGTCAGGGCATTTGAGCAAGCGCTGGTTTCCCGAGGGACGCAGCCCCGTGTCTCTGGACCCACAAGGCGACCGCTGAACGTCGATTCATGTAGGGAAGTAGGCGCTGTCTAGGTGTTTGGAATCGTTGGAGGATCTCTTGCCGAGTTGTTGACACCAGAGCACCCGGACCTCTAGGTTCGCCCAGTAAGTGGGAAAAAGTGGGCCGAAGTGTCAGCGAGGCCCATTGAGGATCCTGGATGTTCCGCGGACAGTTTGCGCACACCATCGACGCCAAGGGGCGCGTGAGCCTGCCGGCCCGTTTTCGTGACGGGCTTTTGTCGGGCGGTGATCCGCGCTTCATCCTGACGCCGGCACTGTTCGATCCCTGTCTGCATCTACATCCCATCCGCGCGTGGGAGGAGCTCGAGCAGAAGATCAACGACCTGCCGAGCTTCGATCCGAACATCGTGCGCTTCCGGCGTCTGTACGTCTCTGCGGCCATCGAGTGCGAGCTCGACAAGGCGGGACGCGTGCTTGGTCTCGCCGGGGATGCGCGAAAAGGCTTCGCTCGCAAAGGACGTCATCTGGGCGGGAATGGGTCGCACGGTCGAGCTCTGGGCGAAAGAGAAGTGGGACGCAGCGTTGACTCTCGGAGCGGAGGACGAGGCTCTGTTCCGGAAGGCCGTGATGGAGCACATCCGCGTATGACGATTGAGATGACGACCACCGACGAGAGGCCAGTCTTCGAGCACGTCACGGTGATGGCGGGCGAAGTGTTGGAAGCGCTCGAGCCAGCTCGCGGCGGGGTGTTCCTCGACGTCACGGCGGGCGGAGGCGGCCATTCTGCCGCGATCTTGGCTGCCGGGCCCCATGCGCGGGTGATCGCGTTCGACCGCGATCCGGTGGCGGTCGAGGCTGCCAAAGAGCGTCTGCGGGAGTTCGGTGAGCGCGCCCTGGTCGTGCATTCTGCCTTCGGCGACGTCCCCGATTGGCTCGCGGACGCGAACGTGGAAGCGGTAGCGGGAGTCGTCGCCGATCTCGGACTGTCCTCGGTGCAGCTCGGCGATCACGAGCGGGGGATGAGCTTCCGTCTCGAGGGTCCCCTCGACATGCGGATGGACCCGACCAGTGGCGAGACGGCGTGGGAGCTCGTCCGTCGACTGAAGCAGGACGCTCTGGCGGACGTGATCTACCAGTACGGCGAAGAGCGCCGTTCACGTCGCGTGGCATCGTGCATCAAGAAGGCCATCCAAGCGGGCGAGCTCGAGACGACACTCGATCTGCGTCGGGCGGTCGTTCGCGCAGTCGGTCCGCGACGCGTGGGCGGGATCGACCCGGCGACGCGGACCTTTCAAGCGCTTCGCATCTACGTGAACCGAGAGCTCGAACAACTCGAGGCGCTCTTGGCTTGGCTCCCGAGCGTGGTCGCCCCCGATGGCGTGGCGGCAATCATCAGCTTTCACTCCCTCGAGGATCGGCTGGTCAAGCGTGCGTTCCTGGAGAGGGAGACCTGGCAGCGGCTCACCACGAAGCCGCGACTCGCGAGCGACCTCGAGCAGGAGAAGAACCCTCGCTCTCGCAGCGCCAAGCTCCGAGCGGCCCGTCGCGTAGGGGAGGAAATGTGAAGCGTCCCTTCCTCATCCTCTGGACTTTGGCCATCCTGGCCGCGACGGCGGCGTTCGTGCTGTATCTCGGGCTGCGCGTCCGGAGCGTCGAGCTCGGCTACGAGCTCGGACGATCCCACGCTCGGGTGGCTCGTTTGCGCGAGGTGAAGCGGGTGCTCGAGCTCGAGCTCGCCAGCCACAAAACCCCCGAGCGCGTGGATCTCGTTGCGCGGTCGCTGCTCGGCATGAGCGAGCCCACCGCCGATCGGATCCTACCGGCCGGCGCCCAGCCCCATGACGAAAGCGACGATAAGCCGAAGAACGCCGCGACGGACGAGGTTCCGCCCAGCGAAAGCCCCCAGCCGTCTCTCGATGACGATCCCGAGGAACCATGAGCGATCGAGTGGAGACCGTTCGTTGGATCCGCCTCCGGATGGGGATCCTGTGTGGCCTTTTGGCTCTGGGTCTGGGCCTCGTGGTGAGCGCGGGGTGGGACTTGATGATCCGCGACGGCAAGGGTTGGCGAGAGCTCGCGGAGAAGCAGCGGCAGCGTCGTCTCCACGTCACTCCCAAGCGCGGCACGATTTACGACCGAAACGGCAGCGCCCTCGCCGTCAGCGTGGAGGTGCCCAGCGTGAGCCTCGACGCCGTCGAGCTACTTCGCAACGTGCCGCCCCAACAGATCCCATTCGTGGCGCGGGACGCAGCCAATCGCATCGCCCAAGCGCTGTCCCTCGATCCCGCAGCCATCGAAAAGAAGATCCTCCAGAAGCGCCGCTTCGCCTGGCTCAAGCGCCAGATCACCGCCGAGGAAGCCGAGAAGATCCGCATGCTGGGCGCGGATCGTGAAAGCCGGATCCGCGGTCTGATGGTGGAAGGCGAGGGCAAGCGTTACTACCCGAGGCGCGAGCTCGGTGGACCGCTGCTCGGATTCGTGGCGCCCGACGGCGAGGGCAAGGACGGCTTCGAGTACAGCATGAACCAGGAGCTCAAGGGCCACGTCGAGCAGCTGCGCGGGCTGCGCGACCGTTCGGGACGCCTTCTGTTCTCCGACGGCATTCAGGACGAGCAGGCGCTCGCGGGTCACAACGTCGAGCTCACGATCGATCAAGGGATCCAGTTCACTGCCGAGCGCGAGCTCGCGGCGGCCGCGCGTACGTTCGAGGCTTCCGGTGGCAGCGTGATCGTGATCGATCCGTACACGGGGGAGATCCTCGCCATGGCGAGCTTCCCTGGATACAACCCCAACGACTACGGAGACAGCGAGCCGGCGTCCCGGCGCGACCGCGGCCTGACGGACGTGTTCGAGCCGGGCTCGACGATCAAGATGTTCACCGTGGCGACCGCGCTGTCGGCTGGGATCATCACGCCGGATCAAAAGCTCTACTGCGAAAAGGGCATGATGCCCGTGGACAACGTCGTCATCCGCGACACGCATCCGTCGGGATGGCTGACGATCACCCAAGTCCTCGCGATTTCCTCGAACATTTGCGCTGCGAAGATGGGGCTCTCCCTGGGAGGGGACAAGCTCTACGACGGCTTCTTGCGCTTCGGGTTCGGTCACGATTCGGAGCTGCCATTGCCCGGTGAGTCGTCGGGCACGCTGCGCCCCCGAGGGCGTCCATGGGTGCAAGTCGAAACCGCAGCCGCAGCGTTCGGCCAGGGCATCGGCGTCACCAATCTCCAGCTCGCGATGGCGGCCGCGGCTCTCGCTAATGGCGGTGAGCTGATGGAGCCCATCATCATTCGCAAGGTGACCACGGCGACCGGTGAGGTCGTGCGGGAGGCCGCGCCGCGGGTGCGACGTCGCGTGGTTTCCCGACGCGTCACCCGCGCGGTCACTGAAATGATGATCGCCGTCACCGAGGGCGAGGGTACCGGTGTCGAAGCGGCGATCGACGGCTACGACGTGGCCGGCAAGACCGCGACTGCGCAGAAAACCGATCCAGCGACCGGACGCTACTCGCTCGATCAGCTTCGTGGCTTCGTTCATTGGTTGGGTTCCGGCGAAAAAGCCCGTGGTCGCCATCGCCGTGATGGTGGACGAGCCCATGGTCGAGCACGCCGGCGGTGCCGTGGCGGCGCCCATCTTCCGCCGCGTTGCTCAGGCGGCGCTCAAGTATCGAGGGCTCACGCCCCAATCGACCGATCGCGTCGACGTCTCCACGCTGTCGCGAAAGCCCGATCGGGCCAACGCCGCCTACGCGCTGCTCCGGGAGCAGCAAGGGGTGAAACCCGCCGTGCAAGAGAGTGCCGACGTGAAGGCCAAGCTCGGTGCCGGCCAAGTGCGGGTGCCCGACATGACGGGATGGCCGCTGCGAGAAGCGCTCAAGCAGTTGGCCGAGCTCGGCGTAAAGCCTCGGGTTTCCGGCTCGGGGTTGCTCGCCCGGCAGGAGCCGGGGCCGGGGGGCGTTGTGGAAAAGGGTGCAACCGTCCTTCTGGTGTTCGAGCCCGCCTCATGATGACCGTGGAAGTCCCGCCAAAGTCCGGAGTCAGTCTTGCCGATCTCGCACGCGAGCTCGGGATGCTGTCCGCGAACGTGCGCGGTGACGCAAGCGTACGCGTTCACGACGTGCGCCACGACTCACGGCGTGTGGAGCGGGGAGATCTGTTCGTCGCCAGAAGCGGCGAGCGGTCCGATGGGATGGCGTTCGTCAGCGCTGCGGTGCAGCGCGGTGCGGCCGCGGTCCTGATGGAGCGTGGCACGAGCCTTCCGGACGTGAGCGTCCCCATCGTGGAGGTGAGCGACGTGCGGCTCGGTCTCGCCCTCGCTGCGGAGGCCGTTCAGGGTCACCCGACTCGCGAGCTCGATGTGGTCGGCATCACCGGGACCAACGGCAAGACCACTACGTCGTTTCTGCTCCAGCACGCGCTGGGTGACCAGGCTGCTCGGCTCGGAACCCTGGGCATTTGCCCTGGGATCCGACGTCGTCGACTCGCCCCTCACCACTCCGGAGGCCGACGAGATCTCGCGCTACGCCCGGCGCGCCAAAGACGCGGGCGCCACGCACTTCGTGATGGAGGTTTCGAGCCACGCGCTGTCGCAGTCGCGGGTCGATGCCGTGCGCTTTCGCGCAGCGGCGTTCACGAACTTGACCCAGGACCATCTCGACTACCACGCGAGCATGGAGGAGTACGCCGAAGCGAAGGTTCGCCTGTTCACCGAGCTCGGGCCTGCCGTCAGCGTGCTGAACGTGGACGACGAGCTCGGCCAGCAAATCGTGAAGCGGGCGCGCGGCCCGGTCGTTCGCGTGAGCCGGCACGCCGGCGCCGACGTGTATCCAATCGAGGCGAGCATCGAGGCGCGCGGGATCCATGCGCGGATAAAGCTCCCGACCGGAGAGGTCGAGCTGTCGAGTCGGCTGGTTGGCGAGCACAACCTGGAAAATCTTCTGCTGACGCTCGCGGTCGTCGACGCCCTCGGTCTGGATGCCAGTCTGGCTGCCCGCGAGATGGAGCACGCTCCCATGGTACCCGGGCGGCTCGAGCGCTGTGACGAGCCGAGCGACGACCTCGTGGTTCTGGTCGACTACGCCCACACGCCGGACGCGCTCACCCGAGCTCTTCAGACCTGTCGCGCCCTGGCGAGCGGTGAGGTCATCTGCGTGTTCGGTTGTGGGGGCGATCGCGACCCTGACAAGCGCCCGCGAATGGGCGACGCCGTGGGATTCTCGCGAGCCGCGCCACCATCACGAACGACAATCCTCGCTCGGAAGATCCCGGCCAAAATCGCCCATGCCATCGAGCAAGGGCTCGCGCCGCACGGCATTGTCTACGACATCGAGCTCGATCGGGCGCTCGCGATCGAGCGAGCGATCGCGAGCGCGCAAGGCGGCGACGTTGTGCTGGTCGCGGGCAAAGGCCACGAGCCGTACCAAATCATCGGGAGCGAGCGGCGCGACTTCGACGATCGCGTCGAAGCACGTCGAGCCCTCGCGCATCGGCGAAACGAGCGCAGCTGATGGCGACGCCCATCCCCGAAAACCGAGTCGAGCTCACGCTGACCGAGATTGCCCGGGTGACCGGTTGCGAAACGCGAACGGGAACGCATTCGAGCGTTCGCGGAGTGACGACCGACTCCCGAGCCGATGTTCGGGGCAAGCTGTTCGTTGCTCTGGAGGGAGAACACTTCGACGGGCACGCGTTCATTCCCGAGGTGGTTCGGGCGGGAGCCGCAGCAGTTCTGGTCAGTCAGAACGTCGATGTGGGCTCGGACGTTGCGGTGCTCCGCGTGCCAAGCACCCTCGCAGCGCTCGGGTCCATCGCGCATCATCATCGAGTGCGCTGGGGCGGTCGCTTGGTTGCAGTGGCGGGAAGCGCCGGCAAGACGACCACGAAAACCGCGATTGCCGCGGCGCTCAAGAGCGCCGGTCCCGTTCACGCTGCCGCGGGCAATCTGAACAATCTGGTGGGCGTGCCCATGGTGCTTCTCGGCCTCACGGCGGAGCACCGGTTCGCGGTCGTCGAGATCGGCACGAACGCGCTCGGCGAGGTCGACCGGCTCGCGTCCATGGCCGAGCCCGACGTGGGCGTGCTCACGCTGGTGGCCATCGAGCATTCCGAGGGGCTCGGGGATCTGGACTCGATCGAAGAAGAAGAGGGGCAGATCCTGAGGTCCCTCGGACCGGCGCACACGGCGATCGCGAATGGTGACGACGTTCGGGCGAAACGTCAGCTCGACGGCGCTCGCGCCGAGATCAAGCTCAGCTACGGAACGAGCCAGTCCGCGGACTACCGGATCGTCGAGCGCCGAGCCATGGAGCTTTCACGCTCTCGCGTGGTGATCGAGCGACCGACCAAGGAGCGATTCGAGGTTCACACCTCGCTTTTGGGCGCTCCCGGGGCGCTCGCGGTGGCGGCCGCCTTTGCGGTTGCCGATCACGCCCTGGGCCAGGCCGTCTCGACCGAGGCCGTGGAAGCGGAGCTCTTGCGCATTGGATCGGGCGAGCCGGGGCGACTCGCTCCCATCGAGCTCGTCGACGGCAGCGTCGTCATCGACGACACCTACAACTCGAATCCGGCGAGCGTTCGGAGCGCCACCCAAGCCGCGTCCGAGATCGCCCAGGCTCGGGGCGCGCGCCTGGTTCTGGTGCTCGGCGAAATGCGAGAGCTCGGTGCGCTCTCCGTTCGCGAACACGAAGGAGTCGGTCGGTCGCTCGCCGAGAGCGGTGCCGCGTTCTGCGTCGCCGTCTCGGGGGATGCCGCGCACATTGTCGAAAGCGCCAGCATCGACGCCGTTTTTGCTCCCGATTGCGACACGGCTCTGGGGGAGCTCGAGCGCCGGGTTCGTCCCGGAGACGTGATCCTCGTCAAGGCGAGCCGCGGAGTTCGCGCCGAACGCATCGTCCTTGGACTCACCCGGGGCAAGAGGAGAGCGACGTGATCTACGAGCTCCTCTATCCGCTGTCGACGAAGTACGGCTGGGCGAGCGCGCTCAACGTCCTTCGATACACGCCGTTTCGCGCCATCATGGCCACGATCACGGCGATGCTCTTGTGCTTCTTGCTCGCGCCGTGGTTCATCCGCGAGCTGCAGAGCAAGCAAATCGGCCAGGTCGTTCGCGACGAGGGTCCCGAGACCCACAAGATCAAGGCCGGCACGCCCACCATGGGTGGCGCGCTGATCCTGCTCTCGGTGCTGGTGCCCACGGTGCTGTGGGCCGATGTGCAAAACTCCTTCGTTCTGATGACGACCGCGGTCACCGCGGGTTACGGCGTCATTGGCTACCTCGACGACCGCCTGAAGATCGAGGGCCGCAACTCCAAGGGGCTGCCCGGGCGCTACAAGCTCGCTCGGGCAGGTCCTGATCGGCGCCGGCGCGCTCGGCTACTTGTTCTTGCGACGTTGCAAGGATGCCCCCCGACTGGGTCGCGATCCGCAGCTCGGATCAGCATCCCGTTCCTCGCGTTCGACAAGCACCCCATCGAGCTTCCGCTCTGGCTCTACGTCGCCTTCGCCATCTTCGTGGTGGTCGGGATGAGCAACGCCGTGAACCTCACCGACGGCCTCGACGGCCTGGCCATCGGCCCGGTGATGATCAACGCCGGGACCTACGTCATCTGGGCGTACGTCGCGGGCTCGGTGCTGTTCGGGCGCCACATCGCCGACTACCTCCACATCCCCGGCATCCCCGAGATGAGCGAGCTCGCCGTCTTCGGAGCGCGGTCATTGGCGCGGGGATCGGCTTCCTTTGGTACAACACCTATCCCGCGCAAGTGTTCATGGGGGACGTCGGCTCGCTGTCGCTCGGCGGCGGGCTCGGCATGATGGCGGTGCTCACCAAGAACGAGCTCCTGAGCATCCTGCTCGGCGGCATCTTCGTGCTCGAAGCCGTGAGCGTCATCACCCAGGTGGTGAGCTTCAAGCTGTTCCGGCAAGCCGCATCTTCTTGATGGCGCCCATCCATCACCATTTCGAGAAGAAGGGCTGGCCCGAGCCCCGCATCATCGTTCGCTTCTGGATCATCTCCATTCTCTTGGCCCTCGTGGCGCTTTCGAGCCTGAAGCTGAGGTGATGAATGGGCCGCTTCTCTCATCAGAGCTCGCTCCCAGGAGGCAGAGGGTGAACCTCGCGGGAAAGCGCGTTGCCGTCGTGGGCCTCGGCAAGAGCGGTCTGTCCGCTTCGCGGCTGTGTGCGCGACGAGGGGCGAAGGTCGTCGGCACGGACAGCGCGTCCCTGACCGAGCTCTCGCCGGAAGTGAAAGAAAGCGGCATCGAGCTCCGGGTCGGGGGCCATCACCAGGTCGACTTCGAAAAGATCGGATTTGGTCGTGGTTTCACCGGGCGTTCCGGCGCTGCCCGAGCTCGCTCGGGCCGAGCGGCAGGGGTCTCCGTGATCGGCGAGATGGAGCTCGCGTCACGTTTCGTGCGGGCGCCCATCGCGGCCGTGGGCGGGACGAATGGCAAGAGCACGACGACGACCTTGCTGGCGCGCATCTTGGAGGCGGACGGACGCCGGGTGTTCGCAGGGGCCAATCTCGGTACGCCGGCCTGTGACGCAGTGGATGGAGAGTTCGACGTAGTGGTGTTCGAGGTGTCGAGCTTCCAGCTGGAGCGGGCGCCGACGTTTCACCCGAAGGTATCCGTCCTCTTGAACGTCACCGACGACCACCTCGACCGCTACCCGAGCTTTTCCGAGTACGCGCAGGCGAAGGGCAATGCGTTCGCGAATCAGACTTCCGAGGACGTCGCGGTGGTTCCCCAAGGTGACGCCGTGTGTCGGGCCCAGGCCGAGCGGGGACGAGGATCGGTCGTCACGTTCGGCGCGGGTGGCGACTTCGACGTTCAGGGTCGAACGGTCGTCGAGCGATCGAGCGGCGTCGAGTACTCGCTGGAGGGCGTCGCGCTCTTCGGACGCCACAATCTGGACAACGGTGCTGCGGCAATCGCAGCCGCCCGCGGGCTCGGAGCGACGGGCGAGTCGGTCGCCGGCGGGCTCCGGAGCTTCTCCCCGCTCGGACACCGCATGGCTCGAGTGGCCGAGATCGACGGGATTCTCTTCTACGACGACTCGAAAGGCACGAACGTGGGCGCGAGCTGTGACAGCGCTGCTCGGGCTCGAAGAGCCCCGCGCCGTGCTCATCGCTGGGGGGCGCGACAAGCTCGGGAGCTACGAGCCGCTGGTCGCCGCGCTCGTGAAGAAGGGCCGCGCGGTCGTGGTGATCGGCGAGGCAGCGGAGCGCATTGCTTCGGCGGTTGGCGATGCTTTGCCGGTGGCTCGCGCGAACAGCATGAGCGAAGCCGTTCGGCTCGCCGCATCCCTCGCGAAACCGGGAGATGCGGTGCTCCTGAGCCCCGCGTGCTCGAGCTTCGACATGTTCAGTGGATATGCGGAGCGAGGCGATCGCTTCGCCGAAGCGGTTCGTGAGCTTGCGGAGGGACGACGATGAAGGCCGTAAAGAATCTCCTTCGTCCGATCGGTCGCACCGGAAGCGTGGACATCGTGCTCGCGGCCCTGGTGACCGCCCTCATCGGCTTCGGCGTGGTGATGGTCTACAGCGCGAGCGTAGTCGAAGCGACAGTCGTATTCCGCGATCCGCAGTACTTCTTGAAGCGTCAGGCGATCTACGCGGGTGTTTCCCTGGTGCTGATGTGGATCGTTGCGTCGATCGACTATCGCCGGCTCCGGGCTTTGACCTATCCGATCCTCGGCGGCGTGACAGTGCTCATGGTGCTGTCGGTCATCGGTTTCGGTCACAGCGGAGGCGGCGCTGCACGCTGGCTGAGCATCGGGCCGGTTCACATTCAGCCGTCGGAAGCCGCGAAGCTCGCTCTCGTGCTCTGGCTCGCGTACTCGCTCGAAAAGAAACAAGAGAAGGTCAAGTCGCTTCAGCATCGGCACTCTTGCCGCATCTGATCATGGCGGGCTTCTTGATGTTGCTCTGCCTGAAGCAGCCGGACTTCGGCGGCGCGGTCGTGCTCCTGTTTCTCACCTTCACCATGCTGTTCGTGGCAGGCGCACGTCTCGGCTACCTCCTGGGTGTCGCGATCCTCGGATCGATTGCAGCGGCATGGCTAGTGCGCTTCACGAGCTACCGCTGGGAACGCATGCTCGCGTGGTTCAACATGAACGAGCATCGCCAGGATCTCGCTTATCAGCCGTTCCAGGCAGTGATGAGCTTCGGCAGCGGACAGGCCGTCGGGCTCGGGTTGGGCAAGGGCCTCCAGGTCCTGTATCTACCGGAAGCACATACGGATTTCGTCGCAGCCATCATTGGCGAAGAGCTCGGCTTCATCGGCGTCTGTGCTCTGGCCGCCGTGTATCTCGTGATCGTGGCTCGGGGCGTCCGCGCGGCCCTTTCGGCCAAGGACGACTACGGCTCGTACATGGCCTTCGGCATCTCGATGCTCTTTGGCGTCCAAGCGCTGGTCAACATGTCGGTGGCGATGGCGATGTTGCCGACGAAGGGACTCACGCTTCCCTTCGTGAGCTACGGCGGCTCGTCCCTCATGGTGAACGCCGTGGCGATGGGCGTTCTGCTCAACGTATCTCGCGCGAGGGAAGCGACGGACAACGTTCGCATCGGTGCGCCCGCCGGTCCGAAACCGGAAGCGAGCGCCATGCTGGTGTCCGAGGCCGAGTTTGCCAAGGGCGACGACGAGGCGAAGAAGCCGCGCGCGCGCCGTGGCCCCCCCCAGACGGAGGCGACGACGTGACGACGCCTCGCGCTTCCATCCTGCTGGCCGGCGGAGGCAGCGGGGGACACGTGTTCCCGTTGCTTTCGGTCGCCGATGCGCTGCGTGACATCGCGCCGGGAGTGGCTCTCACGTTCGTCGGCACCGAGCGGGGGATGGAAGCGGATCTGGTTCCGAAGCGCGGCTACGCGCTCGAGCTCACGCGGGTGCTTCCCATCCGGGGCAGGGGAGTTTCCGGCGCGTTTCAAGGGGTTTGGCGGGCGGCAATGTCGCTCCCGGAGTCGAGAGCGCTCGTCCTCAGGCTCGCTCCCTGCGCGGTGCTGTCCATCGGTGGCTATGCCGCTGGTCCCGTATCCCTCGCTGCGCGCCTCGCAAGGGTTCCCGTTCTGCTCATCGAACCGAACAGCGTGATGGGCCTGGCCAACCGATTGATCGCTCCTCTGGTTCAGCGAGGCTACACCGCCTTCGCTGGCGCGGAGCGTCACTTCCGTGCGGGTCGTGTGCTGCGGACCGGTGTTCCGATCCGCGCCGGCTTCGAGCCGAGCCCCTACGAGCGATTGCCAGATCGCTTGCGGGTGCTGGTGCTAGGCGGAAGTCAGGGCGCCAAGAGCTTGAACGAAACCGTGCCTGCGGCGCTCGCTCGCGTGTCCGGGAAGCTTTCCGTCACGCATCAGTGCGGCAAGGCTCACCTCGCTGCGGTGCGCGCGACCTACGAAAAGCTCCAGCCAGAGTTCGATCTCGAAGTCACCGAGTTCATCGAGGACATGCCGAGCGCACTCGCTCGCGCCGATCTGGTGATCAGCCGTTCGGGGGCGAGCGCGGTCAGCGAGATTGCGGCCGTCGGCCGGCCGGCGCTGTTCGTTCCCTATCCTTTTGCCGCAGGAGATCATCAGCGCAAGAACGCCGAGGCGATGGCCGAGGACGGTGCGGCGATCTCGGTACCCGCAGAAGCTGCGAGCGTCGAGCACCTGTGCGCCGAAATCGAGCGTCTCGCCCAGAGCCCCGAAGCTCTCGAGCTCATGGCAGAAGCGGCTCGGCGTCGGGGTCGGCCCCGCGCTGCCGTCGAGATTGCCAGGGACGTGCTGGGGGTGGCGGGCCTCTCCGATCCGAGCTTCGAAAGCCAAAGCGGAGCGCCGAGCGAGAGTGACCCGGAAGGTCAGCGCGCCAAGACCGTGGCCTCCAGCTGGGCGGAGGCGAGCTGATGTTCCGCGGACGCGTGCGCCACGTTCACTTCATCGGCGTCGGTGGCATCGGCATGTCGGGCCTGGCCGAGATCCTCAGAACCCTCGAGTTCGACGTCTCCGGCTCCGACATGAAGCAAGGGGAGAACACCGGACGCCTCGATCGACTCGGGGTGAAGATCCGAGTGGGTCATCGCGCCTCCAACGTCGAGGGCGCGGACGTAGTGGTCTTTTCCAGCGCAATCCGCGCCGACAACCCCGAGATGCTCGAGGCTCACGCTCGCGGCATCCCGGTGATCCCGCGGGCGGAGATGCTCGCCGAGCTGATGCGAGTGAAGTACGGCGTGGCGATTGCCGGATCCCACGGCAAGACGACCACGACTTCTTTGGTGGCCACGGTGCTGCGCGCGGCCGGCTTCGATCCGACGGTCGTCGTGGGCGGACGCATGGCGGCCCTGGGTTCCAATGCCCGCCTCGGTGCCGGGGATTTGCTCGTAGCCGAGGCCGACGAGAGCGACGGATCATTTCTCCGGCTTCAACCCACGATCGCCGTCGTCACCAACATCGATCCCGAGCACCTCGACCACTACGGCACCCACGAGAACTTGAAGGCTGCCTTCGTCGAATTCATCGAGCACGTGCCGTTCTACGGGCTCGCGGTCTTGTGTCTCGATCACCCGGACGTTCAAGACCTGTTGCCGAGCATCCGGCGACGTCACGTCACCTACGGGCTCTCTCCCCAGGCGGATTACTCGGCGAAGAACATTCGAAACCGCGGGTTGGTCACGACCTTCATGGCGTACCGGAAGAACGAGCCGCTCGGGGAGTTCGCGGTGAAGATGCCCGGCGCCCACAACGTGCTCAACTGTTTGGCGACCATCGCCGTCGCCGATGAGCTCGAGGTGCCGAACGACGTGATGAAGGACGCCCTCGCGACCTTTCACGGCGTCGCGCGTCGGTTCACCGTCACCCACGAGATCGGCGGAGTCACCCTGGTCGACGACTACGGACATCACCCGGCCGAGGTGCGCGCGACCCTCGATGCAGCTCGCAGCGTTTTCTCGCAGAGGGTGCTGGTCGCGTTTCAGCCGCATCGGTACACGCGCACTGAAACGCTCTTCGACGAGTTCACCCGCTGCTTCAATGTGGCTGATTTCGTGCTGATCGCCGACATTTACGCGGCCGGCGAGCAGCCCATCCCGAACGTGACTGCGGAGCGGTTGGCCGCAGCGATTGCCGAGCACGGCCACCACGCGGTGTTCTACGAGCCGTCGCGGACCGAGATCGCACAGCGACTCGCCGACGAAGCAAAGCCCGGAGACGTGGTGCTCGCGCTCGGAGCAGGTGACATCAACAAGCTTCTGGATGAGGTCGCGAAGCATCTCCAGATGCGGTTTTCCACCAAGGCGGCGCCATGAAGGAGCACAAGCACGGTGCGGCGGTCTCGGCGCCGGATGAAAGCGTCCTCGACGAGAGCCCGACGCCGCCCAGGTCGAATGCGCGGCGGCGAAAAAAGAGTGCTCCCGGCAAGAGCGATCCTCCGCCCGCCCAGCCGGGGCTCGTGCGCGCGACCTGGTCGCTGCTCAAGCTCTTCGTGGGCGTGGCGATCGTCGTGGGCGCTGCGGGGGCCGTGGCCTGGGGAGCTCACCGCTATGCAATGAGCTCGCCGCGGTTTGCGGTCCGCACGGTCGAGATCAGCGGCACGAAGCGCAAGACCGACACGGAAATCGCGAAGATTGCCGGGGTCCAGACGGGAGACAACATCTTCGCCGTCGACTCCAACAAGATCGAGCAAAAGCTCCTCACCGACCCCTGGATCGAAAAGGTGAAGGTGAATCGCGCGCTGCCGAGCACGCTCTCGATCGAGCTCACGGAGCGCGAAGCGGGGGCGATCGCGACCATCGGCGATCGGCTCTACCTGGTCACGAAGACTGGCGAGCCGTTCAAGGAGATCGAGGACGGCGATCCCTTCGACCTTCCCGTGATCACCGGAATCGAAGCGGACGATCTCGCGCGCGACCGAGCCGGCGCCATCGAGCGGATCGCGACCGCGCTGGAGATCACTCGCCACTACGAGCGCATCGGGCTGTCGCGCATCTATCCGATTCAGGAAGTCCACCTGGCACCCGGTGGGTCGGCCAGCGTCACACTCGGCAAGGCCGGGGTCACCGTCCATCTGGGCACGGGGCCGTGGCGCAAGAAGCTCCTCATGGCGGAGCGCGTGATGCAGCGACTCGGCCAAAAAGGCCAGGTTCCGGGCATCGTGTTCGCCGACAACGAGGCGCATCCCGAGCGGGTGGTCGTGAGGATGCGATGACGGGCGGCACTGTCATGGAAACTCTCAGGAAATCGCCAGTGAAAATTTGGCCGAAAAAACCCCTACATGGCAGCGTCGATGCTGCTCCGAACGACTGCGATGTGCGTCCTTCGGAGGCCCCAGGAGCCCAAACGAAATGAGTCAGTACCCCCTCGACACCCCGGAGATCATCGTCGGCCTCGACCTCGGCTCGACGAAGGTCAGTGCCGTGGTGGGCGAAGTCGACTCCGACGGGATCACGATCCTCGGCGTCGGCAACGTCCCCTGCCGCGGGCTTCGCAAGGGTGTCGTCAGCAACATCGAATGGACCGTCCGCTCGATCCGCGAGGCAATCGACGCCGCGCAGACCATGGCGGGTGTCGAAATCCGCACGGTGTACGTGGGGGTCGCAGGTAGCCACATTCGCGGCCTGATGAGCGACGGCGTCTGTGCCATCAGCGGTCGTGAGGTCACGCGAGCCGATCTCGAACGGGTGCTGGAAGGCGCTCGCGCGATTCCGGTGGATGCCGACCGGATGATTCTCCACGCGCTTCCCCGAGAGTACGTGGTCGACAATCAGGACGGCATTCGCGACCCGATCGGCATGAGCGGAGTGCGTCTTCAGGTCCGCTGCAATCTGGTTACCGCGGCGACGAGCTGTGTGCAGAACGTGATTCGCTGCGTCGAACGTTGCGGCCTCCAGGTCGCGGACGTGGTGCTCGAGCCTCTCGCGAGCGCCGACGCGGTCCTGTCAGAAGACGAAAAAGAAATCGGCGTCGCGGTCATCGACATCGGCGGCGGCACGACGGACCTGATCCTGTTCGCCGACGGCGGGGTGGCCCACGTCTCCGCCATTCCGGCGGGCGGCAACAACATCACGAGCGACGTGGCGGCGGGGCTTCGCACCCCAGTCGCCGAGGCCGAGCGCCTCAAGCGCAACTACGGCTGCGCTCTCGGTCGCATGATCAGCGACGACGAGGAGATCGAGGTTCCCGGCGTCGGCGGCCATGCGCCTCGCCGCGCCGCGCGCCGGCTGCTGTCGGACATCATCGAGCCCCGCGTCGAAGAGATCTTCAGCGAAGCGCGGCGTCGCATCGAGGAAACCGGGCAGCTCGAGCAGATCAGCTCGGGTTGCGTGCTCACCGGTGGAGCCTCGCTGATGGAGGGCATGGTGGAGTGCGCCGAGGAGATCCTGGGGATGCCCGTGCGTCTCGGCTTCCCCATCGGAGTGCGCGGCATCGTTCAGCTCGTGCAGGGTCCGCAGTATGCGACGGGCGTCGGCCTGGTGCGCTACGGCGCTGCCGAGCTCGCCGAGGCGTACTCGCGCGGACATGCGCCGGTGCGCGAAGTCGTTCCGACTCCCAGCGAGCCGGCACCGAAACAGAAGAGTGGGCTCTGGAGCTGGCTCAGAGCAGCGTTTTGATTTTTAGAAGTAACCAACGGAGACACGCGAAGTAACACGAGCTCCAACAGAGGGAGGCAGGCCCTCGGAGCGAGTGAAAACCTCGGGAGGAACACGAAAATGACGTTCTCGATCGAATTTGCCGACGAGACCCAAGCGTACCAAGCACGCATCAAGGTGATTGGTGTAGGCGGCTCGGGCGGCAATGCCATCAACACGATGATCCACTTCGGCCTCGAAGGAGTGGAGTTCATCAGCGTGAACACCGACGCTCAGGCGCTGAACGCGAACCTGGCGGCGGTGAAAATCCCCATCGGAGCCAGCATCACTCGCGGGCTCGGTGCAGGCGCGGATCCCGAGCGCGGTCGCAAGTCCGCCCTCGAGGACGTGACGCGCCTGAAAGAAGCCCTGGAAGGCGCGGACATGGTGTTCATCACCGCCGGCATGGGCGGCGGCACCGGCACCGGCGCGGCTCCCGTGATTGCGCAGCTGGCGAAGGAAGCCGGCGCGCTGACCGTGGGCGTCGTCACCAAGCCCTTCCTGTTCGAGGGTCGCCAGCGTTCGCGGCGCGCCGAAGCGGGCATCGGCTCGCTGACCGAGCACGTCGACACGCTGATCACCATCCCGAACGAGAAGCTCATGACCATCGCGGACGAGGAGCTCACCTTCGTCGAAGCCTTCCGCAAGGCCGACGAGGTGCTGTTTCCAGGCCGTGAAGGGCATCAGCGACCTCATCACTCAGGACGGCATCGTGAACGTCGATTTCGCCGACGTGCGCACGGTCATGATGCAACATGGGCCGCTCGCTCATGGGCACGGGCTGCGCCAAGGGCGAAGGCCGCGCGCGCCTCGCTGCCGAGCACGCCATCGCCTCGCCGCTCCTCGACAACATCAGCGTCGAGGGCGCGACGGGAGTGCTCATCAACGTGGTTGGCGGACCCGACATGAAGATGCGCGAGATCCAGGAAGCCGCGTCGCTCATTCAAGAGCAGGCCCACGAAGACGCGAACATCATCTTCGGCGCCAGCATCGACGAAACGATGGGCGAGGCGATCAAGGTCACGGTCATCGCCACGGGCTTCGATCGCATCGAAGAAGAAATCCCAGTGGAGATTGCGCGCGAATCGACGCGCCAGGCACCCGCCACGCGCCGCGAAACCCTGCGCGAGGGGTTCTCTTCTGCACCTCCTTCGCGGGCTTCACTCTCGAATCGCACCTTCGAGCGCGACATGGTTCCGGCCATGTCGACACGCCGTCCCCCGGCACCGAGCTTCGGCGTCGCAGCCAGCCTGCAAGCGAACGCCTCACCGAGCTCGAGCGCACTGCCCGAGGTACGCGGTCGCATTCCCTTCCCATCCAGCCCCGATCCCGACGCGGATTGGGACACTCCTGCCTATCAGCGCCGCAACGGCGGCTGATCGTTCCTGCGAATTTTTCCTCCGAGTCCGTTGGTATGTTCGGCCCCCTTCTCCTTCGGGAGAAGGGGGTTTTTTCCTGAGGCATCCCCTCATCCTCAGCCCTTGCGCCGCAGGCCGGGCGGAACCCTCAATTGCTCCGTCGCCACGAACGTCAGCTCGGGCAGGCGCTGGGACAGTGCACTCCACTCGCTTTCCGGAACCAGCGGAACGCCCGGGTCATCGGATTCGAATGCCGAATCGATCGCCACCTGCACCGTGCCCCGCCACACCTCGTTGCCCTCGTCGTCTTTGACCAGCAACTCGAAGCGCGTTCCGCTCGGGAGCTTGCGCCGCGTGCTCCACCAAATGCCACGCACCTCCTCCCCGGGCGTGAAATAGGTCGTCCAACGTTTGAGGTCGTGAATCTCCGCGATTTCGACGCCGGACAGCGGGGGAGTTTCTTCGGCGGAAGCGTTCATGGTCGTCCGATACTACGCGACCGGGAGCGCGGGTACACACCTTCGAGCTCAGCCGCCGTGGTCGAGGAGCAGCGATGCGGCCTTTTCCGCGATCATGATCACGGGCGCATTGGTGTTGCCCCCGATGATACTGGGCATGATCGAGGCGTCGGCGACCCGGAGGCGCTCGATTCCTCGCACTCGCAGCTCTGGATCCACCACGGCCATCGGATCGACGCCCATCTTGCACGTCCCCACCGGGTGGAAGATGGTGTTCACGCGAGTTCGGATGTTGGCCGCGATGTCGTCATCGGTCTTGGCATCTTCGCCAGGGCACCACTCCGGGCCCTTGTAGCGCCCGAGCTCGGGGCTCTGGGCGATCTCCCGGGAGAGCTTGGCGAGCTTGGTAGCGAGTCGGGCGAGGATCGCCCGCCGCGTTGGGTCCGCGAGAGCGGAAACGGTGACATTCAGGGGATCGGCGGCCATGTCAACGAAACCTCTGACCACATGGTTCTCCCTGGCATCTGCCTGCTAGCCTGGCGCGCCCGATGGCGCTCGCTCTGCTGTTTACTGGCCTCCTTCTCATCGTGCTCGGGATCGCGGGCGCTTGGCTCGCATACCGCCAGATGGGGAGGGCGGACTCGACTCATCGCGTGCTGGTGACGACGCCCACGACGGCGATCGCCGCCACACCACCCGGTCGGGTCGTCGAAATCCAGGGGACCGTCGTGCCGAGCGAGCAGGGTGTGCTCGTGTCACCGCCGAGCGGTCGTGAGGCCGTGCTCTACGAGCTCGAAGTCCTCGATGCGTCGGGGAGCATCAGCACAGAGCACAGCGCGAAGCATCGTCGCGAGTTCTGGCTACGCGACTCGTCCGGGGATCACGCGCGCATCTTACCCGAGGGGTGCGAGCCGATCGTGCGCATGACTCGCTACACTGAAGGTCAAACCAGCCCGGTCGCGCTCAGAGACGACACGCTGTACGTGCCGATGACGCCCCAGGCTCGGGGGTGGGCGAGAATGGTCACCGGGAAGGAGATCCGCCAGCTTCTGGTCGAAGAGCGCCTGATCGCGCCCGGCGACGAACTGTTCGCCATGGGTTTCGGGGAGCGGAATCAGGATGGCACGCTCTATCTTTCCCAGAAGGCTGGCCAGAAGCTCGGTCTTGACGACGTTGACCGAGCCCGAATTTCGGGATGCTCAACGTCGTGAGAGCAGATTCGCTTTCAAGTTCGCCCTCGCTGCCCTCGTGCTGAGCGCGGTGGGGGGAGCGCTCGTGATTGGGGGAGTGTTGGCTTTGATTCTCAGCTGAGCGCTCAGCCGCAGGTGTGGTTGTCCTCGCACTTGGGAGAGCTCAGGGGACAATCTCCGGCGTCCAAGCATTGCACGCACGTTCCCGCGGGAAGCAGGCAATGCGACGCGTTGGGTTCGCTGCAGTCCTTGTCGCCAGCGCATTGGCTGACGCCACCGCCCGTTCCGCCACCGCCCGACGCACCCGTTCCGCCAGCACCACCGCCGCCCGATAGGCCGCCGCCCGACGCACCCGTTCCGCCAGCACCGCCGCCGCCCGATGGGCCGCCGCCCAGCCCACCCGTTCCGCCGGCGCCGCCGCCGCCCGACGCAGCCACTCCTCCAGCACCGCCGCCGCCCGATGCAGCCACTCCTCCAGCACCGCCCGCCACACCACCGGAGCTTCCACCCATGTTGCCATCCGGAGAACCAGCAAAGCCGCCGCTGCCTCCCGCGCTCTCCGCGCCCACTCCTCCGGTGGCGGCGCTAGCACTGGCGCCGCTGCCTTCGTACTCGGACAGATCCCGCGCGCTGCACGCGCAAGGAATGACGAGTCCGAGAACGAGGGAGCTCCGCCTCGCGAGCATTCGAAAGAGGATAGCACGCTGGAACCATTCGAGTCTCCGCGTTCCCGAATCCGCGAGGCCGGAGCAACTACGCGACACGAAGGATTTGCGCGCTCCCCAATGACGGCTGTGCGCTGCTCGATCGCCCCCAAGTGCGCCGTGAGCGTGCCGCGTCCGTGATATATTGATCGCTTGATGAGTCGGCGGCTTGCGATCGTGTTGGTGGGGTTCGTCGCTGCGTGCTCGGCGCGCTCCTTGAGCGAGTATGAAGACGGCATGTCCACGAATGGTGGATCCGGGGGCGATGCCGGCACGACCGGCACCGGTGCGACGGGTGGATCGGCGGGAATGGGCGGCGTTGCGGGAAGCGGGGCGAGCGGCGGCTTCGGCGGGAGTGTGGGTGGGAGCGGTGGATCGGCGGGCGCGAGCTGCTCGCCAGCGTGCGGCGGGAACGCACCCATCTGCAAGCCCGCGACGTTGACATGTGTCGAGTGCCTCGAAAATACGGATTGCTCCAACAACAGCCCGGTCTGCAAAAATCAAAGCACTTGCGTCGATTGCCTGGGCGACGGCGACTGCGGCGGCTCCACTCCCCACTGTGACACCCAGCACGACAACTGCGTCCAGTGTCTGAGTAACAGCAACTGCCAGAGCTCGGAGCTCTGTCACACGTACGATGGCAAGTGTCAGCAGAAGTGCACGACCACCGCTGAGTGCACGGCACCGACGACCCCCCTGTGCAAAACCAGTGCTGGGATTCTGCGTCGAGTGTCTCTCGAACTCGGACTGCTCCAGCAACCAACAATGCGGCTCTTCCAGCAACACCTGCCACAACGACTGACGGCCTCGGGGCATCGTGTTACTGAGCTTCCCGTGGCGAGGCTCTACTAGTCAGGACGAAGTGGCGATCGACGAACTGGGTCCAGTCCTCGACCGAATGCGAGCTGGCTCTCGCCGCTCGAACCGGGCAATCGTCTCGGAGCTTTCGGCGCTCCGAATCGACATTGGCAGTCTCCGTCGCGCTACCGAGCTCGTCTGCGAGCTCATGACCAAGCAGCCCCTGAGCTACGGTCGTCTCGAGCTCGGTCCGAGCGCATGGCGGGATCGCATCGAACGAGACGAAGCGCCCGGTCCGATCGGCGGCTCGTGGTTTCGTGCGTTCGACGCCACCTTGCAATGCATCTTCGAGCTCTACGAGGAGGACTTCGGCTCGACCCGCGCAACGCTCGAGCGCCTCACGCTGGTCGAGCCGCGAGTTCCTTTTCTGAGCTTGCTCATCGCGACCGCTCTCGAAGAGCTGGATGCGCTTCCGCTCGAGGCTCTCCGCAACCGACGCCGGCTCTCGCGCGCAGTGCGCGGACTGTTCGACGAACGACAGCGACTCGCTCGCTGGCTCGATGAAAAAGAAGCTCGAGGGATCCGCCCCCGCGAGATTGGTGGCATGACCTTTACGGTGGTCGGAATGTACGATTGGGTCGTGCACTCACCCGCGACGGGGTGCCTGCGGTTTCCCAAAACTGCCGAGGCTTGCATCGATTTAGGAGGCGGGTACGCCACCCCGGATCTCCGGCGGGTGCTTGGCTTGCCCCTCGTGAGCTTCGATCTCGAGCCGCCCACACGAGCCCGCGAGCTCGGTATCCGGCGATTCGCGGCGACGACAGCCGGCAAGAAGTTTCGAGCGCCGCCCCAGAATCGCATCCGCTGGCAAACCGACGCGGAAGCGGAGCTCTACTTCGCCCAGCTCGAGCAGCAACCGTGGCAGCGCTTCGATGTGTACGGCGATCGTTTCGACGCCTCGGCGGATTCCTACTTCGTCACATCGTTCGGCTTCATGACCTCGACGGTCGCGTCCCATTCACCGTTGGCACTCACACGCCGAGAGCTTTCCTCGAACGTCCGGGCCCAGATGGCGACGACCTTCACCGCAGCCAGCCGCGTGATGGAGCTGGTTCTGGCGGGGAAGGACGTGTCGCTGCTCACCTATCAGCGGGCGATCAGTCGGGCCTACCGGAACATCACGGTGTTCCTTCGCTTCAAAGCCCACGCTCTGGTCGACTTCGCAGCCTTCGAAGAGCCGTTTCAGCACGAGGGTTTTCAGCTGGTGCCACCCGTCGGCAAAAAACTGCGCTGAGCGTGGACGATTTCAAATCCCGTCGGCGCAGCAGCGAATGCCGATGGTGACCGAGGTGGTGCTGCGCTCGCTCGTAGCATCCACGTCGCAGCGCAACAGAGCGGCATTGTTGTTGTATGCCCCACCGCGCATTCGACAAGCGTCGGTCGCGTCGCTCGATGCGGTGCACGAGTCTTCCCACTCGTAGATGTTGCCGCTCATGTCGAAAAGCCCCTGCGTACCGCCTTGACAGCCCGTCGCCGAGCCCACCGTGATGCTCGCGCCGACACCGAAATCCACACCGTTGCACGCCGTGCCGTCGTACGGCCCAGGATAGGGGTAGATGTTGGCTCCGGCGTCCGAGCAAGCGTGAAACCATTCGTCCTGAGCTGCGTCGTCGAACTGCGTAACGATGGCGCTCCCGCCGTCGAGCGCACCGCACAGGCGCTTGCCGCGGCTCTGGCAGTACGCCGCTGCATCGCACCAGTCGACGAAGGTGACGGGCCGGTCGTTGTCGCTCGAGCCGACGGGCCAGCCGCTGGACGGATCGAAGCTCGTGTTCCAATCGCACGGCGGTGTTTGCGCCGACGGGTCGGGACCGCTGGCCAAGAACGCCGCGTAGTCACCGTTGGTCGTCTCCGTCGGATCGATGCAGAAGCCGCCAGCGATCGCGATCATGCCTGCGGGGCAGCTGAAGACGCCACCGCCGCTGCCCGCGGCACCCGCGCTTCCGCCCGCACCGGTACCGCCCGAACCCCCTCCGCTGGCTCCTGAGCCGCCGCTCCCTCCACCATCGCCGGTGGCGCTCGGCAGAAGGCTGTCCCAGTCGTGGCTGCAGCCGAGGGTGAGCAGAGTGAGGAGCGGCCACACGAAACCTCTGCAAGCCCGCATCCGCACGATCATTGGCCCAGCGATCCTACCGAGGCTTTGCCCCGAGGACCAATCACGGGGCACGGCGAAACTGGCGGGTCTTCGAGGGGCCGGGTATCCTCTCGGTCGGAAGTGACGCCGACGCGTATTGGCCGGTACGAGTTGATCCGCCCGATCGCGTCGGGGGGCATGGCCACGGTGCATCTCGGTCGTATCGTCGGCGCCGGGGGATTTCAGCGCGTTGTCGCCATCAAGGTGATGCATCCTCACATCGCTTCCGATCCGGACTTCATCGCGATGTTCCTGGACGAAGCGCGCTTGGCTGCGGGGATCCGACATCCCAACGTCGTGGCGACCCTCGACATCGAGCAAGCGGACGTCGGCCCGCTCTTGGTAATGGAGTACGTCGACGGATTGGCCGGCCACGCTCTGATCCGCACATTGCGCAAGCGTGGCGAGCGGGTGCCGATGTCGATCGCCCTGCGCATCGTCCTCGACGCGCTCGCGGGGTTGCATGCAGCGCACGGACTCATGGGAGGCGATGGAAAGCCGCTGGGTCTGGTGCATCGGGACATCTCGCCCCAGAACATCTTGATCGGCTTGGACAGAATTTCACGTCTCACCGACTTTGGCGTGGCGCGTGCCGAAGCGCGGATCTCCAGCACCCGGGGCAGCCAGGTGAAGGGGAAAGTTCCCTACATGTCGCCCGAGCAACTCCAGGCAGAGACCGTGGATCAACGCAGTGACGTGTGGGCCGCCGGTGTCGTCTTGTGGGAGCTATTGACCAGCCAGCGATTGTTTCAAGCGCCCAGCGACGGTGCCCTCGTCGCAGCGGTGATGCGCGGTCCTACCCAGACTCCCACCCAAGTCAACCCCGAGGTTCCCGCTGTTCTCGATCGCGTCTGCATGCGCGCGCTGGCACCTCTGGACTCACGATTCGGGAGCGCCCAAGAGTTCAGTGATGCGATCGAGCAAGCGGTGGAAGAGGCCGGCTTGTCCGTGGCCACGCCCCGCGCCGTGGGCAAGCTGGTTCAAACTGCGATGAGCGACCTCGGGATGGCGCCGCTTCCGGCCACCGTCGCAGGCGCAGGCATCGTTCCAGAGGATTTTCGGAGCTCGCCCCTGGCTGCTCGCGCACCGATGGCCGAAGAGGACGACGATGCAAATCCGACCATCGCGCGCGATCCCGGTCAGCTCTACCCGGTTGGGGCGTTGCCCGTTGTCGGGAGCGGCGCCAGCCAAATCGCGTCGGTCATCACGAAGGAGCCGCCGTCGCGCAAGCTCGGCTTGGGTGCCGTGGCGGCGGTGGCCGCACTGCTCCTAGCGTGTGCGGCTCTCGCCGGTGTGTTGCTGTTCGTGCGCACGCGACCGAGCCCGGCCTCCGTCATGACGGAGACCGCCGCTCCCGCTTCTCCTCCTCCGGTTCAGGCGCCGAGCGTCGCAGAGCCGCCCGCGGCGGCGCCCGAGCCCCCCAGCCCCGCACCGGTGGCGAGCGAGGAAGCGTCGAGCCAAGGAGACGCGGGGCCCATCCAAAAGAAGCCCGGCGCTCCCTGGCATCCCCAAAAGCCCAAAGGCGGCGGAGAATTCCAACCGGGTCGGCTATGAACAGGTTTGCGACGGTCCTGATGTTCGCGTTCATCCTCGGCAGCGCGCCGGCGCTGGCTGGCGAGCAGATGAGCGCAGCTCAGGCCAAGAAGGAATTTGCTCGAGCAACTGCGCTCTACAAGAAGAACCGATTCGACGAGGCACTACCGAAATTCGAGAAGCTCGTCGCCGCGACCGACAGCCCCAATGCCCGCCTCTACGTCGCGCGTTGCTTGCGCGAGCTCGGCAAGCTGCCCGCCGCGTACGAAGCGATGACCCAGACGATGCGATTCGCAGACGCCAAGGCCCGCACAGACTCGTATTACGCGGACACTCGGAGTGCTGCCGCCGCCGAACGGGCGGCGCTCGAGTCCAAGATCGTGCGGGTGGTGGTCGCACTCGCGGACCCTCCAAAGGATCTCGAAATCGAGCTGAACGGCAACGCGCTTCCTCGCGACCGCTTGGGCGATACGATCGCCATCGAGCCCGGTCGGCTCGTCGTGCGCGCATCAGCGCCCGGGTTTTCGACGTTCGAAACGCAAGATGGACCTGAAACCGGGAGCAAGCGTGACCGTCGCGGTAGCGTTGCGGGAGAAGGGCGACAGCGCCGTCGTCACGCCACCAGAGGCCGAGCCAAAGCCCATGGAGGAGTCGAAGCCCGAGCCGGACACGAAGCAGGCAACAACGAGCGGCGGATTGGGTCTTCGGACCATCGGATTCGTTTCCCTCGGAGTCGGAGTGGTGGGCATGGGAACGTTCGCCGTTGCGGGTCTCAGCGCGAACTCCCGGTACAAGTCATTGAAGGACGAGTGCAACGGGCCTTGCCCCGAATCCAAGAAGAGCGACGTTAACGGCGGAAAGACCTTGGATCTCATCGCCAACATCGGGCTGGGCGTGGGTGTGGTGGGGCTCGCCGCGGGAACGACACTGATCCTGGTAGGCGGTGGAAAGAAGCAGAAGGAGAAGCCGGTCTCGGCGCTGGACTTCGAACCGACACTGTCGGGCGGTTTCGTCCGATATCGTCGGAGCTTCTGACGTATGGGTGCGGTCTACGGCCAAGTGGGCGACGTCGAGGACGGCGTCGTCGGCCGCGCTCTCGATCTGCTCGCTCATCGGGGCGATGACACCCGCCGCATCCGAAAGGGTCCTTCGCTCACATTGGCGGAGCTCGGAACGGGGGGCTCCAAAACCGTCGCAACGAGCGGCGATGGCAACGTCGCGTGCGTGATGAATGGCCGGTTGTTCAATCGCCGGGAGCTCGGCCTCGAGCTCGAGACGGCGGGAATGTCTCCGCCCTTCGAAAGCGATCCGGAGATCGTCGCGAATTTGTATCGTGTGTTTGGCCAGGACGCGTTCCGTCGACTGGATGGTGCCTTCGCGCTGGCGCTGACGGACCAAGTTTCGCTCTACTTGGTCCGGGATCCGCTGGGCGAAAAGCCACTCTACTACGCGCCCAACGTCGCCGGAGCGCTGCTCTTTTCCAGCGAGATCAAGGCATTTCTCGCGCATCCCGGGTTCGAGGTGCGACCCGATCTGGGCGCTCTCAGTCGGCTCTTGGCGTTTTCGTTCATTCCCGGAAAAGGCACCGCGTTCAATGGTGTTCAGGAGCTCGAGCCAGGGAGCCTGCTTCGGCGTGATCTCGGTCGCGGCGAGCTGGAGCTCTTTCGCTACTGGGATCTCGAGGAAAAAGTCGAAGATCGCACGGAGTCCGAATGGATCGAATCGCTCAGAACCGAGCTGTCGGCCGCCATTCGCCGGCGCCTACCCCCGGACTCGGTCGAGATCGGCGCGTTCCTGTCCGGAGGCATCGACTCGAGTGCAGTTGTGGCACTCCTCGCGGAGCTCGGGCGCCCACCGATTTGCTACTCGGTGAGCTTTGGTCACGGCGAGCCCAACGAGCTCCTGTACGCCACGCTGGTGACGACTCATCTGGGGCTCGAGCATCGGGTGATCGATGTCGAACCGGCGACGTTCATCGACCTTTTGCCGCGCATCATGTGGAGCCTCGACGATCCGCTCTGCGATTGCATCACGGTGCCAAACTTCATGCTGGCGCAGATCGCAGCGCGAGAAGTGCCAGTCATCTTCAACGGCGAAGGGGGTGATCCGCTGTTTGGCGGCCCCAAGAACAAGTTCATGATTCTCGGGGAGTGGTACTCGTTCTTCGGCGGATACGAACGCTCCCGCGCGTACTTGTTTTCGTATCACAAGTTCTTCGATTACTTCGAGGAAGCACTGACGCCGGAGTTCTGGGAGCAGAGCGGCGGCACGCGAGCACTCGAAGAACACGTGGAGGGCCTGCTCGACAATCCGGGCATCGAGAATTTCCTGAATCGCCTGATGCACGTCAACATCCGGCTCAAGGGTGGCCAGAACATTCTGGTCAAGGTCGACAAGATGCTTTCGCCCCACGGGGTCGAAGCCTGCTCGCCGCTCTTCGATCGCCGGCTCGCGGAGCTCTCGTTTCGCATGCCGACGGAGCTCAAACGCCGAGGCGACATCGAGAAGTATGTGTTCAAGAAAGCGGTGGACGATTCCCTGCCCGCTCCGGTCGTGTATCGAAAGAAGGCCGGGATGGGCGTCCCGCTCAACCCGTGGTTTCGAAAGAATCCACTCCGCAGGTACGCGCGGGACATCCTTTCGAGCGAGCGCGCCCGGCAGCGGGGCTACTTCAAGCAAGGATTCGTCGATCGCTTGCTCCACGGGGAGCTGCCGGTCGGCCATCTGGGGCGCGATCGCAGCGGAGAGCTCTTGTGGATGATGCTCGCGATTGAAATCTGGCATCGCGTCTTCGTCGATGGGGAGCGGCCATGATCTCGCCCGACGCTCTGCTCCATGCCGCCGAGACCGTCTCGAGTGAGGGACGCTTTTTTTTCACCCGAAAGAACCTGTTCTACGAGCTGATCCGCGAGTCGGCGATCGTCGGCTCCGAGCCCGAGGATTTCGAGGGGCTGCTCGATGCTCACGAAGCCCGGCACGGACGCTTGGAGAAGTTGATCCGTCCAGAAGAAGCGCCGCAAAGCTTCGATCTGGCGGGTTTGTCCCGGGACGTAACCGAGTTTGCCGTGCCCCGCGCCCTGGTGTTCGAAAGAGTGGAGCCCATGCTGTGCTTCGTTCTGAATGGGTTTCATCGGCGGATCGAGACGGCCCTCCTGGCGGAGCCGAGTTATCCGGAGCACGTTTGGGGTTTGTTGCGGCGTCAACTCGCGAGCGGGTTCAGCACGCGGTTCTTCGCAGTTCACGACGCGACCGCGGCGGGTTACGATTTCGGTGAGCGCCTGGGCGAGGTACTTTCATTGGGCAGCACGGCAACCATCATCGATCTCGGCCTCAACATGCCGTGGGCGTTCCAGCTCCGCCTTCCGCTGCGCTCAGGGCCCGCCGTGACCATGCCGACCTCCGTTCGGGTGGCCGATCGCGTACTCCTCGAGAAGGGACGCTACGTGGAGTTCGAGGCAATGGCTCCGCGTCGAGCCATGCAATGGGTGTACGATCGGATCGCGGACGAGGCGGAAGAGATCGGGTTCGGCTGAGGTCAAGATGGAGCTGATTGTCGATCCCAAGAGCGGCGCCACGCTCGACGCGACGTTGACCATGTATCCGAGCCGGCTCGAGGTTCACACCGACGCCTGCCGACTCACGCGCCCGTGCTCGACCAGCTATGAATTCGTGGTCCGTGGCCGCGCGAAGATCGCCAGCGAAGGGCTCGAGGTTTCCGCGGGCGAGGGCATGTATTTTTGCATCCCCGGTGAGCTGGAGCTCCAAGTGGACGGTCTGGTCGTCTGCGTGGAACGCATTGGTTTTCGCGGCGTCGCGCAGTGTGGCGTCATCGAACGGGAAGGACGGCTGAGCTACATCGACGGCTGTTCCGACACCGTGTTGGTTGCTCCGCCGCGCCTCGGCGATCCGGTACTCAACCACTTGCACTTTCCCGCGGGCATCGTGCAATCGGTTCACTCGCATCCGAGCATTCGTCTCGGAGTGGTCGCTCGAGGCTCGGGCGTTGCGTATGGTCCCGGTGCTTCGAAAGCGTGGGAACGGGAGCTGTCGCCGGGGGGTGTGTTCCTGCTCTCGGCCCACGAGCTCCACGCCTTCCGGACGAATCCCGCTAGCGGTATGGACGTGATCGCGTTCCATCCGGACTCGGACTGGGGACCGACCGACGAGAACCACCCGATGCGAAACCGCACGTACCTGCGGTCGGCTCGAGGTAGGTGAAGGTAGACAAACCGAGCTCTATTGGCGCTTGGTTTGCCGCGTGAGAGACTAGGCCCAAGTGGGCGAAACCTCGCCCTGAGGAGCCAGAGCACATGCGCGGTTTGGTATGTCTCGTTCGTTTGGGAGTATTGAGCCTCGCGGCATTCGTCGCGTGCGGTGGCGGCGATGATGCGGGCAG
>CAWAHB010000021.1:0-7337 GCA_963781505.1 uncultured delta proteobacterium | reverse complement strand
AGCCCAAGACTCCGAGGCAGGGCTCGGTCACGGCCGACGCCGGCTCGACGAGTGTCGTGAGCTCCACCGAAGCATCGAGCGAGCCACAGACCCGGTCTCGGCCTGTCGAAAAGGTGTAGCCGCTCGCGCAGCTGTCATCCGATGCGCCGCTTCGCGTTCGTCGGGAAGCCCCGTCCGAGGTGTGGTACTAGCGCGCTTCGTTGACGGGCCGAGACCGCATCCGGAGCATCGCCGAGTGGGCTGTCGCAGCCGCGGGCTCTCTGGCGTTCGGCGCCAGCTTCGGCTGGCAGTACGGGGTGAACAATCAGGTCGTCTACTTGCTCGGCGCGCTCAAGATGGCAACGCCCGGCATTTTCGCCCGGGATTGGTTCGCCACGCAGACGACCCACTACCACCCGGCATACGAGCTCTTGGGCGCGCTTCTGCTCTGGATCCGACACGACGGCGCGCTCATCGGCTACGGGCAGACTCTGGCGATAGCGGTGGGGATGCTGTTCGTCTTCTGGCTCTCGAAGATCCTCGCCGGCCGCCTCGCGCTCCCGAGCTTTCTTTTGGTCCTCGCGATCGCGTTCGAGACTCGAACGTTCAGCGTGGGCGGAGGTTACGTATTCGACGAGATCCTGCAGCCTTCCACGCTGGCGAGCATCGGGCTGCTCGCCGCCGTTCCACTGTTTGCGCTGGGGAAATGGCGTGCGTCGAGTGTGGCGCTGGCCGTCTCCGGACTGTTTCACGCCAATTACCTCGTGCTGCTGTTCGGCGTGTTCGTGATGGCGCACTTGCTTCTCGGAACCACGGGCATTCGGCGTCGCCTGTTCGAGCAGTTCTTGATGCCCGTCCTCGTGCTTTTGGCGTTTTCTCCGATGATCCTCGCCACGGCTGGAGCTGCCCACGCCAAGGAGGCGCAGGAAATCTATTTCCAACGTGCGCTCCCCGCACCATTTTCCAAGTTGCCCGTTTCCAGATGGATCTTCTGCCGTTCGCGGCGTGGCAGATGATTGGCTTTGGCGCACTCTGGCCTCTGGCAAGGAATCGAACCTCGGCCCTGGCTCGAGTCGGAGCCGTCGCCGCAGGCCTAGTGAGTGTCGTCTGGGTCGGCCTTGCGCTTTCGGCCGCTCTCGAGCTCCGACAAGCCACCCAGCTCTTCGCATGGCGATTGGCTCCCCACGCGGAGCTCTTGCTCCAGGCGGCGGCCTGCGCCGTCGCGCTCCGGGTGGTGGTCGAACCTCGCCTCGCACGGCGCTGGAACGCAGCATCGCTGGCGACTTTGGTGGGCGGCGTCTGTCTTTTGGCGACTCGCGAGTCGCTGGACAAGAACAAGACGCTCGCCAGCGTCGTCGCGGACATCTTCCTGGTCGCGATCGGTGTCGCGCTGATTGGCATGCTCGTTAGCCAGGTCTGGAAGAACCATCGCCTCGCCGGCCTTTGGGGTCGTGCCGCGCCGTGGCTTTCGGTCGTAGCGGCCGCGATCCTCGCGTTCCAGGTAGGGAAACCCCACCTGAAGCTCTTGAAGGAGCACTCGACACTGATCAACGGCATCCACCCGAATGACCGGGCGCTCACAGAATGGATGCGGGACAGCACGCCCAAGGACGCGCTCTTCCTGACGCCTCCAGGCATCGAAACGCTGCGCTACCACGGCCAGCGCGCCATCGTCGTCGACTGGAAATCGAATCCGATCGTGCCCGGCGAGGTCCTCGAATGGCTTCGTCGATTGGAAGACGTATGCGGACGGCCGGTGCGCGGTGCGGGTGACATGCGGGGCTACGATGTGATGGACCGGCGACGCCTCGACCACTTGAAGGACGAGTACAAGCTCGACTTCGCCATCGTCATGCGCGGTCGGGAGCGAGGACTCGGCTATCCCGTGGTCTGGTCGAACCGTGCGTTCGTCGTGCTCGATCTCAGGCAGCCGTCGTAGTCCGCTCGCTGGCTCGGAGCTCCGACCCCCGCGTCGCATCGATCTCCCGTTCGATCACCGTCACCGGACGGCGGCGAACCTGCTGATAGATGCGTCCGACGTACTCACCAATCACTCCGAGAAACAACGCATTCAGGCTGAGAGAGAGCAGGATCAGAACCGTGGTCGTGGCAAAGCCGGCGGGCCAATCTTTGCCGTAGAACACGCGCCCGATGAAGTAAGCGATGGTGCCGAGGAACGTGAGCAAGGACACGCAGAGCCCCGTGTAGGTCGCGAGACGAAGCGGCACAGTGGAATGGGCGAGGATCCCGTCGAGCGCCAGCGCGAACAACGCTCGCATCTTGAACTTGCTCTCGCCACGCGTGCGCCCGGCGCGATCGTACTCGACGCCCTTCTGAGCAAAGCCCAGGGTCGCGAGCGTTCCCCGAAGGTACGGCTGCTGATCATCGATCTGCGCCAACACGTTCAGCACTTTGCGTCCCACGAGACGGAAGTCGCCTGCGTCGTGGGGAAGATGGTCCTCGGACAGCAAGTTGATCACGCGATAGAAGATCCGCCGAAGGGTCGTGATGAAGAAGCCCTCGACGCGCCCGCGTCGCACGCCGTAGACGATTTCCGAGCCGCCCTCCCACTCCCGCAAGAAATCGAGAATCAGCTCTGGTGGGTCCTGCAGATCGCAATCGATCTGCACGGCGGCATCGCCTCGCGCCTTCATGTAGCCGGTGTAGATCGAACGCTGAAATCCGAAGTTTCGCGAGAACCGGAACACCCGTACGCGAGGATCCTTGGCCGCCAGTGCCGTGAGCTCTTCGAACGTACCGTCCGTCGAGTGGTTGTCGGTGAAGACCAGCTCCCAGTCGTAGCGATCTCGAGCGGGCTCCATCACTTTCGCGACCGCCTCGTAAAGCGGCTCCACGTTGCCCTGCTCTTGGTAGACGGGCACGACGATGGAAATCAGCCGCTGACTCATCCTCGAGCCTCGATCATGTTTTGGATCCCTTGATCCAGGGAGACCTTGGGTGCCCAACCGGTCGCGGTGCGAAAGCGCGTTGCGTCGCCCACGATCCACATCGGCTCATCACCGCGGTAGGGACGGCGCCCGAGCCCGAACGGACCGTCGGGGTGACCGGTGAGCGCGGCGACGCGACGCGCGACATCTGCGATGCGCCGCGGCGTCCCGGAACAAACGTTGTACCGAGCGCCGACGTTGAGCCCGTCACGGGTCGCCGCCAGAACGATTGCCTCGACGACGTTGTCTACGTAGATCAGATCGCGCTCTTGCTCTCCGAGCGTCAGCTCGGGCTCGTCACCGCTGGTGTATCGAGCGATCAAATGTTGGATCAATCGGTACGGCGCCTCTCCTACGCCGAACGTTCCAAACACTCGAAGGCCCACGAACGGGATCTCGAGGTGAGCTGCCAAGGTTCCAGCGTACACGTGCGCGGCCGCTTTGGCCGCGCCGTACAAGGTCGTGGGCTCGAGTGGATGCGTCTCGGTAATCCGCTGCCCCTGGGGTGCTGGAGCGTATTCGGAGCAGGACCCGGCAAACACGAAGCGACGTGGTTGCCAGGCCTTGGCCGCGAGCAGCACGTTGGCCGTGAGAGCCGCATTGCCAGCCAGCATGAGGTTCGGGTCGCGCTCGCTCGGATCCACTCCGTAGGCGGCCAGGTGGAACACGGCGGCCGATCGGAGCTCCCCCACTGCGGTTGCCAGAACGTCGGGCTCGAACGACGGCGGCCGGATCACTTCCACGCCGGCAATGCCTGCCAGACGATCGGCTCGCGTGCTTTCCGGGCGAACCAGACAGATCACGCGACTGCCCTCGGCGCTCAGGCGTCGAATCAGCGCGGAGCCGATGAAGCCAGTCGCCCCGGTCACCACCGCCGTCTCGAGGGCGCTCATGATTCGAGACTCTCGTACTCGTGGATCTGCGCGTCCAGCATGCTCCTCGCCGATCGAGCATCGGAAAGCCACGCCCGATACCAAGCGGCTGTCAGATCGATGGCAGCACCGATGTCGAGCCTCGCGCGCCAGCCGAGACGCGCGCGAGCCTTTCTTGCATCGAGCTCCAGAAGCTTGGCTTCGTGAGGTGCGGCGCCGTCCGGAGTGGCGATCTCCAGCTTGCCCGCACCGAGCTGGTCCACGAACCGCGTTGCAACTTCTCCCACCGGCTGAGTGCCGTCGTCACGCGGGCCGAAGTTCCACGCCTCGGAGTAGCGCTCGGGCTCGTGCCAGGCCCGCTCGGCCAAGAGCAAATACCCACCCAGCGGCTCGAGAACGTGTTGCCAGGGACGCGTCGAGAGCGGGTTCCGGATGACGACGGGCTTTCCGCTCTTGGCGCCCCGGACGATGTCCGGAATGAGTCGATCCTCCGACCAATCCCCGCCGCCGATCACGTTGCCGGCGCGGGCGGAAACGACGCCGACCTCCGAAAGAAACGAGCGGCGGTACGCGGCGGTCACGAGCTCCGCGCACCCTTTGCTCGAGCTATAGGGATCATGGCCGCCCATGGGATCGTTTTCCCGGTAGCCCCAATGCCACTCTCGATTCTCGTAACACTTGTCCGACGTGACGATCACGATGGCCCGAGCACTGCCCACTCGTCGCAGCGCTTCGAGGAGGTGGACGGTGCCCATCACGTTGGTGGCATAGGTCTCGACCGGTTCTTGGTACGAGCGACGCACCAACGATTGCGCAGCGAGGTGAAATACGATCTCCGGACGCGCGCTGTGAACGCTCCGAGTCAGGCTTTCGAGGTCCCGCACGTCCCCGAGAGTCGATTCACAGCACTCTTCGAGCAGCGCGAGCTCGAACAGACTGGGTGTCTGATCGGGCGCGAGCGCGTAGCCCGCGACGCTAGCCCCTTTCAGCGCCAGAGAGCGGGTGAGCCACGAGCCCTTGAAGCCGGTGTGACCGGTCACGAGGACCCGCTTGCGCGACCAAAACCCGGACTCTGTCATCCCCACGTCTTCCACGGCGCGGCGCCCGATTCCCAGAGAGCGTCGAGCATGCGCTTCTCACGCAAGGTGTCCATCGGTTGCCAGAAGCCCTCGTGGCGAAACGCCGAAAGCTGACCGTCGGCCGCCAATCGCTCCAGTGGCTCGCGCTCCATCACACTCGTGTCGCCCCCCATGTAATCCAGCGCAGCGCGCTCGAACACGAAGAACCCGCCGTTGATCCAGCCCTCACCCGACTGGGGCTTTTCCGAGAATTCCCGGACACCGTCCCCATCGATGACGAGTCCGCCGAAGCGTGCGGGCGGGCGAACCGCGGTCACCGTCGCGAGGCGTCCCTGGGTGCGATGAAATTCGAGGAGCTCTTCGATGTTCACGTTGCCGACGCCGTCTCCGTAGGTGCACATGAACCGGGGGCCATCGAGCCAGGACGAAAGCCGCGTGAGACGACCGCCCGTCTGCGTCTGAAGACCCGTGTCGACGACGGAGATGGTCCAGTCCGGCGCATCGGTCTTGACGAACCGTTCGCTGCCGTCTCGGAGATTGACGGTGTAGTCCGTGTTTCGAATGAAGAAGTTGTGGAAGTATTCCTTGATGACCTCACCCTTGTAGCCACACGCGACCACGAAGTCCTGGAAGCCACGGGACGCGTAGAATCTGCATGATGTCCAGATCATCGGGTGCGGACCGATCTCGATCATCGGCTTGGGGCGCGCCTCGGTGTGCTCGGAAAGCCGGCTGCCGAACCCACCTGCCAAAATCACGGTCTTGATCGCGTCCATGCGCAGCCGAGCTTAACACCACTCCGTCTCGTGTTAAGGAAGCGCCACCATGGCGGAGCAGCCATCGCGAAAGGGATGGCTGAAGGGCCGTCGCGGGGCGCTCGCAGTATCGCTCCTGGTCGCCGCTGGCTTCGCTTGGTTGATGCATGCAGGCGGCCTGCCCATCGTGCCGTCCGCCGACGCGTTCCGGGGGATCCGCTGGTGGACGGTGCTGGCGCAGGCGCTCCTGTATCTGGTTGCGCTCCAGCTCCGTGCTCAGCGCTGGAAGTGGCTTCTCGATCCAATCCACCCAGTACCCCTTCGCCGCGTGCTCGCTGTTTCGTACATTGGCTACGGCGCGCTCGTCCTGCTTCCGTTTCGAACCGGTGAAGCGGTCCGCCCGCTTTTGATCCGAAAACGCGGAGAGCTCAGCGCCTGGGCTGCGACGGGATCCATCGCGGCCGAGCGAATCGTCGACGGGGTGGTGCTCTCGTTGCTCTTGCTGCTGGGATTGGAGCTGGCCCACCCACAATCCCCCCTGCCAGATCGCATCGGGGAGCTGGCCGTCCCGGCAGCGATCGTGCCCGGCGTCGCCTACACCGCGCTCGGGATCTTCGGACTCGCGCTCGCACTCATGACGGTGTTCTATTTTGCTCGGGATGCCGCGACGCGTGCGACTTCGTTCGCCGTCGGCTGGCTCTCGCCTCGGGTAGCCGCCCGCCTCGCTGACGTTGTCTCTCGCACCGCTTCGGGGTTCGGATTCCTGCCGAAGCTTCGCTATTCCGGTCCGTTCGTGCTCGCAACGCTGGCCTACTACTTCGCCAATGTCCTGGGTGTGGCGCTTCTGGTCTGGGGCGCGGGCCTGGACCACGTCGATCTGGCGCGAGCCGCGGTGATCGTCGGCGTGCTTCACATCGGCGTCCTTTTGCCCAACGCTCCGGGCTACTTCGGCGCCTTCCAGCTCTCCGTCTACGCGGGGCTGGCCCTCTACTATCCGGTCGGGGAGATAGCGAGCCGCGGCTCGGCCGTGGTGTTCATCCTGTACGTCACGCAGATTGGCTTGGCGATCCTCACTGCCGCAATCGCGCTCGGCTTCGAGCACTCCTCACCGCAAGCCGCTGTCGAAGGCGATTAGAGTCCTTGCGACCCGATGCTCGACCGGTGGAGACTCTCCCCGTGTCGCCGGAAAACGTGCTGAAAATCCCCGCGGTGTACATGCTCGTTCAGCGAGCGGTGGGAGCGGACCGCGCTCGCCACGAGTGCATCGACGCCCTCGCTCCTCGCGCCGGCGAGCGCATCGTCGATGTCGGGTGTGGCCCCGCTTACTACCTCGGCGACCTCCCCGAGGTCGACTATCACGGCTTCGACACCGACGAGCGCTACATCGAATGGGCGCGGGAGCGTTGGGGCTCTCGGGGGACAGTTCCACTGTGAGCCGTTCGTCGAGCGACACCGCGACGATCTCGCGCCTGTCGACGGAGTGATGCTGATGGGCCTCTTGCATCACCTCGAGGACCACGATGCCGACGCGCTCCTCGATCTGGTCGCGCGCTCGCTCTCACCCAGCGGTCGTGCGATCACGCTCGATACGGTCCTGTTCCAAGGACAGTCCGCGCTCTCGCGACTCCTCGCGAAAAACGACCGCGGCGACTTCGTGCGTACCCCCCGGGGATTCGAGCGGCTCGCACGAGCCCACTTTGGCGT
>CAWAHB010000020.1:0-406285 GCA_963781505.1 uncultured delta proteobacterium | reverse complement strand
AATCGACCCTGGGAGCCTGCACTGCGACATCGTTTGGGAGGATCTCCACCGGATCCATTTCGCAAGCTCCCTGGACGGGGCCACATGGTCTGCGCAAAATATCACTCCTCCAGACGGCCTCCCGGTGCAGTGGCAACCGTCGATCGCAGCAAGCGCGGTGCGAGTTGCAATCACGTATTACGAGCAGCCGCCCAACTCGGCTCTCACCAGCGTTTACGCGGTTGCATCCGACGATCACGGGGCGTCGTGGACGCCCGGCACGCTGCTCACAAAAAATAGTGTCACTGGTAGCGTTCCTTTCGCGCCATGCGTGACGGACATTCAATACTTCGGTGATTACACCGGCTTGGTCGCTTTCTCTCCGCTCTCGACGACCTTCTACGCAACCTGGGCGGATTCCAGACGTGGGTGCCTGGAGTGGGGTCTCCCCCTGACGGCCCTTCACCAGCACACGGTGGGCACATGGTTTCACTAGTCGTTGCGATCATCGTGACGCTCGCGCTGACTGCATGTGGGAAGACCGCCGACGACGACTCGTCGAGCGGGGGGTTTGGCGGTGAGTCGGGCGGCTCCGGGGGTTTTGCAGGTGAGCCCGACTCAGGTCCCCCGGATGCTAACGCAGACGTTCTGGCCGACCGAGTCGCCTGCCCGCAGTGGGGGACTTCAACGAGCGGAGAATGCAGTGCGTATTCCGCCATATGTTGCACGGACTTTGAAGGAGGCGTCGCACAAGGACAGCCGTACTGTTGCGCAGCGAATGCGTGCCTCACTGACGGAACGGACGCCACGTGCAGGTGTGTAGGCACCGACAGCGATGTCCACCATCCGCCATGCAAGTTCGGCGTCGAACGATGCTGCCCCGGCGGCGTGAAGTATTTCGGAAACGTCTGCGTGAAGCTGGACCAACTGAAGACCCAGGAGGATTGGAAACACTGCCAAGGGCCCAGCAACGGGATCTAAGGAGTGAGTCCGGACGCTCCTTCTTCCCTTCCGGACAGGGCGGAGTACCCAAGCCTCCCCCTCTCGGCGCGCAGGCAACGCGCGCAGCCCCCGCGCGCAGGCCGCGGAGGACCGCGTTAACATCCCGACGCTTTCCGCGGCCGAGCACGGAGGCGAGCACGGCCGAGCACCGAGTTTGGGGGAGGCGGGTGGAGCGCCGGTACTCCGATGGCCAGAGAAGCGCACAGCACATCCAAACGCGGGGAGCGCCTGGCATGCGCACCGACGCGACACCGGTGGGGGCAACAAAAGCGGCGACACGAACGCCGCCCACGTCAAGCTCACCGACGAAGGCTACGAGGTCTCTCACGTCGTCAAGGACGACAGCATCTCGGACGTCCTCAAGTACGTCGAGTACCAACCCGAGGCCATGGTCGAAGCGGTCCGCCGCCAGGCCGAGCGCGCCGTCCAGAGCGGTCGCCTATCCAACGAGCAGATGCGCACGCTCATGCAGCACTACGAGCAGGCTTTCGGAGCTATACGTACCTGACCGACGGGGACTGAGGGTCTACCGAGACGGCACCGGGATTGCCTATCCTGACCTACCGGAGGATCTGGCATAGAATGGCGCGCAGTGAACAAGCATCCTCCCTGCAAGTTCGGGGTCGAGCGGTGCTGCGTCGGCGGCCCCGACTACTTCGGCGACGTTTGCGTGAACGTGGAGAAGCTGAAGACCGACGAGGACTGGAAGCATTGCAAGATCAAAGAAGGATTCCCCTAATTACGTACTACGAGCAACAGGCATTCGCGATGAATCCGAAGCGCGGGCGCGGGCTACTTTGGGGCCATGGGCTTCTTGCTTTCAGCGACTTCTCGACCTACTTCTACGACCTGGGCTGACTTCCGAAAATCTGAGTTTCTTTGGCGCGCGGGCGGGAGTTGGCGGCGGAGGCGAGCGATGTGGAGCCGACCGCTGGGATGAATGACACCGACGCGCCACCGGTGGGGGCCGAGTGCTTGCGATTCACTCAGAGGTCGAGCACTAATCGCAGCTTCTCGTCGAGCCGCGCCAGCGTGCTCGCGCGGAGTCGTCCAACCCTGCCGGCCGCGAGACGATCCAGGAGAGTGACTTGGAGTTGCGTGGCGACCGCCACGTACTCCTCGTCCGAGCCGGCCTCCGCGGCCGAGACTCGAACCGCGAGCGAAGCCGGCGCGGCGTTGGGATCCGTGTCGAGCGGCACGACGAGCGTCGTGGGAAGGGCCGAGTTCAACGGATCTGCCTGGATCACGACTACGCGCTCTCCTGCGCGCTCACTTCCAAAGCCGAGGCGCCGCTGGACACGCAACACGTCGCCGCGCTCAGCCATTGATCCGCTCGAGAGCTTCGGCGATCTTGATCATCCGTCGGCGGATCTCGGGAGTCATCTCACGCGAAACGCGCTCGTAGAACTCGGCACGCTCTGCCATGCCGAGCCCACGCAAGAAGAGCTCCCGAGCAACTTCGGTCTCAGTTCGCCCGAGCCGCTTGGCGACCGCTTTCAGCCGCTTTCGAGCCTCTTCCGGCACGTTCAGGTTGATCCGTTCCAACGCCATCCTGACTGAGGATACCTTAGGGGATGAGCTAGAGGATGTCAATGGGGCTTGGCTCGGCTGCACGCAGGCGCAACTCGATCGATGGAGACGCTCTCCCCTTGCCGGCAGGGAGAAGTGCCCCAAGCCTCCCCCTCTCGGCGCGCAGGCAACGCGCGCAGCCCCCGCGCGCAGGCCGCAGAGGACTTCGTGAAGGTCGAGATGCTTCCCGCGGCCGAGCACGGAGGCGAGCACGGCCGAGCACCGAGTTTGGGGGAGGCGGGTGGAGCGCCGGTACTCCGATGGCGAGAGAAGCGCACGGCACATCCAAACGCTGGGAGCGCTCGGCATGCGCACCGACGCGACACCGGTGGGGGCAACAAAGCGGCGACACGAACGCCGCCCACGTCAAGCTCACCGACGAAGGCTACGAGGTCTCTCACGTCGTCAAGGGCGACAGCATCTCGGACGTCCTCAAGTACGTCGAGTACCAACCCGAGGCCATGGTCGAAGCCGTCCGCCGCCAGGCCGAGCGCGCCGTGCAGAGCGGTCGCCTATCCAACGAACAGATGCGCACGCTGATGCAGCACTACGAGCAGGCGCTTCGGAGCTATACGTATCTGACGGACGGGGACTGAGCGCGCCGCTCAGTGGTAGGTAAACGTAGCGAGAATTGCCGGCGCAATCGTCGTGAAGCTCACGTCCTGGTATTTCAGGGGCGCGTACACGAAGCGCCCGAGAACGCCAATGCTCCACTCGTTTCCGACCCACCAGTCGTAGCCACCGCCGACGAATGTGACGAGTCCGGTGGGATCGCTGCCACCCACGTTGCCGTTGGCGCTCGTCTCGAGACCGCCCCAACCGAAGAACCCCTGGAAATGGAGACCCTTCGTCGGGTCCGGATAGACATCCACCAGCGGGCCGATGCCGATCACGTACTGCTTGATGTCGACGCCGGTCGCCTTGGTGCCGTTGACCTCGTAGGTCGGCGACGGTGCGTAGTCCGTGAAGAAGCCTCCGGCGATCGCCAACCCCTTTACCGGAGAGCCTCCCAAGAACAGAGCCGACACAGCCGTGACACCCGAATAGCTGTAGTCGGTGGCACCAACGGTTGCCTTCGTCGAGTAGTACCCGAAACCCGCTCCGAGGTGCATGTAGAAGCCGTCGTGAACGTGGTCATCCGCCAGTGCCGCCGATCCGAGTGCGAGTGTCGCGCACCCCATCGAGAGCGCCGTCAGTCTGCGAACACACCTTGCCGTGTGAAGAGAAGCATACTTCATGGTTCAACCTCCGCCGATCCCAGTGCCCGAGTAATGAGCTACGGGGTTGCGAGCTGCTTTCTTCCTCCCTCCGAGATGGGGACAATGTGGGTGCGACCGGCGCTTATCGAAGTCGAGGAATGCTGCGAAGGCTCCCGAGCGTTGCCCGGATTGGAGGATTCTTGCGCCCAGCGGCCGCTGTTCAGCTACGATCCGAAAGTCAGATGCTGCCGATCTCACGCTCCCATCGAATCAGTCTCGCGGCCGTCGCGGGGATCGCCGGCTCACTGCTTCTGACCTCGAGCAGCCGCGCGGACATCTACAAATCCGTGGATGAGCAGGGCGTGATCTCGTTCACCAACAAGCCCACTGGCAAGAGCTCCACGCTGTACGCCAAGGATCCGAAGAAGGTCCTGCCGTTTTCGCCTCCGAGCGACAACTCGCCGGAACGCTACACGCGCTACGATCCGTACATTCGCCACGCGGCGACGCTGTATCAAATCCCCGAGGAGCTGGTGCGAGCCGTCATCAAGGTCGAGAGCGACTTCGATCCCCGTGCGGTGTCCCGAGCCAACGCCCGCGGCCTCATGCAACTCGTCCCCGAGACGGCCGAGCGCATGATGGTGAGCGACGTCTTCGATCCACGCCAGAACGTGTTCGGCGGCGTGCGCTACTTGCGCGTGCTCGCGAATCTCTTCAACGGCGATCTCGAGCTCACCATCGCTGGGTACAACGCGGGCGAAAATGCCGTGATCCGCAACGGAGGGATCCCGCCGTACCAAGAGACCCAGCAGTACGTGAGCCGCGTCATCGCGTACTACCGCTACTTCCGAGCGAATTCCCCGACCGGCGCACGCTGACCGAGCGCGGCGGCTCCGCGCCCAATCGCCATCAACTCTACGAAAAGTGCGCTTGGGCGCCGCCCTGCGGTTCGCCCGACATCGCGTACACCGAGTCGGCCAAGTACGCTGACTCGCAAGCTCACACCGTGCTCGGCGAAGGCGTGGGCAACAACGGCATCGACGAGAAGTGCCAGCTGCACACCAACATCGAGACACTCGTGCTGGGCGATGCGGTCGCGTGGGAGATCGGCTACACCACGCCGAAGAATCCCCTGGGAACGGCCTACGTGAAGTTCTCCGGAACGATCCCTGAGGTCGCAGCGTAGCAGGTGGCGCAGCAGATCGCGTGCTGCACGCCGCCGGTCGAAGAGCCGCAGGATCCGCCGTACGACGGAGGAGTCAGCGGTGACGGCGGCAGCGAAGACCCAGCCGATGGCGGCGCGGCGGACGCCAACCGCGATCAGGCGTGCGCTGGCAAGATCGGCGCCGACTGCCTCGCTTGCTGCGAGATGTCGGGCGACTTCGTCGCGTGCGTCACCGCCAACTCTTGCGGGTAGTGGGACGAAACGAAGCTCGGGGCGGCGCCAAACCGCTCCGAGCAGTTCACGCGTCGGCTCCTCGGGATCGTGCCAGCGCACGTCGCGCGTGCGGTCCCTGGCTTCCTCAACGCATCGGGGACCGGGCGTCGGTGTCGGCATCCGGAGCGGTCCCTGGTTTCCTCGCTT
The DNA here is from genome assembly GCA_963781505.1 of uncultured delta proteobacterium. GTDB lineage: Bacteria > Myxococcota_A > Polyangia > Polyangiales > Polyangiaceae > JADJKB01. The sequence continues at coordinate 400,951 of CAWAHB010000020.1, read as the reverse complement.
TTTGCACACCGTCGCGGAGGACGATGGCCAGAATCTGCACCAGGTTCTCGTCGTGCGCATTCCCGGTCGCGAAAGTTGCGCGTTGTCCACCCGGGAAGAGGAGCAGGTAGATTTCTGCTCGGAGTCCCGCCGCCACGAAGTAGAGCTTCGTGCGCTCGGGCCTGTCAGCGTTCGCCTCCTGCACGATCGAGTAGTCGATGGGGATCGGTTCCAACGGTAGCTGATCCGCCCGCGGTTGAGGGACAGCCTGCATCTCCCACTCGGCAAGGGCCGCCACGAACTTCGCCCCTGAATCGCGGTTCGGCGCGGTCAGGGTTCCCTTCCCGTGAGACACATTGTCGTCATCGATCCGAGGGTCGTCTTTCAGCTCGAGCACGGCCTCCCCGCCGGCGATCGTCATGTGGATGAAACGCGACCCATCCCGATGTTCAGTGACCACGCAGAGCTCGAGCTCGTCCGAGTGCGGGGCCGGCTTCCCGTCCTCCCTCACCTTCCAGACGCTCACACCGACGACGGCGAGTGCGACGACGACCACGGCTGCGATCACCGGGCGACGGCTCTTCACGGGGGGAGAGTCCATCGGAAGTCCGTCGCTCGGTCAATCCGAGCTCGCGGCAGTGATCAGCTTCCGCTCTTGGAGGCGCGCCGCGCTTTCTTCTTCCCCGATCCGTATTGCTGAACCGCTTCCTCCAGCTCGGTGCGGACTCGCTCGACGAGCTCCTCGGGCTCGACCACCTTCGCCCGGGGACCCCATTCGAGAACCCAGCTCACGACCGGATTGAGATTGCCGACCGTCATCGTGAGCCGTACGCCGCCGCCCGCGATGCTGGCGAGCTTCTGAGTCGAGTGGACCTTGCGCATGCGGACGTACTCCGCGGCTTGGGCGTCGAAGTCGATGACGACCTTGCGGCGTTTCTCACTGCGCCAGACGCCGAGCTCGCCCTGGAAGTAGTCGTCGATCTCGAAGTCGTCGGGCAAGGTGAAGCGCTCGGTGACCGCACACTGGGTGTCGCGCATGCGATCGAGAACGAAGGTTCGGATTTCCTTTTTGTCCACGTGGAGTCCGACGCAATAGATGCTGTCGCGATGCAGGACGAGGGCGTACGGGTGGATCGTGATTCGCTCTTCCGATTTTTTGGCCGCGCTCTTGTAAAACAGCGTGAGCGGTCGAAGATCGGAGACGGCCTGGAAGAGGTCGTCGAGCTCCTCGGTTTTCTCCGCGTAGTTCTTCGGCGCAAAGGGAAGATACAGGAAGCGATGCTCGAGGCGCGCGTCGGCCAGCCCCGCGTTGGGTCCGCGTCCCGGTCGCTGAGCGAAGGCGAGTAGCTTGTTGATCGCGAGATCGATTTCGTCGAACAGCGCGGAGCCGCGCATGGGCTCGAACAGAACGTCGAGCGGCGAGGATGGCGTACGCCTGGGTTCGGCGAAGCTCGACTTTGCGCGGGATCTCGCTCGCGCGGATCCGCCAGAGCAGCGCTCCGCCGCGACGGTCGGTCGTGCTCTGGAGGTCGAACTCCGTGGCGACCTCCTTGAGGTAGCGACGAAGCGTTCTCGGGGTCACGTCCAGGGCGCCGGCCAGCTCGTATAGGGAGAGCCCTCGGGGATGCCGAGCAAGAATGTCACGCAGCCGGTCGAGGCGGCGGTGCTGGGTGAATCGGCCTTTGGGCCGTCCGAGGGGGGTCTTCGCCACGTTTTCGCCCTGATTGCTCGCTAGCGCGGAGAGGATGGGGAGTGTTGGCGGAGGGGGTCAAGAGGAAGAAGCGCATGTGGGAAAAGGTGCGCGAAGCACCGTCGCGCATCTTGAGACTGAAAAAGAGGGCGTGTACGGTGAACGATGGTTCAAAATCCTTGTACTGGGCTCCGGCGGACGGCCCGGTACCGTGTGCTTCGAGGTCGGTGCTCACGGTGAACAGCTCCTCGCGGAGGCAGTGAGATGGGCCGACTCGAAAAATGACCCGAGGCCGAGCCTCACATTGGGTCACACGGCTCATCAGCTTGGCGTCATTCGGCGTCGCGGCGAGTGCACTCGTGTTCACGACGGAGCCCGCGCGTGCGCAAGAGCCGCCCTCGTGCTTGCTCCCCGATCCTTCCAAGTGGCCGCCTCCCGCAAAACCCTACTTCATGATCGCCCTCGACACCTCGGGGTCGATGATCAGTCAGGTGAGCTCGAACAACTCCTGTGGCTATCAGAACAACGTCTACGGAGCGAACACGAGCACGCGCATGGGCCACGCCAAATGCGCGATCAAGAACATGGTGCAGGCCTACTCGGGCGAAGTGAAGTTCGGCATCTCTCAGTTTGCGAGCTTCATGACCGGCTGCGGAGCGTCCTGCTACGGCAACAACAGCAACACCCCGCTGCCCGGTTGCGACATCAATTGTTACAATGCGGAGATCGTCCAGTTCGGTGGATGCGCTGCGTGCGGGCCGATGGACAACGTGCTGAACCCGGCCACGGCGCGGGGCGGGCGTGTGCTCGTGGGCATGGACCCCGATACGAATCCCCCGGGCCCCTCCAACGTGGGTGCGATCACCCAGTGGGTCGACAACACCTGTACGTCGAATCTCGAGGCCACGAACGTGCCGTCAGACGGTCCCGCGTACGGCCTCACCCCGCTGAACGGCTTGCTCCGGGACATGCAGCGCTACTTCCAAACAGGCTGGTCGAACCCGGATACGTTCACCCCGTTCTTCGCCACGCCGCTCAGCGCGGGCGATCCGTCTTGCCGACCGGTGTACCTGATCTTGCTCACCGACGGTGACGAGACCTGCGATTCCCAGCAGGACGCCTACAACGCTGCCGCTGCGCTCTACACCACCGGCGCGACTTTTGGCGCCAAGACGTTCCACATCAAGACCCGGGTGATCAACTTCGCCGGTGGCAACCAGACGAACACCGATCAGCTCGCCGACATGGGCGACGACGGTGTCGACAACAACAGCTCCACCTCGTACTTCGCCACCAACGAGACCCAGCTTTCCCAGGCGATGGCCAACATCATCGCGAAGCGCCATCAACCCCGAGGTCTGCGACAACCTGGACAACAACTGCAACGGCTGCACGGACGAAGGCTACACCCACTACTGCGACATCAAGCCCGGGGGCTGCTGCACCTGGAACACGCTGGCGCAGAAGACGACGTGCGGAGCGAATGCGTGTCTGTGCTGCAACTGGACGAGCGCGGGCCAGCGCAACACGTGTCTATCGCAGTATCAGGCCAGCATCACCAGCGGCAATCCGACGGGGGATCTGAATCTGTTGCCGTGCACGACGCAAGCACAGCAGGCGCAGCCGCTGAATTGGCTCTGCTACGACCCGAAAGAGATCTGCGACAACGTCGACAACAACTGCAACTCGCAGACGGACGAAAATCAGACGAAGTGCGGCAACCCGCCGCACTGCCCGCTGCCCGAGACCTGCAACGGACAGGACGACAACTGCGACGCGATCATCGACAACGCGGCAGGAAGCGGCGTGCCGTACAGCGCGTGCCCGGGCAACTGCCAGCCGTCGAGCGAGATCTGCGATGGCTGCGACAACAACTGCAATGGCGTGGCCGACGACGGCATCGCCGCGATCCCGTGTGGCTCGACGCCGCCGGCAAACTGCGCCGGGACGATGAGCTGCCTGTCGACGGGTCAAGCAGTGCCGGTTGGCGGCTGCGTGGGAGCGGGCGTGCCGAAGGGCTTTGGCGCCTGCAACAACAACCCGCAGCCGGAAATCTGCGACGGCCTCGACAACGATTGCGACGGCACCGTGGACGAAGGGATCCCCGGAACGCCCTGCACGATCCCGGGTCAACCCGGCCTCGATCTACGACGACGTCTTCCCCAAGAGCCAATGCAAGAAGGGCAATCAGCCGTGCAACGGCACGTGCACCGGCTGGGTCGGACCGAGCCCGGAAGTCTGTGACGGCATCGACAACGATTGCGATGGCACGGTCGACGACAACGTGCCGGGCGTCGGCAACGTGTGTGGCTCGAGCACGGGAGCTTGCTCCAAGGGTCTGACCGCGTGCGTGGGCGGCGTGCTGGTGTGCAGGGCGGGACCCAGCCCCAGCCCGAGAGCTGCAACGGCATCGACGACGACTGCGACGGGACGACCGACGACGCACCGCTGACCGACCAGCCGTCGACTCCCGGCTGCTGGAATCTACCGGCGACCGGCTGCAATCCCATCTGCAACCATCAAAACTTCTCGTGGTGTCCGCCGCCGGGAGGCACGTGCACCACGAAGGGCACGCTGTCGAGCCCGTGTCAGGCGGGAAGCTTGCAGTGTGACGGCGTCAACAAGTGGAAGTGCGTGGGCGGCAAAGCGCCGACGCCGGAAGTCTGCGACGGCACCGACAACGACTGCGACGATCAGACCGACGAGAGCCTCGGACCTCCGGTCGGTACGCAATGCGGCACCGACGTGGGCGAGTGCGATTTTGGCGCCAACGTCTGCAGCAATGGCACCATCCAGTGCCAGGGCGGTCAGGGTCCGGTGCCCGAGGCTTGCAACGGCAAGGACGACGACTGCGACGGCACCATCGACAACGGCATTCCCATCGGCGGAAGCTGCGCGCCCACCTACGACACGACCGCCTATCCCGGCATTCGTGACAAGGGCGAGTGCAAGCCCGGCATCAACCAATGTGACCCGGCCGGGAGCGGCAACCTGATCTGCGTCGGCGGCGTCGGACCGAGCCCCGAGGTCTGCGACGGCAAGGACAACGACTGCGACGGCTTCGTCGACGAGTCCGGCGCGCCTCCCGACGGCATCGACGGCACCGCGAATCCCACCAATCCGAATCAGCACATCGGCGACGTGTGCGGCCTCGCGGTGGGTCAGTGCAAGCAGGGCAAGCTCTCTTGCGACTCCGGCAAATTCGTCTGCGTCGGCGGCATCGGACCGAGCCCGGAAGTCTGCGACTGCGCGGACAACGACTGCGACGGCCAGATCGACGAGCAGCCGAACGCCGACGCCGGCGACCCCAACCTGTGCTCGGCCGGTAAGACCTGTGTCGAAGCAGCCGCGGGCGCTTGCCAGTGTGCGCTTCCGTGTCAGGGCGAAATCTGCCCCGGCGGTACTGAGTGCAAGGAGGTCGTCAAGAGCGGCACCCAGAGCACCGGGGATTTCTGCGTCAACGATCCGTGCGGCGACTGCAGCAAGAAGACCGTCAAGAATCAGACCGGTGACATCGAGTGTGCGCCCAAGGGCAATGCGAACGACGTCCCCGTGTGCGTCTGCAAGGGCAACGCCGGCTGCAAGAGCCCCTGCGAAGGCATCGTGTGCGACACCGGCCAAGCTTGCGCTCCATCCGGTCCCTCTGCTGGAACCTGCCAGCCAGAAAACAATTGCTACTTCTTCGCGTGCAAGAGCGGTGAAGCCTGCAACGGCGGCGTCTGCGTCGACGATCCTTGTGATCCCAATCCCTGCGCCGCGAACGAAGTCTGCAAGCCCAACTCGAGCTTCTCCGAGCCCCGCTGCGTCGGCTCCTGCGCCGGCGTCACCTGCCCCAGCGGCCAGGAATGCCTCGAAGGCACTTGCACCGACACCGGATGCGGCTCGGACTGTCCGCCCGGCGAGTACTGCCAGCCGGGCGCCGATGCCGGCACCTGCGGACCGAGCAAGTGCGCCACCGACGCGGGCCTCGCCTGCTCCAACGGCGCGTACTGCGATCCGGCGACCGGCTCCTGCGAAAACCCGCCGTGCACCGGCGTGAAGTGTCCCTCCGCTCAGGAATGCGTCGACGGCGAATGCCAGTGGGCTCCCGAAGGCGGCCTCGGGGGCTCGGGCGGCACCGGTGGTTCCGGCGGCTCGGCGGGCACAGCCAACAACGACGGCGGACCGGGCGGCTCCGGCGGCAGCGGTGGCGGCACGGGCGCCAGCGCGGGCAAGGAACAAAAGGGCGTCTGGGGTCTGGCCACCGGTGGCGGCGGTTGTGCATGTCGCACCGCCGGCAACAAGTCTCGGCTCGGCGGCACCGCGGCGCTCCTGTTCATCGGGCTCGGACTCTCGATCGCGTTCCGGCGCAACAGGAAATCGGGATCTGGGCCGAAACAGTCTCGGGCAAAAGGGGCGCCGCATGCGCGCCATGGGAGAATCGGAATGAAACGGCAGGCGTGGGCGGCCGCCTTCTTCGTCTCGGGCGCGCTCGGGATGTCAGCGGTGGGTTGTTCGACCGAGAGCTTCTGCTTCAACGATTGTGCCGGCGACGGCACGGGCGGAAGCGGAGGCAAGATCGACAGCGGGCTCGGTGGCCAGGTCAACACCGACGGTGGCGGTGGGACCGGGAACATCATCAATCTCGATGGCGGCAACGAAGCCTGCGTTCCGAATCCCCCGGAGCTCTGCAACAACATCGACGACGACTGCAACGGCCTCGTCGACGACGGAATCGACTTCACGTCCATCTACACATGCGGCGATTGCGACACGAACTGTGATTCGCTCTTTCAGACGGTCAATCAGACTTGCGTGCCCCCGGCGAATCCGGGCAGCGCGCCCGGCACCTGCAAGTTCGACTGCGCGGAGGACTGGTACGACCTCGATAAGTCCCAGGCCAACGGCTGCGAGTACAACTGCACCTTCAATCCCAACGGAACGAACACCATCGATACCGGCCCGCCCGGGATCTGTGGGGCCGACGACGACTGCGACGGCCTGGTCGACGAGGATCTCAACACCTGCGACGACATCGAAAACTGCGGAGCTTGCGGCACGAAGTGCGTGAGAGCCAATGCCACGGCGGAGTGCGTCACGACGGCCGGACCCGGTGTCCAGTGCACGACGGCGAACACTAGCTGCAAGATCAAAGCATGCGACCCCGGCTACTACAACAACGACGGCGGTGATACGAACGGGTGCGAGTACAAGTGTCCGGTCGCCACTCCCGGTCCCGAGATTTGTGACGGTGTGGACAACGATTGCGACGGCTTGATCGACAACGCGGATCCGAGTCTGGAGACCGACGATCCCGACGTGGGAGATCCCTGCTTCGGCGGTACTCAGGGCGAATGCGCCAAGGCGTCGCACCAGGGGCTGAAGAAGTGCATTGGCGGAATCGTGTCCTGCTGCGACCAAGACAGCAACACGTTGACCGGCACCAACCCCAACTTCCCACCCACCGGCATTCGGAACGGACTGTGTGACGCTCCGACGGGTCCCCAGGTCATCAAACCGAACGACGTCAGCGAGAAGTGCAATGCCCTCGACGACGATTGCGACGGGACCGTCGACGACAGCCCGACCGATGAGGGCGGAGCGTGTGGCTCTTCCTCCGTCGGCAACTGCCAAAAGGGAACGAATCAGTGCCAAACCGGAGCACTGGTTTGCGTCGGCAACATCGAGCCGATCACCGAGATCTGCAACGGTCAGGACGACAACTGCGACGGCGTGATCGATGGCGTGGTCCCAACCGGGGCGCCGAAGACCTGCACCACGAACGCGAACTGCGCCGCTGACGAATTCTGCGCCACCATCGGGTCCGCGAAGCAGTGCGTGAAGTACCCGTCGGATTCCGTGGGTGATTGCGCACCACCCGGGCTCCAGCTCCCAGTGCCCCCACCCTGCATGAAGGGCAGCCTCGCCTGTCAGGGCGGCGTGAAGCAGTGCCTCGGCTACGTGGGACCTCTGGGGACCACTGACACCTGCGGCGTGGATGCCAACTGCGACGGCACGCTCACCGGTCAGCCGAACCTCCAGACGGACATCAAGAATTGCGGAACCTGCGGCCACGACTGCAACCAGATCTCGCCCGGCGGCCACGGCGTGTGGGCCTGCCAGAGCGGTGCCTGCGTGCGGACCGGCTGCGACACCGGCTACATCAACTGCGACACGAACAACGACAACTGCGAGAAGGCGTGCACCTTCATCTCCGCCAACGAGCAGTGCAACGGCATCGACGACAACTGCAACTGCCAGATCGACGAGAACATCGCGACGGTACCCAGCCCAGTGCAGGTATGCGGCGTTTCACCCGCAGCGACCGACACTGGATGCGTCACCGGGCCGGGCGGCGTCACCGTCGCGTGCACGGGCGGAGGTTGGAACTGCACGTTCCCGTCCGGGTACTGCACGGGAACGAAGCCGAACTACTGCAACGCCACCGTCGACACTTGTGACAGCAAGGACAACAACTGCAACGGTGCCAGCGACGAGAACTTCAAGCCGCCAGTCCTCAACCAGGGCTACCTGGGGCAGCCCTGCGCCAGTGACGACGGCCTGCCTCCTCCCGGCCATGGCGCGTGCAAGGGGACGGGCACGTTCGTTTGCAGCGGGCTGAGCTCCACTGCCTGCAACGCGGTGAAGGACAACACCAAGGTCAGTGCGGAGCTCTGCGACGACATCGACAACGACTGCGACGGAAGCGTGGACGAGGTCTATACGGCGAAGGGCACGAATGCGACCTATTGGGTGAAGCCCAACGTCACCCACATCAACACCAATCTGTGGGCGTTCCAGTACGAAGCCAGCCGACCGGGTGCGACGGCCACCAACCCGGCCAACGGCAACGGCTATCATACGAGCGCGCCCGCCGGCACGCCGCTGGACAAGACCAAGGCTTGCTCGGTTCCGGGTGTCGTTCCTTGGTTCAACGTCACGGGCACCGAGGTGGAGCAGACGTGCACCGCGATGGGCGGCCGCGCGTGCACCACAGCGGAATGGCAGACAGCCTGCAAGCCGAACGCCGCATGCCTCTGGGGTTACAACCCCCGCGGCGGCGCCGGATCGGCCTGCGCGACGCCGGCAACGGCGAGCAAGTACTGCAACTTGGGCGCGTTCGATTTCGATACCGGAACCCCTGGCAACCAGGATGGCCTCCTGCCGACAGGCTCGGCTGCCCTGCAAAATTGCTGGGCGGATTGGTCAGCCCTCCAGGGCAACGTCGCGGCGAACAACAACATCCGAGATCTCACCGGGAACTTGCGGGAGATCGTGAAGAACGCAACCAATCAGTACAAGCTGATGGGCGGCGCGTTCAACTCGGATTCCGAGGACGGCGCGAGCTGCAACTTCACGTTCTACACCGTGGACCAGAACTTCAAGCTGTTCGACACCGGCTACCGCTGCTGCTTCGATTCGAATCCGAGCTGATCGAGGAGATCTCACGAACGCGCGTCTACACCCCTCGACACGCGTCTTCGCGATCCCCGACGGGCTCGAGATGGGTGAAATCTCTGCGCCTACTTTCAGGCAATGCCGGTTGGTAGGTTTCTTACGGAAAGACGCCAAGGACGCCAAGGGACGCCAAGAGCACCCCTTCGGCCGAAGGGTGGGTGGAAGTACGGAAGTTCAGAACCACGGCCGGGGCTTTGACACGGCCGACATGCCGCACCTGTTAATTCTTTTTTTGAGGGGCTTCAGGAAACCGTATGGGGTGACCCTGCAGCTTCTCGTTTCGTGGGCGGAGGGGACGGAGCGGTCGGCGGCGACGGATCGGGTTGCTCCGACGCTGGTCCGCGTTTTTTTCACTGCGAACAGTCCGCGGCGTCGCTCGGTCAGGTCGGGCGGACGATGGGTGGAATCGTGCGCGATCCGCGACAGTCGCGGGTGAATTCGGTTGGCGCTGTACGACTGACGCGGAGGCGATCCGCGGCAGCCGCGAGTGAATCATCACTTTCAGTAATGAGGAAGCGGAGGAACGCACTCACGGCGCCCACTCTGGTCTCTTGAACCTTCGCCGTCGGCGAGCGAGATGTTCCAGCCATGGAAAGACGCTGCAAGTCGTCCGAATTCGAAAGAATCCGCTGGCGTCTTTCCGGCGGCCTTGGCGTTCTTGGCGTCCCGTAAAAGACGCTGCTTCGAGAGATGGTTTCGAAGGCAAGTGACCGCGGAATCACGAGTAGGGGCTCGAGTACGACTTGTGATCAATCATGAGCCCTTCGGGTATCGCGAGGCGCGTCGCCAAGAACAATCTTGGGTCCTTTACTTCTCCCCCGCCGAAGCGTGCAGGCGGGAACCGAAAGGTCGACTCGACTGTTTCGCTGGCGCTCATCCAAACCCTCAGAATCCGATCTTCCGCCTTCGTGTTTTCTCTCCTGACTCGCAAAGCGCCGGTCTAAGCTCGCCCGCGATGTCGAAACGAGCCCGGATCAATCCCGTCGAAATCATCATCGAAAAGCGCAACGGCAAGGCGCACTCGCCCGAGCGGGTCCGGGCATTCGTGGATGCGTTCGTGGCCGGAGAAGTCGCCGACTATCAGATGAGTGCGTGGCTGATGGCTGCGTTCCTCCAAGGTCTCTACGACGCGGAAACCGTCGCGCTGACCGAAGCCATGCTTCACTCGGGCGATGTCCTGACTCTGCCGAGCGTGCGAAAACCCAAGGTCGACAAGCATTCGACCGGCGGCGTCGGCGACAAGATCAGCATCTGTCTCGCCCCGCTGGTCGCGGCTTGCGGCGTCGCGGTGCCGATGATCAGCGGTCGCGGCCTCGGACACACCGGCGGCACCCTGGACAAGCTGGAAGCGTTCCCCGGTTACTCCGTCGACATCGACAGCAAGCGCTTCGAAAAGATCGTCCGGGAAGTCGGGCTCGCGCTGATCGGTCAGACCGCCCGACTCGCGCCAGCCGATCGTCGGATCTATGCCCTGCGCGACGTGACCGGCACGGTCGAGAGCATTCCGCTCATCGTGGCCAGCATCCTCTCGAAAAAACTCGCGGAAGGGATCGACGGGCTCGTGCTCGACGTGAAGGTGGGTCGAGGGGCGTTCATGAAGGACATCGCGTCGGCTCGCGCGCTGGCTCGCGCGCTCGTGCGGGTCGGTACTCGAGCGAAAAAGAACGTCGTGGCGTTGCTCACGGACATGAGCGCTCCGATCGGCACGACCATCGGCAACGCGCTGGAATCCAGGGAAGCGGTGGAAGTTCTCCAGGGCAAGGGACCCCCGGACACCGTCGAGCTCACCCTCGCTCTCGGAAGCGAGATGCTGGTCTCGGGCGGGATCGAAAAGAAGACCGCTCTGGCGAGGAAACGCCTCGAGCGAGCGATCGAAGACGGCTCCGGGCTCGAGAAGCTCGCGGCGATGGTGAAGGCTCAGGGTGGTGATCCCCGGGCGGTGCACGACCCTTCCCGTTTGCCCAGCACCAAGCATCGCGTTCCGGTGAAAGCGTCCACCAGCGGCTACGTCCGCGAGTGCGACGCCCTCGAGCTCGGTCTGACCAGCGTGTCCCTCGGTGCCGGCCGCACCCGCGCCGATCAGAAGATCGATCCCGCCGTGGGCATCGAGCTCCTCAAGAAACCGGGCGACCGCGTGACGAAGGGCGACCCCCTGTGCCTCTTGCACGTGCGAAAACCGACCGGGCTCGAGCCGCTGGTCGCGCGCGCGCGGAACGCTTTCAGCATCGGAGCCCAAAAACCCCGACCACGAAAGATGGTTCTCGAGCGCATCGCCAAGAAGTGATCACTTTCGCTGCCCTTGGCGCCATTGCGACACCAATCGCGGCGCGAACACCGCGCCCAAAACGCCGGGCACGATCTGGTCGATCACCCCGAACAAAAGCGAGGCTGCGACGAGTGACGGCGTGCCCGTAGCGCCCGAAAAAGCGACCAACACGGCAGCTTCTCGCGTTCCAAACCCCATCCAGGCGACCGGGAGCTTGGCCAGAAGGAGACACAGCGGGAAGCGGGCGATCGTCATGGCAACGGGAACGCGCGCCTGGAGCGCGGCGAGAATCAGCACGAACATAGCGACTTGCAGTGCGGTGATCACGACCGCCCAAAAGAGCGACCAACCCAGAGCGCGGGGCTCCGCCGACCGAGCTCGGCGAGCAATGACGAACGCCAGAGCCACCAATGCGGCCGCCAGAGCCGATGCAAATGGGTAGCGCCCAGCGAGGCCTGCCAGAGCCAGGACCGCCAACGCCACGAGCTTCAGCGCGAGGAGCAGTCCCACCGAGAGCGTCGCGCGCCGCTTGTCGGCTCCATGAACGCGCACCAGGTGCGCCGCTCGGCTCGCGTGCCCGGCGGCGAAAGGCAGCGCGGCTTGGAGCGCCATGTTTTCGAGCGTCGCTCCCAGGACTGCCCGCCGCGACAGATGCACTCCCACGGCTCGAAGCACGTGCCCGAAGAGCTCTGCGGACAAGACGCTGTTCGACAGGATGCTGATGCAGAGGGCGCTCGCCAGGAGCCCCAGGTCCCCACGACCGATTGCAGCACCGATGGGACGCGGCTCGATCTTCCAGATCAAAACGCCGCACAGGAGGACGGCGACCGCCATCCCGAGCGCAAAGCGCGCCCCGCTGCGGGTTTTGTCCGCCATCGGCCAAAAGCGTAGCGGAAAAGTGGTATGCCGTGGCCGCCGTGAGCGTGAGGGAGCTCGCCCGTCATCCGCATTTCTGGGTGCTCGCTCTGAGCGTGGCCGTGCACCTCACGGGAGTGCTGGTAGTGCCAGAGCTCTGGCTCCGATGGTCGGGAAAAGAATCTGCCTTCGAGCATTTCGGCCACGCAGCGCTCGCACTCGCCGCGGGAGCCTGGCTCGCGGTGTTCGCTAGAATCCCGAAGCACCGCCTGTTTACCGCGTGCGTGTGTCTGTATCTTGCCTTCTGTTTGCTCGAAGAGATCGACTGGGGGGCGGTGTACGGTGTGGATCTCGGCTACACCCGGATCCAGTCGTGGAGCGGCGGCTCCCAGAGCCTGCACAATGCACGGGTCCTCGAGCGCGGTCCCCTCGGATGGATCCTGCTGTGGATGACCGTACCGATGGTCGCGTACTTCGGATCGGGCCTCCTCCCCCAGGCGCGCCTCGGTTCGCTCGGGGCGGTGCTCCCCACTTCCGTCGAAGCGGTCCTGTTCGGAGCGACCGTCGTCGTCAGCATCGTGTTCGACGGACTGCACCTGCTCCACAGGAGGCTCGGCTACGTGCCGCGAGCGCCCGCTGGCGGCTCCCTCGGCGACGCGCTTGGCTGGTTTCAGATCACGTTCTACGTGCTGTGGATCTTGGTGGGCGTGCGGATTCTGCGCGAAAAAACGCGGTAAATTCAGCCATTTAACCCTCACCAGTCCGCAGTCAGTGAAGGCGTTGCCCCGGCTTGGCTCCGTCGTCCGGATACAAGAGGAACACCTCCTTGTCCCCGGGTCCCGCGGCGACGACCATTCCTTCGCTCACGCCGAACTTCATCTTTCTCGATGCGAGGTTCGCGACGCAAACCACCAGTCGCCCGACCAGCTTGTCCGGATCGTAGGCTGCTTTGATGCCCGCGAAGACCGTCCGCGTGACGCCACCGCCGAGGCTCAAGGTGAGCTTGAGGAGCTTCTTCGCTTCCGGCACGTGCTCCGCCGAGACGACGCGCGCGACGCGCAGATCCACCTTGGCGAAATCGTCGATGGTGCACTCCGGGGCCAGTGGCTCGGCCTGGAGCGCCGCGCCATCGTCAGTGGTTTCCAGCTTGCCCCGGGCGACATCGGTGGCCGCATCGATACTCGCGTCGATCACTGCTTGAATTTTCTTGGGATCGACCCGCTGCATCAGGTGGGAAAACTTCGCGACCGGCGTGCCCACGAGCGGGGTCTTGGCCGCATCCCAACTCGCGATGGGGGAGCCCAAGAGCACCGCGCTGTCCTCGGCGAGCTTGGGGAGGACCGGCGTCAGGTACACCACGAGCTGCCGGTAGAGATTCAAGATCACGCTGCACACGTCCTGGAGCTCGCCGGCTTTTTCGGGATCCTTCTTGAGATTCCACGGCTGCTTGCGATCGACGTACTCGTTGGCGCGATCCGCCAGGCCCATCGTGACCCGCATGGCCCGAGCGAAATCGCAGGCCTGATAGGCCTCCGCGATTTCGTCCCCTGCGCGCACGCCCGCCTCGAACAAGCCGTCGTCCGACGGGTACTTGGCCGAAAGCCCCGTGCTCTCCACGAACCGTGCGGAGCGCGAGGCGAGGTTCACGACCTTTCCGACGAGGTCGGAGTTCACCTTTTGAACGAGCTCGTCGAGGTTCAGATCGAGATCACTCGGACTCGAGCCGAGCTTCGCCGCGTAGTAGTAGCGGAGGAACGCTGGATCGAGATGCTCGAGGAAGGTGCTGGCCAGCACGAAGGTCCCCTTCGACTTGGACATCTTCTCGCCATTCACGGTGAGAAAACCGTGCACGTGGACTCGGTTCGGCAGCGAAAACCCGGCCGTCTCCAGCATCGCGGGCCAAAACAACGTGTGGAAGTACACGATGTCCTTGCCGATGAAGTGACGAATTTCCGCATCGCCCCGCCACCAGTCGTCGAAGCGTTCGTTGTTCTTCTCGCACCACTCCTTCGTGCTCGCGACGTAGCCGATGGGAGCGTCGAACCAGACGTACCAATAGTTCCCGGGCGAACCAGGGATCTCGAACCCGAAGTACGGCGCGGGACGCGAGACGTCCCAATCGCGCAGGGGTTCGCCGAGGAAGTGCCCCTTGAGGTAATTCGCGATCTCCGTCTGGAGGCGGCCGGGCGCTTGGGTCCACGACTCGAGAAAGGAATGCAACGCCTCCACCGTGACGAACAAATGGGGCGCGCTCCTCACTTCTGGCCGAGCGCCCGACAGAGTGCTCACTGGATCGATGAGCTCGCCAGCGGCGTACGTGGCGCCGCAGTTGTCGCAACTGTCGCCGTACTGATCCGGGGTTTTGCAGCGAGGGCAAGTGCCCTTCACGAACCGATCCGCGAGAAACGTTCCCTCCACTGGATCGAACAGCTGGGTCACGTCCTTTTGAGACACGAGCTTCCGAGTCTGGAGGGCTTGCCAGATCTCCTCGCACAGGGCCCGGTTCGTCGCCGAGTTGGTGCTTCCGTAGTGGTCGAACTGGATCTGGAAGCCCTGAAAATCACGCTGGTGCGCCCGGCTCATGTCCTCGATCAGGGCCTCCGGCGTGCGCTCTTCCTGTCGCGCTCGAATCATGATCGCGGTGCCGTGGGTGTCATCGGCACAGATGTAGATGCAGCGCTCGCCCCGCAGGCGCTGGAAGCGAACCCAGATGTCGGTCTGGATGTACTCGACCAGGTGTCCGAGATGGATGTGGCCGTTCGCGTAGGGCAGAGCGGCCGTGACGAGGATTTTTCGAGCCATCGGCGGCGAGAAGGTAGCTTGAAGCGCGGTCGCGAGTCACCCCGGCTCTGGGCTAAGCTCCCCGCGATGCGCTGGACTCCCCTGCTCCTCGCGGCGGTGCTGCTGCTTTCGTCGCGCCCCGCTCGCGCCGACGAGACAGACCCTTGGTGGGGCCGGGACAAGGCGCTTCACTTCGGCTTTTCGGCGGGGCTCGCGGCGGGTGGCTACGCGGCGGCATCGCTGGCACTCGACGAACGCTGGCAACGTGCAACCGTGGGCGCTGCGTTCGCACTCACCCTCGGGACTGCCAAGGAGCTCTACGATCTCAGCGGTCATGGCAACGCGAGCTGGCGCGACTTCACCTGGGACGTGATCGGCACCGCCGTCGGTACCGGCGTCGCACTCTTGGTCGACCTCGCAATCGCGGGCAACCGCCGGCGAGACACCACATCGATGCTGATTCGATTCTGAAAAGGAGAATGTGGATGGGCCTCTTGGATTCCAAAGTCGCTGTCGTCACTGGCGCGGGCAACGGCATCGGCCGCGCCACCGCACTGCTTCTCGCCAAGGAAGGCGCCAAGGTCGTCGTGAATGACGTGGGCGGAGCCCGCGATGGCACGGGTAGCGACGAGCGCGCCGCAGAAAGCGTCGTGGCGGAGATCGTGGCTGCCGGCGGCGATGCGCGCGCGAGCTTTTCCCCGGTTGGCACTCTCGAGAGTGCAGAGGAGATCGTCCATCAAACCGTCGAGCATTTCGGCCAGCTCGACATTCTGATCAACAACGCTGGGATCCTCCGGGACAAGACGCTGCTCAAGATGGATCAGGCGATGTGGGACGCCGTCATCAAAGTCCACCTCGAGGGTACGTTTCACTGCACCCGCGTGGCGGCGCTCCGAATGCGCGAGCACGGAACGCCCGGCAGCATCATCAACACCACCAGCATCTCCGGGCTTCTCGGGAATTTCGGCCAGGCGAACTACGCAGCAGCCAAAGCGGGCATCTACGGATTTTCCCGGACCGCGTCCATCGAGCTCCAGCGCTTTGGCATCCGAGTCAACTTGGTGGCGCCCATCGCGAAGACGCGAATGACCGAGGATCTCCCGATGTTCGAGAAGGTCGACTCGATGATGCCGGAGCACGTGGCTCCGGCGCATTTGTTTCTTGCGAGCGATCTCTCGCGCGATCTCACGGGCATCGTGCTGGGCGTCGCTGGGGGAAAGATGAGTGTGTTCAAGATGCTGGAGAGCCGAGGCCGACTGAAGGACGCCGACGACGGGGTGTGGACAGCTCAGGAGATCGCGGAGCACTGGAACGCGATCAGCAAGCTTTGAGCACTGCTTCGGGTGTGTGACATTTCGGCGCATTGCTGGCCCGTGGGCCGGGTGTTAGGTTACCCAAGTGCTACGTCGAGTAGCTCGGCTCCGTTCCAATTCCGATGCGACCCCGCGACGCGAACATACCGCTGTTCTTGTGGATAGCGACCGCGGTGCTTGCCCACTTGACCTGGGGCGGTGGCGTCACGCGTCTTTCGAAGGCGTTCGAGGAAACGCTGAGCATCAAGTGGTTTGCCGCCGAGGTGCGCGCGCAAGTGCGCGGCTCCGGTGAGATGGAAGTCGCGCTGCTCGAAGAGGACGAGTCCGCGCCGCCCGAGCCCGACGTCAAGAAGGACGACGACAAGGCCGATGAGCAGGATCCGGATGCCCTCGAGGAAGAGGATTCCAAAAAGGACGAGGACGCGAAGCACGCCAAGCCGCTGCCGAATCCCAAGCCGGTCGAACCCGAGCCCGAGAAGAAGGTCGAAAAGAAACCTCTGAAGGTGGAGCTCAAGGTCGAGAAGAAGGACGACGCAGCCAACAAGGCCATCCAGCTTCCCGATTCTGAAAAAGAAGCGGCAGATTTCCGTCGTCCAAGACGTGAAGGACAAGAATCAGAAGGACAATCCCAACGCGGAGTTCGCCGGGAACGAAGCCAATCACGTCACGCAGCAGACCCAATCTCGCATCACGACCACGGACAAGCACGAGTCGAACCCGACGCCGGGTGGAAATCATGCGGGGCCCAGCAAGAACCCGGGCGACTCCGAAGAGTCCCGGGTCGCCCAGTCCGAAGACCGCCCGGGCGAGCCCAACATGGCCCCCACCCCGGATCAGGCGGCGGAGTCGGCGAAAATCGCCAAGGCCACGCCCGACGAGCAGAACCCCGCCAAGAGCAAGGGAGTGGCGACCGGCGATCGAAAATCGACGAACGCGAGCAAGCTAGCCGCGGAAAAAGGCCAAAAGGCCCAGGTTGCGAAAGCCGAAACGGTCGACGCGCCGAGCACGATGACGAGTCCTGACGGAAGCTACAGTGTCGCCAAGGAGCGCGCCGGTCAGAAGGCTCAGAAGGCTCGCAAGGCACGCAAGAAGCGTTTGCCCCCCATGAAGGGGTACGGCGGGGATTTCCTTGGCCTGGGTGCGCTGGGCACGACGAAGAACGGCGTCAGCTTGAGCCTCTCGCCACGCCAGGCGCTGGCTGCGATTGGCACGGATCGCCTCAAGCACGAGAAGCAGCTCGACGCCGAGCGTCGCAAGAGCAAACACCGAGGCTCGTGGAAATCGATGGGCATCGAGCGCTGGCGGGCGTCGATTGAAAACTACGTGCCCAGCGTGAAGCCCGGGAATCAAACGGCCCTGAACACCGCGCGCGTTCCCTTCGCTGGGTATTTGAATCAGGTCCACAATCGGTTGCACCCCATTTTTGCCGACTCGTTCCTGGCCTCACTCGACAGCTTGCCGGCGTCGCACCCGATGAACAAGCCGGACATCAAGACGCACCTGGAGATCGTGCTCAACCAGGAAGACGGAAAGGTCGTGCGCATGGGCGTGACCCGCACCAGCGGCGTCACCGCGTTCGACATCGCTGCGCTCGAATCGGTCATGCGAGCGCAGCCGTTCGGACCTCCTCCTCCCGAAATCGTGTCTCCGGACGGCCGCGTCTACTTCCACTGGGAGTTTCACCGCAATCCCGACTACGCGTGCAGCACCTACTTCGCACACCCCTTCATCCTCAAGTCGAGCCCGAAGAGCGCTCCGCCCAGCGTCAATCCGCCGCCCTGGAGACCACTCGAACCGAAGGAAAAGCCTCCAACGGAAGCCGCTCCCGAACGCCACGGCTTTCTCGGCCCCCTAGAAAAGGGCCTGGCGCTGCGCTAAACGGGATCGCCCGAGCGGCCGAGCCGCGAAGGATCGCGTGACGACGAGCGAGCCCGAAGGCCATGGCTCGGAATCACTCCCCGACGAAGCGGCGAGTGATTCCACGAGCGAAACCCAGCCGCAGCCCCCGGCCACGCGAAGTATCGACAGCCAACCGCCCTCCACGTTCCTGAGCCCGCTACGCGCTTATCTCATGGGTGCGGTCGTCGTTCTGTTCCTCGTGGCGTTCCTCGCGGGGCGCGTGTTCGCACCCGCGCTCCTCGGTTGGCGATCGGGCATGGATTTTGGATCCGACAGTCCGAAGTGGCGGCGGCGGTTCTCGGGCAGCTCGCCCTGGTAGCGGGGTCGGTGCTTCTCGTTCAGTACTTGTCGGTAGCGCTGCGTGCCAGCGCACTCCACTGGGGATTCCGTCTGGCAATCGCGCCCCTCACGGCGGGAATCGTGACGCTCTCGCTCGCTGCCGGAGCGCGGGACCTGCCGATGCTGCTCATCGTCGTTTTGGTGCTGTTCACGGCGGCGCTCACGGCCGGTGCCAGCATTCCCATGCTGCTGACGCCGCACACACGCGCAGCCGGCGTGGTGCTGTCCGCGATCGCCCTCGCGGTGTTTCTGGAGCTCGTCGCGCGAATCCTCGCGGTCCGCGCGAGTCAGGACGCTCTCACCGGGATGTTTCGAGCCGCGCAGGTGCTGGCCACGGTTTCGTTCTTGCTGGTCGTCTTCGCGCTCGGAGTGGCTGCGGTCTGGCTTTCCAATCGAAACTGGACCGCCCTGGCGATCGGAGCCGGAGTGGTCTGGATCGCGTCGGGCATCGTCGCCTGGGGTGCGATCGTGGGTTCGGGCTACTCCGCCAGCGCCTGGCAGGTGCTCGCGCATCGGGGGATGGGTGAGCTCGCGAGAAACCCATGGCCGCTCCTGCCCACCTGGCTCTACTTCGCGCTCACCGTCGCTGCGCTCTTCAGCGTGCCCATCGCCCTGTTCGCACGCCGCGCTCAGCCGTTCTGCCGATCCGCCGTCGCTCTCGCGCTCCTGTGTCGGAACGACGCCGACGTTCCTGTCGTGGCTCTGGCACTCGCACTGGCTTCGGTCGTCGGCGCAGTAGCCGCCGCAAAAGAGCGTGCGCCAAAACCGGAAGTGCCGACTCCTGCGCCAATCGAGGAGCCCACCTGACGCTCGAGCGCGGAGACGCGATGCGGGCTCAGGGTGCAGTGAGGGCGAGGCAGCCGAACAGCACGACGAGGTACGGCAGCGACGCGAAAAACAAGCGTCGCGCCCAGCGCGGGGAGTCCTGGCTCGACAGCGCGGCGAACGCGAACGCGAGCTGCGCGAGTCCCAAGATGGATATGATGACCGCGTACACGACGCCGCCCAGCCCGGAAATCACCGGCAGGAAGCTCACGGCGACCAGCAAAAACGAATAGCCCACGATGGCACGCTTGGCAGCGGGAACGCCGCGGACGGCCGTGTAGACGGCGAGGCCTGCGTCGGCGTATTCGCGCTCACGAAAGATGGTGATCGCGAGAAAGTGGGGGAGCTGCCAGACGAACAAGACGGCAAACAGGCCGAGGGCCGCTGGGGATACATCCCCGGTGACCGCCACCCACCCAATCAGCGGGGGGATCGCGCCGGGCACGGCGCCAACGTGAAGCGCGTAGGGAGTGATTCGCTTGAGCGGCGTGTACACCAGCACGTAGCTGGCAAAGGCGACGAGGCACAGTAGCGTTGCGGCCCAACCCACGAACACCGCGAGCGCCGAAAGGCCGAGGATCGCGAGGGTCACGCCAAACCCAAGGGCAACCTCAGGAGCGATCAACCCGGTGCAGAGCGGACGATTCTTGGTGCGCTCCATCCGCGGGTCGACGTCCCGCTCGAGGTACATGTTGAGCGTGTTCGCCGCTGCCACGACGAGGGCAGTCCCGAAGAGCACCAGGAGCAGACGCCCGAAGGCGATCTTGCCCGGCGCAATGATCGCACCGGCCAGGGTGGTGACCAGAACCATCCGCGTGATGCCGGGTTTCGTCAGCTGGACGAGCCCGCGCGCGGTGCTCCAAGCATCGCGCGTGCGGGATGCTTCTTGGGCGGGGGCGACGACGTGCACGCTTTGCATCGGAGCTGGGCGCCGGGCGGCAAGGGCTCTGCCCACGGCGGGTCGAGCCTCTATAGTTCAATCACGCTGAACGGGCCAGCGCCATGGCGCCCGTCAGCGAGACGCCGATTCCACGGCCCGTTTGAGCGTCGTGATGGCTTCGTCGATGACCGATTCTGCGGCAGCGTAGGTGTAGCGGATGTGCCCGGGTGCTCCGAACGGCTCGCCCGCGACCGCGGCGATTCCGCAGCGGTCGAGCTGCCACAAGGAGACGTCGCTCGCACTCGCGAGCTTTTTCTGGCCCCATTCGATGCCGTACAAGCCGGTCACGTCGGGAAACGCGTAGAAGGCGCCGCGGGGGAGATCACAGCGGATGCCCGGGATCGAATTCAGACCTTCGACCATGCGGTTGCGACGAGAAGCAAAGATTTCCCTCATGCGCGAAACCTCGTCACGAGGTCCGCGCAGGGCCGCCTCCGCCGCAGCCTGGGCAACGGCGGTCGGGTTGGTAGTGGACTGACCCTGAACCTTGGCCAGCGCTTTGGCGAGCGTTGGCGGCGTGATGCACCAGCCGATGCGCCACCCGGTCATGGCGTAGGTCTTGCTCACTCCATCGACTACGATCATTCGGTCGACCAGATCGGGAGCGAGCTTTGCGAGTGAGACGTGCTCAAACCCGTCGTAGACGAGCTCGCCATAGATTTCGTCGACGATGATCCAGCAGTCGTGCCGGCGAAGCACTTCCGCCAGCGCCTCGAGCTCGCGAGCGTCGTATGCCGCTCCGGACGGATTCGAAGGAGTGCACAGCACCAGCGCCTTCGTCTTGGGACCGAGCGCTTCGGCGAGCGCGTCGGGGGACATGCGCCACCCGTCTTCGGCGCGAGTCGACACGATGCGGGGCTCGCCACCAAACAGGCGAACTTGTTCCGGGTAACTCACCCAGTACGGCGCCGGGATCAGGACCTCGTCGCCCGGGTCACAGAGCACCATCGCCAGGTTGAACAGGGCATGCTTCGCCCCGACGCTCACCGTCACCCGATCGGGCGTGGTCTTCCAGCCGCGATCGCGCTCCGTGGCCATACACACCGCTTCCCGGAGGCTCGTGGTTCCAACGACCTCCGTGTAGTGCGAAGAGCTCGCGATGGCGCGGGCTGCAGCTTCTCGGATGAAGGCCGGCGTCTCGAAGTCCGGCTCGCCGACGCCAAACGCGTACACCTTGCGCCCGGCTGCCTTGAGCTCGGCTGCCTTGGCCGTCATCGCCAGAGTGGCACTCGGCGCCACCGCATCCAATCGCTTCGCAAGCGAGCTCGTCACGCTTCAGCTCCGTTCCTCGTCGTCTTCATCGTTTTCATCGTCTTCATCGTCTTCGGCATCTCGTTCGTCTTTGGCATCCGCGGTGGGCTCTTCGGTTTCCGATCCGGACGCCTCGAGCTTCTTGTCTTCGGCTTCGGCGCGCTCGAGCTTTGGCGAGACCTTGCGGCGAGCGGGGACCCCGTCTTCCGTGACTGGCGGGAGCTTCTTCTTCTTGGGCCCCAGCTGCTTGGGCTCGGCCTCGTCATCCGAGTCCTCGTCTTCGTCCCCTTCGATACCCTTCTTGAACGAACGGATGCCCTCGCCCAGGCCCTTGCCGACCTCGGAAAGCCGCGTCGCGCCAAAGAACATCAGCACGACGACTGCAATGATGACGAGTTGCCACGGACCGACGGCCATGCGGGGCTCGTCCTAACATCACCATTTGAAGCGAGCAACGCGTGTCGCAGTGACCCCGAGCACGGCAGAAACCCCGAGGCCGGTCAGCGGAACGAGCAGGTGGGCCACGGGTGGGAGGAGCGCCGCATCCAATCGATGCAAGAGCACCAGCGCGCCCAGTGCGGGGAGCCCGCCGAGGGCCAGAGCGCGGGCACGACTGCCGAGCGCGAGCGTGAGGAGAGCGAGCACCGCGGCAAAAGAGAGAAGCCCGGACGTAACGGCCGATAGCAAGCTGCGCTGGAAAACCGAGAGCTTGGCTCCGCGACCCCACACCGGGAGCCCGCTGACGACTCCCGTCCGCACGTGCAAGTGGAGCGCGCGCTCGCGCTCCCCGGCACGAGTGACGACGGTGAGATCGGAAAGCGTGGCTCGCCCGAGATCATCGCTCAAGCCGAGGTCGGATGCCGTGAACCACGCCCGGCCATTCGATCCCGGGAGCGGGCCGGAGATCACGGGCGCGGACCCCGGAAAGCAGAGCCAGGTCACGTTCACGAGCGGGACGCTCCGACTGCGCGGGGACTTCGCGCGGGCGCAGCTCTCACGACCCTGGCGCACGAGCTCCGACGCGAAGCGGCCCGGAGAGTCCTCGCCAAACGACACGCCGGTAACGAACGCCGAAAGCGCGATCCCGAGGATGGCGGGCCAGAGCGAGACCGTTAGACCGAACGGTGAGACGCCGAGCGCGGCCAGAGCGCGGGCTTCGCCGTCTTCGACCAGCCGACTAGCCGCGAGCGCGAATCCGACCGGGGCCCCGACGAGAAATCCGGTCTCCGTTGCCGAAGCAGCCAGCGCACGTGCGAACGGCAACGAGACCTCTATGGGAACTTCCGGAGCCAGGAGCCACGGAAGCAAACGGACGAGGCCCGCGAAGAGGCCAAATCCGGCCACCACGGCTGCGGCCGTGAAGCTCGCCGAAAGAGCGCGCCTCGCCAACATGGGAGAGGAAAGTCTAGACGGCCCCCAGGGGGATCGCAGAAATATCAATGAATCAAGCCGGTTAGGTCGCCTGGCAGGAGCCTCGTCAGGCCTCTTCTCTCGAGGGCAGCGAGTGTTATGCTGCCGAACGTTTCCGCAGGTCGTGACAACGAACCTGCCACCGGAGGATCGATGCGAAAGAAATTGCCGATTTGCCTCGCAGCCGCGACGCTCTTGACGAGCCTCACCGCGGTCCGGCCTGCGCACGCTACCGACGACGTTGCTGAACCGGCATCGACGGGCAAAGGCATCACCGGCGGAGTCCTACTCGGCGCCGAAGTGGTGACGCTCATCGAAGCGGCGTTCAAGGTGAAGCCAACGTCGGCCTATCTGCTCGGCGGATTGGCGGGCGGTGTGGCCGGCGGTGTCGGGGGCTACTTCGTGGAGCACGGCGGCAATGCGAAGGCGAGCATGTACATGCTCACTGGTGGAATGGTGCTCCTGATACCGACCACCGTCGCCGTGCTGAGTGCCAAAGCCTACGAGCCTCCGGCGGACTACACGGAGGACAAGGGGATGTCGGATCAACCGGTTGCGGAGCCTGCTCAACCCTCCTCATCCGAGCCAGCCGTGCCCGCTCCTCCACCCGCTGCGGGTCCCGAAGGCTCCCGGGCCACCACGAAAGAGCACCGCGTGGCCCGCCGGCGCGCTCCCCGCGAGGTCAAACATCTGCCGATCGCGCCGCCAGCTCTGGTCGGGGTGGGCGAGGGATCGCTCACCTTGAGCATGCCAGCGGTAGAGATTCGCGACGTATTCTCCCGCACGGAGCTGGCCCAATACGGGCTGAAGCAGGCCACGGAAGTTCGCGTACCGGTCTTCAACGTCCTGTTCTGAGGATCCCCGAAAGCCCCTCCTCGGTCCGCGCCGGATCCACGGCTCCCCGCCCTGGGAACCAGGCGAGGCGGACCCGCGTCCTCCGGCCGGAAATTTTCCTGTGTTTTCGCTGAGCGAGGGGCTTTGTCGCGCGCCGCGCTTCTCGTAACATGGCTGGCTGGGTCGGCGATTTACCCTCCCACCCAATCACCCCATGGCAACAGCAGCCGCGCCACGCACCGGATCGCGCTCTCGCGGAGAGGATCCCTCTCTCGGAAGAGTCATCGCCGGCCGCTATCGACTCGAAGCGCGCATCGGCGAAGGCGGAATGGGGATCGTCTATCGCGCCCGGCACGTGCTCATCGATCGCGTGGTCGCGGTGAAGTTGATACGCCCGGACTTGCGGGGCGAGACGCATCTGCGCGCATGGATGCTGCGCGAGGCTCGCGCGGCCAATCGCGTCGACCACGCACACATCATCGACATCCATGACATCGGGGAAACCGATGACAGCGAGCTCTACCTCGTCATGGAGTACTTGATCGGTACTCCGCTGTCTGCCGAGCTCGCGCGCGGGCCAATGGCACTCACTCGTGGCGTGGACATCTTGGAGCAGATGGGCGCGGCGCTTGCTCGCGCCCACGATCTCGGAGTCGTGCACCGCGATCTGAAGAGTGACAACATCCTGCTCACGCACCGTGGCGGTCGAAAGGATTTCGTGAAGATCCTCGACTTCGGCCTGGCGGCGCTGGCGCACGATCCCCGGCTGGCACCCAAAGGTGCGGTGTTCGGAACGCCCGAATACATGTCGCCAGAGCAAGCGCGGGGCGAACAAGCCGGACCCCAATCGGACCTCTACGCCCTGGGCGTCTTGTTTTTCGAGATGCTGACCGGCCAGTTGCCGTTTCGCGCCGCGGATCGGGACACACTCCTCGAAATGCAGCGTTCGGCTCCTGCGCCGCGCCCCACGACCATCAAGAAGGACGTGAACCCGGTTGCCGAGCGGATCATGCTCAAGCTGCTCGAGAAGGACGGCAAGAAGCGCTACCGCGACGGCCATCATCTTCTCGAAGAGCTCAAGGCGCTGCAGCGATCGCTGCCGAGCACCTCGTGGGACAAGGAGGCCAGCGGGGACGCCGCGCCGCCGGCCCCGCCACCGGCCCCGCCACCACCTCGCAGCACGCCGGTCAGCGAGTGGGGAACTCGCGCCGGCATCTTTGGACGCATGCTCGCCCGCGCCTACCCGGCAGGAAACTCGCCGTCGGAGCTCGTGACCTCACTCAACACCCTGTGGGACGTGACCGCGAAGGCGAACAACCTCGAAGGTGAGATTGCGAGCTTCACCCGCAAGCTCGAAGCCCTCGAGCGACGCGGCCGCGCACTCCGCGCCGAAATCGGTCGCAAAGTGGAAGAGCTCGCTCAAGAAGAGTCGCGGTCTCTCCGCGACGCCGCCGCCTACGGCGAGGAAGAGGAGGCGGCGCGCCGTGAGCTCGTCGCTGCTCAGCAGCTCTCCAAAGAAAAGGTGGCACAAGCGGACGTTGCGGAGCGGGCCAATCAGGGCAGCCGTGCGATCTACGAGGGCGCCGGCGCCGCGCGCGCCATGGTCGAAGCCAAGCGCCAATGGCTGCAAACCCGGGAGGCGAGACGCAATGGTCGCGAGGCCACCGCGCGGGATCTACGCCGGCAGATCGAGGAGCTTCGCGCCCAACTCGGACGCTACGCGGAGGCCCTCGAAGAGGATCTCCAAGCAGGGCGTGAGAAGGTCGCGGCTCGCACTCGGGAGGGTTTGCGCTTCGAGCAGATGTTTCAGGATTCCTGCAATGCTCTCTCCGAGCATCTGAAGGATCGCCCGGAGTGTCGGGATCTCATGGCGCAGCTCACCAGTCCCGGACAGGACCGCGCTGCCGAGCCGCAACAGTGGCAGCCGAGCCGCGTCACCGGTTGATCAGCTGGGCAGCTTGGTGGACAGGAAGCTCTTCAGCTTCACCAGCGTCTTTGCATCGCGCGCAAAGCTGGGCGCCGAGTAGGAGTCTGCCCAGGCGCGAACCTCTGCCGTGAGCTCACGACGACAGCCCGCGTCCTTCAAGATGTCGTCCACGCTGCGCCCCCGTGCGGTGGCCGAGCCGAGGCCTCGCACGTATTTCTCGAGGCGAGCATAGTCGTCGCCCAAGAACTCCTTGACCAGAACGGCCTCGCTGGCGAGGCGCGTGATCGCCTCCGCGGAGCCTCCTTCGGCCTTGGCGAACGAAGCTGCCGTGCGGAACACGAATGCGTCGTCGACGAAGCCGAGATCCTCGATTCCGTCCGGAATCAAGTCGAGGGACTTGAACAGGTAGTTGAGCGCCAGCACCGCGTGTCGTCGCACCGGCTCCGGCGTGTTCGCCTCGTCGACGATGACAGAGAGAGCACGAGCGTCATCACCCAGTCGTCGCAAGTACTCCGGAAAGGCCTCCAGACATCGGCTCTCGAGATCGGTCATCGTGATCGCTCCTCGCGGCCGTTCTATCACTCTCCGCTCGCGCGAGTCACCAGTTGGCGACGAAGTAGCCGAGCACGAAGCCGAGGAGCAACGTGATGAGCGCGATCATTGCCGTGAGCGCGATGGGAACCGTGAGGGGGCGCCGGGGCAAGGTGACGATCTCGACCGACGGAGCGGGCCGCGAAGGCTCCGGACCACCGAGCCCGGCGGAAACCGCCGTATCGCCACCAAATCGTGGCTGCTCGGCTCGCTCCATGGTCATCACCGGTACCGGCGCTGTCGCGTAGCCGCCCGGCGCAGCGGACGCGCCGGGATTCTGCACACCCTGGCCGTACGCGGCTTGGGACGAAGCCTGTGGGGGTGGATGAGAAGGGTAAGCGCCCGGCGGCGGGGCGGAGGGATACGCACCAGGGGGCGGGTTCGAAGGATAGGCACCCGCCGCTGGAGGGTGTGATGGGTACTGCCCGGGTGCGGGGCTCTGCACCGGTGGGCTCTGCACTGCTGGACTCTGCGCCGTCTGGGGTGCGGCCTGATGGGGGCGAGGCATCTGGCCGTGCCGCGCGACACTTTCTAGAGCGTCGACCATCTCCAGCGCGGTTTGGAACCGGTCGTTCGGGTTGCGCGCCAGCGCCCGAGTGAAGAACGGCGACCAGTGTGCGAACTGCGGCGCAGCTTTCGTGATCGGCACCGGCTCGCTGGTCAGGACCTTGGTCACGCGGGCAAACTCGTTCTCGGCCTCGAAGGCCGGGACCCCCGCCAAGAGCTCGTAGAAAATGATCCCGACGGACCAGAGATCGCAGCGCAGGTCGGCGTGCTTGATGTTGCGGATTTGCTCCGGGCTCATGTAGCCGGGTGTCCCAAGGAGCATGCCCGTACGCGTCTTTCGTTGCATGCCGCCCGCAGCGTCGACGACGAGTGCAATGCCAAAATCGAGAATCTTGACGTTGGTACTGGTCGGGTCGTCCCCCATCAAGAAGACGTTTCCCGGCTTGAGATCTCGATGCACTACGCCGGACGCGTGCGCGGCGGAAAGGGCTCTCAGGATGTTGGCGACAATCGCCACGGCTTGCTCCACCGGGACGCGACCGGTGTTCATCCGTGCGCCGAGGGGCTGCCCCCGCAACAATTCCATCACCAGGTAGGGCGTTCCGTCCTGAGCCCGCACTGCCTCGAAGACACGGGCGACGCCGGGGTGATCGATCCGCGCACTGGCCTGAACCTCGTTCAAAAAGCGCGTGACGATCTCCGGGTCCTCGCAAAACTCCACACGCAGGATCTTCAGCGCAAAGATCCCCGCTGGTCCATGCTCTCGGCTTCGAACACCACACCGAGCCCACCCTGCCCGACGACGTTCTTGAGCCGCCAGCGTCCGTCGAGGACAGCGCCCACGAGCTCGTTGGGATCGTCGAAGTCGAGCATGGCTCAGTCGAAGAGCGTGAGCTGAGCCGGCTGTTTCTTCTCACGCTTCGGCGGCGGGGTGGGTGGAGCGGGGGTCGAGAGGGTCGGGCGAGCTTTGCTCGTCTCGGAGAGCAGCTGGCGAACCAAGCTCGACTCCCGGCGGAAGAAGCCTTCCGTGTGGTACGTGTCCGCGAGGCGGAGCAGCGTGAAGTCGAGGTGATGACAAATCTCGTGCACGAGTGTCCTGAGGAACGTCTTGAAGCGAACTACCTTCTTCTTTGCGGAGGTACGCATCCAGACCTCGATGCGCGCGCTCCCATCCGCTTCGAGCGTGTAGAGGCCGTGCAGCTCGCCTTCGGCATTCTTCGGGCGACAAGCCAAGACGTGGATCTCGACGTTGGTGCAACCGAGAGCAGCCAGGATCCCGGCACTCAACGCTCGAGCCGCCTCGGTCACCCGAGATCGATCCTCGGACTCGAGGGCGAGGCGGAGAGCTTCGGTGCGGCACTGATGTGCGGCCCTACGCGGCAACGCGACACGAGCGACGGCGTCACTCGCGTCGTAGGTTCGGCGGTCCTTGGCCGATAGCGATCGGTAGTAGTCGAATCGCACTTCTGCAGATCCTAACCCGGCAGAGCCGGAACCAAACAGGAATCGGCGGTTTCGCGCAACTGGTACGTGGCAATCAGCCGTCAGCAATCAGCCGCTGGCCGTAGCCCTTGCTTCGTCCGCGCTCCAACCTGGGGGACTCCCGGATTCATGGGGTCCTGCAGCAATACGTGATCGCCTGCGCGGGATCGCCTTGGGCGGAGCCCTGGGCCACGCCGCCACTCACATCGCAGGTGCCAATGCCGACCGGCGCGGTGGTGCGCTTGTACCCGTAAAATCCCAGAGCCGTGTAGACGGTGATGTTCTTGCAGCTCGTGGAGGTGATGTCGTCGGCGTCCGAGTAGCAGAGCCCGTCGTTGTAAAACTGGTACGTGCCTGTGGTGCAGCCCGTTACTTTTGGCGTGCAGGTACACGCCGTGCACGCGCGATCGTCGGTTGCCTTCTTGTACGTGATGATCGGCAGCGAATAGTCGCTGGGGCACGTCTGCTCACCAATCTGGTAGATGCACACGTAGCCGGCGTACTCCGCAGTCCCCGGCGTGACGCACGCTCCGCCCGCCGCGCACGAGCCCGGCCACTCGGCCACGCAGACGTGGGCAACCTGCTTGAATGGGGCGGACACGGTGAGCTCCCCCCCCACTGGCGGACACGAACCTTGGGAGGTGACCTGAGGGGTAGAGAGAAAGCAGGAATCGGGGGGAGTAGCGAACACGTTTTTGCAAGAGCCGTTGTTCAACGTGTAATCCGAGTTCGATGGGCAGTTGTTGCTGCCAGAGCACAGAAGCTTCACGTTGCACCCCACTCCCTGCAGCGCTCCACAGCTGCACGCCGAGCAGGTCGCAGGTCCGGACGGATCCATGAAGTACGTGACGGGCGCCGACCCGTCGGGACACGTTGGCCCAACTGGCACCGGATCCGCGATGCTCTCTCCAACGACGTACGCGAAGCCCTGCCAGCCGCTCGGCGGATTGGGCAGACAGACCCCGTTGTCGCAGCTCACGACGCCCCCTCCGCCTCCCGTCGATCCCGTCCCGAGTCCGGCAGCGCCTCCTTGGCCACCTCCCCCGCTCCCACTCCCGCTACCACCGCTGCCGCCGCCCGGAGCGCCTCCGCCATTGCTCGAGCCACCGTCGCTGGCTCCGGGATAGTCGGTCGTCACGTCGATGCTGCACGAGGACGCGAGCAGCACCAAGACGGACCCGACGCCAACGAGGAAGCCAACCCGAAAGGACAACCCCGAGAGCTTACCGCGCGGGCGCTTGGCGCGCGACGATTTGGTAGGGTTCGGGATGTCCTCGGCGGGTCGCATCTCGGTTTTCGCAGGGGCTTCTGCAGCACCGGACTCCTGCCGGCGCGCGGCCAAGGAGCTGGTCGCCGAGCTCGAATCCCGGAAGCTCGGGCTGGTTTACGGGGGTGCCAGCGTGGGTCTGATGGGGGTCCTGGCCGACGCGGCGCTCGACGCGGGCATCGAGGTGATTGGGGTCATCCCAGCGGTGCTGGTCGAACGGGAGATTGCCCACCAGCGCCTGACTGAGCTCGTTGTCGTGGAAAACATGCACGCGCGAAAGGCGAAGATGCTCGAGCTCTGTTCGGCGTTCGTCGCCCTCCCCGGAGGATTCGGTACGCTCGACGAGCTGTTCGAGGTGACGACCTGGGCCCAGCTCGGCTTGCATCGGCGACCCATCGGCCTCCTGGACGTTGACGACTACTTTCGGCCGCTCCTCGCATTCGTGGAAAATGCGGTGAGTACGGGCTTCGTTCGTGCAGCAGCCAGTGAGCCGTGGGTCGTGGGTCGCAACGCGAAGGCCTTGCTGGCTCAGCTGCTCGATCACTGAATCCGATCAGAATGCGCCCGCGAAGCTCATTTCCGCCCAGTGACGTCCCGCAGTGAACCCGGGCAGGAATCTTGCCGCCGGTGGAGGCGTCGAGCTCGACGACCGGCTCACCAAGAGGAGCGCTCCGGCACCGACCGCTACGATTCCGATTCCGAGGGTCACGCCCGACAGCGCCGCATACGTCTGCCCTTTTGATTGCGTGTCTTTCAAAGTGTCGGGACAGGTCGTGCCAATGCACTGCTGATCGAGATCGTGCTTCGCATCGTTCCTCATCTTGTAAAAGACCGCGGAGACGCCCAAGCTCACCAATCCGACGCCGCCGAGAATCCACGGCGCTGCGGAGTTACTCGGCTTCGACGGCTCGGAAGCGGGCCGCGAAGGCTCGCCGACCGGGGGCGAAGCCGACGCCGGAGGCTCGCCGGCCGCGGATTCGGCGAGCTCACTCGGCACGTCCAGCACGACCCGTTCCGTGGCGCCTTCTGCCAACGCCACTTGTCGCTTGAAGCGACGGCCTGGCGCCACGATGCCGACCACGACGTGGGTTCCGGGATCGACGCTGATGTCAGCTCCGATCTGCGTGTCGCCGAGCACGACGCCGTCGAGCTCTACTTTGATCGCGTCGGCACCTCTGCCCCGCTCGATGACCAACTTCGGAATCTTCTGCTCGAGCTCCGTGCGGGCCTTGGTGATCTCTTCGGCGATCTCCGGATCGCCTTCTGCCTCGTATTCGGCCAGGCGATACCCACCCAGCGCCTCGTTCCAGCGCCCGAGGTTCTCCTTGCATCGAGCCACGTGGAATCGAACCTGGGGGGTCATCTTCACGCGCGCCACGTCCTCGAAGCTCGACAATGCCCCTCCCCAGTCGCCCGCAGCCTCCTGGGTCAGGCCCTGGGTGTAGAGCTTGCGCGCCCGGGCGAGGTCGCCATCGTCCGCCCAGGCGGTCGCACCCGGGCCCAGCGTCAAGCTGAGGAGGCAGAGCCCTCCGAGGGCCTGGCACAAGCGAGGGAAAAGCACGCGAGTAAGCTAACACGGCGCACGGGTCCGGCCATGGATCACAAAGATTCGCGCTCGCCCGGGAAGAGTCTGGTAATTTCGCGCCCATGAGAGAACGTCATCTCTCCGCGTTCGAGCCTCTCCTGGCTCAGATGGTCGATTTCCGTTCGGCTTGGCCCAAACGCGGCTGGAGTTGGGATACCCGCTTCAATTGTGTGGCTTCGGCATTTTCCGTCGACCTGATCGACGAGGCGAACAAAGCCCTGGCAACACCGTTTCCTCACCGCTTTGGTCAACGCACCCTCTCCTCCGCGCCACCCACACTGCAGCAGGTCGCGGAAAAGACCGGCGGCATCCGCGCCGATCAGTGGATCTTTTCCACCAATCCCAACTCTGGTGCCATCGTGTTCGCACTGTGGTGGCCGTGGGGCGACGACACCACCGTCACGCTACGCGTGGGCGTCCCGACCACCAATCCGGCCCTCGAAGTGCGACTGCGAGAGGTTTTCGGCGCGAACGATTGAGCCTCCGAGCGGCACTCGACGACGCCGCTCGTACAGCTCGGATCGATCAACCGCCGGTCGACTTCATTCCCGCGGGCTTCTTGGGCTCCGCGGGCATGGCAGCAGGGTCTGCTGGCGGAGCGGGAGGCGTCTCACCGACGCTGAACTCCCACGTGTAGGTCGCGAACCCGTCATTGTCGTCGGGCGGCTCGAGAGCGACGTTCGCCAAGACGCCGGTCACACAGCTCTGGAGCTCCGGTGGTGCCGTGGTCCCATCGGTTTCCACCTGTGGGTCCATGACCTTGCCCGTCTCTCCTTTGACCGTGAACTTCACCTTCACGGTGCCCGCGACTTCCTTGTTCATCTGGAGCGCTTGGTCGTAGCAGGCCTTGATTTCCCCGGACTTGCTCTCGAGCACCGCCGCCGTGTCATCGCGATACTGCTCGGGCGAGCGGATGTAGTGGGAGCAACCCGCCAACAAAAGCGCGAACACCGAAAGCTTCATGGTCCTCAGCATGGCATCGACTCCTGTCACTTCTTCGGGGCCTTGATCTTGGGGGGCGCCTTCTTCTCGGGCACGTCCTCGGGCGCATCTTCGGGCGGAGGTTCCTTCTTGATGACCGACTTCTCTGTCGAGAGGACCTTTTCCTGCCCCTTGGCGTTGATCTCCACCTTCTTCTTCGTGATGTCTTGCTCGACGATGTTGAACTCGACACGACGGTTCTTCTCGCGACCCTCTTCCGTGTCGTTCTCGGCGATGGGCCGCTCCGAGCCGAAGCCAGTTGCGGTGAGCGCCTCGGCGGGAATCCCCTTGTCGACCAGGTACTTCATCACGCTCTTGGCGCGCGAATCGGAGAGCCGCTTGTTGTACTGCTTGTTGCCCTCGGAGCTCGCGTGTCCCTCGATCGCGATCTTCTTGATGTGCGGGTTCTTCTTGATGACGTCCGCGATCTCATCCATCAAGCTGAACGACTCTTCTTTGATCGTCGACTTGTTGTATTCGAACTGAATCTTTTCGTGGATCTCGATCTTGTTGTCGCGCACTTCGACGCGCGGCGGCGGCTCCGGTGGTGGTGGCGGTGGCTCTGGTGGTGGGGGTGGTGGTGGCGGCGGCGGAGCCGGTGGTGTCCCGACCACACTGAGCGCACTCTGCCCCTCGAACGTGACCGGACCACCACAACCCGCGATCGCACTACAAAGCGCGATCGCCGCTAGCGAAGTCGTAACGTACCGAACCGTGGCGCTTACCATCGCGAACTGACTCCCTCGTCATTCGGGCCGAAAACTCGAAACCCGGAATCCTTTTCCAAGCTCGGCGCACCGGGGTCAACCCCAAGAAGCACGCCGGCCGATTTCGGGCATTTGAGCCGGTCGGGGGGAAAACCGCCACCCTTTTTACGCAGCGCGGGATGGCACGGTGGTTGCTCCGGCCCACTGGGACAGCAGGTCAGATCATGCGAGATTCGAGAAATCGAGGTGTGGCGGGACGCCTGAAGTCAATCTGGGGCGCGGCACGGTCCGGGGTTTCGCTTGCCCGGACTCTCCCTTCTCACACCAGCCACGAGACCATGTCGTCCGAAAAAGCCGATGTCTACGGTACGACGCTCCTGCAGGAGAGCGGGCCTCGGACTACCTCGTCGCCCCCAGGGTCACTGGAGCGTTGGGTGGGCGAGAAGCTCGACCACTTCGCAGATCGAGAAGCCGCTGGCGCGCGGAGGCATGGGGGCGGTGTACATCGCTCACGATGAATCGCTGGACCGACGCGTCGCGATCAAAGTCCTGCCCGAGGATCTCGCCGACAGCCCGGAGCTACAGGAGCGCTTCGTGCGCGAGGCTCGAGCTCAAGCCCGCCTCAACTCACGATACGTCGCCCACCTGTATTACATCGGCCACACGCCCCCTCTCGAGGGAACGAATCGCCGGTCACTCTACTTTGCGATGGAGCTCGTGGACGGCGGCGACCTCGAGAGCATGCTCGAGACCGGCGGTGAGCTCGAGCCGGAACGCGCACGCCAGTTGATGCTGCAAGTCGTCCATGGGCTTCGGGACGCCCACGAAGCCGGCATCATTCATCGCGACATCAAGCCCAGCAACTTGCTCCTGACCAAGAGCGGTGACGTGAAGATCGCCGACTTTGGCGTGGCCAAACCGGTTGGCGGCACCGACGTCAAGATCACTCGCGAAGGAGCGGTGGTGGGCAGCCCCCTCTACATCGCACCCGAACAAGCTCGCGGAGAGGACCTCGATCACCGCGCGGACATGTACGCGGTGGGCTGTACCTTCTTTCACCTGCTCACGGGACGACCGCCCTTCGACGGCAGGACTCCCCTCGCGGTCATCAGCAAGCACCTCACCGAGCCCCCGCCGCGACTCGCCGGTTTGGCTCCGCGAGTCCCGACCCGCCTCGCCGCCATCGTCGAACGACTGATGTCGAAGGACCCAGAGGCGCGCTACGCGAGCTACGAGGCGTTGACCGAGGCACTCGAAGCGGCGGCTCCCGAGCGCGTCCGCCATGCGGGGTTTTGGGTGCGGGGCGCGGCGGTGGCCATCGACGTGATGCTCGCGAGCGCGGTGATTGGCCTGCTCGGAATGATCGGGCTCGGACTCCATTTGGCCTACGTCACGATTGCCCACGCCACGCGCGGGCAGACGCTCGGCAAGTTCTTGATGAGCCTTTCGGTGCGCAGAGTCGATGGTCGCTCCCTCGGCTTCGGGCGTTCGCTCGTGCGCACGATCGCGAGCCTGTGGCTGCCGTTCTTTGCCGGGCTCGTGATCCTGTGGACGGAGGGCCGAGGAGGCCTCGTGGTTGCCGTCCACCAGATCCAGCTCACGGACGTGGATGCGTTCAAGGGCTTCGTGTTCGCGGTGGCAGTCGGCAATGCGCTCCTCAGCCTGCTGTACGTGGCCGGCCTCGGTTTGGCGGCCTTTCATCCGGAAAAGCGCGCTGCCCACGACCTGATCGTGGGCTCGGAAGTCGTCTACCGGTTGAAGTGAATGCGCCGCCGGGCAACTGGCGGTAAAATCATCGCGATGACTCGATCAACCGTGATGGCGGTGTGTGCCGCGCTGACACTCGGCGGAGCTGGCTCTGGCTGCGGCGGAGGGGACGATTCGGCGAGCAACGGAAGCGGCGGTGCTGGCACCGGCGCGTCGGGCGGAAGCGGCGGCTTGAAGATCAACGTCGATGGGGGAAGCGGCACGGCCGGGGGTGGCGGTTTCCCTCTCGGTCCCGACGGCTACCCGATCGGGTTCACCAAGACGGACATTGGAGCGTGGAAGCTGGGCGACCCATTCGACGGCTCGGCGGGCGCGCCGACCGGCCAGGGTGGGTGCGGGTCGACGCTCTTGGGAGTCCTCCGGGACTTCAAGGACGGCTCGGTCCCGGGCGGCCACCCGGATTTCCAGACCTTCACCGGCAACGGCTTGAAAGGAATCGTCGAGGACACCCTCGGCCCCAATCAGAAGCCTGTGTATGCGAGCTCGGGCGCGACGATTTTCACGACGAGCCCCGATAATTTCAAGCAGTGGTACACGAACGTCGACGGCGTCAACAAGCCCTACCTCTTCTATCTCTTTCTCATCCCCAATCAGGGCATCTACACCTTCGAGAGCAACGCTTTCTTTCCGCTGGACGGCGCGGGATGGGGCAACGAGAGCTGGGAACACAATTTCCACTTCACGACGGAAGTCCACACGCAGTTCAAGTACAACGGCGGCGAGACGTTCCATTTCCAGGGCGACGACGACCTCTGGGTCTTCATCAACAAGAAGCTCGCCATCGATCTGGGCGGTCTTCACCCGATGCAAGAGGACCAGATCGACCTGGATGCGAACGCCAGCGCGCTCGGCATCACGGTCGGGAACGTGTATTCGCTGGAGCTTTTCCATGCCGAGCGACACACGGACGAGTCGAACTTCCGGGTCGATACCAACCTCGAGTTCGTAAACTGCGGGACGGTCGTACCCGAGCCCAAGTAGTCCCATCCCTAGCAAAGCCCCGAAATCAGCAGGTCCTCGGACGATAGGTCGCTCGGTCGTTCCCATCCCGTCACGCGTTCGGTATCCTTCGGCTTTGGGTTTTCTTGGTTTGGGAGGAATGCCCTGTGTCTTCAATAAAGAGTCTCGTCTCCGCAGCCCTGGTGGGCGCGATGCTGATTTTCCTCGGTTTGCCTGGTTGCGGGAGCAACGCGGACAATAGCCCTGGGCAGAAGGGAACCGGGGGCAGCGGCACCGGAGGTACCGGGGGCGGCTCGGGCGTCTGTCTCCTCAACAACTGCAACTCCGACTCGGAGTGCGACGCCTGTGACTCGGGCCGCAATAAATGCAAGGTGAGCGAGCACCGCTGCCTGGCGTGCGATCCGGGCGGGACGAACACCTGTCCGCCAGGCCAGGTGTGCAGCTCCTACGGAATTTGCGCGAGCCAAGCTTGCACGACGGATTCCACTGGCGAGCCGACGATTTCGTGCGCGGAAAACAAGGACTGCGCCGGCTGCGATCCGCTCCACCAGATCTGCGAGCTCACGACCAAGAAGTGCGTGGCCTGCACGGACACGAACACGAGCCAATGCTCACCCACCGACATCTGTGTGGACAACAAGTGCGTCGACAAGTGTCCGGACCAATGCACGACGAACAACGATTGCAATCGTTGCGAAATCACCGACGGTGCCAGCGTGGGCAAGCAGGCCAAGGCGTGCTTCAACCACAAGTGCTCGGAGTGCTCCGACAGCTACCCCTGCGCCGCAGGAAAGGTTTGCCAGAAAGGGCAATGCATTCAGCCGTGCGGCCTTCCCGGTCAGACCCCAGGTACCTGTGACGGGGATTCGGACTGTGGCGGCTGCGGCGACGCCCCGAACGACCCCACGGTGCCCAAGTGGAAGTGCAAGTTCCCGATCAACGGCGGCCTGCACGGCACCTGTGCGCCCCCGGCGGCTGGTTGCTCCGACCTCGGGAACGGCCTGGCTCTGCCCGCTCCCTTCGATCAGGTCACCAATACCTGCTCGAAAGACGCGGATTGCTCGGGTGTGGGCGTCAACTACAACGTGGGCAAGCTGATCCGAGATCTCATTGGAGGCCCGGAGCTCAACCTCGGGATCAAGAAGGTCAAGATCAACGACGCGGTCGTGACCTACGGCATGAACGTGTGCGCGAGCATCGAGCTCTTCGACGGCAAGAGCTGCGGAATTTGCGTGCCCTGCAAGGAAGACAGCGACTGCAAGTCGATCAGCGTCGACCAGTTCGTGGCTGACTTGTTCAAGGGCGACGCGCTGGCATCCATCGCCGCGAGCTTCTTGATCGATCTCCTGTACGGCAAGAACACCGACCACAGCTTGCATTTCCAGTGTCTGAACATCGTGGCCGGGTACGGCGCGTGCATCCCGTGCGCAAATCCGACCAAGGCTTGCGGGGAAACGACTGGTACCGGCACCGGCAGCTGTGATCACGACGTGTGCGCTGAAGGCGGCGCGCTGAATTCGGGGTGCAGCGCCTGCGCCGCCGAGGTTTGCAAGAACGACTCGTACTGCTGCAACAACAGCTGGGACAGCGTGTGCGTTGGTGAGGTCGCGAAATACTGTCCGGGTGGCTGCGGCGGAACCAGCACCTGTACTCACGGACCCTGCACGACTGGTGCAGCACTGAGCTCGCTTTGCAGCTCGTGCGCCGGCGCCATCTGCGCGGACGATCCCTACTGCTGCAACACCGGCAGCGGCTCGTGGGACTCCACGTGCGTGACGGAGGCACAGGCCTCGAGCGCTTGCACCAGCGCGTGCACCGGGACGGGCTGCTCCCACAGCGAATGCTCGAAGGGCGGGCCGCTGTCGAGTAGTTGCTCGACCTGCGCGGGTGCGATTTGCGGCGCGGATTCCTTCTGCTGCACCACGGAGTGGGATCAGTTCTGCGTCGACGCTGCCCAGCAGTCGTCCTCGTGTAGCTGCTGACGGAGCCCGCCGGAGCCCGGAGTTTTCCCCACAAACTCCGGGTTCGATCCCGCGCGGCCTGCACGCCGGCCGGCGGCTTGGTATCCTCCAGACTGGGCGACGCGGGCCCGGGCTTGGAGAGACACTACATGAAACGCTTGATTCGCTTGCTGATGGGTACGACCGCCCTGGCGGTCGTAGTGCTCCTGGCCGTGCCTGGCTGTGGAGGCGGCAAGGGTGGCAAGGGCCCCGGCATCGGACTCGGTGGCGCAGGCGGTGAGGCCGGCGACGGCGGATCCGGAGCGATCGGGGCGGGAGTGTGCCTACTCAACAACTGCCATTCCGATGCGGAATGCGAGGGCTGCTCCTACGATCGGACGAAGTGCGATGTGGCCAACACGCGCTGCATCGCCTGCACGACCGCCGCCGAGTGCAAGCCCGGCGAACAGTGCACCTCGTTCGGCACCTGCGCCCCGCAGGATCTGACCTGCCTCACGGATGCCAACAACGAGCCGACCGTCACTTGCACGAAGGACCTGGACTGTCTCGCCTGCGATCCCTTGCATCAGGTGTGTGACACGGCGACCAGCAAATGCGTGGCCTGCAAAGGCCAGAACACAGTGGGTTGTACGGGCTCCCAGCTCTGCAACGACACCAGCGGCAAGTGCGAGGACAAGTGTCCCGCGCAGTGCGCTCAGGATTCGGATTGCGGCAAGTGCGAAAACGGCGGAAAGACCGCGAAGGCTTGCTTCAACCACGTGTGCGCCGAGTGCTCCACGGCCATGCCCTGCAATCCGGGACTCGAATGCCAAAAAGGAGCCTGCGTGAAGCCGTGCGGCCTGGCCGGCAGCCCCACCGAGGGCGGAGGCGACTGCCAGCAGGACTCGGAGTGTTACGGCTGTGGCAACACGTCATCCTCGGAAACCTGGAAGTGCAAGTTCCCGATCAACGGAGGAACTCACGGTAGCTGTGTGCACCCAGCGACCGGTTGTACGGACATCCTCAAGGCCGGCGCAGTGCTCCCTCCGCCGTTCGACCAGGTCACCAGCAGCTGCTCGAGCGACGCCAACTGCGTCGGCGCAAGCCTCGACTACAACGTGGGCGAGCTCATCCGAGACCTGATTGGCGGTCCGGAGCTGAACCTCGGCTTGAAGAAGGTCAAGATCAACGACGCCGTCATCAAGTACAAGATGAAGGCCTGCGCCAGTATCGACATCTACGACGGCAAGCAGTGCGGTGTGTGCGTACCGTGCAAAAACGACGCTGATTGTGAGCCCATTCCCCTCGATCCACTCGTGAAGGATCTTCTGGGCGGGGATGCTCTGGCGCAGCTCGCGGCCTCGTTCTTGATGGATCTCTTGTTCGGCAAAGAAACGAAGCACGAAATCCACATGCAGTGCCAGAACATCGCGAAGGGGTACGGGGCCTGCGTGCCGTGCTCCAACCCACTGTCGGCGTGCGGCGCAGGTTCGGGAACGACCGGCAGCGGCAACTGCGATCACGACGTGTGCGAGCCGGGCTCTGCGCTCGATCCAAAGTGTGGCTTGTGCGCGGCCGCCGTGTGTCTCAACGACCTGTATTGCTGCAGCTTCGGCTGGGACGATCTATGCGTCAAAGCCGTGGATCAGGTCTGCGCCAGTACCTGTGGTGGTCAGACGACCTGCACCCACAAGCCCTGCGAAGTCGGAGCAGCGATGCACGAATCGTGCAGCCCGTGTATCACGCACGTTTGCGAGAGTGATCCCTACTGCTGCAACCTCGAGAATGGACAATGGGATCAGATGTGTGCCGACGCTGCCAGCGCGGCCGTCGGGGACTGCGCGGGGGAATGCGCGTCCGCCGGCAACTGCATCCACAGCGAGTGCGAGGTCGGGGCATCCATGCCCGCGTCGTGTTCCCAGTGCGCTGATGCCGTGTGTCAGGCCGACTCGTTCTGCTGCAAGACCGAGTGGGATTGGATCTGTGCAGAAGAAGGCAAGAATCAGCCAACCTGCACGTGCGCCTGAAAGCTCGCGATGCTCGGCTCGCAATCAGGGCCGAGCGCCATCGCCTGAGCAGGACATCGGAGCTGTCGCGAAGCATCGCCACGTGGAGAATGCGACCGGTCGTGCGGGGATCCCTCGAAAACCGCGGGAGCGGCGCGAGAACCTCCTCGCATCCGCCCGGGACGGATCCCGCTCTGGTTGGAGCGTCCGGTCGCCTCCTTGCGCGGTGCCAACCTTTTTGTAACCCTTCCGGCCGGGTGCACGAGGAGGGTCGTCGATGAGCGTCATCAAAAGGTTTCCCGCTGTCCGAACGGTCTTGGCTCTTTCCGTGATCTCGGTCGGTGCGATGGCCGCCATCCAATGCTCCGCGTCCTCGAATGGTGCCGGCAGTGGAGGCAACGGGAACAATCCCGACGGCTCGGTGGGCGGAAGCGGCAACTACGGGAACGACTCCGGGATCAACATCAACGAAACGGGCGCCTTGGACTACTCCACGGAAGCCTTCTTCCTCGATGATCCGCCGCCTCTCTCGTGTGATGGCGGCGGTCAGCCCGTCAAACCCGGTGGCACGCCGGAGTGCCCGGACGACAAGAACCTGCCCGGCTGTCCCTGCACGACCAAAGGCGAAACGGCAGCCTGCTGGCCGGGGCTTCGCAAGCATCGCAATCACGGCAACTGCAAGGACGGCACCACGACCTGCGTCACAGAAGGCGAGGTCAAGCTCGTCTGGGGCGAATGCGTCGGATACCAGGGGCTCAACCCGAGCACGCTCATGCCCCTCGGCACGACGGGCAAGGCCGCGTGTACCTGCTTCAGCGCTGGGTTCTGGAAGATCGACAACTTGAGCCCGTGCTTCTTCCAGCAGGGCTCGTCGGTGGTCGGCGCGGTTTCGACAATCATGCCCGGCAACTGCCCCGATCCCACGACCGTTGACTTCACCAATCCGGTTCCTCCGAGCGTGCCCTGGAGCACGAACTCGGTGACCGCCGATTGCACTGGCTTCTTCAAGCTCTGCTACACGCTCAAGGCGCTTGCAGCACCGGGTGCAAAGCCGGCAGCAGGCGATTGCGTGATGAAAGAGGTCTGCACCGAGGCCTACTACTCACCGAAGGACCAGGAGCAACCGTTCCCGGATCTCGCGGGCTGGATCACGCAAACACCGGGCGAGACACAGTGCGCGCAGAAGTTCGTCGACAACGGCGGCTACGCGGACATGAGCGTGAAGGGCCAGAGCGACGAGTGCGACAAGGTCGAAAAGGTGTTCCAGACCGTGACGTACTGCCCACTCAAGTGCGCGGATCCTGCGAACAAGAGCGACCCCGAGTGCGTCAACTGCTCGAACGGCGGCGGCGGGCCGTTCTGATTCAGAATCGCCCGTGAAGCGTCGCTCCGCCCCCACCCGGCAAGGGCAGGGCGGACACTTCCATCGAGGGCAGACTCGATGGCCGCTGCTGGTCGGGCTTTCCTGGAAGCTTTTCCGAAGGAGGGAGCGGCACCTTGGGCTCGTCGAAGATGTTGAGCGCGAGCCCCAGGCTCCCAATACCGAGACCGGTTCCCGCGGTGACGAATGCGGCCAGTCGCAGGTCGTCACGACTCTGACGCAGCGACTGGTACCGCGAAAAATCGCTCTGGGGTAGCCCGCCCGCGCCCGTGCTCGCATCGCGAATGTCCTGGGCGTCGCTTTGCTTGCGGACAGCGAGGTATCCGAGCACGCCTCCGCCCACGACGCCGGCAGCTCCGACGCCGATCAAGATCCACGAAGCCGTACGCTGCCCCGTTGCTTCGAGCGAAGTTTCGACTCGTTTCTTCTGGCCGCGAGCCAAAACGATCTCCTGGCTCCATGCCTTCTTGCCGTTCTTGGTCACGGCCAGAAAGTGACGCCCACTGGGAACCGGAAGCGTCGGGAGTGGTGTCACCCCGAGCAAACGTCCGTCCAAGGTGACCTCGGCGCCATCGGGCGCGACGATTTCCACGCTGGCCGGAAGCTCCTTCAGCGGAATGTCGAACGCGGGGGCGCCTTCCTTGGCATCGACCACGATCTCGCGGGTGTAGTCTGCGAAGCCGGGCGCACTGAGGAGCAGCTTGTGTTTGCCCGCTGAGACCTCCTGAATGAACGGATGGCTGACCGAGCGACCATCGAACGTGACGTGCACGCCTGGGGTGGGTGAGGAAATCATCACCCGCGGCTTGGTGGGCGCTGTGGGCGCTGTGGGCGCTCGGGGCTCCGCTGCATCGGAGGGCAAGAGCGGCTTCAGACGAGCGAGATACTCGCTCACCTCGGCGGCGCGTTTTCCCTTGGGCTCCGCCGCTAGATACTTCTGGTAGTAGCCGACGGCGTCACGGAGCCGGGCGGGATTGTTCCGCGCGAAGTACTCCATCCGATGGGCTTGGGCGATCGAGAACAGAAGCCCGGAGCGATTCGACCGCCGGTAGGCCTCCTCGAACGCCTTGATGGCGTTCAGGTAGTCCCCGACCTTGTACGCCTTTGCGCCGACCTCGAAGTAGGTGCGTGCTTCATCGGCTCCGCCCGCGAGAGCGGGCGTGCCCAACGTGGAAACACACAAACAGAGTCCGATGAACCAACGTGATTTCATTTCAGCACCGGTACGCCAAGGGCCAGGTTCACCCCGCCCGAACCCGCGATAATCAGGTCACTCACACCATCTCCATTCAAGTCCCCATCGGCCAGAGACGTTCCGTGGGGAAGGTCGGTCAGTCCGACCAGGTCTTCGATGCGGTGCGCCGCGAGATTCAGCTCGCCGCGGAACAACTTGTCGTCGAACGCCAGAACGATTTCCGGAACGGGGTCACCATCGAGCTCGATCACGGTGAAACCGGTGAGTTGAGCGTTGGGTGGGGCATCGACGTTGAGGATCACGCCGTCCGGTGACGTCGAGCCCTCCATCGCCATGATTCTCGAACACGATGATCTTGGGCCGGATCGGCGGCTTGTCCGCGAGGGAGACGAACAGTCCGCTCACCAAGATGTCCTTCCAACCGTCGCCGT
The DNA here is from genome assembly GCA_963781505.1 of uncultured delta proteobacterium. Classification (GTDB taxonomy): domain Bacteria; phylum Myxococcota_A; class Polyangia; order Polyangiales; family Polyangiaceae; genus JADJKB01. The sequence goes on along the minus strand of CAWAHB010000020.1, from coordinate 358,405 downwards.
TCACGTCGACGACTTGAGCACGACCATCGACCGAGGTTTGGTCCGACAACGTGGCGGCGGCGCCTGCGCATGCCGAAAGCTCCAGTTTTCCCAAGTAGATCTCCGGGACCTCGACCGGAGCGGAGACGTGGAAGCGATGCAGTCCGTCCGCCTGCTGCTCGACGTCGGCGACCACGATCTCCCCCTTGGCGTTGGCGTCGGCGCCGGAAAAACCGAACGACACCAGCTCGTCCAGGTCGTTGCCACCGAGATCCACCGGCGCGAACAACATTCCGCAGGGGACAAAGTTGGGGAAATCGACCGGATCAGATGCTGTCGTGACAGCCAGATCGAGCTCCGCGTCTCCCGTCGCTGGCGCGAGCCATAGCCGAACTGCCGTGTCGACTCCCAATTGCGCGGACGGAGGAATTGTCAAGAGAGCCAGGTCGTCGTTGGGCCCGACTCCATCGAAATTGCCTGCCACCGCCCGGGTGGCGTACGCGATCGCCTCGTCCGGAGTATTCGGCGCCAGCGTCAGCGAGAACGCTGACTCGATTCGACGCTGCGTGTTGCCGACGAAGAGCGCCGCCTTCGGCGCGTCATCCGAAATGGCGAAAACGCCGAGGTCGGTGACTCCGTCCAGAGCACCGTTGAAAGAAAACACGTCGCCTCCGGAGATCGCGCGAATTTGTTGGAAGCGACCGAGCTCCACCGGAGATTCCAGAGGCGCGCCGGCCCGACCAAAGAGCATGGACAGGACGTCCTCGGTGCTGTTGTCCGGCAAGGTAACGGTTTCGGTCACAGCAACGTCCCCAATCAAGTTGCCGTCGAAGTCACCGACCGCAAAGCCGCGGACTTTGGAGCTCGTTGAAATGTGCGTGACGTTGAAACCAAATCCATTTCCGACGAGCAAGTCCACGCGTTGACCATCGTAGGCAGCAGCCACCACGTCCGGATACGCATCGCCATTGAAGTTGCCAATGGCCGCGGCGTGCCACGGGAAATCCGTGGCCGTAGCCCTCACCCATCCAGGGGATCGAGGCTGGCTCAGATTGATTCCGTTCTCGACTACGAAATCGGGAGTTCCGTCGAGGTTGAGATCACCCACCGCCAGCGGCTGCCCGTTGGCCAGGCCCACGCTTTGATCAGCAGCCGCTTGGTTGTACTCGACGTAGAGTCCCAGCTGATTGTCCGCGGGATTGGTCTGCCAGGATGCTGGTGAATAGAATCCGCCTTGCCCGTCGCCCAGCACGAACAGCATCTTGCTCGCCCCGGCGAGTTTGCCTTCGGCGACGATGTCCTGGTAGCCGTCCCCATTCACGTCCGCGAGCACGATCGTGGGCGGTGGTGGCCGTCCGCTGACCTTCGGTCCCTCGGGCAGGTTGAGTGTCACCCCCCCCACGGATGGGAGAGTGAGCACGACCGTCTGGGCTGTCGTGCTCCAGGCGTAGCCCGTCGCCGTGGGGTGGCTGAGCGCGAAAATCAAAATCTTGTTGCCGCCCGGGATCGGGACAATCAGCTCCTCGCCCGAAGCGGTCTCTGGATCGAGGTCCGCGTGCAGCACCTCCGGGCAAAATTGCTTTTCCGAAACGGGGAGTGTGAACAGATCTTTCGCGGAGATCACCTCGCGGACTTGAACATCATTGCCAAGAGGAGCAAAGCCCACCACTTCATCGCCGATGTTGGCGAAGTCACTGCCGGTCCACGGTATGGCGTCGACCAAACCGACGGCGATGGTGTCGGGACTCAAGGGAAACGGCGCGTATGCTCCCGCTGAGATCGTGTTGTCGTCACGGCCCCGCTCCACACTGACGCCTCCGGCGGCCAGCGCGAACGACATGCCCTCTTGGTCACTCAACCGACCCACCGCCGGCGGGAGAGGTGGCGAGGCGATCTTCACGCTGTCGGAGCTGTCTCCATCGGGACCGCTGAAGTGCACCGCGATGCTATTGAGGGCGACGGTGAGAACGTCGTCTCGCCCATCTGCATTGAAGTCCGCCGCCGCGACGTACAGCGTGTCGCCACTCTCGGGCCCCGCCGCGAGCTGGAAGCCGCCTGAAGCACGTCGACACACGTTCCCGGCCAATCCACACCCATAGCCTGTCGGACAAGCCCTTCGCGTACCGTCGGCCTGGATCGAGCAATCGAACCGGCACTCGTCCTCCGAACCCGGAGGCCGACAGCTCGCCTGGCTCGAGTCACAATCTTCGCCCGATTCCTCGATGCCGTTGCCACAGATCCCCGCGTCGATGTCCGGCAAGCTCGTGCAACCGCAAGAAAGTCCCATCAGGGTGACCGCGCTGAGCGCGCGCATTCGCCTCCTCAAAACTCCAGCTCCCCTCCCCCCGTCTTTCGAACCCGCGGCCGGGCCACGGGTTTGAGATCGACTGAAAGGACCAGGCTGGCCGTCGGCTTGATCTTCAGCGTCTTGTCCAAGTACCCCTTCGCCTTGAAGGTGAGCTCCACCTCCCTGTCGCCGCGATCGATCTGGAGGTTCGAATCCGACGTCTGCCCAATCTTCTCTTCGCCGAGGTACACGTCCACGCTGGCGGGTTTGGAGACGACCCTGAGCTTGACCCGCGTCGGTTTGGCGGAAGCGGAGCGCTTCGGGGCTGCCTTGCCAATGCTGACGGGGGGAGCCGGCGCCTCGCTGGCGACCGTGGCGGGTGGCTTCGGCGTCGTCCGGAGGAGGACCAAAAGACCGACGGCGCCCAGTGACACCAGGGCCAGAGCGAGAGCGATGAACATCACCCGACGTGGCTCGGGCCGGGCGAGAGTTTCGGCCGAGCTCGCGTTGAGCGTACTCCCGGCCGGCAGCGTCGGAATCCGAGGTGATGGCGGAGCCCGTTGGCACCGAATGCTTGGCCGACGAAGAAAGGCGCACGCCAACATCCGGCAAACTGAATCCGGCACGCCGCGCGGCCGACGCCAGGTCTTCAATCGCAGCGCCCGCACTCGAAGGGCGCGCGCTTGCGTTCTTGTCGAGCATGGCAAGCAGTGGTCCATCCAGCTCCGGCGACAAATCCCCGCAGGTCTCACTCGCCTTCGGCGCCGGCGCGGAAACGTGCTGGAACATGAGCTGCATGAACGATTCCGCGTCGAACGGCAGCTTGCCGGCCAAGAGCTGGAATGCAACGACTCCGAGTGAGTAGATGTCCGTGTGGTGGTCGATCTTGTCACCACGACACTGCTCCGGCGACATGTAGTAGGGCGTGCCCATCGGCACCCCGGTGCGGGTCTTGTGACTTCCCGTCGATCCCGACATCAGCTTCGCGATACCGAAGTCGAGGAGCTTCGGCATGAGTCCGGTGTCCTCGTCGGGAACCAGAATCACGTTCTCGGGCTTGAGATCTCGATGAACGATCCCAGAAGCGTGCGCTGCGTCCAGGGCCCGGGCCACAGCGCGCAGAATGGTCACGGCTTCGACGGGATCCAGGCGACCCCGCGCCTTCAGGTGCTGCTCGAGCGTGGCGCCGTACAAGAGCTCCATCACGTAATACTGACGGCCGTCAGGGAGCGCTCCGAAGCCAAAGATGTCGACGATGTGCTTGTTCCGAATTTGATTGGCCGCACGCGCCTCGGAAACGAAGCGCGACACCATTTCCGGATCCGAAGACAGCCGCCTCGAGAGCACCTTGATGGCGACCGCTTTACCAATCAACGGCTGAACTGCGTGGTAAACGCTGCCAAAGCCGCCGGCTCCGATCTTCTTTTCGACCTTGTAGTCGCCGATCATTTCGCCGGGCCCGAGATCGCGATCCATGCTCGCGACCACGGCATCGGGAACCAGCGTCGTCCCATCGGTCGCGCACTCCTCGACCTCGTCGGGGTACTGCGTCATGCATTGGGGGCAGGTGGCCACTTTCCCTAGTACTCCAGGCTACAGCGGCTTTCAGAGACATGGAACGAAATCGGGATTCACAGGAAGCGCGGAAGTACGGAAGCTCAGAATTCTTTTTGAATTCGTGATTTCTTCCGCCGTTCCACCCCTTCGGGTGTCACGAAGCGCGTCGCCCTTCCGCCTTCCTGTGAGACACCCTAGCGAGCGGGATTCCACCTACCGCTCATTTTGCCCGTGCGCACTCTTCGGTTGGACGAAGATCTACAGGTTCAGTCGGAGCGGCACTGCCATCGATTCGGCCGCCGTTTCGTGCTCGTAGAGGTAGGCATACGCCGCGCGACTCGCCAAAACGCGCTTCGTGTAGCGACGGGTCTCCGTGATCGGAATCGACTCTACCCATACGTCGAAGTCGACGTGGGGACGCTCTCGAAGCCATCGCCGCGGACGGCCCGGGCCCGCATTGTACGCAGGGATCGCGAGGAGCGGATTGGTAGCGAACGTTTTTTCCGTGAGCTCCCCGAGGCCACGCGCACCGAGGGAAATGTTGATCTCCGGGCGCTTCAAGCTTCGAGCGTCGTAGGGAAGACCGATCGGCTTGGCCAAGAGCTTTGCGGTCGGAACGATGAGCTGCATCAAGCCGTGGGCGTCCGCATGGCTCACCGCATCCGGATCGAACGCGCTCTCTTCACGCATCACGGCATACACCAGCGACTCCGGCACGCCGTTCTTCTTTGCCTCACGCTGAACCAGCTTGTCGTACGGCCGCGGGAACGCGAGTTGCCAAGCCTTGACCCAATCGCCTGCTGGCCAGCGGGAGAGCCAGTCGGTGAGTAGCCCCCGCGCGATCTGGTGCGCGTCCTTGGCGCTGCCCGCGCGAGAATACAAGAGCGCCAGGCCCCAGAGCACTTCGGGCAACGCGCCCGGCTTCACCAGCCCCAGGGCTTCGACCTCGTCTCGGGCTTCTTGGTACTGGCTCTGACGAAGCAGCTCGAGCGCGCGGCGGAATCCCGGGCTGTCGAGTTGAGGCAGGCGAGCGAACGCGAACGGCTGCTCCAGAGTCTTCTTTTCGGCTTCCTTGACCACCCGCGCGGCCCGCGCAGGGTCTTTGTCGAGCAGCCGGGAGTAGGCATGAAGCATGTAGTAGGAGAGCGGAAGCTCTCGAACGATCGCCTCGAGCTCGTCGTAGCCCCGGGCCACCTCTCCGGTCTCGATCCAGGCGCGGGCGCGAAAGTAACGCTCTCGACCGGAGATTTCCGTTCCACGCGCGGCATCGTTCTTCTTCGAGATCTCGGCAACTCGATCGAGAACGCTGGCCGCGCCCGACCAATCATCTTTTTCGATCCGCCGCAGTGCGAGCCGAAAGACGGCGTCGAACAGCATGTCCCCGTCGGGATAGTCGTCCGGCATCGACGAGAGCAGCTCGGTGAAGCGCGCCTCGACGCCGAGAGAAAAGTACGAAAGCGCGGCGTTCATCCGAGCGTCGTCCGCCAGCCGGTGCTTGGGGAAACGTTTTTCCAGCTCTCCCCAGCGTTCGATGGCCAGCGTGTCGCGGCCGTCGTCGGCCGCGTACTTTCCCGCCAGAAAAAGCGCGCGAGCCGTCAAGTCGTCGTCGCCATCGCAGTGTTTCCTGACCTCGTCGATGGCCTCGAAAGCGCGCCCGGTCTGACGCTTCATCGCGATGGCCTTCGCCCGGAGGTAGGCCGCCTCGCAGCCGACGCTTCCAAAGCGCGTGGCTTTGTCGAGGGAAGCGATCAGCGAGTCGGCCGCGCGCTCCGCTTCGGCCTCGAGCCTTGCATCGAGGAGGGCCCGGACACGAATGAGCTCGTCCTCCGGGCTGGGCAGGACGTGGCGCGCACGCTCGGAGCTCGGCAGCGCGTCGAGGGCTCGCTTCTCCAGAACCCGAGCCCGGGCCACAATCTCGGGAAGCGAAGCAGCCACCGCAGCTCCCCGGCGCGCGAGCGCGAGTGCTTCCAGGACATCGCTGTTCTTCACCGCGGCCGCGGCGCTCTGAACTTTGGGATCGACCCGCGACGTGTGGGACGCTCGTTCGAGAAGCGCGGCGGCGAGCTTCAAGCGACACGTCGGTCGCATCGGCGGGCTTGGTTTGCAGATAGGCGCGCCAGGCGCTGATGGCCCGATCCGGGTCGCCGGCGCGCAACGCGGCTTCAGCGGTCAGAACTCCGGCCGCAGAAACGAGCGGCCCTTCCTTCGGCACCTTGCCAAGCCAGTCGAGCGCAGCTTTGGACTTCCCTGCGCGTAGAAGCACCCGTCCCGTCCCGAGAGCGGCGTATCCCTGGAGAGGCCAGCTCTCCTTGTGCGCCAGCTCGTACGACGCGGCGGCGCCCGATAGGTCGCCCGCTTCCTCGCGCAAACGCCCAAGAAGCATCTGCCAGCGGGGCACGTCGGCAGGCGCGAGATGCGCCTTCGTCATTTGGGTCTCGACCTCTCGCGCGGCCCGAGCGCTCTGACCGGCATCGACGAACTTCGCCGCGCGGGCCAGCTGGGGCTCCGCGAGCAACGGCTGGAACTCTTCGATGCTGAACGTGCGGGCCGCGCCGGCGCTCTGGGCACTCGCGGACTGGGACGGGACGCCGAGAGGTGTCGGCATCCCGTGACCGACAACGTCGTGACGGTCCGTCGCACATGCGACAGCGAGAATGCCGGACGAAAGTCCGACGCCGATCCCGACGCCAATCGCGATGCGCAGCGAGCGTCGCATCACCGACCGCCTCCGCCGCCAGGTCGACGAGCGAGAACCACGTCCTCCGCCGCTTCCTCCTCGGCCAATCGCGCTCGCGTGCGCGTTCGCTGGCCCAGCGCTCCTCGTGGCGATCGACCGCTTTGGCTTCGGCTTGAGCAGATGCGAGAGCTCCCCGAGCCCCGTCTTCGGCGCGCTTCTGTTGGACGAGGGCTTCAGCGGCTCGTCGTTCGTTGTCTCGAAGATGGGCCAGGCGCTGCTCCTCCGCCATCTGCCAGGCTGCCAGAGCTTGAAGATCCGCCGCGCTCGCAGTGCCCGACTCGACGCGCGCGCGCTCCTCGTCGACCACCGCCTCGGCTTGCTCTTCCGCCCCCACTCGCACTTCGCGTGCTGCGAGCGCGCCCTTGTGTGCCCGACCGGTTTTTGCGACCTCGCCGGCGACGGTGGCGGCGCGATCGTCGACCTCCGCCTTCCGGATCTTCTTGAGGGCTTCCAGCGGGTACCGGCGCTTCACCCGTTCGAACCTAACTCAAAGCCTCGGGTCGGGCGACTTTCCCCCTCGGCCGGCCGGACGCATCACCGCGCGGGAGGAGCGTGCATGCCATTCCTGAAGGCTTCGCACCTGGCTCGCGCCTGCCCCCGCGAGATAGCGAACCTCGAGCGCATCGACCACCGCGAGCGCCGCGGTCATGGTCGTGAAGTACGGGATGTTCGCGAGGAGCGTCGTACGACGGATGGAGTAGCTGTCGCGGATCGCCTTGGCGCCCTGGGTCGTGTTGACGACGAGCTGGATGGTTCCTGCGCGGATGGCGTCGACGACGTGGGGCGAGCCCTCGAGCACCTTGTTGATGCGCTCGACGGGGATGCGCGCGCGCTCGAAGGCGTCCGCCGTTCCGCGCGTCGCGACGATCGTGAAGCCGAGATTGCGCAGGCGGCGCGCGACCTGGGCAGCCTGAGCCTTTGTCGTCGTCCTTCACGCTGATGAACGCGCGCCCGTGGTCGGGCAGACGGTACCCGCTGGCGGCCAGCGACTTGCCGAAGGCGAGCGCGACGCTGCTGGCGATGCCCATGACCTCGCCCGTCGAGCGCATCTCGGGACCGAGGATGGTGTCGACGCCCGGGAACTTCGCGAACGGGAAGACGCTCTCCTTGACCGCGACGTGGGTCGGCAAGCGGTTCGTCGAACACGCCGAGCTCGTCGAGCGTCTTGCCGACCATGACCTTCGCGGCGATCTTCGCCAGCGGCCGCCCCGTCGCCTTCGAAACGAACGGCACCGTGCGCGATGCGCGGGGGTTCACCTCCAGCACGTAGACCTCGCTGTCCTTGACCGCGAACTGCACGTTCATCAGGCCGACCACGCCGAGCTCGAGCGCGAGCGCCCGCGCCTGATCCTCGATGCGTGCGACCACGTCGGGATCGAGCGAGTGGGGCGGCAGGACGCTGGTCGAGTCGCCCGAGTGGACGCCCGCCTCCTCGATGTGCTGCATCACGCCGCCGATCACGGCGCGCTGGCCGTCGCAGACGCAGTCGACGTCGACCTCGATGGCGTTCTTCAGGAACTGGTCGATGAGGAGCGTCTGCGTGCCGCCCTCTTCGCGCGCAGCCTCGATCGCCAGATCGACGTACGCGTTGAGCTCGTCCTCGCTCCAGCAGTTCATCATCGCGCGCCCGCCGAGCACGTAGGACGGGCGGACCAGCACCGGGTAGCCGATTTCCTCGCGCGATGCGCCGGGCCTCCTCGGCGCCCTTCGCGATGCCGGCGCGCGGGCGCATGAGCGCCGAGCTTCGTCGAGCAGCGCGTCGAAGCGCTCGCGATCCTCGGCGCGATCGATGGCGTCGGCGCGGCGTGCCGAGGAGCTGCATCGCCCGCCCGCTCGAGCGGCACCGCGAGCTTCAGCGGCGTCTGCCCGCCGAACTGCACGATCACGCCCAAGAGCTCGCCCTTCGACGCTTCCTCGCGGCAGATCGACGAGCACGTCCTCGAGCGTGAGCGGCTCGAAGTACAGGCGGTCGGAGGTGTCGTAGTCGGTCGACACCGTCTCCGGGTTGCAGTTGACCATCACCGTCTCGAGCCCGAGCTCGCGCAGCGCGAAGACCGCGTGGCAGCAGCAGTAGTCGAACTCGATGCCCTGACCGATCCGGTTCGGGCCGCCGCCGAGGATGATCACCTTCCTGCGGTCGCTCACGTCGGCTTCGCTCTCGGACTCGTAGGTCGAGTAGAGGTACGGCGTTTGCGCGACGAACTCGGCCGCGCAGGTGTCCACGCGCCCGTACACCGCGCGGACGCTCGCGCTGTTCCCGGAGCGTGCGCACCTCGACTTCGTCGACTCCGCGAAGCGCGCGCGATCTGCGCGTCGCTGAAGCCGAGCCGCTTGCTCTCGCGAAGCAGCTCGGCGGCGAGCTCAGCGCTCTCGGCGAGCACTCGCTCGTGCTCGACGATGCGCGCGATCTGCGCGCAAAAACCAGGGATCGATCGCCGTAAGCTCGTGCACGCGCTCCACGGACGCCCCAGCCCGAAGCGCGTCGCCGACGTAGAAACAGCCGATCGGCCGTGGGCACGGCGATGAGCCGCCCAGAACGCTCGATGAGCTCGCGCGTCCTGCGGCGGAGGCACGCTCGCGCGAGGCTTCGCCATCGGCGGCGCCTCGTGAACCAGATCGCGTCCCGCCACCGTGTCGTCGACGAGCCCCGATAGTCGACGCGATCCACCAGGCTCACGAGGCCGTCCTTGCCCGTCTCGAGCGAGCGCGCCGCCTTCTGCAGCGCCTCGGGGAACGTGCGCCCGATGCTCATCACCTCGCCCACGCTCTTCATCTGCGTGCCGAGGCGCGGAGTCCGCGCCCGGGAACTTCTCGAAGGCGAAGCGCGGCCACTTGACGACGACGTAGTCGATGGTCGGCTCGAACGCGGCGCTCGTCCCGGTGATGTCGTTCTCGAGCTCGTCGAGCGTGAAGCCCACCGCGAGCTTGGCGGCGATCTTCGCGATCGGGTAGCCCGTCGCCTTCGACGCCAGCGCGCTCGAGCGCGACACGCGCGGGTTCATCTCGATCACGAGCACGCGCCCGGTCTTCGGGATCGACGGCGAACTGCACGTTCGAGCCGCCGGTCTCGACGCCGATCTCGGTGCATCACCGCGCGCGCCGCGTCGCGCAGGCGCTGGTACTCGCGGTCGGTGAGGGTCATCGCCGGCGCCACGGTGATCGAGTCGCCGGTGTGGACGCCCATCGGGATCGATGTTCTCGATCGAGCAGACGACGATGAAGTTGTCGGCCTTGTCGCGAATGACCTCGAGCTCGAACTCCTTCCAGCCGAGCACGCTCTCCTCGACCAGCACCTCGTGCGTCGGCGACTGCGCGAGCGCCCAGCTCGACCTTGGCCTCGAACTCGCTCGCGTCCTTCACGATGGCGCCGCCCGAGCCGCCCAGCGTGAAGCTGGCCGCAGGATCAGCGGGATACCCGGCGATCTCCACGAACTCGCGCGCCTCCTCGACGCTCCCGACGTAGCGCGGACCGCGGACACTCGAGGCCCGCACGCGCGTCATCGCGTCCTTGAAGAGCTGGCGATCCTCGGCCTTGCGAATGGCGTCGACCTGTGCGCCGATCAGCTCCACGCCGATGGCGCGACAGCACGCCGTGCTCGTGAAGCTCGAGCGCCAGGTTCAGCGCGGTCTGTCCCGCCGAGCGTCGGCAGGAGCGCATCCGGGCGCTCGCGCTCGATGATGGCCGACAGCGTCTCGAGCGTCGAGCGGCTCGACGTAGGTGCGCCGCACGAGCTCCGGGTCGGTCATGATGGTCGCCGGGTTCGAGTTGACCAGCACCACGTCGTAGCCGAGCTCGACCAAGCGCCTTGGCGCCCTGCGTGCCCGAGTAATCGAACTCGCACGCCTGCCCGATGACGATGGGCCCCGAGCCAATCAGCAGGATCTTCTCGATGTCGTCGCGCTTCGGCATGTAGAGACAGCCCGTCCGGGCATTGGGTCGGAGTCGGCGCTCTATATCATCGACGGCCGGCCCCGTCGCCCATCGCTCGAAGCGTGCGGGAACGTGGGACATTCGCGGCAGCGTCGGGCTACGTGGTATTGATCGGGCATGAGCCGACGAGTCAGGTGGCTGGGACCGCTGCTCGCTCTCGGGATCCTCTTCGTAGGACATCCCGCCCGGGGTGAGGAGCCGGACGAGCTGGCCCGAAAGCACTTCGAGTCGGGAGTCGCCTACCTTCAAGAGAGCGATTACGAAAACGCGCTCAAGGCCTTCGAAAAGTCTTACGAGCTGTCCAAGCGCCCGGAGATCCTCCTCAACATCGCCACGGTGAACGAGCGACGAAACGATCTCGAGGCCGCGATCGCTGCGCTGGAGAAGTTTCTGGCAACCGCCGGCAAGGACAGCGATCAGCGCGCGACGACCGAGGTTCGCCTCGCGAACCTGAAGAAGCGGCTGGCGGGGAACGCCAAGCCCCCACCGGAAACCGGCCCACCGTCGGAATCAACCACGACACCTCCTCCCGAGACCGAAGTGACCCCCGTCCCGACTGGTGAGGAGGACAAGCCGAACATCCCCGCCTACGTGCTCCTGGGCGTCGGCGCGATCACGGCGGGCGGAGCGATCCTCACGGGCATCTTGGCCAAAGGCGAATACGACGACGCGAAGAGCAGTTGTTCACCGAGCTGCGCAGACAGCGATCTTCAGGCCGGTCGCACCCTCGCCCTCACCAGCACCATCTTGACGGGAGTTGCCGTCGTCAGCGCCAGTGTGGGCGCGGTTCTGTTCTTCACCGCCAAGAGCAAGAGCGATAAGGACGCCCGGCTTCGACCGAAGCCCTTCGCCCCTCGAGTGTTCGTCGGTGTGACGCCCAGCGGTGCTTCGGCCGCGGCCCACTGGCAGTTCTAGCGCCCCGCGATCAGTCGCTCGCTAGCTCCGCTGACGCTGGCCCACGTTCCGAGCTGAGCCCGGGGCAGCGCCTTGATCACTTTGGGAACGTCCCCGTCGGGCACGTCCAGAAACAGAAACGGCACCGTGCGCAGGCGTGGAAGCTGGGACATCCAGCCCGCCGTCGCTCGACCGTGGGACGGTGCGTTGGTCCCATCCACCAGCACCAAGGCGGGCCGGGCCGACTCGAGCTCCTTTTTGCAGTCGGGAAATCGGGGCTCGACGACCGAAATTTCGTGGCCTTGTTTGAGAGTCTCGAGCTCTTTCTCCCGGGCGGAAAGCCCGCCCATCAGCAGCACTACAATCCTCGCCACCCCACAACCCTACCCTCCGATTCGTCCTCGGGCCTGCCCACTGAAACGGGAATCCCGGAGATTTCACAGGAAGGCGGAAGATCCGGAAGGAAACGAAGGATTTTTCATTATTTCTCCGGGCTTCCGACCTTCCGCCTTCCTGTTTCTGATTTCTAGGTATCGGTGTCCTGGCCGCCCCCTGGCGCTAGGTCGGGGGTTGGCTTGACGAATCCGCCCCATTCCGTCATAAGTCCGCGCTCCCCGGAGGCGTTTTCGAGGACGAAGCGATGGCTTCGGCCCGAGCGCCCCACTGGAGACGCGTTCCCATGTCGAAGATGAAGACCAACCGCTGCGCCAAGAAGCGCTTCAAGATCACCGGGTCGGGTCGTGTGCGCCGTCCCAAGTGCGGAGCGCAGCATGGCATGCAGAACAAGAACCGGAAGCGCCTGCGCCGTCTGCGTGACAACGACATGGTCACGCCTGCGATGGAAAAGCGCGTGAAGCTCCTTTTGCCGTACGGCTGATGCTCGGAGATTGAAGAATGTCGCGCGTCAAACGAGGAAAGAACACTCACCGTCGCCACAAGCGCGTGCTCTCCCAGGTGGAGGGCTTCTATGGTGGTCGCAAGAACCGCTATCGCCAAGCTCTGCGCGTCCTTTGGAAGAGCTGGACGTACGCGTACACGGGTCGCAAGCTCCGTAAGCGCGACATGCGCCGGCTTTGGATCGTGCGAATCAACGCCGCCTGCCGTGAGAACGGAACGACTTACTCGCGCCTCATCCACGGGCTCGAGACGAGCGGCATCGAAATCGATCGCAAGGTGCTCGCCGATATGGCGGTGAACGACGCTGCCACGTTCAAGCAGCTCACCGAGCTCGCGACCGCCGCCGCCACGAAGTGAGCGTGTCGGACCCGACGCGGGAAATCGAAGCCGGGCTCACCGCGCTCGGAGAACGCTTTCGCGAACGCTTTGCGGGCGCCGCGACCGAGCAGGAGCTTCGTGCCGCAAAAGCCGAAGTGCTCGGCAAGAAGGGGGATCTGACGGCCGTTCTCCGCCGCATGGGTGAGGTCCCGGGCAGCGAGAAGAAAGCGATTGGGGAACGCGTCAACGCCGTGAAGACCGACGTCGAGACGGCGTTTTCCCAGCGTCTCGCCGAGCTCCAGAACGCTGCGCGCCAGGCCGATCTCACCGCTCGACCCTTCGACCTGACGCTGCCCGGTCGCGTTCCGGTGCCCCGAGGACATCACCACCCGGTGACCCGGGTCAAAGACGAGATCCTCGACATCTTCCGTTCCCTCGGCTTCGAGATCGCCTGGGGACCGGAAGTGGACTTCGAGTCGAACAACTTCGAAAAGCTCGCTTTTCCTCCCGACCACCCGGCCACGGACATGCAAGACACCTTCTGGGTGAACGTACAGGGCGCACGCCCCGACGCCCGGATCCTGCTTCGCACTCATACGAGCACCGTGCAGGTGCGCGAGATGACCACGCACCGCCCGCCCATGGCGATCGTCTCCGGAGGAGCTGTCTATCGTCGAGACGACGACGTGACGCACTCGCCGATGTTTCACCAGATCGAAGGATTTCTCGTCGACGAGAACGTGAGCTTCGCCATGCTCAAGGGCGTTCTCACCGCGTTTGCGGAGCGCTTGTATGGGCCGGGAACGCCGGTTCGTTTTCGGCCGAGTTACTTTCCGTTCGTCGAGCCGGGCGCCGAGGTCGACGTGGGCTGCGTCTTCTGCCGGCCCGACGATGGCTCGCGAGCGAGCTGCCGCGTCTGCAAGGCGACGGGCTGGCTCGAGATCCTGGGCTGCGGAATGGTTCACCCAGCGGTGTTCGAGCACTGCGGAATCGATCCCGAGCGCTACACTGGCTTTGCATTTGGTGTTGGGGTCGAGCGCGTCGCGATGCTGCGCTACGGGATCCCGGACATCCGGGTGCTATTCGAAAACGACCCCCGGTTTCTCGGGCAGTTCTGAGGCTTCACTCCGCGGCCAGCGCTGCTGGCTCCCCGCCGAGCACCATGGACCGACGTGTGGCGCTTTGAACCTCTGGATCGTGGGTAACCACGATCAGCCCTCGCTTTCCCTCCAGTCGGCGGAGCGCGTCCAAGACCCGGGCTTTGGCAGCAAGCGAGAGACCTGCGGTGGGCTCGTCGAGGAGGAGCACCGGGGCATCGCTCGCCACTGCGCGAGCGAGAGAAACCAGGCGACGTTCGCCACCGGAGAGCGGTCGTCCTCCGGGACCCACGACGTCACCGAGCTCGGCGAGCTCGCTGAGGCCGAGACTCTCGAGGGCGCGACGGGCGACCTCGACGTTGCCGCAGGAGAGCGCGACGTTGTCGACGACGGTGCCCGTCACGAGGGGTGCATCCTGGGGAGCCCACGCGAAGGGCCTCTGCTTCGGCCCGACTCCAGCAGACTCGACCGCGCTCCCCGCCCAGGTCAGACTTCCCAGAGCGGGCTCGAGCCCGAGCAGCACCCGCAAGAGAGTCGTCTTGCCGCTGCCGTTGTCTCCAACGATGGAGAGCGACTCGCCAGGCGCGAGGCAAAAGCTCGTCCTCGGTCCGCGGGTGCGAGCACCCATCCGGCAAGCCCTGAGCTCGCCCTGGGGAGCGAGGGCTGCCCGAGGTGAGATCCCTTCCGCGGGCTCTACGACCGAATCGGCGATGGCTTCGAGCGCCGCGGTCCCGCGAACGCACCATGCACGAGCGTCGCCGAGATCCCGTAGAGGTCGATAGGCCATGAAGAACATTGCGGCGAACGCCACCAGCGTTCCGTCTCCGAGCGGCATCCCTGCGCGCGAGGCAAGCGCGATCACTCCCACGAGGGCGAGGGCAGCGAGCACTTCGTTCGTACCCGAGAGCGCCGCGCGCTGGGCCTCGACACGACTCGAGACACGTGCCGCCCGTTCGCTGAGAGAGCTCAAGCTTTCGCGAACTCGATCACCGGCTGCGTGAACCCGCCATAGATCGAGGTTTTCCAAAAGCTCGTCGACGCCCGTTTGGAGCTCCTCCGCGAGGGACTGCGCAGTGGCGTTTTGGGTCTTCCAGCGACGGCGCAGTGCGGCAAGGCCAATTCCAAAGGGAACGAGGAGGCAGCTGCCAACTAGTGCGAGCGAGGGTGACACCAAGATCAGACCCACGCCGATGGGCGCAAGCTGTGCCAGGGCTCGAGCCCCCGCAATGACTCCATGTGCCATGGATCCCTCGAGCTCTCGGAGACGGACTTGAACCCGGGCCAAGAGCTGGGGACGGCTTCCTCGAACTCCGTGAGACAGGAGGTTTTTTGCGAGCTCGTCTCGAAGCCGACTCGCCGCGTCATGAGCCAAGCGGGTCTCGAAAAACGCGAGGAGTATCGCTCCACTGGCCTTGACGACAGCGGAACCGAGCCCGATATAAGAGATCTCGAGCAAGGTCCACGTCGATGTGCCTTCCCCTACGGGCTGGGTGAATGCTCGAGCCAGCCAGCCCGCGGCGAAGGCCAGCACCCCGTGCCCCAGCCCGCTCAGGGCTACTCCGGCCAAAACTGCCGCGAATTGGCCGAGCCTGAGCGGCAACCATTGTCGGAGGTCCCGGAGCCTTCGCGGGAAGCCCCGATTTTCCCTCGTTTTCACGATTGTGCTCGGGCCCCGGATCGCTTCGGTCACTTCGGCCGTACTTACTCTCAAGACCCTTTGGCCACCAGCTCCACCCCACCTCGATGCACGACCTCCCCAAGCCCAGAAGGACCCGTCCAGTGTCGGCGAAATACGCCGGCCCGGGCACGGAGCTTGCACGAAATACCCAAGCAATCCCCCCGTCACGAGTTCACAAAAGCCGCCCCGCCGATCGCCGTCGTGGAGAGAAGACCCACCGGCCCAGTGGCGTAGTTCGTTCACCGAGTCCGTCCCGCCCGCCTCGCTCGGGAATCAATCCCCAAAACCAGGGGTTTTCCCGGGTCGGGCCCACCCGCCCCCCCCGAGCCACCATGTCCAACCGCCCCGCTTCCGCCAAGCCCATCGAACCCGTCGACGACGAGTTCGAGGACCAGAACGTCCGTGCGCGCGCGGGCATCCCTCAAGAGTGAAGACTCCGGGGACGAAGCCCGTCAAAAGCCCAACCCTTCCGAGGCACCTCCGGCCGCCGCTGCCACCGAAGAATCGTCGAGCGACTCGATGCTCTCTCGCTACTTCCGCGACATGGCAACCCACCAGGTCATGGGTCCGGACGAGGAGCTGTCCGCCGCGCAAGCGGTGGAGCGCGCAGAGGTCAACCATTGGGTGGCCCTGCTCGGCTACCCGCCGTCGGCGGAATGGGTGCTCGACCAGCTCGATACCGACATCCTCACCATTGGTGAAGACGAGCGTCCGCCAGCGGCTCAGCGCGAAGAGCTACGCAAGATGCTCAAGGTCTACCGCAAGCAACGCTCCAAGTTTCTCGCGCATCAGCAGAAGCGCTGGACCGAGATCTGTGAAGAGCTCGCACGCGAGGTGCGACTCCCCGATTCCGATCGCATCTGGATGGCCAACGCGAGCCGAATCGCCCACGAGGTGATCTCGCACCCGCCCGATGGCGTGGACCGTCCGATTCTTCCGGAGACTCCGGCATACCGCCGCTTCATCGATCGAGTGAAGTCGACGGACCAAGCGCAGCGAGCGACCAAGAATCGTTTCGTGAAGGCGAACCTCCGTCTCGTCGTGAGCATTGCGCGTCGCTACAACCGAGGCCGCCTTCCGCTGATTGATCTGATCCAGGAAGGTAACATCGGTCTGATGAAGGCCGTCGAGCGCTTCGACCACACCCGCGGGTACCGCTTCAGCACCTACGCTTCCTGGTGGATTCGTCACGCGATCAGCCGCGCCCTGGCGGACAAGGGCCGTGCGGTCCGCATCCCGGTCCACATGCTCGACACCTACAATCGCGTGTCCCGGGCTACCCAGACCATCATTGCCCGCACGGGCCGCGAGCCCACGCTCGACGAGCTGGAAAAGGAAACGGGAGTCCCCCGGGAGAAGCTCGACAAGGTGCGAGACCTCTACGCGGACACGCCCTTTTCCCTCGATCGTCCGGTGGGCGACGAGGACGGCCGGCGTTTCATCGACTTCTTGGTCGAGGAAAACTCGCTCTCTCCGTACGACTGCCTCGCCAATCAGAAGTGGGCCGAAGAGGTTCGTCGATTGCTCGGCACGCTCACGCCCATCGAGAGTCGCATCATCCGCTGGCGCTTCGGCCTCGACAACGAGGACGAGCTCACGCTGAAGGAAATCGGCGACAAGTACAACCTTTCGCGAGAGCGCATCCGCCAGCTTCAAGAGCAAGCCATCGGTAAGATCCGCAAGCAGATGCGCGACAACTGGTGAACGTGTGACATGCGCGCTCGCGCGATGCTGTTCGTCTTGCCTCTGGTCGCCTGCCGACCGGTAGAAGCGCCTGAGCCAGCGGGCACTCGTACCATCAGGGCGCACTCCGTCGCGGGGGACGACGTGAGCGTGTCACTCACCGGCAAGGACGATGCTTACGTAATGAAGCTCGATGGCCGCGAAGTCGGAACGTGGCAACGAAGTGGGCAGGAGTGGATCTATGGGCAACGTGAGCCAGTCCTCGTGCTGCACGCTGGCGGCGAAGTAGCCATCGCGGGGTGTCGGACCCAAATGCGAGTCGACCATAGCCAGGTCGTCGACAAGCAGAGTGGGACGATCCTGTATCGCCTCACACCGAGCGGCGAGCTCACCGGCGAGCTCGGGAGTCACTATGGGCTTCGCCTCGAGCCGTACCCAGGCGATCCCGAGCTCGGCTTCCTGCTGATCTTGCCGCTCATTCACGTGATCGGACGTGGCGAGGGCAGTGCCCCGCCGGGCTGCAGCCACGATCCACGCTGGCCCGGCTGAAAAGCTCGGGACAAGAACGACTGAAAATCTTGCGCGCCGGGGGCTCCAAAGCGCCTCATTTTCGCGCTTTACATTTTCCCGGGGACGCCCGATAAACGCCTCGAAAAAGCCGTTCCGGCTTCTCTCTTGCTCCCCGTAGGTCCGAGCGGCTCTCGGATTCGGTAGGAGCGGTGGGAGAGCTGTTTGTCTGGCGCAGGGCGGGGCGCTGGTCGTCGGTATTTCTCGCTTCTCTTCTGTCGCTTTTCTGACCCCGCTCGTGTTACCGGAGGGCGCGCGGAAGCCGCGACACGCGCTCGCGCGCGCGCTCACCCGTGTGAGGTCCAGCGCGGAGCCCGCGGTGACCCGAACCCCACCGATGACCCTCCCCACGGAACGACCATTAGAGAGCGGCGACGTGCATGCGTGCGCGCCGAGGGCGAAACGATGAAGCCATTCGTGTTCCCACGCTGGGCGAACAAGACGCGGCCGCTTGCAGGCGCCGCGCTCGGCATCGCTCCCATCTATCTGACAGCACTGGTTTGGTACGGAGCGTCGCCGAAAACGACGGACGCCGGCTACCAGCCGCACCAACCGATTCCCTACAGCCACGCGCTCCACGCGGGGCAGATGGGGATGGACTGCCGCTATTGCCACAATACCGTGGAGCGCGCGGCGCACGCCGCCGCGCCGCCGTCCCAAACGTGCATGAACTGTCACGCGCGTGTCCGGACTACGAGCCCCAAGCTCGAGCTCTTGCGTGAGAGCTACAAGGTAGAAAAGCCCATCGAGTGGACGAAAGTCCACGATCTTCCCGACTACGTGTACTTCAACCACAGCGCGCACGTGACGCGCGGCGTTGGTTGCGTCACCTGCCACGGGCGGATCGACCAGATGGAAGAGGTCTACCAAAAGCAGCCTCTCAGCATGGGCTGGTGCCTCGATTGCCACCGCAATCCGGAGCCGAATCTGCGCCCCGTTTCGGAAGTCACGAACATGACCTACCAGCAGCCCAGCCCCGAGTTCGGCAAAGAATTCCGCGCGAAGAACAACCTCAACCCCCCCACGGACTGCTCCGGATGTCACAGGTGAAAAGTCAGAAGCCGAAGTACTGGCGAAGCCTCGCGGAGCTCGAGAACGATCCGGAGTTCGCCGAGGTCGTTCAGCGCGAGTGGCGTGTGCCTCTCGATCAAGAGCCGGGCGATCCGGAACGCCGCCGCTTCCTGCAGGTGATGGGTGCATCGTTCGCCTTCGCCGGTCTCACCAGCGGCTGTCGCTGGAAGGAAGACAAGATGGTGGACTTCGCGAAGCGCCCGGACGGTCTCGTTCCGGGTGAGGCGCGATACTACGCGACCAGCATGGACCTTTCGGGGCTCGCGGTCGGGCTCATCGCAACGAGCTACGACGGCCGGCCTATCAAGCTCGAAGGCAACCCCAAGCATCCGGCGAGCCAGGGCGCGGCGTGGGTCTGGCATCAGGCCAGCTTGCTCGAGCTCTACGATCCCGATCGCAGTCAGCACCCGACGAAGGACGGCAAGAAAGCCGAGTGGACCGAGCTCGTGGAGTTCGCGAAGGAGCACTTCGCGAAGCTCAAGGAGGGCGGGGGCAGCGGACTTTACGTGCTCTCGGGCGTGTCGAGCTCCCCGAGCCTCGCGGACATGCGCCGTCGGCTCTTGGAGAAGTATCCTCAGGCGCGCTGGGTGACCTGGGAGCCCCTCGCCACCGACGAGTCCGATCTCGGCACCAAGCTCGCGTTCGGAAAGCCGCATCGCGTGATGCTCGACGTGGGCAAAGCCGACGTGATCCTCAGCTTGGACGGCGACTTCATCGGGCCGGCCTATCCCAACGGCCTGGCCAACGCTCGGGCCTTCGCGGAGAGGCACTCGCCCGACGCGCCGAGCATGAACCGACTGTTCGTCGTCGAACCGATCTACTCCCACGCGGGCAGCGTTGCCGATCATCGGCTCGCGATCCGCGCGGCGCAGGTCAAAGCCTTCGCGTCAGCTCTCGACGCGGTGATCACCAGCGCCGTGGGCGGAGGCGCCGAGTTCGGCGCAGCCCAGGGACGCCCGACCGCGGCGTTCCTCGACGACAAGAAGGTCGCCAAGTTCCTCGAAAAGGTCGCCAAGGAGCTCGTCGGGAGCAAGGGGAAGGGCCTCGTCGTCACCGGCGATCGGCAGCCGCCCGAGGTGCACGCGCTCGTGGCGCGAATCAACGCGATGCTCGGCAACGCCGGACAGACCGTCTGGTACGAGGAGAGCCCCGAAAGTCCTCCTCACGCCGAAGACATCAAGACTCTGGTCGGTGATCTCGGAGCCAACAAGGTCGACACGCTGATCGTGCTCGGCCAAAATCCGCTCTTCACGGCTCCCGCCGATCTCGGATTCGAGGCCGCGTTCAAGAACGCGAAGACTCGCATCGCCCTCACCACCTTCGAGGACGAGACCGCAAAGGCATCGACCTGGCACGTGCCGATGGCCCACTGGCTCGAGACCTGGGGTGACACCCTTGCGTGGGACGGAACCCTCGCCATCGCGCAGCCGCTGATTGCACCTCTGTATGGTGGCAAGAGCGCACTGGAGTTGCTCTCCCTCGCGGTGGACGCAGCCCCGATGCCCGGCAAGGATCTCGTCCGGCGCACTCACAAGGGCGCCTACGCGGACGATCGCAAGTGGCGCCGACTGGTTCACGACGGCGCCGGGGAAACGCCGAAGTCCGAGCGCATCGCGCCCAAGGCCCAAGCCCTGACGGGATTCACCTTCGAGCCCCACGAGCTCGGCGGGCTCGAGGCGGAAGGCAACAACCTCGAAGTCGTGTTCGCGACCGATGCGAAGATCTACGACGGTCGCTGGGCCAACAACGCCTGGCTTCAGGAGCTGCCCGATCCATTCGGCAAGCTCACCTGGGGCAACGCCGTGACCCTCTCGCCAGACACAGCGAAGAAGCTCGGCGCGTCGGATGGCTCGCCGGTTTCCCTCACGCTCGACGGCAAGAGCATCGAGCTTCCGGTGATGATCGCTCCGGGACAAGCTCGCGGTACGGCGCGGGTGACCCTCGGCTATGGGCGGCTTTCGGCCGGCATCGTCGGCGGAAACAACGGAGACGTGACGCCAACCGAACCGGTGGGTGCCAACGCCTACCCGCTTCGGACGAGCAAGGCCCTCCGCTTCGCGACCGGCGGCAGCCTCCGGGTCACCGGCGAGCGCCAATACCTCGCAACGACTCAGGACGTTCACGCCATCGACGTGGTGGGCGAAGAAGGCACCAACGACCGCGTCGGAGAGCTGCTCCGCGAGGGAACCCTCGAGGAATACAAGAAGGAGCCGGCATTCGCTCAGCACGCAGTTCACCATCCACCGCTGCTCAGCTTGTGGCGCGACCCGGTCGCCTACGAAGGCCACAAGTGGGGGATGGCGATCGATCTTTCGCGCTGCATCGGCTGCAATGCCTGCATCACGGCGTGTCAGTCGGAAAACAACATCGCCGTGGTCGGCATCGAGAACGTCAAGCGTGGCCGGGAGATGCTCTGGCTTCGCATCGACCGCTACTACAAGGGCGA
The DNA here is from genome assembly GCA_963781505.1 of uncultured delta proteobacterium. GTDB lineage: Bacteria > Myxococcota_A > Polyangia > Polyangiales > Polyangiaceae > JADJKB01. The sequence goes on along the minus strand of CAWAHB010000020.1, from coordinate 337,263 downwards.
GGCCGAGGACGCGGAGATCGGTTGGCAGCCTCTGCCTTGCCAGCAATGTGAAAACGCGCCCTGCGAGCAGGTCTGCCCGGTCGGCGCGACCATGCACACGAGCGAGGGCTTGAACGACATGGTCTACAACCGCTGCATCGGCACGCGGTACTGCGCCAACAACTGCCCGTACAAGGTGCGTCGATTCAACTATCTTCAACTACCACCTCGACAAGGTCGGACCGACGCCCTGGCACGGGACGCAGAACGACCGCAATCGCATGAAGGCGATGGTCTTCAACCCCGAGGTCACCGTGCGCGCCCGCGGCGTGATGGAAAAGTGCACGTTCTGCGTGCAGCGCATCCAGAACACGAAGATCAAAGCCAAGAACGCGAAACGGCCGATTGCCGACGGCGAAATCAGGACGGCCTGTCAGCAGACCTGTCCCACCGGCGCCATCGTGTTCGGCGATCTGAACGACCGCGCTAGCGAAGTCACGAAGCTCCAGAATTCGCCTCGCGCCTACAAGCTGCTCGAAGAGCTCAACGACCGGCCCCGCGTTTCGTATCTCGCGCGCATCAAGAACCCCAATCCGGAGCTCGCCTGATGGCAACCGCGGACCTGAATCCGTTCGTCGCACCGCCCAAGGGCGACAACGCCTTCGCGCAGATCAGCGACAACATCTCCCGAGTTGCCGAAGCCGACCGGCCCCCCAAGGCCTGGTACGTCGCGTTCGCCATTGCGCTGAGCTTGCTCGGCATCTTCGGCATGAGCGTCGCGTACCTGTTCTGGACCGGCATTGGCATCTGGGGAAACATGAACCCCAGCTTCTGGGGCTTCCCGATCGTCAACTTCGTGTTCTGGGTCGGTATCGGTCACGCCGGAACGCTGATCAGCGCCATTCTGTTCCTCCTGCGCCAGAGCTGGCGCACCGCCATCAACCGCTTCGCCGAAGCGATGACGATCTTCGCGGTCATCTGCGCAGGCGCGTTCCCGGGTCTTCACGTCGGCCGGCCCTGGCTGCCGTACTGGATGTTCCCGATCCCGAACCAGATGAACATGTGGCCGCAGTTCCGCAGCCCGCTGGAGTGGGACGTCTTCGCCGTCGGCACCTATTTCACGGTGAGCTTGCTCTTCTGGTACATGGGCATGATTCCGGACCTCGCGACGTTCCGCGACCGGACGACGAGCACCCCACGTCGAGTGGTCTTCGGCCTCCTTTCCATGGGCTGGCGGGGATCGAGCCGACAGTGGCACCGCTACGAACGCGCCTATCTCCTGCTCGCCGCGCTGGCGACGCCCCTGGTGCTCAGCGTGCACTCGGTCGTGTCCTTCGACTTCGCAACGGCGCAGATCCCGGGCTGGCACACGACCATCTTCCCGCCCTACTTCGTGGCGGGCGCCATCTTCGGTGGCTTCGCCATGGTGGTCACGCTGGCGGTCCCGGCCAGACAGTTCTTCGGGCTCAAACGCATCATCACCATCAAACACCTCGAGTTGATGAACAAGATCATCCTCGCGACGGGAACGATGGTTGGTTACGCGTACGCGATTGAGTTTTTCATCTCCTGGTACGGCGGGAGCAAATACGAAAACTTCACGTTCGTGAACCGGGCGTTCGGGCCGTTTGCCTGGGCGTACTGGACGATGATCTTCTGCAACGTCGCGTCGCCACAGATCTTCTGGTTCAAGAAGATGCGGACGAATCCCTGGGTCACGCTGGCGGTCGGCATCATCGTCAACATCGGCATGTGGTTCGAGCGCTTCGTGATCATCGTCACCAGCATGTCGCGGGACTTCTTGCCCTCGAGCTGGGGCTACTTCGTCCCGACCGCCTGGGACTTCGCCACTCTGGCCGGAAGCTTCGGCCTGTTCTTCACGCTGTTCCTTCTCTTCTGTCGCTACCTGCCCATGGTGGCGATGTCCGAAGTGAAGGCCTTCCATCCTTCCGCTCAGGCACACGGGGACGATCACTGAGGCCGCCATGAGTGACGCGAGCAAAAAAGACATCGAAGAGCCCTCGGGCGAAGCGCTGCTTCACGGCCTTTTGGCCGAGTACGAAACTCCCAAAGCAATCCTTGCGGCGTCGAAGCAGGTTCGCGATGCCGGCTTCAAGCGGTGGGACACCTACACTCCCTTCCCGGTGCATGGCATCGACCGAGCGATGGGCATCCGGATGACGGTCCTGCCGTGGATCGTCCTTGTCGCGGCGCTCGCCGGTCTGGCAACCGCCGTCTGGCTCCAGTGGTGGACGAACGCGGTCGACTATCCCTGGATCTGTCAGCGGCAAGCCCTTCTGGAGCGTCCCGGCCAACGTGCCGATCTACTTCGAGCTCACCGTCCTGTTCAGCGCGTTCGCCGCCCTGGGCGGAATGCTGGCGCTCAACAATCTTCCCCTCCCCGCGCATCCGCTCGATCACATGCGGCGCTTCGGTCGTTCGACCGACGATCGTTTCTTCCTCTACATCGAAGCGTCGGATCCCAAATTCGACGAAGGCGACACCCAGGCGCTCTTGGAGAAGACCCACGCCACCGCGATTGAATCGGTGCACGAGGACAGCGCCTCCTCCAACAAGCTCCCGGCCGGACTCATCTACGGCCTCGTGATAGCGACGGTGGCCGCCCTGGTTCCCTTCGCACTCGCAGCCAAGGCGCGCTACTCCCACAGCCCCCAGACGAAGATCCACGCCATCGGCGACATGGACTGGCAGGCAAAGTTCCAGGCGCAGCAGCCCAATCCCTTCTTCGCGGACAACATGGAGATGCGCGCCCCCGAGCCTGGCACGGTCGCCCAGGACGAGCTCAAGGACGACGACCATTTTTACCTAGGCAAGCAGAACGGCGCCTTCGCTCGCACGTTTCCGCCCCAGGTCGAAGCCTCCGACGCCACGATGGCGCGGGGCCAGGAACGCTTCGGCATCTACTGCTCGCCGTGCCACGGCCTGGGAGGGCAGGGCGATGGCATCGTGCACAAGCGCGCCGCAGCGCTCGAAGAGGGCACATGGGTCCAGCCCAGCGTGCTCACCCAAGACAACATCTACCATCAACCGGTCGGACAGATCTTCAACACCATCACCCACGGTATTCGCAACATGCCCGCCTACGGCCCACAGATCCCCGAGGCGGACCGCTGGGCCATCGTGATGTACGTGCGCGCTCTTCAGCGTCAGAAAATCGCCAGCGCTCCGTGAGGGCTCGCCTGGTGACGAGAAGCGACAATGGCAAAAGCAAAGAGCAAAGACGATAAGAAGCCCAAGGGCGAGCCGGAAAAGAAGCCGAAGGGCGACGACTTCGGCGACAACATCCGCCTGGACGGTGACGCTGGCAAGCTCATGCAGATCGCCGGCGGCGTGGGTGTCGTGGCGCTGCTCGCAGCGCTCGGGCTCGGATTCACCGGCGACAAGCGTGGCGTTCATGCACTCCTACCTCGTCGCCTACACGTGGATCTTGAGCATCGCGCTCGGAGCGCTTTGGTGGGTCATTCTCCAGCACCTCGTGAACGCGAAATGGAGCACGGTCGTGCGCCGCGTTGGCGAGCTCCTCGCCAGCAACGTTCCACTGCTCGCGATTCTGTCTCTCCCCATCGTCGTGCCCACGCTCATGGGCGACTCGACCCTCTACGTGTGGGCCGACTCCAACAACATGCAAGCGAGCGAGGCGCTCAAGCACAAGGCTCCGTATTTCAATCACGCGTTCGTAGCGATTCGCTTGGTGATCTACTTCGGCTTCTGGGCGCTTTTGTCCCGGTTCCTGTTCAAGAAGAGCGTGGACCAAGACAAGAGCGGAGCGGCGGAGATCCCCGAGATGCTCCAACGAGTGTGCGCACCCAGCATGATTGCGTTCGCGCTCACGCTGACCTTTGCCGCCGTCGACCTCTTGATGTCCCTCGAGCCGACGTGGTTTTCCACGATCTTCGGCGTCTACTACTTCGCCGGCTCCGTGGTGAGCTTCCACGCCCTCTTCGCACTCGTCCTGATGTGGCTCCAGAGCCAAGGTCGGCTCAAGAAGAGCGTCACGACCGAGCACTACCACGACATCGGAAAGATGATGTTCGCGTTCACCGTGTTCTGGGCCTACATCGGATTCAGCCAGTTCATGCTGATCTGGTACGCGAACCTGCCAGAAGAAACCGAGTGGTTCCACCACAGGATGGAAGAGCCTTGGACGAACGTGTCCTGGGCCCTCGTGCTCGGAAACTTCTTGATTCCGTTTTTCGGCCTGCTCTCGCGCCACGTCAAGCGCAACAAGACCACTCTCGCCTTCTGGGCCGTGTGGATCCTCGTCGTCCACTACCTCGACATGTTCTGGCTCGTGAAGCCGGCCATGCACACCGAGCACATCCCGTTCGGGCTGGTCGATATCCTGTGCGTCGTGGGCGTCCTCGGCTTGTTCATCGCCAGCGCCGCTTACAACGCGCAAAAGGTAAATCTGGTCCCGGTCAAGGACCCACGGCTGAAGCGTTCACTCGCGTTCGAGAACTTCTGAAGGTACCGCCATGGCCACTGAAGAAGACAAGGTCAATACGGGCGCACTGGCCACGATCGCCGTGGTGCTGGGACTCGCGGTTCTCGGCATCTCGCTTGCAGTGACGGCGCTCGTGCGCAACGAGGAAGAAGAGATCGTGGACGGCCGCAGCACCGGCGCGCGCCAGCCCTTCGATGATCTCCGGGCCGAGCAGAAGAGCGGTCTCGAAAAACCCGTTGCCATCGAGACGGTGATGGAGAGCGTCGTGAAGGGCCTCCAAGCCGATCCCCAGAGCGCAACCCCGCCCCCACCTCCCGACGCTGGCAAAGAGATGCTGCCGGACGCTGGGGCAGAGGGCGAAGACGCGGGCACGGAAGACACGGATGGCGCGCCTGCCGAAGAAGCGGACGGCGGAGCCGCTCCCGAAGAAGAAGGGATGCCAACGCCAAGCCCCGATGAGGCCCCCGGTACTCCCGCGCCGGAGACGCCCAAGCCGAAGAAGCCGGTCAAGCCTCACGGTGCTATACCACCGCCGGCGCCTCCACCGCCTCCTGCTCCTCCTCCACCCGCAGCTCCGCCGCCGGCGCCACCGACGACCCCCACCGCACCATGAGCGGCTCCGTCGACACAGGCCTGGTTCGTCGCTCGATCCTCGAGCGTGGACGCGGTCGTGTCCGACGCGCAGCACTCATCGCGTTCTCATTTTGTCTTTCGTTCGCGACGCTGGCGCTCGGCGCGCCGGTTCAAGCGCCCGATCGCCTGGAAGACAAACCCAAGCGCTTGCAGGGGGTCGAGGTAGTCGAGCATCTCGACCAGCAACTGCCTCTCGATACGCGGTTCTTCGACGAAGCAGGCCAGCCCGTCTCGCTGCGAGATTACTTCGACGGCAGCTTGCCCGTGATCGTGACGCTCAACTATTCGAATTGTCCGATGCTCTGCAATTTGATGTTGGGTGGACTCACGGACGGCTTGAAGAACGTCGCCTCGACCCCTGGGAAAGACTTTCGAATCGTGACGATCAGCATCGATCCTCACGAAACGCCCCAGCGCGCTGCAAAATCGAAGGCGCGCTACCTCATGCAGTACGGTCGGCCGGGTGCGGAGGCTGGTTGGCACTTTCTCACCGGTTCGGAGCAGAACGTGCGTGCCGTCGCCAACGCCGTGGGCTTTCACTACAACTACAACGAAGCTCGCAACGAGTACGCCCACCCCTCGGCGATGGCCGTCGCCACGCCGGACGGCCGCATTGCGCGCTACTTGTACGGGATCACCTACGACCCAAAGACGCTTCGCCTCAGCTTGGTGGAGTCGTCGCAGGGCAAGATCGGCACTACGGTCGATCGACTCGTGCTCTACTGTTTCCACTACGATTCCAGTGAAGGGCGCTACGCACCGGTCGCTCGCAACATCATGAAAGTCGGTGGCGCCGTGAGCCTCGTGGCCCTCGGCGGCTTTCTCGGCGCCCTCTGGCTCGCCGAACATCGCAAAAAGAAGCTCGAAAAGAAGAGTCTCACCCCACAGGCGCAAGAGTCATGACCCTCGCAGCACTGTTCAATCTGTTCCAGCCATCGACGGATCCGCTCCAGCAGCGGTTTCCCCAGTCGGACTCCACGTGGATGCCGAAATCGGCCTCGGTCAACGCGCCGTTCATCGATTGGCTTTACATGACGCTCTATTGGATCAGCGTCGTCTCGGCACTCGGCATCTTCCTCGCCATGGCCTACATGGTGATCAAGTACCGAGCTCCCGCGCGTTCGTCCAAAGACAAGCCCATCACGAACGTCGCGACTCACAGCACGAAGCTGGAAATCTCCTGGTCGATCGCCCCGCTCGTCATCGTCGTGGCGCTGTTCGTCTGGGGCTTCAAAGGCTTTGTGGATCTGCGGACGCCGCCCAAGGGCGCGATGGAGATCCAAACGGTCGGGCAGAAGTGGGCGTGGTCGTTCACGTACCCCAGCGGTTACACCGACAACGTGCTCCACGTTCCCTTGCACAAGCCCGTCCGACTGGTCATCAGCTCGGTGGACGTGCTTCACAGCGTGTGGATCCCGAACTTTCGCACCAAGATGGACGCGGTTCCCGGGCGCTACACCGATCTTTGGTTCGAAGCCACGGAGCTCGGCGAGTTCCCCCTCGAATGCACCGAGTACTGTGGCACAGGCCACTCGACCATGTTGACCCACGTCGTGGTCCACACGCCTGAAGACTTCGAGACCTGGCTGGCGACCGCCGCCAAGCCGCCGGACGATCCGGTCGAGTGGGGCCAGCAACTCTACGACAAGAAGGGCTGCAAGACCTGCCACACGATCGATGGCTCGCCGCTGATCGGGCCCACCTTCAAGGGTCTCTGGGCCAAAGGGAAAGAGCAGACCAACGCTGGTGAAGTTACCCTGGACGAAAACTACGTCCGCGAATCGCTGCTCGATCCCCAAGCGAAAATCGTGATCGGTCCCTCAGGCCCCTACCCACCGAGCATGCCCACCTTCAAGGGTCAGCTCAAAGACCAGGAAATCTCGGCGATCGTCGCCTTCCTGAAGAGCCTCAAGTAAAAAAAGGATTGGTTCGATGGCGTCCTCCAGCACAACCGCTGACGACATATTCCCGCCGAGCCCCGACAGGCCCAGCGCGGACGAGAACTATCTCACCAACGACCGCGGCATTCTGTCGTGGATCTTCACGCTCGATCACAAGCGCATCGGCGTCATGTACCTGTGCAGCGTGATGACGGCGTTCCTGGTGGGAGGAACGTTCGCACTTCTCGTGCGCACTGAGCTCTTGACCCCTGGCCGCACCATCATGGGGCCGGACACCTACAACCAGCTGTTCACGCTCCACGGCGCGATGATGGTGTTCCTGGTCATCATCCCCGGCATCCCCGCGGCGCTCGGGAACTTCGTGTTGCCGATACAGCTCGGCGCCAAAGACGTGGCCTTCCCACGTCTGAATTTGATGAGCTATCACCTGTGGGTGCTCGGCGCGCTCTTCTTCGTGCTGAGCCTGGTGCTCTCGGCCGCGGACACCGGCTGGACGTTTTACACGCCGTACAGCACCACCACGAACACGGCGGTGATTCCGGCTCTATTCGGTGCGTTCATCCTGGGCTTCAGCTCGATTTTCACCGGGATGAACTTCATCGTCACGATTCACAAGCTCCGCCCGCCGGGCATGGGCTTTTTCCGAATGCCGCTGTTTTTGTGGGCGATCTACGCCACCGGCATCATGCAGATCCTGGCGACGCCGGTGCTCGCCATCACGCTCAGCATGCTGATCATCGAGCGCGCCGTGGGGCTCGGTATCTTCGACCCGGCTCTCGGCGGTGACCCGGTCCTGTTCCAGCACTTCTTCTGGTTCTACTCGCACCCGGCCGTCTACATCATGATCGTGCCCGCCTTCGGAGTGATCAGCGAGATCATCCCCGCGTTCAGCCGTCGCAACATTTTCGGCTACGCTTTCATCGCGCTGTCCAGCGTGGCGATTGCGGTTCTCGGCTTCTTCGTGTGGGGCCACCACATGTTCACGAGCGGAGAGAGCGTCTTGGCGGCGACCATCTTCAGCGCCATCACGTTTTTGATAGCCATTCCAACGGCGATCAAGATCTTCAATTGGGTCGCCACCATGTACAAGGGACGAATCCATCTGGATACGCCCATGCTGTATGCGCTGGCGTTCATGTGGGTGTTCACCATCGGTGGGCTCACGGGCATTTTCTTGTCGGTGATGAACGTCGACGTTCACCTTCACGACACGTACTTCGTGGTGGCGCATTTCCACTACGTGATGATGGGCGGCTCGATCACTGCGTTCTTTGGAGGCTTGCACTACTGGTGGCCGAAGATGTTCGGCCGCATGTACAACGAGCGCCTCGGACGCATTGCTTCGACACTGGTGTTCATCGGCTTGAACGTGACGTTCTTCCCGCAGTTCATCCTCGGCACGCGGGGAATGCCCCGGCGCTATTACAACTACCTGCCGGAGTTCCAGAGCCTCCATCAGCTCTCGACCATTGGTGCCTACATCCTCGGCTTCGGCTTCGTGATGACCGCGGGCTACTTGCTCGCGAGCCTGCGGAAGAAGCCCGACGCTCCCATGAACCCCTGGGGCGCCGCGACGCTCGAGTGGAAGGTCTCGTCGCCGCCGCCTTACTACAACTTCAAAGAGACGCCCGTCGTAACCAAGGGTCCCTACGAAATGGACGACCTCTACTACGACGAAAAGACCGGCGGCTACATCGAGAAGCCTGCAAAGAGCTGAGCACGAGCCCTACCAAACGGAAGCGAACATGAGCGAAGCCACCGCACAAGCGTCTGGGCCCGACAAGAAGAAGCCGCCACCTCCCGCTGCCCACGACGACGACCACGGCCACGATCACGGCCACGGACAATACCCATTTCTGGCGCATCACTTCGACACTCCCGCGCAGCAGTTCGAAGCCGGCAAGCTCGGCATCTGGCTGTTCCTGGTGACAGAGGTGTTGTTCTTCGCGGGGCTGTTCTGCGCGTACACCATCTACCGGGCGATGAATCCCGAGGTGTACGAATACGCTCACTACTTCCTCGACACGACCATGGGCGCGATCAACACCACGGTGCTGATCCTTTCGAGCTTCACGGCGGCCTACGCGGTGCGCTGCGCTCAGCTCTCCCACAAGTCCAGGCTGATGGTGAGCATCGTGATCACCATCATTTGCGCGTGCATCTTCATGTGCGTGAAGTACTTCGAGTACGCGCACAAGTATCACGACGGCCTTTTGCCCGGGAAACACTTCCACCCCAAGGAGGAGCTGTACGAGCTTCCCCGCTTCAAACAGAAGCATCCGGAAGCCGCAGAGCTCGCCGAGCGCATCAAAGAAGGCAAGGTCACCTCCGACGAGAAGCTCACCGAGGAACAGATCGAACCGCTGCTCCGCGCCGGCATGATCAGCGCCAAAGAGGTGGAAGAAGGGAAGATCACGACCCTGACCCACCCGCCGAAGACTCACGTGTTTTTCGGGATCTACTTCTTCATGACCGGACTGCACGGCTTGCACGTGCTCATCGGTATCGGCATCTGGATCTGGATGCTTTTCAAGGCGAAATCCGGCGTTTTCAACAAGAACTACTTCGGTCCAATCGACTATGCGGCCCTCTACTGGCATCTGGTCGATTTGATCTGGATTTACCTCTTCCCGCTCCTCTACCTCATCTCGTGAGCAGCCATGGCCGACGACGAAAGCAAGAAGCACGACGACACCGACGAGAAGCCTGGCTTCTCGGACGATGACGATGAGCCGAAGACCGCGGTCGAGACCATCGACGCGAAGAAAGCCCAACGCGAGTCCTCCCCTCCCGAAGCCAAGAAGGCCGAGGACAAGAAGCCCGAGCCTGAAAAGAAGGCCGAGGACAAGAAGCCCGAGCCTGAAAAGAAGGCCGAGGACGAGAAGCCCGAGCCTGAAAAGAAGGCCGAGGACAAGAAGCCCGAGCCTGAAAAGAAGGCCGAGGACAAGAAGCCCGAGCCTGAAAAGAAGGCCGAGGACAAGAAGCCCGAGTCGGACGAGGACGACGACGACGAGGACGACGAGGACGCCACCCTCGACGAGGACGACGACGGCGACGACGACGACGGGGACGAGCACGACGACGGGGACGAGGAGGTCGCTGCAAAACCTTCACCCGCTCGCAGCGAACCGCCCGCACCCAAGAAGCCGACGCCGAATCGCAGCCCAGGAAAGCCTCACGAGGACCACGAGGACCACGGCATTGGCCACCTGGTCAGCGTAAAGCTTCTCGCCGCAGTCCTCGTCGCGTTGCTCATCTTGACGGTGACCACGGTCGCTGCCTCCAAGGTCGATCTCGGTGCGCAGTGGAACCTGGTCGTGGCGCTCGTGATCGCCACCGTGAAGGCGGGCCTCGTGGTCACGTTCTTCATGCATCTGCTCTGGGACAAGAAGTTCAACCTGCTGGTGTTTTGCACCTCACTAGGCTTCATGACGCTGTTCCTTTCGATCTCGCTGACGGATCGCAAGGAGTACCAGCACCTCATCGAGCAACGCGAAGCGCTCCAGGCCGAGCTGAACAAGTAGCCTCGGCCCAAGAGCCAGCGAAACGAGGGGCCTTACTTCCACACTTCGCGAGCCAGCTCTTCCACGACGCGATCGATCCGCCGGCGTTGCTCGCTGGCCTTGCCGGCGATGCCGTTGATCAGGATCGAAAACGCAACCGGGGAGCGACCCTTGGGCGCGAGGACGAAGCCACTCAGCGCGTGGGCGCGAGCCAGAGTGCCGGTCTTGGCGCGGATCGCGCGACGCTTCTTCTGCGAGCGAAAGCGTCCCTTGAGGGTCCCGTCGACGCCACCGATGGAGAGCTGATCCACGAACGCTGCCGCAGTCCGGGAGTCGCGGTAGGCAAACGCCAGCGCGGTCGCGAGGCTCTGAGCGCTCACCCGATTCGCGTCGAAGAGGCCAGATCCGTTTTCCACTCGCGTACCGCTGGATACGGCTCCTGCGCTCTTCATCCAATCGACGACTGCGCTGGCTCCGTCGGCACTGGTCCCGGCGCTTTTGGTGCTCTCGGCACCAACCGTCTTGAGGATCATTTCGGCGTAGAAGTTGTCGCTGTTCTTGCCCATTTGCTCCAGGAGCACGGACAGAGGCTTCGAGCGCTGCTCGACCAGAACATGCTGCTCCCCTTTGCCCCCGAGCTTCACACCCCCGTCGACGGAGATGCCCCGATGCGAGAGCAGGTTCGAGAGCACGGAACCGGCATACAAGCGCGGGTCGTCCACGCGACGCACGAACGAAACGCCGGGGTGCCCTTCGGGAATGCGTCCGCTCAGCTTCACGCGGAGCTTGTCGGGGCGAGGATCCATCTGGATGCTGATCTTCTTCTTTTCGCCCTTCTGTACGGTGTCGAGCCCATTCACGATTTCGACGAATCCAGCTGGGAAAACTTTGATGTCGGCGCGCGCCCCTTCCCGCGCAGCCCGTACACGAACAACGAACGTGTTCTCGTCGACACTCACTGCACTCACTGGCGCACGGAACCCCGCCCACTCCTTGGGTTGCTGGGCAAAAGCGGGCGGGACGAACTTGTCATCGAAGTAACTCTGGTCGACGAGAATGTCTCCCGACACTCGTTTGAGACCCGCACCGGCCAGCGAGCTCGCCATCAGCTCGAGGTCACGGGCCGAAAGAGACGGGTCGCCGTTCGACCTCAAGACGAGCCGATCCGCCACACCATCGCGAATCTCGCCATACACGCCGCTCGTGAATCGATGGTCTGGACCGAGCTTTTCGAGCGCAGTGGCAGCGGTGAGGATCTTGGCGTTGGATGCCGGGTTGAGCTCGAGGGATTCGGTCCGCCCGAATAGCGCCCGCCCGGTTTCGACTTCCACCACGGATGCAGTGAGCTTTCCTCCGTGACTCATCACCCACGACCCCAACCGATCGAGCTCGGAGCGAGCCTTGTCCGAAGCGACGACCGCCGCCGAATCGGCGAGGGCGGGCGGGCTCAGAGAGAGCGCGAGGACGCCCGAGAGGACGCCGAGCGCGACGAGACGCGGCAGGGCAACCATGAGCTTGAGTTAGCGAATCTGAGAACGCTGTGCCACATATCGGCAATTCCAGGGAATTGATTCGGGTGGATCCCACGTCCCAGCCCCGAATATCATCGCCCGCATGAAAGCGTCGCGCGCGGTCGTCGTCTTGGCTCTCCTCGCCTCCCTCGGCGTGGCCGGCTGTCAATTTTCCGCCAGTGCATCGGGGGAAGCCAAGACGGGGGGCGAGAGCAAGCTCGAGGGCGACGCCTCCCTCGAGACCGGCTCCTCGGGCGAGGCCGGCAGCGAGGAAGCGATTCACTACAAGGAGGGGAAGCTCGACTACGAGGGCACCATCAACTTCGAGTACGACCGCGCCGAAATTCGAAGTGATGCGGACACCGAGCGCACGCTGAGCGAGTTCAAGAAGTTTCTCGACAAGAACCCCAACGTGAAGATCTCCGTGGAAGGCCACACGGACTCGCGCGGTTCGGACGACTACAACCGCAAGCTCTCCGACCGTCGCGCCGCCAGCGTGCGGGACTGGCTCGTGAAGGACGGCATCGCAGACGCCCGCGTCACGTCGGTCGGAAAGGGCGAGGACGAACCCCAAGTACCGGAGCCCGCGGAGTGCGACGACAAGGAACCCAAGGACACCTCCACGTGCGAAGCGCCCTGGCAGGCCAATCGGCGCGTCGTATTCCGGGTGACCGAGGGCGCCGAAACCATCAAGCAAACCGAGACCACCACGGCCGAAACCAAGTCGGAGCCAGAACAGCCCGCACCGTCTGCCGACGACCGCTGTCACTTCCTGATAGGTCCCCGGCTTGGGCTGCTCGGTCCAAACTCGTGGGTGAACCTCAATGCGGCGGTGCAGCCCTGTCTCGATTGGCTCGAGCTGTCGCTCGGGGTCGGGCTCGGCCTCGGCAACATGGATGCATCGAGCGCAGGAGGCATCGACGCAGACGGCAGCTACTGGTCGCTCACTGTGCCGCTCCGCGCACGGATTGGCCGTTTCGCGTTCACTCCCCCATCGCTGATCTGGGGATCGGTATCACGCACTATCACATCTCCGCGCACGCCGAGAATGGCGCCGGGGTCGACTACGACTACTCGCGCAACACGACTCCATTCATCGCGCATCTCGGGATTGGTTACGGCTATCGCCCGAATGGTCCCGAACCCGGCCTGCGCCTGGGGATCCTCGTCGGAGCACTGTTTCATCTGAGCGATCTGGGCGGATCGAGCGTCGACCAGACCGGCGGGTTCCCCGCCGCGGACGCCAACGAGCTCACCAGCGATCTGGACGGAAAAGGCGACGACCTGCACGACCTCGAGCCGTACGGCGAGTTGTCGATTGGGTGGCTGTTCTGAAGATTCTCGCTATCGCGGTTTGGGCGCTCGTTCTCGGAAGCTGCAGTCGCCAGGGGACGCAGCATGCTCGCCCCCTCGAGATAGTCGTGCCGACGGAGGTCTCGACGCTCGACCCCAGATTTTCCACCAAGAGCCTCGACATCAAGGTAACTCGGCTCCTGCACGCCGGGCTCGCGGGCCTGGATCCCGAAACGCTGGCTCCGATCCCTTTGGTTGCGGAGCGCTTCGAGATGCACGGCGAACGCGAGCTCGAAGTGGTGCTCAAGGCCGGAGCTCACTTTCACAGCGGGCGCCCGCTCGATGCTCGGGACGTGTGCGCAACCATCGAGGCGGTGAAATCGGCGGAGCTCCAAAGCCCGCACCGCACGGTCGTCCGCGCCATCGGCAGTTGCGAGACGCCAGCTCCCAATCGGGTGATCCTTCGACTCTCCGAAGCCCGCGCCACCTTGCTCTCGGATCTCGAAATTCCCATCTTGCGGGAGGACCAGGTGCGCCTCCCACCCCAGCCCAGCGGTGAGCTCGATGGGCTCGGTCCCTACCGGCTGGCGCACTTCACGCCCATCGAAACCCGGCTTTTGCCCGCCGATACGGGAGTTTTGCCCCAGCCCCGGCACGCCATCACGGTCCGGACGGTGCGCGACGAGAATGCCCGTGCGCTCCGACTTCTGGCCGGAAAGGCGGACATTGCGCCGAACGCCATCTCCCCCACGCTCCTTCCCGCGCTCGAGGGACAGAATGGTCTAGAGGTCCGCGCTCGCCGAGGCGCCAATGTCACCTACCTCTTGTTCCAGAACGACCGAGCGCCCCTCGATCGCGTCGAAGTGCGCCGGGCCATTGCCCGTGCCATCGACCGTCAGACCCTCGTTTCGACACTCCTCGACGGGCGCGGTCAGCTGGCCTCCTCCCTCCTGCCCCCGGGTCACTGGGCGGCGCCGGTCGGACTCGCGCCCGAGCCATTCGACCCGCAACGCGCGCGCGCCGTCTTGGCTGCGATCCGTCCGCTCACGCTTCTCACCAGTACCGATCGCGCTCGCGTGACGATCGCGCGGGCGATCGCACAGATGCTGGGAGACGCCGGTCTGTCGGTGCGGGTCGTCACTCTGGATCTCGGTGTCATGCTCCAGCGACTCGACGCGGGTGACTTCGAGATCGCCACTCTCCAGATGCCGGAGCTGACGGAGCCCAACGTGCTCCGTTGGTTCTTCCATCCCCGCGGCGTTCCTGGGGAAAGCGGGGAAGGAAAGAACCGCGCGCGCTACCGCAACGCGGAGGTGGGAGTGCTCTTCGATCGCGCTTCGGCGGTGACCGATCGAGAAGCCCGACGCCGGCTCTACGACGAGATCGCTCATCGCATGGCCGCTGATCTGCCCGTGGTTCCCCTCTGGCACGAGGACCAGGTCGCGGTCGTGAGCGAGCGAGCCGAGAGCTTCCAGCTCGAGCGCAGAAGGGCGCTGGCTCGCGGTTGCTGGCCTGCCCTGACTCCACACTTGCGTTCGACCACCGATCCGAGCCAAATGGCCCCGTCATGCTCCGGGTCCGCGTGCTTTTGAGTCTCCTTCTCGCTTTCGGCGCCCTGACGCTGAGCGAGCGAGCCCTCGCGGACGAGCCGGAACGCCCGAGCACTGTCGATCCCGGTGCTTACCCCCCACCCTCGGCTCAAACCGGCCTCTTTTTGGTCGGATTGGGAGCGACGGCGGGTTGGTACGGCGCCGCTCTCGGCTTTTCTTACCTGTTTCCGGACGCGCCCGGCGCGAACGACTTGCGCATCCCCGTCGCAGGGCCATGGATGGCGCTCGCGGACACGGGATGTCGCGCCGACGATCCGGGTTGCAGCAAGTTCATCGTGGTTCTGCGTGCAATTTTGACGACGATGGACGCCATTGGACAGACAGGTGGAGTCGCGGTCATGGGAGAAGCTCTCTTCATGTCCACGCAGGATGCACCACCGGAGCGGCCCCGAAGTCGCCCGAGGCTGCGCCGAAAAACCAGCATCCGAGTGACGCCCGCGCCCATCGTGAGTGGAAAGGACGGCGTCGGACTCGGCGTCGTCGGTGTGTTCTGAGTGCTCACGCCAATTGGCGGATCGCACCGTCATTTCGCGGGATCTCGGGCACTCGGCCTAGAAAAGAGTGCACAGCTTGCCAAAAGGTGATACCGAAAACTTCGGTCGGAGGTCGCGTGCGGTGAGTCGACGAACGAAGTTCGTACTTGTCACCGGCGGAGTAGTCTCCAGCATCGGGAAGGGACTCACCAGCGCGTCGATTGGTGCGCTCATGGAAGGACGCGGTTTGCGCGTCACCCACATGAAGCTGGACCCGTACATCAACGTGGATCCGGGCACGATGAGTCCGTACCAGCACGGTGAGGTGTACGTCACCGACGACGGGGCGGAAACGGACCTCGACCTCGGTCACTACGAGCGCTTCACGACCTGTCGACTCACCCGCCAGGCGAACATCACCACGGGGCGGATCTACGAAGCGGTCATCAGCAAAGAGCGCAAGGGCGAGTACCTCGGGGCAACCGTACAGGTCATTCCCCACATCACCGACGAGATCAAAGCCCGAGTACGCGAAGCCACGGCGGGGGCCGACATTGCCATCGTGGAGATCGGCGGCACCGTTGGCGATATCGAATCGCTTCCGTTCCTGGAAGCCATTCGCCAGCTTCGCCTCGAGGCCGGTCACGAAAATGCCATCAGCGTTCACGTCACGCTCGTTCCCCACATCGCCACGGCCGGAGAGCTCAAGACCAAGCCCACCCAGCACTCGGTGCGCGAGATGCGGGAAATCGGCATTCAGCCCGACATCTTGATCTGCCGCAGCGATCGTCCCATCGCTCGGGGCCTCAAGGAAAAGATAGCCCTGTTCTCCAACGTACCGGTGGAGGCTGTGATCAGCGCCGTCGACGTTTCGTGCATCTACGAGCTGCCCCTCGTGTTGCACGCGGAGGGCCTCGACGACGTCATCACGGAGCGACTCAACATCTGGTCGCGCGATCCGGAGCTCGGCGTTTGGCGTCGCACGGTCGACAAGTTCAAGAAGCCCGCGAACGGCAGCGTGCGCATCGGTGTCGTCGGCAAGTACGTGCACTTGAAGGACAGCTACAAGTCCCTACACGAGGCGTTGGTTCACGGCGGTTTGGCCAACGACGTGTCCGTGGAGCTCACCTACATCGATTCCGAGCAGATCGAGCGGGGCAGCGCTGCGGCGCTCCTCACGGGCCTCGATGCGGTGCTGGTCCCAGGCGGCTTCGGCGATCGCGGAGTCGAGGGAAAGATCGCAGCCATTCGCTTCGCGCGGGAAAACGGGATCCCGTTCTTTGGGATTTGCCTGGGCATGCAGCTCGCGGTTATCGAGTTTGCCCGCCACCTGTGCTCGCTCAAGGGCGCAAACTCGACGGAGTTCCAGAAGGACGCTCCCCACCCGGTGATCGATCTGATGCCCGACCAGCGCGGCGTGAAGGACAAGGGCGGCACGATGCGCCTCGGCGCGTACCCGTGCGTTCTCGCTCCCGGAAGCCGAGCCGCCAGACGTCTACGGCAGTGCCGAAATCAGCGAGCGCCACCGGCATCGCTTCGAGTTCAACAACGATTACCGCGAAACACTGACGAAGGCCGGATTGCTGCTCTCGGGCACGAGCCCGGACAGCCGCCTGGTCGAGATCGTGGAGCTCCCCGATCACCCGTACTTCATCGGCTGCCAGTTCCACCCCGAGTTCAAGAGCCGCCCAGCAGCCGCTCACCCACTCTTTTCCCATTTCGTCGAGGCCGCCGTGCAACACCGCCAGCGGGTCGTCGAAAGCGCTCGGGAAGACCGGGCCGAGACCAGCACGAGCGTGAACTAGGAGTGCTCGCCGCGCCGGTGGCCTAAGGATAAGTGCGCACCGAAATCATCGGCCCCGCGCGAACACTGACCTCGCGTGCGTGCAGTAGGTCGCCGTCCAGCACGTAGGGACCGTCGCCGGGAAACTCGACTCGAAACTCGTTCACGAGCCCGTCGAATCCATCGGCATCTCGCAGTCCTCGCCCGAGGAACACCCGCGGAGCCTGGGGTCCGAGTCGCCGCGGCGAGAGCGACGACGCGACGAGGTGGGGGCGCTCGGGATCTTCCGCGGCGCGGTGGGGCACCCACAGATGAAGCCCCACGTCCCTCACCACCGAGCACAGCACGAGACTGAACGCCTCCGAGGAGAGGGACTGCCCATCGATCGAGACCCGGCACGGCAATGGATCGAGGACGCTCCGCGAATAGCTGTCGGAGAAGAAGGATCCGGCAAACACCCGGAGGACGATCCCGAGAGCGGCGCGGTACCCGAGACGCGACCCCGAGTAGTAACGCTCGAAGAAGCGGGCAACGAGCCCGGTTCCGAAAATGAAACCAATGCGCTCTGGCTCCGAACCGCCCTGGACCCGAAGTGTCGGAGAGCGGACGAGCTCGCCCCTGGGTGTGGGTCCGGTCGCTCGGCGCACGGTCTCCAGTAGGCCCGCGCGCTGCCCGAGATTCCTGGCGACCGTCGCCACCGTACCGGCGGGCGCGAGGACTACTTCCGGGAGGGGCCCGGCGCCCGCCGCACGAGCGAGCGCGCTCACCCCCGCCATGTAGGTTCCGTCCCCGCCACACAAGACGACACGCTCGGCGCCCGCTGCGAGGATCTCGCTGGCGACCTGGTCGAGCTCCTGGACGCTCTCGGTAGTGCGAACGGGCGCTCCGCCCGTTGCCTGTTCGGCGACGGCCCGACACAGCCCCAGATCGCGCGCGAAGGCCGCGGCGTGGGGGTTCAAGACGACCCATGAGCTCAATGTGCTATCACCCGGACACGATGAAGATCCGCCTCTGGTGTCTAGGCTTTCTCCTGGGCGTTTCGACCCTCGCCTGCACCAAGACCGGCGTCGTGGACGCTGCCCTACACTCGGACCTCGCCACACTCAAGCGGCAGGTGAAAGAGAGCCAGGAACGCGGCGAGCTCGATCGGTCGACCGTGGAGGATCTGGCGCGCGCGGTGGCCGGTCGCGAGGTGCGCTCGGCGACGGGAGACGCGGCAGTTGCTCGGGTGAAGGAAGTCCGATCGTGCGCTCGGCCGCTCTTGCCGGTCCTCGAAGATTGAGCGCGGCGCGCCGATGACGCCGCTGCCGAAGCCTCTCTCACCTTGTTCGAGCTCGGTCGCCTCGACAAGGAGCGTCTGGTCGCGCGTCACCGCGATGCTTCGAGTGGAGCGTGGCGTGCCCTCGCCGCGCGTGCTGCGAGCTCCACCCGGCACGGTCCCCTCCGCCGGCGCTACTACGTCGATCCGGATGAGCGCGTCCGCCGATCCGCGCTCCGCGCAGGGATCGAGGCGAAGAGCCAAGACGATCTCGAGGCTCTTCTCGAGGCGGCACGAGTCGATCCCGATCCCCTCAGCCGGAGCCTCGCCACGCGTGCGGTGGGAGCCATTGGGGGAGAACGCGCCGTGCTCGCGCTGAAGGATCATTGGTCCCGGGCGGACGAGCCCACGCGCATCACGATCATCGATGCGTGGAGCATGCCCCGAGCGCTCGCCAGCGGTGGCGAGCACGAGCTCGTGAGCGTTGCCGAATCGCAAGCGGGGGCAACGAGCGTCGCGGCCGCCGACGCCTTGTGCCGAACCAGCAAGAAGTCCGCCTCGGTCGGGGTTGCGGTCCTGTACCGCGCGATCACCGACGGAACCGAATCGGAGCGGCGCCTCGCCATTCAGCTCGCTCCGCTCTCCGACACCGACGTCGCTCAGGCGATCGAGAAGGCGACCAAGAGCGACGACAAGGAAGTTCGCGTGATGGCCCTGGCCCGCTTGGCCGGGATGGCCGACCATCGGAGCACGAGCCTGCCCGGTCTCCGGGAGCTGGCGAAGGACCAGGAAGACGTCGGCCTCCAGGCGCGGGCCGCTCTCGCGGCGGCTGGAGACCGGGGTGTGCTGGGCCAACTCACCCCCCTGCTCAGCGCGCCCCGCGCCCGCTTCCGCACGGTCGCCGCCAAGGGTCTGCTCGATCTGGGTGACTTTTCCCATGCTGCCACCGCCCTCGCGGACGATGATCCGGGGGTGCGTACCGAAGTGGCCTGCGCCGTTCTCGCGCGTTCGCACTGACCGCCAGAGCCCCCAAACTCACCGAGGCCGAGATCCAGGCCGGATTCCGACCCCTCGGACGCCCGGAAAAGGCGCTATCCCGTTGAAATCCCGTGCGTAGAAGGCTATGCCGGCGCCCATGACTCTGGGGCGAAATCTGGGAATGGGACTGGTTGTCGTGGGCCTCGCCACCGGATCGAGTGGCTGCCTCAAGAAGATGCTCCTGAACGGGCAGATCAAGGGCACCCGAGATGGCTCGGCTGCCGTGAACACTCTGCACGACTGGGAGATTGCTCGCAGCATCGCTCAGGCTGGCATTGGACAGCTCGAGGGAATGCACAAGCTCGCTCCCGACAACACCGACGCCCTCTTCATGTTGACCCGAGGCTGGGCAGGGCTTTCCTTCGGTTTCACCGAAGACGACTACGAAGAGGCCTACGAAAAAGGCGACGACGTGATGGCGGAGTATCACATCCTCCGCGCACGCGCCGGCTACCAACGCGCCAAGCACTACGGGCTCGAGCTCCTCGCTCACCACGCTGATGGCTTCGATGCCGCAAAGAGGAATCACGAGACCCTGAGCAAATGGCTCAAGGAAAATTTCGACGACCCGGATGATGCCGAAGACCTGCTCTGGATCGGGTACGCCTGGATTGGCTACGTGTCCGCGGCCAAGGACGTGCCGGAAGCGGTTGCAGAGCTCTATGTCGGCGTCGACATCATCCGTCGCTCGGTAGAGCTCGATGAGACGGTGTCCTACGCGACCGGCCACACCATCCTCGGCGCCTATCACGCGCGCACGGCGATGGCGGAGCTACCGGAGTCCAAGAAGCACTTCGATCGCGCCATCGAGCTCAACGGCGGGAAGTTCTTGCCCACGAAGCTCAATCTCGCGCAGCGCTACTACTGCGCAAAAGGCGAGAAGGAAAACTACGTCAGAACGATGAACGAGATCCTCGCTGCCGGCGACGATCTACCGGAGGCTCGGCTCCAAAACGTGATCGCCAAGCGGCGGGCCCGCCGCTACCTCGGGAACAAGGTCTGGCAAGAGGAGTGCGGATTCCGCCTCTAACCTGAATGAATTCGGGCGTTTCTGCCAAAACGCTTGGACTGTCCCTGGTCGAACCAGGGGTTTTGGCATATCGGATTGATCCATTTTCGGAGCCAGCTCGTCTCACCTGTTTGGGATCCCGCTCCACGACCAGAGACTCAAGAGGAGGCATTGATGTTCGACGCGCTTCGCGATACCCGATGGGGTGGTAGGATTCTTGCGGCGGCATTGACCGCGGCTTTCGTCCTGATGGGGACGACGGGCATGGCACAAGCCAGGCCCAAGACCACCCTGAAGCTGGCCACGCTGGCACCTCCCCGCAGCCCGTGGGGCAAAGTGTTCAAGACCTGGTCCAAGGCGGTCAGCCAAAAGACCGGCGGTGACGTCGCCATCGATTGGGGTTGGAACGGGACGATGGGCCCCGAGCACGCCGTGGTCGGAAAGATCAAGAGCGGTCAGATCAGCGGTGCAGCGATCACCGCAGTCGGACTCTCTGCCGTCGACAAGCGCGCCGTAGCGCTTCAGATGCCGGGCGCATTCGCGAGCTGGAAGGAGCTCGATGCGGCTCGCAAGAAGCTCGGTCCTGATCTCGACGCAGCTGCAGCCAAGGACGGAATCATCATCACCGGTTGGGGTGACGTGGGCATTGGCCACGTGATGTCCAACGGTTTTGCGGTGGGCGGGCCGAACGACCTCAAAGGCAAGCACCCCGGCATGATCCGGGAAGACATCATTTCGCCCAAGGTCTACGAAGCAATTGGTGGCGTGTCGGGTGTCCCGGCGAGCGTGACCGAGTTTTTGCCGAAGCTGACCAACGGCGGAATCGACGTGATGAACACGCCGTCTCTCGCCGCCGAGCAGCTCCAGTGGGCCTCGCGTCTCACCAACATCAACTCCGCCAACACCTACTTCGGCGTGGGCGCAGTCGTGATGAGCAAGAAGCACCTCGACAAGCTGAGTGCGGATCAACGTGAGATCGTCACGAGCACCGGCAAGCAAGCGGCAGAAGCGCTCACCAAGCGCATCCGCCGAGAGGACGACGCCGCTTATGGTCGTCTCAAGAAGAAGATGAAGGTGCACGACGCCACCGGCGCGGAGAAGGCCGAGTGGAAGAAGGTCTTCAAGAAGGCTTGTCAGAGCCTGAAGCCGGTCATCCCGGGCGACGCCCTGGGCAAAGTCGGCGCCTGCTGACGCACAGGCTCTCTCGAGCCGACAGGACGGGCCGGAGCATTGCTTCCGGCCCGTTCGCATTTTGTCGGCTTCGAAGAGCGTGACTGCGAGCTGCTAGTGACTCTGCGCAGAATTTTCTCTAACGTCCCGTCCGAGAATGTCGGACGAAGGCGATGACAAGCCCGGCGGGGCGGGCGACGGGGACGAATCTGGGCCCGAGACGGACGAGGGCAAGGACGAGGAGGCCGTCGACTCCGCATGGGATGCGGCCGAAGAGCCCGCGACAGCGAAACCAGCCGAGGCTGGTGGCGCAAAAGCCATGGCGGACGCCGAACCCAAATCGGATCCCGAGTCCGAGGAAAAAGGCAAAGCCGAGTCAAGGGACGCGGAGTCGAAAGTAGCCGACTCCAAAGGGGCTACGTCCAAAGAAGCCGACTCCAAAGAGACCGACTCCAAGAAGGCCGACTCCAAGAAGGCCGACTCCAAAGAGGCCGACTCCAAAGAGGCCGACTCCAAAGAGGCCGACTCCAAAGAAGCCAAGTCTGAAGATGGCAAGCGCGCCTCGAGCCCGAGCCAGCCGGACTCGAGCGACGCGGATCGGAAGTCGACGCCGCGCTCCGAGCGCAAAGCCGCTGCTTGGGGTCGACCACTAGCTCGACTGGACAAGACCTGGACCAAGTGGGAAGTCGCGCTCTGCTCGGCCGTGCTGGTGGCCGAGGTCGTCGTGCTGACGATGTGGGTCGGCCTGAAAGGACTTTCGACATCCGCGCAGGGCGCCAGCAACGCGGGCCTCGTGTTCCGAGGACTGACCGGATCGATCACCCTCGGCTTCCTCGGATTTTTGATCATGAGAAGCCGGGGTAAGCCCTACCAGCGCGTCGGCTCGATCACGGGAATCGTCATCGGAATCGCAACGGCCAAGCTCTGGTCCAGTTCGGGCGTCGACTGGGGATCGAACCTTCTCAACTGGTTCAACAACGCCTCGACCCTCACGCTGTTCAACGGCCTGCGCGGCGTCGGGACGCGCCTGACGCTGCTATTGGCGCTGATCGGCGGATCTTTGGCAACGGCGGCGGGCAAACACATCACAATCGATCTCATCACCCGATTCTTGAACGCTCGCGTTCGCTTGCCGGTGGTGATTTTGGGCTGGGTCGGCTCCGCGGTGATCTGCGCGGGCGGTGGCTGGGGATTTTTCGACCACATTGCGATCGAAAATTTCGGCGCCGACTCGGATGCCAAAGCCGGTCAGAAGGTGTCGGCCGTCGCACGCGGGCTCGGCGAGGACTGGTTCATCCTGAGAAAGCAAATGGGGCTGGACATGAAGACGCTGCCCCACGTCATCAAGGGCGAGCGGTACGCCGAGTGGATGAGCGGGAAGGAATGGAACGACTGGGTCGATGGCGCGGGTTTCGAGGCGCGCTACGGAAAGGAGAAGGCGGACCTGCTTCACCTGCCCGAAGATCTCGCGCGTTCCCCGATCGTGTTGGTTCCTGAAAAAGGGGAGCCGCGGAACGAGCTCAGCAAGGCCTCGGATCTGGTGTTTCCTTTCGGCTTGTTCGTGATGAGCTTTCGTTTCATCCTGCTCTGCCTGCTGGCGCTCTCGGGTCACTTCAACATCGACCCCGATGCTTCTCCAGAAAGTGAGATCGGTCGTCGCCGCGGCGATGACGACCTCCCGGAAGAGGGGCAGGCGTGACGAAAACGCGGAAGCGCGCCCTCGCGGCACTCGGCATCGGGTTCACGCTGGCGACCGGGGGTTTGGCCAAAGTTTCGCTGATCTTGGCCTTCGTCCTGGTTTTCGCGTTGATCGGCGCACCCGTTTTCGCGGTGATGGCCGGCGCGACGCAACTCGCGTGGCTCACCCACCCGAACCCGGACTTGCACTTCGTTCGCTTCCTCGCGCCGGACGTGCTGGACGAACGCTTTGCGGGCTCACCCATCCTCGTAACCGTCCCGCTCTTCACGTTCATCGGATACGTGATGGCGGAGTCGCGTACGCCGGAGCGCATCGTTCGGGCATCGAACGCATTCTTCGGCTGGATGCCGGGCGGCCTCGCGATCGTGTGCATCATCGCGAGCGCCTTTTTCACGACGCTGACCGGTGGCAGTGCGGTCACCATCGTGGCCATCGGCGCCCTGCTCCACCCCGCGCTGATCAAACGCGGGTATCCGACCGGACTACTCCCTGGGTCTGGTGATGACCGGTGGCTCGCTGGGCCTGCTCTTGCCGCCGTCACTTCCGATCCTGGTCTACTCGCTGGTTGCTGGCATCGACTTCACCAAAGCGTTCAAGGCCGGAATCATTCCCGGCGTCGTCGTCATCAGTCTGCTCGGCGCCCACGCCGCGTACGTCGGGATCAAAGCCAAGATCCCGCGAAACAAGCCGAACCTCCGGGAGATGGGCTCGTCGCTCTGGTACATCAAGTGGGAGCTCGGGATCCCGGTTCTGATCCTGGGTGGTCTCGCAACGGGGCTCACCGATATCGACGAGGTCGCTGCGGTCGCCGCCCTGTATGTCGTCTCGATCGAGACCTACGTTTACAAGGATCTCAAGCCCAAGGATTTCCCACGCATCGCGAAGAACTCGATCGCGCTGGCCGGCGCGGTGCTGCTCATCATGGCGATGGCGATGGCGCTCACGAACTACATCATCAGTGAGCAGATCCCTCAGAGGATCTTCGAGTGGGTGACCAGCATCGGGGTGACCAAACGCTGGCACTTCCTGATCACCCTCAACATCTTCCTCTACATCCAAGGGATGGTGATGGACGGGTTTTCCGCCATCCTGGTGGCGGTCCCGCTCTTGATTCCCTTCGCCGCGCAGTTCGGCCTCTCGCCGTTCCATCTCGCGATGATGTTTCTCTTGAATCTCGAGATCGCCTACTTGAGCCCGCCGCTGGGCCAGAACCTGTTCGTGACGAGCTTCCGGTTCAACAAACCGATGCTGTCCCTGTATCGCATCGCGTTTCCGTTCATCGGCATCCTGCTGATTGGCCTGTTCATGCTGATGACGATCCCGAAGCTTTCGACCGTGAGTGTCGAAGGGGACATCAAAGCGGCGAAGGCAAAAGCCGCCGAAAACAACGAGCCGCCCCGGGAAGCCTGGCTCATGGAATGCGTCCAGGAAGACCGCAACAACCCGCTGCCGTGCACGGACGAGGACAAAGCGAAGTGGGGCAGGGGCAAGGACATCGCTCCGACGGTGCCCGACCAGACCCCCGAACCCGACACTTCCGCGGAGCCCCGCAGTGACAGTGATGCGGGCGCCGAGGAAGACGACGATTTGCTCAAGCAGATGCTCGGCGAGGATGGCGAAGAGGGCGGCGAGGCCGGCGCGAGCGGCAAAGACGGGGCGGACTCTGGCGAAAAGAAGGAAAAAAAGCCGAGTGACGGAGAGACGGACGACGATCTCCTCGAAGAGATGATGAAGGAGTGAGCTCGACCGAGGGAGATCCGCGGCCAGACCGAGACGTAGGATCGGGCATGTCCCGACACTGGCTCTTCGCTCTCGCGCTCCCCCTCGCACTTGCAGCCTGCCAACGAAGCCAAGCTCCGAGCGTCGACAAGGCACCCGTCCCCACCGCCGCCAGCGCGAGCGCGCAGCCGACGAGCGCTTCGGGCTGCCTCCCACTCCGTCCGGGGGAGTCCCTCGGCCCGATTCGGCTCGGAATGGCGCGTGCCGATCTCGACAAGCTCGGTCTTCCGATCGAGAAGAAATCCGACGATGGCACCACGTCCTTCTTGAAGGTCGGAGCCTTCGAAGTCGAGCTCTGCGCCGGCAAGGTCGTCGAGGCCTGGCTCGACGATCTCCGACAGGCTCCGAGCTGTCTGGTCTTCGGATCCCACGAGATCGCGAAGGATCTTCCACGCAAGGACGTGATCGCGAAATTCTCCGATTGCGGCGAGCTGCCGCCACGGACCGGGGGTTCGTTCACCCAGTGCGAAAGTGGCGGGATCCGACTCGGCTACGGCATGGGGGATTTCTTGCAAGTCCGCGTCACCCAGCGCGGCATCGACATCGACGACACCTGCGAGATGCGCCTCGACGATGGCAAGATAGTGGCTCTCCCCCCCGAGGAGCTGGCACCGCTCCTGCAAAAGACGCTCGATCTCGACCTGCTCGCTCCCTTCTGGCACAGCGAAAAGCCCGGACGCGACCCGCTCCGAGTGCTGCAGACCGACGCCGTCCGGGCGGCTCCCAAGCTCACGATGTTCGGCAACCAGGTCACCTACGTGACCCGCGATCAGGCCAGCACCGACAAGAAGCCGTTCTTCGATTTCTACCGAGTGACTTCCTCGAGCACTCGCGTGACCATTTTCTTTCGCTACCGCGTCGAGGGCGTGGTCGGAAAGACCCTGTTCAAAAAACGCGGGGGCGAATGGACGCTGGACGAGAAACACGTGGGAGAGCGGTAGGCCATCGATTCCGTTGCATCGATGTCCCGCTCGGTTTTCTTGAGTGTCGGAACGTCAGCCACGCGTGAAACTCGCCGCCCGGTGGAGCCACCAGATGTTCGCACAGATGGCCGCGCGACCGGTGCGCCGCAGCGAGACCGCAGCGAGACCCACACAGCGTTCCGACCTGAACCCCTCGAAGAAACCGCCAAGACGCCAAGGACGCCAAGGACGCCAAGATTTTTTTGGGGGTCGAACGTCAGGCGAGCGTGCAAGTCGCCGCTTCCAGCGCGGCTCCTAAATTTCGAAATCTCTTTGAAGCGCTTTGCTCAGGGCTCGAGCTACGCGGAGCATGCAGTTGGCTGGAAGCGCTTGGCGACCTTGGCGACGCGCTTCGTGATACCCGAAGGGGTACTCTTGGCGTCTTGGCGGTTCATTCGAACGCCACACCCGGAGAACACAACGACCACTCTCCCCATCGCGACACCACCCCGCACAAAAATCCCAATGAATCCTTCCCGCCCTTCCACCCCTTCGGGTATCGCGAAGCGCGTCGTCTTCCTGTGAAATCCGGGTCCAAATCTAGAGCAGCTCGTCGAGAACGCTTCCGCCACCTTCCACTTGCTCCACGCTGAGCCCGGCGACTCGCCGAATGGTGGGCGCGATGTCGGCCAGGCGTCGTTCGACCGGAGCGCTGAGCCAGCCTCGAGCATGTATCCCCGTTCCCGTGGCAACGAGCCAGGAGCGCGCCGACTCGGGCGCGGCAATGCCATGGTAGTTGAAGTGCCTTCCGCGACCGTGATCCGTCGTCACGAACAGCGTTGCGGGATAACCGTGAGCTCGAAGCGCGGCAAGTTGGTAGTCGATCTCTCCGATCACGGAGTCTGCGTGTCGAAGGGACGCCAAGTACTCCCGATACATCCCGCGATGGGCATAGGCGTCCGCTTCTCCGAGGCTCAGGAACAAGAAGCGCGGGCGCTGGGTCCGCAGGTAGCGGAGCGCGATGGCCGCCGTGGCTTTGTCGGGCCGGAAATCTCCCGTGCCGGGAAATGGGGGGAGCCTCGCGCCCAGGTCGAGCAAGCTGGCTGCCTCCGTGTCGTATCGGAGGAAATGTCGAGTGGGCCCCGCGTGCCGGCCGGTGCTGACGACGATGCGCTCGGGGTAGCGCGCCGCGGCTTTGGAGAGATCCGGCCAGGAGGCAATCACGGCCACCTCGGTGGCCCACCCGGGGGAGCGCGCGGCGAATTGATCGGCCAGGGTACGCTCGGGTAGAGGCGCACAATCATTGCTGAGGCAGTTGCCGTTCTTCGAACCGGTGAGGATCTCCAGATATCCCGGAAGCGAAACGAAGTTGGGCCCCGATGCGACAATCGGTTCACCGTGAGCGGGCGCTCCGATCGCTCCGCCGCGGGTCGCAATGATCTCGTGGAGGTTGGGCATGAGCTGCTCGGCCGCCACTCGCTCGGAAATCGGCAGCCTCTTTTCCCTCGCGAGCGCCGGGTCGACACCCTCGAACACGTCCTGCCATCGAACGCCATCGACCACGATGACCACGACCACTGGATGGCGCGCGCTGTGGGCGACGCGTTCCACCGAGCTTCGGAGCTCGACCGGTGACCGAGTGGCCGGTGTGACCAGACAGCTTGCGAGCCCAAGCGCCGAGGCGAGAACCGCCCCGCGTCGCAAAGCGCGACGAAAGAGTGCTTTGGGATCGAAATGGAGTCTCGACACGCGGGTCTGGTGTGGGTGTCGTCTTGTCGGGACGAACACTTCGGCTAACTTGGAAAGTATAGCAGCCGGCGTCGAGTGCGCCGCTCAGATCCGTATGGACTTCCAGTCGCCGCTTCGGAACTTGTAAACCATGGCGGTCGTCAGGAGCGCGATGTAGGTGACCGCAGCGCTCCAGATCCCCACGAGCCCGAGATCCAGGGTGATGCCCAGGAGCCACGCCAGGGGCACCAGACAAACGAAGTGCAAGATCAGCTCGACCACCATGACGAACCGGGTGTTTCCGGCTCCGAATAGGGCCTGGGTCAGGATCATGCCGACGGCGATCATCGGCGTGCAGATGCCCATGATGCGCATGGGAACCAATGCCGCTTCGATGACCATGGGGCTATGGCTGACGAACGACAGGATCTGATGGGGAAAGATCACGCCCTCCAAAAGACCCACCACACCGAAGATGCCCAGACCGAGGCGCACGCTCACCCAGCCGAAACGCGAGGCCTTGTCCGGATTTCCCTCGCCCAGGGACTGGCTGACGAGGGTCGCCGTCGATGTCCCGAAGGCGAGGCACGCCGTGAACGTGAGCTTCAAGATGCCGACGATGACCGTCGTGGCGGCGCTGTTAATGGCCTCGGCCTGGCCTCCGGGGCACGCGGGGTTCAAGACGGCAGCGCCCGAACGGCTGTCGAGCTCGCTCACGATCATCGAAAACAAGGCGAATCCGCTCATGACCGCGATCGTGGCGATGGCACTCGGAATCGACAGCCGAAGAATGTCCCCGGTCAGCCGCTTCTTGAGCTCCTTGAGGCGGAACGGCCGAAAATCGACGCCGATACTTCGGGAAGGCGGCCCAGGCAATCATGATCCCGAGCCCGACCCAGGTCGAGATGAACCCCGCGAACCCCGCCCCCGCTATCCCCATGCGCGGCGCCCCCAGGCGGCCAAAGATGAAGATCAAGCACAGCATCACGTTGAGTGCGTTCATGATTACCGCGCTCACCATGTGGACGTGAGTCTTGCCGATTCCGTCGAAGAACGCCTTGAAGGAGAAGGTCATCGCCATCGAAACGATGCCGAGCAGCCGCCAGTGCAGGTACTTCTCCGCGGCAAGTCTGCACCTCGGGCACCTTGATGAGCAAAGTGAGCACGTGGGGCAACGCCAGATAGCCGAGGGCCGTGAACACGATGCCCGCGGTGAGCGAGAAGAACCAGGAGTTGACCAGCACGGCTCCTGCGTCCGTGTTCTTCTTCTGGGCGAAGCGCCGCGCCGCGATGGTCTGAGTACCCACCGAAATCGCGCTGAGCGACCCGCCGAACATCCAGAGCAGGATCAGCGACGGCAGAAGCGCAGCCTGGGCGTTCGATGACTCCGGGCAAGGCAGCCACGAGAAAAATACGATGTCGATCTCGTTCACGATGCTCTGGGTCAGCATCGCAAAGACGGTGGGCCCCGCGAGACGAAGCACCACGGCATACGGCGAGCCGGTAGTGGCGAGCGGAACGCCGGTGGAGGCGGGGATGGTAGCCATCGCCTAGCGGAGGCGTTTGCCCCAGCCCGAGCAGCCCTGCGCGCGTGGCGAACTTCGACTCATGGGTCACGACGCTCTCGCGGGCGTCGTGCGGCTCTTAAAGCCGACGCGCCGGGTTGTCCAGCTAAGGACAACTCCGGCGCGCGGTTCGGCCCGCGAAGGCCGCTTCTCAGCGTCGAGCGACGCGCGCTTCGGGGGTCAAGCTGCGCAACAAACTTCGCGCTTCTTCTTGACCCGGCCGCTCCTTCAAGATGGCGTTCAATGTCTTGATCGCCTCCTCACGCTGACCGCAGGTGCGCTGCATCCTTGCCAGGTGAAGCTCTGCCTCGACGCTCTTGTCGACGCCGACCCAGCGACGGGCGATGCGTAGCGCTTCGCCATATCCCTTCATCGACGCCGCGGCTTCGCTCCATGCCTTGAGAGCGCGGGGATCCTTCATGTGCTTTCGCCCGATGCGGCGATACATGTTGAAGGCCTTGATCTTCGCGCCGTTCGTCATGAGCTCGGCCGCTTCCGCAAGCTGAGACTCGAGCTTGTCGTCGGAGCTTTCCTTTACCGGATCTCCGCTGAACATGTCGTCGCCCTTGGCTTCGTCCTTCTTCGGATCCGCCGCGGCTGTTTTTTCGCTGTCCGTGGCGTCCGAATCGCCACTGGCCTCGTCGGCAGTCGAGTCGGAGTCGGAGCCCTGGTCGGTGGCATCGTCGGCTTGGGAATCGTCCGCGCTCGCGGTTTCGGCGGCCGGCTCTTCTTCCGCGGCGGCGGCGGGAGTCGCCTCTTCGGCGGGCTCGGCGGGCGCTGCTTCGTCTGCCGGGGCAGGCGCGTTTTCCGTGATCGCAACGGCGGCCGGAGCATCAGCTGTCTTGCCTCGCAACCGCTCGATGACCGGCTGGGCCATGCTCGCGATCCGCTCTCGAGCGGCCGGCTTCTTGATCGCCACGACGCCCAGAGCGCCCAGGCCAGCCATCACGGCGCCCACGAATGCGAAGCCGATCTGCGCCGACGTCGGCGCCGGATTTCGGGCTCACGAATGGCGTCCTCGAGCGCTTCGCGCATTTCCTCGGCGCTCTGGAAGCGCTCGTCGGGGTTCGGTTCGAGGGCGCGACGGATGGTCTTGTCCAACATGCTGGGTATTCCTCTCTTTTTCGCACACTCGCGCGGCGACTCGGGTGCTCGGGAAGATTTGAGGTCGAGCAGAGCAACGGTGCTCGTTCGCTTCGAAGGGAAGTCGGCCGGTGCAAAGCTCGTAGAGCACGCTGCCGAGCGCGTAGACATCGCTTCGGGGGTCAGCAAGCCGCTCGGGCTTGCTCGGGCGCCATGTATTCGGGCGTGCCGACGATGACGAGCGCCTCGCCGTTTTCCGGCTCGATCCCGCGGGTGAGCTTGGCAACGCCGAAGTCGAGAAGCTTCACCACGCCACTCTCGGTCAGAAACAGGTTCGCCGGCTTGATGTCCCGATGAATGACCCCTGCGTCGTGGGCCGCTTCCAGAGCGCGGCAGGCTTGAATCGCGATACGCGACCGCTTCTCGCCACTGGGTTTCGTTCGCCGCGAACGATCCGTCGCTCGAGGGTTTCACCCTCGAGAAACTCCATGACGTAAAAGCGCGCCGCCCGTCGCTCGACAACCCGAAGTCGTGGAGGCGCACCAGGTTTTCGTGCTCGATGCGCGCGATGGCGCGCGCTTCGCTGCGGAGCTTTTCGCTCTGAGGCGATCGACAGCGTGACTCGGTCGAAAGCACCTTGATGGCGACGCGGCGCCCAAGGTCGACGTGGCAAGCTTCGTGAACGACGCCCATCGAGCCCCGGCCGATCTCGCGGATCAGGCGGTAGCGAGTGCCCGCCGAGGAGCGATGCATCGGCGCTAGCGGTCGGCGGCGGACTGGGCGAAGGCGGTGGCAGGTGAAGCCGGGGCTTGGCGGTCTTCTTCGCCTGCGCGACTAGGCGAGCAAACTCCGCGCGGCTCCGCGCGGGCTCGGCCGGATACAGGCGCTGCATCAGGTTGCCGATCCGCGCGCGGATGCTGCGCTCGCCGTTGGGAAGGCTCGGCGCGCGCTTCATCAGCTCGGCCAGATCGACGAGCGCCTCCTTGCGCCGAAGCGTAGCGATCGCCGATCTCGGTCGCGGTGAGTCGGGCGATGATGGAATCGAGCTCGGGGGCGCATCGCAGAGCTCGGCGATCGGCGGCGGGCTCTTCTTGCCGGCGCCCACCAGCGCCATGTGCTCGGCGGCCTCGCCCGACAGGAAGCGACGCGACCGCCAACAGCTCCCACAGCATGATGCCGAAGGCGTACAGGTCCGCGGGCACGCCGCCCGGGTTGTTGTTCGCGACCTCGGGTGCGACGTAACCGGGCTTGGCGAACACGATGCCCGCGACGGTGTGGCAGCGTCGGTTTTCGCCGCGCGCCGTGC
Source organism: uncultured delta proteobacterium (assembly GCA_963781505.1). GTDB lineage: Bacteria > Myxococcota_A > Polyangia > Polyangiales > Polyangiaceae > JADJKB01. The sequence goes on along the minus strand of CAWAHB010000020.1, from coordinate 305,575 downwards.
CGAAGTCGATCAGCTTCAGCTCGCCGGAGTACCCCAGCATCACGTTCTGCGGGCTGAGATCGCGATGCACGATCTCGAGCGGCCGCCCGCTGGGATCGGTGCGCTCGTGAACGTGGGCGAGCCCTTCGGCCAGGAGGATCCCGATCGCGAGAGCTTCGGGCCAGTTGAGCCGCGCCCCCAATTGCTGGGCACGGGCTCGGACCTCGCCGAGGTTTCTGCCTTCGATGTGCTCGACGACGACGAACGGCTTGCCCGATCTCGTCGACGCTGGCCTCGAGGATCTGGGCGACGCCCGGGTGGTGCAGCTGGGCCTGGATGCGCGCCTCGTCGAGGAAGCGCGCCAGGAAGGAGCGGTCCTCGGCGTGCTCTCGGCGGATGATCTTGACCACGCAGGGGCGCTCCGCCCCTTCGATCCCGCCGGAGGTGGCGAGGAAGACCTCGCCCATTCCCCCCCGGGCGAGGAGTCTCAGCAGCGTCAGACGCCCAAACCGGCGGGGAAGCAGGTCTTCCGTGTCCCCAGGCTGGGTTTCGTCAGCCGAATTATCTCTTGATTTCAGAGGTTTAGGAGCTGCTTCCTCGCCCGACATGCCGGCATGGTGCCAATGTAGGATAAGGTGGCCAAGTAAACGACATCTGACCGGCGGAACAATCCACCGCCCTCCCTGGTTGTTCGATCCGGTCCCCGGCACTACGCTCCGCCTTCGCGAAGGTGGAGCACAAGCGATTCATAGTGCAGACGCCGCACTTCATTCAGCCCGCATCGGGCGGGCGGCGGCTGAGACGGTTGTTCGCTCGTCTCGCGGCGGTCGTGTGCGCCTTCGTCGTGCTTTTGGGGGTCAAGGTCGCCCACGCTACCCCCGCGCCCATGTGCAACGAGGTGGGTCAGAGCATCGCGGCTCCCTTCCCGCTCTTCCCGACGAAGAACGGTGAGCTCCGGGCCGAGAAGCGCTGTGCTGGTCAGGACTTCGGGGTGGGCAAGGCTCCTGCTCCCGACCGCGATCAGCAAAAGCGTGTTGCAGAGCGCATCGAGCGGGCGCTGCCCGTGGCTTGGCACTCGCCCAAGCTCCACGGTGAGCGGCTCCCGGCACCCCGCGCGGTCCAGCGACCCGCGGTCAACGGTTTCGTCGACTCGTTGTTCCGCCCGCCACGAGCGGTCTGAGCACTCGCGACGCCATTACCCACCGCCTGAACGCGACATCTCGTCGCGCAGGCACTTCGACGTATGCCGCGCCCTCGTTTCGGGTGCGGCCAAGACTGATTTTTAGAACCATTTGGAGACTTTCGAAATCATGAACAAAGGAACCGCAATCGTCGGCTTCTTCCTGTGCTTTTTGGCAGGAATGGGCCTGATGTGGGGGATTGATCGCAGCAAGGGCGCTGGGATCGCTGCGGAGGGCGCTGCTACTGGCTCGCTCGACCACAGCGCAGCGGCCATTCCGGTGACCGGCAAAGACCCGCAGTGGGGCAATGCCGACGCACCCGTCACAGTCGTCATTTTCAGCGACTTCCAGTGCCCATTCTGCAGCCGCGTCGAGCCCACGCTCAAGCAGCTTCGGGATACCTACGGCAAGGAGAAGATTCGCCTCGTCTGGAAGAACCAGCCGTTGCCGTTCCACCAGAACGCACGCCCCGCCGCTCTCGCAGCGATGACGGTGTTCGGGCTCGGTGGCAACGACGCGTTCTGGAAGTTCCACGACACGGCGTTTGCAAACCAGCAGGGCCTTTCCGAGGACAGCTACAAGAAGTGGGCTGTCGAGGCAGGCGTCGACGCAGCCAAGTTCGACGAGGCCTACAAGTCGAGCAAGTTCGCCGCCAAGATCGACGAGGACGCGGCACTAGGCCAGAAGCTCGGCGCAACCGGCACCCCGGCGTTCCGCATCAACGGCGTGACCCTGGTTGGCGCGCAGCCCTTCGACAAGTTCAAGGAAGTCGTGGACGCGCAGCTCGCCGAGGCCCAGAAGCTCATCGCTTCCGGAACCCCGAAGGACAAGGTCTACATCGAGCTCACCAAGAAGAATGCTCAGGTTTCTCCGGATCGGGGAGCTCCCGACCAGCCGGCGAAACCCCAGCAGCCTCCGCCCGAGGACACGGCCGTCTACAAGGTGCCGATCTACCCGGAAGATCCCCAGAAGGGTCCGAAGGATGCGCTCGTCACGATCGTGATCTTCTCCGACTTCCAGTGCCCCTTCTGCAAGAAGGTCGAAGACACGCTCAAGCAGGTAGAGCAGTCCTACTCGAACGACGTGCGCTTCGTGTGGAAGGACAACCCGCTGCCGTTCCACCCGCGCGCCATTCCGGCCGCGTACGTCGCTCGTGCCGCCTACAAGTCCAAGGGCGACAAGGGCTTCTGGGAGGCGCACGACACGCTCTTCGAGGCACAGCCGAAGCTCGAGGACGACGACCTGAAGGGCATCGCGGACAAGCTCGGCGTGAGCTGGGATGCGGTCAAGAAGGACATCGACGCCAAGAAGAACGAAGCGCTCTTCACTCAGAGCATGGACCTCGCGTCGGACCTCGAGGCGCGTGGCACCCCCGCGTTCTTCATCAACGGGCGCAAGCTGAGCGGCGCTCAGCCCTTCGAGAACTTCAAGAAGCTCATCGACGAGCAGCTCGGAGTTGCGAAGGCAGTCGTCGCCAAGGGCGTCGCGAAATCGAAGGTCTACGACGAGATCATGAAGGAGGGCAAAGAGCCCCCGCCGCCCGAGAAGAAGGTCGTTCCCCCGCCGGACGCCGACAGCCCCTGGAAGGGAACTGCCAATGCGAAGGTCGTGATCACGATCTTCAGCGACTTCCAGTGCCCCTTCTGCAAGCGCGTGGAGCCGACGCTCACCGAGCTCGAGAAGGCCTTCCCGGGCAAGCTCAAGTTCGTGTGGCGTGATGCACCCCTACCCTTCCACCAGGACGCTCCGCTCGCCGCTCAGGCTGCGCGCGAGGCGTACACGCAGAAGGGCAACGCCGGCTTCTGGAAGATGCATGACGCTCTCTTCGAGGCGCAGGGCGATCCCGAAGGGATCAAGCGGCCTGGCTTGGAGAAGATCGCGCAGAACATTGGTCTCGACATGACCAAGTTCAAAGCCGCGCTCGACTCGAACAGCCACAAGGCACGTATCGACAAGGACAACGAGATCGGTCAAAAGGCCGGTATCAGTGGAACCCCGTCGATCGTGATCAACGGCTACTACATCAGCGGTGCGCAGCCGATCGGCGCCTTCAAGAAAGCCGTTCAGCGCGCGCTCAAGGAAGCGAAGTAGTGGTCAAAAAAGCGCCCAGGCTCCTTTTCCTGGTCTCGGCGCTGTTCGCCCTCGCGTGTGGGGGGAGCCCAAGCTCCCCCCCGCGCTCGGCGGATTCCAAATCGACGGAGATCGATCTCGCGACGCCCCCCAACGTCGAGCCGGGAGCAGAGCAGATCGCGTCCGGGTCCCACTCTGGATTTGGCGCTTCCCAGCCGACGAGCGACGCCATTCCCATCGACGCGGAAGACGCAGTCTGGGGCTCGCCGACGGCACCCGTGACGTTGGTCACGTTTTCCGATTTTCAATGCCCGTTCTGTGGCCGAGCCCACCCCACGGTCGTGCAGCTCGAGCGCACGTACGGTCCCCAGAAACTCCGGGTCGTGTTCAAGCACAACCCGTTGCCCTTTCATCCGGACGCTATGCCCGCCGCACTGGTCGCCCAGGCCGTGCAGCAAATCGGTGGCTCCGATGCATTCTTCCGCTTCGCCGATCTGGCGTTCCAAAATCAACGCGCCCTCACCGACCAAAACCTCCAGCAGTGGGCAGCTGAGGTCGGTGTTCGGAACGCCACCCAGGTAGCCGGCAACCCGCAGGTGCGCGCCAAGATCGATCGCGACATCGCCCTGGCCACCAACCTCGGGCTCTCGGGCACTCCCAGCTTCATGATCAACGGCTCGCAGCTCGTGGGCGCCCAGCCGTTCGAGAAGTTCAAGGAGCTCGTCGATACGGAGCTGCGAGAAGCGACCGCGCTTCGACAGAAGGGCGTGCCCCAACAGGAGATTTACGCGCGCCGGGTCCACGAAAACTACCGGGCTCTTGGCGAGCCGAGCCCCAACCACGCTCGGCCCAATCCGCCGTCGGCGCCACCGGTGCCGGACACGACGGTCTGGAACGTTCCGGTCGGCAAATCGCCCGTCCAGGGGCCCACCACCGCTCTCGTGACCGTGGTGGCATTTTTGGATTTCCAATGCCCGTTCTGCCAACGGGTACAACCAACACTCGACGAAGTATTGAAGCGCTATGGCAAGAAGGTCCGCTTGGTGTTCAAGCACAACCCGCTCGCGTTTCACCCGCGGGCGATGTCAGCCGCCAACTTCGCGATGGAGGCGAGAGCCGAGCAGGGTGACAAGGGCTTCTGGGCCGCCGCGAAGTTGCTCTTCGACCGGCAGTCGAAGCTCGAAGACGACGATCTCCTCGGATACGCAGCCGAGCTCAAGCTGAACAAGGCGCGAGTGAAGTCCGCGCTCACGGCGAACCGATACAAGTCGACCATCGAAGCCGACTCGGATCTCGCCTCCGACATCGAAGCCACGGGAACTCCGGCGTTCTTCATCAACGGGCGAGCGCTGAGTGGCGCCCAGCCGCTCGAACGGTTCACGGCCCTGATCGACGAGGAGCTCGCCAAGGCCGACGCACTGGTCAAGGCGGGCACGAAGCCGGCACTGGTCTACGGCGTCACGATCAAGGATGGGAAGAGCGGCGCTCCGTTCGTCGTCAAGACGACAGCAGCGCCGACCAAGCAAAACCCCTCCCGCGGAGCCACCAAAGCACCCGTGACCATTCAGATGTGGTCGGACTTCCAGTGTCCGTTCTGCAAGCGAGTCGTGCCGACCATCGAGGCAATCGAAAAGCAGTATGGCTGGCGGGTGCGCGTCGTGTGGCGAAATTTGCCGCTACCATTTCATCAGAACGCACGGCTTGCTGCCCAGGCCGCCATGGAGGCTTACGCCCAGGGTGGGCAGAAGGCGTTTTGGAAAATGCACGAGCTCCTGTTCGCCGGCCAGACCACACCCGACGGGTTGAAGCGTCCGGCATTGGAGCGCTACGCCGCGAGCATTGGCCTGGACGCGAAGCAATTTGCCGCTGCGCTCGACCAGGGCAAGCACGACGCCCTGATCGCAGCTGACGAAGCAGACGCCAAGGCCGCAGGGCTCACGGGAACTCCGGCTTTCATCATCAACGGCTACTACGTGAGCGGAGCTCAACCATTCCGAGCGTTCAAACGAGTGATCCAGCGCGCGGTAGAAGACGGCAAGCTCGGTCGCAAGCCCGCTCCGTGAGCGTCACTTGCGCAGGCGTGCCTTGAGCTCGGTGATCGACGACGTGAGGACGTCATCGGTGCGCATGCACGGCTGGCAGTCGTCCCGCCCCTTTGGGCCGCAACCATAGGCTTTCGCGTAGGTCTCGAGGAGCGCGAGGGACCGGGCGTCGCCGGCATTTTTCGCGCGAACGAGCAGGGCATGGCGTTGCTTGCAGGTCTCTGCCTGCTCGAGGGCCACCAGGATGTTCAACGCTGGAGATGACTGCTTCTGGAACTGCTCGCTCTTGAGCCAGCGGTTGGCCCGGAGTTTGACCTCGGTTTTCACCTTGGGAGTCGTGGCGAGCTCGTAAATCACGTCTGCGCCCTTGGCTCCCATCGGACCTTCGAGCAGCCCGAAAGCGTCGTTCGCAGACTCTTTGACCTGCACCGCCTGCCAGAGCGCCGTCGAGATTTCTGGATCGAGAGCGAGCCCGGGGTCGACCTCGAGTGCGGACTTCACGCTCGCGACGCTTTCCGCGTACTTCTTTTCCTTGAGCTCGGACCGAACGATGGCGACTTGGACATTTCCATCCTTTGGGTACCGCGCCGAAAGCTGCCGCAGAGCATCGAGCCCCGACCCCTCGGCACGAGCAATCTCGTCGTCACTCGCCGTACCAACCGCGAGTGCACCGGCGTCCACGTCGGGCGCGGATCCGCTGGGAGTCGCCGAAGCAGACGACGGAGCTTCGGTGCGCGCCGCTCGCTTCCCCACCACGATCACCGTCACCACTACGATCCCGAACACGACGCCGAGCACGAGGGCTCCCGCGGATGCCAGGAGTGCCTTGCCGGAAACGTTCTCCAAGCGGTTCCGCAGACCTGTCGGGAACCTAGGTCGTTGAGCGTCGATCCAGTCGCTCGCGCGATCGGCGAACGACCGACCGTGGTCGATGAGGCTCGAAAGCCGCTCCGACGCGGGGCGGGGCATTCCGGGCACGGAGATGCGATCGATGCTGATCTCCTCGAGGTCGGCCTCGAGGGGATCGATGGGAAGGATCTGCGGGCTCGACGGAGCCCCCACACCCGGACTGGTACCAAACGGTCCTGGGTTCGTGGGATACGGTCCCGGGCTGGACGGGATCGGGTTGTTCGGTGAGCTCGGCGGATTGAATCCGAGCGGAGTGATCATCGGCTGGGGAAAGTCGGGGAGCGAGCCGATGCGAGGATTCTGCGGGTTGGAGGGAGGCGACCCCGCGGCGATCGTGAACTTGTAGGGACCGCCACGATCGCTGCCAAAGAGTTGTTCGATCGAGACCACGGCGTCCGTTGCCGTCTGCATCCGCTCAGACACCTCCCGAGCCAAGAGCTTCGCGAGCAAAGCGTCGATGGCAGGTGGCACGACGAGACCCGGAACGCGTTCGTGAATCGGAGGGGGGTTGGACGAGAGTTGCTGCCCCAAGATCCCTACCGGGCTCTTGCTGGAAAAGGGCCTCACTCCCGCGATCATCTCGTACAAGATCACGCCCAGCGCGTACACGTCGGCACGACCGTCGACTGACTGACCGAGAGCCTGCTCCGGTGACATGTACTCCGGCGTTCCGAACACCATGCCCACCTTGGTGATCGGCCTGCCACCACCGCGCTCGGCCGTCTCCCCGATGGGGACCTTGGCGATACCGAAATCCAGGACCTTCACGAAGTCGGGGTCGCCCACTTTCTCCACCAACATCACGTTCTCGGGCTTGAGATCCCTGTGCACGATGTCGAGGGCGTGGGCGGCTTTGAGCGCAGAAGCGATCTGACGCGCAATTGCCAGGGCGCGGTCGAGAAGGAACGGACCCTTGGCGATTTCGTCGCGCAAGTTGCGGCCCTGAACGAACTCGAGGACGAGGAAGACCGAACCGTCAGCGAGCTTTCCGAAATCAGTCGCAGCCGCCACGTTCGGGTGCTCGATGTTGGCGGCCGCCATGGCCTCGCGCTCGAACCGAGCCACCACTTCCGGAACCGTGGTGAGCTCCCGATGGAGGATCTTCACCGCGAGCCGCTTACGCATGAGCACGTGCTCGACTGCGTAGACTCGGCCCATGCCGCCCTCGCCGAGCAGTGTGTCGACCCGATAGCGATCCGCCAGCACTTTGCCGACGAGGTCGTCGGTCCCCGTGCCGTCGGGATCGTTCGTTCCGAGGCTCGGCGGACGCGACATCACACAATCATTCTAGTACGTCGCACTTCTGCGACGCTCGCGCGCGACTCACGATCAGTACGGGTTGTCGCTTTCCGGGGGAGGTGGGGGCGGCGGCTTCGCCGTCTCCGGGGGCTTTGCGGTGACCGGGGGCTTTGCAGTGACCGGAGGCTTTGCGGTGACCGGGGGCTTTGCGGTGACCGGGGGCTTTGCGGTGACCGGGGGCTTTGCGGTGACCGGAGGCTTCGCGGTGACCGGAGGCTTCGCGGTGACCGGAGGCTTTGCCGTGGTTGGGGGAGGAGGCGCCGTCGTCTTACCGGTTGCCGCAGTATCGGGCGGGGCCTCGCCCGCGTCGGCCGCTGCAGTCGGCTCTTCCGTAGCGGTCGGCGGAGTATCCGGCGTTGGCGTGGGAGCGACCGATGTCGTGTTCGCCGGTTCCGTTGCAGGCGGCGGTGGCTCGGGCGCGCTCTGTCCGGGCTTGGTCAGGTAGAAGGCAACTCCGGCAGCGGCGGCGACGCCGAGCAGGAGCACGACCAACTTTCCGCGTCCGCCGCTCTGGGTGGGCATGGGCGCAGGAACCGACACGGGCGCGGCGGCGCGGATCGGTTCCTGGCGCGGCGCGGGACGAGCTTCCGCAACCACCGGTTTCGGCGAGGCAGCCGGCGCCTTGGCCTCCACCTTTGCGGGCTCCTCCTTCTTCTCTTCTTCTTTCTCTTCCTTCTTGGCGGTCTCGCCCACTTCCGCCATCGAACCGCCGGCCTCGCGCAGCGCGTCTTGGAGCAGCTCCGCAGCCTGCTTCATCACCGTCCGGTCCTCGGGCGGCGGCATGTCCTTTTCCGACTCGGTCTTGGGGAAGAAGGATCCGCCTGCCTCTTCGGTCTTTTCCTCGGGAGGCTTCGTGGCTGGTGGAGCCGATGATGCGCCCACCGCTCCCAGACCGATCATCGTCGACTTGCGTTTGGGCTGACCCGCACCCGGCGCGGGCGTCGGCTTTTTGGGTACTGGGGCGGCCGACGCGCTCGCGCCGGCGGGCATCGGCTTGGCACCACTCGCCTCGGCCTCGCCGGCCTCGAATGCGGCGCCGGCGTCGTCCCGGTTCTTGACCAACTGATCGATGATCTTCGTGGAATCGTCGTCGATCTTGATGAACTTGACGCCCATCCCCACGGGTCGCTCACCGCTTGCCTCGACGCCTTCCCGCTTCCAAACGACGCGGCCGACGCCCTGCATCACCTTCTTGTCCTCGGCGATCTTCACCTCGAACTTGAGCAAGGTGCCCGGGGGGAATGGTGACGGAGTCTTGATGAACATGCCCCCGCGGCTCACGTCGTGGGAGTGGTGCTCGATGAACTCGTCCAGCGTGGCGCTCTTGTAGCGCACGGTCATCGTGAGCACCTTCGCCCGGGGGTCTTTTCGCGTGTCCTGAGCCATGGATTGCTTCTTTGGGTGGGTGGGCGAGGCGTCCCTGGGGTCGCGACTCGCGGAGGTATCCTAGCGGACCTTCCAAGGCTACCCCAAGTCCCCGCCGGACATTGGCTCCGAACCGCCTAGAACGCCCATTTGGGGGCACGTGATAGGGTGTGGTCGATGAGCGGACAGGGCCATTTTCGCGCTCTCGCGAGACATCCCGTCCAGCTGACCGGCACCCTCGCTGGCGACGACGGCCGATGGCACCGGCCCGCGGAGCTGGTCGATCTGGGCCTGGGTGGGGCACGCCTCGTGGTCGAGCGGGAGGACGTGGCGGTGGGAGCGCCCGTTCGATTGTCGGTGAGCTCACCCGATCGGTGGGATGCCCTGGAGCTCGACGCAAAGATCGTCTGGGCTCGAGAGCGAGCGACCGACGTGGAGGTCGGGCTCCGCTTCGAGCACAGCACGCGTCACACGTTGCGCGGACTCCTCGAGCTCCTGGGTCAGGGCGGCTATTCCTGAGCGAGCGTGGCTTCGCCGCGCAATGCTCGATCGTGATAGAGCAGCATCTCGTACGCGCCCGGGCCGCGATTGAACGGGTAGTCGTGAGGTCCCGGAATGACGATGAGCTGGTGGCGCACTCCGGCGTCGTGAAACGCACTCGAGATCGCCCGATTCGCACCCAAGAAGAAGTCCCCGTCGCTCGTGAGCAAGCGGAGCGCGAGCTTCGGATTTTTCTCCATCGCGACTTTCGCGCGACGGGCCAGCTCCGAAGCATCTGCGCTGTCGAAGGCGGCCTGCAGAGACGACACCGCCGCAAATGCTTCGGGACGCTCGAGGCCCACCAGAATCGAGGCACGGCCGCCGAGGCTCACGCCATCCACTCCCGTGGCCTCGAGAGCGGGAGTTTCCTCTCTCACTCGAGGCAGCACCTCTTCGACCAGAAAGCGAGCGAGGGGAACCGCTGCACTGAAGGGCTTGTCCCCGGCCAGGATGTCCGGCGTGTACGGACACACGATGATCAGCCCTCGATACGGCGTCTTGTCGAGGGACGCGTTCAATTGCGCGAGGCGTTTGTCGTCGGCAAAGCCCTGAAGGTCGTCCTTGGTGAGAGGCGGCGCATGCAAGCGTTCGATTGCCTTGCCGAGCGCGTAGTCGTCGAACCACCCCCGGGCACCCCGCTTCGGTCCTTTGTGAGCCTCGCCGCGCCCGTGCATCGCGATCAGCACCGGAAAGCGCTCTTTTTCTCCGCGTTCGGGCAAGCGCACCACGACTTGCATGGGCCCGACGGGCGTCGAGTCGTACACCCAGGTTTGCTCTTCGGACGCGAGGCGCTTTCCAATCGCCTTCGGTGGCGCCGACGCGGAGGGCCGCGGAGCAGCAGACGCCAACGGGACCGGAGCGCTCTGCTTGGGTGGAGCGGCGGAAGGCGCGTCGGGCGCGGTCGCACTCGCTCCGCAACCGTCGCAAGCAACAGTCAAGAGGCACAGCGCGAGCGCCGCGCCACTCATTCTCATCGGAACGAATCCTTCGCTGCTCGCACGGCGCCGAGGACAGCCGACGGGCTCCGATCCGCAGTGAGCGAGCCTTCGATGCTCTTCACGAGCTCTGGGCTTTCACAGCGCATGAACGGATTGGTCGCGCGCTCTTCGCCAATCGTCGAGGGGGTGGTGTGCTCCCCTCTGTCGAGCATCCCCGCGACCCGCGCTGCCTTTTCCTTCACGGCGGCATTGTTCGGCTCGAGATGAGCCGCAAATCGAAGATTGGACGCTGTGTATTCATGTCCGAAGTACACCCGGGTTGCATCCGGCAGCGAGCCGAGCTTCACGTTCAGCGATTCGTACATCTGGGCGGGGGTGCCTTCGAACAAGCGACCGCAGCCTGCCGCGAACATCGTGTCCCCGGTGAAGACCGCGTCCCCGACGATGTAGGCAACCGCACCCAGTGTGTGCCCGGGAATGTGAAAGATGCGAAACGAGAGCCCGAGTAGCTCGAGCTCGTCCCCCTCTTCCACTCCCTTCGTGAACGCGGGAATGCGGTCTTTATCGCTCACGTGACCATACACACCGAGCTGGTCGAACTTCTTCGCAAGCTCTTCGTTTCCCCCGACGTGATCCCAGTGGTGATGAGTATTGAGCACGCCGGCGATCTCGAGCCCGAGCTTGTCGGCCGCCGCCAGCACCGGCTGGGCCTCGCTCGGGTCGACCACCAACGCTCGACGCTCGCCATCGGCGCGAAGGAGATACGCGAAGTTGTCCTTCAGGCATGGAACCGGCGTGATTTGCATGGCCCGGCAGCTTACTCGAAGCACCCCGGACCGACAAAACGCCCCAATTCGACCACCCGACGCCCGCCGTTGCCCGACCTGCAAGGCTGCGGTAGACGTGGTCGCCTTCGCGCCCGTAGCTCAGCTGGATAGAGCGCTAGCCTCCGGAGCTAGAAGTCGCAGGTTCGAATCCTGCCGGGCGCGCAACGCTTCTTCGGGCTCCGCGCTCTCGCCTTCGGCTCGCCCTTCCGGCTCGAATCCTGCGGGGCGCAAGTTTCGCTTTGCGCCCAAGGTGCCGGGGCCGTGCACCTCTTGTGGTCGCCGCGACGCGTCGTGCCCAGAGCGTGACCGCGGGGTACGATCGAGCACGGAGTCGTGGCCAATCCGTATCGCAACATCGAAGCCGACCTGTACCCGTCGGCGCTCGACTTCGAGTGGCGGGCCAAGCTCGGCTCGGGAGCGAGCGCAGCGGCCTGGTCGCTCGTCCTGCGCGGGTTCGCTGAGGTGCTCCAGCGTTTCGAGACGAGCTTCGATTCACCGAGCTTCGTTCTCTGGATTGACGGAGCGGCTTCGGTGTTTGCACTTCGCGCGGTGCTCTTGCTGTGGCTGCCGCAAGACGCGCGCTCCGTCAGTTCATGCTCGTGGCTCCGAAGGTTCCTTGCTTTCGTCGCCGTGCTCGATCTCGCAGCGCTGCCGTTCGCGTTGATAGAATTCGATCCCACGCTGACTACGCTGGCGTTCGGAGCGCATTTCGTGGCGACTACGGTCCTCACCTTTGCGCTGCTCGTGGCGTTCGTGCGGGCGGTTCCCTGGAGCTATCCCATCATGACCACCGTGTCCCCCCTCATTGGACTCGGCGTTGGGTATGTGGCGGGAGAGAAGCTCGATCCGGTCTTCGAGCGCTGGGTGCTCGGAAGCTTGTCCGTCGCACTCGTTGGGAGCGGATTCGCGTTCGCCTGGCTCGCCGCCCGACGCCGACTGTCATCGGTCGTGCACTGGAGGGATCCGGTGTTTCCGGCTCGGCGCGAGGCGTGGCTTTTGGTGTTCGGGGGTGGCGACGCATTGGTACTGGCCGCACGCGGCAGAACGCACGCGTTCGACAATCCCGTGGACGCGGCACACTGGCTCGAGAGCCACTCTTTCCGAGCAGACCACTGATTGAGAAGCGCGCCTGACTCCGAGGCACTCAGTTCTCTGGCGAGTCGCCGCGCCAGACCTTCTGCGGACCGTCCTGGATCATGTCTGCGAGGAGATCGCGCTGGGCGGCCGTGAGGAGCGACAGCACGCTGTCCGTGCGCTCTCCGGCGCGGGCGACGTGCTTCTTCAGGATCTTGGTCTTCTTGTCGTGGAAAGCATTGAGGGCGGAGCGGAAGTCCTCGCCCTCGAAGGCGTCAACGAGCTGGGTGACCTCCTCGCGGCTCGGCCGCAGGCGGTCCTTGTCACCGAATACTTCCTTCTTCATCGCCTTGAGCTTGTCGATCTGGAGGGTCGTCAACATGAGCTCGGCGGCGTAGCGCCGGAAGCCCTTCTCGTGGTCGTGGCGCTTGCCAAACTTCTCGTCGATGTGGGCTCGAAGCGCCGTGGCGACCGCCGCTCGCTGATCGGGGTCGAGCGTCGCGTGGATCTCTTCCAGCGCGTTTTCCGTCTTCTCCATGCGCTGCTCGATGGCGTGCACGGCTTGGCCCACGGATCGATCGAACTCGGCCGAATTGGCGGTGCCCGAGCGGACGACTCGGACGGCGCTCGCGCGTAGCTTCTCACCCACCTCACGACGGCCTTGTCGGTCCTCTTTCAGCTCGTCGGCGATGGTCTGGAGGGTGCGTTCCTGCTGGGCCGTGAGGCTCCCATGGGCCCGAGCCGCATCGATGACCACATTCACGGGCCCGCGGAAATGGTGCCCGCTTTCGGCAGTGAGCTCCGTTGCCGTGGTGTCCTTCTCTTGGGAACGGTCGTCCACCGTGGTAGCGCAAGCAGCGGCCGATATGACGACGACCACACCGACGGCTGCCGCAAGAGTACGCCGATTTCCACCCTGGGCTTGGCTCTTCATGCCATCCAGTCTAGGCCCTCACGGCCAAGGTGCACGCCTTCTTCGCCCAATGAACACTTCTTCACAAATCCGGGGCGCACTCGCGCGATCGACCCCATGACCCGGGCGGAGCGGATCCGACTCGTCGCAGAGTTCGACCTTTTGGAGTCCCTGCGGTCGCGCAAGGCCATCGTGCTCCTGTCGCTGTACCTGGTCGGCGCGCTGGGGGCTTCCGGGATCTTCATTCGAGTCTTGACGGCCATTCGAGAGCAGCTCGAGGAGGACATTGGTCACGCGATCGACGTGAGGCAGCTCATGGAGAGCCCGGGCATGGCCCGCATGGTTGGCACGCTCACTGGCGATACCGCAGTCGGTAACGCGATCGTGGCGATCCCTCCCATGGCGCTCTTCTACGGCTGGTTGGCAATGAACTTCGTGCCGCTACTGGTTCTGTTCACGTCCGCTGATGCCGTCTCCGGCGACCTGGCGAGCGGAGCCATTCGGTTTTCGCTGTTCCGCACCGACCGGATGAGCTGGGCGGTCGGAAAGTTGATCGGACAGGCCGCGTTGATGGCGGTCGGCGTTCTGGTGGGTGCGGCAGCGTGCTGGGTGACCGGGGTCATCTGGCTCGACGACATGCCGGCGGGCCAAACGGCGTACTGGCTGCTGCGTATTTCCGGCCGCTCCACCGTGTACAGCTTTGCGTATCTCGGGATGGTCATGTGCGCGTCCCAGATCACGCGCACCAGCGCCCGCGCGGGTGGGCTCGCCCTTCTGATCATGTTCTTTGCGTCGCTCGGGGGCGGCATCGTGCGCCTCGAGCCCATCCGAGAGCGCGCGCCGGGACTGTCGAGCGTCGTGTCCAAGGTCTTTCCCAACGGCCACTACCTGAACCTGTGGCACCCGGGCGTCTTCGAGAGCGGGGGCGCCATGCTGGGCCTGGTCGTCATCGGCCTCGCGTTCTTCTTTCTGGGGTTCTGGCGCTTTTCGCGGAGGGACGCATGACCGACGCTCTGACCCTCCGCTCGCTTCGCAAAGCGTACGGGCGCACCGTCGCGCTCGACGGGCTCGACGTCGTCGTACCCAAGGGCGTCATCTGCGGATTCATTGGACCGAACGGCGCGGGCAAGACGACGACGTTCGGTATCATTGGAGGCCTGATCCACGCGGACGCCGGCGACGTCGACATTCTCGGTCGCGGACCGCTCAAGCCCAACGAGCACCCGGGGTCGCTGACCATGTTGCCCCAGGACTGCGAGCTCAGTCCCCACGTCACGCTGCGTCAGCTCCTGACACACTATGCGCGGCTCCAGGGCCTGAGCGCCAAGAAGGCGAAGCGCGACGTCGAAGCGCGGCTCGAGGAAGTCGCGCTGACCGATCGCGCCGAAGCTCGAATCAAGTCCCTCTCCCACGGTATGCGGCGGCGGGTGAGCATCGCCCAGGCACTTCTGGGCAAGCCCGATCTGGTGCTCCTCGACGAGCCGACGAGTGGGCTGGATCCGGAGCTCGTCGTGCGCATGCGCGAAGTCTTCGCGTCCCATCGAGGCAAGCGGACTCTCGTTGTCAGCTCGCACAATCTGCTGGAGCTCGAAGCACTCTGCGACCACGTGATCTTCATCGAGCGGGGTCGCTGCACGCAAAGCGGATCGATGATCGAGGTCACCGAGCAAGGGCTGGTGATGCGCTACTCGGTCGAGAAGGCCGTGGAGCTTGCAGAGCTCGAACGACTCCATCCGGAGCTCGAGATGAGCTGGGAAGCCAAGACCCTCCTCGTCCGAGGCTCGGGCAGCTGGACTCCTGCCAACCTCAACGGCGCGATCGTCCCCTACTTGCTCCACATGAATGCGGGACTCTTGGAGATACGCCGCGGGAAATCCCTCGAGGCCGCCTACCTGGCGGGCAAAAGCGAGGCAGACGACGAGGACGACGACGACGACGACGACGACGGCTGATCCGCGCTCAGCGCCGCGCTCGCTCCAGTAGCTCGAGCTCGTGGGCATCGGCTCGAGCCCACGGAACCGCCTCGAGACGAGCGAACGGGATCGGCTCCCCGGATATCTCGCTCACGCCAAAGGTCCCTGCCGCGACCTTGGAAAGGGCGTGATCGACCTCGGCGAGCAGGGCCTGTTCGTGGTGCGCGAGCCCCATCGTCTCGTCGATGTCCGTCAAGCGACTGGCCACGTCACCATCCTCGACGAGGCCGTCATTGGATCGCGTTGCCTCGATGAAGTGAGCGCGACTCTTGCGCCGGAGGTCTTCGCGTTTGGCCTCGAGGGCGTGGCGCAGGATCTGGATCTGCTCGGTGGTGAGCTCGGGGATTTCGGAATCGGTCTGCGTCACGGGATGCGTCCTTTGCTGCGGTTCGATACCCAAGGTCCACGATGGAGCGTCGCTCGCTGGAAACGATTCGATTCCAGCCTCGTCCACTCGGTCGTCGAGCTCTTGAATCCTGGCCATGGGCGGCGGGCACCCTACTCGGCATACGTGGCGATCCCTACGAGCTTCGTCAAGCCCCGTCGCGTTTTGTCTCGGCTCTCATTTTCGTGAGCATCTGTCGGACTCTTTGCTAGCGTGCGGTCGTCGCATCGGAGGGAAAACACCATGGGAGGACCTGTCGAGCTCAAAGGACCGGATCTGGCCGCGGGTGTAGCGCAGAGCGATGTACCGGATGGTGGAAGTCTTCTGGGACACGCGCGGGGCGAGCCCGTCCTCGTCGTGCGCCAAAAGGACGAGCTCTTTGCCGTTGGAGCAGTCTGCACCCACTGGAGCGGGCCGCTGGCGGAGGGAATCGTCTCCGGCAAGACCGTGCGTTGCCCCTGGCACCACGCCTGCTTCGATCTCGAAACAGGCGCACCGAGCGCCCCCGCCTTTCACCCCATCCCTTGCTATCGCGTCGAGCGCCGAGGCAACCAGGTGGTCGTCGGCGACAAGATCGAGAGCACGGCGCCGGCCCGAGAAGCAGAACCCAAGCGGGTGGTCATCGTTGGTGCAGGGGCCGCGGGCGCGATGGCCGCCGAGGCGCTGCGTCGCTTCGGCCACTCGGGCTCGATCGTCGTCGTGGGTGCGGAAGAAACGGGGCCGGTGGATCGCCCGAACCTCTCCAAGGATTATCTTGCCGGCACGGCGCCCGAGGAGTGGATGGAGATCCGCGGAGCGGACTTCTTTCGCGAAAAGAACATCGACTTTCGACCGGGCACGCGGGCCGCGTCCATCGACATCAAAGCTCGTACCCTGGAGGTCGAAGGGGGCGAGCCCTTGGCCTGGGATGCTCTGGTCCTGGCAACGGGTGCCGAGCCCGTGCATCTGAAGCTTCCCGGTGGCGAGCGGCTCCAAACCCTGAGAACCCTGGCCGACAGTCGAGCCATCGTCGCTAGCGCCGAAAAGGGCAAGCGTGCGGTCATCCTCGGCGCGAGCTTCATCGGACTCGAAGTGGCTTCTTCCCTCCGCGCCCGCGACGTCGAGGTACACGTCGTGGGTCTGGAGACGCTTCCCCTCGAACGCCTGCTCGGCACGGAAGTAGGAAAGCTCGTCCAACGCATCCACGAAGAGCACGGCGTCCAATTTCACCTGGGCCGGACCCTCCAGTCGGTGAAACCGGATCGCGCGATCCTCGACGATGGCAAGGAGCTCTTGGCCGACTTCGTCATTGCTGGCGTCGGCGTCCGACCGCGGACGGAGCTAGCCGAGAGCGCGGGCCTACCCGTCGATCGAGGGATCGTGGTGGATGAGGAGCTCCGTGCCGCCCCGGGCGTGTACGCGATTGGCGACGTGGCGCGCTACCCCGATCATCGAAGCGGTGAGCTCGTACGCATCGAGCACTGGGTCGTGGCGCAGCGACAGGGAGAAGCCGTCGCCAAGACTCTGCTCGGCCACGGAACCCCATTTCGCGATGTCCCGTTCTTCTGGAGCTCGCACTACGACCTGACCATCAACTACGTGGGTCACGCACCGAGCTGGGACCGCGTCGACATCGACGGCAGCATCGAGTCCCGAGATGCAGCGGTCCACTACTACCGAGGCGACAAGCTCCTCGCCGTCGCCACGCTCAATCGGGACCTCTACGCACTGGAAATCGAGCGCCGTTTCGAAGCCGAGTAGCTGGCTGGCTCAGGGCAGATCGAAGACCAGCACTTCACTGTCGTCGACGCCCTCGAACTTCACGTTCGATTCGTCGGACACCTGAGCTCCATCCCCCGCTTCCAGGGACTCCCCGTTGACCCGAACGCGGCCACGCACGACTTGCACCCAAGCGTGACGAGCCGCTTCGAGGGAAAGCTCGCCCGCTTCGCCCTCCGCAAAGCAGCCGGCAAGGATTTTCGCATCGGTGTGGACCTTCACGCTTCCATCACGACCGTCGGGAGCTGCGATGAGCCGAAGGTGGCCCTGTTTCTCTTCACGGGGAAACGCCTTCTGCTCGTAACCCGGCTCGATCCCTCTCTTGGCAGGGAGTAGCCAGATCTGCAGAAAGTGAACGGGCTCGGTCCGAGAAGCGTTCTGCTCGCTGTGCAGCACGCCAGTTCCCGCACTCATGCGTTGAACGTCGCCCGGACGGATGACACCGCGGGTTCCCATCGAGTCCTTGTGCTCGAGACCGCCCTCGAGCACGTAGGAGATGATCTCCATGTCTCGATGCGGGTGAGTCCCGAAGCCTTGGCCCGGCGCCACGCGATCTTCGTTGATCACGCGAAGCGTGCGAAAGCCCATGTGGTCGGGATCGTAGTAGTCCGCGAATGAAAACGTGTGATGGCTATCGAGCCAGCCGTGCTCGGCATGGCCGCGTTCTTTGGCGCGTCGAATTCGAAATCATGGGTTTGCCTCGTCCGAGCAAGATGCGCATCCAGCGCTATCGAGTAAATCGGCAATCCTTTGACGTTTATCATCGTCTGATGAGATGGTCGGCGGATGTTCGATCCGATCACCCTCGATCAACTGAGGGCCTTCGTGGCGGTGGTGGAGGAAGGTAGCTTTTCCGCCGCTGCTCGCAAGCTCCAGCGGGTCCAATCCGCGATCAGCACCTCGATGGCCAACCTGGAAAACCAGCTCGGGATCCCCATCTGGGACCGCTCCACCAAGATCGCCACCCTCACGGTCCAGGGTCACGCGGTGCTGGCCTCCGCCCGGCGAGTGCTGCTCGAGGTCGACGCACTCAAGCGCGTCACGGCGGGCATGGTGATGGGCCTCGAAGCATCGGTGTCGCTCTGCGTGGACATGCTGTTTCCAGTGACCGCGCTCACTGATC
The DNA here is from genome assembly GCA_963781505.1 of uncultured delta proteobacterium. Classification (GTDB taxonomy): domain Bacteria; phylum Myxococcota_A; class Polyangia; order Polyangiales; family Polyangiaceae; genus JADJKB01. Next base: position 287,199 of record CAWAHB010000020.1, on the reverse strand, counting down.
TGTGCGGGAAATTTGCGAAGCAATTTCCGGCGGTGGATCTCCGGGTCGACACCGAATTGATGTCGGCAGTCTCGGCACGGGTGCTCTCGGGCGACGCGACCATCGGCGTCGTCCTCCCCCCGGATATCCCCGCCACTCTCGAGAAGAAAGCGTTGGCGAGGATCCGCATGATCCCGGTCGCGAGCGCGCGCCATCCGCTGGCGAGCTTCGACGGGGCCATCCCGAAGGCGCGATTGGCTGAGGCCGTTCAACTCGTGCTCTCGGAGCGCGGCGTGGAGGGTGTTTCCGATCAAGGCGTTCTTTCCCCGCGCACCTGGCGGCTCGCCGATCTTCAAACCAAATACGCGATGATCCGTGCAGGGCTCGGCTGGGGAAATCTTCCGGAGCACCTTGTGAAGCGCGATCTCGAAACGGGAAAGCTCGTGCGCATCCGCCCGGAGGGATGGATCGAGGAGGAGGAGGACGTCCTCTTGTTCGTGGTCTACCAGAGCGAAACGACGTTTGGTCCCGCCCATCGCTGGTTGGTTCAGGAGCTCGAAACCCTGTGCGCGCGCGACCTCCATCCGCTGAAAACGCCGGGTCGGACCAAGAAGCGGCGCCCAACCATCTCCGTAAGAGATGATTAGCATCTATATTTCATCTATTTTCAGAATGCGAGTCAGCGCCTAGCTTGAGCCTCAGGAGGTTCGAGCAATGGCACACAGCATCGACAACACTCATTCGGAAATCGGCTTCACGGTCCGGCACATGATGTTCGCGAAGGTTCGCGGGCAGTTCAAGACGTGGAACGCGAAGCTCGCCTACGACCCCAAGGCCCCGGAACGATCGAGCGTTCGGGTCGAGATCGATGCCGCCAGCATCGATACGCGCGAAAACCAGCGGGACGTACATCTGCGGTCCGCGGACTTTTTCGACGTGGAGCAGTTTCCCAAGATCACGTTCGCGAGCAAGAGCATCCAGGCGACGGGGAAGGGACGTTACGCGCTCGTTGGCGACCTCACGATCCACGGCGTGACTCGCGAAGTCAGCCTCGATGTGAGCAGCACCGGGAGCGGGAAGGATCCGTGGGGAAACACGCGCCTCGGCTTCAGCCTGAGCGGGGCAATCAGCCGGGAGGAGTTTGGTCTGCGGTGGAACCAAGTCCTCGAGACCGGCGGTGTTCTCGTGAGCGACAGAGTCGAGATCGACGTGGAGGTCCAGGTCGTTCAGGCCCAGGAAGCGGCCAGCGCCTCCGCGACCGCTTGAGCGAGTGAACCGGGACGCGCGTGTCTGGCTGGGCCAGGGTGAGCCACCGGGTTTTCCCCGGCGCACCGACGAAACCGCCAGTTTTCAGCTGGCATGCGCGTTGCTGGTCGCGAACCTGATGCGAAGCAGCGATCGACTGAGGTACGAGCTTCTGGCGGCCCTCGCAACGGGCGGGCTTCTCTCCATTTCTTGCGGGGGGAAGACGGACAGCACCGATTTTGCGGGGGGTGGGGGCAGTGGGGCCTCGACCGGCGGAGTCGGTGCCAGCGGCGGGATTTCGAGTGGGGGTACGTCGACGGGTGGTGTCTCCACGGGCGGAACCTCCACGGGCGGAACCTCCACGGGCGGAACCGGCGGTGTGTCCGACGGCGGCAGTGGTGGGGTCGGCGGAAACCCCGTGATCCTCGGAACGCCGAGCTGCGATTGGAGCTGCGCCGCTCCGGATTGGATGACCTGCTGGCAAGCGGGAACCGTCCCCACTGCGCCCGGCGACGTGGGCACCGGCCCCTGTCCCGAAAGCTATTACCTCGACGTGAGCGCCTACTCGCCGTGCGGCGCGGACTTTTACAACCTCTGGTACAGCGGCCCCGTCGAGGTCGCGGGGATGCCCGGGTACTGTTGTTACGACACCGGCGTCGCGTGCCCGGGCGGGCGACCGTTCCGTGTCGCCGGTGAGCTGCGTGTCGCCAACGTCGAACGACGCCCCGGATGGTCGAACGCACTCGCCGAGCCGTCAGCGCTGGACGGCGCAACGCGAGCCGCGCTGTGTCGTGCCTGGCTCCTCGACGCCCAGCTCGAGCACGCTTCGGTCGCCGCCTTCGCCCGATTGACACTCCAGTTGATGGCCCTCGGGGCGCCGTCGGATCTCGTCGAGGAGTCTCAGGCTGCCTCTCTCGACGAAATCGAACATGCGCGCATGTGCTTCGGCTTCGCGGGGCGCTACGGCGAGGGGCCGTTCGGACCGGGCCAGCTCGACTCGACCGGCGCGCTGGAAGAGCTCTCCCTCGAGGCGCTGCTCACGACCAGCATCGACGAGGGGTGCATCGGTGAGACGCTCGCCGCCATGGTTGCCGCCGAGCAGGCGCGCGAGGCCGAGGATCCAGAAGCCAAGCGCGCACTGGAAACGATCGCTGCCGACGAGACTCGGCACGCTGCCTTGGCATGGCGGATCGTGCGTTGGGTGCTGGAGCGACAACCATCTTTGCGCTCGACCGCCGAGCGCGCGTTTGGTGCGATGCTGGCGCGGGCGCTCGACGCCGAGCCGCAGCGCGAGAGCTCGGAGATCGACTCCCGCGCGTATCGCGCCCACGGCAGGCTGACGGCTGAAGAAGTGGTTCAGGCGCGCGAGGAAGCGGTCGCTCGAGTGATCATCCCTTGCCTCGAGAGCTTGCTCGGTGTTCGGTCCGGGTCACGACAGGAGCTCGCGACCGCAAGCGGTCGACGCGCGACAATCGCCGCGGACCCGTGCCGCTCCTAGTCCCGGTCCCGATCAGCGCGTGGCGTTAGCGACTCATTCGCACAGCTCGAACTCGGTGATGCTGGTTTCGACGTGAAATGTCGATTCGGTCGTGTGCCGTTCGGCGAAGAACAGGTGGAACGAATAAGTGTTGCCCGGCGTGATTCCGAGCTCGACCGCTCGCTGGTCGAGATCGACCGTTCGACTCTCGGAGGCGTGAACGCCGCCCAAATCGATCGCAAGACGCCGATTGATGAACACCCAGAGATCGTCGTCGCCCTTGAACGTGAACGAGTCGTGACCCTGGTACCGGAACTGGGTCGCGACCTCGAAGGTGAAGTGATAGTTGTGCGGGCGTCCCTCGTTTCCGAAGAGCTCGCCGTCTAGCGGGAAAAAGCTGGGGTCGTCGTAATAGACTTCGCTCGGGCTCGTGCGATGGAGCAAGAAATCGTAGGCCCGCGTGAGATTCACGCCCGGCACGTCGCGGTACCACTGATCGAATGCCGCCACCCCGTGGGTGGTCGGAGTCAGCGGGGCGCCCGCGTAGATGGGCTTTTCGTCCTGCCCGAGCACGTCCAAAACGATGCCGGGGTCGTCGCCGAAAGAGCTCTCCATGTCGGGATGCGAATCGTGGAAATCGCGAAGCGTACCGGCCAGAATCGGTTGACTCGGTCGTGGAGCGCTGCAACCCGACCAGTATCCGCCATTGCAAGTCTCCACGCCCTGTCCGCACACGGAAAAGCACTCCCGTGTCGCTCCCCCGTCGCGACACGGCTCCGCGCCTGGCGCGGGCAGACCGGTCTTCGAGCCGCATCCCCCGAGCACGGCGACTGTGAGCAACAGTGCGTGCCGGTGCCGCGCGACGACGTTGCCTGCGTGCCACACTTGAGGGTATTTCGAGGGACAATCCATCGTCGGGAGATGAGGGAGCAACCACCGTGCCGCGGGCTCGGGGAGCTTTGGCTCGGGGGAACGGTAAGAGGCTCTCATGAGAGCCTTCGCTTGGGGAGTCGTCGCCCTCACCACGAGCGCTTGCGCCGGGGCTCCGAGCCGCGCGATGCGGCCGGACCCTCCGCACCTCGAAGCCGCCTGTCAGAGCGCGACGCAACACCTACGACCCCTTCTGGTCGAATGGCCCTCCGGGGATCGCGCCTCGCTCGAAGCGCTCAGTCGCCGTCAGCTGGTCGTCGTACGTTGCTCGGGCTGCAAGCTCGAGGTCCTGCGGGACTGCCGTGCGCCGGGAAGCTACGAGTACATTGGCATCACGCCGAAGCGAGATCAAATCACGATGCGGGACCGCGACGAGCTCTACGCGAAGCTCCCGCTCGCGGCGGCGGATCTCGGCGGCGAGCTCGAGAACGTCCGGCGAGCTCGCACTCGACATGACCACCGCGGGCATGCTCGAGTCGAGCGAAGGGGCCGTACGCGTCGACCAACTGGTGGGACAATGCGAAGGCGCGACTCACGTCGTCGGTGCGCTGGCCATCGGCGCGTTCGAGCTCTCGTCGGGCTCGAGCGCTCGGGTGGGAGCCCACGCGGGAGCGCTCGGCGCGAGCGCGGGTGGCAAAAGCGAGTCGGTGCGGCGGGCGCTCAGCCGAGACGGAGAAGCATCGGCGTGCACGGGTGGCGCGGAGTCCCCGCCGGAGCGCTGTCGTGCGCTCTTGCGGCTCGAGCTCCTGACACTCGGGGCGCGACGCCCAACGTGCAGCGACCAAGAGCGCTGGAACGGGGAGGCTTGCGAGCCGCTACTGATTCCCGTCGCGATTTCCGACGAGAAACGCTCGGCGCTTCACCGGGCGTGCAAGCTCGGCCTCGGCTACGCCTGCAAAGCCGCGAAACTCGTCGGCGAGAAGTGAGCTAGGCGCGAGCCCGGTCGATCGATTCGATCTCTTCGGCGGTGAGCTGGACGTTCCTGGCATCCCAGTTTTCGTCGAGGTGCAAACTCCGACTGGTACCGGGAATGGGAAGGATCGCCGGGGACCGCGCCAACAGCCAGGCGATGGCGATCTGGGCCACTGTCCTTTCGCGGCGCTGGGCGATGCTCTCGAGCGCACTCGGGTCCGTGGCAAAGCCCGGGATCGCGAGGGGAAAGAATGGCAGAAACGCCAACTTGTGCTCCGTACAGAAATCCACGATCGCTTCCTGACCCTCCGTGTTTGCGTGCGGGAGCGCACCCAGTCGACGTTCGCCCGCGGCCACGTTGTAGAGATTCTGGACTCCCACAATCGTTGCCCGCGACGCGGCATCCTCGATTTGAGCGAGGGTCACGTTGCTCAGCGCGACGTGGCGCACCTTGCCTTCTTTCTGCAGCGCGAGCATCGCATCGAGGGACTCGTGGAAGGGAACGTCCGTGTGACTTATCCATCGAAGGTGCACGATGTCGACCCGTTCGAGACGGAGTGACGAGAGATCCTCTTCGCAACCTTTGCGAAGCTCTTCGGGCCGGAGCGCAGAAGCCCACCCCTTGTCGGGCGTGCGGCGACCCCCGAGCTTGGTCGCGAGCACCAGATCCTTTGGATAGGGATGAAGCGTTTCTGCGATGAGGCGATTGGAAACCAGCGGTCCGTAGTACCAGGACGTGTCGATGAGATTGATGCCGTGCTCGACCGCGCGTCGCAGCACGGCACGCGCCTCGGCCGGGTCCTTGGGCTCCCCCCAGACCATCGGCCCCGGTAGCTGCATCGCACCGAATCCGAGCCGCCGAACCTCGATGTCGCCGATACGAATGGTCGACGGACCGTGAGCAAAATCATTCGATTCCATGCCCGCGAATCCCACGTCTCGAGGCCGGTCGCAATCTTTGTCGCCACCCGTTTCGGCAGGTTTTTGCGGCTCGTCTCGACTGTCTTGGCTCTTCTTCACCGCGACCGCCCTCGCCTGCGGCGGCGGGGGGGTGCGATACTGGGCGGCATGCGACGCATCTCTCTCGTACTCGTTTGCGTCACGCTAGGCTGTTCGAGCGGCGGCTCGGACGGCGGGACGGCGGGCACCGGCGGTAGCGGTGGTTCTGGGGCGGGCGGAACGGGTGGCGGCACCGGCGGCGGCGGCACCGGCGGCGGCGGCACCGGTGGCGGCGGCACCGGTGGCATCGGAGGCGGTGGTTCCCAGGACGCTGCAGCGGTCGCGCAGAAGCTCGGTCGCGACCCGAATTTCTTGATCGGAATGGGGAACGATCTCGCAAACGATCACAATCAAGACGGCGCGTACACCCTCGGGGTGACGCTCGACCTGCACTACGCCTACCTCGTCGGGCTCAAAGACCAGGGCGGCTGGCCCGACTGGAATGCCAATGGCAGCTTCGTCAACATCCTCACCGACAGCGCCAAGAGTCACGGCACGACGCCGATGTTCACGCTGTACTCGATGGCAGCGTGGGGTGAGGCCAACACCGACACCCTGGTCAACGACGGCTATATGCAGCCCTATTGGGACGGCGCGAAGCTCTTGTTCGAGCGTCTCGGCACGTTTGGTGATCCGGCGGTGGTGCACTTCGAGCCCGACTTCTGGGCATTCGCCCAGCAAGCGTCGGCTGATCCCGCGAACCTTCCGGTGCACGTAGCTTCATTGGCGCCCGATTGCAGCGACCAGCCGGACAACATGGTCGGGATGGGCAAGTGTCTGGTGGCGCTGGCTCGAAAGTATGCGCCGAAGGCCGTGATCGGATTTCACGCCTCTCGTTGGGCGGATCCGGATCCGGCAAAGGTGGCGTCTTACCTCGTGCAAATCGGCGCTGGCGACGCCGACATCATCGTGATCGAGACTCTCGATCGAGATGCGGGCTGCTTCGAGGAGCACGTGGACCCGAACTGCCAACGCAACGATGGGCCTTGGTACTGGGACGAGACCAACCAAACGAGTCCGAATTTTCACGAGCACCTGGACTGGGCCAAGGCGATCTCCGAGGGCGTCGGCAAGCCCCTGCTCTGGTGGCAGATGCCCTTTGGTGTGCCGAGCGACACGCCGGGAGGCACAGCGGACCACTATCGCGACAATCGAGTGAAGTACCTGTTCGAGCACCCCGACGAGTTCGCAGCCGTAGGAGGCCTCGGCGCCGTGTTCGGCACCGGCGCGGGCAATCAAACGTACATCACGAGCGACAACGGCCAATTCGAAAGCGCGGTGAGCCAGTACCTCACGGCGCCCACGCTTCTCCCGTAGCTTCAATCGTCGTCGTCTGGGGCTGGCGCGGGCAGAGCCCCCACTTTGGACGATGGCATGTGGGCTTGGGCTGCGCCGTCTCGGTACACGAGCTGTCCGCCTTTTTGGCCTACGTCGAGGGCGAGCACGAGCACGGCGAAGCTCGAGAGGCTCGCGACTCCGGCAACGCTCTTTCGGAGACTTTCTTTTCGCAGGAGCAAAGGCGCAATCATCGGCAGGAGCACGAGCCCCGCTACGATGAGGAAGCGATCAGCCGCCGACTCGTGGGCTTCCAGGGCCGCTTCGGACACCACACGTTCGACGCGCTCTTCGTCCCCTTCCCCGCTCGAGCGGGCCGCGAGGGCACCGATGACCATGACGGCTTGGAGAGCCAAAACCACGAACCACCCCCGGCTTGGCAACCAACCCTTGTGCCAGCTCAGCCAAATGCCCACCGAGAGCAGCGGGATCAGCAGCGCGAGGGCAACCGGGATGTGGACGATGAATGGGTGCAACGGAAGAGACATGGGAACACCTCCTGGGTTCGGTTTGGCGATCGGATGTTCGCCACGCCATCCGGCAGATGACGCAATTGGACGGGTTGGCCCGTCTCGTGCTCGTTCGGGAGCACCATGGATGAAGCGAGAGCGGAAAAACGTCGCCTTTGGCAAGCTCTCGGCCTGTTTGCGACCATTGCGTTGGCGATGGCTGCCGATCTGCTTGCGGATGCGAGTGAAGGCGCTCGACTCGAGCACGTAGGGGGCGAGCTGGGTGCGATGGCATTGGCGCTGGCCGGCCTCGGCCTACTCGCTTCTCGGCTGCGGACGCTCCGGCGCCGGGCGCACGCTCTGCACCTGGAGACGCAGTCGTTGCGCGCAGACGCTACCGAGCTCGCGAGCGCCCTCGAAGCCAAGCGCGAGGAAGCTCTACGCTATCGAGACGAAGCGCGTACGTTGCTGGAGGGTCTGTCGGGGGTGATCGACCGCCAGTTCGAGCGCTGGGAGCTGTCCCGAGCCGAACGCGAAGTGGGGCTGTTGCTCCTGAAGGGACTCAGCCACCAGGAAGTCGCAACGGCACGCGGCACGAGTGACCGGACAGTGCGCCAACAGGCCCGTACCATCTATCGGAAGGGCGGGCTCAGCGGTCGCGCGGAGCTCTCTGCCTACTTCCTGGAAGATCTCCTGGTTGTCGGCTGAGCTCACTTTGCATAGGTCGTGTAGAAGCGATTCTGAAACAGTTCCTGGGGATCCCATTTTCGCTTGAGCTCGAAGAAGCGATCGAGCCTCGGATACCCCCGAGCCAGCTGCTCGCGAGTCGCGTGGAGCCGATACGGCAAGTAGTGGCGTCCGTGCCGCGCGAGCACTGCATCGACGAGCTCCCGCGTCATGCTGCGTGCCTGCTCGTCCGCCTCGTCGGTCCGGGGCTGGCTGAAGAGGAGGACCAACGCGAGTAGGTCGCGGTCCGCGTACGTGAGAAATCCCGCGTCGTCACGGGTCACGTCGCGCACGGTCACGTTCAGCAGATCAGCGTGGTGGTGCTGGACGATGCGCCCGAGATCGGAGACGAAGCCGACGAACTCCTCCGGTGGGACGAAGTATTCGTGCAAGATGTCGGTCGTCTTCTGGGATCGGTCCTCGTACACGGCGGCGCTCTCGTACAAAAGCTGATTGCGGGAAAAGGCGTTCGACCCCAGCTGCTCCGAGAACGCTTTCTCCAGCTTCCAGCGAAGGTTTTTCCCATAGTCACTGCCCTGGGAGCCTCGAAATATGGTGCGACGGAGCGTCGGGTGTGACGGTGGCGTGAGAGCTGGCGGCGCGCCCTCGGCCGGACGAAACACGCTGAGCAAGGCGTCTTGGAGGAAGCCCCGAGGCGCGACCGAGATGCGACCGAAGGCCATTCCAACGTCGCCGTGCTCCGCCACTTCGCGGCGCCAGACGCTCACGTACTCGGAGACCGGGATCTCGAAGCGCTCGGCGTGGTAGCCGGTGTTTTCGACCACATCGAGCTCCGCTTCGGTCACGATACCGAACAAGCCGTACCCGCCCAGCACCAGCGAGAAGAGCTCCTGATTTTCCTGGCGGCTGGCGATCCTCACGACGCCATCAGCGGTCACGATTCTCATCGAGCGAACCGTCGATGCGATGGGAGGACGGCGGGGCTGCCAGCCATGGCAGTTGGCTCCAAGTGATCCCCCGATTGAAAATCGTCGTTCGACTGCATCACCGATACGGACAGTCCACGGCGGTCGAGCAGCGGAATCACGGCGGACCAGCGAGCGCCCGCCCCTGCCCGCAAGATCTTCTTTTGCGCATCGAGCTCCAAGTAGTCGAGTCCGTTCATGTCGAGCACCACGGCATCGGGCAGTTGAGTCTGGCCCCCCATGCTGTGGCGTGCGCCAGCGATGGCGATCCGCGTGCCGTCCGTCGCCGCCTGCTTCAGGATTTCCGACAGCTGGCGTTCGGCTTCATCTCGATCCGCCGGGGCTTGCCACACGCGGCGAACTTCGGTGCGATTCAACCGGCTGGCATCGTCCACCACGCTCGACGGGAGAGCTCTCGGGTCGTACGTCTGCTCGCGGTTCAATCGATACGCGACGCGGGCCAAGTGAAACCCCGGTGGAACGACGATCACCGCCACCACCAATCCCACGGCTCCCAAGGCCCAGCGGAGCCACCGGCGACGGAAAGGTTTCACCGCCGCATCATAACCGCGGACGCGGGTCAGTCGCCGCTGCCGAGCTCTTCCGGCGCCGCGGGACCTCTGTGCGCACGGCATGCGGAACACCACCAGATACCGCCGGCGTCGGCGTGTACGTGGTGATAGGAGCCGCAACCGGTACAAGAGTTGTCAGCAAACGCTGTTTTCGCGAGCCCAATCCGCTCGAAGTCAGTACGGGTCAGCATCCCGACGATCTCTTGCGCCGACACGACGACCAGAGACCCGACACCCGTCTTGCTCATCACCGCTGCAGCCTCTCCGAGGGTTCGTTCCGGATCGATGTCGACGGCGGGAGTGTGCATGACACCGAAAACGTCCGCACCGAGCTCCGCTTCCTCGAGGTCGCAGGTGCAGACGAGGCCCCGAGCATGGCCTCCTTCAATCACCGGGAGATGACTGATGGCGTGCTCGTTGGCGAGCTCGAGGGCGTCCGCAACGCTCATCCCCGGTGGTACACCGATGACCGTGCGACTCATCACCTCGCGTACGAGGGTAGCGACGGTTGCGTCACGCATGGCGGGGCCTCCCGAGATTTTCGAAGCAAGAGGCGTTCCACGAAGAACCATCGAGAATCTCGCTGAAGCAGGTGCAGGCCTTGCGCGGCCAAACCAACAGCCGGCAATCGATTCGCAGACTCTGATACTTTGAGCGCGTGTTCGACCCGTTTTGGACCGCTAGCGAGCTGGCCCGTCGGATTCGGGCTCGAGACATTTCGGCCGAGGAAGCGCTTTCTCTGTGCGTCGCCCGCATCGATCGGGAAAATCCGCGCCTGAATGCGATCATAACGCTCGATCTCGAGCGCGCCCGAGCCCGCGCGGTCGAAGCGGACGCTGCGCTTTCCCGGGGAGAAACCCTGGGACCGTTGCATGGTGTGCCATTCACGTTGAAGGACTGCCACAGCACGGCCGGCGTTCGCACCACGATCGGCGCTCCACCCTTCCGAGACTACGTACCCAAAGAAGACGGCACTGTCGCTCGCCGACTCATGGCAGCCGGCGCAATTCTCGTCGGCAAGACCAACGTCCCACCGATGCTGATGAGCGCGCAGACCAACAACCCGATCTTCGGGCGCACCAACAATCCGTGGAATTTGGAGCGCACGGTGGGGGGATCGAGTGGTGGCTCCGCCGCCGCGGTAGCGGCAGGACTCGTACCGTTCGACATCGGAAGCGACATGAGTGGATCGATCCGAATGCCGGCACACTTTTGCGGAGTCTTCGGGCTCAAGCCCACGAGCAATCGCATTCCAATCACGGGCCATCTGCCGCCACCTCCCGGCACACCAAGGCCCGACCGGATTTTGGCGACCGTCGGACCCCTGGCCCGAAGCGTCGAAGACCTCGCGCTCGTCACCCAAGTCTTGTGTGGGCCCGACGGACTCGATCAGGAGGTGCCACCCGTCTCTTGGCGCGCGGAGGGCCGGCGCGAGGCTCGGGACCTTCGAATTGCATACCTGCCCAAGTTTCCCCAGGTCCCAACGGCAAGGTGCATCGAAGAGCGGACGGCTCGGGTCGCACGCGAGCTGGAGGACGCGGGAGTGAGAGTCGAAATGCGCGAACCCGGCTTCACCCTCGAGCATTTGAACGAAGTCTGGGCGGAGTTCTTCCCCCTAGCGACCGCAATCGTGGTGGATCTCATGGGAGCGGGCTTACCAGTGGCGGCAACCACTTCACCCACCGCCTCGCCGACGGACTGGGTTCGAGTGCTGGATCGTCGTGACCAATTGGTGAGTGAGCTCGAACGCTCCTTCGACGACTTCGACGCATTCCTGTGCCCCGCCGTCATGACGACTGCTTTCCCCCACTCACCCCCTCGCTCGCCGATCCCCGTGGACGGCGAGGAGATCGACTCACGCTACGTCGACCACTATCTCTACCCGTTCAACCTGACCGGACACCCCGCGTTGGTCGTGCCGGCAGGGCTCGATGACGAAGGATTGCCCATCGGAGTCCAGCTCGTTGGGCCGCGTTGGGGGGAGGAGCGCTTGCTGCGAGTTGCCGAAACGGTCACCGAAGTGATCGGCGGCTTTCGCGCGCCCCCGAATTTCGGTTCGTGATCAGCCCGACTGGCATTGCCCGCCGTTGCAGACTTGATTGCCCGGACACGGCGGACCGTTTCCGCAACCACGACTGCAAACGCAGACGCCATCGTTGAAAAAGTTGTTGTCGCAAGTGGACGGCTGCGCGTGTCCGCAGGCACCGGGCGCATTGTTGAAGACTCCCTGGCAGACTCCCCCGCCCTGAGAGCAAATCTGGGTGCAAGTTTGCGTCGTGGCGGAGAATGCGAGCTCACACACGCTATCGGTTTCGAGACAAACCTGGCTCACGCCATTGAGGGATCCGTAGGTGGTCTGGCAGTCGGGAATCGTCGTACCGCCCCCCGAGCCGCCACCGCCGACGGGAGCACCGCCACCGCCAACCGGTGCGCCGCCACCGCCAACCGGTGCGCCGCCACCGCCAACCGGTGCGCCGCCACCGCCAACCGGTGCGCCACCACCGCCAACCGGTGCCCCACCACCGCCAACCGGTGCCCCACCACCGCCGCCGGATCCGCCGGTGTTGCTGCCGCCCGCTAGCCCTCCGCTATTTCCGGTTCCGCCGCCACCGGTCGTATTTCCACTCCCGGCGCCGGAACCACCTGCATTGGCGCCAGCCAAACCGCCAGTACCGGACGCACCACCGATGTCGAACGCTTCAAAGTCGTTCGTACAGCTGACCGCAGCGGCGGTCGCAAACAAGATCGGAAAAAGGAAACGCCGCACTGTCTTCAAGTCTGCCAGATCCGATTCGGAAACGCCATTTTCGATGGAAGAACTCGGGTTTTCAGTGTGTCGATGTGGGATACCGGTTTCAGAAGCGCGTTCACGCTCGCTTTCAATCTCCAGTCGGGACGAACGCGCCGTCAGAGCCGCCGAGTTTCCGCTAAACTGTCTTGGTGCCGAAGCTTCGACGATGCTTCCTGTTGCTCTCTTCGGCATGCCTGACCATGGGGGCGTGCGCGGTTGCAATGGACGACGAGGTCGCCTCCAACGGCGGTGCGAGCTTCGATTCGGGAACGGACGCCGCGGGAGCCGCCGGTCTCTCCAACACGGGCGGGTGGGGATACGGCGGGAGCGCGGGCACCTCCGGCTCGGCCGGTTTCGGCTTCGCGGGGGCGGCGACCGGCGGAACGGGTGGACTGCCCGGCTCCTGCGATCCGGGCAAGAAGCAAACCGTCGGCACGTGTGAGAAGTGCGGCATCGAGGAACGCACTTGTGAAGCCAACGGACAGTGGGGCGCCCCGGTGTGCGTTGGCCAGGGGCAGTGCAATCCGGGCGAGCAAGAGCAACTCGCCTGTGGCAACTGCGGCGTCCAGCTCCGGACTTGCTCGAACACTTGCGGCTGGAGCGACTGGGGAACGTGCGGCAGCGCGGGCGCTTGCCAACCGGGAGCCAAGAAGAGCCAGGGTTGTGGCAACTGCGGAAGTCAGTCCGCCACGTGTCAGAACGATTGCACCTGGGGTGCTTGGGGCACCTGCTCGAGCCAGGGCGCTTGCAAGCCGGGAGCGACGAAAGCCGGTAGTTGCGATGGGTGCTCGCACCAAGTGTGTACGAACAGTTGCACCTGGAGCGGGTGCCAGCTCAAATCCGGCAGCCAATGTGACTACGAAGCCGGCACGAACTGGAAGTGCTGCGGCTCGAGCAAGTGGCAATACTGCAACTCGAGCTGTCAGTGGTGGCCGTGTGCCGCTTGCTCTGGATGCGGATGCTGAAATCATGAAAACCAAGAACACGATCTGGGTCGCGCTGGTGCTCACGGGTGGTCTCATCGCCGCGTGCTCGGACGACTCCTACATCGCCACGAACAACCAAAACGTGGGTGGGAACGGAACCGCCGGAGACAGCGCGGGAGGCTTTGCTGGCGCTGGCGGAAGCGGCGCAACGGCGGGCAGCGGCATGGCAGGAACGGCGGGGGCCATCGGCCCGGGAGGGGCAGCCGGCGGTGGCGGCGAGTGCACACCCGGCGAAACGCAGACCGTCGGTACCTGCGAGAAGTGCGGAACGTCGACCCGAACCTGTGACGCAAATGGCAATTTCGGTGATCCGGTCTGCGAATCCCAGGGAGCCTGCGCAGCGGGCGACAACGTCGAACAGTGGCTGTTCCGATCAGTGCGAAGAAAAGAAGTGTGGCAACGACTGCAAGTGGAGCGGCTGCGCGCTGAAGACGGGCGCGAAGTGCTTGTACAAAGCCGGAAGCAACTTCCAATGCTGCGGCACGGACAAGTGGCAATTTTGCAATGGCGCCACATGTGACTGGCACCCGTGTCAGGCGTGCTCCCCGGGGTCGTCCTGCCTCACGGCGTGCTGACGGATCACCCGCCGTCTGCGCTCGCCCCAGCGTCGGCTTCCTCGGGCTGGCTTTCTTCGGGCTCCGGAGCGACCGTGCGCTTGACCGGAAGATTGTCGGTCAGAATGATCTTCTTCTTGAAGTCGGGGGAACCGGGGTTGCCTCCGTGACACGCCTTGCAGCGGAGCGGATGGCCGTCCGCAGCATTGAAGTCTTCGACCAAATGGGTCGTCATCCACTCGGCAGCCCAACGGGTGTCGCGAGGTGACTTCAGGATCTTCGCTGTGCCCTTGCCGTCCACGACGTGGCAATCGTTGCACCAGACGTCCCCACCACCACGCTTCTTCTGGATGCTGGGGATGAGCTCTCGCGCCATCCAGTTCGCGATGAGCTTTCGGTGGGTCATCTTGGGGTAGTCGGGCTCTTCGTGACAGTACGCGCACTTCACCCCGAGGAAGAACGTGAGCCCGCCCATGATCGTGAACACTTCGCGCTGGCAGCGAGCCTTTGCCGCAACACCCGTGTACTTCCGCTTCAGGGGTTCGGGGGGCGGTTTGCCGGGCTCGGGGGCGCAGTCGTCCTTGGCCTCGGCGCGAGGGGCCGCCGGTGCCGCGGGCGTACTGGTTTTCGGCCCGGTCTGCTCGGATGCGCCACAAGCAGCCACCCATGCGGAAGCACTCACGGCTACGACGAGAAGCCACCCCGTACGCATGCGGCGGGACAATACACGAAATGAGGCAGCGGCGAAGAGAGTTGGCTCTTGCGCGGCCCGCGCCCGAGCTTGCCCCAGCATGGTGGATGATCTAGACGGCGAGCCTCTTTCCGCCCGCGTTGAGGTGAAGGAATGACCCAGCAAGACCCCCCGAAGTCCGGCGATCCAATCCAAATGAAGGGCGGCAAGTTGGTCGTACCCGAACGGCCGGTGATCCCCTTCATCGAGGGGGACGGGACCGGTCCGGACATCTGGCGGGCCGCGAGCGCCGTGCTCGATGCCTCCGTCGAGAAGGCCTACGGCGGAAAGAAGAAGCTCGAGTGGTACGAGGTCTATGCCGGTGAGAAGGCCAAGCGGATGTTCGACTCCTGGCTCCCTGACGCCACCGTCGAGGCCTACCGAAAGTACCTGGTCGGCATCAAGGGACCGCTGACGACGCCCGTCGGCAAAGGGCATCCGCTCGCTGAACGTCGCTCTGCGCCAACAGCTCGATCTCTACGTGTGTCTGCGTCCCGTACGCTGGTTCACGAACGTGCCGAGCCCCGTCAAGCGCCCGGGTGACGTCAACATGGTGATCTTCCGAGAGAATACGGAAGACATCTACGCCGGCATCGAGTGGGCGGCGGAATCACCCGAGGCGCAGAAGATCGTCACGTTCTTGCAACGCGAAATGGGCGTGACGAAGATCCGTTTCCCGGAAACGAGCGGGATCGGGATCAAACCCGTGAGCCGCGAAGGCACCGAGCGCCTGGTGCGCGCGGCGATTGAGCACGCCCTCCACAACAAGAAGAAGAGCGTGACGCTGGTCCACAAGGGCAACATCATGAAGTTCACCGAAGGCGCGTTCCGGGACTGGGGTTACGCCCTGGCGAAGCGCGAGTTTCGGAGCCAGATCGTCACCGAGCGGGAGAGCTGGATCCTCGGCAACCTGGAGGCGGATCCGAAGCTCAGCGCCGAGGACAACGCGAAGAAGATCGAGCCCGGCTACGACATGGCCTCCCCCGAGAGTCAGGCGGAGATTCGCGCAGAGATCGAAGAGGCCGCCGGACTTGCGTCGACCCATGGTGGAGGGAAATACAAGTCGATGCTCAAGGTCCGCGACGCCATCGCCGACATCACGCTGCAACAGGTTCTCACCCGCCCGAAAGAGTTCGAGGTCATCGCGACGCTGAATCTCAATGGCGACTACTTGTCCGATGCCCTCGCCGCACAGGTGGGTGGCATTGGGATCGCACCTGGCGGGAACATCAATTACGTCACCGGCCACGCGGTATTCGAGGCCACCCACGGGACCGCACCCAAGTATGCGAACCTCGACAAGGTGAACCCGGGCTCGGTGATCTTGAGCGGAGAAATGATGCTCCGCCATCTGGGCTGGAACGAGGCAGCGGATCGAGTCATCCAGGGAATCGATGGCGCGATTGGCGCCAAGACAGTCACCTACGATTTCGCGCGATTGATGGAAGGAGCCAAAGAAGTGCGTTGCTCCGAGTTCGCGCAAGCCGTGATCGCCCACATGTGAGCCGTCACGAGGACTCGTCGTCCTCCGCCGCGTCCGAATTTCCGAGACGCTCCAGGCGCCGCTCGAGATATTTTCGCTGTACACCGAGCAAGCGGGCGGCTCCGCTCTTGTTTCCGTCGGAAAGCTCGAGGGCACGCCGGAGGGCGACTCGCTCGACACTGTCGAGCTTGGATCCCACGCCCGCAGGAAGCGACAGCACCGCCGCAGCAAGGCGTTCGAGCTCTCTCGGCAGATCGCTTTTTTCGCCCAGAATCTCTTTCACGACCTCGAGATCGATGGCCCTTTTGTCGGCAAGCAGCGCCAGGCGCAAGAGGGCGTTCTTGAGCTCGCGCACGTTGCCGGGCCAAACGCGTTCGCTGAGCCAAGCCACCGCGTCGTCGGTCAGCCGAATGTCCAAAGTGAGCTCGGCGATGAGTGAGTTCAAGAGCTCGGGCAGATCTTCCCTCCGCTCGGCAAGCGACGGAAGCTCGATACGCACCACGTCGAGCCGATAGTAGAGGTCCTGGCGGAAGCGCCCGTCACGAATGCGCTCCTCGAGGTCGACGTGAGTTGCGGCAAGTACTCGAGCTTCGAGCGGAAGCTCCTGCTCGAATCCCAGGGGCCGAAAGCGCCTGTCCTCGAGCACCCGCAAGAGCTTCGCTTGAAGCTCGACGGGCATCTCGGCGATCTCGTCCAGCAAGAGAGTGCCCTTGCCCGCCACCTCGAGCTGCCCGCGCACTCGCCGATCGGCACCGGTGAAGGCGCCGCGCTCGTGACCAAAAATCAGGGATTCGATCAGCGTACCTGGCAGCGCAGAGCAGTTGACGGCAACGAAGGGCTCTGCGCTTCGTTCGCTCATCTGATGAATGATGCGCGCGGCGAGCTCTTTCCCGGTGCCGGTCTCTCCTCGCAGAAGGACGATGCAATCGGCGTTCGCGACCCGCTGGATCATTTTGACGTGCTCGTTCCATACGCGGCGACGAACCAATGAGCTGGCGCGTTCCGTATTGCGCATCCATCGTGCGGCGCAAGCGGCTGACCTCGCCACGGAGGCTGATACGCTCCCCAATGCCTTGGACGACGGGTAGCAGCATTTCCGGGCTGAGCTCGTCCTTGAGGACGTAGTCCTGAGCTCCCTGGCGCATGGCTTCGCGAATTTCTGCGAGCTCGGTGATCGCGGTCACCATCACGACCGGTGTCGAGTGACCCGACGCGCGAAGCCAACGCACGAGCTCCAGCCCACCGCGATCGGTTGGGTCGTCCGACAATCGAATGTCGACCAAGAGCAGATCCGGATCGTGCTCCTCGAAGGCCGTACGAGCTTCATCGAGGGACGACGCCTCGAATATCTCCAGCGAGGGAAGACTGGATAGCATGTGGCGAAGCACCCGGCGCGCACTCCGCTGATCGTCGATCATCAAGATCTTCATGCAACTTCGGCCGCCTTGCCGTCATCGGTCAGCTCGGCGTCACGGGACACTATCGCGACAGCGAAGATGGTGCGACCCTCACGGCGACTGGCAGCAATCGTCCAACCATGGGCCCGTACCAGACGATGCGCGATGGCCAGCCCGAGCCCGGTGCCCCGGGGTTTGGTCGTGTACCACGGAGCAAACAGCCGCGTGGGCTCCCCGACGAACCCCGGCCCGTCGTCCCAAACCGATAGCTTGGCGCCGCTCGAGGTCCGCTCGAACTTGATTCCGACCCTCCCCGCTTCTCCGGCGGCTTGTAGGGCGTTGACCACGAGGTTCACCAATACCTGGGTCAGCTTGTCGGAATCGCACAGAAGCACCGCACCGTCGTCGACGTTTCGCTCGAGCGGACGTCCTCCGAGAGAGTCCTTCAAGAGAAGCTCGACGCGATCGCACACAGTCTGGACGCGCACGATCTTTTTTTCGAGCCGATGACCTGCCATTCGCCTCAGGCCCGCGACCAGTCGTTCCAGACGGTCGACTTCGTCCCGTGCGAGATCGACGTCCTCGGCTTCCAGCACCTGCCCCCGTCCCGCTTGCTCGAACACCATGCGGAAAAAATTCAGCGGTTGACGAATTTCGTGGGAAATCTCCGCGGCGACGGTCTCGACCAGAGCTTCGCGCTCACTGCGCCACGCGGCTGCCTGCTGGCGACGCCGGTCTTCCAGCTCTTGATACGCGAATGCGTGCGCGAGGGCCAACGCCCCCTGATTGGTGATGGTGCCGAGCAGGTCGATGTCGTCCGTCGTGAAGAGCGCACCTCCCCGCTTCTTGCCCAGATAGAGCGTAGCGAGCTGTTTGCCCTCGAACGCCACTGGCAGCGTCAGCTCCGCGCGGGAGTGCGTTCCCGAGCGCTCCACGGACTCGTCGGGTGGATCCGGATCGCCGAGATACAGCGTGGGCCGCGCCTCCTCGAGCACCCGAAGCTCGATGTCGTCACAAGGGAGCCAGCGCGAGACGGTGTGCTCGATCGCCTTGAGCACTTCGCGGGGCGAGGTGATGCTCAAGAGCTCCGCGCTCAGCTGCTCGATCGTCGGTTTGTACTCGGCTCGCGAGGGGAAGAGCACCCGATCCACGGTCTTGAACGACCAGACGACCATGACGGCCGCGAGCACTCCGCCCGCGGCGGCGGCAAAGAGCGCGCTTCGAAACGGTACGCCGAGCCCCGCAGCGAGCGCCGCTCCCACGCCGACGGCGACTGCGCACACGACGATCCCGACAAAGGCCTGGGTGAGGACACGGGAGAGGAGCGCTCGGCTGCCCCAGAGATCGTGACGGACGAATGCGTAGACGCTGGCCAGGGGGGCCAGGACGAGGGTTGGAAAAAGAACGATGTTGATGTCGGGATGCCAGAGTCCTTGGCGCGCGAGGACTTGGAGAGCTCCAGCCACGGCATACGGTGGCACCATTGGCAGAAAGAGTGCCTTGAGAATCATCTTTCGTTCCGCCTTCGCGCGGAAGAGGCGAATCATGAAAGTCGCGACAAAGAATACCTGCGCGCCGCCAAAACAGTTGGCCGTCAGAATCTGGAGTTGCGTTGTCGGTTGGCCCAGCGCGTGAAGCCCAACCAGACCGCCCGCCAGCAGCGCCCCCGCCGCGTACCCGATCCAAGTTGAACGTGGCCACCGAGCCAATAGAGCTACGTCATCGGGGAGGCGGAGCGCCAACAAGACAAAGCCGACGGATGAGAACGCGAACGCGACGAAGAACACAGGGACCAGAGCGCGAGACGTGTGAAAATCAAACAACGTGAGCAGAAACAGCCCACAGCTGACGGCGAGCAGTGCAAAGTCGCGGGCTAGGCGCCCATGCGGACTAGCCCAAAGCGCGAGGATCCCGACGGCCACATAGAGCACTCCCGCAAAGAACAGGATTCCAGCCAGAGACCACCACGCTAGAGGATCGAGCGGATGGATCCGCAAGGTCACATCGCGTTCTCCCTCCGGGGTCTCGAGGTGAACGTCCACGGCCTTCTGTCCGGCCGAGGCGGCCTCGTGGACCCGCCGATCCCACTCGCTACCTCGACGCGACGGCGGACCGGTCAGCTCGTGACCATCCACGCTCGTGGCGATGCTCGGGAAATGGATGCCGAGCCGGTTCGAGTCCCAGCTCGCGAGACGCATCTCGGAGACCGCCGCATTGGTATCGACCAGCGCTCCCGCGATGGGTCGCTCATACCAGGAAACAGCATTGCGGAACGCCAGGCTCGCAACCACGAGACAGAACGCCGCGAGCGCTGGAACGAGCCAGCGCGAAGACTGGGAAGGGGCTGGTTCTGACACCCCACGACAAAGCGTAGGGTGGAGTTCCTCTCGCGCCAAGAGGCCGCGTCAAGAAGCGGCCCGAACGGCCATTCCGGGCTCGACGGGCCAGAGGTCTCGGCCGAGCTCCAGCAGTTGTTCGAGCCAGGGTCCGTACAAAGCCGGTATCCGGCTGCACGAGAGAACCGACGTGGACAGGGCCGCCAGCTCGGCCTCGACTCCCGGAGGCGCGGAGCGGGCTCGGGCATGCAGGCTCTTGGTCAAGAGCGCCACCTGGCGAACGAAGGCTCCGGGGGAATGTCCGGATGCGCGATTCTCCGATGCTGCCAGAAGCCGGGCATGGCGGCAGATGGTGGCGACGGCGTGTTGCAAATTGAAATCCCCGAGCATCTGCTGGGCAACCCAGAACGCGAGCTCGGCGGAGTAATACGCATCATGGGAGCGGAGCGCCCACCACGAGCTGGCCGCCGCGTGCTCTCCCATCGCGGCGAGGGTTTGACAGATCGGATCGGCGGCGGCGAGGCACGCGCGAGTCACGTGGATACGACCATATCCGTGCTTGGCGTTGTGTCCGTCGTCGTCGGTCACGAGGGGCTCGATCTCACGCAGATGAACTCGCCCGGCACTCGGTTCCACATCCGCACGAACCCGCACCGCCGTACGTGTGACCACATTGGTGAGCTCGCCGAGATCGAGCTCGGGATTGGTCGCGAGCACGAGCAACAGAGCGCCTGCCGCGATCGCTGCGGCACCGCTGGATTCGGCATGGGAGAACCGACCGGCGCGAAAGGGATCGGCCAGATCGTCCCCCGGCGCGAGCCAGCGGACGGCCGGACCGCGGTTCGAAAACGGCCGCATTGTCCCGCGTCGATCGCGATACAGAAACCAGCCTCCGTCGCGCCCACTCGGGGCGATACACAGGATCCGAGGGTCGCTGGCCGGCTCGCCCAATCCGAGGCTGAGGCTCGCCGTGAGGGCTCCGGGGGGGCTCGACATCTCACGGCTCGTTGGCAAAACCACGGCCGTCCCGCGCCCGCGCCGTCCGAGTCGAGTCGCTATCTCGAGGGCGTCGTCCAGGAGCGGCCCCGAACACCCGTTGACATTGCTCGCACACAGGATCACGTCGGCGCCGTCTTCGATCGCTTGCACGATGGCCAAGGCCAGCGTGAACACGTCGTGATCCGGCTTGGGGATGTAGTAGTGCCGAACGGCGGCATCGGGTGCGACCCCCACGAAGGGGCTGCCCGGGCGGTCCGGGGCACCGACCGCCCAAGCGGTCAGACACGCAGCGTGCCGCGAGCCGCTCGGCACGCGCTCCACACCGATCGGCACCTGCGCGTCGAGATCGAGCAGGTCCGTCTCCCCGGCATCATCGTCGATCACCGCCAGAACGCGTTCCAGCCCCCGTACCGCAAATCGCGCGGTCGAGATGGATCCCGGTCTCCCCGAGAAACCAATGACCCTCGTCGGGGGCTTCGACCCGCGATCGCTTCGGGCGAACCGGCCATCGGTGGGGACGCCGCGGTCGTGCGTGGGCGAAGTCGAGCGCCGGGGCAACCGCGTCGGTGCCGTTGCGGGCCGATGTGACGTAGCGAACACCCACACCGGCTTGCTCCAGACCGCGGGCGATGGCTGCGTGGGGTACCGCGCGGGAAGAGCGAATGCGAGTCCAATGAATGGGCGGCGAGCTCGCGAGGGGAGTCACGTCGACGTCCCACAGCAAGTCCGCGAGGGCCCGGGCAACCTGGACGGGATTGACGTCCGATCGTGTGGCGACCACCACGTCGAGAGGATGTTCTACCCCGTCTCGGACGGGCGGAATCGGCCGGTATTCGAAATCCCAACCGTGTGTCATCCAAACGCCTCCCGTCGTAGTGCCATCAGTCGTCGCTCGCGCACCGCAAAGCCCGCGCTGGCGCGCTCGTCGGTCACCAGACGCCCGAGCTCGTGCTCCCGGGCGAGCGCCCAGTGTTCGAGCGTTCGAGCGCCCAGCGCCTGAGCCCGCTTGCGCGCCCCGCGAAAGCGACGCCTCGCCAGCTCCAGCATGTCGGCGAGCACTCCCGAGCGCAGCACGAAGCTCCTGAGTATATTGGGCTCCGTTGCGGGCTCCCGGGGCGAACCGGTCGTCTGGCGCCCGCGGGCGAGACTCACCGCCCACGCACCGCCGCCGCGCCAGTCGTCCTCCCAGTCGACGACGTTGTCGTGGTACTGGAGGCCGAGCCACACGTCGGCCAAAAGTCGGCGCAGCGTCCAGAGCTGTCCCTCGTCGAGCCCCGCCGCGCACCCGAGAGCGAGCGAAGCGGGAAAGCCCACTGCCTGCTTTCCGAGGGAGACCTTCTGGTATCGCACGAGGTCGATGGGCTCGGCAGTCGCGAGCAGCGCGTGCTCCTCCGCGATGGCCGCGCGCGAAACGCGATTGGCGTCGTCGAATCCATCCCGATCGGTGCCCAGCATCTCCAGGGCGCCGGCCCGCACGCGGCGAGCCCTGGCCAAGAGCGCTTCGAGGGTCAGCGACGGCTCGATCTGACCATCGGCGACGCGGTCCGTCCCGAATGCCTCGATGACCGCCAGCATGTGGGCGAGGGTCGCAGCCTGCACCCACTCGGCGCGAACGCCCGGCATGGCCTCGGCAGCCAGCTCCGGGGCCGCGAGAGTCACGCGATGCTGGAAGACCTCGCTCCAGGGCACGCCGGGGATGGGAGTGAGCGCCAGACGATGAGCGAGATTGCGTGCCTCGGTGCGCAGTGGCTCGCCGAGCGAATCCGCGAACTCGGTGTACAGGGCGTCGATGTCAACGCGGGCCATGGGTCGAAAGCGGCATCCCCCCGGGGAACGCAGAATGCGCCCCGGGGATCCGACCGCGTCCATCAATAGGTGTTCGATTCCTTCCAGGGAGAGAGCGCGACATTTTCTCGCTGCTCCACGAGCATCTGGCGAAGCAAGATCGTCTGGTGGGCGCTGAGACCCGATCCCGGACTCTCGGCCCATTCGGTGATGCGAGCGTTGAGCTCGTCGCGAACCTTCATCGCCTCGGCGGGCTCGGTGCCTTGGACGTACTCGTCGGACGCGGGATAGAGCGCCAGCATCTGCTTGAATTCGTCGAAGCGCTCTTGGTTGGCGAGCACGGCGAAGTAGATGCGCTGAAGCTCCGGCTGATCTTTTCGAGATTCGTTCTGCATGTATGCCTCCATTGGCGCCTCGCGGCGCGCACTGCCTCCAGCAAGGAGTGTGCAAGGCGAACACGATGGTCCAAGTGCGCGGAACCAATGCAATGGAGATTTTTCGCCAGCTCGCGCGTTGGTCGGATCCGGCCAATCCCGAGCCGGATCCGACCGCACGACGCAGCAGGGAATGGAGCTCACCATCGAGCGGTCGGATCCGACCAGTCGTTGGCCGGATCCGACCAGATCGTCGCAGGCCACTCGGGTTTGCACTCCATGAATTCAAGCAGTTGGAGCTGCTACCGGAACGGCACAGGTCCTGCTCCCATCCTGGGATCCTTCGATGAGCAAGCGTGAGAAATGAATGCTGAAAGCCTCAGGCGATCTCGATGCACTGGCGTGGGCGCACCTGGCGGAACACCTGCCCGTTGGCGTGGTCGTCTATCGACTCGAGGATCCCGACGATGACGAGTCGCTGAGTCTGGTTGTCGCGAGCTCGCTCGCGTCCGAGCTCACGGGTGTCGACCTCCCGAGCAAGATTGGTAGGGCGGCGCGCGAGGTACCTCCAGCAACCGGGGACCGATGGCGCCGCTTCGCACGTGTGGCGCGTTCCGGCGAACCGGACGACCTCGGAGAAATACGACTGCGCGGGCGGATGATGCTCTGGGTGCGAGCAGTCCCGCTACCGAATCATCACGTCGGCCTCCTGCTCGAAAACACCACCGAGCGTCAGAAGGACAAACAGCAACTCCGGAGCCTCGGCAACTTCTTGCACGCGGTGATCGAGCACCTGCCGGCCATGGTGTTCGTCAAGGACGCCGAGGAGTTGCGCTTCGTACAACTCAATCGCGCGGCGGAGGACATTCTCGGGGTCTCGCGAAGCGCGATGCTCGGCAAGAGTGACTTTGACGTTTTCCCGAAAGAACAAGCGGCGTCCTTTCAGGCGGCCGATCGGGAAACCCTGGCCCTCGGAGAGGTCAATGACATCGCGGAGGAGCCGATTCAGACTCCCACGGGACAGCGCTGGCTTCACACCCGCAAGATCCCGATCCCGGGCGATGCGGGTCCCACCCATTTGCTCGGGGTCTCGTTCGACATCACCGATCGCAAGCATGCGCGAGACGCAGTGCGAGTCGCCGAGGCAAACTTCCGCACCGTCGTCGAGCTGTGTCCAGACATCATCTTCGTCACTCATGCCAACCGATTGGTCTACGCGAACCCGGCTCTCGCAACGCTGCTCGGCCGGTCGGAAGAAGACCTGATCGCAGACGACACCTGCAAAGCGTTCGTGCATCCGGAGGACTGGGAACGCGTCTCGTCGCTGCTCGCGCGCGTATGCACGGAAGCCATCACCGAGCGCAAGTTGGTGTTCCGCTGCCTCGGTCCGAACGGGGAAGCGCGCGTGCTCGAAGGGGGAGTTGCGCCGAGTGAGTTCAACGCTGCCGCGTCTGCGCTCGTGGTGGCCCACGACGTTACCGACCGGGACCGGAGAGAGAAGGAGTTGAAAAAGCTCCACGCGGAGCTGGAAGAAAGGATTGTCGAGCGCACTTCCGCGCTCACCAAGACCGAAGAGCAGCTGAGGCATTCCCAGAGGCTCGAGGCCGTGGGCCGTCTGGTCGGCGGAATCGCTCACGACTTCAACAACATGCTGTCGGTGATCCTCAGCTATTCGAACCTGCTTCTGGCGGACGCCGCGAGCGACGATCCGTCGCGCGAGGACCTGGTCGAAATCCAGACGGCCGCCGAGCGTGCCGCTCGCCTGGCGCGACAACTCTTGGCTTTTGGACGGCAACAAATATTGGCGCCGCGGGAGCTCGATCTGAACGCGGTCATCAACGAGATGTCCCGACTACTCGAGCGCGTGATCGGCGAGGACGTCCAGCTCGAGAAGAGCTGCGTCAGCGACCTCGGAGCGATATGGGCGGACCCGACGCAAATCGAGCAAGTGCTGATGAACTTGGTGGTCAATGCGCGCGACGCGATCCCAAGGCGCGGGGTCGTCACGATCGAGACGACGAACGTCACGCTCTCGGCGGAGGAGGCCGCCGCTCACGGCACGAGTCCGGGGCGATTCGTGACGCTCAGTGTGAGCGATAGCGGAGTCGGAATGGATCGGGAAACTCAGGCCCGGATCTTCGAGCCCTTCTTCACGACGAAAGAAGCCGGAAAGGGCTCTGGGTTGGGCCTGTCCACGGTGTTCGGCATCGTGCGGCAAAGCGGCGGTCGGATTTTCGTCTACAGCGAGCCCGGTGAAGGGACCAACTTCAAGATCTACCTCCCGCGTTACGAAAGCGCGAGCGAGACAGAACAGCCCCCCCGCGCACCCACCGCGGCGCCACCGCCCGGGACGGAAACGATTCTGGTGGTCGAGGACGACGAGCAAGTTCGACTACTCGTCCGGACCGTCCTCAGAAGGAATGGCTACAAGATCATCGAAGCCTGCACCCCCGACGAGGCCATCGCAGCCATCGAAGAACACGGTGAGCAGATCGCGCTGCTCTTGAGTGACGTCATCATGCCCAAGATGAGCGGTCCGGAGCTCTCCAAGCTCGTCAGAGAACGGCTGCCCAACCTCCGCATTCTCCTGATGTCGGGCTACTCCAAGGGGATGGCGGAGCAAAAATCAGCGAGCGAGATCTCGGACTTCCTCGGCAAGCCGATCACGCCCCAAGCGCTGGCGAAGAAGGTGCGGGAAGTGCTCGATCGATAGCACCGGCTACGCCAGTGCCTCGAGCTCCGATGTGCAGTTCGGACAGCGCCGAGCCTCGAGGTGGATCTCCGACTTGCAGAACGTGCAAGGCTTCGTGGTGGCCGGCGCCGGGGTGTCCGATTTTCTCAGGGCGTTCATCCAGCGCACCACGAAGAACAGCACCAGGGAAACCATCAGGAAGCTGACGACGGCGTTCACGAACACGCCGTAGGTCATGACCACCGCGCCCGCCTTCTTCGCTTCCGCGAGCGTCGCGTACGGAGCGGGCGTCGTTCCGTCGCGCAGGAGTAGGTACTTGTCGGCGAAGTCGACCTTGCCGGTGAGGAGGCCGATGGGCGGCATCACGACCTCATCGACCAGGGTCTTGACCACCGCTGCGAACGACGCACCAATCATCACGCCGACGGCCATGTCCACGACATTGCCCTTGACCGCGAACTCCCGAAACTCTTTGAGCAGGCTCATGCCGGCCCGCTAGCACGACTCTCACGCCGAACGAAGCGTCGCGATCTGGCGGAGAGACTCGGCGAGCACTCGCAGGAGGCGGCCCCGGATGTCTGACGAGAGCGCAATGTCTTGGCGCAGCTCGAGCTCGAGAGCCAGACAGCCGTGGGCTCGCGCGTGGCGGTCCGACGAGTACATCATGCCGCTTCGTCCCGAGTACGGCTCGTTCGGCCGCGCGTCGAATCCCGCGCCCAGGATTGCTTCACGGAGGAAAGTCGCTGGCTTCTCCTCCGGGTCGTCGAACAGAACGCCCACTTCGACGCCACGGGACACGCCGAGATAGACGGGCGTGAAGGTGTGGATGGCGAGAAAAATCGGTGCCGGACTTCGGGCAAGCTCGCGATCGATCGCTTCGTGGTAGGGGCGCCAGAGCTGGTCGACCCTCCGCTCTCGGTCCGCGGTGTCGATCTGTCGATTGAGCTCGACGATTTCACCCTCGGCTTGTCGTCGGAACAGATCGGGGTGATCGAGCTCCCGGTTCGGATCGACCAGGAGCCGAGAAAATCGCGCCAGGACTGCGGGAGCTCCGAGGGCTCGAGCGAGATCCCGAGTGAGCTCCGCAGCGCCGATGTCGATGGCCCAATGGGTGTCCCTGAAACGCAAGTCTTGCGCTGGCCACGACCATGGCTCCGGCATCCGATTGGAAGCATGCTCGCAGCTCAAGAACACCGGCGAACCGGCCTGTCCGCGCCGGAGCTCGAAAGGGTAGTCCACGGCCGTGCAGGTTGCCACGACGCATCCTTTCGCGGAAGTGGTTCGAGTAGGCTCGGGATCGTGGGCGTCGACATCGAGCGCGACCGCTTTTTGTGGTTCGTCTTTGGCCTCGCGAGCTGCGCGCCGGCTCCCCGAACAACCAGTCCCGTCGTCAACCTGCCGGCGCTCTCGGACACGACGCAAAGCCCGGCTGGGCAGTCAGAAACGTCGAGCCTCGTGACGCGTTGCGATGCCCTCGCGGTCGAGGAGGACTGCTCGGACGACGTCGAGCGCAAGAATGTCTGCAAGGCCGTCGCCGAGGAGCTCCTTCCCGACGCGGCCGAGCGCGCGGTCCGCTGCATGGAGCAGGGTCCGGGGTGCGATGTCTGCCAAGTGCGAGACTGCGTTCGCCACGCCCTCGAGGGGGGCTCCCGAAAGCACGTGCCCGAGTGCGCTGCCGTGAGCGACCGCGACCGCGAAAGCGGGGACGAAGGCGTCATGGCCGAGCTATGCGAACAATATGCGTCGGGCATGACGCAGGCGGGTAGACGGCGGTTCGGAAAATGCCTGCTGGAAAACTACGGGGCAGGAGTGCGGTTCTGTCTCTGGGATCCGTCATCGACACCCTGCTCCGAGAGCGGCAAGCTCGTCCCCTTCGATCCGTATTGACCGGTTGCCCCCTCGCCCTCCCCGATCTACGGCAGGGCGACGCGCGTCGCGATCCCGATGCGCTGGGTGACAAAAGGGTGGGAAACCAACGGAGATTTTGCACATGGCACGACGGAAGATCGGTCTGATTGGCGCTGGGAACATCGGTGGGGAGCTCGCGAACCTGTGCGTCGCGAAACAACTCGCTGATGTCGTGCTGTTCGACATCCCGCCGAAGGAGAACTTCGCCAAAGGCAAGGCGCTGGATCTCGAGCAGAGCTCGGCGCTGAGTGGCGGCGACGTTCGAGTCACCGGCAGCTCCAAGTGGGAAGACGTGGCCGGCGCTGACGTCCTCATCATCACCGCGGGCATTCCTCGCAAGCCGGGCCAGAGTCGCGACGATCTCGTGGGTGTGAACCTACCCATCATGCGCGACGTGGCGGACAATGCGAAGAAGCACTGCCCGGGCGCGTTCGTCATCGTGATCTCCAACCCCCTCGACGCGATGGTGTACGAGTTCAAGCGGCGCACCGGCGCGCCTCGCGAGCGAGTGGTGGGAATGGCGGGCGTGCTCGACAGCTCCCGATTCAGCCTGTTTCTCGCTCGGGAGCTCGGAAGCAGCATCAAGGACATCCGCGCGATGGTGCTCGGCGGCCACGGGGACGACATGGTTCCGGTGCTGAGCAACACGACGCTGAGCGGTGTTCCGATCGCGCCCATGCTCGACAAGGCTCGCCTCTCCGCCATCATCGAACGCACTCGCAAGGGCGGCGGTGAGCTCGTCGGTCTCATGGGCACGAGCGCGTACTACGCACCGGCCGCCGCAGCGATCAGCATGGCCGAGGCCTACCTCGGCGATCAGAAGCGCCTGCTGCCGGCTGCGGCGTATCTCGATGGCGAGTACGGCTACAAGGATCTGTACATGGGCGTGCCCGTCGTCATTGGTGCGGGCGGCGTCGAGAAGATCGTCGAGATCGCATTGAACGACGAAGAGAAGGCGATGCTCGCCAAGAGCGCTGCCAGCGTGCAGAGCGTCGTGGATGTCGTGAAGAAAATGGCTGGCTAAAGCTCCAAAACCTGGACACTGCCAGCCGAAATTTTCGAGGTAAGCGGTAACGCTTGCATTGAATCCGACATGCGCGCACAGTGTAGGTGCATGTCGGTTCTGGTGGTTTCGAGGCCCTTGCAACGCACCCTTTTTTGGCGCGTCCTCGAGCCCACCGATCCCTCTGGCTTCTTCCTTTTCGCTTATTCGCCCTGCGAGGATTTGGCGGCGAGCTCGGTTCGCCCCTCCTCCTGAAACAAGACCACGGTGGTGGCCGGCCGCCAGAGCGCGTCCGGCCGCCACCGCCTCATTTTGTTGGTCTTTCGAGGGCTAGCTCGCAGCGTGATAGGTTTGAAGGAATGGTCCCGACGAGCCCCGGCCGCCCGATCGGACGCTATGTGCTGTACGACGAGATCGCCGCTGGTGGCATGGCGTCGGTCCATCTCGGGAGGCTCCTCGGACCGGTGGGATTCGCCCGCACCGTCGCAATCAAGCGGCTGCATTCCCACCTCGCCCGAGATCCCCAGTTCGTCTCGATGTTTCTGGACGAGGCGCGCCTCGCCGCCCGCATTCACCACCCCAACGTGGTGCTGACCCTCGATGTCGTAGCGCTCGAAGGCGAGGTGTTCTTGGTCTTGGAGTACATCCAGGGGCAAGCTCTCGGAAAGCTGACACGCGCAGCGGCCGCAGCTCAGCAGCGCATTCCATTGGGCGTGGCGCTCAACATCCTGACCGGGATGTTGAACGGTTTGCATGCCGCTCATGAGGCAACTGGGGAACGCGGCGAACCGCTGGGGATCGTTCACCGGGACATCTCACCGCAAAACGTCTTGGTAGGCGTGGACGGTGTGGCCCGCGTGCTCGACTTTGGCGTGGCCAAAGCTGCGAATCGCTTGAACGAGAGCACGGGCGAGGGCCGACTCAAAGGCAAGCTCGCCTACATGGCACCCGAGCAGGTGGGTAGCGGGCAGATCGATCGACGCACCGATCTGTTCGCTGCCAGCGTGGTGATCTGGGAAGTGCTGACGGGACGACGGCTCTTTGCCGCGGAGGAGCCGGCACAGATCGTCGCGAACGTGGCCAAGAAAGACATCCTTCCACCCAGCCGGCTGGTACCGACACTGCCCCGAGCGCTCGACGCCATCGTGCTCAAGGGTCTCGAGCGCGACCCGGATCGCCGGTACGCGAGCGCAGATGAGATGGCGACGGCCCTGGAGAACGTGACGAAGCTCGCCACCACGAGAGAAGTCGGCGCATGGGTGCGTGAGTGGGCTGCCGAGTCCCTGGCGGATCGCGCGTCGCGTCTCGCCATGCTCGAGAGCGTGACCCCATCGAGCAGCGAGCTCTCGAACGGGATGGACTTCCGGCATTCGACCACCGGAGCTCTCCCACCGGTCGGAGATCAGAGCAGCAGCCAGCCGCGGTCCCTGCTGACGGACGCGGGAGTTGCCGCATCCATGCATCCACCGCGTCGGCGCAGGGCCTTGTGGGTCGCGCTGGCTGTCGGAGCAGCTCTGGTACTCGGGGTCATCGGCCTGTTCGCAATTCGTCGATCGCCGGAAGCTCCCGTGGCGGCCGAACAAAGCCTTCCCGCGCCGGTTCGCACCCCCATGCCGCCGCCCCCTCCGCCGCGAAGCGTGGCAACAGCCGAGCCGAGTTCCACACCGTCGGCGAGCGCAGAGCCAGAACCGAAAAAGCCCAGCGTCACGCGTCCCCCGAAGACCACCCAGGCGACACGCAATAGCTCGACGACGCCCGCGGCGAAGACCAAGACATCGTGCAGCGTGCCGTCGAGCTGCAAGCCCGCCTGGACCATCGACAAGAGCGGAGCGAAGCGTTTCAAGCCGGAGTGCGCTCAGTACTTGAAGTGCATGTAGCATCTCGACAAAGTGGTAGACTTGCGAACGAAAATGCTTCGCGCCGCTTTTGGGATCTCCGCGCTTTGGCTACTGGTGGGATGCAGCCTGCTCGCACCCTCGCGGGACGAGATCTCGGGCGACTACCAGAAGGGTGATAGCGGGGGCAGTGCCAATGGCGGGAGCAGCGGGGCCTCCCTCGGCGGCGGCGGCGGCGGCGTCGCCGGCGGCGGTGGAAGCGGTGGGGGTGCAGCCGGTGCTGGAGGAAGCGCGGGCGCGAGCGGAAGCGGTGGCACCGGAGGCGCCCAGCTCTTGTTCGACGACGAGTTCGACGATGAAAAGCCCGAATGGCAATTCGGCGGGGACGGAAGCTGGGCCGTGCAAGCAGGGGAAGCCAACCAGACGTCGCCATTGGCGACGGAGCCGGTGCGCTGGGTGGCTTCCCTCACCGCTCTGACCGACTACCGAATCGAAGTCCGCGCTCGACGCACCAACAAGAGCGATGGCGCGCTGCAAATCTTGTTTCGAGTCACCGGCGTGAGCGCGTTTTACTACTGCTCGTTTCACCCCGGTTCCGGAGAGATGTACTGGGGGATCTACTACGGAAACTTCGATAGCGCCGAGCTCGGAACGGCACCCTTGGTCCCGGTGAACTACGACCCCGACCAAACCTTCACGATGACGGTGACCGCAAAGGGTAGTCTTTTCAACTGCTCGGTTCTCGAAGTCCCCGCGGCGACGGCTTCCCTCGTCGACAGCACTCGGCCAACCGGTGGACCAGGCCTCAAGACCTATCAACTCACCGCGGCTTACGACTACATTCGAGTGTACTCCGAATGAAGCGTGTTCTTCTCTCACTCCTCTGCACAGCCGTCTGTGCGCTCCCCACGCGCACCGCCAGTGCGCTCGACGCCGAAGAATGCGTGAGCCTGCACGCCTCCGGCCAGGACGCTCGCGAGAATGGAAAGCTCACTGCTGCACGAACCAGCTTCTTGCAGTGTGCGTCGGAAGCCTGCCCGACGGTCGTTCGCGAGGAATGCGCGCGCCTCTTGGCCTCGACGGAAACCAGCCTGCCGACCGTGGTGTTCGAAGCTCGCAATGCAGCCGGCGAAACCGAGAACGACGTGGAGGTGAGCGTGGATGGCAACGTGATCGCCGACAAACTTCGAGCCACTGCCATCGGGATCGATCCGGGTGAGCACGATTTTCGCTTCCGCGGCCCTGGCGGGAAGACCGCACAGCAACGGATCACGCTGCTCGAGGGGCAGAAGAATCGCCTGATCCGCATCGACTTTGCCGAGGCCCCCCGCAAGACCCAGCCGACCACGACTCCGACGGAGCCGCAGAAGCGGGCGACGGGTATTCCGACTCTGGCGTACGTGCTGGGAGGAGTGAGCATCGTCAGCTTGGGCGCGTTCGGTTATTTCGCCCTCAGCGGCAAGAGCAAACAGTCCGACCTCGAAGACCATTGTGCACCGCGCTGCCCGGGTTCGGATTACGACGCCATGCGGCAGCGCTATCTCTTTGCGGACATCGCGCTGGGAGTCGCCGTGGTCTCGGGAGGAGTCGCCACGTGGCTCGTCCTCGGCAACTCCGAGTCGCCGAATCGAGTCGGGGTCAGGCCGCTGCCTGCCGGTGCCGCGGCAACGTACGAAACTCGTTTCTGATGGGGAAAAAACGCCAGCTAAAGCGCGCCCACGCGCAGCAGTCTCGATCGGGCCCCGGGGGCAAATCGAGAAGCGACCTCCGGCGCCAAACTGCGGTCGAGCGGTTTGCCAAGGAGGGATCGGAGAAGCTCTGGGTTGCGCTCTTGGGTTGGTCGGACGATCGACGCGCGCGCATTTGGCTGGCGCAGGCGGTGAACGACGGAGCGCGAGCTCGACAGCGGGACGCAGAGAATTTCGCTGCCGGATTCGTGGTGAGCGCGTTCGAGGGTCACGTACCAACCGGGGCTGGCAAGCTCCACGAGGAAACCGCAGCGACTGCTGTGGACGTGTGGCTCGCATCCGGTGACGAGCACGAGCCCGGCGACCCTGCCCCGAAGTGGCATTACCTTTCGAACCTGTCCGACAAGCTCGACCTTGGCACCATCACCCCCGAGGCGTTCGCCGAGGACTGGGAGGCGTGGACCAGCCTCGAGCTCGCCAGCGCACCCCGCGGCGCGCTGATGGCCTCGCTGGCTCAAACCGAGCAGGCCGCGACGCTGCTTCACAACGTAACCAAGTCCGACGGAGTGGGCGCGCTGGTGAACGTTTCCCGCGCGATGTGGTCGGCGGTCGCCTACGGGGACGAAGCGACTTTCGAGATGCTGAAGCGCATGAGCGCGGAGTGGCTCTCGACCCTCGGCAAGCGCTGAGAAGTGCTATACAGGCCCCCATGAATTTTCGGGGCTGGTCGGTGCTTTTGCCTTCATTGCTCGTGCTCGCTGGCTGTGGTGGCAGCGACGATTCGGGCGGAGCGGCGGGAACGGGCGGAGCGGCGGGGGGCGGCGGAAGCGGCTCCACCGATCCGCTGGTGCTCGTGCCGCCGGAGGCGCTCTCGGCAGACAAGGCGGCGGATTGCCCCGCGAGCTTCCAGACTGCCCTCGCAGCCGGACAGAGCGGTGGCTACGACGCCGCTGGACAGACTCGAAGTTTCTACCTCGCTCTTCCCACCGCATCGTTCGACGGTCCGCGGCCGCTGATGGTCGTGTTCAACGGGACCGGTGAAACAGGCAAAGAGATCTTCGACCGCGCCAACATGTCGGACTTCGTGGATGCGGGATTCGTCGTGCTCGCGCCCGACAGCGCTGGCAACGGAACCCTCTGGCCGGTGTGGGACGGCCTGCGATTGCCCGAAGAGGAGGCGCTCGAGAACAAGGACCTCGAGTACTTCGACAGTATCGTGAAATGCGTCGCTGCTCATCAACTGGTGGACAAGAACCGCATCTACGTTTCCGGCCATTCGGCGGGCGGTATCTTCACCAATCGCGTCCTCCGCGCTCGCTCCGATCTGTTGGCAGGTGGCATACCTGCGTCCGGAGTCTTCGACTATACGGCGCCCGATCCCGCCCCCACCCTCGACGGCATCAGCGTGCTCGTCACCTGGGGCGGCGACAACGACGAGTGGGGCGGGAATTCCGGTGGCGGCGTCGCCGTCCCGAAGTTCAACTTCGTGGAGCAGGCAGCTCTCGCCAGCCAACACTACGAATCCGCCCCGGGTCTCGATCAAGCGTACTGCCGCGGAAGCAACGTCGGCCATGCGTGGCTTTCTCCGGCGAATTCCTGGATGATCGAGTATCTGCTGGGCCATCCCAAAGGCCTCGCCGCCACGAGCCCTTGGCAGTTCGTCGCGCCCACGGATCCGACGTTCACGTGCAGCGCCGACGCCGCGACATTCGCGAACGGAAACAGCGTGACCTGTGGACCGAGCTCGACCACGGGCTGCCAGGCCTACTGCCAGATGCTGGGGGATTGCGCGGTCGAGAACGCGACGATCGAACCAGTGCTCGGACCGCAACTCGACATCCTCGGATTTTCGGGTACGGGGCACCTGGAGTGCGGCGGCTGCGTCACGAAATGCGAAGCCGATGCCACCGACGCGACGGATGCGACGACACTCGGATGCTTCCAGACACAATCGACGACCATCCAATGCGGTGGAGGAATTGCCGGCGCCTCTCCGTTCATCGACGCGGTGAATCAGTGCTGCGAAGGGCAGACGACGAGCGGAGTTTGCCAAACGCTGTGCGGCGCAATCTCCCAAAATAGTGCCGCGGCTGCCCTGTTCCCAACCTGCGCGGCCTTCTGACGCCGAATGGGATACTGGGCGTATTACCTCGGGTTCATCGCGCTCACATATGCGCTGCGGTCACCGTGGATCCTCCTTGGGATCGTCCTGTTCCTGGTCCTGCGGCGGTTCATTCCCGATCCGGGGGTTCTGTTTCGGACCTGGGGTCGCATCCAGAGGCTCCGAGCTCAAATCGAAGCCAACGCTGCCAACGTTTCGGCGCGGCGTGATCTCGCGCGCCTCTACATCGAGCGAAAGCGCCCGGGTCGTGCCGTCGGCCTGTTGAAGGAGGCCCTCGAGCGCTTTCCGAGCGACGCCGAGTTGCTCTTCTTGCTCGGACTCGGACTGCACCAGAAAGGAGAGCACGAAGCCGCGCTCGATCCCCTGGTCCGCGCGGTCGGGACCGATCCGCGTGTGGGCTTTGGAGAGCCCTACCTCATCGCGGGCAACGCGCTCTTTGCCCTCGGCCGCCTCGACGAAGCGGAAGACGCCTACGCGCGCTTCGTCGAGGCAAACGGTTCCGCCATCGAAGGGCAGCTCAAGCTCGCCCGCACACTCTCGCGAGCCGGCAAGCGCGAGGAAGCCGTGCGGGCCGTCGACGAGGCCCTCGATACGTACTCGAAGCTTCCGGGCTATGCGCGTCGCCGACAGTTCGGCTGGTGGCTCCGAACCGAGCTCGCGAGGGCGACGATTCAACGCCGCCCCGGTGCAATCGCTTTCGTTCTGCTCGGACTCGGGATCGTCGGCTTCGGCTTTCTCGTGGCTGCGAAGAGCGTGCATCGTGATCTCGTCTCCCGAACTGGAGTCTTGCCACGCACGTTCGGCGTTCACCGATTCCTGCCGCCTCCGCCGCCTCGGACTCGCTTCGTGCGAGCCGAGCCGGAGCAAGCCAATGGCGCCGTTCATGTCGCGTTTCGTGAATCGAGCAGAGGAGACGATCCCGCGCCCCTCGGCGACTTCGCGTGTCGAATCTGGGCGCTGTATGGGCCTCCCGACGCGCCGCCTCCCAGCGACTTCTCGTTCACGCTGCGCGACACCCAGAACGGCACGGTGTTCGTGGCGCGTGCGCTGCACGGAAGGCCCGAGTATGCGACCCCACCGACACTCGCCGCCAAGGCAACGGTCACCCTCGATGCCTTCGATGCGCTTCTGGACACCACGCGACCCGTGGACTGCATCGTGAGCATCAGTACGGAATCTGGACCGATCGGATTCGGATTGCGGGGCGGAGCGCCTGTCGTCGAGCCCGCCGACTGATTCAGGAAGAATTGGGCGCCGGGGCCGTCGGCTTGGCTTCGGTGCTCTGGCTCTGATCGAACAGCACCGGCTCGCCCTGAAATCCTCGCGCGCTGTGTACGAGCACCGTCGTGGGCAGATGCGCGAGGAGCTCGTTCATGCGCTCCATGAATTTTTCGGCGGGCTCGCCTCGTTCCGGCAAACGAATGCCGATGATCGCGAGGTCGACCCCCTGACTCTCGGCCTGCATGATCTCCCCGATCGAGCGTTCCCCGCGCACGATGACCCGCGGGACGGCGCGGAGCCGCGCGCTTTCCAGGACCTTCAAGATGCCCTGCTGCGTGGGCTCGCGCTCGGCATCGGAGCGAACCACGGTGCACACGCTGACCTGGGCGTATCGCCAACGGTCGTGATTCGTCACCAGGTAGGCCAAGAGCAGCATCAGGCCGCCATTACCTTCCAGTCCGCCCCACCAGATCTGGATGTGGCGGCGGCGCCCAAAGCCGTGCTCGGTCGAATGACGGACGAGCAAGAGTGAGCGGTCGAGGTGAGTGAGATCGTGGAGCATGTCGACGTAGTCGCCCGCCCGCTCCAACTTTTGTGGCCAGCCCAACATGACCGTGTTGGCCTCGAAGCTCCCGACTCCGTAGGACTGCGCGACGCTGACGGATCCGCGATAGATGTCGTCCACTACATCCACCCGGGTGAACACGTTGGGGAATCGCTCACCCACGAATGCATCGAGCTCCTGGGTCATCTTGCGACGCACCTCCGCGTTCTCATCCACACTTCCCCGAAGCAGCATGAAGTAGGTCACGATGCCTCGCTCCTGCACGATCGTGCTTCCGAGCTCGAGCAGGTGCGGGCGACGGTCGACTCCTCCCCCCATGATCACGAGGTTGGGGCGCCAATTGAGCGGGTGAAAGTCCGCGCGTCGCAGTCGAAGAAGCGCAGTGCGCACCAGAGCCGACCAGATGCCGTGCCTCGCATCGCCGTACGTGGTGTCGAACACCCGACGCTGAGTCCAGACGAAGATGGCGGCGCAGATCACGACGGCAGCGATCATCGCCACGAGATCGATCACGCTCATGACGTAGAAGCAAGCCAGTGCGCCGAGCGAGCTCACCCACCAGGGGACTCGGAAATTCGGTCGGAAACTCGGATTCGCTGCCCAACGCTCGAGACCACAGGCGAGATTCGTGAAGCCGTAGGTGGCGAGGAAGAACATCGTCAGAAGATTGGCGATGACGTTGAGGTTCCCGAGCAAGATGCCGCCTTCGGCCAGGACGAAGGTCGCCAGCATTCCCCATCGGGGTTCGTTGTGCGGACCGGATCCACGACCGAGTACGCTCGGTGCGAGCCTATCGACAGCCAATGCCTGCAAGGTTCGTGGCGCGGTGAGCAAGCTACCGACCGCGCTCGAAAGTGTCGCGCCCCAGACGCCTGCGTAGATCAGCGAACCGAAGCGCGCGATGTGCCACACGATGTGCTTGTTGCTCGCGAGATCCTGGGCGCTGGCGTTGGCAGCGAACCAAATTGGGAACACCAGGTAGATGACGAACCCGGTCGCGATGGAAAGCATCGTCCCCATGGGAAGCGAGCGTCGCGCGTCCTTGAGGTCCCCGGACATGCCGAGCCCAGCCATGATGCCGGTCACCGCCGGAAAGAACACTGCGAAGACCTGGGCGAACGGTGCGGGATGCTCGATGGGTTTCCAGGCGATCCCAGCGGGAGCATCGGCAGGGCGCCCGAGGAGAAAGGAAACGATCGAGAGAGCGATCGCCGCCATGACCAGGTACTGGGATTTCAGCGCCAGCGAGGCACTCTTGGCCGACAGGAGTGTGAGCAGCACGCACACGACGCTTCCCAAAATCCGAGGAGAAACTCCGGGAGCGAGCTCGCTCAGGGATTCGACGAAGCCGACGACGTAGAAGCTGACGCTCAGCGCCTGGCCGAAAAATAGCGGGATACCGATGGCCGCTCCAGCCGGAGCGCCGAGGGATCGACTGATGATGTAGTAAGCGCCGCCCGCACCAACCGTCCGGTTCGTGGCGATGCTCGAGATGCTGAGGCCAGTCGTCGTCGTGATCAGGTGCGAGATGACGACGATGACCAGAGCGCCGGCGAGGCCGGCGTTTCCCACGACCCAGCCGAAGCGTAGGTACATGATGACGCCGAGAATCGTCAGAAGACTCGGCGTATAGACTCCGGCGAACGTACCGAAGCGGCCGCCAGTGGCGGCTTCGGGACTCTGCGTTTCCGGCTCGGCGGAGGTCAAGAGGACCGCTGGAGACCGGCGAGCCTATCACAGGCTTCGCCGCGACTGGTTACGGCACGATCAAGCGGAGCGCACCTTGGATCACGTTCACCCGGAGAAGCTCGGCGGAGCGAAATTCTTCTCCATCGATCTGCGCAGACACGGCGACCTCCCCTTCCGGAGCCAAAGTGATCTCGAACTGCTTGGCGCGAATCGGTTTCGAGTGCTCGACCCCGATCCGGTTCAGCATCTCCTCGGTGATTGGATTGCCGTCCAGATCCACGATCGCTTTGCTGGCCCATTCCCGTTTTCCTCGAAACACCACGAGCTCGAATTGCCCATCGTCATGACGACTGGTGCGATCGAAAACCCAAGCGCCTCCGTAGACCCTCGTCCCTTTGATCACGAGATCGGTGAGACCGTGAAATGTGTGCGCTACTCCGTCAGCTTCGACCGCCGCCGTGAACTTGTCGTCGATGACCTGCGCTTCCAAAAACGTGCGCAGGAGAGCTCCCGCATACACGAGCTGGTCGCGGTAGATCTCCTTCAAGGGACCGAGACCGGCCACCACCTGTCGATCGCGATTGCGCACCGCAAGCACGCGTGCGCTGAGACCAAAACCGGCAGAATCGAAGAACAGCGCTCGTTCGAGCACACTGCCATCCGGAGCGAGAACCTCGAGCTCACCGGCGTCGAGCCGGGTTTCCTTGCCGCCGACCACGACGGATACGTTGCGGGGCAGCGCCGCTTCGGTCGCTTCGAGACCAAAGCTCTTTCCCTGATCGTTGGCTGTGCCCGTGGGAATCATTCCGAGGGCGATCTCCGAAGAGCGCTTCGAACCGAGGATCCCCGCACCCACTTCTCGAAAGGTTCCGTCCCCGCCCATGGCAACCACCACGCTGGCGGTGCTGGCATCGAGGTGCTTCGCGAGCGCTGCGATGGTGCCTCCATCGGGCAACGTGGACAAAAGCTCTGCTTCGACACCCCGCTCGCGAAACAGAGCTCGGGCGCGCTCGATGCGCTCGGCATTCTTGCCGCTCTGAGCCGTGGGGTTTCCCACCAACAGAACCGAGTCCATGGCCAAGGATCTCACTCCGTCGCTTCGGTTACCAGCGTCTGGCGCCGGCGATGGTGGGCCACCGTAAATGATGCTCCCAGAAAGAACGCATGAGCATTGTAGTGGACCCACAGCATCAACATGATGATTGCGCTCGCGGCTCCGTATACGGACATGTCCCGCTGGGTCACGTAGGCGGTGATCAACAGGGAACCCAGCGTGAAAAGGACGGCCGTGACCGAACCCCCGATCAACGCATCGTTCCAGGTCACCTTGGCTCGGGGCAACAAGCGAAACATCAGAGAAAACGGAAATGCGGTAGTGAGCACGGACGCCCCTGATTCGACCCAACGCGACAGGTGAACGGAGCCGAAAGCCATGAAGTGTCGCGCTGAGGCCAGTGCCGCGTGGAATACGAAGAGAAGAAACAGCATCACGCCGACCGAGAGCACCATGAGGAACGCAAGCGTCCGCTTCTCCAGTTGTCGCATGACACTTTCGCCAAAGTGCCGCGCCCGGGGCGCCGGAGGCGTGTCCCACAGCAGATCGAGTGCTCGCGTGAGCTGGGAGAACAGGCGCGTCGAGCCGTAGATCAGAACCAGCGCGCCGAAAAAGGTCAGGGAACCCGCGTCCCGGTGCTGCACCTGCCCGACCAGGGACAGCACCGTACGCGCTCCGCCAGCGCCCACCCAGCGCTCGAGCTCGATGAAAACGACGCGCCGAATCTCTTCCGAGTCGACGAAGAGACCGGTGACACGAAGCGCTATCACCAGGATCGGCACTACCGACAGGAGCGCGTAGAACGCGATCGAACCGCTGAGCAACCGAGCCCCGCGCTCAGAAAAAATTCGTAACGCATCGCGCGTCAGCTCTTTCGCCGATGAAAGCCCTCTCTCGATCCGTGACACCGGGCGACAATACTCAGAAGCTGCCCGAAACGCTGGCAGAAGAGCCGGTCACGCCGAACGAGACCTTCTTGTCCTTGTCCCAGCGCACGACGAACAGACCGATCGCAGCGGTTGCGACCGCGCCTACGCCCGTGGCCACCAAGAGAACGTTGGTCCGAGTCTCCTTCGAGTGGCCTGCATCAATGCGGTCTTGCTCTTCGGCGATGGTGAGGCTGGGTCGGTCGTCGTCGAGCTTATTTTTCGCGCTCACGGTGTCGAGACCGCTCCACACGGTGACGCCGGCCAGAACCACAGTCGCGCCCGCGGCGACGTAAAACCAGGTCGGGCTCACGCCTTGGGACTTCTTGTCCGTGTCCGCGGGCTCGGTGAAAGGCTTGTCGTTCGACGATTCCACTACCAGCTCCCGAGTTCGCTCGAGGTGAAGGACCAGGCGTTCTCCGGGGGAGACTTCGATGCTGCGCGATAGGCGCTCGCTGCCATCGGCAACCACGCGAATGGAATGCCGACCCGATCCCACGCGAACCGCACCGCCCTTGAGGGGAAACGACTTTCCGTCCACCTCGACGACGATGTCCTGCGCCCCCGCCAGCTCGACTGCAATGGTGGCCAGGCTCCTCGAAATCCGGTCGCGCTCGCTCTGAGCTTTCTCTCGCGTGGCCTTGGCCGTCGCCGGATCCGCAATCACCTCATCGAGATGAACGAGCGCATCCTCGTACTTGTCGAGCTTGTCTTCGACGAGCGCCAAGTTGAACGTCACGACCGGGAGCTTGGCGATGGCGTACGCGGCGCGAAATCTTTCGAGAGCCGTGTCGTATTCCCCCGCCTGAAACGCTTTCACGCCCGAGTCGAAGAGCTTTCCGCCGCAGGCTTTCGATTCGTCGTGGCAGGGCGGCGCGCCCTCAGCCCACGCCGGACTTGCCAGTAGAAGCGACAGGAAAGCCAGGATCGGACCGAGGCGTGTCATGCGGTGAAGGGAATCACTTGCCGAAGGGGTTGTCGACGATGAGAGGACCCTTGGGCGACCCAGCCGGGCTGCTCTTCGGGATCCGGCCCCCGCCGGACTTGGCCTTGGGCTTCGCCGGCGTGGGCTCCGCGGCGACCGCCGGCTCGGCGCTTGGACTCGGCGCGGCCTTCGCCTCGACTGGCTTTTCGCCCTGAAGCAGCGGGACTAGCAGACTCCGGTCCCGGTCCGGCACGAACTCGAGCTTCGACTCACGGAATCCTTCGGCGCTCACGACGACGGAAATCGTGTGGCTGCTCTTTGGAAGCGTCGCCTTGGCCGAGGGACCCACGAGCTCTTGATCGCCTATCACGATCTTCGCGGCGACCGCCGGCTGGGTGGTGATGTCGATGAGCACGCTTTCGGCTTCTGCCGACGCGGCCGGAGTGGCCGCGCTGGACGAAGAGCGACCGAGGGCAACCGCCACGCCGACCCCGAGGATCGCGACGGAGACGACCGCGCCGGCGACAAGAGCTCCCACCTTCCACCCGCGCTTTTGGGGCTGAGACATGGGAACGCCACCAGCGGTGTAGGACGTCTCGTCCTCTGCACGGCCGGGAACCCGGGGCGCTGTGTTGCGCCGAAGGTCCGCGATCGCCTCTTCTTTCCGCTCGCGGTCGTCGGCCGCGAGATCCGCAACGAGAGCGGCCAGCCGCTGGCGCTGATCGCGCCTTCCCGTGCTCGCGATGAACGTGTCGAGCTCTTGAGAAACTTCACCCAGATTGGCGTAGCGCTCCTCCGGGGAGGGCAGGAGCATCTTGCGCAAGATTGCACCCAATGCGGGCGGAAAATCAGGTCGCTTTTCCTCGAGGTTCGGCACATGGGCCGCCACCACGTTGCGCAGTGTTTCGAGCTCGTCGCGACCCACGAACAGGCGTTCGCCAATCAGAGCTTCGTACAGGGTCACTCCCAGGGCGAACTGGTCGGCGCGCTGGTCGATGTCCTGGCCAATTGCCTGCTCGGGCGCCATGTACGCGAACTTGCCCTTGATCTTGCCGAGGCTCGTCGTCTTGGTGATTCGTCCCTCGGCCCGGGCGATGCCGAAGTCCACGACCTTGACCTGACCATCGTAGGTGACGAACACGTTCTGTGGGCTCACGTCGCGGTGAATGAGACCCAGCGAGCGACCATTGTCGTCGCAGAGCTCGTGAGCGTGATTAAGGCCTTCGGCAGCCCGCGCAATGACCGCCGCGATCACGTCGTACTCGAGAAAGGCTTTGCGAGCATTGGCCCGGCGGCGGAGCTGCGACAGCGAGATGCCGTGCAAGTACTCCATCGCCATGAAGAGCACGTTTCGCTCGCGACCGAGATCGTAGACGTGAATGATGTTCGGATGGTTGAGCCGAGCCGCAAGCTTGGCTTCGTCCAAGAACATCGTGACGAACTCGGGCTCGTCGAGCAGGTGCTCGTGGATGCACTTGATGGCTACGAGCCGCTCGAACTCGTGGGGACCTTCGAGGCGGCCGAGATAGACGGCCCCCGCTCCGCCCGCCGCGAGACGCGCTCCCACCCGAAAGCGGCCCAGAACAGGTCCTGGTCCACTCGGGTGGCTGTCGAATCCGGACCTGGAATTAGCGGTGGACACCCCAAGTTAGGGTATCAGAATCGGCGCCGCCTCCCACAAAGTAGGGAGAGTGGGGCTTTTTCCGGCGTCAGACGGCGAGATCGGCCGCCCGCCGGAGTCGGCGGAGAACCTCGTCTTTTCCGGTCCCGTCCACCGCG
This sequence comes from uncultured delta proteobacterium, assembly GCA_963781505.1. Lineage (GTDB taxonomy): Bacteria > Myxococcota_A > Polyangia > Polyangiales > Polyangiaceae > JADJKB01. The sequence continues at coordinate 244,807 of CAWAHB010000020.1, read as the reverse complement.
GAGAAACCGATGACCGCCAGGCCCGCCGCCGCGCGAACGCGCGCGAGCTCGAATCTTTTGCTTGGAGCGAGGCAGCTTGTCGAGCTTCGTCGCCACGACGATCACGCTCACCGGTGGGCGATTGACCCGCGATGGCGAGCGAAGAAGCTCGTGCAGATCCCGGTCGTCGGGCTCGAGCCCGCGCCGTACGTCGACGATGGACACCACGGCTCGGAGAGTCGGTCGGCCCAGAAGGTACGCTTCGATGACGTCCGCCCAGCTGTTGCGCTCGTCTTTCGAGCGCTTGGCGTAGCCAAACCCTGGAAGATCGACGAGCGTGAGTGCCGAATCGTCGGTGAAGTGCACGTCGAAGAACGAGATCTGTCGTGTGCACCCGGGCGTAGAGCTCGTGCGCACGAGGTTCTTGCGCTCCACCAGCGTGTTGATCAGGCTGCTCTTACCAACGTTGGAACGCCCGGCAAACGCTACCTCCACGAGCACGGGTGGAGGAAGCTCACTCTCGTTCTTGGCTCCCGCGCAAAATTCGGCGCTTCGGATGCGCGGGAGGGCGGCAACGGCTTCGGGCATGGCGCTGGAGGATGCACCCGAGCCGGCGGGGATGCCAGCTGGGCCGGATTTCACGCGACGGCGGCGGGACGGGCCGCACGCAGCCCGCCCAGCGCCTGTCCGCGGCGACGAGTTTTCTCATCCAGATTGCCGCGGGCGGCGCGGCGAAAGGCTCGAGCCATCTCGAGGGCAGAAGAGAAGCGAGCCTTGGGATCCTTCGCCAGGGCGATGGCGAAAAAAAGATCCACGTCGTATGGCACGCGCACCGTTTCACTGGGAGCGGCAGGAGTGGAGTGAATGACCTGAAACAAGATCTCGGGCATCGAGTCGCCGATGAACGCAGGGCGCCCGGTGAGAGCGCGGTACGCGACCACGGCCAGCGAGAACACGTCGCTCCGATGTTCCACCACGCCACCCGTCGCCTGTTCCGGGGACATGTAGCTGGGGGTTCCGACGATCTGCCCTTGGGTCAGGGTTCCGGTCGACTCCGCAAGCCTCGAAATCCCGAAGTCGAGGACCTTCCAGATCGCCGCTCCAGCCTCACCGCGCACTCGGCACAAGTTTCGCGGCTTGATGTCGCGATGGACCACCCCCGCAGCCCGAGCCACTTCGAGAGCGCTCGCGACCTCCTCCACCAACACGCCGACCTCGGAAAGCGGCATCCGGCGATCCCGACGCAGCCGGTCCGAGAGATCCTCGCCATCCAGATATTCCATCGCCAGATAGGGAATCATGCGCTCGCTGCCGATGCTGAGAACGCGACACACATGCGGTGAGTCGAGGAGCATTGCCGCTTCGGCTTCGCGCTGGAATCGCCCCTGGCTCACGGCCTCCTCGGCGATGTGATGGTGCAGGATCTTCACGGCGCAGCGCTCGTTGCTCCGCACGTCGACGGCCTCGTACACCTCGCCCATTCCTCCGCGCCCGACGACGATACCCAGACGGTAGCTGCCGAAAGACTCGTCGGTGTGACGACCAAGGCCCCCGCCCTGCATGGCGCGCTGAAGCTCCTCGTGAGCTTCTTTCAGAAGTTGCGAGCGCTGAGCCACGGCGCGAAGTGCACGATCCCGCTCGTTGATTGCATACAGCGTCGTGGCACGGGTGGTGCGACCAATGATGTACGAGAGCAAGAGCACGAGCTCGGCGAGCGCCAGCACCACGAGCTGGATGCTGGGCGGGACATCGGTGGAGCGGACCAGACTCACGTCCGGCAAGAGCCCCATCATGACTGCGAGCGAAAGCGCCGCATGAGCCAAAGCCGCGGCGGCGAACAGGGAGAGGGCCGCACGCTGGGATTGTCCCGGCGAAAATAGGTACACGCTGAGAGCGATCGCGGCGCAAGCGGGGGAAAGCGGACCGAACAGATACACGCCTGCATATCCGGGCACGAGACACACGAAACCGAACAAGAGCGCCGCTCTCGCGGTGTAGTTCTCGATGCGTCGAAGTCGCCACGCGAACCAGATCGCGAACGGCAGCACGAACAGAGCTCCCGCGATCACGACCCACGCCATGCCCGCGGACTCGTGGAGAAGGGGCAGCGCAAGAGGCACCAGCAGCGCTAGCCCAACGACCATCGCCACGAACACGCGCATGCGCCGCGCTTCCTGTGCGAGCAGAGTCTGCTCGGGCGTGAGCAAGCGGCTCTCGGTCCGTTCGGCAGGCGTGCTCGTTGCCGCCACTTGCCAGGGCGGACCGCCGCGTTCGGTCGGCAGATCGTCCGTCATTGCATCGCACCCCACGGCCGCTCCGCGATCAGCCTCTCGGCCCGGGATCGATGGTCGGGATCGATCTCTCCCGCCTGCGCTCGTTCCAGCGCCCGCGCGAGCTCACTCGAGCTCACGAAGCGATCCCGTTCGTCCTTCGCGAGCGCCACTGCCATCACCCAATCGACCTCGTGGGGCACGCGAACCAGATCGCTCGGGCGCGCGGGCATCGCATGGACCACGCGATAGAGGATCTCGGGGGTACGTTCTCCGGGAAATGGGGCTCGTCCCGTGAGGGCTCGGTAGGCAACCGCTGCCAAGGAAAACTCGTCGGAGCGAGGTGATGCGCTGGTTCCCCGAGCGAGCTCGGGCGACATGTACGCTGGGGTTCCAACGACGTTGGAGGTCACGCTGTCCAACGACCGTCGACACCCCAAAGTCGAGGATCTTCCAGACCGGTCCTTCCCCACCGCTCCCTACCAAGAACAGGTTTCGTGGATTGATGTCCCGATGCACGATCGCAAGCGCGTGGGCTCGGTCGAGACCATCGGCCACCTCTTTGACCAAACGCACCACCTCGCGCAGGGGAAGCCGGGGCCGATGACGGAGCCGTTCGGCTAGATCGGAGCCTTCCAGGCGCTCCATGGCGATGTAGGGCAACGCTGCTTCGATCCCCCGATCTCGAGCACCCGACAGACGTGGGGAGATTCGATGGAAGCCGCCGTCTTGGCTTCGCGCATGAAGCGGCGCACCTGCTCCGGCTCGGAGAGTGCGCGGTGGTGCAAGACCTTCACGGCCGCGGCCTGTCCAGTTTCGACATGCATCGCGTCGTAGACTTCGCCCATCGCGCCGCGACCGAGAATTCCGCCGAGCACGAACGATCCCAGCTGCTGATCGGAGTAGCGTCCGACCTTCCCCATCCGAAGGGCTTCTTCCAGCTCGTGCCGAGCTTCTTTCAACAGATCTTCCCGCTGTCCGAGCTCACTCATCGCTTCGTCGTGAGCTTCGATGGCGCTCAGGGTGGCCTTGCGGGTGGCGCGACCGATGAGAAAGGACGCGAGATAGATGACCTCGACCAAGACCTGCACGACGATCTTTTCCGACAGCGAAAGGTGGTCGGCTCGGATCACACCGCGGTCCACGAAAACACCACTCAAGAGCAGCGTGGCGAGAGTGGCATGGAGGATCGCCGCACCGAGATAGATGCTGAGCGCGGCACGAAAGCTCGTGCTGGGGCTGAAGAAGAAGATGCCGAAGGCAATCGCGGCGGCGGCGGGAGAAAAGAGCCCAAAGTAGTACATCCCCGCGTATCCGCCGTACAGACACGCGAAGCCGTAGAACAGCAACGGACGGAGCGGCAGCTGCTTCGCGTTCCTCAAGACGCGCAGAAGATGAAACGCGAACGGGGCGAATACGACGACGCCCGTCGCCATCACGCCGAGCGCCCTCGGATCGCGCTCGGTGAACGGCAGGGTACACAGCACACCCACGACGAAAACGCCCGTGAGCCAGAGAAATACCCGCAAGCGCCGCATCTCTTCCTGGTGCAGCGAATCGAGGGGGCTCAGCACCATCGTCGTCGACGGTGTCGGCATGGTCGAATGCGTCCCTGATCGCGCAGCGCTGGACGAAGCCGTGCTCGCCCCACGACCCGTCCGATTCGATTGACTCCCCTCCGTCACGAAACCTCACGTCACGAGCGCACGAAGAATACCGCTGGCCGAAAAGATACGATCCGGCGCCAGCTCCTCGCGCACCAATGCTTCGAGCATGCCCCGGAGACGAGCGCTGCGCTCGGCACGCCACGTCACGAGGTTCACGACACTCGAGTGTTTGACCCAGCGCTGAGCTGCGTCGTATTGGGCGAATTTTTCGGGAAAACCAGCAGCTTCGAGGGCTGCCGGATACGACGACAGCGTGCTTTCGTCGAACTGGCCGGCCGACAGTGCCGCCGCCGCGGCCTCGGCCGCGAGCTTGCCCGACACCATCGCTTTGCCGATGCCCTCCCCCGACAGTGCGTACGTCGTCCCGATGGTTTCCCCAGCCAGAAGCAGCCCGCCAGAAGCAGGTCGGGCGCCGCGCAGACTGCAGCGAAGAGGCGCACCGCTCACCCGACCGAGCACTTCGCTGCCACGCATTGCATCTCGGGCATGGGGACAGCGTTCGATGAATCGATCGAATAGCTCCCGGAGATTTTCGCCCGTGATGCCGTCGGTCAAAAATACGCCCACGCCGACGTTGGCCTCACCGTTCGCCATGGGAAAGATCCAGGCGTAGCCCGGAAGGACTGGCTGCTCGTAGGAAATCACGAGCTCACTCGGGTCGACGTTGGGCGCGCGATAGTATGCGCGAAGGGCGAGTGCGGAGGGCTTGCTGCGCGTGCGGACGCGAAAAGCGGCGAGCATCGTGCTCGAGGCGCCGGTGGCGAGAATCGTGATCGGAGCGCGGAGCTCGCTCGAGCCCCGTACCCCGACGACGTTCTGGCCGTCGAGGATGGGCTCGGCGACCCGAAACCCCGTCCGCAGAATCCGCGCCGGCGTCCCGCGCCGCGCTGGCCAGGAGCTCGTCGAAGGAGCTCCGTCGCACGGTGAGAAGCGGTGCCGACAGAGCGATGCTTCTGCCGCTCGGCGCGAAAATCCGGACCTCCTCGGGAGCGTGAGCGCTCGCCTGGACGCGCTCGAGGAGCCCCACGTCGCGGAGCAAGTTCAGCGCGTCCGGGATCAGCGCATCGCCGCACACCTTGTCACGGGGATAGGTCGCGGCTTCGAGCAGCGCGACCCGAACCCCGAGTCGCGCGAGGGTCAACGCCGCGATGGACCCGGCCGGGCCACCTCCCACGACGATGACGTTCGACCTCCGTCACGACCCTTCATCTTACGCTGATTCGGGTCGCAACGGAAGGCGTGCCCCGCTCAGGGGCAAGCGGAATGGTTCGCGCAGTCTGCGCAGATGCATCCTTCGTTGAAGGGATCGCACTTGCCATCGTTGTTGCAGTTGGCTGGGTTCGAGCAGAACGTGTCGGTCGCGCAGGACGGACACACGCAATCGGAGATCGGCGCACCGGCCGTGTCCACGCACGTCGTCGTGCACCCGACGCATACACAGGTCGTGGAGTTGGGCGCCGAACACGGAGCACCGCTTCCGATGTCGATCGCGGTGAGGTCACCGCACATGAGAGCGCCACCGTCCTTGCCACCGCTTCCGCCGGTCGCTCCGGTGCCGCCCGATCCACCAAAGCCACCCGTTGCACCAAAGCCGCCGGTCGCGCCGGTGCCACCGCTTCCTCCCGCTCCGCCGAAACCTCCTACCGCGCCAGTCCCAGCGGACCCGCCGAAGGAGCCCCCGCTCCCACCGGTCGCGCCACCCGCGCCGCCAAAGGCGCCGCCCGTTCCGAAGCCGGCACTGCCGCCCGTGCTTCCGCCAAAGCCACCGCCGAAGCCACCGCTCCCGCCACCGCCGGTCGCGCCCTCGACGCCGCCGTCGAGGAGATAGCCACCCCCACCGCCGCTGCTACTGCAACCCGAAGCGATGAAAACCAGGGAGAAAAAGCCAACTGTAGACAAAGATCGACGCATGAAACCGGCCTCCGCGGCGGAACCTAGCGCACGAGTGGGGACCGCGCGAGGCATTCACGAATCTTTTGTCCACTTCGGCGCTAGCCTCGGGCCGCGATGCACGGCGCGCTCGACGGGGTTCGGATCCTCGATCTCACTCGCCTGGCCCCCGGGCCGTACTGCTCCATGCTGCTCGCCGACATGGGTGCGGACGTCGTCGTGATCGAGCCCGTCCCCGAAGCGTCGCCGCTCACGCCCGAGAGCGATCGACGCGCGGCGTACTTCGCGCTCGGCAGGAACAAGCGCTCCGTGTGCATCGACCTCAAACAGCCGGCCGGGCTCGAAGCATTTCGCTGCCTCGCGAAGAGTGCAGACGTTGTGCTCGAAGGGTTCCGTCCCGGTGTCGTCGAGCGTCTGGGGATTGGCTTCACGACGCTCCGAGCCGACAGCCCTGGTCTCGTGTACTGCTCCCTCAGTGGCTACGGCCAAACGGGTCCCTATGCGTCGATGGCGGGACACGATCTCGACTACATCGCGATTGGTGGAGCGCTCGGGATGATCGGTCGGCCCCTCACACCACCGGCCATTCCGATGAATTTTTTGGCGGACTACGCGGGAGGTGGGCTCCTGGCCGCATTCGGCATCGTGACCGCCCTCTTTTCCCGGGAGCGGCGCGGCGAGGGTCAGTACATCGACGTGGCGATGAGCGACGGAGCTCTGTCCCTCGCCACGAAGCTCGTCGGACAGTACTTCGAGAACGGAACCGTCCCTGCCCCGGGGGCCCATCGCATCAACGGCGGCGCGCCCTACTACGACGTGTACGCCTGCAAGGATGGCGGCTTTCTCGCCGTGGGCGCCCTGGAAGCGAAGTTCTTTCGGAATCTGTGCGAGGCGCTCGGCCTCGCGGGGCTCGCCGAAGATCAGGAAAACAAGGATCGCTGGCCCTCCATGGCCGCAGCGCTCCGCGCCAAGTTCTTGGAGCGAACGCGGGACGAATGGTTTCAGCTGTTGCGCGATCGCGAGGCGTGCGTCGCTCCAGTGTACGCCATCGACGAGGCGCTCACCGATCCGCATCACGTGGCCCGACACATGATCACCGAAGTCGATCACCCAAGGCTCGGGAAGATCTCGACCATCGGGGTGGTCCCCAAGCTCGAGAAGACTCCCGGGTCACTGCGGCGGCCGCCGCCCCTGCCTGGAGAGCACAGCCGGGAGATCCTGAAAGAAGCGGGCTACGACGAGAACGCGATTGAAGAGCTCGTCGAAACTGGAGTCATCGCGCGCTGATCGAGGTCACGCACTCTGTCCGCGAGCGATCCGCGAGCGCTCGGAGATGTACGAGATCCCTTGGGCGCGAGCGATGGCGCGTCCCCCGGCGCTCAGCGTGCACTCGGTGAACGCGAGCGTCTTGCCGAGGCGAGTGATTTTGCCCTCCGCGACCACGTCGTTCTGACCCGCGGGCGCCAAGAACTGCATGGAGATTTCCACCGTGCCGAGACCGTGACCTTCGGCGAGCTCCGTGTACGCGGCGATGTTCAGCGCCGCATCCGCGAGGCTCATCAGCGCGCCACCGTGGATCCCACCGTAGAGCTGGAGCAGGCGCTCGCTGTAGGGAAGTTTCACGCGTGAAGTACCGGGCGCGTCGCACTCGGCGATCATGCCGAGCGTTGCGTAGTACGGCGACGAATTGAACTCGGCGCACGCGGCGCGGCAGCGATTGGCTATCGGGTCGCTCATCTCGCTCACTCGCTCACTTCGCGAAACGGCGAAAGTCCGGCTTGCGCTTTTCGTTGAAAGCTTGGACGCCTTCCTTCGATTCCTCGGTTCGATAAAATAGCGACAGCGTCTGCATGCCCTGGGCTGCGATGCCGCGGATGTTGTCGGTATCCGAGTTGAAGCTCTGCTTGGCTATGGCGAGAGCGGTCGGGCTCTTTTCGAGGATCTCGTCGCACCAGCGGCGAACCTCGGCGTCGAGCTCGGCCCGGGGGACCACGGCGTTCACCAGACCCATCGCCAATGCTTCGGCGGCGGGATATCGGCGGCAGAGGTACCAGATCTCCCGCGCCTTCTTCTCCCCCACGATGCGCGCCAGGTACGCGGTTCCAAAACCGGGATCCACGCTGCCGACCTTGGGTCCCACCTGACCGAAAACGGCGGTGTCGGCGGCGATGGTCAGATCGCAGATCGCCGCGAGGACATTGCCGCCTCCGATCGCGAAGCCTTGCACCTTGGCGATGATGGGCTTCGGGACGTTGCGAATGACCGAGTGGAGCTCCTCCACCGGCAGGCCGATGGTTCCGCGCCCGTCGTATTGGCCTTCGTGGGCCTTCTGATCGCCCCCGGTGCAGAACGCCTTTTCACCAGCGCCCGCGAGAACGATGACACCGATCGACTTGTCCCAGCCCGCTCGCTGAATCGCGTCGATGAGCTCGTCGCACGTCTGCCCGCGAAACGCGTTGTAGACCTCGGGCCGATTGATGGTGACGAACGCGACGGCGCGATCGACCTCGTACAGGATGTCCTGATAGTCCATGGAAACCTCATCCGTGCATGGTGAGCCCACCGCTCACGCTGATGACCTGACCCGTGATGAACGATGCCTCGTCGCTGCACAAGAACGCGACGATGCCGCCCACGTCGTCGGGTTTGCCGAGACGCCGGAGCGGAATCGCCTTTTCGAGAGCGTTGAATACCTTCGTGCCCCACTCGCCCTCGTCGAGAAAGGAACGGAGGAGCGGAGTGTCCGTGGGGCCCGGGCACACGACGTTCACGCAGACGTTCTTCGACGCGAGCTCCCGAGCCAGGGTCTTGGTGAACGCGATGATCCCGCCCTTGCACGCGGCGTACACGCTTTCCCCGGTCGACCCGACCCGCCCCGCGTCCGACGCAATGTTGACGATGCGGCCCCGACCCCGCTCCGCCATCCCACGGGCAACGACGTGGTGCATGTTCAGAGGTCCTCGCAAGTTGATCGCGATGAGCTTTTCCCAAAGCTCGGGATCGGTATCGAGAAACTTTTGAAGGCGATCCCACCCGGCCGCATTGACCAGAACGTGGGTGGGGCCCGCTGCTTTCTCGAATGAGGCAACCGCCTGGCCGACGAGGGCATGATTCGTGATGTCGACGACCACCGGTCGCGCGCTCTTGCCGAGGCGCTCGGCCGTCTCGTGTGCTTTCGCCTCGTCGCGATCCAGAACGCCGACCACGCATCCCGCGCCCACCAAGCGCTCCGCAATCGCGCCACCAATGGCGCCGCCGGCCCCGGTCACGATGGCGACCTTCCCTTTCAGTCCCTGCATCGGCCGGCTTATACCCCGAACCGCGCCTCGGCACTCGCGTCCCGGAGCTCGCCGCGACGGAGCTTACCGCTCACCGTGCGGGGAAGCTCCCGGGCGAACACGATTTTGCGAGGGTACTCGTACGCGGCCAATTTCTGTTTCACGAAGCTCCGAATTTCGTCCTCGAGCTTCTGGCTCGGCGAGACGCCAGCGCGCAGAACCACGAACGCTTTGACCACGTGGCCGCGTTCGGGATCCGGCTGCCCCACGACGGCCGCGTCGGTCACGTCCGGGTGACTCACGAGCGTCGCTTCGATGTCCGTGGGTCCGACTCGATAACCTGCAGTATTGAACACGTCGTCGTTGCGACCGACGTAGTGAAGATAGCCATCCGCGTCCCGCCCCACGAGATCACCGGTGGTGAGATAGTCGCCCGAGAACCGGGCAGCCGTTGCATCGGGCGCTCTCCAGTAGCCGAGAAACATGCCGGGATCGTCACGCCGAACGGCGAGCTGGCCTTCTCCAACGCCTGCCAGCGTGTTGCCTCGTTCGTCGAGGAGCACCACGTCGTGACCCGGATACGGCTTGCCGAGAGATCCCGGTCGCACCGGAACGAACGGGGAGCTCCCCGCGACGGCTCCGACCTCCGTCATTCCGTAGAGCTCGAACACGTTCTGAAACGAGTCCCGCGCGAGCTCGTAGAGCTCCGCGGCGAGGGGCTCCCCGGCGGTATGGACGCTGAACACGTTTCGAAACTGCTTCGGATCCGCCCCTCGAAGCCGATAGAGCGCGGTGGGTGGCAAGAAGAGCGACCGCACGTTTCCCCGCTCCACGATGCTGCGAAGAATGTCGGCGTCGAAACCGCGCCGACGCGAGGCAAGCACGGGACAACCGAGGACCCAGGGCGTCAGCACGCAGTCGACCAGCCCCCCGACCCAAGCCCAATCGGCAGGCGTCCAGAAGGGACGATCTCGATGCGGGCCTGACTCGAGACGATGAATCAGCTCGAATCCGGTGAGACGGCCCGGCAAAAAGCGATGCGCGTGGAGCGCGCCGCGAGGCAAACCCGTGGTGCCAGACGTGTAGATCAGCATGGCGGGATCGTCGGCGGCGGTGTCGCAGGGAGCAGCGGGAGCTCCCTCCAGCATTTCCTCGAGCTCGGACTCGATCACGATGACGACTCGAAGCTCCGGGAGCTCGTCCCGGACCTCGGCAACGTGAGCCGCGAGCTCTCGGTCGGTGAAGAGCAACTGGGCGCCACTGTCCGCGAGACGGTGTCGAAGGGCATTGGCGCGAAACAACGGCGACAGGGGCACGCTGATCGCTCCGAGCCAGAAAGCCGCCAAGTGGGCGAGGGCGTTCTCTCGACACTGCGGCAAGAACACGGCCACGCGATCCCCGCGTTCGACCCCGAGCTGGGTCATCGATCCGGCAAGCGTCGCTACGAGACCCATCAGATCGTCGAAGCTCGTCACCCGAGACTCACCACTTTCATGGAGCTCGGTCAGCGCGGGACGCCGCCTTCCGTCCGCGTGACGCCGTATCGCAGCTGCGATGTTGAAGCGCTCCGGGATGCGCCAGCGGTGACCGGCCAGGAGCTCCTCGTACGAGGATGCCGACCAATCGATGCCGGTGACAGCGCTCACGCCGTGAATCCTAACGCGTCCACGCTTGCGGAGGCTTCGAGAACGTGGTTTCGAAGCCTCGATGTTCAAGAAAGTCGCCTTCACCATGTACCCGGTCAGCGACCTCGACCGCGCACGGAAATTTTACGAAGAGACCCTGGGGATCCAGGTCGGCAAGATTTCCGGCTCGGGTCAGTGGGTCGAGTACGACCTGCCCGGCGGGGGATGCTTTTGCATCACGACCTATGCCAAGGATTCGACGCCCAGTGCGTCCGCTGGCGGATTCGATCGCCTTCGAGGTGGACGACATCGCGCGCGTCATCGACGACCTCAAGAAGAAGGGTGTCGAATTCAAGCTCGACCTGTTCGACAGCCCCGTATGCCAGATGGCCGTGTGCTTGGACTCGGAAGGCAACGCCGTGATCTTGCACGAGCTCAGGAACAAGTGATCGGAGGGAACGGAGATGAGTGACCGTCCCATGCACACCGTCCCCGGCGCATTCGAGAAGCTGACCGCGCTCTATGCCGAGGGGGAAGCGCTGGTCGACAATGGGCAATTCGAGGAAGCCATCGCCAAGTTCGGTGAGGGCATCGCCATCGACGATCATTTCCGCCAGCGATACATCACGATGTACGCCCAGCGAGGGTTCGCGCACCAGCGTCTCGGCAACTTCGAACCGGCCATCGCGGACTACACGAAGGCGATCGAGATGGAGCCCGAGATAAACCAGGCGCAGTACCATTTTCATCGGGGAATGTGCTGGTCGGCGCTCAGCGATCCGGAGCGTGCGGTCGAGGACTACACCGCGAGCATGCAGCTGTTTCCCGATCACCCGGGCCCGTATCACCTTCGAGGCAAGCTCTACGTCGACATGGAACGCTACGAAGACGCGATTGCCGACTTCGACGAGCTCATGAATCGAAAGCCGCACCCCGAGGGCTACGCCCTGCGGGGCCTTTGCAAGCTCACGCTCGGAGACGCCGCCGGAGCGGTCCTCGACGTGGAGCAGTCCAGCGAGATGCGGCCCGATCCGTACAACGACTACCTTCTGGCCTGCGCTCACGCCGCGCTCGGGGACGACGCCAAGGTGCTGCACTACGTCGAGACCACCCTCGCGGCGGCTCCGGACTACAAGCAGAGCTTCGCGGAAGACTCCGACTTCGCTGCCTATCGAGACAAGCCGGCGTTCTCGGCTCTGCTCGCGCGCCATTGAACGACTCGAGGGTTCCGAGCGCTGGCATTTCCGAAGGCCCTCGGGTCATCTTGGGGTCGTGACCAGCCCGGGATGGCACAGCAGGGTTTTCCTCGCCTTCGCGCTCGCCGGCTGCGCAGCCAGCCCGCAACGAAAGGAGCCCGATCCGCTGCCGGCTCCCCTCGAATCCAAGCCCTTCGCCGACCCGCCTCACCTGACACCCGCGGGCGGCAGCGAGTCGAAGGCTCTCGCCGTGCCTGGATTCCTCGACGCCGTGGTCTCACTGCCACGAAGCTCGACGAGGAAGTTTCCGGTGCTCCTCGTATTGCATGGCGCCGGAGACCGGCCCGAATGGGAATGCGAGTGGTGGGACGGCGCCCTCGGCGGGCGCGCAGTCATAATCTGCCTGCGAGGTGCTGCCGCGTTTCCCCGGGATCCCGAGACCGGGTACTACTTTCCCAATCACCATTTTCTCGAACGGGAAGTCCTGGCGGCAATCGCCGCGCTCCGACAGACCCACGCCGATCGCATCGCGGACGGGCCGATCCTGCTCGCGGGCTTCTCTCAAGGTGCGAACATGGGTGCCCTGGTTGCCGCCCGACATCCGGATCTGTTCTCGCGCTTGATACTGATCGAGGGGGGCTACGATCAGTGGAACGTCGCGGCAGCTCGACGCCTCGCCGGCGGGAGGCCAGCGCGAGTCTTGTTCGCCTGCGGCCAAGGCTACTGCGCGAACCACGCGCGAACGGCGGAGCGTTGGCTCCGGCGCGGTGGCGTGGAGACGCGCGTCGAGCACGCGCCGGGGGTGGGTCACACCTATGCCGAGGGCGTGGGAGAACGAGTGCTCGCGTCGTTCGAGTGGATGGTCGAGGGGGACGAGCGCTGGATCAGTCCGCCGGCACCACCTTGAGCCTGGTCCGCGCATCGGTCGGCACACCGAGATTGGGCCGGGGGACGGGTTTGGGTGCCGCGTGCTCGTGCCAGATCGCGAAGTCGTCGGGCAGAGGGCCCGGCAACGTCGGCTGAAGCGTTCGCTCGAGAAGACGAAAATCGTGCTCCGCGAGAAGCGTGAGTGGAACCCCTCGCTCCGGTCCCTGCTCTCGAAACCACGCGCGCGCTGCTTCGACGTTTCGGATCAGGATCCCGTGCTGCGGATCGGTTTTCGCAGCCTTCATGAATTCGTCCATCATGCCGTCAACGTCGCCACGCCGAAGCGCAATGCAGGCCAGGTAGTTGTGAGCGATCCCAGGCAGCGGATAATCGAGGGCGAGCGCTCGCCGCACGTGGTGCTCCGCCAGATCCAATTCGCCCTCGACGTAGTACGCGCCACCGAGATCGATGTGCGCGGCGTGATGGTCCCCCAGCCGAGCGAGGACGGCACGGAATTCGTCAGCGCTCTCGCGATAGACCTGCCGTAGGCCCTTGTTCGCTGCGAACCATTCATTCATCAGGCGAGCGTCCTCGGGCGAGGCGTCGAACGGTGTCTTGAGCTCCTGAAACGTGTCGCTGAAATAGACCTCGCGATCGAGCCATCCCGCCTTTTCCGCATCGTGAAAGTCGAGCGTGCCGGGATAGATCGACAGGCACGAGAACAGGTACTCGTGAGGCTGCGCTCGCTCCAGAAACGCCAGGGTCTCGCGAAAGGTTTCCGCTGTTTCGCCGCGATTGCCCAGCATCATGTAGTAGCGCACGCGGATCCCGTACTTCTTCGCCATCTGGGTCGCTTCGACGATCTCGTCGACCGTGATCTTCTTGTTGATGGCAGTGAGGATCTTCTGCGACCCGCTCTCGACGCCGAGACTCAGGCGCTGACATCCCGCAATGCGCATCTCGTGAAGGAGCTCCTCGGTGAGCACGTCCACCCGCGTGTCACAGCTCCAGAGGAAATTCAGACCACGCTCGCGAATGCCGCGACAGATGTCCCGAGCTCGCTTCTTGTTGGCGGTGAAGGTGTCGTCTTTGATCTGGATCATCTTCACGGGCAAACGAGAAAGTGCGTTCTCGAGGGAATCGACGACGTACGGAATGCTCTGCCCACGAAAGCCGCGACCCCACGTGGTCTCGGCACCGCAGAACGTGCACTGCCATGGACAGCCGCGGGAGGTCATCACGATGTGGGTGTCGAACCAATCGTGGGGTGAGGCCAGGGCGTCGAGCTCTTTGATGGCCGCCCGTTCCGCCGCCGCCCGCGCCACACCGCCATCGTCGCGCTGCACCGTGCCCGCCACCCCATACAGCGGTTGCTTCTTGTCGATCCGATCCAAGAGCTCGTGAAACGTCTCCTCGGATTCCCCCAGAGTGACCACGTCGATGTCGGGGTGGTGCTCGAGCATTTCCTTGGCCAGCGGGGTCGCGTGGGGTCCTCCGACGATGACGTGGGAAGACGGGTGAAGCTCTTTCATCAGCTGGGCGACGAGCGCGACACCGCGCCGATTCGCGGTCCAGCAGGACATCCCGAATACGTCCGCATCGAGAGCACGAAGCACCTCTTCGACGCGCGACCACGCGAAGCCAGCCAGGTTCATCACCTTGACGCGATGACCCGCACGGATCGCCTGCGCACCGAGGGAAAACAAACCGTAGGGCGTCTGATAGAAATCCGCGTCGAGATCGCCGTCTCGATAGTCGTCCGGCGGCCCGTCACGCCCAAAGTCTTCCGACGCGTCCGGGGCGGGGATCTTCCAGGGTGGCGGGTAGATGAGCGCTATCTTCAAGAGTCGTCTCGGCTCGCGAGCACATTGTCTCAAAACTCGCGGCTGATCGACACGACAGAGCCGTCAGGGTTTCATTTTCATGGCGTCATGAGCTCGAACCGTTCGATCCGCTGCCGGCGATTGGACAGCCACTTGCGTTCCTCTCCAGCCGCCCAGAGCGAGCCTTTCGCCGACTTTTCATCCCGCATGGCGGATCGGGCCGACAGTGCGAAAGAGACCAAAGCGACGAAACGAGAGACCTGCAACGTAGTCATGAATCACCTACATGTGGGTTCGGGTCGCAGTTTTGGTACGGTCGGTCAGCCTGGCTTTTCCCCTGCATCGTCCCGGATTCGCTCCCGGTGGAGAGTTTCGAGGTGGCTGCTTCTCGGGTGGAGCAATACTGTCCCACGAGCCGAAGCATGGATGTAGCGAGGATCAGCCGACTTCTCACGATGCCCCACCGACTGGCACAACGGCCGGCGCCGGGGGGGTATACTCGAACCTGGTTTTTTCCAACTGGACTGATCCACGCGCAACTCGAGCGCGAGCCTCCCACCAAGCCCACCCCCAGCCTCACACCCGACGTACCGCCGGCAAGCGACATCCACGTGTAGGAGATGGGAAAGCCAGAGCCGTCAGTTAGCCCCGAAGACCGGATCACGGCTCACGCCGAGTCCGAGGCGGGGAGTGGAGCAACGCCGATCGCCGACGACCCGTCGCTGATTGGGGAAGAGCGCGGCTCGTGGTTTGGCGAACCGGTCGAAGAGGAAGACGAGCTCGTCGGCCAAACGCTCGGCTCGTACCACATCATTCGCGTGCTCGGAGAGGGCGGGATGGGTCGAGTCTACGAAGCTCGGCACACGCGCATCGACAAGAAGCGCTTCGCGATCAAGGTCTTGCATCCCGAGCTCGCGCGCAACCAGGAAATCATCGCGCGCTTCCAGCGAGAAGCGGAAGCGGCGGCGACCATTTCGCATCCGAACGTGGTGGGCGTTTACGACGTCGACCGCATGGCCAACGGTCGCCCGTACCTCGTGTGCGAGTACCTCGAGGGAATCGATCTGTCGGATTACGTGACGAAGATGGGAAAGCTCCCATCCATGCTTGCGATCCGCATCGCTCGTCAACTGTGCAAAGGCCTGATCGTCGCCCACTCGGAAAGCGTGGTGCACCGTGACCTCAAGCCCCAGAACGTGTTTTTGCTGGGCGATCCCACCGATCCATTGGTGAAGATCCTGGATTTCGGACTGTCGCGCTTCGTCGACAAGTCGAGCAATACGCTGACCAAGACCGGCATCGTCATGGGTACGCCCTCGTACATGTCGCCGGAACAGGCGCGGGGAGAACGCGGCGACCATCGAACGGACATCTACGGCGTCGGCGTGATCTTGTACGACGCGCTCACCGGTCGGGCTCCGTTCGAAGAGGAGTCTCCCCAGCTGACCGTCCTGACCGTGATGAGCGGAGAGGCCCCACGACCGCGGAGCCTCGAACCGTCGATCTCCGAACGTCTGGAGCTGGTGATCCAGCGCGCGATGGCCAAAGACCCCGACGCTCGCTACCAGACGATGGATGATCTCGATCACGCGCTCGCGAGCGTGGAAGCGATCGAGTCCACGACGGTTCCTCTGTTGAACTACCGCCCCCAGATGCCCACGTTCCGCGTGCGCGAGCAGATGGGCTCGATCCACGACGGGGATGGGGAGGTCGAGTCCGCCAGACCTCGCCTCGTGCTGACCATCCTCTTGGGCACGCTCGTCCTCCTCACCGGAGTGGCTACCGCGGCGATCGCGGTCTTCAGCATGCTGTTCGGCGCCCGGGAGCTCACCGGAACGGAGATCGCACTGGTGATGCTGGGAGTGGCGGGAACGTCCATCACGCCGCTCGTCCTGCTTTTGCTTCGAGTGCGCCGCGAGGTCTGGAACAACAGCGCGCGAGTGCTCGAGCTTTTGTCCAAGCTGCGCGCTCCGCTCGTGGCCGGGGTGGCCGCGTACGGCATGGCTTCGATGCTGGTGCGTGTTCTGGACGCGGTCGTTGGGCGCATCATTCACTCTTCGCTCCTGGCGCATTCCGCTGGCGCCGGCTGGCTCGGCTGGAGCATTCTGTTCTTCCTGATCGGTCTGGGCACGGCGATCGCCGTCGCGATCCGACAGCGAGCCCTCGCCCGGGCGAGCCGCCGCTTCTCTCGGCTGTTGGCCGGCCCAGTGCTCTCCGGGACGAGCTTTTTGCTGGCCTGCGGCGTGATTTACGGCGGGCTCCTGTGGCGCGCGCAATCGACGCTGCCAGTTCTGCAGGAGAGCGTTGGACCGGACACGGTACCGCCGGTGCTCACCGGGTCTGCTGGTGGGCTCGTCGCTGCCAGGGGCGCGCCGAAAGATCCGCCGAAGAAGGAGGACCCGCAGGCCACTCCGGAACAGCTGGCCGAAGCGCTTTCCAACGGCGTCGACGGTCTGAAGCCCCTCGCCGAAAAGTATCCTCGGGATCCGGAAGTGCTCGAGCCCCTCGTCCTCGCCTATGCACAACGCCCGGACACGTTCCCCGCCAGCATCGACACCGCCCGAAAGCTCTTTGCCATCGCTCCCGAGCGGATGGAAAACCAGAAGCTCCGCATCGTGATCGCGCGCATCGCAAAGACGCCGGCGGAACCTTCTGAGCTCGCGCTGGACCTCATGACGAAAGACATGAAGACCTCAGGGCTCGATCTCCTGTACGAGCTCCTTCTGAACAGCCCCGAGCTTCGGCCTCGCATTCGACCGCGACTCGCAGATCCGGGAGTCAGAAAGCGGATGACGCCAGCGCTGGCCATCGCAAACGATTTGTTCGGCGCCAAATCGTGCGCCGACCGCGTCCCGCTCCTACCTCAAGCCGAAAAATTCGGCGACGAGCGCGCTCTGGCTCAACTGGCGGCGCTGTCGGAGGGATCCAAGCGAGGCTGCGGCCGGCGTAAACGCTCGCCGTGTCCTCCCCGTTGTGCGCGTGAGGCCGGAAGCTTCCAAGCTGCGGTGAGCAAGATCCGCCAGCGATTGAACGCCACAAAGGGCAAGTGAGGAGCGTTCTCTCGGTCTCCACTCGTCGCGCGGTGATCGTGGCCGTGCTGGTTGTGCTCGCCCTGTTCTTTGCGTTCTCGAGGAGCGAGGAAGCACGCGTCCGGAATACTCTCGACCGGGTGTCCGCTGCGCTTTCGGGACCGGTCGACCGAGCGCGCGAAGCCAAAGTGAAGCAGTCCCTGAGCGAGCTCTGCACGGCGGACGTGCACGTGGAAATCCCCGATGTGTTCGTCGGTTCGGGGAGAGAGCGCGCCATCGAGGCAGCCCTTGGGGTCATGCGCGGAGCTACACCCGTCATCTCCCTCGAGCACATCGAGCTCAAGCGCGCCGGCATGGGACGCATGGAGGCCGATTTCGACGCAAGGGTGTCGGAGTCCCAAGCGGGGGACCTTCACGGCGACATCCGCCGCGTTCACGCGCTGCTGGTGAAATCGGATTCGGGTTGGCAAGTCGCTGCCCTGGACTCGACACCTCACGACGCCCGCTTACCCGAAGCTCGACCGTAGCTCCGTAGGTGGGCAGAGCGGGGGGAAAATCCCGCGATTTGTCGCCGAATCGATTGCCGCCGCCAGCGTGACGCGCTACGCGGGCCATTGCGAAACGAGCGGTCGGGAACGCAGCGAGCGAACGAGGAGGACGGCTTGAAGATCCACGAGTATCAGGGCAAACAGATTTTCGCGAAGCACGGCATCCCCATCCCGAGGGGCATTCCGGCATTCACGGCCGAGGAAGCGGAGAGCGCGGCCAAGCGCTTGATCGACGAGACCAAGATCCCGGTCGTCGTGGTCAAGGCGCAGATCCATGCGGGCGGTCGCGGCAAAGGCGGCGGCGTCAAGGTGGTGAAGGACGGACCGGCCAAGGCGCGGGAAGTCGCCGGCGCGATCCTCGGGATGCAGCTCGTGACGCATCAAACCGGGCCAGAAGGGGCAGAAAGTGCGGCGCCTGTACGTCGAGCAAGGCCTCGACATCGCTCGCGAGCTGTACCTCGGAATGGTCGTCGATCGCGAAAAGAAGCGGGTCGCGGTCATGGCGTCGACCGAAGGCGGCGTGGAAATCGAGAAGGTCGCTGCCGAGACGCCGGAGAAGATCCTCACCGTGCATCTCGATCCGGTGATCGGTCTGGGCGCGTTATCAGGCGCGCAAGCTCGCGTTCGGGCTGAACATCGCCCAGGGCAGTCCCAAAGCCGAAGGAGACCATCAAGCAGTTCGTGCGATCTGGTCACCAAGCTCAGCCGGCTGTTCGAGAAAGAAGACTGCTCGCTCTGCGAAGTCAATCCCGCTGGTCGTCACCAAGGCCGGGGACGTGGTCGCGCTCGACTCCAAGATCAACTTCGACGACAACGCCTCGGGTCGCCACAAGGAGTGGGACGAGCTGCGGGACAACGGACGAAGAAGATCCGGTGGAGCTCGAGGCCAAGGAGGCCGGCCTGTCCTACGTTTCTCTGGACGGCGACATCGGCTGCCTGGTCAACGGCGCGGGCCTCGCGATGGCCACGATGGACATCATCAAGCACTACGGCGGCGAACCTGCGAACTTCCTCGACGTGGGCGGCGGCGCCACCAAAGAGCAGGTGACCAAAGCCTTCCAGATGATCCTTCGCAGCCCGAAGGTGAAGGGCATCTTCGTCAACATCTTCGGCGGCATCATGAAGTGCGACGTGATCGCCGAGGGCGTGGTCGCGGCGACCCGCGAGCTGGGCTGAAGGTGCCGCTCGGTCGTGCGGCTCGAGGGCACGAACGTCGAGCTAGGCAAGAAAATCCTGGCGGAGAGCGGGCTCGAATCTCAGCTCCGGCTGACACCATGGCGGACGGCGCGCAGAAAATCGTTTCGCCGTTCGCGGCGGGCGCTGAGGCCCGAGGAGACTGAAGATGGCTGTTCTCGTCGACAAGAAGACCCGC
The DNA here is from genome assembly GCA_963781505.1 of uncultured delta proteobacterium. Taxonomy (GTDB): domain Bacteria; phylum Myxococcota_A; class Polyangia; order Polyangiales; family Polyangiaceae; genus JADJKB01. The sequence goes on along the minus strand of CAWAHB010000020.1, from coordinate 225,263 downwards.
GTCGTCGTTCAGGGCATCACCGGCTCGGCCGGCTCCTTCCACACGCAAGCAATGCGTCGCCTACGGCACGCAAGTCGTGGCCGGCTGCACGCCCGGGCGCGGCGGCGAAACGTTCGAAGCCGACGGCCCGGACGGCAAGAAGGTGAGATCCCGGTGTTCGACACCGTCGCCGAGGCGGTGAAGGAGACCGGCGCCGACACGTCGTGCATCTTCGTGCCGGCCCTCGGCGCCGGCGACGCGATCCTCGAAGCGGCCGACGCGGGCTGCACGCTCGTCATCTGCATCACCGAGGGCATCCCCGTCATGGACATGATCCGGGTGCGGCGCGCGCTCGAAGGCAAGCAGAGCCGTCTCATCGGTCCGAACTGTCCGGGTGTGATCACCCCGGGCGAGTGCAAGATCGGCATCATGCCCGGGCACATCCACAAACCCGGGCAAGATCGGCGTCGTCTCGCGCTCCGGCACCCTCACCTACGAGGCCGTCGGGCAGCTCACGGCGCTCGGAATCGGACAGAGCACATGCATCGGCATCGGCGGCGATCCGGTCAACGGGACGGACTTCGTCGATGTGCTCTCGCTTTTCAACGCCGACCCGGACACCGAAGGCGTGATCATGATCGGCGAGATCGGCGGCAGCGCCGAGGAGCGCGCCGCCGAGTACATCAAGGCCAACATGAAGAAGCCCGTCGTCGGGCTTCATCGCCGGGACGACCGCGCCGCCCGGCAAGCGCATGGGCCACGCGGGCGCGATCATCAGCGGCGGCAAGGGCACCGCGAAGGACAAGATCCTGGCTCTAGAAGCGGCTGGTGTGAAGATCGCGCCCACTCCCAGCGACATGGGTTCCACGCTCAAGAGCCTGCTTTGAAAAAAAGGTGAACCAAGTCGTCAAAAACGTTGATCAAAACGCGCTGGCACTGTAAACGCGCTTCTCGGGTGGGCCGGTAGCAAAATGGCCATTCAGCGAACACTCTGCATCATCAAGCCGGACGCCGTCGAAAAGCGCGTTCAGGGGCACATCGTTCAACGCCTGCTGGAAGAGGGTTTCGAGATCCTCGGTCTCCGGCAGATCCACCTTTCGCGCAAGCAGGCGGAGGGCTTCTACGAGGTGCACCGGGAGCGACCGTTCTTCGACGAGCTGTGTACTTTCATGACCCGGGGACCCGTGGTCGTGATTGCGCTCCAGAGGGAAAACGCCGTCTTGCACTATCGCGAAGTGATTGGCGCGACCGACCCTGGGAAGGCCGCAGCCGGTACTGTCCGCAAGCTCTACGGCTCGAATGTCGGGGAAAATGCCGTCCACGGCTCCGACTCCGAAGAAAACGGCCTCAAAGAGTGCTCGTACTTCTTCGCGGGTCAAGAGCTAGTCTAGTTCGTCACGGATATCGATTCCGGACGGCCGCCGTCCTCACGCCCCACGGCGGAGGAGCGAGAGAGGCTCGAAGCCGCGCGCGGAGGGCTGCGCGATGCTCTGGGCGGCGTCCGGAATTTGGGAAACCTTCTCCAGAGTCTCCGTGTCGGGCCGAAGGCGATCGAGAGCGTGCTGGCCGCGGTGCACGCGTCGTGTCGACCCATCGAAGGTTGGATGCAGGAACAACTCGCGATCGTCGCAGCGGGCCTCGGCGATCGACGTGCGGTGGACGAGCTCTTGGACTACGTCGCACCTCTGGTGCGCGAGCTCGAGACCGAGCTCGAGACAGCTCAAGGTGGATCCTTGAACGCCAAGGTCCGACTCCGCTTGGAGCGTGTGGTGTTGCCGCTGTCTCGCAAGCTGGATGCAGCGCGAGCGCTCGCGGAGCTCCTGGAGAGCGCGGTCCATAGTCATTCCGTGCGTGTATCCTTGCCGGAGCTTCTGCGCGAAGCCGCGAAAGGTCCTGACGGGGTCACCGGCGGAGGAGAGACCGTCCCCGCGTTCCTTCGCATTCCGACCGGCGGGGAAGTGATTGCCAATCCTCGCGTGGCGGTCGTACTCCTCGGGGTCGGTGCCCGCCTGGTGGGAGAGGGCTCCGACCAAACGCCCCACATCTCCGTGGTGCCGAGTGGAGCGGACCAAATTCGGTTGGTCGCTTCCCCGATTGGCGTGGGGGGGGAAGCCGTGACACTCGTTGCCCCCTGGATCATCGATCCGACGCTCACCTGCATCCACGCCGCTGCACGGGCTTCCGGCGCGGAAGTGCGCTGGAACGCGACGAAGCACGAGTTCTCCCTCACCTGCCCGGTGTGAACCGCTTGCGAGTCCGGGGCGGCGACGATATCTACTCCGCGTGGAAGTCGACCAGCTAAAGCCGTTGATTCGAGGCTGCGTTCGCCGATCGCGCGCTCGCGAAGAGCGGTGCGCACCAAGAAGCCGTACTAGAAACTTTGGCGCTCCTCGATCGCGGTCAGGTGCGCGTGGCCACTCAGGACGCGCCCGGCCGCTGGACGACGCATGCGTGGGTGAAGCAGGCCGTCCTGCTCTACTTCGGAGTCGCGGAGATGACCGTGTCCCACGCGGGCCCCATCGAATTTTTCGACAAGGTCCCGTTGAAGCACGGCCTCGAAGCCGCCGGCGTACGGGTGGTGCCGCCGGGAACCATTCGCTACGGAGCGTTCGTCGAGCGGGGTGCGATCGTGATGCCCGGATACGTGAACATCGGAGCCTGGGTGGGAGCCGGTACGATGGTGGACACGTGGGCCACGGTTGGCTCCTGCGCCCAAATCGGAAAGAACTGCCACCTCTCTGGGGGTGTGGGCATTGGGGGCGTGCTCGAACCACCGGGAGCTCAGCCCGTCATCGTGGAAGATGGCTGCTTCATCGGTTCGCGAGCCATCGTGGTCGAGGGAATGCTGATCGAGTCCGAAGCCGTGATCGGTGCGGGCGTCACGCTAACCGCATCGACCCCGATCATCGACGTGACCGGTTCCGAGCCTGTCGAGATCCGCGGGCGGGTGCCAACGCGAAGCGTCGTGATCCCAGGCATGCGGGAGAAAGAATTTCCGGCCGGCCGCTATCAGGTACCCTGTGCACTGATCATCGGCCGCCGAAAAGAGAGCACCGACAAGAAGACCAGCTTGAACGCCGCGCTCCGCGAGCACAGCGTGCCGGTGTAGATGGATCTCACGGAAACACTGCTCTGGCTGTGCCGCATCCCCTCACCCATCGGCGAGGAGCGCGAAATCTGCGACGCGGTCTCCGAGCGTCTCAGCAAGCTCCCGCTGGCCTCACCCATCCGCCGCTACTCGGACTCGATCGTCGTCCCGCTGACGCGTGAAAGTGGTGGCCCGAGTATCGCGCTCGTGGGCCACCTCGACGTGGTCCCAACGGAGCACGACGCTCCGCCACGCATCGAAGGCGATCGCTTGTACGGCCCCGGCTCGGCGGACATGAAGAGCGGTCTCGTCCTGATGCTCGATCTCGCCGAAAAGGCCCAGCGGCCCGCCGTGGATCTCACCCTCGTGTTCTACGCGCGGGAAGAAGGCCCCTTTTCCGAGAACGAGCTCGGTCCAGTGCTCGAACGAGAATCCGGATCTCGCAAAAGTCGATTTCGCCATCGCCCTCGAGCCCAGTGACAACAAGCTTCAGCTCGGCTGCGGCGGATCGGTTCACGCCACGGTGCGCTTTTCGGGCCGCACGGCCCACAGCGCTCGCCCATGGCAAGGCGACAACGCGATTCAGAAGGCGGCTCCGCTGCTCGCTCGACTTGCGGCATTGCAGCCCGAGCGCGTCGAGGTCGACGGGATGGAGTGGTCCCACGTCACGAGCGCGACTCTCGCGTCCGGAGGCCGCGGGCGGAACGTGATCCCCGACCGCTTCGAGCTCAACGTGAATCGGCGTTTCGGACCCGATCGCACGCTGAGCGAGGTCCAAGCGGAGCTCTCGGCATTGGTGGGAGGAGAAGCCGAGGTCGAATTCACGGACCTGAGCCCGGCTGCGCCGCCGAATCGTAACCATCCGCTGGTCGAAGCGCTGGTCGAAAGTGGCGTCCGCGCCGTGGAGCCAAAGCAAGCGTGGACCGACGTCGCTCGCTTCGCGGCGCTGCGGGATCCGCGCGGTGAACTTCGGCCCGGGCGTGCAGGCCCAGGCGCACCAGAGAAACGAATGGACTCTGCTCTCCCAGCTCGGCGAAGGACGGGACATCCTTCAGCGATTTTTCGCAGCGGTCGAGGCACGGTGAGCGACGCGTCGAGAGCGTCGCTGCCGTCCGGTTCGAACGAAACGAGGCCGGGACGCGACGCCAGGAGGAAATTGCCGTCGAGGAACCCCTGGAGATCCGCGTGTCGGGGGACACCTTGGCCATCACGATGAGAACACCGGGGCATGACCGAGAGCTGGCCGCTGGCTGGTTGCTGTCAGAAGGCGTCATCGGCTCCCGAGACGATCTCGGCGCCATCACTCACTGTGGCCGACCGGGCGAAGAAGGGTTCGAGAACACGTTGGAAGTGACCCCGGGTCCGGGAGCGAAGCTCGAGCTCGAACCCCTCGTCGCACGCGGAACTCTCACGAGCGCCGCCTGCGGGGTGTGCGGCCGGCGTAGCATCGACGATCTCCTCGCTCGCACCGGACAGCGTCGACGACGCCTCCCAATTTTCCCGCGAGCAAATCTTGCACGCAACGGCCTGCCTTCGCGATCAACAGCCGATCTTCGCGCGAACAGGAGGTTTGCACGCCGCGGCAGCCGTCGACCAGGCGGGGAACACCGTCGTTGTGCGCGAGGATGTGGGGCGCCACAACGCAGTCGACAAAGTCATCGGCCGCTTGCTGCTCGATGGCGTGCTTCCCGCCCGTGGCCACCTCCTGGTCGTCAGCGGGCGAACCAGCTTCGAGATCGTGCAAAAGGCCGCCGTGGCACGCTTCTCCGGAGTCGTCGCCGTATCGGCTCCGAGCTCGATGGCGGTCAGCACCGCGGAGCGAGCGGGCCTCCTGCTCGTGGGGTTTTGCCGCGACGACGGCTTCAACGTCTACACAGGCGCCGAGCGCGTCGTCTAGCTCGTCTTGCGTCGCACGAGCCAGGCAGTGCCCAGAGCGAGCAGCCACAGGGCGGAACCGCTACGAGGCTCAGCGACGCGACACCCACAGCCGCCGGCGTCTTCCGTCTTGCCCGCGGATGACGAACCTCCGGCCGCGCTTGCGCCGCTACCACCCCCACCACCCGAACCGCCCGAGCCGCCGTCGAGGCTCGATCCGGCATCACCACCGGTATTGACCGATCCGCCATCGCCCGGCGTGGAATCGCGAACGTCGCCCTGTCCGTCCTGATCCTTGTCGGACTGGTCCGTGTTGGATTGGGTTCGACAGTTGTCGGTAGCATCGGGAATCGTGTCGTTGTCGCTGTCAGTATCCTGAAAATCCGGCGTTCCGTCCGAATCGGTGTCGATCGGAGGCTGCAATTTCGAGCCCGGGCTCTCGACGCTGTCGGGAACGCCATCAGCGTCCGAGTCGGTATCGTTGTAGTCGGGCGTCCCGTCCGAGTCGGTGTCCACGGGAGGCGTCGTCGGATCCTTGTCGCCTGCCTCGAACAGGTCGAGGATGTTGTCGTTGTCGTTGTCGCCGTCCAGGTAATCCGGGATCCCGTCCTGGTCGACATCCCCCGTTCCCTCGACCGAGTCAGGAATGGGGTCGTGGGCCGTCGCCGCCACATAGGCGAGGGTGTTCAGGAACAAGCGCTCGTTCGGACTATTCGCGGTCAAGAATTGGGACCCACACCCCGATTGACTGAATGGTCCCGCCCACAGCTCTTCGTCCGCGAACGAAACCGCGCGCGCCGCACCGGGTGAAGCGAGCCCGAGATTCGAGAAGCAGCGCGTTCGGGCCCACCGAGTTCGTCGAGAGCTCGGTGACGCCGGTCTCCATGTTCGTGAAGGTGCAGTTCCATCCCGTCGAGTACGTGGATCCTACCTGACCAAACGGACCATTCATCACGGCCGTCGTGCTGCCGGCCGAGGAAACGTTGGCGACGTTTTCACCAATGCACCCCGCCTTGTCCGCCATGAACGTGAGTCCCTCGTTCTGAAACGAGATGAAGCCGACGCCACCGAGCGCGTAGGTGCGAAATGGGCTGAACTCGGGTCGATCGACTTTGATCTTCACGGGGTTTAGCAGCAGGATGTCGGCACCGTCGAGCTCGGCGGGATCGAAGCTGTCGAACGGCGGATTGAACTTGAAGTCGTCCGGTGCGACGCCGCCGGGTCCGAATTTGGTCGCATCCGCGATGAGCTGGCGCGCCCGGGTGTACCAAGGGCCATCGTGCATGCTCCAGTTCGTGCTCGAATCGCACTCCAGGCTGAGGGAATTCGAGGGCGCACGGAGCGTGAGTGTCTTGCCTTTCGTAGACGCGGTAACGAGAGTCAGAGCCAGGACCGTGGCGGCAGCAATGGTGCGCATTTTTCGGATTGTAACACCGCCGTGCTACGCCAAGTAGGCAATGGGGCGGTACCGAGCCAAGGATCTCCTGCTCTTGCCCGGGCTGGTCAGCCTGACGCGAATCCCATTGGCAATCTGCTTTCCGTTCTTCGTCGATCACGCGCCGATGGCATCCGTGATTCTGGCTCTGGCAGCCGTGAGCGATGTCCTGGACGGGTATTTTGCGCGCCGCCTGTCCCAGGCCACCCCCACTGGGGCGGTCCTCGACGGGGTCACCGACAAGCTGTTCGTCGCATCGGTCGTGGCGAGTCTTCTCGTCCTCCGAAAACTCTCTTGGAGCGGCGCACTCCTCCTCGGCGCGCGGGATCTGGGCGAAGCGCCCCTGGTCCTCTGGTGGCTCGTCAGTCATCAGAAGCGGAGTACGCGAGCGGAAGATCCGAAGGCGAACCTGCCCGGTAAGGCGGCCACGGTCTTGCAGTTTGCGGCGGTCGTGTCCGCCATCCACGACTCGGCGGTGACGACCGAGCTGCTCTGGGTGGCGGGTAGTGCGGGCGCCCTGGCCGCGGCCAGCTACTGGGTTCGGGAGCTTCGCGCCTGACGAACACCGCGCAAGCACAGGCAAATCCGAGCGGAAAGTCTCCCCCTCACGCGGGACGTGTAAGCTCGGCTGCGGTGGCCCGTTTAGCTCGGTGAAAGGCAACGCGGAGGAAACTGGTGATGAGAACGCTTGGATTCGTGGGTTTAGCGGCATTCGGCTTGATGGTTTCGGCGTGCGGCGCTGGCAGCAGCGCGCCTCGGGGAGCTTCCTCTCCCGGCTACCAGGGCGGGGACGGGGCTCCGGCCCCTGCTTCGGCGGAGTCGACCGCGGGCATGGAGCCCGGAGCCGACATGGACAAGTCGGAAGCGGCTGGCGAGCGTCCGGGCCTCGGAACCGAGTGGGGCGAGAACCGCGACAGCCGCGTGTCCACCACTTCGTTCTTCCGGGAAAATCCCGACCGTCCCTTCGACGTGTTGAAGATGTTCTACAACGACCGCGAGGGCGTGAGCGCGATGGCTCGCCGCGCTGGCATCGCAGATTTCAGTGACGGCTCGGCGAGGGCGTCCCGCAGCGTGATCACGGTACGCCTGCTCGACTCGGGTGGCCGCCCGCTGGAGGGCTTCTCTTCGGGAGGCAACACCTACATCGTAGGCAACGCCGGGGATCGGTACACGATCCAGATCCGCAACAACACCAACGTTCGCTTCGAGGCAGTGACCACCGTGGACGGCCTCAACGTCATCAATGGACGCACCGGATCGTTCTCGAGCCGTGGCTACATCGTGAACCCGCAGGGCACGGTGGAGATCGACGGCTGGCGGCGAAGCTCCGACACGGTCGCCGCCTTCCGCTTCGGTCGCGTGAGTGATTCCTACGCCGGCAAGAAGGGCGAAGATCGCAACGTCGGCGTGATTGGCGTGGCACTGTTCGAGGAGCGCGGCGCGGCGTTCCCGTGGACCCAGCAAGAGGTCGACAAGCGCCACAACGCCGATCCCTTCCCGGGCCGCTTCTCGGCGCCCCCACCCGGAGAATTCTGAGACTCGAGCGCGCGCGCCGGATCTTCCGCGTGACGGTTCGCGCGCTCCCTTTTTCGACAACCGAACCCATCCCCCCAAACGCACGGACATCTTTCCGCCAAGGATGTCCTGCTCCCCGAGGGCGGGTCTCTTCATCGGGACCCGCCCTCGACTTTTTTTGTTCGAGGTGGCAGAGAGCCCGTGACTCAAGCATTGTGGCCGGCCATGGTTGACGAAAATCGCTGCTGGGTTTTGCGAAAGCGCTGCGATCCCGAGAGTATGAGTTGAAGTGTCGGACAACTGGTCACTGGCCGACGCGATCGCCGATCCCGCTTCGACGACGTTGATCTCACTGCGCTACGGCGAGCTCAAACGGCTCGAGCGAATGGCGGAACGGTTTCCACACGTGCGCGAGCTGGAAATCATCGCGTGCGGAATGAAGAAGCTCCCGGACGGGCTCTCGCGGCTCGCGGGCCTCGAGCGGCTCGACGTGTCGGACAACGAGCTCAGCGGCTTGCCCGAATGGATCGGCGAGCTTTCCCACTTGCGAGAGCTCACGGCGAGCTCCAATCGCATTCAGCGCGTGCCCATCTCACTCTACGCGCTCCGCGAGCTCCAAGACCTCGACCTCGCGGACAACGAGATCGAGGAGCTCGACGAACGCGTCGGCGATCTCAACGAGCTTCGCCGGCTGGTTCTCAGCGCGAACCGACTGACGGAGCTGCCGGCGACGCTGGGAACGCTTTCCAACTTGGAGCAGCTGTATCTGAACCAGAACCGCTTGATTGCGTTGCCGGAAGCAATCGGTGACCTGTCCACGCTCTCGGAGCTTCAGCTCGCATACAACCGACTCGTTCGCCTCCCGGACGCTCTCGAAAGACTTCCCCAGCTCGAGTGGCTCACACTCCGGGACAACCCCTTGGCTCCGGGGCAGCGCGAGCGCATTCAGGCCGCAATCGCTGGGTGCTCCGTGACGGGGTGAGGAATTTGCAGGCTTCCTGCCGCGGTCGTTTTGCGGGACAGTTTCCCTCGATGTCGGATCGCTTCGAGGAAGCCGTACGCAGGATCGATGCGCTCAATGCCGAGGATCCAACTCGCATCGAAGTCGACGGGCGCGCGAAGCCTCGGGAGCTCGCGAATGCCGATTGGCTCAGCGAATGGGTACTGCGACTCGAGCCCGATGCCTCCGAGGCACTTCGGCTGGCCGCCCGCGCCCAACACCTGACGCGCTGGAAATTTCCGCGTTCGGATTTCGAACCCGGGCGAACGGGCTATCGACTCTGGCGAAGGGCCGCGATGGACTTTCACTCCGGCGAAGCCTCTCGCATCCTCGCCGAGGTCGGCTACGACACGTCGACCATCGAAGCCGTGCAGACGATCGTCCGAAAGCACGGGATTCCGGAAGCACGACGACGTGCAGACGATGGAAGACGCGCTCTGCCTTTCTTTTCTGGAGCACGAGCTCGAGGCATTCGCCGCCAAGCATCCCGCGGACAAGGTCGTTCACATCCTCAGGGAAACCTGGAAAAAGATGAGCCCGCGAGGGCAAGCGGCAGCCCACGCGCTCGTCCCATCCCTGCCAGAGCTCCTGCAACAGCGAATCGCCCGGGCGGTCGCCGAGTAGGCCAAGTGGGAACCGGTGCCTGAAACCAATCCTCCCGCACTCCTGACGGGCGCCCACTATCGCTATCTGCTCTTGGAGCAAGGAGCGGGCGGTACCCTGGTCAACATCGCGATCAATGCCGCGATTGCCTGGCCGCTGTTTCACACGCTCGAGCAAGTCCCTCTCTGGGGGACGATGAGCATCGCGGGTGACACGATCAGTACCTGCTTCCTCTTGCCCTTTGCGACCTGCGTGATCGTGACGAGACTTGCCGCGCGAGAGGTCCGGCGCGGGCGCTTCCCAGCTCCCCGCTTTCGACGAGCCAGGAGCCCCTGGCTCAAACGACTGCCCGCCAGCACCGAGGTGCGGGGGATCCTCTTGGGCATTGTCTGCACCGCGACGCTCGCCCCGCTCACCATCCTCGTCTTGGCTCTTCTCGGTATCGACCAGCTTGGCTTCCATGGGTTTCTTGCGCTGAAGTCTCTGTTCGCAGGAGCGCTCGGGGGACTTCTCACCCCGGTAATCGCACTGGCGGCTCTCGGCGACGCGACCGACCCCCCTGACCTCTCTCTACCCGGCGGCGCGGGCGCGTGATAATCGGCGGCCAAGTGAGGTCCCCCATGCGGTCCCCGTTCCCTCAATCGGTCGTAGTCATTCTGGTCCTGACCGCCGCACTCCTGGCCTGCAAGAGCGGTCCCAAAGAAGTGAAAGCCAGCTGCGACATGCGGGGAGCCACCGCAAGCGAGAGCAGCTCGATTTGCATCGATTTCTATTCCGAACCGAACGACAAAGTCCGACAGATCTGCTCGTCAGCCAACGGCTACGTTCTGGCTCCCAAACCGTGCGATCACAGCTCGGCCCTCGGCGGATGCAAGAAGGGCAATCTGACGAACTGGTACTACTCGTCGTCTCGGCACTCGACCGCAGCCGATGTGCAGAAGGAGTGCGCGAGCGACTTCATCGCCGCATCCCCGTAACAGGATCACTCGCAAACGAATCGCTGCCGCTGCCCGACACGAATCGTCACCGTGTGCTTCTTCCACGGCTCGGATCGGTCCTGCGACCAGGTCTCGATCAGGTAGTCACCGGGCGGGAGCGTCGTCGACAGGCGACCGCCCGGTAGGCACTCGAACTCCTGAAACCGACAGCGCTGATTGCACTGGAGCTCGAGTGTTCCTTGCGTCCGCGACGTCGCCGCCAGTGCAATCACCACGCCACCGATCGCCAGCGCGGCGACGGTGAGCGTGATCGCGAGGGGAACGATGGCGTGGCGCGGCAGCCGGGGCAGTGGGGCGACGGGCGCCACGTCCGTTGGGACGCGGAGCAGTTTCGCCAGCTTCGTAGCTGCGGTCCGATGCGCGCGGTCACCGCGGACACTCCGCGGCAAAACGTCGAAACTTCCATCTTCGGTATCGATGACGACCCGCTCGAGGACGCCATCTTCGGCATCCGCCGCGATGCGAACGCGGAGGGCGCGGCTGGCATCGATGGAGCGCTCGCTCCCACCCACCACGATCCGATCGCCAAACACCGAGACGCGGAGCGGAGTGCACTTCGACAAGAGACCCACCACGATCAGCACGAAGACGAGAGCGAGCCCGACGGCCATTCCCTTGCCCAAAAAGCGCGCTGTCTCGCTGAGCGTCGCTAGCTCGACTCCGAGCACCGCCGCACCCATGACCGCCGCGCCACGCGTGCTCGGCCAGAACGGTCCGTACCAGAACCGGCCTCGCAGAGCTTCGTCTCTCGCATTCTGCCGGTAGGCCACGAGGGGTTCTAACCGAGCTTTTCTCGCAGTGCTCCGACTGAAATCGAGCGGGCGGCCCGGATCCGCACTGAGAACGGTTCCCTCGCGCTCCCATCTCGCTCGAGAGTCACGTCGCCAGCGAGCAATCCCCTGAAGAAAGTCGCGAGCTCGGCCCGCTCCCGGTCGAAGGTCTCGTCGGTGTTGGGCGAGCTCAATCGATCGGGAATCGAAATTCGGATCTCGTCGGTTCGGAACTTCTTTCCACCGAGAGCCGCTTCGCCCTCCAAGATTTCGGCTGCGCGAAGAGCACGCGACAATGCATCGCGGAGCCGCTCGCTTTCGGCCGGCGCTTCGCGCTTTCGAAAGTACGTCAGGCCGGCGCGTCCCTCGTCGAAATCGAAGGCATAATCCGATCCGTGCCCAACGAGCAGCACTCCCGGCCCGTCCGGTACGTGGGTGTAACTCGTCACGTCGATGAGCAGTTCGTCACCGAGAGCTCCTTCGCGGATCCAGCGGTGGAACACCGGAACGATGCCTTCTGCATCGAAATCCTCGCTCTCTACCAGGTAGAGCTTGAGCTTGAGCTTCTCCGAAAGCATTCAATTCTCGGTTCAGGCGGCAACGCTCGACATGCGAGCGTGACAAGCGTGGGCGGCTTCGACGAAGAGTTGAGCCTCACCGATGAGTTGCTGAGCTCCGTCGCGCGAGACACCGTTGATGCCCTCGTCGTGGGTGCGAAACAGGTAGTGAGCGAATTTCCCGCCGACGAACGGATCGTGAAACAGCTTGGTGTCGAAGATTCGAGCTCGGAACTCCTGCACGATTTCTCCGGGATCTTCCCCGACGTTGGGATTCTTTTCCCGGGCCAGACTCCGAGCAGCCTGGAGCATCGCGCTCAGCGCTCGGGTCGCCGCGTCGTGGGCTTGTCCTTGCTCTAGCAACAGCTGCGCCTCGAAGAGCTCCCGCTCGCTCGCGGCGAGACCCATTTCCACGAAGCTCACTACTTCACCGGCGCACTCGCCGATTCCGATGTCACCAATGGTGTACTCGCGGGGATCGCCCCAGTCCGAGTAGAAGCTCGGATCCACGTCGTAGGGCGGAACCTGGGTGAGATCCTCCACCAGCGCGCGCACCTCTCGCTTGCCGATGCGCTCGATGAACGCTCGGAAGGTTTCCTCCGGCTTGCGATCGGCGGCGTAGCGCCCGGTCAATCGGTCGAGCGCTTCGGGGATGCGCTTGGACGGGATGGCTCCGATGGCCAGCCCAAAGGCTCCGCCGTTTTCGGACCATTGACCCCCGACCACCAGCTGAAAATGCGGAACGCGGCGCCCGTTGACGACCCGGCTCACACCGAGAAATCCGATGTCCGCCACGTGATGTTGACCGCACGAATTGTAGCAACCGCTGCACTTCACCCGGAGCTCCTGGGCAGCTTCGCTCACCACCTCCAGATGGCGACGGAGCTCGCCTGCCAGACCGCGCGATGCCGAGATGCCGAGCTTGCACGTGTCGGTTCCTGGGCAGGCCGTCACGTCGCGAATCGTTTCAGCCCCCGGCGCCCCAAGACCGGCTCGAGCCAGGGCCTCGTACACGAGGGCGAGATCGCCCTCACTCACCCAACGCAACAGGAGGTTCTGCTCCACCGTCGTGCGCAACGTATCGCCCGTGTATCGACGCATGATGTCCGCGACGCGCCGGGCTTGATGGCTGGTCATGTCGCCGAGAGGAAGCGTGATGGTCGCAGTCACGTAGCCGGCCTGACGCTGAGGACGCACGTTGCTCGCGGCCCAGACCTCGAATGCCTTCGAAGGAGCGCTCGAGCGCGGCGTCGGAGGGCGGAGGGGCGACTCGTCGAGCGCATGAAGATCTTGCAAGAACTCGGTCCAGCGCGGGTCGTCCCTCAAAAGCGCGCGTTCTTCCAACACGCGACGCCGGAGCTCCTCGATTCCGAGCTTTTTGAGCAAGAACTTCAGGCGCGCCCGGGTCCGATTCTCCTTTTCGCCGTACTTCGCGAACACTCGGCACACGGCTTGGGCCATGGGCAAGAGCTCCGTTTCCGGAACGAAATCCGCGATCAGCTCCGCCGCGTGGGGCACCGCACCGAGACCTCCCCCAACGTAGAATTCGAAGCCCCGAGCGCCGTCCCGCGTGCGCGCGATGAGCCCGATGTCGTGGAAGCTCGTCAGCCCGCACGGTTCGTGCTTGCAACCGGAGAAGGCAATCTTGAACTTTCGCCCGAAGTCTTGAGTATCGTCGTGACCGAGGAGAAAGAACGTCAGGGCGTCGGCGTAGGGCGTCGTATCGAATGCTTCGCCGCCACACACACCGGCAAGAGGACACTGCGTCACGTTCCGAACGGAGTTGCCGCATGCCTCACGCGTCGTGATTCCGACGGCCGCGAGCCTCCGCATCAAATCCGGGGTGTCCTCGATGTGGATGAAGTGAAGCTGAAAGTCCTGACGCGTCGTCACGTGGAGGATCGAATCCGAATACTCTTCGGCGAGCTCCGCGAGAACGTCGAGCTGATCTGCGGTCAGCTTGCCGTACGGGATCTTGATGCGTTGCATGCCGGGCGCATCCCAGACGGTGGTCGGACCCTTCGTCTGCTTTTGCTCGAAGGGGATCTCCCGCGACACCATGCCATCGTGGCGCTGGCCGTTGTCGTAGCGTTGGCCGTAGACGCCACGTCGCAGTCGCGTTTCCGCAAACAGCTTCTCTTCGATCTTTCCCTGCTTGCGGAGCTCGATCTGGGTTTCGAAAATGTCGATCTCGCGCGCCCAGTCGTCACGCACCCGCGTCCCGAGCGCGTCTCTCCAGCTGGTCATGGCCTGTTCCTCGGATTTCGGATCTTTACCCGCTATTTCCGGTACGACAAGTCGGGAATGTGTAACTAACCAGTATTATTGATAATTCTTGGCTGAGACTGGGTCGGGCTGAACGCAGTGGCGGCCGCGTGGTAGGAGCCGGGCCTCATGCGCTACCGATCCCTCCTCATTCCCACGCTGAAAGAAGCGCCCTCGGACGCAACCAGCACGAGCCACATCCTGCTGTCGCGGGCTGGTTTCGTGAGGAAGGTCGGCGCCGGGATCTACAGCTTCCTCCCCCTCGGCGTCCGGGTGCTCCGGAAGATCGAAGGCATCGTGCGCCAGGAGATGAACCGCGCCGGCGCCCAAGAAGTGCTCCTACCGGCTCTCTTGCCGAGTGAATACTTTCGAGAGACGGGGCGCTGGGACGTGTTCGGCGACATCCTGTTTCGGCTCAAGGATCGAAAAGGCACGGACTACCACCTGGGGCCGACGCACGAAGAGATCATCACGGATCTCGCACGCCGCGAGATCAAGAGCTACCGCGATCTGCCGAAGAACCTGTACCAGATCCAGACCAAGTTTCGTGACGAGGCTCGACCCCGCGGCGGCCTGCTTCGCTGTCGCGAGTTCAGCATGAAGGACGCGTACTCCTTCGACGTCGACGAAGAGACGGCGAAGAAGAGCTACGAGGCGATGCGTGGCGCATACAGCGCCATCTTCGATCGCATGGGCCTCACGTACCGGATGGTGAGCGCGGACAGCGGCGCCATGGGCGGATCCGGAAGCGCCGAGTTTCAGATCCTGGTCCAAAGCGGCGAGGATTTCCTGGCGGCTTGCTCCCAGTGCTCCTACGCCGCAAACCTCGAAGTGGCGACTTCTCCCGCCCCGGAACGGACCGCCGACCCGGAAAAAACCCCCGCGGTCTCCCAGGTGCACACGCCCAAACAGCGCAGCATCGAAGAGGTGTCGAGCTTTCTCCACGCTTCCCCGGACCGATTCTTGAAGAGCCTGCTCTACGTCGCGGGGAGCGACGTGGTGATGGCCGTCGTCCGCGGGGACCACGAGGTGAACGAGACCAAGCTGGCGCGCGCGCTGGGTGTGGCGGACGTCTTCCTGGCCGGAGCCGAGGACGTGAAAAAGGCAACGGGCGCGGAAGTCGGCTTCGCGGGCCCCGTTGGTTTTTCGGGGAAGCTCGTCGTGGACGCCAGCGCACAGAACGTGGTGGATGGCATCACGGGCGCCAACGTCACGGATCATCACTTCGAGCACGTACAGCCCGGTCGCGACTTCCAAGGGAGCGTCGCCGACATTCGCAAGCGTGAAGGACGGCGACACGTGTCCCGAGTGCGGAGGCAAGCTCTCGATCTACCGCGGCATCGAAGCTGGTCACATCTTCCTCCTCGGCACTCACTACTCGGAGAAAATGGGCGCGAGCTACCTCGACGAGAAGGGGGAGCAGCGGCCGATGGTGATGGGCTGTTACGGCATCGGCGTCTCCCGGCTCGTGGCGACGACGGTGGAAGAGCACAACGACTCGAACGGGATCTCTTGGCCGATCGCGGTGGCACCGTTCCAAGTGCACGTGGTGCAGGTGGGCGCCGAAGACGCGGTCGTTCAGGCCGTATCCCGCATCGAAAGCGAGCTCGAAGCGAGGGGGATCGAAGTGCTGGTCGACGATCGAGACGAGCGCCCCGGCGTCAAGTTCAAGGACGCGGACCTCATCGGCATCCCGCTTCGAATCACGGTCGGGGCCAGGGCGCTGGAAAAGGGTGGGGTCGAGCTCAAGCCACGCCGGGAGCCAGATCCCAAGAAAGCGGAGATCGTCCCTCTCGATGCGGTGACCGAAACGCTCGTGCGACTCATCGCCGAGCTCGGTGGCAACTGAAAGCAAGGCGATGAGCGAGCGGCGCCCTCCGACCACGAGCACGGACGCTGTTCACGCCGGCACCGAGTCCGAGCGCGCGCACCACACGCTGACTCCCAGCATTGCTCAGACCGCAACGTATACGTTCGCGAGCACTTCGGATCTCGAGCGCTACATGCGCGGAGAGGATCCGGATCCGACGCGCGAGGAATATGGCCGCTACGGCAACCCCACCGTCCGCGAAGTGGAGACTCGGATCGCGGCGCTGGAAAATGCCCCCGATGCCGTCGCATTTGGCAGCGGCATGGCAGCGGTGACCACCGCCGTGCTCGCCCTCACCCGCACCGGCGATCACGTGGTCCTGTTTCGGGACTGCTACCGGCGAACTCGGCAGTTCGTGACGGAAACGCTGACCCGATTCGGTGTGTCCCACAGCCTGGTGGATCCGGGCGATCTCACCGGCATGGAGCAAGCGCTGCGGCCTGAAACGCGTCTCGTGATTGGCGAATCACCGACCAATCCGTATTTGTACTGTACGGATCTTTCGGCGCTCTCACGCATCGCAAAATCCAAGGTTCGCGTTCGGACGCTGGTGGATTCGACCTTCGCGACTCCAATCAACCTGCGCCCGATCGACCACGGCGTCGATCTCGTGGTGCACAGCGCAACGAAGTACCTCGCTGGTCACAACGACGTGCTGGGAGGATTCGTGGCGGGCGCACCGCATTTGGTCTCGCTGGTGCGAGAGTTGCGGAGTGTGCTCGGGGGTGTGCTCGATCCGCACGCGGCATTTCTCGTGGGCCGAGGCCTCTCGACGCTGGCTCTTCGGGTTTCGAAAGCAAAATGCCACGGCCCTCGAAGTGGCTCGGGCTCTCGAAGAAAATCCGAGCGTCGAACGCGTCTTCTATCCGCTGCTTCCGAGCCATCCGTCCCATTCCGTCGCGATCGCGCAGATGCTCGGCGCCGGTGGGGTCGTGAGCTTCGTTGTGAAAGGCGGTAGGGCCCACGCTTCGCGAGTGGTCGATGGCTGCCGGCTCGCCAAGATCGCCCCTTCTCTCGGAGGAGTGGAGACGCTCATCGAACAACCTGCGATCATGAGCTACGCCGAGCTCTCCGACGAGGAGCTCCAAAGCATCGGGATCGAGCCCGGACTGATTCGGCTTTCGGTGGGGATCGAGGAAGCCGCTGACGTGATCCTCGACCTCCAAACCGCCCTCGCAGACTGATTCCCCTGTAGATGCGTCGGGTTGGCGGATCCAGGATGGATCCCGCTCCAAGCGGCCTTTCCGTGAAAAAAGGAGGCTCCTATAGTGTGCGGGTGTCCGGCGTGCGTTCCTGGTTCGTTCGTGACTTCATCGAAGTCCTGGAACGGGAGCGCGGTAAGGCCGTCGCGCAAGCTGCCCTCGGTAGGCTGAGTGCGCGCTTCCCTTCGCTCGATGCGACCGCTCTGCGCAAGAGCGCCCCGAGCGAAGTCATTCCGATCCAAGAGGCCGAGGAGCTCTTCCTCGGAATCGATTCCTCGATGGGCGATGGAACGGGCAAGGTGATCGAAGCAATCGGTCTCGAGCTCTTTGCCAAATCGCTCGGTCAGGGTGGCCTGATCGTGCCCGGGGACTTGATGTCGACGGTGCTCAGGTTGCGAGCGCCTCTCGAGTACCCGTTCGTCGACCTGCGCATCAGCTTCGATCTGGCCTCCAGCAGCACGGGCTTCGTTCTCTACCTGGGTGTGCCTCGCAGGCCACGCAGCGCGCGCGTGCTGCGTAGCCTCGCCATCGGTGCAATCCGCGCTGCTCAGAGATTCTGTCGCGAAGGGGTGGGGGACGACCTTCGCATCTTCGGTGAGACCCTCGGGGATCGAGTGGACCTCGACGTGCGATGTCGAGTCCGATCCGAGGAAGAACCGCTCTCGCCGGGAGTCGAAGCGCCCCTGCGGAGCAGCCCGCCGAAACGAGCCACCCGCACTCCTCCGCGACCTCCTCAGCCCACACTCGATGCGGTCGAGCGCATCCTTTCTCAGCGCCGGCCGAGCGGCGAATGGCCCCAGCCCCACTCCGAACCGCCGATCCGCCGCCGTTCCGAGCCTCCGCGACCTGCCAGTGGGCTGAATCGCTCGGAGCCTCCGCTCTCCTCCACTCCTCCCTCGCCCGGTATCGAACCCCACACACCCACGCCCGTGGTCGTTGCGCCCGAGCGCAAGCCTTCGGTGCCCGTTCGATCTCAGAGCGGCTTCACCCAAGCGCCCCAGAGCGACAAAGACGAGCCGCCTTCTTCGAAAAAAGTCTGGCTGAGTCTCAGAACTCTGCCGGATCCGTGTACGTCCCGAACACCGCGCGCAAGACGTCGCAGATCTCCTGCTCGGTCGCGTACACGCGAGCAGCGGCGATGATGGGCGGCATCAAGTTGGCACCGTCCTTGGCAGCCGAGCGCACGGCGTCGAGCGCTCGCGTCACGTCGGTCTGACTCCGCTCGGCTTTGACGCGAGCGAGGCTCTCCCGCTGTTTCTTCTGAACCTCTTCGTCGATCTTGAGTGTCGGGATGCGGTCCCCTTCTTCGTCGCTGACGAAGTCGTTCAGACCCACCATGGTGCGATCGCCCTGGTTGAGCTGGCGCTCGAACTCGTATGCGCTCCGGGCAATTTCCCGTTGCGGATAGCCCTTTTCCACCGCGCGAACCATCCCGCCCATCTCGTCGATCCGACGGATGTAGTCGAGAGCTTCGCTTTCCAGACGATTGGTCAGCCACTCCACGTAGTAGCTGCCGCCGAGCGGGTCGATGACGTTGGCCGCCCCGGACTCGTGCGCGACGATCTGCTGGGTACGAAGCGCGATCGTGACGGCGTCTTCGGTAGGCAGGGCGTACGTCTCGTCGAGGGAATTCGTGTGAAGCGACTGCGTGCCGCCCAGAACGGCGGCCAGAGCTTGGAGAGCGACGCGGGCCACGTTGTTGTAGGGCTGCTGTGCCGTGAGGGAAACGCCGGCGGTCTGGGCGTGGGTTCGCAGCTTCCAGCTCTCGGGTTTCTTGGCGCCATATCGATCCCGGAGGAAGCGCGCCCACATTCGACGGGCAGCGCGGAACTTCGCAATCTCCTCGAAGAAGTCGTTGTGCACGTCGAAGAAGAACGAGAGGCGTGGTGCAAAAGCGTCCACATCCATTCCGCGTTCCACGCAAGCTTCGACGTACGCGAGCCCATCGGCCACGGTGAACGCGAGCTCCTGGGCAGCGGTCGCTCCAGCTTCCCGAATGTGATAGCCGCTGATGCTCACGGTGTTCCAGCGCGGAACTTCCGCGGCGCAAAACTCGATCATGTCGCTGACGATGCGCATCGCAGGCCGCGGCGGGACGAGCCAAGCATGCTGAGCGATGAACTCTTTCAAGCAATCGTTCTGCACCGTTCCGCCGATCCGATCCCGGGAGATGCCGCGAACGTCCGCCAACGCGACATAGAACGCCAGAAGTACGATCGCAGGACCATTGATGGTCATGCTGGTCGTGACGCGATCGAGGGGGATGTCGGAGTACAGGATCTCCATGTCGGCGAGCGTATCGACCGCCACGCCACACATCCCGACTTCACCGAGCGCGCGAGGAGAGTCCGAGTCGTAACCCATGAGCGTCGGAAAATCGAAGGCGGTCGAGAGCCCCGTTTGCCCTTCTTTGAGCAGGTACTGGAATCGCTCGTTGGTCTGCGCGGGGGTCCCGAAGCCCGCGAACATGCGCATGGTCCACAATCGTCCGCGGTACATCGTGGGCTGAACGCCCCGCGTGAATGGAAACTCTCCCGGCAACCCGAGATCCCGCTGATGGTCGATGGAGACGTCCGCCGGAGTCACCAGATCCGGTACCTCGATGTCGCTCCAGGTGGAGAAGCGCTGCTTGCGGAGTGGAACCATGGCAACGCTCTTGGCAACGACCTCGGCGCGCCAATCGCGGAGAGCCGACGAGAGCTGCCTGAGCCCCTTGTCGTCGAGGGCCGGCGATTCGCCCTCGGCGGAGAAGCTCGCCTCGTCCGGGATGTGCTGCGCCATGACCATGGAAATAGCCCGTGGTCGCCGGCTTGACCAGCTTCAGGGTCTCAGCAGCCGCTAGGCACGAGAGACGGGCTCGAGACGGGCAGCGTCTCCCCGCCACCCAGCGTGTGGTGGACGGCACCCACCAGTCGCAATGGCTCCGCGCAGATGGCAGCCTTGTCGCTTTGGGGCAGGAGCTTTTGATCGTCGAGGACGAAGCTCACTGTCTTGTGCTCCCCTTTTCCAACCGAGACCGGAAAGGTGGCGTTTTGGGGAATGACCTGGAGCGGAGAGATCACGCTGGCCTGGTCGCTCGCATGAACGAGCGAAAAGTTTTCGAGCTCCACCGTGGTTCCGCCAGGAGCTTCGGAATCCGACCTCGAGATAGAGCTCGAAGCCGCCGGTGAGCTGCGTTCCCAGTGCTTGATCCACCACGTTCACCTGTGCTTTTTGGACCGCCGCCGAAAGCGATACGGTCGACTTGCTCCCGCAGCTCATGCAAAACACGGTCAAGCCCACACACAACACTTTGCGCGTCATCGCCCGGGTAGACTAAATCAGCGCTCGCCCTTCGGCCACGAGATGCTCCTCCGATTGACGAAGCTCGCCGCAGCCGCCGCATGGCTCGTCGCATGTGCGGCAGAGCTGCCGGCAAAAGCGCCGCCTCCTCCCCGCGCTCCGGTGGCTCGCCCCCCGCCGACCCAGAGCTCGGCGCCGCCAGCCGCTGCGCCGAAAGCAGCGTCCCGCGCAGCGAAGGGGATCATCGGAACCAAGGGTCCGATCGTGGTCGAAGCGGTGGCTCGCGACGCGGGTTGGGTGGTGTTCTGCCAAGCGCGACAAGACTCGGATCAAAACGGGGAGCTCCGCACCGGCGTCGGGCACAGCGGAAAGCTGGAAGGAGATCGTCTGACCCGCTTTTTGGCGATCGAGTCGGGAGAGGGCGAGGCCATCGCAGCGCTGGCTGCCTCCGATCCCACCGGGCGCTGGCTCGTGATCCAGCGGGATGGCGGCCCGCTCATCCTGTTCGACTCGCTGACCCACAAGGAAACCGAGCTCCCGGGCGTCGACGCGCGCAACGATCGCCTTCCGTTCAGTCCGCATCGCTCGCTGTCGTTCGATGCGAGCGGGTCGGAGCTCCTGTACCTCACTTCGCGTGAAGGAAAGGCCCTGAGCATCGTCCGATCGCTCCCGAACGGCAGTGAGCACGCGATCGATCCGGGCGCGGAGAACGTCTGGCGCGCGGAGCTCGACACCTCGGGAAGCTGGGCGATGTTTCGCAGCTTGCCGGATGGGAGCACGAGCAAGAGCTGGCCTGCTCCCCCTGCAAAC
The DNA here is from genome assembly GCA_963781505.1 of uncultured delta proteobacterium. Lineage (GTDB taxonomy): Bacteria > Myxococcota_A > Polyangia > Polyangiales > Polyangiaceae > JADJKB01. Next base: position 204,014 of record CAWAHB010000020.1, on the reverse strand, counting down.
GAAGCGCCGCAGTGCCGCAGCCCCGTCGAACACTATTCCGCCTGGCAGGGAAACGGGACCCAGCCGACGTGGCGTCTCGCCAAGATCGCGGACGATGTGGCGACGGAAGTGCCGGGGTTCGTCATCCCATTTGGACGGGCTTGGGTCATCCGCGAATCGGACGGTCGGTTGCTCCTGCGTCAGGACGGCAAGGACACCGAGGTGGCATCGGCCAAATGCGGCGCGCGGATCCTGCACGCCGATGCGATGCGCCAGCGGTTGATCGTCGCCTGCACGGCACCCAAGGGTCGCCCGGGAGTGGAAATCGTCGGGGTGGGCACGCGGATCGATCTCGGCGTCGACGTGGCCCTGGCTTCCGACGATCGCGCGCCCGACGAGCCAACCCGACTGTTCGCGCTGTATCCGGGGGCGACCACCGCGCTCGTCGACCTCGAGAAAGGCAAACTGGTTCCGCTCGAGGACGGAGACATCGTCGTCACGACCCATGAAGCGCTGGCTCTGGTGCGCCGCGGACGAAAGCTCGTCGTCGTCGACGCGAGCCAGAGGAGTGAACGGGAGCTCGAAGTGGAGACCGACCCCTTACCCGATACCTTCGAGAGCCACGGTGTGGCCGTCGTCTCACCATGGGTCGTCGACCTCGAGCGGGCAAAGCCCCTCCTCGGCCGCGTGAAGGGTCGGGCTCTGGCCGTGTCTCCCGATGGGCGGGTGCTCGTGGCCCAAACCAGCGATGGGGATGTGGATTCGCTGGCTTCGGGACCGCTTGCATGGAGAGTGCCGGCCAACGGGCCATGACCGAAATGCGCCCGCTCGCCGGCATCTTTCGCAGATCGAAATGTCGGGTAATGTCCCACACCTCTCCCACTGCGGGCGCATGCGCTAAAGTGTTCGGTCCATGGTCGCCGAGCTGGGGAGGTACGAGCTCCTGCGCCCCATTGCTGCGGGCGGCATGGCGACGGTGTACCTGGGAAAGCTGAGCGGCGAAGGCGGCTTCGAGCGTCTGATTGCGATCAAGCTTCTTCATCCGCACATCGCCGCGCAGCCCGAGTTCGTCACGATGTTTCTCGACGAAGCTCGGCTGGCCGCGCAAATCCGCCATCCCAACGTCGTACCGACCCTCGCCGTGGAGCGCGGACCCGACGGGATGTACCTCGTCATGGAGTACGTGGAGGGGCACGCTCTGCACTCGGTCCTGCGAATGCTGGCGCAAACCCGCACGGCGCTCCCGCTCCCGATTTCCTTGCGCATCGCCCTCGACATGCTCGAAGGGCTTCATGCGGCCCACGAGCTCCGTGACGAAACCGGCGAGGCGCTGAACATCGTGCATCGCAACGTCTCCCCCCAAAACGTGCTGGTGGGCGTCGACGGGGTCAGTCGAATCACCGACTTCGGAGTCGCCCACGCGCGCTCTCGACTCACCATCACCGACACCACCAGCATCAAGGGGAAGGTCGGCTACCTTTCGCCGGAGCAAGTCGTGAGCGGAAACGTGGACCGCCGCTCGGATCTGTTCTCGGCCGGCATCGTGCTGTGGGAGCTGATGACCCGGCGTCGGCTGTTCCGAGGCTCCACGGACGGCCAGACCCTCGCTCGCATCATGGGAGGTGCCAAAGAGTCCCCATCGGATCGGGACCCAACCATCCCCCCCGCGATCTCCGAAGTGACCATGAAGGCGTTGGCCGCCAACCCCGATGCGCGGTTTGCAACCGCAATCCAGTTCGCGGACGCTCTGGAAGCCGCCGCCAACGCGAGCGGTGTTCAAATCGCGAAAGCCCGGGAGGTCAGCTCCGTTCTCGCCTCTCTGAACATCCCTGCTCCTTCCACCGATGGGCTGCGCATGCCGGCTGGCAACGGCACCGGCTCCAAGGTGATGAAACCGGTGGTCGCCTCCTCGCCTCCCGAGCCACCCCGCCGGCGTTGGGCCGTGGCGCTCGGGCTCGCGCTGCTGGTTGGCTCCCTTGTGATCGTGCTCCTTCTCTTTCGCTCCTTTCAACGCTCTGAACCGACCGCTGAATCGACGCCTGCGACCGCTCCGCCGAGCGCTCCGACTCTCTCGCGTCCCGAAACACCACCACCGGCGCCGACCCAGTCCGAAACGCCCCTCGCGAGTGAAACGCCTACGGCTGCGCCCGCCCCTTCCGCGGAAATCCCGACGCCAACCCCCGAGTCCGTCCGTCGAGCCGAACCCCGTTCACGCCCGAAGACCCGAGGTACCGGCGCGGGGTATAAGCCAGAAGGACTATGACGCTTCGCTGTTTGCCGGCCCTGCTTGTCCTGTCGCTTTCCCTCGTGGCAACGTCTGCGCACGCGGGGGACTCGAAGGCGGCACTCGAAGCGTTCAGGGCTGCGCAATCGCGTTACGAGGCAAAGGACTACCCAGGAGCCCTCGAGAGCGCGAAAAAGGCGCTCGAGCTCTCCGGCAGCCCGAACGCGAGACTCTACGTAGGCCGAAGTCTGCGGGAGCTCGGGCGATTGGCGGAAGCGCACTTCGAGCTGGAACGGACGCTGCGTGAAGCCCGCGATCTAGCCGAGAAGGACGACAAGTACGCCGCCACCCGAGACGCGGCAGCGGCAGAGGTTGCTCTGCTCGACCAGAAGGTCGGTAAGGTGATCGTGGCGTTGGTGGACGCACCGGCGGGCACCCGAGTCACCTTGAACGGAACCCCACTCGATCCGTCGCGTCTGGGCAAACCCGTTGCCGTCGTTCCCGGCGACCTCTTGATCCGAGCTCAGCCCGACGGCGGCGTGGTCACCGAGAAGTCCGTCGAGATGAAGGCCGGTGAGACCCAAACCGTCACAATGGTGCTCGAGACCCACGGCTCGACCGAGTCCGACGCACCGCCCCCGGTGGTCGAGAGCCAGTCGGACGCTCCGACCGACCAACCGAAGGGCGGAACACTGCGTACGATTGGGTTCGTCACCGCCGGCGTGGGAGTCGCCGGCATCGCGGTCTTCGCAATTGCGGGATCCATGTCGAGCTCGAAGTTCAAGCAGGTCGAAGACGATTGCGGCGGCAAGCGCTGCACCGATCCCAAATACGGCGACACAATCGACAGCGGCAAGCGCCTGGAAACCATCGCCAACGTCGGTCTCGTCGTGGGCGGCGTGGGCCTCCTGGCCGGCGGAGCGATCATCCTCTTCGGCGGCCCGAAGAGTACGGAGAAGACCGGGTCGGCGTCGGTGAGCATCGCTCCCGGCTCTTGGTCGGTGGGTTACGCGCGGGCGTTCTGAGAGGTAAGCTCCGCACTGCCAGCACGAGTGGCGGAATTGGCAGACGCGCCGGATTTAGGTTCCGGTTCCCGAGAGGGAGTGAAGGTTCAAGTCCTTTCTCGTGCACCAGTGGAATCGTTGACGTTTTCGGTGACGGCGTCAGCGGTTCTGAGCGCATCGGTCGGGGTTGCCGAGGTTATGCCGACTATTCGGGGCGTGAAGCATGAGCAAGAACAAGTTCGGATTGGGGCCGCCCACGCCTAAGTGTACGCCCAGGCGAAGCTCGACCTGGAACACGTTGCCGCCGACCGTGCGGTCGAAGGGAAGCACTGAGAACCGACCACTCAGTGGCCGAGCTGGCGGACCCACCAGTTGGCTGGTGCGCCCACCGTGAAGGACCAGGAGCCGGTTGGGTGCGGAAACAAATCGAAGAAGCCGGGGCCAAAAATGAGTAGGGACGGGCAGACGGATTATGACCGACGATGAGCTGCTAGACCGCCTGCGAGAACGAGTCCGTGTCGAGCCTCGGGCGCCTATCGGGGAGCACGACAAGCCGACCTGGAATCCTCCGGTGTCCGCTTTCACGTTCGACCTGGTGGAGAGGACCCTTGGGTTTCGGCTGCCGCCCCTCCTCCGGCGGCTCTTCCTGGAGGTCGCCGACGGTGGATTCGGACCCGCCTACGGGCTCTACCCAATTGAAGCCGCCACGGACGACGCAGAAACCCTTGTGGAGGTCTGCCAGACGTTCCGGAAGGACCCGGAATGGCCTTCTCGGCTGCTGCCCATCTGCGATTGGGGGTGTGCCAACTGGTCGTGCCTCGATTGCGGGATGGACGATGGCCCGATTGTCACGCTCTCCGGAGAGGAACCGCTCAAGGACACCGGACGTACCCTGGGTTCGTGGCTGACGGCCTGGCTCGACGGCTTGGACTTGTGGGAAGAGATGTTCGAGGCAGCACCGACCCGCATGGGAGTGAACCCGTTCACGAAGGAGCCGATTGCCATCAAGGGACAGGGCAAGCCAAGAGGACGGCCGTGGCCTTCATGAGGGCATCGCCAGAACCTCTTCGAATCGTCGGAATATCGTCGGAGCCGCTCCTGAACGAACCCCAACGGACCTGATTGTGAACTCGAAGTGCCGAGAATGACTTCGGTGACCCCTCGTTCGCTGCCCACGAAGCCGATTTCAGGTTCCGGTTCCCGAGAGGGAGTGAAGGTTCAAGTCCTTTCTCGTGCACTCACGTCGGCTTGACACGTTGCGATACGTCGGTAAATATATGCAAGTGCCTACGAATCGTAACGCTCCGGACCACCCCGCAGAACCAACCCGGCATGCGGTCTTTCGGCCTCGGGAGGTCGAAAAGAAGGGTGTGTCTCGGACCGCTCTGGGGCGGCTCACGAAAGCTGGAAAGCTGGAGCGAGTCGGTCGGGGTCTCTACGTGTCGGCCGGGGCCAAGGTCACGGAGCACCACACGCTGGTTGAAGCCGCCAAGAGAGTGCCGGCTGGAATCGTCTGCCTGCTCTCGGCTCTCGCGTTTCACCAGATGACGACGCAGAGCCCACACGAGGTCTGGCTCGCAATCGACGTTAAGGCTCGGAAGCCGAAAACCGACTGGCCGCCAATCCGGATCGTCCGTTCTTCTGGAAGCGCTCGGACATTCGGTGTCGAGAAGCACGTCATCGAGGGCGTAGAGGTATTCATCACGTCAAAGGCCAAGACGGTGGCTGACTGCTTCAAGTACCGGAACAAGATCGGGATCGACGTGGCGGTCGAGGCCCTACGGGAATACCTCCGGAAGCGGGGCCGCTCGATGGAACGACCTTCTTCGAGCGGCGGAAGTCTGTCGGGTAGCCCGAGTGATGAAGCCGTACATGGAGTCGTTCTCGTGACGAAGAACGTCGCCCAATCGGTCCGAGACCGATTGCTGAGGCTCTCGAAGGAGCGAGGGGAGGAGTTCAACTTCGTCCTGATTCGCTACGGTCTGGAGCGCCTTCTGTACAGGCTCGCGCAGTCGGCCCATGCCGGCCAATTCGTCCTGAAAGGCGCGATGATGTTCACGGTCTGGTCGGAACATCCGCATCGAGCAACCAAAGACCTCGACCTTCTCGGTTCCGGTCCCCCGGATTCCGAGCGTCTCGCCGAAGTCTTTCGCAACGTCTGCACCACTGTGGTCGAAGACGATGGCGTCGTGTTCAATCCGGGACGGTTTCTGCGGAGCGCATCAAGGAGGATGCGGAGTACGAAGGCGTACGGATCACCCTGACCGGCAAGCTCGGCTCAGCCAACCTCAACGTCCAGGTGGATGTTGGCTTCGGGGACGCCGTTACGCCCGCGCCGGAGATGATCGACTTCCCCACGCTGCTGCCTGGTCCCCGTCCGAGGCTCCGAGCGTACCCACGGGAAGTGGTCGTCGCGGAGAAGCTGCAAGCGATGGTGAACCTCGGAATCACGAACACCCGGATGAAGGACTTCTTCGACGTTCTGGTTCCTGTGCCGGACGTTCGCCTTCGAGGGGCGATCGCTTCGGAACGCCATCCGAGCAACCTTTGAACGCCGGGAACGTCAATCTCGACCGAGCCACCGCTGGCTCTGACCGCCGCCTTCGCCATGGACTCGACCAAACAAACTCAGTGGAAGGCATTCTTGGCGCGGTCGAGGCTGACGGAAACCGGTGTCACACTGCCGGAGATCATCGACGTGATCTCCTCGTTCCTGCTGCCGGAACTGGAGCGTGCGGCCAGTGGATCGACGGTCGCTGCCAAGTGGGAGCCGGGCGGACCATGGCTTCTCTGACGGCCTCCAATCGTCGGCGAATCGTCGGAAACGTCGCTCAACGACGCCGAACGGGGTGATCGGCGATTCGCAAACGCTCGGATCGCTTCGGTTCGCATCCGTTCACGACACAAGCTCCCGATTTAGGTTCCGGTTCCCGAGAGGGAGTGAAGGTTCAAGTCCTTTCTCGTGCACTCCCTTCGGTCGCGCAGTCGACAGCCTTCGGCCGACCTCGGCGACTAGTGCACGATCCAGAAGCTCGGATCGAGACACACCATCAGAACGTCCGTGGCGATCATGCCGAGCGCCGGAAGACTGAGCCAGCGGCGCGTCGTTGGGATTTGGCCGATCAAAACGCCCACTGCTACGCACACGACGTTGACGTAACCCAGCACCAGCCAGGGGCGAGGCCCCACCGCCGCCAGCAGCGCGACGCCTCCGATGCCCAAGCCGAGGACCCAGGGCGCGCCGCGTTGCACGCGCTGGACCTCCAGCAACCACTTCCACTGGCCCATCAAGATGATTCGAGTCGCCCGGCGAATCGGCGGTCCACCAGTTGACGGAGTGCGTGGTCAAGCGCGGCTCACGGCACGCGCATTGCGCCGCCGACATGAGTGACGCCGGCAGCGGACCATCGCGGTGTAACATCCCGGTGATGCAGCGCGCGCCCCGCACAGGCTTTCACTCGCTCACCCCACGAATCGTGGTCCACGACGTTGCGGGCCAGGTCGCATTCTTTCGCGCCGTCGTCCAAGCGACCGGCGAGATGCGTGCCGCCGCGCCGGTCGAGATGCGCGTCGGCGACTCCCTCGTGATGGTGACCGCCGCGGGAGCGAGGGAGACGTTCCCGGCGTTTCTCTACGTCTACGTCGACGATGCGGACGCCGCATTTCTGCGCGCACTGGAAATGGGCACGGAAACCCTCGAGGAGCCCCTGGATACGCCCTATGGCGACCGGCGAGCGATGGTGCGCGATCCTTGGGGGAACGTCTGGCAGATGGCCCACGTACTAGGTTGACGCGCCTCGGACGCCTCAGGGCGGGGGCCTATCTGGAGGTAAGTAGTGAGGTCCACTTGGCTTTGGGGTGCTCCCCTTCTCTTTGCGTCGTTCGGGTGCAGCTCGAGCGGCGGCGGGGGTGGCGCGCTCCCCTGTGATGACGCTGGCGCCTGCCCGAACGGTCTCGTGTGCCAAAACGGCGCCTGCCTCGCTCAGAACACGGGCGGGGGTGGAACCGGAGGAGGCGTTGGGGGATTCGACGGCGGCTTCGGTGGCGGCGTGGGCGGCAGCACCGGTGGTGCTGGCTGGTTTCGGCGGCGGGGTCGGTGGCGGCACCGGCGGGCCGGCTTCGGCGCGACCGGAGGCTTCGGCGCGACCGGAGGCTTCGGCGGAACCGGAGCGACCGGGGGCAGCGGCGGGTTTGGCGCGACGGGCGGTGTTGGTGGCTCCGGCGGCAGCGGTGGAGGCTCCGCGAATTGCACCTCGTTCTGCAGCGCGTTCCAAAACCGCCGGGTGTCCGAATGAACCCACGCTTTCCGCGTGCATTGCGACGTGCCAATCCGAAACGAGCTCCGTGGCCAATCAGTGCTCGGTGCAGACGAACGCTTGGCTCGGCTGCGCGAGCAACTCCGCCACCTTCACCTGCACTACCGACGGTCTAGCCGCCGCGAACGGTTGTGAGTCCCAGGCTCAGGCCTACGTCGCGTGTGGCGTTTGCCTGTTTCCGAGCTCGGATCCGTGTGCCAACTGCAACAAGTCGAGCTGTTGTTCGCAAATGCAAGCGTTCTGGTCGAACCTGAACGTGTACCCGTTTCTGGATTGCGTCGACCCGTGCACCACGCAAACTTGCTACGATCAATGCGTGTCGCAGTATGCGAGCGCGGGCAGCGCGTACACCACCTGGGCGCAGTGCCAGATGAACAGTTGCAGCTCGAGTTGCCCCTGAGCGCTAGCTCTTTTTCCACACCGGAGCGGACCCAGCCTTGAGCGCAGGAGCCTCGACGGAAAGAATGTAGTCCACGCGGCGATTGCGGGGCTCGTCCACTTCGTCGCCCGTCTTCACAGCGGGAACCGATTCGCCGAATCCTTCCCAGAGGACGGGGATGGGCAGGCCGTGCTTTTTGAACCACTGGGCGATGGCTTTGGCGCGCTTGCGCGAGAGCGCGATGTTGTGGCTCGAGCTACCCACCGTGTCCGTGTGGCCGGCGATGAACAGCTTGATCTCGCCGAGGTCCTTGTGAGCCGAAGCGGCGTCTTTGATTTCGTGAGGCTTTCCTCGAGCTTCGACTTTTCGGACGACTTGATCTCCGCCTTGTTCGTGTCGAAAAGGACATCCTGGTGAGGGATGGTCACCGACCAGGGGATCAGCGCGATGCCGGCGTAGTATCCCTCGGTGTCGTGACCGAACACCTCGATGCGGGCCACGGCCTCGGTGCTCTTCGGCTTCCAGGTCACCAGCAGCGGAGTCTTGGCCGCCTTGCCGGAAAAGTCGTGGGTCTCGTTGGCCAGCACGGTGCCCGACTCCCCGAGGACCTTGATGTCCACGCTCTTGGCCGTGCGGGACAAGACCACTTCCAGATGATGATGCTCGATGTCGACCTTGCTGCGATCGACCTTCACCTCGAGCGGCGGAAGCTTCGCGGGCGCGGAGTCATCCGCACGTGCGGGAACGGCTCGGCGACAGCCAGCGCTGCCAACGATACGAAAAGCAATCCGGCTCCAATGCGCATCTCTCCGGAGCTTACGCCTGAGCTCGCCGCTCGCACGCGGGGTCAGGATGAGCGGGGCGCGAAATCCCGCTCCTGGCCTGGTCGTTTCGCCTCGCCCGTGGCGTGGTAGAGCAATCCGAACATCCCCATCGCTGCGCTCTGCATCACGAGCATCGGGAGCAAATGGGTCAGCGCCACGAGCCCGCTCGTGACCGCCCAGATCTCGGTGAGCACGAGGCCTGAAATGACGGGTACGGCCGTCAACAGGGCGACGAACCTGCGCTCCCTGGGGCGGCGGGCCGCCCACAGGAGAAGCGCGGTCCAACCGAGCATCAGCGAAGCGCCATAGCCCATGGCGAAGCGAACCTCGCCCCCGAGGCCCGGCAGTCCCCAAACCAAGGGCGAAAGCCCTGGAGTCAGCATGGCGATGGCGGCCAGCCCGTCGACCACCGCCGCCAAAAACGCGATCTTCAGCCATTGACTCAGATTTTTCACGTCCGTTCCTCCATCGAGTAAGAATGTGAGCATTCGCTCGATATTTATGCACTCGCGTTTCGATCGCGCCCGAGTGCGAAACCACCGCCCGAAAAACCCCGCGACAATCCCGCTCCGAGGCGACCGTAGAAGCCATCCTGGCCGCCACGGCTCGCGTTTTGACCCGGGTCGGGTTCGAGCGGGCGACCACGAACGAGGTCGCGCGCGTCGCGGGGGTCAGCATCGGGTCGCTGTATCAATACTTTCCAAACAAGGAAGCGCTCGTCGCCACGCTGCTCGAGCGCCACGTTTCGGTGCTGCTCGCGCTCGCGAAGTCCACGTTCGCGGCCCTCCAAAGCGAGTCGGTGCCGGTGGCGATACGGCGGTTGGTCGATTCGCTGTTCGAGCTCTACTCGGTCGAGCCCGCACTCTATCGCGTCTTCGTCGAGCAACTACCGGCGGTCGGACGACTGAAACGCATTGTCGACGTGGAGCGCGAGCTCACGCTGATGATCCGCGAATACCTCGAAGCACACCGCTGCGAAGTGGCGCCGCCGAACCTGGATCTCGCCGCGTTTCTGGTGATGCGGACTCTCCAGGCGTTGACCCACGGGATCATCGCAGAGCACCCAGATCGACTCACCGACCCGCACCTCGCTCGAGAGGTGAGCGCGGTAATCGTGGGCTATCTATCGCTCGACCGTGGCTCTGCCTGACGATCGAGTGCCCGCCGCAAGAGCTCGGCAAATCGATCGAGATCTCCCTCGCACGATTCGATCTCCGACCGGCCCAGGAGCTTCAGAAGACCCGCGGAGGACTTCCCCAACACACAGGGAAAGTCTCCGCCAGCGGGCCTGGGTTTGCTCGTCGTCGAGGCGGTTCTTCATCACTCCTTCGAACGGCAGGCCGATGTCGCGCTTGCACTGCTTGAACCCGGGCTTCTCGCTCAGGCCGTCGTAAGCGATTTCGCACAGGGCACACGCCTCCGCTTCCCCGCGGAGGCGACGGCGCACGTAGTCGAGCCCTTCCTTCAAGCTGAGCTCCGCGTTCCAGACCAGAAACAAGCGCTCGACGGGCACGGGAGAAGCGTATCGCGCTATCCTTTGCGAGTGAATGGCTTCCGGTTTCCGGAGCTCGGCCTGGCCCTCGCTCTGTGCGCTTGCGCAGCCGGCGGAGGCGAACATCCGGCTCCGGAGCCACGAGTCGCGACCGCTGATCCCGCAACCGGAGCTCGCATCGCATGCACTCACGATGCGCCGTACGACCGAAAGCAAGGTTGTGCCGAGGATCTGTACGGCACTCCGGTCCGCGCCGCGCACCGGAACGAGATGAGTGACGGATTTCCACTGATCGGCGCGGCGGTTTCCCTGGATGGGGAGCTGATGTTCGATAGCAACGATCCCGCGCTCCTGCAGGTCGGGAGCTTCCCGCTATTTTCCACCAGCGTTCGCTCGGGTCACCACCACATGGGAGTTTTGCTGGTGTATCGAGGGAACGGCAAGGGCGTCTTTTCCTACCTTTCGAAGTACCGGTTCCAGGCTCACTCCGCCCACGACTTCGACACCCAAGGCGGCAGACCGATGACCATCACGGTGGTCGGCTTCGAGCGCGGCGGGGCCACCGCGCCCCTCGAACAGCGACCGGCGATTCGGTTCGAGTAATTTTCCCGCCGGTCGTGATAGCGTCGCAAATCCTGTGAGCGGTGACAGGGACCCCAACCGAACTTCTCTGCGCAGCGGACGCGTCAGTGCATCGGCCGCCCGAATGCGCCTGGCGTTCGTGAGGGAACGCTTCGGCGAGGCGGGAGCGGCGAAGTACATCGAAAATTCGTCGCCCTGGCTCCGAGCGTTCTGGAGAAGCGCGGAGTCGCGATGGTTGGGTCGACTTCGGCTTCTTCGTCGAATCGAACACGCTCCTCGACTCGCTCTTCGGAACGGGAGACCTGGCGCTCGTGCGACAAGCGGGCCATTACGCGGCCCTCAACAACGCCGGAGCGTGGAGAACCATGTTCGAGCGCGGCGTACAGCCCGAGAAGTTCATCGAGCTCGCGAACGGACTTTGGCACAAGCACTGTGACATGGGCTCCCTGGTTCCCAGCATCACGGCACCGGGCATCGTCGATCTCGAGATCCGCGGGATGCCGGCACCTCATCGCGCGCATTGCGTGACCTTCACCGGCTGGCTCGAGGGCGTATTCGCTCTCAGCCCGGGATCCCGCGTGAGGGTAGACGAGCGCTCCTGTATCGCGTCGGGGGATCCGAATTGCGAGATGCGAGTGACCTGGGGCGGCTGACGCTCTACGCTCCGGCCCATGCAGGTCGGCCTCGTGACGCCTCCCGGGCGTGCTCGGTCAGTTCATCAGCCCAGGCCGTTGAGCCCGCAGGGCACAAGCTCTCGCGTGGCGCCCGACCTCGAAGCGCTCTTCGAGCAGGCTGAAACGAAGCCGGACGTGATCCTGTTCGCGCCGGTCGTGGGAGGCGTGCCGGCGACCGCGCTCTGGAATCGGCGCAGGGAGAGCGGCCTCGCACCCGAACGCGCCATCTACCTCGGGCTCGACGTGGCGTCCTGCGAGGAAGCCCGGCGTGTGGGGTTCTTCCGCGCGCTGCAGATCCCGTTTCAGACCCAAGAGCTCCTCGCGACCATCGAGAGCTCCGCGCGGGGTCGGCTGCGGGTGCTCCTCGCCGACGACAGCGATCTCATTCATCGGCACACGCGTGCCGCTCCTCGACCGCAGCGGGGTACGACGTGACCGAGGCCTGGGACGGCGAGGAAGCGCTGGCAGATGATCGGCAAGGACGCGCCGGACCTGCTCCTGACCGACGTTGAGATGCCGAAGCATGGACGGCTACGCGCTCTGCCGCGCGGTGAAACAGGACGAGCGCACGGCGGACATTCCCGTCGTGATCTGCTCGTCCCTCGGCGAAACGGCGGACCTGGAGCGGGGGTTCGACGCAGGCGCGGACGAGTACCTGGTCAAGCCCGTCGTCCCGGAGGAGCTGGTCAGCCGGCTGCATTCGCTCTTGGCCACGCGCATGGTGAGCGCTCGCGAGAGCGTTCTGGTCGTGGATGACTCCGCGGCCATCCGGCATCTGGTCGCCGATTGCCTGCGCCGCCAGGGATTTCGCATGGAAACGGCGGTCGACGGGCAGGACGGATTGGAGCGCGCTCTCAGAGGGCCGCCCGATCTGGTCCTCACCGACTACGACATGCCGCGCATGACGGGATTCCAGCTCGTCCACGCGCTGCGCCGGGACCCGAAAACCCGAGACGTGCCCATCGTCATGCTCACCGCGCGCGACTCGCAAGCGCGATCAAGCGCAGATGCGAGCTGCGGGGCTCACGAGCTACCTGGTCAAGCCCTTCGGGACCGACAAGTGCATCGCGATCGTCGAACGCGTGCTCGCGGAAGCTCGACTGGCTCGCTACAAGCAAGCGTCGCGCCTCTACATCAGTGAGGGCGCCGTCAAGCGCCGCGGAGGAAATGTCGGCTTCGGGCGGCGGGATGGGCGAGGTCCGCGCGCGAGAGGTCGACGCGACGCTGCTCTTCAGCGACATCTCGGGCTTCACGAGCATGAGCTCCAAGATGACGGCGCCCGAGGTGGTCGCGATCCTGAACGAAGCGTTCGACGCGCTGTGCATCGTCATCAAGGATCAGGGCGGCGACATCGACAAGTTCATCGGCGACGCGATCATGGCGGTGTTCGAGGATCGGCCCGAGTTCGAGGAGCCCCACGCCTTGCGCGCCGCGCGGGCAGCTTGGGGCATGCAGCAAGCGCTGCTCGACCTTCAACGCCGAGCGCGAAAAGCCGCTGGTCATGCGCATCGGACTGAACTACCGGGCAGGTCGTGCGCGGGTGACATCGGCTCGCGTTTCGTGCGCCGCGACTACACCTGCATCGGCGACGTGGTGAATCGCGCCCAGCGCCACGAGTCCAAAGCGCCCCTTGGCGGCGTGCTGATGAGCGCATCGCTGTACGAGCGAGTGAAGGATCTCGTGCTCGCCGAGGAGATGACGGGCCTCACCTTCAAGGGCATCGACGAACCCCAAAGCGCTTACGTGCTCAAGGGATTTCGCTGACCTCTTCCGCTGCATGCCGCGTTGGCCTAAGGAAACCGCATGCAGAAGAAGCTCCTCTTCGTGGCGACCACGCTGGCTCTGGGCGCGGCCCTGGGCGTCTTCGCGGGGCGACCGGTAGCGGCGCAGGAAGCCAGTCGCTACCCGTACGATCCGGTGTGCCCCTGGGGTCGGCTCTCGAACGGCAAGGGGATGCTGGTGCGCTGCCTCGTCGAGGCGGAGGCGAATCAACTCCTGAGCTCGAGTCCGCTTCCTCGGAAACCGAGCTCGTCGGTACCGCCGAGCGCCACGTCGAGCTCTCCGGCCCCGGTCACGGCTCCCGACGAAATCAAAGTCGAGGTCGGACCCGTCACGGCGGACGAAGGTTCGCTTCCCCAAGCCGAGAAGAAACTGTCCCTCGCCAAAGACAAGCTCATCGGCTGCGTGGCCGACAACGGCGGACTGGAAAAGGATTCGGCGGAAGTCCAGGTGCGATTTCTGGTGCGCGCTCGCGGTCGGGCCGAGGGAGTCAGCGTGGCGAAGAAAGCCGGACTCGGGGCGAAAGCCGCCAGCTGCGTCGCAGACGTCGTGGATCGCCGCTTCGTTGGCACGCCCGACGCGCCGATGGTGGGCGCGACGGCGGTTTTCAAGTTCAGTAGAGTGAAACGGTGACGGGCAAGCTCAGGGTTCTGGTCGTCGACGACTCGGCGTTCATGCGGGGCGCGATCGCGCGCGTCCTGTTCAGGCGATTCCCGCTTCGAAGTGGCCGGGCAGGCCAAGGATGGCGACGAGGCCGTACGCATGGCGGGCCAGCTCGCACCCGACTTGATCACGATGGACTTCAACATGCCGGGAAAGAACGGCGCCGAAGCCACGCGCGCGATCCTGGAGCAGCGCCCGACGCCCATCGTGATGCTCAGCGCGCACACGCGAGAAGGCGCGACCGCCACGGTTCAGGCGTTGGCTGCCGGCGCAGTCGACTTCGTGGAGAAGCCCGACGGCGAGGTGTCCGCCAACCTCGCGAACATTCGCGACGTTCTGGTCGAGAAGCTCCTCGCCGCAGCCGGCGCCAACGTGCTCGGACCGATGCGCACGGTCGAAGCGACCTCGGATGCCTTCGCGTCCCGCGCGATCGCCCCGCGCTCGTCGCCCAAGCCGATGCCGGCGGGGCTCCGCGTGATCGCAATTGCCAGCTCGACGGGCGGACCCGCTGCGCTCGTCCGGCTCCTGCCGAACGCTCCAGCTGGGAGACAACGCGCGCTGCCATCGTCGTGCAACACATGTCCGCGGGCTTCACTCGAGCGCTTGCCGATCAGCTCGAGCGAGCACGCCGGATTCGCCGTGCGGGAAGCGAGCACTGGCGACGACCTCCGAGCTGGCACGGCGCTGGTCGCGCCCGGCGGAAGCCATCTGGTGGTCGGACGAAACGCGAAACTCGAGCTCTCCGACGCCGCCCCGGTGCATGGCGTGCGACCGGCCGCCGACGTCACCTTCCAGAGCGTGGCGCAGGTGTTCGGAGCTCGATCGGTCGGCGTGGTTCTGACAGGGATGGGACGCGACGGCGCCGTCGGGCTTGCTGCGATCAAGGCCGCAGGCGGACGCACGCTAGCGCAGGACAAGGCGAGCTCCACCGTCTACGGAATGCCGAAGGCGGCTGTGGAGATGGGCGTCGTGGACGAAGTGCTCTCCCTCGACCGCATCGGCGGGCGCCGTCACCCGCATCGTGACCGCATGACGGATCGAGAGCTCCCTCTTCTCTATCAGAAGCGCACGAAAACTTTCAGCGCCCGTGCAGACGCGCTCGGGGCGCGTTCCCGCTTGGTTTCGAACTTGAGAGGCCTGTCCTTCGGTGTCTTGGCCATCGCCGGCATCTTCGCGCTCCTCGGCAAGCAGACCACGATTTCGGGGCCGCTCGCCCTCCTGGGGGTCGTGGCATTCGCCTGGCTCGTCGTGCATCACGCCAGGGTGATCGGCGCGGAAGAAGATGCTCGGCGCTTCGCCCGCGTGAATCGCGACGCGGAAGCGCGCGTCACCGGCCGCTGGCGAGAGCTTCCCGAGGAAGGCGCCCGCTTCTCGGATGCGACTCATCCGTACGCGGGCGACCTCGACGTGTTTGGGCGGGGCTCGCTCTTCCAGCGCGTATCGGTCGCGCACACTCGTTTTGGTCAACACGCGCTGGCGAGCTTCTTCAAGGTTCCGGCGGCGCTCGAGGAAATCGAGCTGCGGCAAGAAGCGGTTCAGCGTCTCGCCGATGATCTCGAGATGCGACAGCGCCTCGAAGCCCACGCCCTGGCCGTGGTCGAACCGACCGGCACCCAGAAACTACCACCAGATCCCGCGGGGCTTCTGGCTTGGGCCGAGGGGACTCCTGCTCTCATCGAGCGCGCCGCGCTGATCTGGGGGGCACGGCTCTTCCCTCTCCTGACCATCCTGGGAATCGTCGGGAGCACGAGCTTCGGATTGCCGAGCGCGGTGTGGAGCGTCCCCCTGGCGCTTTCGATCTTGGTGAACTTCCTGTCGCGCGCCGAAACGACGCAGGTCTTCGTCGCCGTATCCGCAACCGAAGGCGCCTTTTTGCGCTACGGCGCGATGTTGGAAATTCTCGAGTCTTTAAACATCGATTCGCGCCTGGTCGAGCGCATGAAGACACGGATTGCAAGCGGTGGCCCTCGTCCGTCGGAATCGATGAACCAATTTCGCCGCGCCGTAGGTTGGTACGATCTGCGTCACAACGGATTGATTCACCCATTCGTGAACGCTCTCTTGTGCTGGGACGTTCATTGCACGCTCGCGCTCGAGAAATGGCAGATCGGTTCGGGCAAGCGCGTGCGCGGCTGGTTCGAGGCGCTCGGCGAGCTCGAAGCGCTCTCCTCCCTGGCCGGCCTCGCTCACGACCAGCCGAGCTTCGCGTTTCCTTCGATCCGAGAAGGGGAGGCTCGATTCGAAGTCGAGGGCCTCGGGCATCCTCTCATCGACGACGCTTCGCGCGTCGTCAACGACGTGCACCTAGCGAAGGGCGGCCTCGCACTTTTGGTGACGGGGTCGAACATGAGCGGCAAGAGCACACTCTTGCGCGCAATGGGGCTCTCCGGTGTGATGGCCCTCGCCGGGGCACCCGTGTGCGCGCGAAAGCTCGACATCGGAAGGATGGCGATCTGCACCAGCATGCGAGTGAGCGACTCCCTCGAAAGCGGTGTCAGCCATTTCTACGCCGAAGTCCGCAAGCTGAAGGCGGTGCTCGACGCCACCGAAGGCAAGCTCCCCGTGCTGTTCCTGCTCGACGAAATCCTGCACGGCACCAATTCCCGCGAGCGTCAGATCGGGGCGCGCTGGATCCTCGCAGAGCTGCTTTCCCGCGGGGCGTGCGGTGCTGTTTCCACCCACGACATGGAGCTCTGTCGTTTGCCCGACGACTTGATGGCTCGAGTCACGCAGGTCCACTTCCAGGAAAGCGTGGCGAACGAGCAGATGACGTTCGACTACCGATTGCGCGAGGGACCCGTCACGGCGGGGAACGCCCTTCGAGTGATGCAGCTCGCCGGGCTGAAGGTACCCCTCGAATAGCTCAGCTCAGTCCCGCGCAAATCGAACCGCACGACGACGCGATCGGCCAGTCGGATCGCACCAAGCAGCGCCTTGAACGGAGCGATGCCCCAGCGGCTCGGAACGATCTCGACTTGCCCGCGATAGCGGGCGTCGGTTTCGGTCACTTCGAATGCTATTTCATGAGAGCTTCCCACGAGCGTGAGAGTTCCGTTGACCCGGTGGATGCCATCGACGCGCTGGGCGCTGCCGACGAATTTGGACTCTGCGAATCTGTCCGTCTTGAGGATCTTGTGCTGAATGTTGTCGACGATGTCGGACTTGTCGGAGCTACTCAGGGTGCGCCAATCGAGCACTCCGTCCCGCATCACCCCCTCCACCGAAAGGCTCGCGGGCTGGAATTCTGCCTCCACCCGCTCGCCGTTCGGTTCGAACTTCGGCCCGCGCCACGACGAGCAAGAGGTCGTGGGCGACCTTCGAGAGCAGCCCGTCTTTGAACGTGAGAAGCTCGACTCGCCCATCGCGGAGCGCTCGCATTCCGCTTCTTTACACCCACGGCCGCGGGCCGGCCGACTCCTTGGCCGGGGGGGTGGGCAAGTGTGGGATACCCTCCGGAAGGGCGCCCGCCTTCGATCCCGAGCGGGGAGTCTTGCGTACCATGGAAATCTCGTTCAGAAGGACTAACGTAAGTTAACAATTTGAAGGTGTTAGCCGCGGTCGAAAGACCTGCCAACGTCAGTGAGTGAGTTCGACGAAAAGACCCGGGTCACCCAGGTGGTGCAGCCACCGAAACCCGAGGACAGTGCGGGTAACGACTGCGTCGTGGTGATCTACACGAAGGAGCCCGGCCTTCTCGGCAAACGCTTCGTGCTCGACACCAACCCGATCCGGATCGGCCGCGGAGCCGACAATCAGATCGTGCTCGATGGCGACTCGGTCTCGCGCCGTCACGCCCACATCGAGCGGCGAAGCGGCCGCTGGTACGTGGTCGACGATGGCTCGACCAACGGCACGTACCTGAACGAGGAGCAAATCGCCCGAGAGGCCGTGCTCAACAACAGCGACCGGCTGAAGGTGGGGCCGACGATCTTGAAGTTTTTATCCGGCGCCGACGCCGAAGCCAAGTACCACGAAGAAATCTACAGGATGACCATCGTGGATGGTCTGACGCAGATCAACAACAAGCGTTACCTCTACGAAGCGCTGGAGCGAGAAGTGCTTCGCGCCAGGCGCCACGATCGCCCGCTCGCGATCGTGATGTTCGACATCGACTTCTTCAAGCGCATCAACGACCAATACGGCCATCTGGCGGGAGACTACGTGCTCCGAGAGCTCGCCCGAGTGGTGCAAGGTCGGATCCGACCCGACGACGTGTTCGCGCGATATGGCGGTGAGGAGTTCGTAATCGCCCTTCCCGAAACGCCGCTCGAGGGCGCGACGTCGCTCGGCGGAGAACCTTCGCGCCCGCATCGCCGAGCACACCTTCATCTTCCAGGGGGAGCGCATTCCGGTCACGATCAGCGTAGGCTGCTCGACACTCCACAACGCCGATCGCAGCGCAACCGACATCATTCAGCACGCCGACGAAAAGCTGTACGAGGCGAAGCGCGGCGGCCGCAATCGCGTCTGCAGTTGAGCTTCAGCGAAATCCCTCCGCCCCCCGAAGTCGAGCCGGGACAAGACGCCCCGTTCCTTCGCGTCCGTCCGCCGGGGCCCCAGTCGAGAACGTGGCTCACCCGCGCCCGACACTTCGGCGCGCCGATGGGGCCGAAGCCCGGTCCACGCCCGAGTGGAATCGTCTACTCGACGGCCAAAGGATCGAACGTTCTGGACGTGGACGGAAACCGGTACGTCGATCTCGCCGCGGGGTTCGGCTCGGTCCTCCTCGGGCATGCCCACCCCACGGTGCGTCGCGTTCTCGAGCTTCAGTGCGATCGTCTGATTCAGGCTCTGGGCGACGTGTACCCGTCCGCTGCGCGCATTGCCCTGAGCGAACGCCTCGCCAAGCTTCACCCGAGCGGGGACGGCATGGTGATCTTCGGCCAGTCCGGCGCCGACGCGGTGAGCGCGGCCTTGAAGACCGCGCTGCTCGCAACGGGGCGGCCGGCTGTCGTCGCGTTCGAGGGCAGCTATCATGGCCTGTCGTACGGGCCGCTGGCGGTTTCCGGGCTGCGCGAAAGCTATCGCCGCCCCTTCGATGCGCAGCTGAATCCTCACGTCGCGTTCGTCCCGTACCCGACAGCGGACGGCGATGAGTCTCTCGAAGCGCTTCGCCTCGCTCTGGCCACGGGCAACGTGGGTACGGTTCTGATCGAGCCGATTCTCGGCCGGGGAGGCTCGGTCGTCCCTCCGCCGGGCTTCCTTTCCGAAGTAGCCCGGCTCACGCGCCGACAGAGCGCACTCCTCGTCGTGGACGAGATCTGGACGGGCCTCGGCCGTGCGGGGTCTTGGCTTCGCTCCGAGCACGAAGGCGTAACGCCGGATCTCCTGTGTCTCGGCAAGGGCCTCGGCGGCGGACTCCCCCTCAGCGCCTGCATCGGTAGTCGCGACGTGATGCAAGCCTGGAGCCGGGACGACGAGGTGGTCCACACCTCGACGTTCTCTGGGGCGCCCCTGGCGTGTACGACGGCCATCGCCACCCTCGACACAATCGCCCGCGAGCACCTGGTCGAGCGATCCCAAGAGCTCGGCGCGCGATTCCTGTCGGAGCTCGAGCGAATTTGCGCACGACACACCTCGGTCCGCGAAGTGCGCGGCGCCGGCTTGATGCTCGGGATCGACTTGGGCGAAGGGCCGGGCCGCGCAGCACAGCTCCAGAAGCTCCTGCTCGAAGGCGGCTACATCACGACCACCGGAGGCGGCACGCGCCAATCGCTGGTTCTGACACCGCCGCTCACGATTGCCGAGTCCCTGCTCGACGGGTTTGCCGGCGCCCTCGGCGAAGCGCTTCGGGAGCTCGGCCCATGAGCTTGGTCGACGAGTCCGACGAGCTCCACTCACGGGTCCGGGGCTTTGCCCGCGGACAGAGCGAGGAGGACTTTTCGTCGCTAGCTCTGAAAATCGCCGACTTTCAAGTGCGGTGGTCGGAAGGACACCAACGCCTGCGAGACTCGCGGGGCGGGGCTCTGAACTCGGTCGACGACATTCCCGCGGTTCCTGCGGCTGCGTTTCGGATGACCCGGGTCGCAGTTCATCCGCCGGAGCTGGACAGCGTCCGCTTTTCCACCAGCGGAACGACTTCTGGGGAGCGGGGCGTGCACGCCATGCGTACCACCACGACCTACGAGTGCCTGTCGACGCTCTGGGGCGAGCGCGCATTCAGCAGCGCTCCGAGACGAGTCGTCGCCCTTGCAGCCGATTCGAAGGAGTCGTCCCTCGGATTCATGTTCCGGGTGTTCATGCGGCGCTTCGATGGACCCGACGCGCCCGAGCGCTGGCTCATGAGTGCGGACGGGATTGATCTCGCCGCCCTCGAGAGCGCCCGCGACACCGACCGGAGCGTTCTCGTGCTCGCCACCAGCTTTGCGCTGGTCAGCCTGCTGGACGCGCTCCCGGGCAGCACGCTCTCTCTGCCAAAAGCGAGCATCGTGATGCAAACCGGTGGCTTCAAGGGCAAGACCAGGGAAGTCGAACCCCAAGCATTGCGTGAGAACATCGCCCACACGTTCGGCATCGCAGAGTCGAGCGTCGTCTCCGAGTACGGGATGACCGAGCTCACGAGTCAGCTCTACGATTTCACTCTCGATGGAGGGACTCCAGGTCTGTATCGCCCCCCGCCTTGGCTGCGGGTGACGGCGGTGGATCCGGTGACGCTCGAGCGGCTCGGGCCCGAGCAAACCGGCCTCGCTCGCTTCGTCGATCTCGGCAACGTCGACTCGGCAGTCGCGGTCGTTACTCAGGATTTGGTGCGAGTCACCGACACTGGCCTCGTCGAGCTCGTCGGAAGGCAGCCTGGCGCCATCCCCCGCGGCTGCTCCCTGGCCGTCGACGAGCTCTTGGGAACGCGATGAGC
Organism: uncultured delta proteobacterium; assembly: GCA_963781505.1. Lineage (GTDB taxonomy): Bacteria > Myxococcota_A > Polyangia > Polyangiales > Polyangiaceae > JADJKB01. The sequence continues at coordinate 183,245 of CAWAHB010000020.1, read as the reverse complement.
GTCGACCGTGTTCGCCATCTCCTCGACATTGCCAGGCGCATCCGGGATCCGGATGACGATCTCGGGCGTCGGGCGCGAGCGCTGCTTGTCGAATCGACGGGACTGTCGGCACAAGGGGTAGAGCTCGCTCTCGACGAGTGTCTCGAAGCCGATGCCAGCGCGGAGGACGTTCGACCTGCTCGTGCAGCGCGTCCCTCCCGCGCCGCGAGCGCACGTCATCCTCGCCTCGACTGTGTTCGTGGCACCTCTTCGGGCCATCGCCCTCGCACTCGCACAAACCCCGGACGTTCTCGGTGCGACCTTCTCGCCGCGAGCCCCGCTTCTGCGAGCTGCTGCTCGAATCAGCCTCGTTTCACCTGACCGATCGCATCGAGGCCACGGCCGGGGATCATGTCTGGACCTACGGAACGGCGGAAACGATCGAAGAGGTCGAACGCTCCTTGCCGAACGATTGCGTACTCCACGCTCACGGCCCGGGCGTCGGCGTTGCGGTCATCGACGAGAGCGTCGATCCCCGGGCCGCTGCGCGAGCGCTGGCCCTCGACATGATTCCGTTCGATCAGCGTGGCTGTTTGAGCCCGCGGCTGACGATCTGGGTCGGCTCACAGCGTTCGGCTTCGAACTTTTGCGAGGAGCTTTCCCGCGCTCTCGAAGAGGCCGAGCGCCGCGTCCCGATTGGCTCCTCCGATCCCGCGGAGGCCGAGGAGCTCACTCGCTACCGAGACACGGTCGCGTTCGCGGGTCGGGCTTTCGAAGCCGGTTCCTCCGTCGTGGGGACGAGCGAGGTGTGCCTGTTCGCGCCCGTCCTCAGAAACATGCACGTTGCCCGAGCCGATGAGCTAGAGCAGGCACTCGGCGCCCACTCGGCGAAGATCGCCGCCGTCGGCGTCCTCGGCTCCCCGTCGCTCGGGTCGTCGGCTCGGCGTGTGCTCCCGCGGGCAAGGATCAGCGAGCTGGGTCGGATGCAACGTCCGCGTTTCGACGGACCGGTCGATCTTCGCGCGCCCGAAGGTGGGCGTCTCGTCCGTCACGGATGATTCCGGTCAGTGGTTGCTCTTGGCGGGCAACAGGAACCACACGATGCCGAACCCTACGCAGCCCAGCATGCCGAGCAAGCCCCAGTACCAGGCGTAGCCCTTCGCTTTTGCGATCTGGAGACAGGAGTACATGATCGCGATGAAGCCGATACTGATCAGGAGCGGTGATCTCTGCCGAATCATTTCGATGGGGAAAAACCCCGACATGAAGAAGCCGACGACCTGAAACGCCAAACCGATGAGAAGCGCGTTGATCGCTTGCTTCTTCAGGACCGGATCCATGTCGGGACCCTATCACGAACAGCGCTCAGCCTCCGCTCGCGTTCGGTGATGCCGTTTGGGTCGCGAGCCGAGCGGGCGAGTCCGCGCCGGCGAGAGAGAGCAGGACCGCGGGCGTCGGTCGCACGTGAAACAGCAAGCTTCGGAGCGGCGCTTCCGCCATGATCCCTTCCCAGGTCCGCCGACGTGGCCGCTTCATTTGATCCGCCAATGTGTCCGGAAAGCCGGTGAGCGGGTCGGTATCCTCGATCAGAATGGCGTGCTGGTGGATGTTGCCGTCCGCCTTCCGCCCCTGGATCGCAACGATGTCGCCGGGGCGAAAGCGATCGGCGTGGTCGGACAGGAAGCGAAAGAATCGCGTCCTCTCGCCGAACGGGATGCGCTCCTCGGGCGTGAAGCGTGTGTGCGTGAAGAGCGCCGGATGCTCTTCGGCGAACTTCTCGAACGCGAGCACGCCACGGCGGTTGGTGATCCCATGGGCGTCGAAGTCCAGACTGCCAACGACGCGACCGGTCGTCCCGTTCGACTTTTCGAACCAGGTACCCGAGGCGCGCTCGAAGCTGTCGAGCACGAAGTCGACGCAGACTTGCGGCGGAAACGGACGACCCTTCGAGTCGAACACCGGGTAGGACTCGTCGTCGAAGGAAAACCAACTTTGGCCGTGGAGAAACGCCCAGCGCCAGTTGGGGCGGAGCTGACCGTCTCGCTCGGCCGTCTCCTCTCTCCGCGGCCGATCGAAGGGCAATGCTTCGGCCACCTCTTCGTCGATGGCAGCGTGGAGTCGCTGCAGGGCTGCGCGTCGCTGGGCGTCGCCGGAAAGCCAGGCCTTGACCCGAGCGCGCTCGTCGATGGTCGCGTCGATGCATCCAAGCGAAAGACGGGCGCCGTTCGCCTCCAGAAGTGTCCGCACCCATGCGCCGCCGAAACGGAGACTGGCCACGAGAGCGGTCTCTCGACGCTCTTCGATCCGAGCGCGATCGAACCCCAGGTCCCAAGCGAGGGAACGCAGGTCGCGTGTGATGGGCTGTTCGAGCCCCTTCTTGGTCACAGCCACACGATCGGCGAACAGGAGCTCCGCCGTCGTGCCGTCGGCATGGCGATAGACGGGAAAGCGTCCGTCGACACGATGGAGCTCGTGCACGACGCTGCCGCGCTGGAGAAAGATCGTCGGCTCGTCGAACAGCTTCGGTAAATCGAGGAGGGTCACCAGCGCCAGAGCCTCGTGGGGATCCGACGAGTAGACGTAGCCCTCGCGGAGCAGGAGAGCGCGGAGCATCGCCTTGTCGGCCTGGTGGCGTTTGGCAATTCCCTTCACGCGGCGAAACGACGGCGCCTTCGCGAACGCTCGTAGCGTTTCCTTCGCTTCGGACGACAGCTCGCTCTCGCGGGTCGTGGCGGGCTCCCGCAAGAACAGCACGGGCTCACCCCGGGCGCGGCCGAGGATCTCGGCGCGGTGCGCTTCGAGCTCAGGTGCTCCGGGGAGTGCCGGCATCTTTTTCACGGCCGCGATGCGCGCCCTGCATTCCACGAGCTCGCTGTCGATGGGCGAGGGCGAGTCGCCGGTCGATGCGCTGGGCGCCGGGCCCGTGGGGAGAGAAGTCTGGCAAGCACACAGGAGAAAGCTCGCGGCGAGCGCGCGGATCGCGGTCATCTTTCGGTATTTCAACGTCCGCCGAGCGCCACGCATTCTCAGCCGGCCTTTTCGGCCTCGAAACGCCGAATCATGGGCTCGAGCACCGCACACGCACCCGGGACGTTGTCGACGCAGATCGGGATCTTCATGTCCTCGGCGCTCGCGAGGGGCTCATCGATGGCCACCATGTGCCGCTCCGCCCACACCAAGAGATCCTTCCACATCTTGCCGACGAAGATGAGGGGCACGCCCGTGAGATGTCGCACCTGCAGAAGCTGCCACACCATCATGGTTTCGAGCGTCGTCCCGACTCCTCCCGGCACGATGACGAACGCGTGGGACAGACGCATGAACTGCGCCAGCCGGGAGTAGAATGTGCGGTGGGTGTAGAGCTTTTCGACGAACGGATTGGCGCCTTGTTCGAAAGGCAGCTCGATGCGAATGCCAATCGAACGCGTCTCGTTTCTTGGATCGCCCAGTTTTTCACCCTCGTTCGCAGCTTGCATCAGGCCCGGACCGCCCCCGGTGACGATGTCACAGCCGAGAGCTGACAGCGTGCCGGCGAGCTGTTTCACGTCGTCGTAGAGCTTCGTGCCGGGCTTCGTCCTCGCCGAGCCAAAGATCGCCACTCGAAAGTGCGATTGATGATCGGGTCGGATCCGCGAAAGCTCGTTCACGACCGCCCACAGCTGCTCGACGGCGGTCTCCACGACCTTCATCGTGCTCTCGGTGGCCAGCAGCAGCGCTTCTTCGTTCGTGGTCATGGGGGCCTCGTGTTCAGGAGGTCTCGACCAGCGGCAGCCGCCGTCTGCCGTCGGCGCGGACGACGACGTTGAGGGGCCCTGCCGGGAGCGGCAAGTTCTGATTCTTTGCGTACACGGGGTGCTTACGGTGCTCTCGAAACCACTCGGCGACGCTGGCGGTGCGGTGCATTTTCTCGACAATCTGTCGCCAGCCCACCCCCGTGTTGTACGCACAGAACGAGATCTCCCCGGCCTGCGTCCCGTACGGAATGATGCACATCTCCGTGCGCCGAAAATCGTAGTTGAAGAGATCCTGAAACCACATTCCGGCCACGAACAAGAAGCGCCACTCGAACTCTTCGGCGTCGCCCTCGCTCGCACCGATCGTGTCGCCCTTCGCACCCATCTGGCTCAAGACCTGTCGGAGCAGTGTTCCGATCCCGAAGCCCGGAGGAGCCTTCTCGGCACGGAAGCTCCGAAGCAGAGCGAGCCCGAGCGCGGCCAGAGTCCGCTTCTTTCCATGTCCCGCGTCGGCGATGTCCGTGAGGTCTCGGAGCAGTTGCTCCATGTCGACCAGCTCCGCGAGGGGCACCATCTGCTTGGTGCGCTTGTTGACCAGAAGGACGGTTCCGATCCCGCAGTTGGGATGGCACCCGCATTTGAGCGAGCCGAACTCGGCTTTCTCGCCGAGGGTGAGATCGACTACGTCGCTGAAGGGGTTCATTGCGGAGAGCGGGAACCAGTCACGCATTGGCTCCGTCGTCCCGAGCTGCGTCGATAGATCCTTGGCCAGATGGCTCAGGGTGTAGCGCTGCGAGTGACGCTTTTCGTCTCCAATGTCCTCGTCGCGACCGGTGAAGCTCACGGGCTGAAAGCTGACGACGGTGATCTTGTCGGCGTTGTCCACGGCGAATTGAACGATTCGGCCGACTTCCTGGTCGTTCACTCCGTTTACGACAGTGACCACGAGCACCACGTCGATGCCGGCTTTGGCGAGGTTGTCGATGGCCCGGAGCTTGACGTTGAACAGATTGCCGACCTTGCGATGCGCGTTTGCCTCGTTGCCGACGCCGTCGAACTGGAGGTACGCAAGGCGGAGCCCCGCGCGCTTGGCGGCATGGCAGAATTCTGGGTCCTGCGCGAAGCGCACGCCGTTGGTGGCGCACTGGACACAGAAGTATCCGACCTCGCGGGCGTAGGAGATGGCCTCGAGGAAGTGGGGGGAGAGCGTGGGCTCGCCCCCAGAAAACTGCACGGAAAGCTGACGCCGGGGCTTCACCGCCAGCGCATCGTCGAGCACGCGCTGGATGTCGCTCCACTCGAGCTCGTGGACGTAGCCGACCTGGTTCGCGTCCATGAAGCATGGATCGCACATCATGTTGCAGCGATTCGTCAGATCCACCGTCAAGACGGCGCCGCGGCCATACTTGATGGACGAGCTCCCGTGGTTCCTGAGCTTGGGGTCGGGGGCGTGGTAGTCGCGACCCGGGAAACAGTCGCTCGATGCGCGCAAGAAACGCCGGGTCGGTGCTCATCACGTCTTCGAAGCGACCGTGAAGCGGACACTCTTTCACCATCCAGATCTTGCCGTCGCGCTCGATGATCTGCGCCGGGATTTCCCCCGGGTGATGCGCGATGAAGTCGTCGAGCCCGAGCGCTCCGGAAACCACTCTCTCTCTCACGAGCTTCACGCACGTCGGACACAAGGAATCCGTACGCCTCGGAAACCCGAGGGTCGGGAAGCTCCTGTCCTGTTTCCGGATGAGCGGCCCGGGCGCCCACTTCGGGAGCAGCGGATCGCCGGGATGCCTCTCGGCGAGATAGCGGTACGCGGGCCAGACAGCGCGAGCGGCGCGAGCGGCCAAACGACCGACACCACGCTCGAAACGGGCGAGAGCTTGCATGGGCTGGCGACCTTAGCAAAGCTTCGCCCCCTCGTGCCCCGACCCCTGCTTTCCGTGAGCGATGTCCATCTCGGCCCCGGGACGGGCCGCGCGGCCGGAGCGGCACTGGCCAGCCTGCTCTGCGCCCACCCCGAGCACGAGCTGGTCTTGGCCGGAGACACGTTGAACCTCTCCCTGGCCAGCGAGGGTCGGCGCGCGTGTGCAGGGATCCTTGCTCAGCACTCCGAGGTCCGGCTCGCGCTTCACGACCGGCTCGCCGCGGGGTCGCCGGTGGTGTTCGTCGCCGGCAATCACGATGCAGCCATTGGCTCACCGGATCTGCTCGAAGCCCTCACGAATGCACTCGAAGTGACCGCGAACGCTCCGCTGTCGATTGCGCCCTGGTTCGTTCGACGCGGAGGCCTGCACATCGAGCATGGTCACCTCTACGATCCCGACAACGCCCCGACGCATCCGCTGGCCGAATGGAGTGACGACACGGAGCCGGTCGGGATCGCCCTCGCCCGGCGTTTTGTCGTCCCGTCCGGCGCTCTCGAGTTTCTCCACTCCCACGAGACCACCCCGCTGGCCGGGCTCACCCGTGTGTTCCGGGTGTACGGACTGCGCGCGCCGGTGGTGGTGCTCCACTACTTCGCGACGGCTGCGGGCATTTGCGCGCGAGCAACCCGGCGTTCACGTTTCGAGCGCGAACGCAGAGAAGGCGCTCTTCGAGCAGAAGCTTTCGCGAAAGAAGCCGGGCTCGATCCCGATACCGTGCGAGAGCTCGCCCTCGTGCGCCCGCGTCCGACCCACCACGACCCCGGGCGGGCCTTCCTTCGTTTGTACCTGGATTGCAGTGACGACCACGCTGCTCTTGGCTGCCTCCATCGGCCCAATCCTCGCAGGAAGCGCCACTCTCGGTGGAGTCGCAGCGGTCTCGGCCGGCTATCTCGGCTTTTCGATCTCACGTGGTGTGAACCGATATGGCGGCCTGCTGGAAGAACGGATGCGTGAAGCGGCACGCTTTCTCCGGGAACGCACCGGCGCGTCGACGGTCGTGTTCGGCCACAGCCACGTCGTCGAAGACGAGCCCGGCTACTTGAACGGTGGCTCGTTTGGCTATCCCAACGGCAGAGGCCGCGGGTACGTGCACGTGGATGAAGACGGGCGGGCGGAGCTTCGATACGTCGAGGGCGAGTTGCGAACCGGCGACTGACTCCTGTGTCGTGCCTCGCTAGGGCTCGCGGCGATCTCCGTCCACCCATCGGCGGTAGCTGGCGGGTGGGAAGAAGGCCAGACCAATGCAAACGCTCGCGACCAGCGCGAAGAACGACACGATGTTGAGCGCCCAGTAGTGAGCCTTGAGGCCGGTCCCGTAGGCCAATCGGTGGATGACGCTCGTCGTGTAGCCGAGCGCGGAAGCGCCGATCCCGACGCCCCACAAGAAAACGCGCTGCACCACGAGCGGCGACGCAAGGCCGAGCGCGAGCTGCTTTTTGAGCTTCCGATGGTAGCGAAAGCACTCGAAGCTCATCCACGCCGGTCCCAAGCCCCGGGCCGAAAGGCTCAGTGGCACCCACAGGCTGGAGATCGGTTGCGAGTCCGAGTACCGCAAGTATTCGTCGGAAAGGATCTCGCCGCAGAGCGCCACGGCAATCAAACCAAACAGCGCCGCGGTTACGACTTTGGCCCACGTTTCTCGGGGGTGGAACACCCGAAACGCAAACGCGATGAGCGCCATGACGCCAGCGCTCTCGCTCGCCAAACCGAGAAGCGTGAGGAAACGACGCAAGTCGAGCGACCCGGAAATGAACAGCTTCCCCGCCGTGCCCACCGCGTACGCGAGAAACCCCGTGCAAAGCAGCGCGATCGACAAAAGGAGCTCCGGAAGCTTTCGCGTCCGTCGCCAGAGCAGCATGACTCGCAGCCCCACCACCAACGAGGTGAGCATGAACAGAGCGAGCCCTGCGAGACTGATGGCCCTCATCGCTTTTGCCTCGACGTGCTTTCGCTATCGAGACGCTCGAAAACGTCGTAGGCCGTTTCCGCCGCCGCGTCCGGCGTGTGCTTGCGTGCAAGGAGGTCGTCGGTGAGCGCGTGGCACAGACCGTCGGCACCCTGAACACCTCGTTTCTTGAGCGCGCTCGGCATGAGCCGACTCACCACGACCTGCATTTGGTGTGGGCGGACCGTGTTGGGATCCAGGCCGGCGTCTTTCAGGAGCAGTCGCACGGTACCCCGTGCCTCGAGACGAGACAGCCCCGCCCGGCTTTCCAGCTCACCGCTGACCCACTCGAAGACGCTCGCTTCAGCCAAACCCGATCCGCCCTACGGGGCGTCAGCTTACATGGATCGTGGCGAGGGCGCGCGCCGCGGGCCATCCCCCGGGAAGCTCGGCCAAGCCCTCGTGCCGATGCAGCCAGCGCTTGACGCCGAGCCCGCTCGAAAATCCTCCGAGAGATCCGTCCGCAGCGATGACGCGGTGACAGGGCACGATGATGGGGATCGGGTTTTTCGCCATGGCACCCCCAATCGCTCGGCTAGCGCGGGGCTTTCTGATCGCGGCCGCGAGCTCGCCGTAGGTCAAGAGCTCCCCGAACCCAACCTTGCTGAGCGCCTCGAGCACCCTCCGCTGGAAGGGAGTGGTCGCGCACAGGTCGAGATCCAGATCGAATCGCCGACGTTTCTTCGCGAAGTATTCCCGGAGCTGCCGCGCGCTCGGGCCCGGCGCTTTCGACTCCATCGCGACCGGCGCGCCAAGCGCGCGAGAAAGGCGCCGCCCGAGGGCAGCGGGAGTCACCGCGCCGATTCTCGACTGCAACGATGCCGCGGTCGCTCTCGACGATGGAAAGCGTTCCGAGAGGGGACGACAGGCGCACGCACCCGAGGCGGATCTTCTGGGCCACGTCGAGAACGTTTCCTCGAAAGAGCGAGGCGTCAACTCGCGCCGAGGAGCTCAATCAGGGCTTGATGACCTGCGTCCCACTCGGCGGCTTGAAGTCGAACTCGTTCGGTCGCCGACCTTGTCGTTGATCGACGGCGTCGAGAAGTCGAACCGATTGCGATTGCCCTGGGCGTCGAGCAGGAGCACGCGGCGCACCTGATACGTCTCGCCGTCGACGTACAGGAGCATCTTCTGGTAGGCGGGCGTCGGCTCCTTGGGCACGCCTTCGAGCACGTATCCGCCCTCGAAGTTCACGGCCTTCGAGCTCGAGCTTGCGGAGCTTGAATTCCTTCTTGAGATTGCCGCCGCCGACCAGAAACGCGAGCGCCGCCGGGTACTGGCTCTTCCCCATCGACTGCTCGTACATCTGCTTGTTCTCGTCCTCGTACACCTTGATGATCTTGCCGTCGGAGACGACGCGGTTGCCGTTGTTGGTGTAGCGCCAGCTCATCTTGCCGGGCTTCTCGAAGACGACCTTGCCCTTGCTGTCCTTCGTTCTTGTTGTACGCCTTGACCTGGTATCGCTGCTTGAAGCCCGCCTGTGAAGGTCTTGGTCTTGTCGTAGAATTTCTGGACGCTGGCTGCGACCTCGTTGGCACTGGGCTCTTTGGCAGACGCTTTGGCCTTCTTGGGCTGTGCGTCCGCTGTGGCACCGAGCGTGAGGGGGATCGCCAAGCTCATGAAAATCGTCAGGGCAACGTGCTCTAGCTTCATCGGGTCAGGACCTACTCTTCGGTAACGCGGAGCCTTTCTTACAGCTTGCACCGGCTCCGGCAACGATTAGACAGTCGAGAGCGGCAAAACATTCTCGATCTCGGGGTTTTAGCAAAACGGGCCGGGGCGGCATCTCGGGACGGCCCCGGTGTTTTTCTCGTTTCAGCGGCGGCGGACCCGCCGGCGAGGAGGCCGCGCCGCGAGGGTCTCGGCCAGCCGAGCTTGGAAGGCGCCGGTTCGGAGGTGAGTCACCGCCAAGGCCAGCGCATCCGCGGCGTCGGCAGGGGGCACCTCCCGGAGAGAGAGAACCGCCCGGATCATCAGCGCGACCTGGCGCTTGTCGGCCTGTCCGTTACCGGCGATCGTGCGCTTCACCCGGGCCGGTGGGTACTCCACGACCTCCACCCCCGCTCGGGCGAGTGACAGAAGCACCACCCCACGCGCGTGGCCGAGCTTCGACGCCGCCTGCGCATCCTTGTGAAAAAACAAGCCCTCGACCGACCCGGTGTCCGGTCGGTACTCGGCAACGATGGCGCGAAGCTCCTCGTCGATGCGGCAGAGGCGCGCTGAGAGCGGCGACTTGCCGTCGAGATGCACGATACCGTGCGCCACGTGCGTCAGCCGATTGCCCTCTCGAGAGACGACCCCCCAGCCGAGGTGCAAAGTGCCGGGATCGATGCCGAGCACGATCACGAGCTTTCTCTATCACAGCTCCTGCTAAGCTCGCGCTCGTGGCGGAGCGCGATCCCGATGTAGTCGTCATCGGCTCTGGGCCGAACGGGCTCGTTGCGGCCTGCTCCCTGGCCAGGAAAGGCCTGCGGGTCCTGGTGCTCGAGGGCAATCCCCGCCGGCCGGGTGGAGCCCTGGGCACCGAGGAAGCGACCGTTCCCGGTTTCTTTCACGATGTGGGTGCCGCGTTCTTCCCATTCGCCCAGGTGAGTGAGGCGTTTCGGGAGCTGCCCCTGGCACAGCACGGGGTGGAATGGTTGTGGGGAGAGTTCGACAGCTGCCATCCGGCCCTGGATGGAACCGCCGCGAGCATTTCCAGAGACCGCGAGCTCACGGCGAGCCATTTCGGCAGCGAACGGGACGGAGCCCGCTTCTCCGCGCTCGTCTCTCGGCACGCGCGGATCCAGGATCCGCTGGTCGCAGCGCTCTTCGCGCCCTTCCCGAGCCTCGCACCGATGCTGCGCGTCGGCCTGTGGGATCTCTTGCGGGTGAGCTTGACGTTTCTGGCGACTACCGGCGGTCTCGCGCGCCGTTGGTTCGAGAGCGGGCCAGCACAGCGCGTACTGCCTGGCCTTGCCCTGCACGCGGACGTTGGACCTCACGACCCGTTCGGTGCCGCGCTCGCATACATGTTGGGATTCACGGCCGCCACGGTCGGCTTCCCCGTACCGCGAGGCGGCGCACAGAGCATCACGAACGCTCTGGTGACCCTGCTCGAAGAGCACGGAGGCCGGTTGCGGCTCGGTAGCCGGGTCAAGCGCATCGTCGTGCGCGAGGGCCGAGCGGTTGCGGTAAAGCTCGCAAGCGGAGAGGAGATCGCGGTCGGCAAAGCAATCCTCGCCGACACCTCCGCGCCGTCCCTTTACCTCGAGCTACTCGACGAGCAGCACGTGTCGGGCAGGGTCCTGCGTCGCATGCGCCGCTTTCCGTACGCATGGGGCACGTTCAAGGTCGATTGGGCGCTATCGAGTCCAGTACCGTGGAATGCGGAACCGGCGCGAAAGAGCGCGGTCGTTCATCTGGGTGAGGACATCGACGACCTCGCACGCTTTGCCAGCGAGGTCCGGAGCGGAAACCTGCCCGAGCGTCCCTACATGGTCATGGGACAGCAAAGCTTGCTCGACGAGACACGAGCTCCCCCAGGTCAGCACACCTTGTACGGATACACCCACGCGCCGAGCCAGCTCGATGGTGGTTGGGACGGCGCCCGCGACCGATTCGCGGATCGGATCGAGGAGCGCATCGAGGGATTGGCGCCGGGCTTCCGCCAGTCAGTCGTGGGCCGACGCATCGTCGCGCCACCCGATCTGGAAACGCAAAATCCGAACCTGGTCGGAGGAGATCTCGGCGGAGGCTCGAGCGCTTGGCACAACCAGCTGCTCTTCCGTCCGGTCTTTCCCTACTTTCGCTATCGAACGCCGGTGCGCCGCTTGTATCTGTGCTCGAGCTATGCGCATCCGGGCGGGGGCGCGCATGGAATGTGCGGCTACAACGCCGCCCAAGCTGCGTTCCGAGATTTGGAGTCGTGATGTCGAACGCCGATGACGTATTGGAATTCTGGTTCTCTGCTCTCACGGCGGAAGGCGCCGTCGAGCCCGACGTCTCTGCTCGTTGGTGGAAGAAGGATCCCGATTTCGACGAGCTCATCCGTAAGCGCTTCGGCGAAACCCACCAGCAAGCTGCGAGCGGGACGCTCGACGAGTGGGCGACGACGCCCCGCGGACGCGTGGCTCTCGTGATCTTGCTCGACCAATTTTCCAGAAATCTCTTCCGAGGCGATGCCCGAACCTTCGCTCAGGATCCGAAAGCCCTCGCCCTGGCCCTCGAGGGCATCGAGCGGGGCGAGCACGAACGAATCGCTCCCATGGAAGCCTACTTCTTGCTCATGCCGCTGATGCACTCCGAGGATCGAGACGCTCAGAATCGCGTGGGTGGGTTGTTCGAGTCTCTGGCAGCCAGTACGGAGGCAGAGGGTCCCAAGAAATTACTCCTCGGCGGGGCTCACTACGCCAAGCTGCATCGAGACATCGTCGTGCGCTTCGGTCGATTTCCCCACCGGAACGCCGTTCTCGGGCGCGAGAGCACGCCGGAAGAAGTCGAATTCTTGAAGCAGCCGGGCTCTTCGTTCTGAAGCAGAGCCGGCATTGTCCCACGTCACCGACTACCTGGACCGCTTGCCACTGGGAATCGATTCCCATCCAGAGTGCATGGTGAAAGCGTCCGTGTTCCGCGATGCCCTCGAATCGCGGCCGCTCTCCCCCCAGGACGTCGCGCTCTTGCCACCCGCGGCAGCGGAGCTCGTGGCGCATCCGCCGCCGGTCTCACTGTGGATCCCCGAGGTTCACTCGTGCGTGGTTCTGATCGCCATCCTCGACCGCCATTTTCCCCCCGGTCCGGCGGGACTCGAAGAATATGCGGAGTGGACGTACGAGAGGAATCGGCGGCTGCTCACCCGGCCGCTCTATCGCGCGCTGTTCTTGCTGATTTCGCCCGAGCGACTGCTCCGCGGGGTCGGCCGCCGGTGGGGTGCGTTTCGCCGTGGGACGACGCTGGATATCGTGGGTCAGGGTCCCGGGTGGGCGGAGCTTCGGGTGCGACATCCGACGAACCTCTTCAACGAGAGCACGCGGTACGGCCTCAGAGGCGCGTTCCGAGCCGCGACGGAAGCTTCCGGTGGTCGGGATGTCCGAGCCCAGGCAACCCAGGTCACCGAACGCGAGGCTCGCTACACACTGCGCTGGCGCTGAGCATCAGCTCTTCTTGTCCTTCTTCGTCTTGCCCCACTTGCCCATCCCCAGCGTGTCCAGACGATCCGGGCCAGGCTCGCCGGCAGCCCGGCGAGTGACCAGCTCATCCACGCAGGAAAAGAGCACGGAGTTGTCGTGCCGCTCGAAGCTTTCGAGATTGTGGGCGTACTCGTCGGATCGCTCGAGGAACGCCGACACCACGTCCTGGTCGAGCTTCTCCGCCCACGCCCCGTAGCCCAGGTGCTCGAGGTAGCGGGCATTCAACTCCTGCTCGTATTGCTGTTCGATGGGAACGCTGAGCATCGGAACGTGCAAGCTCACCGCCTCGCTCATCAGTGAAAAACCGCCTCCGGCGATCACGGCGCGAGCTGTGCGCAGATCGTCGACGAATCCGGTCTCTGAAAACGGCCGAAACGTGACGTTTCCTTCGCTCCCCTCCCGGCCCATTCCGTACACCCGAAAGCGGTAGGGAAGCTTGTTCAGCGTCGGAACCAGCTCTTGGTTACTGGCGGCGGTTTGATACACGAGGACGTGATCGCCCGGCTCGCGCTTCGCCGCCAAAATGTCGGGGCGGAGAATGGGGGGAATCAAGGTGGTGCGCCGCTTCTTCACCGGTGGAAAGAAGAAGCTCGAGATCAGGTAGTGGTACGCGCCTGGCATCTTCATCTTCACCGCGAGCTTCGCGACTCGATAGTTGAAGCCTCCGCCTTTCACCGCCCCTTCGTGCTTGCAGCGATTGATGACTTGCATGTTGTCGATGCTGATCACCGGCAGGAAATGATTCAGTGCATAGAGCGCCGCCCAGGACTCGAAGTCGCTGATCACGAGCTCGGGGGAAAAGCCGGCTTCGGCGACCTTTCTGTAGACCTGGATGTTCTTCAGGATCCCCCCGGGCGCCTTCTTCAGGTTTTCGAACAAGCTCTCGCTCTTGTCGAGGCGGTTCCTGAAATACGAGAGCGTCAGACCGTGGATCTCCTCGATGGTCGCGTTCGTGAAATCCAGCGAGGCGCTCGACGAGAAAGCGATGCGCACGACCCGAGACGACGACCTTGATGTCGTGGCCCGCCTGAAGCAGATGCTCCAGAACGACTCGGCTCCGCGTCGCGTGCCCCATTCCCTCGCCCACGACTCCGTACAAGATGCGCATTCGGCAAAGCATGCCTGGTCGCCGCGCGGAGGTCGATGGCAACCCGGAGCGAGTCGGGGTAGAGGGCGGCATGCAGAAACCGCTCGATGGAAAAGCACGCCGCCGGCTGCGTGCCCTCGCGCATTCCCTCGATCCGGTGGTCCAGATCGGTCGCGCGGGGCTCACCGAAAGCGTGATGCGCGAAATCTCCCTCGCTCTCGATGCTCATGAGCTCATCAAGGTCAGGCTTTCGTCGGACTCCCCGATTTCTCCAGCGGACGCCGCGGGTCCGATCGAAACCGGAACGCGTGGCCAGGTAGCGCAATTGATCGGGCGGACATTGGTGGTGTATCGGCGCCGCGCCCAGCGACCGAAGATCCAGCCCTATGGAGGAGACGCCCAGAAGCGAACCTCGAAACGGCCGAAGCGACCGAAGCGGCCCAAGCGGGCGAAGCCGAGGGGACATCCGGGGGGAACTCGGGCTAAGCTCCGGCGGAAATGACCGCGAGCGACGAGTCCCCGAGCCGATTGACGAACGTCGTCGCGGCCATCGATTTCTCCCAGCCGAGCACCCGCGCGCTGGCGGAAGCCCTCCGCCTCGCCTCGGAGCGCTCTCACGTCATCCTGCACATCGTGTACGTCGGCGGCGCTGCTGGAGAGCGAGTGCACATCGACCTGGGCAATGGTTCGGAAACCACCACGGTCGAGGACGCTGTACAGCACATCGAGGCCCACGTGGAGAAGGCGCGGGTCCATGCCATGCTCGAGGGCGAGCCCATCGAGAGCGATCGCGTGAAGATCCACGTACGCGTCGGCACTCCGATGGAAGAGATTGTCGAGCTGGCCAAGACCACCAAAGCCGACCTCGTCGTAGTCGGCACCCACGGTCGAACCGGCATCCGCCGATTGATTCTGGGATCGGTTGCCGAGGCAGTCGTGGAGCGGTCTCCGTGCTCGGTGCTCGTGGTTCGTCCCAAGGCGTACGAGTCGGATTCCGAATGAAGCGAACGGCCGTCGCACGCACGATCGGCGGCGAGAACCTGTGCTGGCTCGATCTCGAGATGACGGGTCTCGATCCCGCCGAGCACGTGATCCTGCAAGCGGCCTTGATCGTCACCAACGCGGCCCTCGAGCCCCTCGAAGAGATCAACATCGACATCTGGCAACCCGAAGAAGCACTGGCGAAGATGGTCCCGTTCGTGCGCGACATGCATGAAAAGACGGGCCTCACGAAACGCGTCCGGGCCTCCCGGGTCGACGTGTACGCCGCAGAAAAGGCGCTCATGGAACGAGTGTCCGGCTGGTGCAGCTATCCGGCGATCCTGGCGGGCAACAGCATCGGACAAGACAAGAAGTTCGTGGACCGCTGGATGCCGGGACTCTCCGGGTACCTGTCTTATCGGCTGGTCGACGTTTCCAGCATCAAAGTCCTCGCGCGCCTCTGGGTGGGGGAGAGTGCTCTCTACCAAAAGCCTGAAGCCGGGGAGCACGACGCGCTGGTCGACATCAAGAACAGTATCGCGGAGCTTTCCCACTACCGAAAAACCCTGTTCAAGGTCTAACGCGCCTCAGCAGGCGCGGTGCCCGCCGCTCGGAAAGATCTTTCCCGGGTTCAAGAGTCCCTGGGGATCGAACACGCGCTTGATGTCGCGCTGGAGCGCGATGAGCTCGCTCGACTGCTCGAGCCCGAGGTACGGCGCCTTCAGCACGCCGATGCCGTGCTCGCCGCTCAGCGTTCCGCCGAGCTCGATCGTGTCGCGGAACAGCTCTGCGATCGCGCGCTCGACGGCGGCCATTTCGTCGTCGTCGTTCCCAGAGGAAGTTGACGTGCAGGTTGCCGTCGCCGGCGTGGCCGTAGGTGAGGATGCCGCACGCCCGAGCGCTCGCAGGTCTTCGCGCACGCGGTCGAGCAGATCCGGGATCTTCTGGCGCGGAACCACGACGTCCTCGCTGAGCTTGTTCTTCGCCAGCCGCCGCACCGCATGGCTCATCTCGCGGCGCGCCGCCCAGAGCTTCTCGCGCTGCGCAGCGTCTTGCGCGACCAGCAGGGAGAGCGCATTGTCCGCAGCCGCCGCCACTCGCTCGGCGCTCTCCTCGCATTCGTTCGCTCGCCGTCCACCTCGATGAGCAGCATCGCGCCTGCCTTGCGAGATCGATGGAGTTACCCGCCGCGCGCATGGCTTCGAGCGTGAGCGCGTCGAGGAGCTCGATGCAGCGCGGAACCACGCCCGCCGCCGATGATCTCGGCAACCGCGACGCTCGCGCTGCGCACGTCGGCGAACAACGCGAGCAGCGTCATCACGCTGGGCGGCTTGGGAATCAAGCCGCAGCGTGATGTCGCCGAACACCGCGAGCGTTCCCTCGCTGCCGACCAGCAGCGCCGTCACGTCGTAGCCCGTGACGCCCTTCCGCGTGCGCCGTCCCGCGCGAGATGCGCTGGCCGCCGATCAGGAATGCCTCGACGCCGAGCACGTATTCGCGCGTGACGCCGTACTTGAAGGCGCGGGGCCCGCCGGCGTTCTCGGCGACGTTGCCGCCGAGCGCGCACTGTCGTAAGCGAGTTCGGATCGGGAGGGTAGAACAGCCCCTCGCGCTTCCACCGCGCGGTGCAGGTCGCCGAGCACGACCCCGGGCTCGACCACCGCGAGACGTCTCGCGCCGATCGATCTCTTTGATGCGATTCATCCCGAGCGTCGAAAGCACGATGCCGCCGGCCACCGGCACCGCGCCGCCCGTGCGCCCCGTACCGCCCGCTGCGCGGCGTGATCGGCACCTCGGCTTCGCGCGCGACCGCGAGCGCGGCGAGGACGTCCTCCGGGGATCTCCGCCAGCGACGACTGCGTCCGGCACGCGGCCCTCGGCCTCCGACTCGTCCCGCGAAACGCTCGCACGCCTCCGGCCGGTCAGCACCTTCGACGGCCCGAGCCGCCCGCTCGAGCAGCCGTCGCGCCTTGTCCCGTGCGCGGCGTCGGCTCGGGGACTTCCGGTCGGCCGAGAAGCATCGGAAACATAGCGCGGTTTGCCGCCCGAAAGCCGAACCGCTTGACGGGCGGCCGCAGCGCCGGGTACTTTCTCGCGCCCCAAGGCCGAGAAGTGCCCGAGGAGAGGTGACCGAGTGGCCGAAGGTACCCGCTTGCTAAGCGGGCGTGGGGCAAAACCCGACCGCGGGTTCGAATCCCGCCCTCTCCGCCCCGCGACTTCGTCGCGCTCCGCGTCGTTTTTCGGTTCGCCGTCCGTCGTCTCTCCGCCGCGCGACTTCGTCTGTTTTTTTTAGGGGCGCAGCTTGTCTGCTGAAGCGGTCCGACGGTCGCCACTACGCGCTTCCTTGCCCTCTCGGTCTTCGGATCCGTTTCCGAATCGGGCCCTCTTTCTCGGCGGCCGGTGGAGTCAGTCCGAGTCGGTCGCGTCACGCTCCACGCGGCCTCCGAGCGCGCTTCTTTTTCGTCCGAGCGCTCGAGCGCGCGCTGGTGCGCTGGGCGCCCACGCTCGTGAGGAAGGCGACGATGTCGGAGTGCTTCTTCTTTGGGGCGATGGATAGCGCCGTGTTTCCTTTGGACGAAGTCCAAGTCCCGTCGGCGCCGTGTTTCACCAGCAGCTTCACGATCGGCAGATCCCCCCACGCCGGCCGCTTCGAGCAGCGCGAGGGATTTCACTTCATCCGGCTGGGGTCGGCTGAGCAGCGCGCGAACCACACCCAAGCTCTGGCGAAACGCGGCGGTCACCAAGACCGGATCGCCGCTTCGGTCGCGGACGAGCTCCGGCCGGGCGCCCGCGTCGAGGAGATGGCGAGCTTCTCGCGGACGATTGCGCATCGCAGCGGCGAGGAGCGGCGCGAAGTCTCGCTTGGACGTTGGATTGACCGACGCACCTCGCGCAATGAGCTTGTCGACAATGGGTGTTCGTCCCTCGAGTGTCGCCAGGAAGAGCAGGGATCGACCGTGCTTGTCTCGCAGCCGGAGGTCGCTCGCTTTCAGACGATCGAAGCGCGAAACATCGTTCGCAAAGATCGCGTCGAACAGAGTGGGCCGCTGGGGCTTTCGGGGCTTCGCGGGCTTCTTCGCAGTGGCCTTCGCTTTCGGAGCCGGACCGAGCTTCGGATGAACGCCGATCAGGCCCGGCACGGCTCCCGTGCTTGGGCAAACACGTCTTTGGCCCGCTGACTTTCGGCACCGCGAGATAGAACGCCCTGGATCGCCGTCGGAGGGTCCAAACGCGCCTTCGGTCAAGATGTCGACTTGCTTGAAATGACGTAGCAGCACCCGAAACGCACGGCGATCCGGATAGTCGACAATCATCGTATACCGTCCGCCCGGGCGAACCACGCGGCGGAACGTGAGTTGATCGTCTTCCTTTGGATCGGGCGTGGCTCGGATCACGTCGCCGCACTGAGGCGACGGGTGCAAGAACAGGATGTTGTCGAGTCGGTACTCTCCCGACTTCCCCAAGGGAACGCACCACGCGGTTTCGGGATCACTGCCGCGGGTGTGAAACAGGACACGCACGGACCTCCGGGGTTTCGCCGCCATGTGCGCGAGCCTAGCTCAGCTGCCGGTGCCGCCGGGGCCCGCGCGCTGACACCCCTGTCCTCGGTCAGTTAAACCGGTCAGGAAATCGTAGCGTGGGCAGGTCGTCGCACGGGCTTGCCCCGCCCCGGGCGCGCTAAGCTCAGCAAGGCGCGCTCGCCAGCGCGTCAGCGCTGTGGGCACGAATCGATGCGCGTCCCGTCGCTGAGCTGGATCAGACCGCAGTCCTGCAGGGGTTGACCAAGGATGTCGGACAGGCAGAAGCAATCACCGTTCTCGTAGGCGTAGCAACAGTTGAACTTCGCGCACGAGGGTACGGGCCGCAGCTTGGCGTCGAGGGGCCGGTCCGGGGAAGTGCACCGACAGATCGCGTGGTCGTTTGATTCGCCGCAATGCCATGGATCATCGCGAGTGGTGTCGCCACCGCAACTGGCCGCGATCACGCCCAGGAGGGCTAGGAAGGTAGCGAACAGATGTCGCATTGTCGTTCACTCGATCAACTCATCATCCGCAACTTTCGACGGCGAATGAGTCCCCCCGCAATCATCGTGATCGTGGCGAACAGAGCTCCAACCGGCACCCGCGATTCGTGCGCTGTCCGACAAGCGCAGCCACTCTTGCCATCGTCGTTGGCGACACAGGCGTTTCCCGGGCCACACTCGAGCGCGCCGGCCGTTCCACCGATGCCGGCGCCTCCCGCCACTCCGCCAACTCCGCCGTCGATGTCGGAATTGTCCAGCAGAATGCTCGAGGGCAACACCAGTGTGCCTGTCGCAGGGTCACTCGTTCCGCCTGCAAGCAATACCCGACCGTCGTTCAGCAGAGAAACCGTCGCATCGAATCGTGCACCGCCGGGCATTTCGAGCGCAGTGCTACTCAGGGCGGGCGAGAGCAACTCGGAGGGACTGATCCCCGAGCTGTCGGAAGCGCCCCCTGCGAGTAGGATGTTGCCGTCGGAAAGCAGTGCGATCCCAAAACGAGCTCGGGCGTTTGCCGTGAAGAGCGTCCACACGCCACTCGTTGGGTCGAAGAGCTCCCCGTTTGCGAGCGGCATGTTGTTCGTGAGGTCATCGTAGCTTTCGTAACCTCCGACGACGAGCACGCCGCCATTCGGTAGAGTTGTTGCCGCGTGCAGGCCCCGCGCCTGTTGCAAATTTGGTCCACTGGACCAGGCTTTCGTGGACGGGTTGTAAAACGTCACCGCCGAGAGTGAAGTGGTCAGGGTCAAGCCGCCAACGAGCATGACGCGGCCGTCGGGCAGCAGCGACGCGGTATGAAGCCCGTGACTGAGTTCATCCGGACTGAGGGAGAAGGGCAAGGGTGGCAGCGGTTCCCACGTCTCGTCCAATTGATGGAACAAGAACGCCTTCGTGATGGTTCCGCAGGAGCCCCCATCGCAGCCGCCCGCGATGAGGATGTCGCCGTCGAGTAGCCGCACTGGTACGAAATAACCCGCCATCTTCGGAGTGAACGGCACGTCATCCCACTGCCCGGATGTTGGATCGTAGGTCTCGGCGTCGTGCGACCACAGCAGAGTGGGACGCTGCTGCCTACACACTGCCCGCCTACGATGAGCGCTCGGCCGTCATCGAGAGTCACTAGGCCCGCGCCGAGTCTCGCGAACGTCGGCGGCAACGTCGCAGCCCACGTTTGGGTCGTCGGGTCGAATAGCTCAGCGGGAGATCCGGCATTTCCGGTAGGTGGTCCCGCTTCTGCGACCAGGACGCGTCCGTCCTTCAGCGCGGTGGCGGCGTGCCCGTAGCGCGGCTCGATCATTTCGCTCGTTACCGACCATGCTGGATCGAGGAGCGCCGGATATCTGGGCGTCACGCCATTCCACGTAACGTGGAGGATGCATTCGTCGGCACCAGGAGCAGTTGGCACTCGCCCCCATGGCGCAACCGGGTTCGCGTCGAACTTGCACCCGCTCACCGCGATCTTGCCAGACGCTCGAACCCCGTCAGCGTCGATTAGGTACGGCGGAGCCACTCGCAGTCGTGGTGCCCCACCGTCGTCGAGCAACTCGAGTGTGTTCGCCACGAGCCGAATCCCCGCCACGCGCTCGAGCTTCACGCTGTATGTAACCTCACTCCGCACGGGCGCACTTTCGAAGACGACGTAGTCTTCCAGCCCTGTGGACGAGGCCCGGACTACGAGCGATCCCCCGCCGGGAGCCGCTCGTTCGTAGAGCACGAGCCCATCCCCCAACGCCACAGGCACTCCCTCCGCGACTTCATCGAGCTTGAACTCTGCCGCGGCGTGACTGGAAGCATCCTCCAACCGCGTCCACCCGTCAGAGCTCTTCGGGATCCGAATCCTCAACCGAGAGTCCAAGGGGAGCGACGACAACGGTTCGGGAACGAGGTCCGCGCCACGCACCCGCAGCCGACGGATCGCTCCGCCCCGGATCGCGGGCACGATCAGGGACGCCCTCCCATGAAAATCACTCCGCGATCTCACCCAAAAGCGGCCTTGCAACTGACGTACGCGACTCCGAGCTGCAGCGGACTCAGTGAGCAATTGAAGTCTGCTCGTCCCAGCAGGGCTCTCATCCAAACTGCCCCCAGCGCCGCACCCGAGTAGAATACCGGCTACCAGAACGATGAACCGTCGTGCCATTCCCTGATCTGAATGGCTAGTAGCCATGCATCATGATACCGCGCCCCCAAGGGTTTCCCGCCGATCAATCGAGGGGAGGGAGGACTTACGAGCCGGCAGCCGACGGGTCGTAGCGATCCCGGCGCGCCGTTCAAGTCTTGCTCCGCGCGCATTCCCTGCGATCATGAGCCGGAGCGAGTCGTAGCCGCCAAAAGGAAGTCCATCAGGAGAACTCGAAAAAATACTTCTCCGCCCTTCCGCCCTTCCGTCTTCCTGTAGAAAATCTTTCAGCGGCTCACCGCAGCGTGAGCGAAAACGGGAGCGCTGCGAGCGTCGTCTCGTTCTGGAACAGGGGGCTCACGCTCGCCACGAAGGGGCGGAGCGACGGCGGGATCTTTCGGGCGGCATTCGCTCGCTCGGTGGCCTTCGCTTCGATGGCTCGAGCCAGCTCGTCGCTGTCGGCCGACTCGCCGCCCAGGAGCGTATCGAAGAAGCCAGCTGCCTGCCCTTCCACGACGACGGGGGTGCGGTCATCGAGCTTGCCGAGATCGCGCGCGACGCGAATCGCTCGGCTGAGTCCGCCGAGCTCGTCGACGAGCCCGTGCTCCAGTCCCTGCACGCCGCTCCAGATTCGACCCTGGGCGATCTCGTGGACCTTGGGAACGGGCATGCCGCGGCCCTCGGACACACGTTCGAGAAACAGCTGGTAGATCGCCTCCATCTGCTTTCGTACACGCTCCCTGGTGGGATCGTCCCACGATGTGAGCGCGGACATGTACGCCGCACGAACCTCGGCTCCGGGCTCGGGGCTCGCGGCGATGGTCGCGCTGGTGACGCCGTATTGCTCCAGGGTCTCGTCGATGACGAGCTTGCCGCCGAACACGCCGATGGACCCGACGATGGCCGTCCGCTCGGACACGATGCGAGAGCCGGCACACGCGATGTAGTAGCCACCGCTCGCCGCCATCGAGCCGACGGAAATCACCACGGGCTTCTTCTCTCTCGAGCTCCCGGACCTCGTGCCAGAGGATGTCGCTCGCGAGGGCGGAGCCGCCCGGTGAATCAATCCTCAGCACCACCACCTTGACCGAGTCATCCTTGGCGAGCCGGCGGAAGAGCTTGGTGTACGCCTTGGCGGTGATGCCGCCGCTGTCGAAAAATCCGCCGGACTCCATGCTGATGCCGCCCTCGGCGACCACGACCGCAATGTGGGGGCGTCCCGCGGCGCGCTCGTCTCCACCGGCGAGAACTCGAATCAAATCACCGAGATCGGGCGAGCTCTTTCCATCCGAAAGCGATCCGAAGCCTGCGCTGACGCGTTCGGCGCCCGCGCGCTTCTTCACGTCGTCGAGCGCATCCGACTCGTATCCAACTTCATCCACCAGACCGCGGTTCTTTGCTTCCTGCGCTCCCCAAGGGCCGTGCTCCACATCGTCCTTCAGCTTGGGGTTTTTGCGAGACGCCGCGATGCCATCGAGCCAGATCTTTCGGATCGACCGTAGCGTCTCGGTGAGTGCTTCCCGCGCGGAGTCACTCGGGGAATCGCGGGTGAACGTTTCGACCGCGCTCTTGTACTTTCCAAAGTGGAGGAAGTCGGCCTTTACCTTGAGCTTGTCGAGGGTGCCCTTGACGAAGACCACCTGTCCCGCCAGGCCTACCGAGCTGACCTCTCCCGCAGGAGAAAGCCAGATGCGATCACAGCCGACGAGCGCGAGCCAGGTGGACGAGTTGTCCAGCCCGTGGCTGTGACAGACGACCGGCTTTCCTTTGGCCCGGATCTCCGCCAACAGGCGCCCGACTTCATCGCTTTTCGCGTAACCGAGGGAGCCTTCGCCGAAGCGGACGAACACGCCTTTGGCATCCTGATCGTCGCGGACTCGTTCGAGGGCGCGCACCAGGCCGACGAACGTTCGGGAGGCCGGCAATGGAAACAGCCCGCCCCCTTCCGTCGACTCCGGAGCGCCGCGGGTGAGATTGATCTCCACGACCTTCTTCGTGACCGACTCGAAGAAGGCGGTGGGCCCCGAAAGCGTCGAGCTGCCGCTGGCTCGCGTTCGGCCCCGACAGCTCGAAACGAGGAGCAAAGCGAGCACCAAGACGACGAGACGCCTCACTTGTTGAACTCCGGAAGATCGGTCGTGTCGATGTGGGGTTCGTCCTTCTTTTCCTCGGGCTCCTTGGGCTCGGTGGGTTCGGTCGGTTCCTTCGGGCTCCTTCGGCGCTGCGGTCGTCGTGGGCGGCGGCGGCCCACCACCCTCGCCCTCGGCGATGCGTGCGGCGGCGCGCTGCCCGTAGCTCGAGCCACCACCCGCTTGCTCGAGGACCTTGCGATACAAGGCGATCGCTCCCTTGCGATCCCCAGCGTCCCACTTCTGATCTGCGCGACCAATGAGCGCGGGCAGATAGCTCGGGTTCGACTTCAGGACCTTGTCGTACATCTTGGCGGCAGCTTCGGGATCCTTGCGCTGCCGTGCGACCTCAGCGAGCCCCGCCATGGCCTCGGTATTGCCCGATTCTTTCGCCAGGACGGAATTGAAGAGTTGCTCCGCGCGATTCAGCTGGCCTTGCTTGAGCGCGCTCTGCGCTTGCTTGAGCTGGGAGCGGAAATCCCCGGCTGCTGGCTCGTCAGTGGTCGACGTGTCCAGGATGGGTAGCGATGCGGGGTCGACCGTCGCCACCTCTGCTTGACCGTCAGGCCCGGCGTCGGCGGCTGCGTCGGCGTAGCGTCCGACGAACGCCTCCAGATCCGAATACAGCGGATCGCCCTCGGCGCGATCCGTGACCTTTTGGAGCTCGCTTCGACCGATCGAGATCTGGCCGGAGCGAACCAATGCGTAGATCAGCGCAGCCCGCGCTCGACCGAGACCTCGCTCGGACCCCGTGGCAGTGCGCAATCGATCGATGACGCTCGCCCAAGCCGGCTGGGGCTCGGCGAGATCCAATGCTGCCAAGACGTACGCGTCCTCGGGACTCGCGCTCGCAGAGAGCGGGGCGACGTACTTGCGGGCCTCCTCGAGCTCGCCGGCGAGGCGCAAGATGTCCACGCGCGCCCGAATGACGGCGGGGTTTTCGGGCGCCACTTCCAGGGCGCGAGTGAGAGCTTCCTTGGCACGCCCCACTCGGCTTCCGAGCTGACGGTGCGTCGATTGAACGAGGCTCGCGTTTTTCGGATCGAGCAAACGCAAACGCAGCCAGACGCTGTCCGCGCGCATCGCTTCGAGCCGCGCCAGTGCGGCGAGCACCGCCGGATCGCGATCGGCCAACACCGACGCCTTGTCGAGCTGCTCCCGCGCCCCCTCGAAGTCTCCCTCGTCGAGTCGCTTTTCTGCCTCGGTGAGAAACGCTGCCACGCGGGCATCCGAAGTCTGCTGAGCCGAAGAAGCCGTGCCGCGATACTTTTCCAGGTAGCGCCTGCCCACTGTGACCGCGATCAGCGCCGTGATCCCCAGCAGAACGAGACCGAGGATCCACCGCGTTCGGACGCCGCGGGCCTGGGAGTGAGGGACGTAACGGCTGTCGGGAATCGAGTCCTGGGCACCGCGATAACCCTCCCGCACGTCGCTCGGCGTGGGAGTCAGGCCCGGGTCGGGAAGCCCGCGGAGCACGACCTGGTTGGGGGGCATGGGTGTCGCCGTGGGCGGCGCATTGCGTGGCAGCGTGGGCGGGTCGACGTTGAAGCCGGACGCGTGTTCGCCAACGGATCGGGAATCGATCGGGGATCCGGCGGATCCGAGTGTGGTCGGGAAAGGAGCATCGCCTGCGACTCCATCATCGGGCGCGTCGGCTCTTCGTCCTTCTCCGCGGCGGTGGGCATGGGCGGTGTGCGCCCGGGTATGTTCTGCGCGCCCGCCGGATTGGGACCCGCGTAGGATCCCGCTGGCGGCGGAGCG
The DNA here is from genome assembly GCA_963781505.1 of uncultured delta proteobacterium. Lineage (GTDB taxonomy): Bacteria > Myxococcota_A > Polyangia > Polyangiales > Polyangiaceae > JADJKB01. Next base: position 158,399 of record CAWAHB010000020.1, on the reverse strand, counting down.
ACACCGGCCAAGGTTCGCGGCTGATGCGGGGCTCGCAAGCTCGCTCCCGCACGACCGTGAAAGAATGGCTCGAGCTCCGCAATGGACCCGAGCGGTCGCGGCGGACCGGAGCCGCGAGAGAGCAAGTCTTCCGGCCCCACCTGACGCTGAGCAATCCCTCGCTGCAGCTCACGCAGCGACGTGTAGACGAGCTCGCGTCCGGTCATCGTGCGGACCACCCAGCGCTCGGGAGCTCCGCCCCTCGATTCGGCTGGGTGCACCTTGAATTGGTGCCCACAATTCGTGCACTTCACCGTGGTCCCGCGCTCGGAGACCAGGGCGTCGTCGAACTCGTACTCGGTTCCGCACCGACCGCAGCGGACGTCCATATTCTACCCGGTAAAGTGGCGGAAAAACTTAGCATGGGGTCACGAGATGCGGCGATTTCCTTTCCACCAGGGGTTTTTTGGGGTCGACAGGACACACGGGCGCGTGAACGGCGCTTCACTCGGGCGCTCTGCACCCGGAATCCGCCCCGCCTTGTCTAGGGCACGTCGCTTGCTACGCTGGGGACGCCGCTGACGGAGGCGAGACCAGGCATGAACCGCGCACTTATCCTTGGGTTGACCCTGTTCGGAGCATCGCTCCTCGCGGGCTGCCCGATCTACCCGGAAGATCCCAGCTCCTGCTATTCGAACCTGGACTGCCAGACCGGCGCGGTCTGCGATCCTTCAATAGGAAAGTGCTACTTTCCCAAAAAGAATTCCAATCCGCCTACGTGCGCCAAGCCGAGTGATTGCGGAGCCAACGAGACCTGCACCAAGACCGGCCAGTGCAAGATTGGTGACTGCACCTTCTACGGCTGCGTCAACGGTTACTCCTGCCAGATCGTCGAGGGCGCGTGGTCGTGTGCCCAGGTCGGCGGAACGGGCGGTAGCTCCGGTGCGGGTGGTGGAGGCGGAACCTCGGGTGCCGGCGGCAGCGCCGGTGGCGGAGGCATCGCGGGTTCGAGCGGAGCCGCGGGTTCGAGTGGCGCGGCGGGTTCGAGTGGCGCGGCGGGTTCGAGTGGCGCGGCGGGTTCGAGTGGCGCCGCGGGTTCGAGTGGCGCCGCGGGTTCGAGCTCCGATGGCGGCGTGAGCGACGCCAGCACCGACTGATTCTCAGCGCCCGTCGAACAGCGTGCCCTCGACGATCGGCTCTTCGTCCAAAGATTCGCGGCGTCCACACGTCCAGCGACGACCCGACTCGTCCGCCGCCGCGCAGCCGAGCCCGGTTCCGCTGCAACCCTCCCGGCCTGCGCAAGCGCGTTTCACGGCAAGAAGACACGCTTCCCGCCAGGCGCTTTCCGAGTCGGCCGACCCGACCCGTCGCTCCAGGACGGGCCGCAGAATGACCTTCGCCGAGAAGCTCGCAACGCCGTTCGCGAAGCGACTCGACGAAATCTTTTGGGACGTGAAGTCGCCTTGATTTTCGCAGGACTTGCCCGCCGCGCTCTGCATCGCACGACAGGCGTCCTCGTAGGCGCGGCTCAGATAGGGCTCGAGTGAGTTGCCTCCCCCCTCTGCATTGCCTTCGTATGCGGGGCCATAGACGGGGACCGTGACCCGACAGGCATACGCGGGCTGTCGCGCTTTCGCGGTCGCGGCGGGCGGCGACCCCGCGTCGCTCCCGATGGGTGGAGGCGCTGTCCTCGAAGCTTTGGATGGTGCGCACGCCGCGGCCAAGAGGGCGAGCACGAGAGGATCAATTCTGTCCCACGGTCTCATCGAGTAATCCTCGCTCGAGGAAATGCGATGAGCGCTTTCTTCTCTTTCGGGTCGAGCTCGAAGGGCTGGAGGTCGGGGTCGAACGTCACGTCGAACCCGAGACCCTTGCCGCCGCCTTTTGTATGAAAATCGACGACGTCAGACAAGGACCGGTGGCTGCCATTGTGAAAGTAGGGTGCCGTCCGGATGAGATTTCTGAGCGTCACCAACGCTTTGGATGCCGAACGGATCTCGGACTGGGGCTTTCAATCCGCCTTCGGGACAGCCGACGCGAGCAGGTCACTGAGCTCCACCAACGCGCTGCCGAGCGCCTGCACGTCGGCGGCGAGCTCCTCCGGGTACCGGGCTTCGGATCCGTCGAGTCGTCGACCCCAGGCGTACGCGCTTCTGCTCAGCCCAAACCCGACGCTCTGGGCATCGAGGTGTGCCACCGAAATCTCCTGCTTCACGAGCCGTGCCGAGCGCTCTGCGTATCCGGCGACCCGTTCGAGCGCGCTCCAGTCCACGGGCTCGACCTGAACGAGGTCGCCGAGCACCCGAAGCCCCACATCGGTGGGGCGTTCGCCGCTGTCATCGTCGTCCACAGACGGATCGAGCTGGCTCGAGCCAATCGGCGCGACCACACAGGCCACGGGTTCGAGCCGACGGTACGCGCTGCGCAGTGCGAAGCTCGCGGTCCTCACCGAACCCGGCTCTCGCGCGGAGACCGCGGAATTCAGTTGTTTTGCGGCGGATACCAGGCGGTCGGAGCCGCGATTGGCGAACTGCCGAACCCTACCGAGCTCCGCGGGCGGAGCGCGGTCGACTAGCGGCGCGGCACTGGGAGCTTGGCCACCGTCCGGCGCGCCCTCGGACGAGCCCCGGCAGCCCACGCCGATGAGGACAACGGCGACGAGAGCGCGCGGGTTCACTACTACTTCACGACGCGTAGATACGGCGGCAGCTGGCGCTTGCCCTTCTCGGCGGGCGGCTCCTTGGGCGGAGCGGGTTCCGGTTCGACGGCCACCGCTTCCGGCTCGGGCTCCGGCTCGGCCTCAGCGGGAGCTTGGAGCGGCGGCTCGGGCTCGGGCTCGTCGCTGACCGCGCGCAAATGACCCCCGCGACGTTCCGGGCCCTCCAGCCCCTTGGCAGCTTTCGCGGCTTGGGCGGCGACCTCGGGCGGAATGTCATCAGGCCAGACCATCGCACGACCGTCGGCACCGACGAGCGCATACACCGCAGGCCACGGGATACGACAGAAGAAGGGCGATCGGTTGAAGCTCAGGGTGCACGAAACCGCGTCGTCACTCACTTCCAGATCGGTGATCGGCACCGGCATGTTGAGACCGATCTGAAGCACGAGGTGTGGCTGCTGCTTGAACCACTTCGGGACGTACACTTCCTCGCGTCGGGGATCGAGGTGCACGAATACGTCGTCGTTTTCCAGGAGCGCCAATACAACGTCTTTTTTTGCCGGAAGGCTTGAGCTTTGTCCCATCGTTATCCGTTCGCTGCGCTTGGGGGTATGTCGTCCGGTGCTCGTTTCGATTCAATCTCGTGACAGGCCGGGCAAATACTCCGAGGTTCGAAACGACGCCACCTGTCTTGCCTCTGTGCGTCAACCGAGCTCTCCTTAGGGTATGCGGGCCTACCGTTTCTTTCCACTCGCTCTGGGCGTATTCCCGATTTTGCCGAGCTGTGGAGGCAACGACTCGCCGGGCGGGGGCTCTGGCACGGGCGGTGCCGGGAACTTCGGCAACGTTGGCAACGCTGGCGGTAGCGTCAACGGTGGCACCGGAGGCGTCGCCGGTGGCAGCGGAGGGATTGCCGGCTCCGGTGCCGGGCTTCCCGACCTCAGCGATCCGATGAAGTTCGCGGCACCGACGTTTCGCGCCAATTCGATGGTGACCATCTCGAAGATGCGCTGGGTCGTGAGGATGTCGTTCCAGTGGGTGTTGTCCCAGTCGTCGGCGAACCTCAGCTCGTCCAGCATGTTGATGCTGCCGCCGAGCGCCCAATCCGGGCCGAGGGAAATCTTCGTGATGCCCGCGGCGGGGTGGCGACTCTGGGAGCGTTTGCGCCGATCGCGCAGCTGACCAAGTGTCCCTGATCGGTCGATCAACGCACGACGAGAGGAGCCCTGAGCGCCGAGCCCGTAAATCCCGAGACGGGAACGAGGCTCGAGCCCGAGCGCTGAAACGCTTCGACACCGTCGGTCGTCGCAGCGAACACGGTTCGGGAGTCGTGGCCAATGCCGAGCGCACGCGCGAACCAGGCCGTGGTCTCGACGGGAGCCGAAAGCGGGACCACCGATCCGCTGGCCGCAGCGAGTGGGATCGTCACGAGCGCTCCGGGTGACCGTCCCGGGAAAGCAGAGCGATCAGCGTGTCACCATCGATCACGACCTCGACCAGCTCTCCGCTCGCGTCCTCGATCTCCCGCCGGAACGAGCCGATGGGGCGAGTCGAGGACAGCTCCACGACATCGAAGGCCGAACCGCTTTGCTGAACCAGGAAGGTTCGATCGCTTTCCGAGTCCCACGCCAGGCGCGACGCAGGGCGTCCGGGCGCCGGAACACTGAAGCTTCCGACCTCCCATGCACCAGCACACTTCACTCCCAGGAGCACGTCCGAGTCGCCTCCTTGCTCATCGAGACCATGCGGATCGAGCGCCATGACCTCGCCCGGAATGCGCCGGAACCCCGCCGGCCGAGCGATTGCCTTGCTGGGTCGGACCGGCTGCAGATCCCCATCGAGTAGGGACCAAGACACTCCCATGTCCTCCGACAGCGCGAGGGTCTGTCCGAAGAGCGCGATCACTCGGCTCTCCGGCGAAAATCTCGGTGACGAGGAGTCGAGCTCGAACGCCCCATCTCGATACCGGAACGCCAGAATCACACTTTCGTCGACCTCCGGCGATGCTTCCACGACCAGGAGTCGCGAGGAGACCTCATCCCAGTCCAAATCGAGGATGGGGCCGCTCAAGCGTCGTTCAGCATATGGCTCGCCAGTTTCCAAATGGAACGCTGCGAAGCTCGTCGCGTCCGTACGGGCAAACGAGAAATATTCACGCACGGGATGACGAGCTCCGGGGTCTGCGACGCCGGGGGCACCACCGGAAGAATTTTCCGACGCGCCTCCATCGTTGGACTCGGGTGAGCAGGCAATGGGGATCAGGGCGAGCGCGGCGCAGACAATAAATCGCATGCTCCGAGGTCGGCCTCGAATGCGATCGGTTGCGTGAAGTCAGTCCACGATCTCTCGCGGGCGCCACACGTTGACCAGCTCGGCTTCGAGGGACGGCGAAACGATGTCCGCCCAGTGTTGGATCCGAAGATCGAAGCGCGCGAGCGCTGCCGTCGGCATCGCTTGTCGCATGCGAGCAAGATCACTGACCAGCTCTTCCGTGCCCGGATTGTGGGCAACGATCAGCACCCTGGCCGCGTCGTCCGGAAGGGCAGAAACCACCCTCGAGATCGTGGTCGGAGCGGCCATGTACAGAGCTCGGGTGAGACGAACTTCCGGCTTCCACTGACACGCCGCGGCGACGGCCAGCGCGGTTGCCCGCGCGCGAAACGCGGTCGACGCAACCACGAGATCCGGAATCAAATCTTCATCGACGATCAGCTGGCCCATGGCGGGAGCAGAACGCTCCCCGCGGGCATTGAGCGGGCGATCATGATCGTCGACGCCCTCGTCGTCCCAGCTCGACTTGGCGTGACGCATCAAGAGCAGCGTTCTCATGGCTTTTTGGGCGGGAGCCACTCGGCCTTGGTGACCAGCGCGCTGGCCACTTCGACCCGGCTGATGTCGCCTTTTTCGCAGGCAATCTTCACCTTGGCCATGTTGGCATCGGTGGAGACCACGCTCTCGATTTTGGCGGGCTCCGTGTGCACCTGATCCACGCAGAACGCCAGGACCTTGAGCCCCTTGGTCAGCTTACCCACTCGCAACGACGAGACCGGCACGCTCACGTCCGTCTTGTCCGCAATCCGGGTGACAGTGGCGTTCTTGCCCTCGACGCTCTTGACGATGCCCAGATGGTACTCCTTGGCCGGCGGGCGAAGCGGCGCCCAGACCGGGACGCCTTTGAGCTGCTCGGTCGGCGGAAGCCAGAGCTCCGTATCCGAGTTCTTGACCAGCTTGGCGTCGACCCAACCGCTGGCCTTGTCGAGCGCGTCGGTGCCGCTCACCGCCCCGGGATCGGAGGTGGCAACCAAGAGGCTGGACGACGAGCGCCCGAGCACCCACAGCTTCTGCGCGTGAGAAACGCTTTCGTCGGTCGCGGTGCTCGGGTCCGTCGCAGAACCCACCGCTACCATCCCCCAAGCCCACGCCACGCTCGGACGCTCGAGCTTGCAACGGAGCTTCTCACACTCGACCGCGACGAGTAGCGTGCGGCGAGCAGCCGTAATCTCTTTGGGAACGTTCGCGAACTTTGCGGTCTTCACGGCCGCATCGATTTCCGACAGTGCCGCGCTGGGCTTCTTGCTCGTGGTCGCGGTCTTGATGGTCTCGAGGATGGATGCCGCGATCGCGTCCTGCACCAGCCCGACGGCCAGCGCGTGCTCTTCGGCGTTGAGCTTGCCCGCTTTCTCGAGCTCGGTGAGCTTCGCCAAGGCACCAGACCAGTTCTTTTGGGCGAGCAGCGGCTTGATCTCACTCGTCGACTCCGCGACCAGACCCTTCTTCAGAGCTGCTTCCGCCTTCTTGTACTCGGCTTGGGTGAGCGCGGTCGTGGCGTCCGGGGACGTCACCAGCGTCCGAGCTGCTTCGACGTTTCCGCCTTTGATCTCGTCAGCGAGCTTCTTTTCCAGACACGAGACCAAGGGCGCGCCGCTCAGCTGTTGGAGTGTCTCCTTGAAATGCGGACGCGGCTTACTGCGCAGGGGATCGGCAACCAGCTTGAGAGCACTGGCACAGCGACCCTCGTTCGCAGCCGTCGTCGCCTTTTCCGAGATCCGCTGAGCTCGGCCTTCGTCGACTTTCTTGGCGAGCCCATAGGCCTTCTCGGTGTTCTCGACTCCGGCATACACGCGCGCTTCGTCGGCACGGGCTGCGGCCGTGGAAAAGTCGCCTTCCGACAGGGCGTGCTCGGCTTCCTTCAGAAGCAGCTCCGAAAGCTCGTCGCGACCCTCGTTCGCGGCCTTCGTGTCGGGAAACCTCCCGATCAGACGCTGATACTTCGCCATGTCGTGACCTTCGCGGGCGCGCTGCAAGAGCTCCGTCGCCCGCTCCTCGTCACGTGAATCGACAGCGCTCTCGGCTCCCTGCCCGCCGCCGGCGTCGGCACAGCCAGCGCCGAGAGCCACCACGATGAGCCATCCCCAAATCAAAGAATTGTCTCGCACGGCCGGGTGATGAACCGAACGCCCTCTCCCGTCAAGCGGGCGCGGCGAGAAGCGTGGTAACAATTCCTCCGAGCGATGCCCGAGCCCCCGCCCCGCCCACCGCTGCCCGAAGGCTCCGACCGCGTGGCCCAATGGGCGCGCGCTCGGCGACTCGCGTTCGAGCACTACCCGGAACAGGGATGGTTCCGCGCATGGGAGCCCTTCGACACGATAGTGAGCGCTGAGCACTACTACAACAGCGCCTCCTGGCCCATCGCTCCAGGCAGCGCGACGATCGCCGAGCCCTGGATCGGTCCAGTCGACAGCGAGCCCCTCGATCGCACGCTGCTCTTGTTCGTGTCCCACCCAGCGTTCGTGCGACGCGCGGCGGTGCGTGGCGGCGAGCATTTCAACACGCGAGTGGCGTATCTCGAAAACCCGCCGATGCCCACGGTGCTCTTGGGCGACAAGGATTGGGACGCACACCTGGTCACCCTCGCTGCGTCGGCGTCGGAGGCGGCGCACGCGTTTCCCGCCGGGGCTCGTCGTTTGCTTCTGAGCTGGGGCTTTCAAGGCCACCTCGAAGTGCGTCCGGGTGGGCTCGTCGTGCACTTCGCCGGCACGCGTCCCTTGCCCGAGCACCTGGACCGGCTCGTGGCGTCGGCCGGCCCACTCGTGACCGAGCTCGGACGCCGATAAAAACCCCGCGCGCCTCGAAACCTCCACGGCATCTGCGAGGCTTCTCCACGCATGCGGTGCTACTGTGGCCGGCGGATGGTGCAGCGCATCTTGGTGGTGGAGGACGAGCCGGCGATCGCCGAGTCCGTGGCATACGCCCTCAAGCGCGACGGGTTTGGCGTGGACATCGCGGGTACCTGTGAACAGGCGCTCTCGGGGGCTCCCGGCGCAGCGCTGATCGTGCTGGATCTGATGCTGCCCGACGGCAGCGGCTTCGATCTCATTGGACAGCTGCGCCGCACGGGTGAGCTCACGCCCGATCATCGTGCTTTCGAGCCGGGACGGCGAAGCCGATCGCGTCGCCGCGCTGGAAACCGGTGCCGACGACTACGTGACGAAGCCGTTTTCACCGCGCGAGGTCGTGGCGCGGGTGCGCGCGGTCCTGCGACGCGCCGATCGAAGCACGGAAGCGGCAACTGTCGGCGAACAGCTCGCCATTGCCGTCGACGATTCGACCCGCCGCGCCCACGTCGATGGAAAGGCGCTGGAGCTCACCCGGGTCGAGTTCGATCTTCTGGCAAGCCTGCTCGAAAGCCCCGGTCGCGTGTACACCCGCGCGCAGCTCATCGATCGCGTGTGGGGAGACGGCTTCGCCATCACGGATCGCACAGTGGACTCCCACGTGAAGTCGTTGCGCCGCAAGGTGGCGGACGCGGGTGGGGATCCAGGTCTCATCGAAACGGTGCGCGGCGTCGGATACCGCGTCACCGACGAGCCACTCGGCGAAAAATCGTGACCCGACTGGTGATCGTCGCGGCGGCCGCCATCGGCCTGATCCTGTTCGCTGCGTTCGTGGTCTCGCGCCTGCTGGGAGCCCGCACTCGCGGGATGTCCGTGCGCATGCAGATCTTCATCGCCCTCGGGCTGATCGTTGGTGCGTTCGCGTTCGGCCTCGGTGTGATGGTGATCGACCGCATCGAAGCACGGGCGGTGCGTCTGGCGAATCAAGCGGCCCTGGACGAAGCGACGGGGATTGCGGGGATCATGGAGGGCGAAATGACCCGCAGCAATCTGCGCATCGAGGAAGTGGCGTCCCGACTCGAGCTCGAACGGGAACGCGGTGCCGATCTCAGTTTCGAGATCCTCGACGACCAGGGCCGCATGCTGTTCCCGAGAGGCAAGGCCAGTTTGCGCGGGGAGCCCGGGACCGTCAGCGTGGACGCGCCCATTTCGCGTGGGCGGCGAGCGGATGGGCGCCGTTCGGGTGGTCAAGACCACGGTGGTCATGCGCCGCTTGCTCGAGGACTTTGCTCCCACCGTGCTGGTGATCAGCTTGGTGCTGGGAGCGGCGGCCGCGATTGCCGCCGCGCTGATCGGGCGCGCAATCGCCAGGCCCATCGAGGGATTGTCCGCATTTGCCGAGCGAGTCAGCGCCGGAGAACGTATGGCGGCGCCACCCGCGCCGGTGGGACGGGAGGTGGCGCGACTCACGCGCTCGATTGATTCCATGCGACGCCAGCTCGAAGGCCGCCCCTTCGTCGAAACCTTCGCTGCCGATCTATCCCACGAGCTGAAAAACCCGGTTGCCGCCATTCGCGCCAGCGCAGAAGTGCTCGAAGAAGGCGCCATCGACGAGCCGGAGGAAGCGCGACGCTTCGTCGCACGGATCCGCGAGGCAACGTTGCGCATCGAGCGCTTGCTCGGCGATCTTCTGAGCCTGGCTCGCATCGAAGCACGCGGGGTCGAGGCGCTCGATTCCGTGAGCGTGGAGGACATCGCGCGCACGGCCGCGGATGCCCTTGGCGAGAGCGAGGGTCGCGTCACTCTGAAGAGCGAGGGAGACACGCGCGTCCGCGGGGATGAAAGTTGGCTCGGTCGAGCCATCGGCAATTTGCTCGACAATGCCCTCTTCCATTCCCAGCCCGACGAACTCGTGGAGCTCCTGGTGCGACGTGAAGAGACCGGGGTCGTGGTTCGCGTCTCGAACCCCGGCGTGGTCGCCAAGCACGTTCGCGCGCGTCTCTTTCGTCGCTTCGTCACCACGCGTGCCGATCGTGGCGGGACCGGACTTGGCCTGGCCATCGTGCGCGCGGTGGCTGAAGCTCATGGCGGAAGCGCCGAGCTCGACGCTCTCGGGGCCCCCGCGGGTCGAGGTTCGGATGGTCCTTCCGCCAGCTCGCGGGCGCGCGAGCGAGCAGATCCGCGAGGCAGCCGGCGATCCCGCGCCGGGCCCGACTGCGGAGAAGGCTCCCAGTGCATGAAATTTTCCTTTTATAACGATTACTTAGTGGACTGAACTGGCGAGCAGTCCGCATCTCCACAGAACCTCCACACACCGTGCCCGAGTTCAGCGCTTGTCTCTGCCAGGCTCGGATCTGAAACCGGATCCCCGCACTTCCCTGCTTGGAGAAAACCTATCGTGTCCAGCGACACCGCGCTGAAAATCCCACGCCACGTTGCGATCATCATGGACGGCAATGGCCGTTGGGCGAAGAGTCGAGGCCTCGAGCGTGTGGAAGGGCACGCGGAAGGTGCTCGCGCCGTTCGCGACGCGGTCGAAACGTCCGCCCGAATCGGCGTCGAATATCTCACGCTGTATGCTTTCAGCGTCGCCAACTGGTCTCGCCCGCGTGGTGAAGTCGAAGCGTTGATGCGATTGCTCGTCGACTTCGCGGCACGTGAACGGGCGGAGCTTCGCTCCCTCGGTATTCGCGTGAACGTCATCGGCCAGCTCGAGGATCTTCCCACCGTGACACGCCACTCAGTGGAGGATCTGATTCGCTACACTGCGGATGGGGAAAAGATGACCTTGACGCTCGCGCTGTCCTACGGCGGGCGCCAAGACGTTGTCGAGGCCGCACGCGCGCTGGCCGTACGAGCGCGAGCCGGGCTGGTCTTGCCGGAAGAGATCGATGAAGCGTTCTTCCACCGCGAGATGAGCACTCGCTCACTGCCGGACGTGGATCTCCTGATCCGCACCGGAGGCGAAAGCCGCTTGAGCGACTTCTTGCTGATCGAGGCGGCGTACGCCGAGCTCTTGTTTTTGCCCATCATGTGGCCGGACTTCCAGCCGCAAACTCTGCTGGACGCCGTCAAGCACTACTCTGCGCGCGAACGACGCTTCGGACTCACCTCCGATCAGGTGCAGGCGTTCGATCCGATCGACCCGACCCCCTGATCAGGCGGGTGGCTTGGCAATTCGCGCCAAGGTGCGGAAGTTCACGTCTTTGCCTCGCACCGCGTAGTAGACGTGTGTCGGCGTCACGGCGAGGCCGTAAATGCCACCACGCCACCGCGGCGGCGGCGCAGCGACCAGCTCCGGCTCATCCCCGGCGCGACTCAGGCGCATCACGACATCGGCGCCGTTGAACTAGAGAAAGTTGCCGTCGATCACCAAGTGACGCGCGCGACCCTTGTAGACGAGCTTCGGCGGAGCTCCGCTTTCGATCCGAAATATCCCGGCGTCTTTTTGATCCTTGTCCTTGCTGCCACCCGAGGCGAAGAACACCGTCTTGCCGCTCACCGCAATGCTCAACGGATCCTCCGTCCGAGCCAAGAGCTTTGCCTCTCCGCCTCCGATCGGCAGCGCGTGGATCGCGCCGTGGTCCGAATCGGGATCCTCAGCCAGTGTGCCGTAGTACAGCGTGCCATCGCCGAGCGCGATCGTCCCCAACGCAAAGTGCTCGATCTTCACGATGGACTGGGGCGATCCTTCGAGTGAGCCGCGGACCAAGTCACAGCTGCCCCAGCGCTCTTTTCCGGGTGGCTTGGCAGCCTGAGATTCACGGCATCCCAGGTAATCCGTCCCATCGAATACGTAGGGCACGAAGGAGCTCTGGGTCGGCACCTTCTCCAGCTTTCCGCCAGCGAGCTCTATGCGCCAGAAGTGTTGCTCCGCGCCGGCTTTGTTCAGATAGAGGTATTTCCCATCCTGCAACAAGACGCCGTACGTGAGGACGTTGCTCGCGAGGACTTCGGGTTCCACGCAGCGGGTCTCGCGGCAGTAGCCCATGATGCAATGCGCGCCGCAGCGACCGCAGTTGTCGCGATCACTGGCGAGCTTTGCGTTGCAGCCTTCTTTCGGGATCCCGCACGCGGCCCAGCCTTCCGAGCACACCGGCTGGCACTCGCCTTTCACGCACGAGCTGGTGCCGCCGCCGGAAACGCGCTCGTTTCCACAGCGACCGCAATTCTTCGCATCGCTCTGGACGTTGGTTTCGGCACCATTGTCCGTCTTGCGGTCGCAGTCTCGAAACCCGCACGGCGAGGAGGCGCCGAAGGCTTTTCCTTACAGCTCGCTCCTGCAAGCGAGACCAAGCACGCGAGCGCCAGAGCGTTACGGGTCACAGCCGGTCAGAACCCATATTCGACTGTGTTCAGGCTCCTGACCTTGTCCTTCCAGCCGACGTTCTTGATCTGCTCTTTGACGCACTCTTCCAGCTTCTTGTTCGCTGGCTGACTCGTAACGTCGACCCCTACGGCGCGTCCCTCCCAGACCGCAACGCGGAGCTTGAAATGCTGACTGGGCTTCAGCTTGCACGGCGCGTAGAGCGCCTCGTCCATGAGCGGCTTGCCCAAGGCTTCTTGCTCCACGTTCACGCGCTGGACGCCCTGAGGCACGGCGTTGATGGCTTCATCGACCGACATGCCGTCCTTGAACTCGGGCTCCAGGGCATCGGGTTTGGGCTCGTCCGTGGGCTCATCGCCGTCGGATTTCGGTTTGTCGGTCACCGGCTTTGGTGCCGGTTCGTCGGCGATTGGTTCTTGCTCCACGTCCGGCGCTTCAGCGGGCGGCTCACTGCCGCCACAACCGAACGCAAAGACGAGCGCAGAGAGAATGCACAGGCGCTTCGTTCCCCTCATCATGCGGCGGAGGATAGACTCCGAAGCTTGTTCGGTCGAGGAGAACCTCCTCAGCGACCCCTGCTGGACTCGAACCAGCGACCTTGTCATTAGAAGTGACTTGCTCTATCCAGCTGAGCTAAGGGGCCTTCGCGGCGGGCGTGTTTTAGCACCGGCACCGGTGTCCACCAAATGCGCGTGCCTCCTTTCGAGGACTAGCAGCGCTCGAAGTCCCGCAGGCATTTCTCGGGACATTTCCCCGGTTTTTAACGTCCGCCGGGGCTCGGGCATACTCGTCACATGACGCGCACGGCGCTCTTGTCATTTCTCGGCGTGGGTCTGGTCGGGGGCGTGGTCGGGGGCCTGGTGGGTCGCATCAGTGCGCCTGCCGCCAAGCCGGCCCGCGCGGCGCTCTCCGCCAGAGCCGAAGGCGAAGCCCAAGGGTCCAACGAGGATCTCGAGCGACGGGTGAAGGAGCTCGAAGGAACTGTCGCGGCGCTCGAGCGGCAGCACAAGATGGGACGCCTCGCGGCTGCCTATGGCTCGGCTCTCGCCGCGGCGGAAGATGCCGGTGCTCCCGCGGGCTCGGTCGTCGACGATCCGGTCTTCCAAGCAGCGGTCCGCGACGTCATGGACCAAGTGGAAGTCGAGAAGCGCGACGAGCGACGTGTGGAGCGCGACGAACGCAGGCGCCAAGCGGCCGCGCGGTGGACGAGCTCTCTCTCGAAAGAGCTCGGTCTGAGCGATGCGCAAAAGCAGAAGGTCGCCGCCATCGTCGAGGGCTACTTCGACGACCTGCGTGCGATCCGTGAGTCCGATGCGGGCCCCGGCTCGCCCCGTGACTGGCGGCAATCGATGCAAGATGCGCGCAAGAAGCGCGAAGACGAGCTCGCCCAGGCGCTCACACCAGCGCAAATGGAAAAGTACGACTCCCTGGAGAGCGACCAAAAGCTCGGCGCCGGCTTCGGCGGCGGCCGCCGCTTTCGAGGCGGCAACTGATCGGGTCGGAAGAAAGAGATTTCCGAGGAGCGCGACGCATTTTCGTCGAACGGTGTCGGACGCTGGGTCAGGCGATGCCGTATTCTTGGAGCTTGTAGTAGAGACTGCGGCGGCTGATGCCGAGCAGACGGGCGGCCAGGTTTCGATTGCCGTCGGCCCGCTTGAGCGCTTTTTCGATGGCACGCTTCTCCGCGGTTTTGACGGCCTGGGCCAGGTCGATCACCGTGCTGTCGAGGGAGATCTTCGGTGTCAGTCCGTCGGCTTCTGCGAATCCCATCGTTCCGGATTGGCGGCCGAGCTCGTGACGCACGTCAGCCGAGCGGATGCGCGGGACCTTGCTCAGGACGACCAGGCGCTCGATGAAATTCTGGAGCTGGCGCACGTTGCCGGGCCAGGGCTCGCTCTTCAAGAGCTCGAGAGCGTCGACGTCGAACATCACGGGCTGGCGCCCGTTGGACCGTGCGACCGTTTCGCAAAAGTGGAGCGCAAGGGGTTCGATGTCCTCGCTTCGCTCCCGAAGCGGTGGGACCAGCACCGACACGACGCTCAGACGGTAGAACAAATCCTGCCGAAAGCTTCCGTCTCGCACCATCGCCTCGAGATCACGATGTGTCGCGAAGACGAACCGAACGTCCGCGCGCAAAGTCTCGGTACCGCCCAGTCGCTCGTACTCCCGGTCTTGCAAAAGGCGCAGCAGTTTGACCTGCGCCGATGGAGTGATGTCGCCGATTTCGTCGAGAAACAGCGTGCCCTGCTCCGCGAGCTCGACGCGTCCCGGTTTCTTGGCGGTGGCACCGGTGAACGCACCCTTTTCGTACCCGAAGAGCTCACTCTCCAGGAGATTGTCCGGAAGCGCGGCACAGTGCACCTTGACGAAGGGACCCTCTCGCCGCGGGCTCATCGAATGAACCTGGCGGGCAACCAGCTCCTTCCCGCTACCGCTCTCGCCACGAATCAGGACGCTGGCGACGCCGTCGGCGGCCTTTCGAATCGTCGCGGATAATTCGCGCATCGCACTGGAGCTTCCGATCATTCGGAGCTCGGGAGGCAACACCATGGAGCGAGGTGGCTCGTCGAAATCTGCCTCGAGCCCACGAAGCGCCTTACCGACGACGTACTGCACTTCTTCCCGCTCGAGCGGCTTGCGAAGAAAGTCGCTGGCGCCCGCTCGCACGGCCGCCACTCCCTGACTCATCTGCCCCGCGTCCACCATCACGACGACAGGAAGACTTGCGTCGTGCGCTTGGATGCCCGCGATCATCTCGAGCACGTCGAAGTCCCCGAGGGCCAGATCGCAAACGACCACGTCGTACTGCCCGTTCGTGAGCTGCTCCAGAGCCGCCTTGCCGCTCGTCACGCGTCGAGCTGCCACTCCCGAGTCGACGAGGAGAGCCGCGAGATCGTGCGCCGCTCCGTCATCCACCGCGGCAATGAGCAAGCTGAAGCTCTGAGACGGCATGAACCGTCGAATACCTCACTCGTCTCGGCGCGCAAAGCTCGGGGCGAGCTGCTCGTCGAGCCAGCGGCTACCGGCGGCGGTATCGACACCGAAATGTTCCAGGCCCGGAAACACGATCTTCTGCATGGCATCCACGAACAGGTTGCGGCGATCCGAACGAGAGAGGGCACCACATTCGCCGAGCGCCTTCTTCAGCACCGGATCTTCCTCCACGTCGGAGAAGAGCTCGGTCGCCACCGTCTCCGCCAACATCGCCGGGAGATAGTCCGAAATGAAGGCCAGGGGCCCGCGGTTCTTTTCTGCTGCGAGGTGAGCCCAACCCAGACGGCTGTGCTGCACCTCGTCGCGCAAGATCGAGTGGACGGTGTCGCGCACTTTGGGGTCGCGGGCCGCATCCTGCATGGCAGCCAGAGCCGCCGCGCTCACCGTCTCGGTGACACAGCTCATCGCGACCACCTCGTAGAGCACGCGCTCGCGATGCGTCGTTCCGCTCGGACCGACGGGCGGAGCGTGCCCCCGATCCCGCGCCGGCGGTGCCAAGCCGAAGTGTTCGACCAGCCCCTCGCACAACCCCACGTGCCGGATCTCGTCGTCCGCGGCGCGAGCGGCGAGGTCTACCACGACAGGTTCCGCTCCGGTTTTCGACAGCTCCTCACTCAGACGCGAGAAACGCGCTGCCGCTTGTACCTCGATGCGAGCGCGGTACGACCAGACGCGAGCCGCTGCCGCTCTCATGTCCACGTGATGGGTTTGGGCCGACAGCTCATGGCGTGCACCCGCTCGGAGGAACCCAACTCGAACAGCATTCGTCGTCCGTATTGCAATCGCCCACCCAGCAGCATGGGCAACCGCATTTCGTCAGGTCGGCTTCGCAAGCGTCGGCCGCGCCCGCCGAACCGCCGCTCGACGACGTTCCTGCGGTTCCGCCACCCGAAGCTCCGCCGCTCGAAGCTCCGCCACCCGAAGCTCCGCCGCTCGAAGCTCCGCCGCTCGAAGTCGATCCGGCCTTTCCGGTTCCCGGACCGGTGTCTTCGCTACCGCAACCGCTGGCAGCAGCGAGCGCTGCACCCCCGAGAACCAACACATTGAACAAGCGATCCAAGCTCATTTGAAGACCTCCCATAGCCACCAGTCTGGTGGCTACGGGATGTTTCATCCATTGAAATGATCTGGATGCTTCGTTCAATTCAAATCAATGATCTCAGGCGCACGCGGGACAATCACAGGAGACTTCGTGCCCAACGACGCCCGTGCACACGAAAGGAGTCCCCCCGCAGAGCGAGCCGGCGCAGCTGCAATCGATCTTGTTCTTCGTGCAGGGGTTGTCGGTGCACGTGAAGGAGAACCCAGCCCCGCCGGCCTTCTTCACGCACAGCTGGTTCGCTGCGCATTTCGTCTGACCGCAGGCAAACGACGCTCCTCCATCTCCGCTGGCTCCCGCACTGCCGCCGGACGACGAGCCCGCCGAGCCACCGCCGCCAGAAACTCCGGCCGTGCCTCCGCTGCTGGAACCGGCGTCGCCTCCGCTGCCCGCGCCGCCGCCAGTCGCACCGGTGCCGCCGCCTCCGGTGGCCCCGGTACCGCCGCCCCCTGTCGCGCCCGTGCCGCCGCCGGAACCGCCCGTTCCCCCGCCACCCGTGGCGCCAGAACCACTCGAACCACCGCTGCCCGAGCTGTCGTCACCGCCGCAACCGGAGACGACGAACAGGCCGAGAGCCAACACCGATGAAACCGAAATGATGCGCATGCTGTAAGTCATGGGCGAATTAGAGCACCTGGTGCCGACTCGAGCAAATCAGCGCCCCAGCAACCGGACAGGCGGTCCCGATTCGCGACATTCCATCGTGCTCGGGCCTCGGAATCGCGCTCGTCGGCAGTCCAGGCAGGGGGTTGCATCACAGAGCTCCAGAGCGGCTCATTCCGACGCAAGAAACGCGTCGGGCTCGAGAACGAAATCCGACCGCGAATCGTGACCGCTCATCTAGACTGCGCGCGTGGATCTCGACCGTGACGCGCGCATCGCTCCGACCGCCCACTACACCGCTCACGTGTGGCATCGCCTGGGGCTCCCCCACGCAGAGCTGTTTGCCACCGGTCGGGGCCGGCGGCTGTTTTGGACCTTTCGCTTCGCCGGCGAATGGATCGCGTTCGTGCTGCCCGGGGTTCCCAACATGCAGCAGTACCTCGAGATGCGACACCGGGCGATCGATTGGGCGCTCGGGGAGTACGCACCGGATTGCGTCGTCGAAATCGGCGCCGGGCTCTCGCGTCGAGGGCTCACCTTCGTGGCGGATCACGATGCGAAGTACGTGGAGGTCGACCTGCCTCACATGGTCGAGGCCAAGCAAAGAGCGATCAAAGCGCGCGCGTCTCGCGAGCTTCGATTGATCGCGGCGGCGCGCCTCCGACAAGAAGCGGTCGATGTGCTCTCCGCGGAGTTCCGGGAATTTTTGACCAAAGAGCTCCAGCAAGGAGAACGACGCGCCGTGGTCGCGGAGGGACTCCTCGGGTACTTCGCCATCGACGAGCGAACCCAAATCGTGAAGAACGTCGCCGGCGCACTGGCGGACGCCGGCGGTGGGATCTTCTTGTGCGATCTCCGTGCTGCCGAGGGTGGAGCGTCGGTCGCCTTTGCTGCCAAAGTACTGCGCGCGGCGATTCGGATCGTCACTCGTGGACGGGGAGCGCGGCGCGACTTCCGGGACGCAGATGCGGTGCGAGCGTTCTTCGCCGAGTGCGGATTTTCCAAAGCCGAGCCCATCGGCGTCGAACGTGCGACGCCGAACCTGGCGCGGCTGAAGGGCCCGGGCCGCGTCTGGCAAGCCAGCGTCTGAACAGAGGGTGGAGACGGAGATACTCAATTTGGAATGGACAACGTGGGGCACGCGTCCTCTGCGCTCTAGCTTTGCGGTCGCTTCCCTGTCGATCGCGGTTGGTTGTGCTTCTCGGCCGCCTGCTGCGCCGGCCTCGACGGAGCTCGCGATCCACTACTCGGTCGAGCGGCGTCAGCCTCCGGCCCATTTCGAGCTCAACGTGCGAGGCAATCGCGCTGATCTGGCACTCCTTCGGGCCATGCCCGAACTGCCCCAAGGACCGGTCGGGTTCTTTTCCCTCTCGCTGTCCTCGGAGGAAAAGGACGCGATCGATCAGCGAGTTCGAAACGGCCGACTTCTCTCTCGACAGGACGAGCCGGAGCTCGGCCAAAATGACTATGGAACTCTCCGATTGGCGCGCGGCGCTCGCCGAGCCGAGTTGTCACTCTCCGCTACGGACGAGGGTGTGACGGGGCTCTGCAGACTCCTCGACGACATCGTCGCTCGCGCAGCCACGCGTCCAACCGCATCGGCGAAGCTCGTCGCACACGCCAATCTGGACGGACCGAACGTGAGGATCGTCGCGCACTTCGAGCACGCGGGAGGAACAGCCCCCCTCGACGTCGCCTTCACCCGCGCTGGCGGACAATCGCTCGCGGTTCGCTACGTGCTGGAGCGTGGCGGCCGTCTGGTCGACGAGCGAGCCGTTCGACCGGAAGACACTGAGCGCTCCGCGGCTCGGGGCCGCCTCCCAAAAGGCTGGGTCCGACTCGTGCCGGAAAAGACCTCGAAGCTCCCGGGGATGCGCATCCGCATGCCGGCCGACGTCGAGGGGGTCTTCGCACGGGTCGAAGCGGTGGCGTGGCTTCGCACGAAGGGACACCAGCCGGTGGAGGTCTCGTTCACGAGCGCGTCGGTGAGCATCGGCGCGGATCCGGACGAGTGATCAGGGCGCGATCTCCTCGTAGCGCCATCCATCGGCGGTGCGCTCGTACACGTGCCGCTCGTGAAATCGACTCGGACGGCTGATCCAGAACTCGAAGCGGTCCGCGATCAATCGATAGCCACCCCAATGCTCGGGTCGGGCGAGAGCCCGGTCCCCCACCTCGCTTTCCAATCGGGCTCGTTCTCGAGCGAGCTCGGCGCGGTCGATGACGTGGCTCTGGGGCGATACGATGGCGCTCAGTTGGCTCTCGCGGGGACGTGACGCGAAGTAGCGGTCGGACTCGGTGGCAGGGAGTCGCTCGACCTTTCCCTCGATTCGCACTTGGCGCTCGAGTACCGGCCAGAAGAAGAGAAGCGCCGCGTGGGGATTGGCGTCGAGCTCCCGAGCCTTTCGGCTTTCGTAGTTGGTGAAGAACCAAAACGCTCCGTCCACGATACCCTTCAAGAGAACCATGCGCGCCGATGGTCGGCCGTCCGGCGTTGCGGAGGCGAGGACGACCGCGTCCGGATACGGCGGCGCGAGCCGCTCCATGGCCGAAAACCAATTCTGCGATCGTCCCGATGGGATCCGATGTTTTTTTGGGATCGCTGGGCTCCGTCATGGAAGCTCCTCGGAGAGCACTCTTAGCGCGCTCACGAGCCGTTCGCTCGAAAGATACGCGTAGCCAATGGGAAAGCCGTGGAGGTGCGGGACTCCATGAAAAGCCAGGGGCACGGGTCCTATCGCAACTCGACGTGCGAGCAGGCGCCGAGCCAGGTCATCGAGATCCACACTCCGAGGGAGCTCGAGCCAGATCAGCGGCCCACCGCCGGGCGTGGTCCACGAGACTCCGCTCGGCATCAGCTCGTCGAGGGCCGAAAGACAGGTCTGGTAGCGCCGATCGAGCTCGGCCTGCATTCCGCTGAGGTGGGTGTCGTAGTAGCCGCGTTCGAGAAATTCGGCGAGCGCGGCTTCGATCAACGTGGGGTTGGCCAGGGTCGCGACGCGCTTGGCACTGACCAGGGCCGGCAGCGTTTTGTCGTTGCCGGCAACGAAGCCGATACGGAGTGACGGCAGGAGCTTCTTCGTGAACGAGTTGACGTAGATGACGTTCGAGCCGCCGAGAGCGCGCAGCGTCGGGCGATACTCGGTGTTGGAAAGCATGTCCGAGCCCCAATCGTCCTCCAGAAGTGCGAAGTCGAGCTCCCGCGCGAGCTCGAGGATCTGGAGCAGCTCGTGGGTCGAGTGGGAGCGCCCCGTGGGATTGTGAAAGCTCGTGATCGTGTAGAAAAGCTCGGGTCGCGTCGCCCGCAGGACCGCCCGCCATTCGTCGATGGGCACCGGTCCGAATGGATCGAGCCTGAGTCCTATCAGCTTTGCACCCAGGGACTCGAAGAGAGCCTTGCCCTGTTGGTACACCGGGTCTTCGGTGGCGATGGTCCGCGTCGAGAGCGCACGACACACGGCATCGAGCGCTTGCTGGGATCCGGTCGTGATGACGACGTGGTTCGGCTCGAACGTCCATTCCACGCGCGCGGAGGCGACGTGAAATGATTTCCCGGAGGGGCGGATAGCCCTGCACGTCGTAGAAGTTGTGAAGCCCTGGGATGGAGAGCGCCGAACGAAAACACTCCGCCACACGCTCCCGCGGCATGAGCTCGGGATCGATGAAGACCATCGAGAGCGAAGTCATCTCGGAATCGAAGCGCCGGGCAGACGGTAGGTTGAACGCGCGAAATCTAGGCAGCGGGGCCTGCGCGTCGACCAGCGCTTCGACATCCAGCGCACGGCTCGAGTCGGCGACGAAAACTCCGTCACGCTCCTTCGACACCAAGAGGCCGCGGGCCACGAGCTCGTCGTAGGCGGCCTGGACGGTGTTCTTGGAGATACCGAGCTGATGCTCGAGCACTCGCACCGGCGGCAAGCGCGCGCCCTGGGGCAAGCGCCCCTGCGCGGTGCTCCTCCGAAAGCGCCCGAACGATGTCGTCCGCTCCGACCCGTCGACTGGGTGGGGTGGGACGAAAATTCACGTGAAGGTAGGGCGCCCGGGCCATCGCGCGAGCCTAGCTCTCGCCCAGGCGACCGGAAGGGACAGGCGCCGGACGAAGGTTGGGTCAGCCGCCCACCCTGATAGAGTGCCTCTGGTTTGACCCCGAAAACGCGCGCCACTTACGCTGCGATGCTCGCTTCCGGCGGTGGGGTGGCGCAGCTCGTGACGGGCAAGGCTGCCCGAGACGCACTGTTTCTGTCGACCTTCGACGTCCGCCGGCTGCCATATGTCGTTGCAGGAGCCGCGTTCGCTTCCCTGGGCTCGGCCGTCGTCACTTCCCGCGCGATGGCAATCTGGTCGCCGGGGCGCGTCGTGCCCGCGGCGCTCGCGCTGAGCTCATTGCTCTACGCCGTCGAGAGAACGCTGCTCGGCCAGGCGCCTGAGCTCGTTGCCATCGCACTCTACGTTCACGTGGCGATGTTCGGCTCGGCGCTGATCGCGGGCTTCTGGTCACTGGTGAACGAAAGTTTCGATCCTCACACCGCGAAACGCTCGGTGCGTGGCATCGCGATGGGCGGGACAGCCGGCGGCGCTCTGGGAGGGCTGGCCGCATACGAGCTCGGCGGTTCTTCGGGTCTGCCCGCCACTCTCACCCTTTTGTGTCTGCTGAACCTCGCGTGCATTCCAGCGGTCATGGTGGTGGCACGCGCCGGGATGCGTACGGCCGCTCCCGCAGATCCGGAAAAGCCAAAGGCGAGGAGCTTCGCGCTGTTTTCCGAAGCCCGCTATCTCCGGCAACTCGCTGGTGTCGTCGCCCTGGCTGCTGTCATCTCCACGCTGCTCGACTACGTGATGAGCGCGCGCGTCGTGGCGTTCACCTCCAACGCCAAGGAGCTGGTGGCATTCTTCGCCCTGTTCCACATGGGGGTCGGGCTTTCCTCGTTCGCGCTCCAAGCGCTGTGCACCCGGATCTCGCTGGAACGCTTGGGTCTGGCGGGAACCATCGCGCTCTTGCCAGGATCCGTGGTTGTCGCTGGAATCGCCGCCATCGCCGTACCGGGGCTCGGCACCGCCGTTGCGCTTCGAGGGACCGAGTCTCTGTTTGCCAGCTCGCTGTATCGAGCGGGCTATGAGCTTCTCTACACACCTCTGCCCCGAAGCCTGAAGCGTCCTGCAAAAATGCTAATCGACGTCGGCATTGACCGCGTCGGCACGGCGGTCGGCAGCGGGATCGTGATGCTCTCACTCCGCTTCGCGGGGGCGACCGCCGAGCAGCTCCTCATCGGCCTGGCTGTGGTCGCCGCCGGGGTGTCTCTCAGCGTGGCCGGACGACTTCACCGCGGCTACGTGGAGTCGCTGGCCAGCAGCTTGAAACGCGGGGTCGTCCGCCTGCGCGATACGGACATCTTCGACGACACCACGCGTCGGACTCTGGCGGAAACGACCGCCCTCAATCGGCAAACATTGCTCGAAGCCATCGAGCGCCAGCGTGGACAGCATCCCGAGTCGCTGTTTCCTCCCGACGGCGTCCCCAGTGCTCCGAGCGAACCCCCCGATGAGGGAAACGTCGTGTTCGAGGCTCACCATGCCGGCTTTGGCGCCGCACCGATGTCGCTTCGGTTTGCTCCACCCTCGTCGGAGACTCCCAACGACCCCGTGCTGGAGGCGCTCGCCGACCTCGGTTCCGGCGACGTCGAGCGGGCCCGGAGGCGACTGACCGCACGCGAACCCTTGCCCCTCGAGGCCGTCCCTCGCGCCATCGACCTGCTCGGCAAGGACGAGCTGTCTCGTCCTGCGCTCCGAGCACTCCGAACGATTGCGCCACGGATCACCGGGCAGCTCGTCGACGCGTTGCTCGATCCCGAACGACGAGTGGTGGTGCGGCGACGCATCCCACGAGTCCTGGAGGTGAGTGCCAATCGAAGGGCGGTCAACGGGCTGCTCGAGGGCCTGTTCGATGCCGAGTTCGACGTGCGACATCAGTGCGCGTGGGCGCTCCAACGCATCACCGATCAGGACCCGAGCTTCACCATCACACGCGAGAAAGTGTTCGAAGCAGTACGCGAGGAAATCGATCGAGGTCGAAGTGCTTGGAACGAAGGCCACACCGGAGCGAGATCCCGCGACGAGGCCAAAGCGCGCATCCTGAGGACCGTCGAACACGGCGTCGTGGTGCTCTCGCTCGCGCTCGAACGGGAACCGCTACAGCTCGCGTATCGCGCGTTGCTCTCCGGTGACGAAACGTTGCGGGGGACGGCCCTCGAGTACTTTGCCAACGTCTTACCCGAAGATCTGCGCGAAAGCGCCATGCCCTTTCTGGAAGGACTCACTCCCCGCAAGACTGCTCTGCGCCAACAAAGCGAGCTCCGCGAAGAATTGTTGAAGACGCGCGGTAGTTGACGGCGGGCGGGACTGCGCCCACGCTGAAACTCGTGCCACCGACGCACCGCCCTTCCCTGCTCGCGGCCCTGCGCCAGGTTCCGAGCGGTACTGGAGACAGCGAAGATGCGCGCGCTCTGTATCAACAGCGGGTGGCGCTGTTTTTCGGGGTGGTCGCTGGGATTTCGACGGTTTTCTTGATCGTGGCCAACGGCGCTTTGTTGATTCTCGACCCGAGCTTCACTTTCGACCGTTGCGTCGCGGCGGAGTCGAACCTCTGGCACCTCACGGCGTGCGTGCTCGCCGCCGGGACGTGGCTCGTCACGCGCAGGGGCAAGATCGCCCTCTTCCGACTCGAATGGATGGACGCAACGCTCACTCCGATCCTGATGGGTCTCTATTCTTTGATGATCCTCAGCCAGTTGCCAGTTCGACCGGAGCGCAGCGACTTGGTTCTGGTACTCGCCGGCATGGTGATTTTCATCTCCCGTGCGGTCATTGTCCCGAGCACGCCCCGCCACACGGCAGTCGTGAGCATCGTGGGCTCGATCCCCGTCGTCTTCATCGGATACTTGGCCGGGAAATTCAATCAGCGCCCTTCCGGGCACGTCATCCTGGCGGTCTATGATTCGCTCTGGTGCATCACCGCCGTCGTGACCGCAACGCTCACTTCGCAAGTCATCTACGGTTTGCGCATCCAAGCGGCCGAAGCTCTCCGACTCGGCCAATACGTTCTCGACGAAAAGATCGGTGAGGGTGGGATGGGAACGGTGTATCGCGCGCGGCACGCGCTCCTCAGGCGACCCACCGCAATCAAGCTGCTCCCGTTGGACAAGGCGGGCGCCCACACCGTGTCCCGCTTCGAGCGAGAAGTTCAGCAGACCAGTCGTTTGACTCATCCAAACACAGTCGCGATCTACGACTACGGACGCACCCCGAGCGGCGTGTTCTATTACGCAATGGAGTATCTCGAGGGCATCGACTTGCAAAAGCTCGTCGAGGTGTACGGGCCGCAACCCCCGGGGCGAATCGTGCATGTCCTGACCCAGGTTTGTGGCTCGCTGGCGGAGGCCCACGGGGCCGGCCTCGTGCATCGAGACATCAAGCCCGCCAACGTGATTCTTTGCGAGCGTGGCGGTGTGCAGGACACCGCAAAGGTCGTTGATTTCGGGCTGGTGAAGGACGTTCGCGTCGAACAACGACACGACGCTCAGCAACGTGAATACGCTGCTCGGGACGCCACTGTACATGTCGCCGGAGTCCATCGTCTCCCCCGACGAGGTCGATGGTCGGAGCAACGTCTACTCGCTGGGCGCCGTCGCGTACTACCTCCTGTCCGGGGAGCCGGTGTTCGAGGGGAGCTCGGTCATGGAGGTGTGTAGCCAACATTTGCACCAGACGCCGACCCCGCCCTCCATCCGCGTGAGCCGCGAGGTCCCGCGCGATCTCGAACGCGTGGCGCTCCGCTGTTTGGAGAAGAAACCCGAGGCGCGATTCCAATCCGTGACCGAGCTGAGGGATGCCCTGCGTGCCTGCCAGATCGAGCCCTGGACTGCGGACGACGCGCGGCGCTGGTGGGATGAACATCCGCTGTCGAGCGCACCCGCGCGCGTCGACGGCGAGGTCACGACGGAGACGCAAGCCGGCGTGTCGCCCACCGCGGTCACCGTGGACGTGCGGGAGCGCATGACCGCAGAAATCAGGTCCGGAGTGAGAACGGCGTAAATCGCGTGTCGGTGTCGTAATGGTCTTCGCGCTCGGCGACCTTGAGCGCGCGGACCACGCGATAGGTGATGGGAGTCGCGAGCACTTCCCACCCGACCTTGATGACGTAGTTCGCGATCATCACGCGCAGCAAGAGATCTTGGGACCAGACGCCAGCAAACGCCAGCGGGTAAAAGACGACTGTGTCACAAGCCTCGCCCACGAGCGTGGAACCGATGGTGCGAGTCCAGAGCCAGCGACCCTTGGTGAGGACCTTCATCTTTGCCAGCGTGTACGAGTTGGCGAACTCTCCGCAGAAGTAGCCGATGAGGGAAGCCAAGGCGATGCGCCAGGTGGAACCGAACGCGGCCTCGATCGTGGCCTGTCCGGCGTAGCCGCGCGCCGGTGGCAAGTGCACCACGACCCAGCTCATGACCGACGCGAACGCGAGGGCACCAAATCCCGCCCACACGACCTTTCGCGAGCGAGCGTATCCGTACACTTCGGTGAGCAAGTCACCAAACAGGTAACTCAGCGGGAAGAACAGATTCCCGGCGCCAAAAGCAAACGTCTTCCCGAAGACGCTCACCTCGGTGACCTTGCTCACACCAATCAGATTCGCGCACAGGAGCACGCACACGAACGCCGCCATGATGAGGTCGTAGTAGCGGTAGGTGCGCAATGGTGGCTCGTTGAGCTAGCTCTTCGATGGAACGACGCGGCGCAAGACCTTGCCGTCTTCCGACGGATGGAAGTGGCGCTTCGTGAGCCAGGCGCGGAGCTCGTCCGGTTTCGGATGAGCTTTGGGGATCAAGTTGTACAGATGGTTCAGCCCGCGCTCGCCAGCTTCCGCTGCCAGATGATCCAGGATGAACGAGCCGACGCCGCTTCCCTGCCGATCACTGCCGACTGCCAAGAGGATCTCGGCATCCCCCCACACTGCATCCATCCAACCGAACCCAACGAGCTTTTCGTCGTCTTCGACGCGCCACCAATCGCCGGGAAGTAGATCGCCCGGCACGTACTTGGAAAAATCGAACACTCCCGGTGGTGCGCTCGCCAGAAGCTTCGCTTTGGGCTCATCCCAGCGTGCCGGGGTTTCGTGAATCCAGGTCAGAGCCATGTTTTCTCCGGTTCTCAGCACGGGCTTTTCGGGTGCTATCGTAGGGGCTCGAGATGTTCAGATCGAGTCCCTGCACTCTAGCGTTCGCCGGAGCCATGCTTTTGGGGGGCTGTGCCACGCCAAAGGTCACGCCCATCCTGGCGCCGGATGGCACTCCTGCCTTTCACGTGAGCTGCGGGAGCGACGAGGGGCAATGCTATCGACTGGCCGGGGAGCGCTGCCCCGTGGGCTACGACTTCCTGAAGACCGCTGGAGGAGGAGGCTTCTTGGTGCGCTGCCGGGCGCCGTGGATCGCTCCGGCCGTCGCCACGCCGCCCCCCGCCATCGTTGCGTCGGCTCCCGCTGTAGTAACGACGACACCGCCGCCAGCGTCGCCTGATTCGGTACCGGCGTCTTCGTTTCCGCCGATCCAGGCGGAACAAAAGCGTGTCGAAGATCCGGTCGGCTACTGATCGGGCTTGGGATCTCGTGTGTGGCGTCTCACGAACCCGAGCAACGTGGCCGCGATGGACAACAGAAAAGGAAAAGCCGCGCTTCCCGCACCGAGATCGGTGCACTGACGCGCTTCGGAATATCCCTGATCCTTGAGACGCTGGACCAGTTCGGGTGAAACCGCACCGCTGTTCACGGCTTGATCCGTGTGGGAACGACCAACGGCCGTTCCGATCACCCCCACGGACGGAGTAGCGAAGGCGATCACCAATGCAACGAGACCCACGATCATTCCAATCTTCGGGCGCACGAACGCCACGCCGAGCGCAACGAGAGCCAGGACCAGCGAAAGCGCCGCACAAAGCACGATCACAAAAGCGAAGGAGCCACATTCACGAAACGCTTCCATCCGGCTCGAAGACTTGTCAGAGACCTCTCACGAATGCAATGACACCCCCATGAGACCGACGATCCTTCTGTTCGATCTGGACGGGACGCTCGTCGACACGGGCGGAGCCGGGCGCCGGGCGATGGAAGCAGCATTTTCCCACGTCACCAGCCGCGACGGAAAGATGGAGTTCGCGTTTGGCGGGATGACGGACCGCGCCATCGTACGGAAAGCCCTCGCGCTCGCCGGGCGAGTCGAGAGCGACGAAGCCATCGACGAAGTGATCGAGCTCTACCTCGAGATCTTGAGCGAGGAAGTCGCGAAAGCGGACGAATATCGAGTGCTCCCCGGAGTCGAGGGCGCCATCGCCGGCACTCTCCGGCAGGGCGATGTGGCGCTGGGCCTGGGCACCGGCAACGTACGCAGGGGAGCCGAGATCAAGCTGGGGCGGGCGAGCCTTTTCGAGAGCTTTGGCTTCGGCGGTTTCGGTTGCGATCACGAGGACCGCGCCAAGCTCCTGGCCATTGGCGCGGAGCGCGGCGCCGAAACTCTCGGGCGCCGGCGGGCGGAGTGTCGCGTCGTGGTGATTGGTGACACGCCGAAGGACATAGCCGCAGCAAGAGCGATTGATGCCGAATGCGTCGCCGTCGGAACTGGCGGAGTTTCTACCGAGGAGCTGCGGAGTCTGGGAGCTAGCGCTGTGTTCGACGACCTGACCGATCCGCGCGCCCTCGACGCG
This sequence comes from uncultured delta proteobacterium, assembly GCA_963781505.1. Taxonomy (GTDB): domain Bacteria; phylum Myxococcota_A; class Polyangia; order Polyangiales; family Polyangiaceae; genus JADJKB01. Next base: position 130,875 of record CAWAHB010000020.1, on the reverse strand, counting down.
ATGCTCACGTCTCGGGACTGATGCCCAGACGCACGAACGCCGCGGGCGAGGACATTCCTCGCACGCGGCGTTCCTTGCTTTTGTTACGCGCTCAGCCGGTGCCCGGCAGCGTTGCGTTCGACAGCCACTTGAAGCCGTCGAGCAGCGCCGTCGAGTCGAACACCGAGTCACCCACGTCCCAGATCACGATGCGAAGCTCGACGATCTGGCCGGGAATGACGTTGCCCGCCGTGGTCAGCCAGTGAGTGCCACCACCGATCACACAGCTGGAAGCGCTCGGCTTTTCGAAGCCGGTGCCAAGCAACTCTGCGACGCCGAGGGAGCACGACTGGGCGTTGACCGACGAGGCGTAGCAAGTCGACGCAGGGATCGACACCGCCGGATCGCACACCGCGAAGAGACTGGTCCCGCCCGCGATGTTGATACCGATCGGCCACTTCTGATTGCTGGAGTCCACGAAGGTCATCAGGTTCTTGTCGACCGGGTTCGGAATCGGTGACGGAGTGCCGGACGGCGTGTCCACGAGCGCGATCAACTGATCGTTGTACGTGGTGCACACGTACTCGGGATACTCCGCGGACAAGAAGTACGAGTTGAACGAGAACGCCTTGGCGTTGGTCGGAGCTCGCACCCTGAGGTGGATCATGACCGAGTCGTTCGCCGTCGCAGCACCCGTGGCGGCGCCGCAGCCCGGCGCATGGGGCAGCTGATTGGCAGCCTTGAGCGGCGGGTTGGCGGTGGAATACCAGTCATCGATGCAAAGCGGCGAGCTGCAAGTCTGGATGTTCACCGCGCTCGATGGCGAATGGCTGGTGCTCACGTTGCTGCCCGTGGGGGCACCACCGTTCGGACCGGGGTTCGTTTGGGTGCCATCCGCGGCGATCCCGCTCGAGATCACCGCCAGCGAGCTGCCCTCGGTAGTGGCCGGGCTCACGCTGCCGAACTTCGTGCGAATCGACTTGGCGTTGGCGTAGCCCAGAGCCGTGCCGTCGGCGCGCAGGATTTCCGCCGTGATGAGCCCCCAGGTTTTCTGCTGGGGAGTCGGCGGATTTTCCTGAGTGGTGCGGCAGATGCCCAGGGCCTTTGCGTAGTCGCCCGGCGTCGCCGAGTTCGAGGCCAGCCCCGAATCGCACGGCAAGGTGTCCTCGGGATCGAACAGGTCGACCTTGCTGTTGCAGTTGTCGTCGATGCCGTTGCCAACGACCTCGATGGCTCCGGGATTCACGAGACCTGGCTCGCTGCCGCAAAGCCCCGGCTTGTCGCAGCAGTCGCCCTGCGCGACCGTCCAGCCGTCACCGTCGCAATCCGTGGTGGCGCTGTTGCATTGCTGGCAGACGCCCGCGACGCAGTTCGCTCCAGCGGCGCATGCGTTGCCACAGGTGCCGCAGTTGGCAGCGTTCGTCTGCGTATTGACACAGACGTTCCCGCACAACTTGAGACCCGTCGGACACGCGCCGGTATTGGTGCAGGTCCCGTTCGCGCAGTATTGACCCGTCGGGCAAGCGTTGCCGCAGCTGCCGCAGTTGGCCGGGTCGACGGTGGTGTTCACGCAGGTGCCGCCGCAGTTCGTCGAACCACCCACGCAGCTCAAACCGCACGTGCCGCTCGCGCAGACCTGACCGGTCGGGCAGACCGTCCCGCACGTGCCGCAGTTGGCTGAATCGTTCTGGGTGTTCACGCATTGCGTCCCACACTTCGTGGTGCCACCCGAGCACACGAGGTTGCAGGAGCCGTTCGAGCACACTTCACCGCTCGCGCAAATCGTGCCGCAAGTGCCGCAATTCGTGGGATCCAGATTGGTATCGACGCAGGTTCCGCTGCAATCCGTGGTTCCACCCGTACAGGTGAGTCCACAGGTGCCGCCCGAACAGACTTCGCCGTTGGAGCACGCGGTTCCACAGGCTCCGCAGTTCGCGGTGTCGTTCTGGGTGTTCACGCAGCTGCCACTGCAGTTGGTGGTGCCACCCACGCAGCTGAGTCCGCACTGTCCGTTCGAGCACACTTCACCCGAAGCGCAGGCGTTTCCGCAGCTGCCGCAGTTTTCATTGCTGCTTTGAGTATCGACGCACACGTCGCCGCACTTCGTCGTGCCGCCGACGCAGGTCAATCCACACTGACCCGCCGAGCAGACCTCGCCGGTCGCGCAGGCCGTGCCGCAGGCTCCGCAGTTTTGCGGGTCGAAGTCGGTTTGAGTGCAGACGCCGTTGCAGAGCGTTGCACCGGGGCATTGCTCTCCGCCGCCCGATCCTCCCGCGCCAGCGCTGCCACCGGTCGCGCCGGTTCCGCCCGTTGCGCCCGTGCCACCGGTTGCTCCAGTGCCTCCACCAATGCCTCCGTCTTTGGCACCAGCGCCACCGAGTCCCGTTCCCGAGCTCGATCCGCCACCGCAGCCAATGGGCGCGGCAACCAAGCCGGTCAAGGCAAACAGCGCCCATGCGGCGCTTCTCAATTTCAAGCGAGGTAACTTTTCCATCTGCTCTCCGTCATCTAGATGTTCGGGCGCACCCATCCCGCCGCGCTCATGCGCGTCGAAGCCGCGGCTCGGCTTGCGGGTTTGGCCCCACTTGTACGACCTGGACCTACACTTCTTCCCGCACCGGAAAATTCCGCTGAAATTGATTCAGCCGCTGCTATTTTCCGCTGAAATGGGCCAGATCCCCGCGTCCGACAGAACCTCCTCCACTCGAGCCCGAAGGGGCTGGGCGAAGGGCGAGCCCAAGAGCGGGACCAACGGGACAAGGGTGTCCAGGCTCCCCTCGATGAGACGCCGGGTGCGCTCCTGACGGGGCGAGCTGTCGTGAACGAAGTAGAGCACGATGCCGAGCTCCAGCACCCAGAGCCCGAGAGCCGCGTGCTCGCGAATCGATGCTGGCACGCTCTCCACCGAAACCGCCTGTCGCATCAGATCCATTCCGCGCGCGCGCAGCGACGAGGTCTCCTTGGCGAACACGGACACCGGGCTCGACACGTCCGCTATCGTGCGGAATAGTCCGCCGAGGAGCTTCCGGTCGCGCTTCATCAGATCGAATCTCGTAAGAAGCGTGGTGAGAGCTCGCTCGCGCAGATCGTCTGTCTTGGCAAACTTCTCCTGCGCGCGCTGTTCGTGCTCGTCCATCTGGCGCTCCCAGTGCGCGAGGACGAGCGCCTCTTTCGACGGAAAGTAGTAGTAGGCTGCCCCCAGGGACATGCCCGCCGCCTTGGCAATGTCCCGCATCGTCGTGCGGTCGAAGCCTTTCTTACGAAACGCGGCGAGCGCCACTTTCAGGATCCGTTCACGGGTCGACTGCGAGGTACGACTCATCGGTATGGGCTTTTGGCGGGACAGTGGTCGGCTGCACACGGTCTGTGGTCGAGCAGTGCGCTGATGTGTCGGCGCTCGGCGGAAATCATCTTGAAAAAGAGCCGAGCGAAAGGCTGTAGCTCGGGGCTCGATAGCCGAAACGACCACTGTCGAAAAGCCCGAAGTGCCCACAAACACATCAAGAACGCTCCGGACCCTGCCCAGACACGCCCGTCGTCGGACACCACGACGAGCTCGGCCCGAAGCCATGGCAGCGAATTGAAGCGCGCCGCGGCTTGTTCCGACGACGAGGGCACGAACTCCAGCGCGACATAGCTGGGCTGGGACTCCATCCAGCTTCGACAGCGCACACAGAGCTCGCACCCCGCGTCGTACACGACGGTGAGCGTTTGCATCACGTCACCCGGACGCGCCACCGCTGGCCGCGCTTGCACGCGCTGCCTGCTCGCCCATCGTGTAGGCGCTCATCGGCGGACGCGGTTCCATTCGATAGTGATGAGCTACAGGAGGTGGCATCTCGGCGAGCTGTGCGCGACGGCGAATTCGGTGAAACAGGTACATGTTGAAGAAGTGCATCGCGCCGAGCGATATCAGCAGCCATCCGAGCTTCGTCGCCAAGGTCTCGATGGCGGCGACCGTGGTCGGGGCCGGATCAGCCCGCAGAAGCAAGCAGGCGTACCCGAGATTGAACAGATAGAAGCCGACGACGAGCAGCCGATTCACGGCGCCGGGCGAGCTCGGGGTTGTCCTTGAACACGTCGCGCAGGAACACGGCGCCGTTCGTGAACAGCATGCGCGCGAGCCAGACGGTGAGACCGACGCTCACGACGCTGTAAAAGACGTATACGAAGGTCAGATGATCGGAAACGGGTGCCATGGGCCTCCTCGCGGGCGCTGGTTTGAACATGTTCAAATTATGAACACGTTCAGAATTGCGTCAAGGCTGCCGCTGATAGCCCAATTATTTCACATATTTATCGCACATCATCGCCGATGCGCTGCACCCAGTGCAAGCGTTTGGGCAAAAGACGCTAGGTTACCGCTCGATGTCCCACTGGGCCTCCGGCCTCGCCTTCTTGATCCTGTCCGCCATCGTGGGCTGGAGCATGCTCGTGATCGCGAAGGTCTTGGCGGTGAAGTCCAAGAGCAACTCGCCGCTCAAGAAGCAGACCTACGAGTGCGGCGAAGAGCCGGATGGGCCCGCGTGGATCCAGTTTCATCCGCGCTACTACGTGATCGCGCTGGTGTTCGTGCTGTTCGACGTGGAGGCGGCGTTCCTGTTTCCCTGGGCGCTTTCTGTCGGCAAGCTCGGAGTCCTGGCCATCGCGGACATGGCGATCTTCGTCGTCGTTCTGCTGCTCGGCTGGTGGTACGCACTGAAGAAGGGCGCGCTCGAGTGGCAGTAGACCCCAAGGCGAGCACCAAGCGGAGGCGCGGCGTCAACGAAGACGACCGGACCTTTCATCACCCGCTCTACGATTTCATGGAGCGCATGCCGGGCCTCGACGTCGCCACGACCAGCGTCGACAAGCTGATGACCTGGGGCCAGGCCAACGCGCTCTGGATCTTTCCGATGGCCACGAGCTGTTGCGGGATCGAGTTCATGGCCGCTGCCGCCAGCCGCGTCGATCTCGACCGGATGGGCAGCATCGTGCGGGGAACCCCGCGCCAATCCGACGTGATGGTCGTGGCGGGAACCATCACCGTGAAAATGGCGCCGCGGGTGAAGAAGCTCTGGGATCAGATGCCGGAGCCCAAGTGGTGCATTGCCATGGGATCCTGCGCAATCAGCGGGGATTTTTACCGGGACATCTACTCGGTGGTGCCCGGTATCGACACCTTCCTTCCGGTCGACGTCTACATCCCCGGCTGCCCGCCAAATCCCGAGGAGCTGATGCACGGGCTGCTTCGGCTTCAGGAGAAGATCCGCGCCGTGCGGGCGGGAACCTTTCGCGAGCAAGACGCGCGTCCCGAGTCGAGCCCCGACTACATGCGGCACCCGAGCATTCCGCGCATGCTCGATCGCGGACGCCCGCCGGAGCTCAGTGAGCTCCAGACCCGGAGCGCAGGATCCCTCGGCCTGTCGAGTGAGATGAACTTGGTGGAGCTTCGCCGCAGCCGTGCTGGCGTGGCGCTGGCGACGTGGACCGAGGCCGATGACCAAGCGAAAGCGCTGGCAGCCGCGCCCGTGAAAGCCTCTCCGGCTGCCAAAGTTGCTCCAGCTGCCAAAGTTGCTCCAGTTGCCAAAGCTGCTCCTGAAGCGAAGCCCGCCGCCGAAGCGAAGCCCGCCGCCGAAGCGAAGCCCGCTCCCGAAGCGAAGCCCGCCGCCGACGCGAAGCCTGCGGCCGAAGCGAAGCCCGCCGCCGAAGCGAAGCCCGCTCCCGAAACGCGGATCCCGAACGTAACGCTCAACGACACGCCGATCGCGAAGAAGTCGAGCGAGAAGAAGGACTAGCGTGGGCGCCAAAGGCATCCCGAAGAACGAAGAGTTCGAGCGCCTCCTCACCGAGCGCTTCGGCGTTGCGGAGCTCCCCGAGGATGCTCCGCCCATCGTCGCGCGGCGACAAGCACTTCGAGCTCGCCCAGACGCTGAAGTCCTCGGGGCTACGCGATCTACGTGACCGTGGTGGCCACCCACTACCTGCCTCAGCCCGCGGGCAAGACCGGCCCCGAGCAGCCGGAACACTTCGAGGTCGCCACCGTGCTTCGTCGGCCGGGGAAGGGCTCGAAGCTCGCCGCGTGGCGTGTTTGGCTCGCCGTCGGCGAAAGCATCGAGTCCCTCGTCCCGCTGTTTGCGGGAGCCGATTGGCAGGAGCGGGAGCAGTATGATCTCGTTGGCGTCGACTTCGCGAACCATCCCGACCTGCGGCGCCTGATGATGCCGGATGACTGGGAAGGGCATCCTCTGCGCAAGGACTACGCCATCGAAACGCGGTGCCCGCCATGGAGGTGAGCGCAGAAGCTCGGGAGGTCGAGGAAGAATCGGCAAGCTCCGAAATCCTCACCCAAGATCCGTGGGGCGCGGCGAGCCGATCCTTACCTGGATCTCGACGAATACGATCCCGAAGCGGACCTGATGGTGCTGAACCTCGGTCCCCAGCACCCGAGCACCCACGGCGTCTTCCGCGTGAAGCTCTATCTCGACGGCGAGATCATCATCAAGGCCGTGCCGTTATGCGGGCTACCTCCATCGCGGCGTGGAGAAGCTCTGCGAGAAGCTCGCATTCACGCAGATCACGCCGATCGTCGACAAGAACGACTACGTCTCGCCGATGATGAACGAGCAGTCGATCAACATGGGCTTCGAGGCGTTGATGGGCATCGAAGTCCCGCGACGCGCCCGCTACCTCCGCAGCATCGTGGCGGAGATGCAACGCATCGCGTCCCACTTGTTGTGGCTCGGCACCTTCGCCCTCGATCTCGGCGGCGCGCTGGGCGGTGGAGCCACGGTGTTTCTCCATTGCTTCCGCGAGCGAGAGCTCATCCTCGATCTGTTCGAGGACCTCACCGGCTGTCGCTTCCACTACAACACCCACACCATCGGCGGGAACCGCCACGACATCCCGCCCGGGCTGGGCCGCCAAGGTGAAAGAAGCTCTCGCCGTCATTTCACAAGCGAACGACCGAGTACGAAGAGCTGATGACCCACAATCGCATCTTCGTGGAGCGCACCGTGGGCGTGGGCATCGTCGATGGCGAGCTGGCGATGGAGCTCGGCATCACCGGACCGATCCTGCGAGCAGCGGGCGTCAGTCACGATCTGCGCCGGGATGCGCCCTATCACGCGTACGACGAGATCGACGTCCGGGTGGAGACGGAAACCGCGGGCGACTGCCAGGCGCGCACCCTGGTCCGAATTCGAGAGATCCGCGAGAGCATCCGCATCGCTTCGAGCATGGTGGACGGCGTGCCCGAGGGCCCGCTGTGCGGACATCGGCCCATCAAGATCGTCGGGCAAGATCGCGCGGCGGGCGGGCAGGCCTACGTTGGCATCGAATCTCCTCGTGGCGAGCTCGGCACATGGGTCATCGGGGGCGGCGCGAACAAGGGCTCGAGTCCCTATCGCTGCAAGATCCGTCCGCCCAGCCTGCACGCAGCCTCGTGTCTGCCGTACATCCTTCCGGGTCACACCATCAGTGACGCGATCGTTATCTTGGGGAACGTGGACCCCATCATGGGCGAAGTCGATCGCTGATCGACTCGATCGAGAACGGCACGACGGTTGCTTGGTCTTCGGGATCGCTCGTAGGACGCGATCGAATACCTACATAGGAGCCACGCCACGTCTGGAGAATGTCCGGACGTTGTCCGGATTTCTTCGGCTCTGACGACGAAAACACGCGAGCGCAGCCCCTGTGCAAAGCGGCACGCCGATTGCTCCACGAGGCACGATGGCGACGCGGATCTGCTTCGTGACTCTCGGGATCGTGCTCTTGGGCTGCTCGGCAGCGAGCGAAGGGCCCGGACCGGACCCCGGATCCGAACGCTCCACACCGACGACGGGCGAGCTGTCTGGTTGCAAAGGCAAGGCGTCGAGCTCCATCCCCTCGTCGGGAACATTCGTGCTCACCACCTTTGGTGGCCCGGGAGATTCACAACCGCTCGCCTGCGGTGGGAGCAGTAAGTCGGGCAGCTGGTACTACGCCGCCTCCCGCCAGCGCTACGGGTGTGGAGGGCACGTCGAGATCACGGCAAACGGACAGTGCGTCGTGGCTCGCACGGACGACTACGGTCCCAACGTCTGCGTGGAGAACGCCGCGGGATACCCCGTGATGGACGTGTCTCCGCTCGTGGCCAAAGCGCTGTTCGGGGTGAGCGAGCTCGGCTGGTCGGACAAGAAGAAAGTCCACGTGGAGCTGGTGAGCTCGTCGACGCCCCTCGGGCCCTGTGAGGCACCGGCTCCCCCTGGCAATGGAGGCAGCGGCGGAGGCGGGAGCGCCGGTGGCAGTCCCAAGTGCTCGAGCGATGGGGAATGCAACCCTGGAAACGACGGCTCGGGTTTGATCTGCCAGAGCGGAAGCTGCGTGGCCGGTTGCCATGGCGACGCACAGTGTCCCGGCATTACCCATTGCGTATCCGGGTCGTGCCAAGGGACCTCTGGCACCGGCGGTTCCGGCGGTTCCGGCGGTTCCGGCGCGGGGGGCGCTGCATCAGGCGGCGCGAGCGCGGGGGGCTCGTCGGGCGGCGGCACGGGGGGCGGTGGCCCGAGCTGCTCGAGCGATGGGGAATGCAATCCGGGAAGCGACGGCTCGGGTCTGATCTGCGTCAGCAAAGTCTGCGTGCCCGGTTGCCATCAGAGCTGGCAATGCCCGGGGAACACGACCTGCAAGAGTGGGCAGTGCAAGTAGTCTCGCGAAGCTTCACCACACCGTGCACTTGTTCGTGGGGTTCATCGCCGTCCCCGGCTCGCAGGCAAAGGCCTGGGCGAACTCGTTCGAGTTTTTCAAGGAGCCGTTGACCCTCCATTTGGCAGGCGAGTGAGGATCGATCTGAGCAGCCATCCGTGCGTACTCGTCACGCTGCTTCGAGCACCAAACTTGGCCGATGCTTAGGAAAAACTGCTGGTCCTCGGAGAAGCCGTCGGCGATACCTTCCTTGGTTCCCCGCGTGAGGGCTCGATAGGCGGCGAATGCGAGCTTCACGCCCCCGTTGTCGGCGATGTTCTCGCCGAGGGTGAGCTTCCCATTGAGCTTCACTCCCGGGATTGCCTCGAACGCGCCGTATTCCTTTTCGACGCAATGGGTCGCGGTCTCGAATCGGGACTTCACGTTCTTGGTCCACCACTCGCGCAGGTTGCCTTTTTTGTCGAACTGCGAACCTTCGTCGTCGAAGCCGTGGGTGAGCTCGTGGCCGACCACCATTCCCATCGCGCCGAGATTCACTGCCGTGGCGGCCTTCACGTCATAAAACGGTGGCTGCAGGATGCCAGCGGGGAACACCATCTGGTTCTTCAACGGGTTGTAGTAGGCGTTCACCGTTGGCGGCGTCATCTCCCACTCGTTACGATCGACCGCATGTCCGATCCGCGCGAGCTTCCGAGCCAGGTCGAACGCCGCGCCGCGGAGCGCGTTGCCCGCGTAGTCACCGGTTTTCACTGGGAAGTCGTAGGTCTTCCAGCTGTCTGGGTAGCCGATCAAGAAGGCCATCACGGTTTGCTTGTCGTGGGCCAACGCGCGCGTCCCGTCGTCCATCCACGCGAGCTTCGGTAGCTCCTCACCGAACGATTGCCCGATGGCATGCACCATCTGGAGCGCGGCCTCCTTGCTCTGGCCACCGAAGCGCAGCTCCACGAACGGTTGCGCGAGAAGCTCCCCGAGAGAGTCGTCCACGGCGTCGACACATCGCTTCCACCGCGGCCGGATCTCTGTCTGACCGGTGAGCGCCTTCTCCATCGCGAAGTTTTCGTCGACGAAGGCCTTCGGCAAGGTCTTCGCGGTCCGGTGCAGGATCTGCCAGCGGAAGTAGCTCTGCCACTTCTGCATCGGCAGCGTGTCGATGAGCTTGCTCAAGCCCTCGAAGAACGGCTTGCTGGTGACGATGAGGTCCTTCTGCCCCTCGAGATGAAACTGGGTGAGATACTTCTTGTAGTCGAACCCTGGGGAAAGCGCGGCGAGCTCCTCGGACGAGACCTTGTTGTAGAGGCCCACGGGATCACGACGCTGGACCCGAGTCTTGGAAACCTTGGCGAGCTCCGTCTCCACCTCGATCACGTCGTTGGCGGCTTGTGTAGCCTGGGCGTCGCGAAAGCTCGCGAGCATGAGCATGCGCTTGACGTGACCCAGATAGTCCTCGCGAATCTTCTTCGATTTCTCGTCTTCCTTCGTGTAGTAGTCCCGGTCCGGCAGGCCGAGGCCGTTCTGATCGAGGTAGGTCAGATAACGGGTCGCATCCTTGAAGTCCTGCTCGCTCGAGACATCGAACAGCGCCCAGAGCTTCGAGCGGTGGAGCTCGATGACCAGAGCGGTGATGTCGCTCTTGTTTCGGAGCGAGCTCGCTCGAATCGAGCAGTGGTCGGATGGGCCTCAGCGCGGCCTTTTCCACGCCGGCCTCATCCATGCACGCGGTGTAGAACTGGCCGAGCTTGGCGAGCTTGGGCTCGTCACCCTTGGCTGCCGTCTCGAGAATGTTCTTGAGGTCCGCTTCGTTCCGCTCGTCGATCACGGAGAAGCTTCGGGCCCAGCGGGCTTTGTCCCCCGGGATCTCGGTCTTCTTGATCCAGTTGCCGCAGGCGAAGTCGTAAAAATCGGTGCACGGATCGACGGACTTGTCGAGAGCGGCTGGATCGAGTCCGACCGCCTCGAGCGTCGTTGCAACCGGCTCACGCTTGGGCTCGGGAGTGGGCGCGGGTGGCGTCGAGGTAGGCAGCGGATCCACTGGCCCGGGAGGCCGAGCGGCGGGAGAGCAAGCGCCGAAGAGAAACAGGACGGAAATCAGCGTGCCGGGGATTTTCATCGCCGGGGACCATAGATCGAAGGCCGGCTTCCGGCCACTGGCTCGGACCGCCGCAGCCGTCAGGCCACGGCAGACTCGGCCAAGACCGGCGGGTCGGCGAGCAAGGCCTCGGCACAAGGCACGATGACCTCGTCGAGGGCCGCACGCGTCACGGCGACCGTCTCGTCGTGATCGAGTCGACCGTGACGGTGCCATGCGTCCCGATCCCGCACATCGAAGCCTTCGACGGGGGCTCGGCGTGCATTGGCCACGGCGGAGCGGAACGACTCGCGAACCGCTCGACGGACCGAATCGCCGCCTCGAGCAATCGCCCAGCGAACGAAGCGCCACGCAAGCGCTGCGTGTCGTTCCTCGTCCTCGGCGATGTGGCCGAGTGCCTGCACGACCGCGGGATCGGCGGCTCGTGCTCGCTGCTCTCTCGCGACGAGCGCCGCGATGGTCTCCCCCACGCAACCCTCGGCGACAGCTGCGCGCGCACTCTCCGTCAGGCTGATCTCTCGATCGAACCCGGCTACATCGAGCTTGCCGGGGCCTTGCGGGGCGTCCGCGTAACGTGATGCCATTGAAAAGCAAAGCCGAGCGTGGACGATCTCGTCCAGCGATGCCGCCTGTGCATCGGCAACCGAGATCCGCCGGTGCGCCGAGTGCCAAGAGCTCGAGTGTGAAGCGCGCAAAGGATGCAATCGAGGCGTGTTCCATCCGCGCATCATCGAGCCACGCGCGAGCGAGGGAGCGACGAGTGTCCGCATCGACTGTCAGCTCGAGCGTCTCGGGGTTTTCCACGAGCCAGTCGCGTCGTTGCTCGGTGGCCGCGAGTCGGGCGTGGCCATCCACGACGAACGGGCGACCGCAACAAGCGCCTTCGCAGAAATAGTAACAGCAGAGCTCGCCCTGCTTGGTCGGTCCCGACTCCGCGGGGTTGCAGCAGCCGTTTTGAACGAGCGACCTATCGGCGCAATCGGTGAGTACGATTCCGCCATCGGTTCCGGCGTCCCCTACGTCGCCGCCAACGGGCGGATTGTTGATCATCGCCTCGAGTTGCTCGAGCGTGTAGCACTCCTGCTGCGGATTCCCGAAGGCGCAGTTGGGCGGGCCTCCTGCCGCTCCTCCCGTGCTGGCTCCGGCTGTTCCTCCGCTGCTCACGCCGGCGGTTCCGCCAGAGCTCGTACCGCCGGTGCTCACGCCCCCGCTTCCGCCCGTCGCGCCGCCGCTTCCACCGGTCGCGCCACCGCTGCCCCCACCGCCGGTCGCGCTGGTGTTGGTGTCGCCGCCGCACGAGAATGCCGCGAGCCCCCCGCTGGAAGCCAAAGCCATGAGAATGCTGAACCGGAGTCTTCGTGCTTCGTGCATGTGTGGTCTCCGACAAGGGCGTCCCGGGCTGGCACAGCTGTGCCAAGGCACCGAAAGCAGATGAAGCGGCAAATCGCCGCGTGGGCGTGACGAGTGAGCCTTCCAGCAAAACGCGTGCCTCGGCGCTGGATCTTCGGCTAAATGAGCCGCCAACGTGGAAGAGCTCCTGAAAAACCCGTGGGTCCACGGGGCCGTCTACGGAATCGTGATCGTCACAGTGCTGATGACGATCACTGCCTGGAGCATCTGGTTCGAGCGCAAGTTCGCCGGACGCATGCAGAGCCGGGTGGGACCGACTCTGGTGGGACCGTTCGGACTGCTCCAGCCGATGGCAGACGCGGTGAAGCTTCTGCAAAAGGAAGACATCGTTCCGGAACGGGCCGACCGGGGCTTGTTCAACCTCGCGCCGCCGTTGACGGTGCTCTTCGCCCTCGGCACGGCAGCGGTGATCCCGTTCGGACCAGACATCATCGCGGCCGACCTCGACGTGGGAGTGCTGTGGATCCTCGCGCTCGGCGGACTGATGGTGTTTCCCGTTTGGATCGCTGGATGGTCGAGCAACAACAAGTATGCGCTGCTCGGCGGCATGCGATCGGTAGCGCAGGGGATCTCCTACGAGATCCCACTCGTCCTGGCGGCGCTCGTGCCCGTGACGCTCGCGGGATCGATGAGCCTGTCGGACATCGTGCGCTACCAAGCGGAGCACGGCTGGCTCGTGCTCTGGCCACCCGGCCCGGGACTGCTGGCCTTCGTGATGTTCTTCCTGGCATCGCTGGCGGAGGCCAACCGCATCCCGTTCGACATCCCGGAGGCGGAAAGCGAGCTCATCGCGGGCGTGACGACCGAATACACCGGCATGAAGTTCGGCCTGTTCTATCTGGCCGAATATCTGCACACGTTGATCATCAGCGCCACCGCCGCAGCGCTGTTCTTCGGTGGCTGGTCGGGTCCCTTCCGCCCGGGACTCCACTGGATGGTGCTGAAAACGCTGCTACTGTTCTTCGTCATCTTCTGGGTGCGCTGGACCTTCCTGCGCTTCCGCTCGGATCAATTGATGGCGATTTGCTGGAAGTACCTGGTGCCGACAGGCATCGTGCTCGTGATGCTGTCTGCCCTGTGGGTGCAGTACTGGCCCGGAGCCCGCTAAATGGGATACCTGACGGACAGCGTTCGCGCTCTGGCGCTCACCATCAAGAGTGTGTTCCGTCCACCGACCACGGTGCACTACCCAGCACAGAGACGCGAGCGAGCGGTGCGCTATCGGAACAGCTTTGCGCTGCTTCACGACGAGCAAGGGGACGAGCTGTGCGTCGGCTGCGTGCAGTGCGAGAAGATCTGCCCCTCCCAGGTGATCACGGTCATCGCGGAGAAGAAGGACTCTCCCGTTTCCGGCAAGCGACGCGGCTACGCCAAGGACTTCGTGCTCGATCTGAATGCCTGCATCTTCTGCGAGCTCTGCGTTCAGGTTTGCCCGACGGATGCCATCATCATGACGCGTGAATCCGAGACTCCCGCGTACAACGCGCGAAGCGCTGGTCTTGACGATGGAGCGCCTGTACGAAAACGAAACCGGCAAACCACCGGCATGGGGCACCGCGACCAAGCTGATGGCCATGCAGGATCCCAAGCGTGGTGCGGAGCCGAAAAAAGAAGCTCCCAAGCCGGAAGCCGCGAAGCCCGAGGAGTGAGGCGGCTCCGGGGGTGAAATGCTTCGGGGGTGACCTTTCCCCATCTCGCCGAATAAGATCCGGCGCATTGAAAGAGTTTCACTCGGTCGGCACCCCGCTCTCGGGATCGTTCGACGCCGAAGCCTGCGCGCGGGAGATCCCGAGCTCGTTCGTGCTGAAGGGAATGTTCTTTTCGCGATTCGTCCGGGATCTCGGGAGCGATTGGAGCGACCTGGCTCCGAGCTTGGACGCGCCGCCGAAGAACGGTCGCTACGTCGCCTTCAGCGACTATCCCCAGCGGGACTTCGTTCGCATCTACTGCCGGGTAGCCCGGAAATCGTTTGCTCGATACGACCTGTCGGAGGCGGTTCGGCGTCTCGCGCGCGAGGATTTCCACGTCTTTGCGGAGTCGACGTTCGGGAAGGTGGTTCTTGCACTGGTGCGCGACGCGCGTTCGGCATTGCATCGAGTCCCGTTCGTGTACTCCAAAGTGGCGCCGGGTGAATTTCGCATGCATGCGGAGGATATCGACGACCGCACCGTGAGAATCGTCGTCGACCCGCATCACGGCAATTGGGAGTATCAGCTCGGGCAATTCGAGGGCATCGTGCTGGCGTTCGATGCCACGCCACGTATATCCGTAGAGCGCGTCGAGATGGCCCGGCGCTTCGACATTCAGATCGACTGAGGATGACCATGACCCCCCTCGTCGAGCTGTGTTCCGCATCGAAGAGCTTCGGCGCTACCCGAGCCCTGTCGCAGGTCTCGTTCGATGTGCGGGAGTCGGAAGTGCACGTCCTCGCCGGGGAAAACGGAGCCGGGAAGAGCACCCTCATTCGCATTCTGTCGGGAGCTCTCAGCGACTTCGAGGGCGAGCTTCGAATCGCCGGTCGCGCGGTTTCTTTTCGCACGCCAGACGCCGCTGCACGCGCCGGGATCGCGACCATCCATCAAGAGCTTTCCCTCGTGGGGGGTCTCTCGGTGGCCGACAACCTGTTCTTGCCCGAGCGGCGCGGGCTCTTTTCACCATACTCTGCCCGAAGCCGCCTGGCAGAAGCTCGACGCGTGCTCGGCTTGATGGATCTCGATGTCGATCCGATGAGCCTGGTGGAGTCGCTTCCCCTCTCCGTTCGACAGCTTTTGGAGATCGCCCGTGCCCTCGCTCGCGACGCGCGAGTCTTGATCATGGACGAGCCAACCAGCGCTCTCGCTGAACCAGATGTCGAAAGGCTGTTTGCCACGATTCGTCGCCTCAGAAGCGAAGGCAAGGGCATCGTCTTCATCTCCCATCGCCTGGAAGAAATTTTCGAGCTCGCCGATCGCATCAGTGTGCTGCGAGACGGCAAGCTCGTCCTCACACGCGAAGCCTCCGAGCTCGACGCCAAGGAGCTGGTGAACGCGATGGTAGGCCGGGAGATCCCGACGAAAGCCCCGAGCGCCGCCGGAGAGGAAGCCGGACCACTGTTGGAAGTGCGAGGCCTCTCGCTGTGCGACGAGAAAAGTGAGCGCGCGATCCTCGACGACATTTCTTTCCAAGTCGGCCGCGGGGAGGTGGTCGGCATCGCGGGCCTGCGAGGCTCCGGCGCTCCCGAACTGCTCGAGGCCCTCTTCGGGAGCACGGAACGAGAGCCAACCGGAGAGGCTCGCGTCGACGGTGCTGCTTACCACCCGAAGAATCCGGCGGATGCGGTAGCGAAGGGAGTCATCCTCCTGGCAAGCGATCGGCGAGCGAGCGTGCTGCCGGAGCTCAGCGTGGAGGAAAACGCGACGCTGTCGAGCTTGCTTCGATTTTCCGGATTTCGGGTTCGTTCGTCGCAGGCGACAGCGCAGAGCCGTGCAGACGATGACGGAACGCCTCTCGCTCCTGGCCGCCTCCCTCGATTCGCCAGCCGGTGCGCTATCGGGAGGCAATCAGCAGAAAGTCGCGCTCTCCCGTTGCCTGCTGGCACAGCCGAAGCTTCTGCTCTTCGACGAACCGACTCGGGGCATCGACGTGGCGGCCAAGGCCGACGTGCACGCGCTCATCCGGGAGCTCGGCCAGAGCGGGCTCGGCGTGCTGATGGTGTCATCGGAGCTCGACGAGCTGACGACGCTCTGCCATCGCGTGCTGGTCCTCTTCCGAGGGAAGCTGGTGGAGACGCTGGCCGGAGGGACATCTCGCGAACGCCTGCTCGGCGCCGCCATGGGGGCCTCGGCATGAAGCGCTGGGTCGTGCTTCTCAATCAGAGCTGGGTGCGGGCCCTGATCCCTCTGCTCCTCGTGATGGCGCTCGGGGCGATTTTCAACAGCGACGGCGCGTTTTTCGAATGGAGCACCCATCGCGCCATGCTGCGCGAAATCAGCGTCCTCGGCATCCTCGCTTGCGGGATGACGCTGGTCATCGTTTCGGGGGGCATCGATCTCGCCGTGGGCAGCGTACTTGCGGTTTCCGCCGTGTGCTTTGCAACCTTTCTCATGCCCCTGCGCATGAGCGCACCCATCGCCATTGCCGGGGCCGTCGGCGTCGGTCTCGCCATGGGCAGTGTGTCCGGCGCGCTGGTGGCGCGCTTTCGCATCCAGCCATTCGTCGTGACCCTCGCCGTGATGGTCTTCGCGCGCGGCCTCGCCAAGCTGATTTCGGGCGGGAAGAAGGTGACCAACTACATCACGCTGAACGACGGTACGACGACCACAGTCGATCTTCCGGCGATCTTCGCTGCCATCGACAAGAAGGTTCTCGCAGACAACATCTCGGTCGTGACGCTGGTTTTCGCCGGCTGTGCACTCCTCACGTGGCTGCTGCTCTCGCGCATGCGGCTCGGGCGCTATCTGTTGGCAATTGGCGGCAACTACGAAGCCGCTCGGCTAGCCGGTGTTCCGGTGGTGCGGTCGCTCATCGCTGCCTACGCGCTGTCGGGGCTTCTGTCCGCGGTCGCGGGGATCTGTCAGGCAGCTCAGGAAACCCAGGGCGATCCGGAAACTGGCATGGGCTACGAGCTCGACGCCATCGCGATGGTCGTGCTCGGAGGGACGAGCCTGGCAGGTGGTCGCGGAGGGATGGGGCTCACCCTGATCGGCGCGCTCACATTGGGCTATTTGCAGAAGATTCTCAGCTTGAATGCTTTCTCGATCGAAGCGCGCTTGATGCTCACGGGCGCAATTCTGGTGGGAGCCGTGCTATTTCAGAACAAGCTCGGTCGCTCCCGAGCGAGCTGAAGCTCGCGGTTCGGGCGCCGTTTCTGCTTTTCGTGCGCCCGCGGTTCAGGCGTAGAGTACGGGCCATGGAACCTCGTGTCCGGGACCTGATTACCAAGGTCGACGATCTCCGCGCGCTGCTCGACGGGACCACGAATCCCCGCACCCTCTTCGCTGCCGCGGAAGCGACCGCGCTGGCATTGGAGTTTCGCGCTACCGATTCCATGATTGGACTATCGGAGGCACCGTCCGACCTCATCGCGGACGCCGAGAGCCTGGTGAGCCAAGCGCGGGTTCGCGCAGCCGAAGGCAAAGTTCCCGAGGCCTGCATCCAGCTGGCAGAAGCGATCTGGCTGGCGCGAGACGATGCTCACGCCAAAGACGCGGTCGAGTTCGTTCGATCAGTACCGAAAGAACCGCAGGCTCTGTATTTGTACGGGCTGTTCGCCTTCAACGGCTTTGGCTGCAGCAAGGATCTCGAGAAGAGCTTCGAGTTGCATCTTGCCGCGGCGGAAAAGGGATACGCGAATGCAATGTTCGAGCTCTACGCGATGTACGCCCAAGGCATCGGCACGAGCGTGGACAACGACAAGGCCCTGATATGGTGCGAACGCGCGGCGGGCGCGGGGAGCGCGCGCGCGATGGCAAACCTCGGCGGGTTCTACGCGACGGGGCGGGGCAAGCCGCTCGACCCGAAAAAATCCGTGTATTGGTACGATCGAGCGGCACACGGCGGACACGGAAAGGCAGCCGCTACCCTCGGCATCATGCATGCGCTGGGTGCGGGAGCACCCGCATCGGTCGGCGAAGCCCACCGCTATTTTGCCATGGCCGACGAGCTTGGATTCGACTGGCGGGCGCTCGCCGACGCGGCAGGGGTGGATCTCGCGGACCTGTATCGAGTGACGCTCCGTCCACCACCTCCTCCACCTGGCGCGTCAGCAAAGAGCAGGGCGAAATCCCCGCCCAAGGGGAAGCCGGAAGCGAAGGCGAAGGCGAAGGCCAGCGCATCGGCCAAGCCCAAAGCCAAGGCCACGCCCAAGGCCAGCGCATCGGCCAAGGCCAAACCCAAGGCCAAGGCCAAACCCAAGGCCAAGGCCAAACCCAAGGCCAAACCCAAGGCCAAGGCCAAACCCAGAGCCGAGCCCAAAGCCAAAGCCAAGCCCACGCCCAAAGCGAAGGCGAAGCCCAAAGCCAAGCCCAAGTCGGCGAAGGTCAAGGCCAAGCTCAAACCCAAGTCAGCCAAAGCCAAGGCCAAGCCCAAAGCCAAAGCCAAAGCCAAAGCCAAGCGCAAAGCCAAGGCCAAGCCCAAAGCCAAAGCCAGGCGTCGGCGCTGAGCTCGGTCGTCGGCTGCGCGAGCCTATCGCTTCGCTGAATTCACTCGTTGGTGCCGGCGTCGGCGATCGGCTCGGGAGCTACCAGATTCCCGACCGGCTCAGGCACGGCGGTGGGCGGTGGCTCGGCGGAATCCTGTGTCGGAGCGACGACATTGCCTACGGGCTCCTTTTTCTCGCACGCGTAGCTCACGGCTGCGACGCCGATCGACGCAATGAGAAGCTTCCTTCGAGAGCGCGAGCGCATCAAAGGCCACACTGTTCTTGTCGAACCAGCGGATTGGGCTTGGCACACTGACCGTTTTGGCAATTCAGGCTCAAGCAGTGGAGAAAATTGGAACAGCCACCCGTGGTCTGTGCGGGTTGGCACTGCAAGCTGGTGCAATAGTTGCCGAGCCCGCACTGACTGCTGGAGCTGCATGCGCTACCGGTGGGTGTCGCTGGCTGACACGTGCCATTCGCGATCGTGAGGCTTGGGGTAGCGCAGGCCAAACCCGACGCGCACACGTTGAAGTAGTAGTTGCAGGGCGCGCCCTGCTGCAAAATCTCGCTCTGGAAGCACTTACCGTCGTTCCCGCAACCGTAGTAGCCGTTCGGGGCAGTGGAAGGCGCGCAGTCTGATTGCGTCGCACATGCCGAGTCCGGAAGGCCCCCTCCAGGGAAAATCTTGCCGCACGTGTTGGCGATCTCGAACAGATCGACCTCGATATCGCCCGTGAAGAAGCAGGCCTGATACAGCGGCGCGACACCCGACAGACAGGCATCGACCGAGCTCGGGTCGAACGTGCGTTTGCCGGCGTTGACCTCGGCGACGAGCCCGGTGCAGCGGGCCTTCTCATTGGCTTCACACTGCGCTTGGTTGAAGCCATACGCCTGTTGGCAACACCCCGCGCGAAGCGCGCAAATCTGCTGCGGATATTTTTCGCAAATGTTGTCGAGGGTGTAGCCGGGGCTGCCTCCAGCGCCCGAGCCCGCAACTCCGCCGTCGGGAGCTCCGCCCGTTGCGCCAACACCGCCGTCCACGCCGCCGGTTCCACCATCAACGCCGCCGCCGGTTCCGCCAGCGACGGTGCCTGCCGAACCGCCGAGCGCTCCGCCGTCTCCGCCGCCGCTCGGAGCGCCGCCCGTTCCACTACCAAAAAGCGCACCGTCATCGGGGCTGCCGCAGGCACCGAGCAGCATCGCGCCCGCACCAATCAAAGCCGCTAGATTCCGCATGTGAGCGTCTCCGGGCGGCAGTGTACGGGCCTCTTCCAAAAGCGCCAACCGTGAGCCTTGCGACCTGGGAGCCGACTGCCGCATACTGAACGGTGGACGAGGTTCGTTTGCTTGGATCTTCGAGATTGTGGCTGTGCGGGGCAATTCTGGTCGCCTGCTCCGTCTTTCCAGACGCCCCCGAGGCTCGCACGGACGGCGGTCTCGGCGGAGGAACGGGGAACACGGGTGGATTGGGAGGTTCGGGAGGCTCGATTGATGGCGGAGGCGGACTCGGAGCCACGACCAACGGCGGTAGTGGCGGCAGCCCAGGGGGCGGAGGTGCCAGCGGTGGTGGTGGCAGCGGTGGTTCCATCCCTTACGACTGCGATGGTCTCTGCAACCGCCTGAACGAGATCGATTGCTCCAACAGCAGCGCAGCGGTCATCGATGGTTGCATCGACGAATGCAACTGGACGGGCACTTACTCGGATTGTAGCGGCGAGTTCCAGAATCTCATCGGATGCGGCGTGGACGACGCGGACATTTACTGCAACTCCGATGGCTATCCGGATTTCAACAACTGCGACAGCGAGTTCGGCGATCTGTATCTGTGCATCGAACAGGTCGACACCTATGATGCGGTCGCCTGCAACGGCTCACCCTGCGACGTGGACGGCGGCGAGTTTTGTTGCATTCACGAGGGAGGACCGCCGCACTGCCACGTGGCGGGCGATTGTGGGGCAGACGAGTTCTGGTGCGATGGTGTGGAAGACTGCTTCAACGGCGGGATCTGTTGCGCTACTCAGGACAGCAACGGAGTCCTGACCGGATCGAGCTGCAAACCGACGTGTGACAGCACAGACCTCGAGATGTGCAACGGAAACGGCTGCTCGGACGGCAACGCCGCGTGTGTCGCGGACTCCGAGCTCTTCTTCCTCCACGTCTGCAAGTAAGGCTCGTGATAGCGTCGTCGGGCCATGACGCGTGCGCTATCCCTCGCCTTTCTAGCAGCCCTTCTCGTGACCTCTTGCAAGGACAAACCCAAGGAATCCGCCACCGGTGCGGAAAAACACGGCACGACCGCCCATCCGTTCCTGATTGGGATGAGCCAGTGCAATCTGGGCGAGCCGTGGCGTGTGCAGATGAACGAGGACATCAAGCGTGCGGCCGAGAAGCAGCCCACGCTGAAGATGGTGTTCAAGGACGCCCAGAACGATTCGCTGCGCCAGCGCGCTCAGGTCGAGGAGCTCGTCGCCCAGGGTATCGATCTGTTGATCATCAGCCCCAAGGAGGCAGCCCCGCTGACCGAGCCCGTCGCCGAGGCGTATCGACGAGGACATCCCCGTCATCGTGTTGGACCGGGCCGTGCCAGGGCGACAAGTACACGACGTTCATCGGCGCCGACAACGTGAAGATCGGACGCGAGGCGGGCAAGTGGGCGCTCCACGCGCTCGGGGGCAAGGGCAACATCGTCGAGCTCAAGGGCCTGATGACCTCGCACGCCGGGTCAGGATCGCGACAAGGGCTTTCGCGAGGGCCATCGAGCTCGACAAGCATCCCGATCTGAAGATCGTTTTCGAGGCCGACATGCAATGGCTCGAGCCGAACGCCCGCAAGGAAATGGAGTCGGCGCTGCACGACCCAAAAGAAGATCGACCTGGTGTACGGCCACAACGACCCGGGCGCCCACGGCGCCTGGCTGGCGGCCAAGGAGGCCGGTCGCGAGGAAGGAAATGAAGTTCGTCGGCATCGACGCGCTGCCCCACGAAGGCGTCAAATACGTCGAGGACGGGCATCCTCGACGCGACCTTCCTGTATCCGACGGGCGGCGGAGAGGCCATCGGCGTGGCGAAGGACCTCCTCGGGGGCAAGAGCGCGCCCAAGAAGATTGTCTTGGGCACCAAGATGTTCACGAAGGAAAACGTCGCGAAGGGCGGGCAGAGGATTCCGTGAACGGACCCGGTTGCCGCGCGCCGAAGCCCATGGCAAACCCATTTCCACGATGGGGCTAGCGGAAGTCGATTTGAGCCAATTCGAGCTGCCCGCGCTGCGCGCTGCCGTGAGCGCGACGCTGGCTGACGTGCACCTGCCAACGAACCTGAAACAGGGTGCCCAAGCCGTCCAAACGGAGGGTGACCAGGCCGCGGCAACCTACTTCGTCTCGCTGCTCGAGCTCGGTTACCTCGTCGCCTCGGCGGATGGTTTCGCGGAAGCCGAGCGGCACGCGCTCGCCGATCTCCTGGAGCAAGCCACCGGGAAAGAGGCGTCTCACGACGTGCTCGATCTCCACTTCCGCGATCTCGAAGAGGGATGCGAGATGCTCGGGCGACGGGAACGTCTGCGCCGAGCGGCCGCCGACTTCGAGGACGACGGGCGCTGTTCCGAAGAAGCCCTCGGTTTCGCTGCGCTCGTGGCCCTGGCTGACGGTAAGCTGGCGGGCCCGGAAGCCGCCGCGCTGGCAGAGCTCGGGTCTCACTTTGGATTGGATGACGAGAAAGTGAACCAGATCGTAGCGGATGTCGTCACCCTCGTGCGCTCCGCGCTCGCATCGTGATCACCGAGATTCTGCCATGAGCTTCATCAACCACATGACCAAGGAGATCAACTGCAAGGTCGTTTATTACGGCCCGGGTCTCTGCGGAAAGACGACCAATCTCCAGTACGTATTCGAGAAGAGTGCCGATGGCGCCAAGGGCAAGCTCATCTCCCTGGCAACCGAATCGGAACGCACGTTGTTCTTCGATTTCATGCCGCTCGAGCTGGGGATGGTGCGGGGGTTCAAGCTGCGCTTCCACCTGTACACGGTGCCAGGTCAGGTCTTCTACGACGCGAGTCGGAAGCTGATCCTCAAGGGCTCCGACGGTGTGGTCTTCGTTGCCGACTCCCAGCGCGAACGTTTCGAGGCCAACCAGGAGAGCCTCGACAACTTGCATCACAATCTGGGCGAGTACGGACTCAAGCTCGCGGAGCTTCCGTACATCGTGCAGTACAACAAGCGCGACATCCCGAATGTGCTTTCGTTGGAAGAGCTTCGAGCCGCGCTGAATCCCACGAATGCTCCCGAGGTCGAGGCCAGCGCACGAACCGGCGAAGGCGTGTTCGAAACGTTGAAGCTCGCTTCCAAGGGGATCTTGAAGCGGCTTTCCGGCTAGAGCGTCACTGCGGCGGCGGAACGACTTTGGTTTCGCAGCCCACGACGATATCGATCTGTCCGCCCTCGTCGGCTTTCACCTTCTCGCAGGTGGCGCCACAGAGGAGGATCTTGGTCTTGCTCGGGTCCCACTGCCAACCGTCGGCGCCTTGATCGCAGCCCGCGTTGTTGTCCTGCAGCACCTCCTCGGACGAGCCACCGGACGGCGTGTACTCCACATTGACCTTGGTCGGGTCGATGGTCCCGCCATCCGGGGGTGGAGGGACGACGTACTCGCAAGAGAGCTTCTCCACGATACCGGCGGCGATGGTGTTGAAGATGTCCGACCAGTCGCTTTCGCAAATGCTGCGAACGATCCCCCCGGTGAGCGCCGAGAGTTTCTGATACTCGAGCCCCGGAGCGACCGCAGAGTTGCCCGGTCCCGCATCCGCGCCGGCGTCCACTCCCACCGAGCTGCACGTTTTGGTTGGATCGAGAGGGTCGGCTCCGATGATGGAATGGAAGATGTACTTTCTGGCCTGGGCCGTGCCGAACATCCCCGGAGGTTGAGCGATGGTGAGGGCCCAGTTGTCGAAGCCGTCGGCGTTCCAACCGAAGAAATCCCCTTCGTCGTCGGTCACCTCGACGAACACCTTGGTCGCGTCGAAGCGCGCCAGAGAGCTCCACGGACCGCCCGTGAGATCGCAGGGAATGATGGGCGGGAAACCGCCCCCCACATAGGAAAACGCAGCGGCATAAAGAGAATTGCTGCTGTCGACCTCGCAATTCAAGTGCGTGAAAGTCGGTGGCTTGTTGGCGCAGCTCGGACCGGCCAGCGGCGGCTCCACACAGACGTTCTTGGGAGCTCGTCCCGCGAGCGCTCACCATGATCACCTGCCAGTCGATGTTGCTCTGATCGATGATCGGCACGAAGCTCGAGTTGATGTTGTCGCGGACCTTCTGAATTTCGTCGCCCATCGAACACGAGTTGTCGACGACCCACACGATGTCGACGGCCGGCTTCTTGGCTTTCTGCGTCGTCTTGGTGCAACCAGCGTCGGTATCGGCGCCTCCAGTGGCTCCGACACCCGCATCGATCTGAATGCCGCCTCCGCTCGCAGAGGAGCCCCCATTCCCGCCCGCGGCGCTCACGCCACCAGTCCCGCCCGCGCCCGTCCCACCGGATGCGCTCACAGCGCCGGTGCCCGCGTTCTTGTCGCCGCCCGTTGCCGAGCAAGCAAGTGCTACGCAAAGTCCCGTGAGTGCCAGAGCCCACACGCTCGCAATCCTGGCCCACATGGCGGCAAAGCCTAGCTGCGACTCGAGGATCGGGCCATCTCGAATCTACGACGCAGTGTGGCGAAACCAAGAGCGGCACACGTCGGCGGGAGCCGTGCGTTGCAGGAGCTGGGCGCCTCGGAGTACACCGGAGGAGTCATGGCGAAGAAAGTTGCCGTTTTTTGGCCCGGTGATGGACGCGCGAAACCCAACGAGCTCGCGAAGGAAAACGTCGAAGCCGCGACGCTGAAGCTCGAGGCAGCACTCGAAAAGCTCGGGCGCACCCCCTATCGAGTCTCGGGCTTTCTGACCAAGCCTCACGAGTCCATCGAGCGGCTCGGCCCGATCGACGATCCAATGGTCGGACTGTTCGTGCACTGGGTGTACGGACCCCACACCTGTGACGGAGTCGTGGGGAAGGACAACCCGCTTCTCCTCGCGTCGAACTTCAGCGGACAGTGGCCAGGCCTCGTCGGCTTGCTGAACACCGGGGCTTGTCTCGAGAGCGTCGGCCGCGAGCACTCGCGGATCTGGACGAGCGTGGACGACTTCACCAAAGACCCGGTGTTCATGCAGCGCCTGGACGAGTGGTGCACGACCGGACGCATCGAATATTCCGAGGCAGCCATCAAACGGCACGCGCCGGTCACGCCCGAGGCCGCGCAGCTGGCTTCGGAAGTCGCAGCCGAAATTCGGAGCCGTCATCCGTTGATGCTGATGCTCGGCGACACCAGCATGGGCATGATCAACGGTTACTTCGGCCCGCGCCTGCTCTCCAAGCACTGCTTTGCCGAACACAAGATCGATCAGGCCTGGATCATCGACCGTGGCCGGCGAATCAGCCAGAAGCGCATCGACGATGCCTTCTCGTTCGTGAAGGATCGCGGCGTTACCTTCCATTGGAAAGAGGGCGACGCTCAGGACTTCGACGAGGAGTGTACGCGGGAGCAACTCCGCGACTACCTGGTCGTTCTCGACATGCTCGCCGAGTACAAGGCCGAGTGCATGGGCTGGCAGTACCAGCTCGGACTGATCCCGCTGCGCCCCCCCTCCGACTTTGCAGAAGGCTTGTTCAATTCCACGTGCCGTCCGGAATCGAACGGCGACACGGTGGCGTGCGCGACCGAAGCCGACCAAGGCAATGTCATTCCGATGGAGATGATGAAGCGCCTCTTGAAGAAAAAGGGGCTGCATCAAGCGGTGATGTTCCACGACGTGCGCTGGGGCGGCGATCACGACGGTCGCTTCGTGTGGGTGCTCTTGAACAGCGGCTCGTGTGGCGCCTACGCGTTCAATCACGACCCGGAGACCCTGGCTGGCGTCCACAGCTACCGCCAGCCCGCCGGCTACTTCCCCACGCCGGGCGGAACGTTCGCCGGCGAGAGCTTGCCGGGGGAAATCACCTGGGCGCGGGCCTACATCAAGGCGGGCGAGCTGTGGATGGACGTCGGGCGGGGCGACGTGGTGAAGCTGCCGCCGCAAAAGCGCGACGCTTGGTGGGAAGGCACGACCCGGCAATGGCCCTTCATGGCGACGGACATGCGGGTTTCACGAGACGACCTCATGGCGCACTACCTCTCCAATCACGTCGCCGTCGCATATGGCGACATCTTCGGAGAGATGGTCGCTCTCTCTCAGGAGCTCGGGTTCAAGCTGCGCGTGCTCGAGAGCCCGGCCTGATCCATCGCTCGTTTGAGCTCTTGGTGAAACCAGAGCACGGGATATTCGTGGCTGCCAAACAGCACGCTCGAGTTCGCTCCGGTCTCGAGCCCGCGTTGCATTGCTTCCACGGCGAACAGATCCTCGCGGAGGAACACGCCCTCGTCGATGAGGCCAGAAGCTCTTTTCCCAGTGTCGTTCCTCTTCGGGTGAGAGCGGGGCCTTGGCGACGAGCATGCTGTGTGTGAATCGGGTGCGATCCGGCGCGAGAGGGTCGGAGACCACGACGCTCAGATAGTCCGGGTGCAGGATCAGGATGGTGTTTGGGAAGAGCAGGTAGCTCGGAGTCGCAACCTGGCGAAGGTCCGCCACCTGTTCCAAATCTCGGGCTTCGAGCAGGGCTCGCCGGGCGGTCAGCGCGCGGACGTGAGCTCCCGCTCGCTCCGCCTCGGAAGCGGCGTCCACGAAGAACCGATAGATGGTGTCTCGGTGCAAATGGCGGATGTGATAGCCATCGAGGAATGCATCGATGACGAGCTTCCAGTTGCCTGACACCTCCCGCACGCTCTTCCGATAGAGCGTCATCCCGCTCGGGTGCCAGAGCTCTGAGCTCGTCGGCGATGGGTGCGAGGAAGCCATCGAAGTCCCGGGGTTCGAGCGCGGCAAACACCAGACCCGATCGCACCCACACGCTGATGGGCAGAAGCTCGGATCGCCCTTGCTCCTGCCCCGAGAACGACTCCACGTGGGGCACGTGAATGAGCTTGCCGCGCAAATCGTATGTCCACCCGTGATAAGGACAGACGAGGGCCTTCTTCTTGCACGGACCGCCGGAGACGAGCTCCGTCGCGCGATGGCGGCACGCATTCTTGAAGCCGCGAAGGCTTGCCGTCGTCGCCGCGAAGGAGGCAGCGCGCGAACGCCGCCGATCTCGAAAGGCAGGCAGGAGCCGAGCTCGCCAGCTCGCTGTCGAGCGCCACGACCTGGGGCAACTCGCGCGAACACGCCGGCTCGCTCCCGGGCGAAGTGGGCGGCGCTCGTGTAGTGATCAGCGGGGACCTCGCCCACCTCCGGGAAAGGCGAGGGGCGCCCCGTCGCAGGCGCCCGATCAGCTTTTCTGCCAGAAAACGTGGGCGGGATGGCGCATGGGCCCTCCTCCGGGTTGACGTTTGTCTCGTATACGAGATATTTATCTCGCATGCAAGATAATCGGCTGGGAAGGCGCTCGGCTACGCGCTGGTACGCGCGTTCCGCAGTGTGAATCGCGCGCACAATCGTGCCCTTCGACCGCTGGGCTCTCCGCGGAGCAGGCCCATGTGTTGCTCGTGCTCTGGCTCGAAGGACCGATGAAGATCGGGGAGCTGCAGCGCCTGTTGGCGCTGTCGAGCGCGACGCTGACCGGCGCCGTGGATCGCATGGAGCGCGCCGGCCTGGTCGGCGAGTGCCCGATCCCGACGACGGACGAGCCTATCGGGTCGAGCCGGCGAAGGTCGATTCCGACGACGCCGGGCCATCGAGGAGACGCTGGAGGAGACGGAGAGCAGCTGTGCTTCGGCTCGCTCACGAAGGAGGAGCGACAGAAGCTGCTCTCCCTTCTGAAGAAGGTCGACGAGTCGTCTCGAGAGCTAACCCCGGACTCGTTCATCTCCAAGCTGATCTACCATCGGCCCCAGCATGACGGATCGCTTCTACCTCGGGGTGGATGTGGGGACGGGCAGTGCACGGGCGGGCATCTTCGACGCGCGGGGCAGCGCCTGCGGCGTCGGCACCGAATCGATCAAGATCTGGCGACCCGCCGAGGACTTCGTCGAGCAATCGTCGGACGACATTTGGCGCGCCTGTGGAGTCGCCGTACGCCGGCGCTCGCTCGAGGCAGGGCCTTCGCGGAGATCGCCATCGCGGGCATCGGCTTCGACGCGACCTGCTCCTCGTCGCCCTCGACGCCAAGGACCGCCCCGTCACCGTCAGCCCGTCGGGCGCGCGCGCAAACAGAACGTCGTGGTCTGGATGGATCACCGCGCGACCGAGCAAGCCGAGCGCATCAATGCGGATGGGGCACGCCGTCCTGCGCTACGTCGGCGGCGTGATCTCGCCGGAGATGCAGACACCGAAGCTGCTTTGGCTGAAGGAAAATCTGCCCGAAGACCTGGAAGCGCACGGCACGCTTTCTCGATCTGCCCGATTTCCTGGTCTACCGCGCGACCGGCGAGGACGTCCGCTCGCTCTGCACGACCGTGTGCAAGTGGACCTACCTCGGCCACGAAGGCGGGCTTTCAGGCCGACTACTTTCGGCCGATCGGTCTCGGCGATCTCGCGGACGAAGAGTTTCGCCGTATCGGACAACGGCGTGCGACCCATGGGCGAGCGCGTCGGAGGCTTCGACGCGCCCGCCGCCGAGGAGCTCGGCCTCGCTCCCGGCATCCCGGTCGGCGTCTCGATCATCGATGCGCACGCGGGCGGACTCGGGCTTGCTCGGCGCGCCCCTCGACGGAAAGGCCGCCGATGCCGAGAGCCTCGAACGGCGCGTTGCACTGATTGGCGGAACCTCCAGCTGTCACATGGCGGTATCGCGCGAGCCGAAGTTCGTGCCCGGAGTCTGGGGTCCCTATTTTTCGGCGATGATCCCGGGGATGTGGCTCACCGAAGGCGGCCAGAGCGCGACGGGCGCTCTCGATCGATCACGTGATCCACTCCCATGCCCGCGCCGCCGAGCTCGCACGCGAGGCGAAGAAGCGAGACGACGCACCGTGTATGCGCTCTTGAACGAACGCCTCGACGCGCTCGCGGCCGAGCGTCCCGTTCCCCGCCGAGCTCACCCGCGAGCTCCACGTGCTTCCGGATCATCACGGCAATCGCTCGCCGCGCGCCGATCCCACGCTGCGCGGAATGGTGAGCGGGCTCAAGCTTTCCGACAGCGTGGACTCTCTCGCTCTCGCTGCTATCTCGCAACCGTTCAGGCCATCGCCCACGGTACCCGGCACATCCTGGATGCGATGAACGCCAACGGCTACCGCATCGACACGATCGTCGCGTGCGGCGGCGACCTCAAAAACCCCGTGTTCCTTCGGGAGCATGCCGACGTGACCGGCTGCCGCGTCGTTCTGCCCAAGGAGCCCGAGGCAGTACTCCTCGGCTCGGCCGTTCTGGGCGCGGTCGCATCCGGCGACTTTCCGAGTGTGCTCGATGCCATGACGGCGATGAACGAGAACGAGCGCATCGTCGAGCCGTCGAGAGGGCGCGGTCGCGGACGTACCACGCAACGAAAGCACGCGGTATTTCAGCGAATGTACGACGATCAGATGGCGTATCGCGCCCTCATGGCTTGA
The DNA here is from genome assembly GCA_963781505.1 of uncultured delta proteobacterium. Classification (GTDB taxonomy): domain Bacteria; phylum Myxococcota_A; class Polyangia; order Polyangiales; family Polyangiaceae; genus JADJKB01. Next base: position 102,007 of record CAWAHB010000020.1, on the reverse strand, counting down.
GCATGGCGGAGGCCTCGATATCGCTCCTCGCACGCGCGGCCATTCAGCGCCACGCCCTCCGCCGGGTGATGCGTTCGCCTCGGCTCGTGCGCTGGCTCGGCGCGCAACCGTCGTGAACCCGTCGAGGAGCGCACCCTCGATCCTCATCTGGCAGCGATCCTCGGTCTGAACGACATCCTGCAGGCGACGGAGCTCGAGGGTGCATCGCCCGAATCGGCGCGCCGAACGAACACGTGAGCAGATCCTGATCGCAGATGAAATGCCACCGAAGGATGTCGCCACTCGCGATCTTTCCTTCGCCGGACCCGTCGAACGCAGTCCCGCGCGCCTGTACATCCCGCCGGAATCGCAGACACCGATCGCCCGCGGTGGTTTATGTGCACGGCGGCGGGTTCGTCACCGGAAACATCGAATCCCACGACGGCCTGTGCCGCCGCATCGCTGTGAAGCGCGAGCGCGCGTGATTTCCCTCGACTATCGGCTCGCGCCCGAGCACCCTTTTCCGGCAGCAATCGAGGACTCGCTCGCAGGCCTTCGATTCGTGATCGAGCGCGGCGTCGGAGCTCGGCGTCGACCCCGACGCGTCGCGATCGCCGGAGACAGCGCTGGAGGCACGATTTCCGCGGTGCTCTCGAGGCGCACCCGAGACGACGACCACCGGCCCGCTCTGGCGGTGCTCCTGTATCCGGATACGGATGCGACGTGTTCGTTTTCGTCGCATCAGACGATGGGCCACGACTACTTTCTCACCCGCGAAAATATCGACTGGTACCTCGATCGCTACGCGGCAGGAGCGGATCGCAAGCAGCCGGATCTGTCACCGCTCTTTGCGGAGGACTTGGGTCGACTCCCGCGCACCTTGATCTATTCCGCTGGGTTCGATCCATTGCGGGATGAGGCGCTGGCTTATGCCAACAAGCTTCGGGCGGCGGGCGTGAGCGTCGAGTACGAGGAGCTACTCCGACATGCTGCACGGCTTCGTGCTCATGGGAGGGGTGTCGCCGCGAGCCCAGTCGGTCACCCAGCGCATCTTGTCCGGGATTGGTGACGAGCTTCGGGCGTGAACCGCTCTCTCGGTCTTGGTATGCTTCGATAACGGTGCTTTCACGCTGAACTGAGGCTCCGGAGGTGAACGCAAGTTGGTGCGAAAGGATTTACCAGCGTATCTAGGTCACGACAGCGTGCGCTCCCAGCGACCCTTCCGGCGGGTCAACGCTCGCGAAAATCCCACAAATGTCCGACGGCATGGGCTCTGCAAGGGTTGGAACATGCGCCTCGTGAACATCCCACTCTCTCTGTACGAGATCCTCGGGCGTGCGCGCTCGTCGCCGCTCTGACGGGCTGCACGACCCTCGGACCCATGCCCGCGGTGACGGGTCAGAGCTACGCTCCCGAACCTCGCCCCGATGTCGAGGCTCAGGGCGGCGCGCTGCCCGGTTTCTATCTGAGCTCGTCGGTGGTCAATCAACCCAAGGGCTCGCCGGTCGCCCAGGCGGCGGTCATGGTCGAGCCGGACGATCTCATCTCGCTACCGGGCGTCTCGCTCGGCGGACGCTATGTCGGAAAGGCGGCGGAAGGCGGATACCTGGAGCCGATGGTGCGCTACCGCACCTTCGTCGGAAGCGGGAAGCGGGTCGGTGTGGGCGCCATCGCGTACGGAACCCACGCGACCGGCTCCGAATCGCGGCGCGTCGTACTCGGCGACCCGTGTCGGAGGAGAGGCCGGAGTCGACGCGAATCTCAGCGGGCGGAGCAACTGGGCCGAAGCTCCACGTGTACGCCGGCGTTGCCGCGACCGGCATCTTCGCCGACGGAACGTATTGCCAGAACGCCGGCAACGGCTTCGCGACGGATTGTCCCGACGGTGCGACGGGGGACGTGAGAGGCGGATCTCACCGGGGCGTTCCCTGCGGCGTTCGCCGGGGCGAGCGCGGACTTTGCGCGCCATCTCGACAGCGCTTTTCACGGCGTGCGCGTAGGAACGTTTGCCGCAGCCGGGTCCATGCCCACGTATCAGTACGCAAAACGAACGGACGACAAGCTGTACGCAACCATCGGGATCGCCCTCACCGTCGGTCTCGGCGCCACTTCTCGAAAAGATGGTTCCGGCCCGGAGTGAGTTACTGCAGGACGATGATGTCCTTCGTGCCGTAATCGAAAGCGTAGAGCTTCTTCGCAGTCGCGTCGTACCCGAGGCCGTAACTCGACGTGCTGGTGCCATAGGTGACCAGGGTATCGGTGTACGGGTTCGCGCCGGCCGGATTGCAGACGAAGTAGAATCTCGGACTGGGAGCCCTTGAAGTAGAGGTAATCGGCCGTGCCGTCGTTGTTCGTGTCGGTAGCGATGACGGGGCTCGCAGTGGTGTTGAGGTCGTATGCGTTCGTGATGAGCGTCGCCGCACCCGTGGTGCGATTGACGCGGATCAGGCGCTCGTTCTGAGCGCAGGTCATGTAGTAGTACTGGTCGTCGACAGCGATGCCGACACAGTAGAGCTCCGTCGGAATACTCTTCTCGAGGGTAATCGGCGTGGGTAGGGTGCCCGGGGCCGCCGCGGACGACCAGACCTCGGTGTTTTCCAGCGTCGAAGACTCGCTGGTCGCAAAGTACATCTTGCCCTTGTAGGCAACCGCCGCGTCGATGCTGTCGCTGGGGCCTGAAACAGAAGGAACGCTGAGGAAGTCCTGCACGTTCCAGCTCGTGCCGCCGTTGGTGGAAATGCGCCACATCCACCCCGCACCCGAGAGCTTCGAGTCCAGGGTGAAGATGTCGTTCCCGTTGATCGCCATCGCGTAGCCGAGATGCACACTGCTCAGGCCGGCGAGTGCGTTGACGTATTGTAGCGAGGCGCCGGTCTTCGAATTCCGATACAGATCACTCGAGTTCCCGACGTACACGTAGCCGGAGGCACTGTTGTCCGGAGCCAGGTAGTACGGAAGAATCGTCAGGGCCGTCGCGACCTTGGTCATGTTGGTGCCGACCATGCCGTTGGCGCCGGGAGTACATGGCGGCGTGATGACCGTGAACGTCCAGTTCGCTGCGTTGATTGCCTTGCCGCAGGTATTGTCCTGGATCCCCGTCCAGCTCACCGTCACGACCTCTCCCGGGGGAAACGCGACGCCCGGTGTGATCGTCATGGTCTTGTTGAAGTTGGTGAACGCAACCGAGCTACTCGGGATCGTGAAACTGAGATTGGTTCCCTTGTTCCCGGTCACCGTGACGCTGCCGGCAGTGGTCTTGACAGCGGTATCGAAGTCGACCGTGAGCTTCGGCGAAAGCGAGTTGGAGGTGCCGCTCTTGGGCGGGTCGAACGTGACTCCGCTCGCGTTGAACGTGGAACAGTCGATCTCCGCGAGGTTGATCGTGAAGGGATTCGACAGGGGGTTCGTACCGTTCGTGGTGTCCGCTATGTAGAAGAAGTACGTATTGCCCTGGGTCACGCTGAAAGCGCCCCCCATGCTCGCGTAGGTGTAGTCCGAAACGCAGGTGATCTGCTGGGCGAGGCTCCCGCAATTGCCACCCGCGACCACCGCGGTCCAACGAGTGGAAAGCGGCTTGTCGATCGTGAAATCCACGGTGCCAGTAAAGGGCGCCACGTACGCCAGCACGACGTCCGGACCCGAGAGCGCATAGATGCTGCAGGCCGGCGTGCTCGTCAGGTAGTCGAGCTTGGTGGCCGTCCAGTTGATGGTGTTCAGTCCTTTGGTGATGGGGATGACGGTGCCGCAGTCCTCGCCGGTGGTCGGCGCCGTGACGCAGGTGAAGCCAGTCGACTCGCACGCCTGGCCGAGCGGGCAGGTCGTGTCGATGGTCCACTGGGGCTCCGTGCAGCTTCCGAGCGACTTGCAGATCTGGACGGTATTCGCATTGCACTTCTTCTGATTCGCCGTCGGGCACGGATCCGCACAAGTGCCCTGGCACGCGGCAACGCCGCCCGCGCCGAACTTGCAGAACAGACCTTGCGAGGTGCAATCGTCGGTCTGGGCCCAGTCGAGGCAGCCGTCGGTCTGCTTCCCACAAGTGTTGACCTTGTTGTCGATGCAGGTCTGGGAGTTGACTTTCGGGCACTTGTTGTTGGTGCATGCGGGGCCACAGGTGGCGCCCCCGCTCCCCAAGCTGCACACCTCGCCGTTCGACGAGCAGTCGGTCTTGTTGGTCCAGCCGAGACAATCCCCTACTTGCCCGCACTCCTGGACCACGTTGCCACTGCACTGGGTCTCACCCGACGTGCATTGATCGGTGCAGTTGGAGGCGCATTTCACGACACCCTGGGTGGCGTCGCAGGAGCCGCCATTCGTCGCGCAGTCCGTCCCCGGAACCCAGGCATTGCAGCCGTTGTTCTGGACGCTGCAGGCTTCGATCACGGTGCCATTGCACTGCTTTTCGCCGGTCGTGGTGCACTGATCGACGCAATTTGGGTCCTTGCAGCGGGCGACTCCACCACTCGTCGCGCAGATCTTGGATTCCGTCGTGCAATCCTTGGTCGTCATCCAGGTGCGGCAAGCACCTGTCGTGGCGGTACAAGTAGCGAGCTCGTCCGCTTCGCACTGAGTGTCACCAGAGTTCGCGCATTGGTCGTTGCAGCACGTCGTGGATTCGAGCTTGCAGGTCTTGGCATTGCACGAAGGCGTTCCCGCGCTGAACCCGAGACCCACACAAGTCGAGCCGTTGAGGTTCGTGCCGTCGCACTCCTCGTTGGTGTCGATCTTCCCGTTGCCACACGGAGATTTCGTGGTCGGCTCGGGGTCGTTGGCGGAGCTACACGAGGCCGCGATGAAACCGAGAGCAATGACCCAGGCGACGACGAACAGTCGACTCACGACCTTCTCCTTGAAAAGCAAGTCTCGCGGCGAAGCCCCATGCCCAAAGCCGCGAAATGGCTCGTTGCCCTAGCATTCGACCTCGGTTCTGTAAAGAATGCCCGCATTTTCTGGCTGTTTGTCAGCTGCGTTTCTCTCGCAGCCTGTCGAGCGCCATCGCCACGACGATGATGGTGCCCGTCAAGATCTCCTGCACCCAGTTGGGAAGGCCGACGTGGGTGCACCCGGTCTTGATCACGGTGAGTAGGAGCGCCCCGAGCAGCGCGCCGGCAATCGATCCCCTCCCGCCCGACAGGGAGCCTCCACCGATCACGACCGCGGCGATCGCGTCGAGCTCGAGGCCGATCGAGTCGGTCGGATCGCCTACGGTGAGTGTCGAGAACTCCATCACCCCCGCGAGACCGGCCAGCGCACCCGCCAGGACGTAGACGAGAAGAGTGATGCGAGCGACCGGAACGCCACACAGGCGCGCTGTCATCACGTTCGATCCAATCGCAACCGCGTGGCGACCCGGCCTCGTGTACAGAAGAAACCCTGCAGTCGCGAGGGCCAAAAGCAGAACGATCCACACGCCCGGCGGCAGGATCCAGTACGACCTCGGCCCGGTTGGCAGCGCCATCAGCGACTCGAGGCCCCGAGGATCGGCATCGACCTTTTGTTCGTTCGCGAAGCCTTTGGCCGCGCCGCGGAGGGCGCTCATGGTCCCGAGAGTCACGATGAACGGCATCAAGGAGAGCCGCGAAATCAGCGTTCCGTTCAACAGGCCCGTACAGGCTCCGAGGGCGATGCCGGCGAGCACGGCCACGAAAGGAGAGTGGCCCGCTTCCAGGGTGCGGGCGATCACGACCGTGGAGAGCGCCACCGTGGAGCCCACGCTGAGATCGATGCCCCCCTCGATCATGACGATGGTCATTCCGATGGCGACGATCGCCACCACCACAGTCTGGCGCGCCATCGTCAGCGCGTTTGCCGATCGCGCAAACGTGTCCGGAGCCAAGAACGAGAACAGCACGTAGACCAGGACGAGGGCGACCAGCGGTCCGAACCAGGGACGGGTCAGAAGCCGTTTCACGCGGTCGCCTCAGCATGTCCGGCGGAGGCCTCGACGACGAGTCCGTGCTCGATCGAGCTCGCTGGTCGGCCGGCTCGCTCCGAGAACTCCACGATGCATGACGTGAATGCGATCGCAGATGGCGATGAGCTCGGGAAACTGACTCGACACGACCAAGATCGCCTTGCCCTGAGCCGACAGCTCGTCGATCACACGATACACGTCCAGACGACTGCCCATGTCGATGCCGCGCGTCGGCTCGTCCAGGAGCAACACGTCCACGTCGTGATGCAGCAGCCGGGCGATGGCGAGCTTCTGCTGATTTCCGCCACTGAGCTCCCGGGCGCTCTGGGTGGGACCCGCTGCCCGAATGCCCAAGCGCTGGATGAATCCCTCGGTGATTTTTCCGAGACGCTCGGGCCTCACGATGAGCCCCAGCTTCGACAGCGTCAGATTTTCCCAAAGGCTGAGCTCCTCGGCGAGGCCCTCGCGCTTGCGGTCCTCGGACAGGAGTCCAATTCCCTGTTCCAGCCTGGCTTCGGGAGAGGCACGGCCCGAGTGTGCCTCGACACGTACCTCGCCACGCCGAACGGGCGCGAGGGCGAAGATGGCGCGCAAGAGCTCGGTGCGCCCCGATCCCACGAGCCCCGCTATCCCGACGACTTCGCCCGCTCGGAGCTCGAGGCTGGCTCTGGTTGGCAGCTTCGTACCCGCGAGGTCCTCGACCGTCAGCTTGATTTTTCCCGGTGTGCGAGCCGTACGACCGCGCGCACTCTCGAGTCGGCGCCCGCTCATGCGCTCCACCAGATCGTCAATCGCGATCTCCGACATCTGACCGGTGTCCACGGTACGACCGTCGCGTATCACCGTGTAGCGATCGGAGATGCGCGCCACCTCTTCGAGGAAGTGAGAGATGTAGAGTACCGCGATTCCGCTTTCCTTGAGCCGCCGGATGACGTTGAACAGCCGCTCGACATCCCCGAGCGCGAGGCTCGCGGTCGGCTCGTCCAAGATGAGCAGGCGACACTCGCCTTGGGCCAGGGCGCGCGCGATGCTCACGAGCTGGTTCTCTGCGGGCGAGAGCTCGCCGGCTAGAGCGTCGAGCGAGAATTGTTTTTCTCCCGGAGGGCGTACTTGCTCCAGCGCTCGCTCGGCGCGTTCACCGAGAGCGCGACGATCCACGATCCCGAAGCGACCCGGCTCGGCACCCAGCATCACGTTCTCGGCGACGCTGAGATTCGGGCAGATCGGAGGCTCCTGATACACGATCGCGACTCCCGCCGCGCGGGCGTCGTTGGGCGAGCGGGGAGCGTATGCCGAGCCGTCCAATGAAAGTGTCCCTTGATCGGGAATCACCACGCCGGAGACGACCTTCGTGAGGGTGCTCTTGCCAGCGCCGTTTTCTCCGAGCAACGCATGAACTTCGCCGGGAGCGATCTCGAGGTCGGCACCCCCGAGCGCGCGCGTCGCGCTGAACGTCTTTTCGACGCCCTTCGCACTCAGGCGGGGCGTGCTCACTCCTTCAGCCACTGGTCGAGATCCGGCTTCAGCAGCCGCTTCATCTCCGGCTCGTTCATGTTCGCCTTGTCGATGAGCTTCGATCCCGTGTCGATGCGCTTGTCGACCTTCTCGCCACGAAGGTGTTTCACCATGGTCGTGACGGCGAGGTAGCCCATGTTGAACGGATCTTGGAGCACGAGACCCTCGATCTCGCCGGCCTCCACGCCCCGCACGAGCTTGTCGGAGGCATCGAATCCGATGAACGTGACCTTGCTGGTGAGGTTTGCCTTCTGGAGCGCGAGCAGCATGCCGAACGTCGTCGATTCGTTCGGAGTGAATATCCCGGCCACTTTGCCCTCGTTCGCACCTTGGGCGAGGAGCAAGCTCTCGCTCGCCTTGTGGGCCGTCTCCGTCGTCGCGCCAGCGTACTGGTTGTCGCTGACGACGTTCACTCCGGCGGCCTTCAGAGCAGAAAGGCAACCCTCTTCACGGTGATGGGTGCTGGCGGAGCCCTCCTGATAGCGGAGCACGACGGCTCCTCCGCCCTTCTCTTTGACCCGTTTGGCCAAACGCTCGCATCCGAGCTTGCCGGCCTTCTCGTTGTCCGTCGCCACGAAGCTCACGTACTCGTCGGAGGAGAGATCGGAGTCGAAGATCACGACCGGGATCTTGGCCCCCACTGCTGCCTTCACGCTCGACACCAGCGCCTTGTCGTTCAGGGGTGCCAGCGCGATTCCGCTGACGCCTTGGGCAGTGAAGCTCTGCACCAGATCGATCTGCTGCTTCAGGTCGTCTTCCTTGAGCGGGCCCTTCCACACGATCTCGACCTTGAGCTCCCGCGCAGCCTTCACGGCGCCGGCATGGACGCTCTTCCAGAATTCGTGGGTGGTTCCCTTGGGAATCACCGCGATGCGCAGCGTCTTTTCGCCACCGGATCCGCCGCTAGCGCCGCCCTTCTTGCACGAAGAAGAGACGGCGAGCACCGCTGCCAACATCGAGAGCCCCACCCATCGAGACCAGCGCATGGCCGCGACTATAACGCGAATCAGAGCTACTCTGGGGCCAGAGAACATGCCCGATCGGACCCGCGCTCGAAGCCTCGCGAAGGAGTCGATTGCTCGCGGCGATGCGGTCGGATGGTTCGACCAACTCTACCGCGAGGCCGAGACCGGCCAGGCGGTCGTCCCGTGGGCCGATCGCGTCCCGAACCCCCACGTCGTCGAGTGGCTGAATCGACGAGCACCGGCGCCCGGTCGCGCCCTCGACGTCGGCACGGGCCTCGGTGACGTGGCGGAAGAGCTCGCGCGAAGAGACTTCAGCGTGATCGCTTTCGATGTATCCGACACGGCCATCGACTCTGCACGGCGGCGGTTTCCCACGAGTCGAGTCCAGTATCGCGCCCTCGATCTCCTCGCGCTTCCCGAGGATCTGGTCGGCGCCTTCGATCTGGTCGTCGAGTGCTACACGCTTCAGGTGCTTCCACCCGAAGCCCGCGCTCTCGCGATCGATTCGCTCCGCCGAACGCTTCGACCCGGCGGGCGCCTGCTCGTCATCGCCCGTGGGAGAGAAGCGGGAGAGCCAGAGGGCGAGATGCCGTGGCCACTCACACGCGAAGAAGTCGAAGCCATCGCGACCGAATATCTGGTCCGCGAATCGTTCGAAGACTTTCTCGACGACGAGGACCCGCCCGTGAGGCGATTTCGGGCGGTGTTTCGCCGGCCGCGCGGCTCGCTCTAGGGGTAGTGATACACGCCGTGAATTCCAAGCGGCAGTCCGAGCGCCCAGAACCCGAGCAGAAACAACACCCAGCTCACCAGGAACGCGCCTGCGTAGGGCACCATCACGCTCACCAGCGTGCCGAGCTTGGTGCCCTTCACGTAGCGGTGACAGAACATCAAGATCAGCGGGAAGTACGGGTTCAGCGGGGTGATCACGTTGGTCGAGGAGTCCCCCACTCGATATGCGGCCTGGACGAGCTCCGGTGAAAAGTGGAGCTGCATGAGCATCGGCACGAATACAGGTGCCAGCAGCGCCCATTTCGCGCTGGCCGAGCCGATGAGCAAATTCACCAGCGCAGCGATCAAGATGAACGCGACGATGGTGACCGGACCCGGAAGGCCCAGAAGCTGCAGTAGCGTCGCTCCCTTCACCGCGAGTAGCGCCCCGAGCTGGCTCTTGTTGAACACGTAAATGAAGAGCGAGGCGAAGAACGCCATCACGATGTAGCTGCCCATCGCGCTCATCGTGCGCGCCATCCCTCCCATCACGTCCCGACTCGACTTGAACGTCCCCGATACGAAGCCATGAGCCAACCCGGGCAGCAGAAACAGCAAGAACACGAGGGGAATGATCGACTGCATCAGCGGCGCCCCAAACGCCGTGAGCTCTCCGCTCGGCGATCGAAATGGCGAGGTCTTGGGCACGATCGCCAGAGTGAGAAGCACCACGGAGAGCACCGCGACAGCGAGCCCTGCAGCCAGACCGCGACGCTCGGCGGGAGTGATCTCGGCCGTGGGCGGGACTTCCTTCGGATCCACCTCGACCTCGTGGCCCGATAGGCGCGGCTCCACGATCCGGTCGGTCACGTACCAACCGACGGCGATGATGAGCAGTGTCGAGGATCCCATGAGCGTCCAATTGCAGAGTGGATTCACCTGCAGACCTGGATCGACGAGCTGCGCAGCCTCTTGTGTGAGCCCCTGGAGCAGTGGATCCAGACCGCTCGGGAGCGGATTGGCGGAAAACCCTCCCGCGACTCCCGCAAACGCAGCAGCGATCCCCGCAAGGGGATGACGTCCCGCAGCGTGGAACATCAGCCCGCCCAGGGGCAGCACCACCACGAAGCCGGCGTCCGCAACGGAGTGACTGAGGATTGCCACCAAGAGCAACATTGGCGTGAGGAGCTGTTTGGGCGTGAGCGCCAGCATGCGTTTGAGCGCCGCGTGAATGAATCCGCTCTGCTCCGCGACACCCACTCCGAGGAGCGCGACCAGTACGAACCCGAACGGCGGGAATCCCGCGAACGTCTTCACCATGTCCGCGAGAAACGTGACGAGGGCGCGCCCGGTGAGCTGGCTGATGACCTGCTTGGCTTCCGGCCCCTGCTTCGTCGGCAGCTCGAACGAGTATCCAGCGAGGACGGCCGACGCTATCCAAGCGAGAAATAGCGCAACGACGAAGAGCAGGGCCGGGTCGGGCAGCCGGTTCCCGATGCGCTCGATCGCATCCAGGAAGCGCGCGCCCCGCTGGGCTTTCCGCCGTTCGTCGCCCACCGCCGGGGAGGCTAATCACGTTCGCGCGAGGAGGTCGAGCACCAGAATGCGCTTTGCCGCGCCCGAGAGACCGGCGAGTATCACGCTCCGATCGAGGGGAACCATCGATGTCCGAGCCTGAAGAAACCCACGACAGAGCCGTTCGCTCGGCCCGTTCACTCGGGCGCATCAGCCTCGTCACGCGAATCATCGGCATCCTGTCGAGCCTCGCGGCGATCCTGGTGTTCTTCGCTGCCCAGGACATGAGCAGCCGCAGCGATCGCACGGGCTTCTCCATCATGAGCTTCGCGCTGCTCCTGTTCGGGGTGCTGGTCTGGGCGACCGGTGCGTTTCACGCCGCAGTCGCGCGCTCGCTCCCCATGCTGGTCTCCGTCGACATCAAGCTCGAACGCGCACTGCGGCTACTGGCCATCGGCCCCGCACGCGTGAGTCCGGAAGGACAAGCCGGACCCGCCCCTGCGCCCCCCGTGCTCCCGACCCAGGCGGAGGCGGCGCTCGAACCCGAAGTGAAAGCCGAGCCCCCGCCGGCCCGGAAACCGCCCCGCGTGGAGCCTCCCCCGCCGGAGCGCACTCCATGCCCTCATTGCGGCGGCCTCGTGCATCCCGACGCGACGCGCTGCGTTCACTGTATGAAGAAGATCAAGCGCTGAGCTCAGTCCGACTCCGCGTCGGTCACTATCCGCAGCGTGGCGGCTAGGGGATGCACGCCGAACAGCTCGCATCGCAATTCTGTCCCGGGAGCAGGTCAGGATTCTTACAGGAGGACGGGGCTCCGCTGCTCGCGCCAACCCAGCCACCGTCCGTTCCCGGTTGCTTGTTGCTTGCTGCTTGTTCCTTGTTCCGTTCCGCATTCTCTTGCGAGAAAACGTCGAACCGAACAGGGAACAAAAGCAAGAGTCGCGGTGCCCGCCACCGCCCACGCACGCGGCCGGACCTCAATCTCGAAGATAGTGGCAGGTATACCCGCCAGGATTCTTCTTCAAGTACTTCTGGTGATAGTCCTCGGCCCGCGTGAACGGCCCAGCCGGAGCGATCTCGGTCACGATCGGATCCGACCACTTGCCGCTGTCGCTCACCCGACGCTTGACCGTTTCGGCAACCGCACGCTGCTCTGGAGTCGTGTAGAAGATCGCGGAGCGATACTGCGTACCGACGTTGTTGCCCTGACGATTCTTGGTCGTCGGATCGTGCATCCGAAAGAACCACTTTTCCAAAAGCTCGTCGTAGGAAATCTTTTTCGGATCGAACACGATGCGGACCGACTCCGCGTGACCGGTTTCCCCGGTATGCACATCGTCGTAGGTGGGATCGTCCGTCTTGCCACCGGTATACCCAACGTCCGTCGCGACCACTCCGGGGATCTCTCGCAGGATTTCCTCCATGCCCCAGAAGCAACCGCCCGCGAGGATCGCGGTCTCGAGCCCCTTCCCACAGCTCTCCGGACCCCGCGCCAAACAATCGCCTCCCGACCCGGCCAGCGCGGCCTTCCCGCTGGCCGCGGTGCCCGGTTTCTCCGCCGCCGCATCGGGACCCGCCCGACGAGTGCACGCGGCCATTGCCAGGGCGAAGACGAGGAAGACAAACCAGCGTCGGAAGGGCATTCCTCTCATTACGAGCGCTGCGGTCGATTGGTTACGTTTGCGGGAAGAATCCCCGAATCGCCGGGGTTACCCCTTCGTCATGAAGCGCGCGATCTGGATGTTCTCACTCGGCCTCGGATTGGTCGCTCCCAGCCTCGGGGAGGTAGCGAATTCGAGTCCGAATCAGGGTGCTACCGTGAAAGAAATCCGCGCGCAGACTGTTTCGAGCGCGAGCGACGCGAGTAGCGAGCGCAATTCTGCCAATCGGGCAAAAGAGAGCTAGGGAGATTCAGCCGCCGGCGTCACTCGGGCACGGGTTCGACAGCACCTTCCAGACGTCCGCGGATAACAATCACGTACGACCTCCGGGAATCGAAGCCGAGAGAGCCAGGTGCCAGGTTCCCATCAACAGTCGAACAGTCGAACAGTCGACGTTCGCGATCAGCTGCGCGTTCCAAATACCCAGAATCGGGACAGCAGGAAGTTGATCAGGGTGATGATCGTCATGACGACGAGCCAGCTCCACGTCGCGTCGAACAATAGACGGTCGACCAGCACCCCGAGTGCGCCCGCACTGCTCAAAGCACAGCTAGCCTGCAGAAGAATGAACTTTAGCGCCTGTCGCCCGACCGCTGCCGAGCTCCGAAAGGTCCAACGCCGGTTCCAGTAGAAGCTCCAAAAGACTCCGATCGAGTAGGCAACGAGCTGCGACACTGTCGCTTGGTACGTCACGCGCCATGGCAGATGGAGACCGAGCCAGTACACACCGAACCCGATCCCCGCGTTGCTGAAGCCGATGAGCACGAACCTGAGCAGCGCGCCCCGCTCCTCCCAGAGGCTCACGGTCGCTCTTTTTCGAAGCCTGCGCGCGCACTCACTACGAACCGCGGCCGGCTCTTGAGGATGTCGTAAATCCTGCCAATGTACGTACCGATGATCCCCAACAACACGAACAGGACCGCGAATAGGAGCGACATCAACGTCATCACGGATGCCCATCCGGGTACCGTGATGCCGCGCATGTACTGGGCAACGATGTAACAAATCTCCGAAACCGCGAGCAAGCTGGTCAAAAACCCAATCCATACGCCGAGGCGCAGGGGGACCGAAGAGAAGCTGAAGATGCCGTCGAGGGAGAATCGCCACATCTTGCGCAAACTGAACTTCGTCGTCCCGGCGTGGCGCCGCGCGGCTTGGAACGGAACGGTAGTCGACTGAAAGCCCAGCCAACTGACCACGCCTCGCAAGAACAGATCGCGATCTCCCATCGCGAGCAGGCTCTCGACCACCCGCTCGTCCACGAGGCGAAAGTCGGAGCTACCCGGGCCCAATCGCACTCCGCTCAGCCACGAGAACAGAGCGTAGTAGGCACGGGATGTAACGCGCTTGAAGAGGCTCGTATCGCTGCTGTCATGACGCTCAGTCCCGACGATGGCGTACCCCGCTCTCCACGCTGCGAGGAGCTCGGGAATCACCCCAGGCGGATGCTGGAGATCCCCGTCCATCGTCACGACAGCGCGGCCCCGCGCGTGTGTGAGTCCTGCGAACAGGGCGCCTTGATGGCCGAACTTTGGCGACAAGCGAATCCCGCGCACACGCGCATCTTCGTCGGCGGCTTGCCGGATGCGCTCCCAGGTCGCGTCCGAACTCCCATCGTCAACCAACACGATTTCGATCGATTCGTCAGCGAGCGCACCGCTGACGGCTTCCACGAACGGCCGAACGTTGTCGGCTTCGTCGAACATCGGAGCAACCAAAGAAACCGTCGGACGCTCCTCAATTAACGCTTCAGACTCGTTCATAGTCGGCCGGCCCGCATCATAGCCGGGGAACGTCCACCCAATCTTGCGGCAGCCGTTGCCCGTGGGAACGGCGCGCCACTATACTGCGCACCGTGGCGAACCCGCCTCAAGACCGCGATCGCGCGACGTTCTACGATCGGAAGGCCGGCGAGGCCGACTGGGATGAGTGGACGAACACTACGAGACCGAGCGGCGCTTGCGTCTCGTGTTCGATCGCCTTTTTCACGGCGTGGAGCTCGAAAACAAGAGCTTCTTGGATGCGGGCTCCGGTGGAGGGCATTTCCCGCCGGTGCGTGCGCTCGTGGCGCGATCGTCACCTCGCTCGACGTTGGGGAGAATCTCCTGGCTCAGGTCGCGCAACGCTGCGACTCAACTCGTCGTCGGCAGCGTGCTCGAGCTGCCCTTCGAGGATGCAACATTCGACATCGTGCTCTCGACGGAGGTCATCGAGCACACGACCGACCCGTTGCGAGGTCTCCGCGAGTTTGCGCGCGTGACCAAGCCCGGGCGGACGGTGGTCGTCACTTCCCCGTGCCGGGCCTGGCAGCCGGTGGTGAGGCTAGCCAGCGTCCTCCACTTGCGTCCCTACCAAGGGTACGAGAATTCGTCTGGCCTCATGTCGCAAAGCAGGAGCTCGAGCGGTCCAGCATCGACGTGAACCGCTTGATCGGGTTCAACCTTTTGCCGCTGTTCCGACGCGCCTTCGAGCCCTTTCATAGCCTTGGGGATCGGGCGGGTGTGCTGGTGCCGTTTCTCTGCGTCAATTCCGCGGTCCGCGGAACAAAGCGCTTGTGACCGAGCAGGATGAAAAGTCGCGTCGCTTCGCGCAAATCGCGAAGGCGCTCGAGCTCGCGGTGGCAGGGATCGCCAGCGCCATGTTCGGGCTTGGCTTCGGATTCAATTACGGCGTCGACAACCAAGTTGCGTACTTCCTGGGATCGCTACGTATCCTCGACCGGAATCTGTACGCCAACGACTGGCTCGTCATGCATACGACTCAGTATCACCCAGCGTTTCACCTTCTCGGAGCCCTCCTCCTCGCAATCGATCGCCGTGGTTGGGCCGTCGCGATCACACAGGTCGTGTTGTGTGCGTTAGGCGCAGCCGCGCTGTATCCTCTATTGCGTCAGGTCTGTCGTCGCACGCACGCACTCGCCGCTTTCCTGCTGCTTTTGTGTCTGCTTACGCTCACCACCACGCACAGCGTGCAGGTGAGCTACGCCTTCGACTACATCCTGCAGCCGTCGACATTGGGCTCCCTCGGGCTCGTCGCAGCCATGCCGTTTTTTGTGGGACGCCGCTGGCTGGCCTCCGGGATCTGCTTTGCCCTCGGCGGCCTGTTTCACGCCAACTATTTGATACTCGGCGTGATGGTCTTCGCTTTGGCGCAGCTGTTCTTGGGATTCGAGGGGATCGTCCCTCGCGCAGTTCGGCAGCTCGGGCCGAGCGTGCCTTGTCTCTTGCTTCTGACGCCAGCCATCCTGAAAACTGCCGGCTCTGGCGGGCCGGAAGCACGCAATCTGTTCTTCACGATGCGCTCGCCTCACCATTACGTCGTGGCGGGTCATGAACGAGATTTCCTGCCGCTCATCGCCTGGACGCTGCTCGGCGTTGGAAGCGCCGTGTTGCTGCTCAAACGCGAGGGGAATGCCCGCCGCTTCTTGGTATTGGGCACGGCACTGACCGTGAGCATGTGGAGCCTGGGCGCTGCGTCCGCTGCTGGTTGGGGCACAGCCACCCAGCTGTTTCCTTGGCGACTCGCCCCGTTCGTCGAGCTCACGTTTCAGGCGGTCTTTTGTGCGGCTCTGGTGCGCGCGGTCGCCGAGCCAGACTGCGTGCGGCGCCTCGGGCCGGCGCGCCTGTCGGCTATTTCGGTCGGCTTCGGGGTCTTGGTGATGACTCTGTGGACGCGAAAGGACAGCGCGTGGCCGGCGGTTCTTGGAGCATTCTTGCTGCTCCCGCTCCTCGCGCAACTCGCGGTTGCCGGACGAAAGCCGATGAAGCCACGGGCGATAGTTTGGGCGCGGCGCCTCGCACCGTTCGGCGTCCTCGCTGGGGCGTTGCTGCTTTTTGGCGTGCTCACACGCCCGCGGCTGGCGCATCTGAAAGCGAGCTCGAATCTCCTGCGCGAGGCAGACCGGTTCGACGCCGAACTCTACACATTCATGCGCAGCGACACGCCTAAGGACGGTGTATTTCTGACGCCTCCTTACGTCGAGGCGATGCGGTATCTCGGACAACGAGCAATCATCGTGGACTGGAAGGCGAGTCCAATCGTTCCCACGGAGTTCATGGCTTGGCTCGATCGTTTGCGCGATGTCACGGGTCAGCCCGGGTTCCGAGGCGCCGGCGAACTCGGCCGCTACGATCAGCTCGACGCAAATCGGCTTGCGGCGCTGAAAGCCAAGTATCGAATCGACTACGCGGTCGTGCGCCGCGGGCGGGAGCGCGCGTTCGCAGGCAGCCTGGTGTTCTCGAATGCACGCTGGAGCGTGGTGGACGTTCGCCAGTAACCCATCCATTCGCAGGGCGGATCGACGACCCATTTCCCCGCGAAAACACAGCTCGAAGACGCAAACAGCTACCTGCCATCCGGATTCTTGCGCGGAGTCCGTGGGGCCAAAGGCCAAAGGCCAAAGAGGGTACCTGGTTCGCACACCGCACCGTCGCTGGGCACCGAGTCGGGAGATCGGGAGAGGGGTCGGGCTGATCCTGCGAACAGATGGACCGATTCTCGTCGTCGCAATGAAGGTCCGTCCCCGCAAAAGAATCATGTGGTTTCGACGCGTCCTTGATTCGGCGCGTCGGCGCACGATTGGGTGAAGGTCAACGGTCAACGGACAGCTGTGACCTCCACGTCGTACTCGTATGAGTCTGCCGACTTCAAGCACTCGCTCGTTCCGGTGGGGGACTTCGGACAATCGAGCGGATTCTTGCTTGTGCCCACCGGCTTTGTCCGAGTCGCTCGTCCCTCTACAAGCAAGGGTGCGATAAGCGCGGCCGTCAGAATCAGAAGAACGCGTTCTTGGCGTCGTCGACTCGCGCATCGTGGGAGACACGTTGCGAATGCCCTCCGCGCACTTTCAGATGGTGCTGCGCGAGCCCCTCCCCCACTAGCCTCACCACGAAAACGAGCGGTGCTCGGGAAAGATCTCCCAATCCCCGACCGACCGGGTCCGCCGGGCTCGCGCCAGCATGAAGCAGTCGAGAGCCACCAGGGCCGAAACGATGTAGCCGACGCCGCACGACAGGATCGTCAGGGCCATGATGGTGAGCCCCTTGGCGACCTGACCCAGGATGATGTGTCCGAGCCCGGGAGCGAAGACGGACAGCACCACGGCAATGAAGTCCGTGAGGTCGAGCTCGGGGGAATCGGTGTGGGTGGTCGTCTCCATCTTGGTCTCCTTGCCCGTTCGGGCGTGTTCCGAGTGAATTCGTCCGGGAAGGCCTCCGTATTTCAGCCGCTTCTAGTCATCGGAAATCACCCGAGAAACCCCAAAAGGGGGCTACCGCTTCGAGGGATCCGTTAGTAGCCTCCCGCCCCGTCGGCCCCCGCGGCCCGTTTCGGGCCGGCAGGCCGCGAAATCGCATGGCGGAGAGAATCGGCTTCGGGATCATTGCAGCCTGTCTGCTGCTCTCGGCGCTGTTCGTCGTCCAGAACAAGAATCTGGTGCGTTCAGTGCTCTGGCTCGCCGTGACACTGGCCACGACAGCAGCGCTGTTCGTGTTCCTGAACGCGACGTTTCTCGCGGGGATCCAGGTGCTGCTCTACGCCGGCGGGGTCATCACGCTGATGCTGTTCGGTGTGATGCTCACGCGACGTCACGAGCACGTTTTCATCGACAACGAGGTGAGCTCCTCGCGACGCCTGCCCGCGGCTCTGACGGGGATCGCCATCTTCGGCGTGATCGCCGGGGCGACCTACCGCACGCCTGGGCTTCCGATCGAGCCAGGGCCGTCGTCGACCACCGAGGAGCTCGGCCGCTCCTTCCTGACCGATCAGCTGCTCGCCTTCGAGGTGCTGAGTGTCCTGCTCCTGGCAGCCATGATCGGCGCGATCGTTCTGGCTCGAAAGCTGGATCCCGGCGAGCCGCGCCGCGTGGCCGGAGCGCAGCGCCGGATCGTCAGCACGAAAGAGAAGGGCGCGTGATGCCGCTCCAGCCCTTCGTCTTGCTCGCTGCGGCGCTGTTTTGCCTGGGAATTTACGGCGTTCTGTCGCGCAGAAACGCGATCGGGATCCTGCTCTCTGTCGAGCTGATGATGAACGCCGCGAACATCAACCTCGTTGCGTTCTCTCGCTATCACGGCGGGCACGTGGGTCAGGTGTTCGCGCTCTTCGCGATCGCCCTGACGGTCGCAGAGGTCGTGGTGGGGCTGGCGCTGGTGATCTTGCTCTATCGGGCGAAGAAGGACTCCGTGGTGGACGCGGCAGACGCGCTCAAGAACTGACATGCCAGCGCTGACTCCCATCACCTGGGCGCTCATCGCCCTGCTCACGCCGGTCGCCGCTGCGTTCGTGATCGCTGTGGTCACGCCCCTCCGGCGTGCCGGCAAGCCCGCAGCGTATCTCTCGGTCGCGGCAGCCTTCGCGTCGCTCATCGCTGCCATCGAGCTCCTGCTAGCAGCGCTCGCTCGACCCGGCGAGGTCGCGATGCAGACCGCGCGCTGGCTCCCTGCCGGCGGAACCACCCTCGGGGAGGTCGGCGTTCGCCTCGATGGCATCAGCATCACGATGCTGCTCGTCGTGACCGCCGTCGCGACGAGCGTGCAGGTGTTTTCCCTCGGCTACATGGCGGACGAGCCACCGCCCGCGTTCGGCCGCTACTTCGGCTTTCATTCGCTGTTCATTTTCAGCATGAATTTGCTGGTTCTGGCGCCGAACGTGCTCCAGCTCTTCCTCGGTTGGGAGCTCGTCGGGCTGACCAGCTACCTCCTCATCGGCTTCTACTGGCAAAAGCCCAGCGCGGCGCGGGCTGCCGTCAAAGCATTCTGGACGACGAAGCTCGCCGACATGGGATTCGTCGCAGGGATCCTCGTGCTCTACGGGGCGACCGGCGGCTTCAGCTGGAGCGCGGCCCTCGATCCGAAGACGCATCAGTGGGTCGGGCTCCTCGTGTTCCTCGCCGTCATGGGCAAGAGCGCTCAGTTCCCGCTGCACGTCTGGCTGCCGGACGCGATGGAGGGTCCGACTCCGGTCTCCGCGCTGCTCCACGCCGCGACCATGGTCGCAGCGGGCGTGTACCTGATCGTCCGCGCGAATCCGCTGTTCGATGCCCCGCTGGTTCACGACGTGATGACCTGGGTCGGCGCGTTCACGGCGATCTTCGCCGCAATCGTCGCCGTGCGTTCAGACCGACATCAAGAAGGTCCTCGCGTACTCCACCTGCTCGCAGCTCGGCTACATGGTGAGCGCGCTCGGCGCCGGCTCGCTGATGGGCGGCTACTTCCATCTGACGACCCACGCCGCATTCAAGGCGCTGCTTGTTCCTCGGCGCGGGCAGCGTGATCCACGCCGTTCATTCCAACGAGCTCGCCGACATGGGCGGCCTCGCCAAGAAGATGAAGCTGACGACGCTCGACGTTCATCGTGGGCGCCCTGGCGCTCGCGGGCGTGCCGGCCGACTTGCCGGATTCTTCAGCAAAGACACGATCCTCGAGGCGCTCTACGAGAAGCAAGCCTGGGGTCCCGTTCGGCGATGCTGATGGCTCGCCGCGTTCCTCACGGCGTTCTACATGGGCCGCGTGCTCTGTCTCGCGTTCTTCGGCAAGCCGAGCAAGAAAGCCGAGCATGCTCACGAGGGCGGACCGAGCATGGCCGCGCCCCTCGCGCTGCTCGCCGTGCTGAGCGTCGGCCTCGGCTGGTTCGGGCGCGCCGCTCGCCGAGCTCTACGGCTTGCACTACCACTTCCATCTCGGCCCGGTCGGGATGGCCGCGACCGGTCTCGGCCTCGCGGGACTGCTCCTCGCGTGGCTGATGTTCGGCAGCAGGAGCATCCCCGAGTCGAGCTTCGCGTTTCTCGCACCCGTCGGAAATCTGGCGCGCTCGGACTGCGGTGGATCGCGTGTACGTGCTCGGCTTCCGCTACGGCGCGCTGGGCCTGCGCGCCTGCGTCGGCTGGTTCGATCGCTACGTGATCGACGGCTTCATGAACTTTCTGGCCTGGGCCACGATCACGTGCGGGCCAGAGCCTGCGCCGCATCCAGACCGGCAACGTGCAGGACTACGTGTACGCCGTGCTCGCGGGCGCCGCCGTGCTCGCGGCCTGGGGGCTCATGCAATGATGGGCTTTCCGCTGCTCTCGCTGATCGTCGGCGCGCCGTTTGTCGCCGCGCTCGTGCTGCTGTTCATCAAGAACGAGCAGAAGCTCGCTGGTCCGGCTCACCGCTCTCGCGGGCGCGGCGGTTTCGCTCGCGGGAAGCGTCCAGGTGGCTCTTCGCTACGACATGGTGAAGGGCGGGTTGCAGATGCCCGAGGTCTACCCGCTGGTTCCCGCGCTCGGCATCGACATCCGCTTCGCGGTCGACGGCTGGGGCGTGTCGCTCTTGCTCCTGACGGGCATCATCATCTTCGCCGGCGTGTCTCGCGAGCTGGACGCTGAAGGATCGGGCGAAGGAGTTTTTCATCTTCCTCCTCGTGCTCGTCGCCGGGCGTGTTCGGCGTGTTCGTGACCCAGGACCTGTTCGTCTTCTTCCTGTTCTACGAGATCGCCGTCCTGCCGATGTATCTGCTCATCGGCATCTGGGGCTCCAGCCACGCGATCACGGAGGGCGGACCGTTCAAGTTCGTCTGGAAGCTGCTCGACATCGGCGGGCGCGAGTACGCGGCGATGAAGCTCACGCTGATGCTGCTCGTCGGCTCGGCCTTCATCCTCGTCGCGATCTTCGCGATGTACGTCGGCCGCTGGCTCCCACACCTTCGACATGGCCGTCCTCGGCGATCCGTCGAAGTACCTACTCGCGGGATCTCCAGCTCTGGGCCTTCCCGCTGCTCTGGCTCGGCTTCGGCTCCCTCGCCGGCGTTTTCCCGTTCCACACCTGGTCGCCCGACGGCCACGCCTCCGCGCCCACGGCTGTCAGCATGCTCCACGCCGGCGTGCTGATGAAGCTCGGCGCGTTCGGCGTGATGCGCGTCGGCATGGTGATGCTCCCCGAAGGCGCGCAGGTCTGGGCGCCCCTCGTCGGCGGCGTGGCCGTCGTGAACATCGTGTACGGCGCGCTCAGCGCGATGAGCCAGAAAGACCTCAAGTACATCGTCGCGTACTCGTCGGTCAGCCACATGGGCGTCGTGATGCTGGGCGCGGCGACGCTCACGCCCAACGGCTGGAACGGCGCCGTCTACCAGATGTTCGCGCACGGCATCATGACCGGGCTCTTCTTCGCGCTCGTCGGCCTCGTCTACGAGCGTGCGCACACGCGCCTGGTTCCGAGCATGGGCGGCTTCGGCAAGGTCATGCCGGCCGTCGCGGTCTTCTTCACCATCGCCGGTCTCTCGTCGCTCGGCCTCCCCGGCACGGCCGGCTTCGTCGCCGAGTTCCTGGTGTTCCTCGGCGCCTGGCAGAGCGCCCACGCCTGGTGGGCCATTCCCGGCATCCTGGGCGCGTTCATCACCGCGGTGTACGTGCTGCGCGCAGTGAAGATGATCTTCTGGGGCGACCGGGCCTCCGGAGAAGTTCCACGACCTCAGTGACGCGAGCCGCACCGAGTGGGGCGCGCTCGTGATCCTCGGCTCGGCAATCCTCGTTTTCGGGATCGATCCCGCGTTCGTGCTCGACTTCATCGATCGCGCCACTCCCCATTGGCTCGGTCAGGTTCTGGCGGTGACGAAGTGAACGTCGCCATCGCCAACCTCGTCCCGCTCACCCTGGATCTCGGCGCTCTGCGCCGGCATCCTCCTGGTGTTCCTGGTCGACTTGCTCGCGGGGCGAAGCGCGGGCCGCGCCGTTGGCTACCTGGCAGCGGCCACGTTCGCGGGAGTCTTCTTCGCATCCTTCCGCATCGACGTGACGGGCACTGCGTTTTTCGGCACCTACGTCAGCGATGCCTGGACGCTGTTCTTCAAGCGAGCCTTTCTGGCTTCGGGCCTCCTGGCCGTGCTCGGGAGCCTCGATCACGTGGCGAGCAAGCAGAGCCATCGCCAAGGCGAGTACTACCTCTTGATCATGTTCAGCGTGCTGGGGATGACGCTTGCTCCCCGGCGCGCGCGATCTCGTGCTTTTGCTCGTTGCCTTCGAGCTGATGGGCCTTCCGCTCTTCGTTCTCGCGGCATGGGCCAAAACCGATGACAAGACGGGCCCCGACCAGCACGCACCCGAGGCGAGCCTCAAGATCTATCTGGTCGGCGCCGTCAGCGCCGCCGTGACGCTCTTCGGCCTGTCTCTCGTGTACGGCGTGACGGGTTCCACGAGCATCGAAGCCATCGCCCACGCCCCGGCCACTCCGCTGCTCATGGTGGGCGTCCTTCTGGTGCTCGCCGGAATGGCATTCAAGATCGGCATCGTCCCATTCCACATGTGGGTGCCCGACACGTACCAAGGCGCCTCCACTCCCTTCGTCGCGTTCCTCAGTGTGGCGCCCAAGCTCGCAGGATTTGCGGCGTTCGCCACGCTGTTCCTCCAGGGCTTCGGTCAGTCCCAAGCCGGCTGGCGCCCCGCACTCGTCGCGCTGTCGCTGATCAGCATGCTGGTCGGCAACGTCCTGGCGGTCGTGCAGACGAACGCCAAGCGTATGCTCGCGTACTCCGGCATCGGTCACATCGGCTACATGATGATGGCGTTCGTAGCTGGGCATCAGGGCGCCAGCATGCTGCTGTTTTACGCGGTCGCGTATCTGGTCACGAACACGGGCGCGTTCCAGGTGGTGGAAGCCGTAGAACGCCAGACCGGGGATTCGTCCATCGCTGCCTTCGACGGCCTCGGGCGGCGCTCGCCGGTTCTCGCGATGAGCATGCTGCTGTTCTTGCTCTCTCTCGCCGGGATCCCGTTCGTGGTCGGGTTCTGGGCGAAGCTCTACGTCTTCGTTGCCGCGTGGCAGGCGGGGCTCTTCGCGCTCGTGGTCGTGGGCGCGGTGCTCGCGGTCGTCGGGCTCTTCTACTATCTGCAAATCGCCCGGGCGATGTACATGAAGCCGGCCACCGACGCGGCTCCGGTTCTCGCAGCGAGTGGACTGTCGACTTCGATCATGCTGTGCCTGGCGGGAGTGGTGCTCCTGGGGGCCTGGCCGGCGCCGCTCCTCGACGGCGCCAGGAATGCGTCGCTGCCGTTTTTCTCCCAACGTGGGATCCTCGAAGCGCCGGAAGCCGCACAGCTCATCATCCGCCGCTGATGTCCGATCCGCGGGAAATCCGTCTCTCCGACGGTCGCATCGCAACCCTTCGACCAGCGAGCGTCTCCGACGCCGCCAGCTCCATCGAGCTCGATCACGCTCTCATTGCGGACGGAAGAGGCCTCGTCATCACCGAGGATCAGGTGCGCACCCTGGATCAGGAGTCCCGCCGCATCGATCAGATGTATGCCGCGTGGTCGGCTGGCGATGCGTCGATGATCGCGGTCGCCGAAATCCAGGGCTCATCGGGCATCGTGGGGTCTGCAGCGCTCCAGCAGCTCGGGCCCAGTCGCTGCCGGCACGTGGGCGTCGTGTCGCTCGGCGTGCATCCGCAGGCGCAACGCCTCGGCATCGGTCGCGCCCTCATGACCTATCTCGTCGATCGTGCGCGCGCATTCGATCTCGTTCGTCTCGAGCTCTGTGTTCGAGCCGACAACGATCGCGCCCAGGCGCTGTATCGTTCCCTCGGCTTCCGGCATGAAGGAACGCGCGAGCGCTTCGTACGATTGGAAGATGGCGCCTACGTGGACGACCTGATTTTCGCGCTATTTCTCGGCGATGAAATCCGTGGTCGTGGTCTTGGCGAGCTGCAAGCTGAAACGCAGGAGATCGAACCGCCAAGACGCCAAGGGGGGCCGCCAAGTTCGGAGATGGCGCCGCCCCGCCTACCCACTCATCCAGAGGTGCGTGCGCGGGTCTGAACGCAGGAGATTGAACCGCCAAGGGGCCAAGGCCGCCAAGGTTCGAAGGTTGCTGTCAGGCGATTCCCTGCCCCTCCCTATCGAGGCCCAAGGTGCTCGTGAAGCGCTATGGCCACGCCGAGCATTACTCACCCGGGCAAGTGAAGACGGCCGTCGAGCGCGCCAAACTTTCGCCGCGTTATCTGCCTCATGCTTGCGCGATGTTCTGTGCGCTCGAGAGATTCGTCGAGTGGATGCACGACCGCGATCGGGTGGAGCAGCCGACCGAACGGCGCGCACGCTGCGATCCCTATCGTTCGGTTCTGCCGAGGCCCCGCACTCCGACCGAGGTGCGAAGCTCCATCGAGTACGCCGAGATTTTCCAGCGTCTTCGCGCCGAAGCCGCCGAGATCAATGGGGGCAACGAGCACTTCTTGCCCTCCCGCCCCAGCGAGTTCGACACGTTCCACCCGATCTCGAACGATAGCGCCACGGGCATGAAAGCGATGTTCTGATCAGTTCCCGCGGCGAGCTCGACCCGCTTCTTCACTCACTCGCTTCAAGAGATCGGCAATCTCCCGCTGCGCTTCCGGGGAGGCCGCGGAGGGCTGCTTCTTCGGCTTGCTTGCTTTGGGCTTCGCGGGGCTCGGGGACCGCCGCATGCTCTTCTTGAGCGCACTCCAGCCCGACCACGACGTTGGAGGCGTCCAGACGTGGGCATCGGCACTCGTGCCATGAACCCGCGTGCGCCGGCGAAAGCTTGGCCAAGCCTTTCTTCCACCACGAATCACGTCTCCGACGAAACGCCAGGCTTCTGCTCCATCGAGCGGCGGAACCGGGATCAGATTCAACGCGATGAGCCACAGGTTCGTGCTGACGAACACCTGGGCAACCTGAGCACCGTAGCTCGTCGTCGGGCGGCCCAGCGTGAAGAGGAGGCCGAGCGTCACGAGAAGCGCAGCGGTCTGCGCGAGCACTCCGCCCCAGGCTATGGCGCCGCGCTCCGAGCTCGAGGCCACTCCCGACCAGCGACAGAATCCACCGAACCCGAGAATGTCGATGCTCATCACTCGATGACCAAACCCACGGACGAGTATCGCGTGACCGAGCTCGTGAATCAGGATCAACCCAAAAAAGGCGAGCCAGAACGCCGGCACGAACTGGAATCCGGAAAACACCAGCGCACCGAGGGGGATCGTCCAGTGAAGCCGAATCGGTGCACCCCGCACGCGGAAGGCAGTCCAGTAACCTCGTTCCAGCATTTCCGGGTCAATCTAAGCATGGACCGCGTGGATGCCAGCTCATGGGCTGCACTCCTGGACGAGCTCCCGCGCCACGTCCTGAGCGGGCCGGGGTTTCTTGTCACTCGAATAGCGCGGGTCGAAGCCCGTGAGCCGCACGACGGCGTTGATGCTGTCAGCGAGGAGGTTCAGCGCCTGCTCGTCGCGCTCCTTCTCCGGAGCCTTGTCGACTTCGGCGAGCTGCCGGCGCAGGTCCTCGAGGAGTAGGGGCACGAGCTCCGGAGTGCCCATGCGCCCCGCAAGTCGTAGATACCGGGCACGCACCCACCACACGAACTGGTCGTAGAACGTGGGCGAAATCGCCAGCACTCGCTTCACGAAAAATGCGCGCTCCTTTTCGTCAGGCGCTGCGTCGACGGGTTCGATCTTTTCGAGAAGCGGCCAGACGCTTTCCAACGCCAACTGAACACCCAGGTATCGCTCCTGTTCGCCGCTGCTCTCGTACCCAGTGAAGCGTCGTTCGAGAAAGCTTCCCCCATCGCTCACTCTCAGCGCCGCGTGAAAATCGTTGGAGGAGGTCGATGCAGAGAAGCCGTGCAAGCTATTGGGCTGGCGCGGCGGCTCGATTTCCCGGAACTGGACGGTGAGCGCGGGCCTGGCACTGACAAGCGCCTTGATCACCGCAGCCGCCGGCAACCGGCCGCGCGCGGTCTTGGCGACAAAGCGATCCGCCATCTGGTAGTCGTAGTGATCGTAGGGCGCCCAGCGTTCCTCGTGCACGAAGCCCGTCACATCGAAGTCGTCAGTCTCATTTTCACGCCGGAGCCACCACAGCGCGAGGTATCCGCCGTGACCGCTACCCCTCTCGATGACGATCT
This sequence comes from uncultured delta proteobacterium, assembly GCA_963781505.1. GTDB lineage: Bacteria > Myxococcota_A > Polyangia > Polyangiales > Polyangiaceae > JADJKB01. Next base: position 75,864 of record CAWAHB010000020.1, on the reverse strand, counting down.
CCTCCGGATCGAACGTCACCGGATCGCATCCAAAGCTCACTTCGACGGTGCTGCCGTCGACCGTGTGGTGAAAACGCTTCGCGAGAACAGGGCGGAGCCGGCGCTCGACGGCGCGATGGTCCATGCAGGTTCCCGTGTCGCGTTCGGGATCGCTCTTGGCTACGGGTTTGGGCGCGGGAACGTGGCACCGCTTGGGCTTGGCCTCCCGCTCGGGCGGGGAGGCGCTCGATGCTGCCTCCGGCGACGGTAATCGCTGCTCGGTCACGAGCGTTGGACCTTTTGCCGTGGGGGGAGCTGGGCTGGCACAACCAAACAGGACGGCGGCGGCAAGCCAGGAATCGGCTCTCATCCCCAGGATAGTACCCGGAGCCGGCCAGAGGTTCCCCCGGCCCCAACGCTTCTCTACCCTTTCCTCGCTGGTGCGATTTCAGTCTCCCGGCCGTGTCGACACGTTTTCTCGCCTATCTCGCACTCGGCGTGCTGTTTGGCTGCGCCGAGCGGCCCATGCCGAGCAGCAAGACCCAAACGACCGAGCCCGCCATTGTCACGGCGACTCCGAGCGCGCCGCCGGCGCCCACTCCCTCGGTGGCCAAACCTCCGCCCGATTCCAGCCACGCGGGCAACGGAGCTCGCTCACCGCTTCATCATCATCGACGGACACATCGACGTGCCCTGGCGCCTCTGGGAAAGCCGCGACAAGAAGGGGAACGTCACCGAGGACGTGAGCGAGCACACGGAAAAGGGAAACTTCGACTACCCCCGAGCCAAGGCGGGCGGCCTCGATGCGCCGTTCATGAGCATCTACGTTCCCGCCAAGTACGAAGCGGGCGGTGCAAAGAAGCTCGCGAATTCGCTGATCGACATCGTGGAAGAGATCGCGAAAAAATCGCCGGAGAAGTTCACCCTCGCCCGTTCCCCGAGCGACGTGAGAAAGAGCTTTCAAGCCAAGAAAATCGCGCTCCTGATGGGGATGGAGAACGGATCGCCCATCGAACACAAGCTCGAGAACGTGCAGTTCTTCTACGACCGGGGCATCCGCTACATCACCCTCGCTCACTCGAAAGACAACCACATCGCGGATTCGTCCTACGACACCCGACACACCCACAAGGGCCTCACGCCCTTCGGCAAGAAGGTCGTCGCTGAAATGAACCGCCTCGGGATCCTGGTCGACGTGTCCCACATCTCTGACGACTCCTTCTGGGATGTGATGAAGACCACCCAGGTCCCGGTCATCGCGTCTCACTCGTCGTGCCGTCATTTCACTCCGGATTGGCCTCGCAACATGAGTGACGAGATGATCCAGGCGCTCGCAAAGAACGGCGGGGTGATCCAGATTAACTTTGGCAGTGGCTTCGTCGACGGCGAGATCCAAAAAGACGAAACCTCACGATGGAAGCAGCGGTCCGCAATGCTCGCCAAGGCAAAGCTCGACCCCGAAGACGCACGCGCCAAGCCACTGCTCGAAAAATTCGAGAAGGAGCATCCGGCCCGCTTCGCGACCATCGAGCAGGTCGCCGACCACGTGGAGCACGTAATTGGCCTCGTCGGCGTCGATCACGTCGGGCTCGGCTCGGACTTCGACGGCGTGGGGGACTCGCTGCCTACTGGACTGAAGGACGTTTCGATGTACCCGAACCTCTTGCGCGTTCTGCTCGAGCGGGGCCACAGCGAGCAGGAGATCGAGAAGATCTGCGGGGGCAACGTGCTTCGGGTGTTCGACCGCGTGGAAGCTTTCGCCCGAGAACAAAAATCGAACTGACGCGCGACGCGGGAGAAACCACGATTTCTGCGATTTTTGGGAGCGCGCGGGCGTCGTGACGTGTCACACTTCCTCGCGTCGTGGCGGTACGGCACTCAGCTGGAAAGCGGACCATGCAGCTCCTCACGAGAAGCGCGATTTGGATTTCTGTCTCGGTTTTCGTCGCCTGCAGTAGCAGCCCTGACGATTCGGCCCTGAAAGGCAACGGCAAGGGCGGGACCGGCGGCGGCTACTCCGGCACTGGCGGCGGTACGAGCGGAGGCAGCGGCGGCGTGAGCCAGGGAGGCAGCGGAGGCGTGAGCCAGGGAGGCAGCGGAGGCTCCACGGGAGGTGCTGGAGGGATCCCAACCGGTGGCACGGGAGGTGCTGGAGGGATCCCGACCGGAGGCACGGGGGGCGATGTGGGAGGCGCGGCGGGAGGCCCTGTGGGCGGATCCGGCGGCGCTACGGGAGGCAGCGGTGGTTCCACCGGGGGCACGGGAGGAGTGCCGTCAACCTCCTGCGCTGGACATTGCGGCGAAGGCTCTTCGATCCCACCGGATAACTGCTGGTGCGACGACCAGTGCACCGGCAATGGTGATTGCTGCGACGATTACGCCAAGGCTTGCGATGCGGGGACACCCGGCGTCGTGAAGTGTGGAAACACGACCTGCAGCACCGGAAGCACGTTCTGTTGCGTGAACGCCGACGAGTGCAGGGCCGATGGCGCTCAATGCAGTGGTCCCGACGTCCACTGCGACGGTCCCGAGGATTGCCCGGGCGAGGTTTGCTGCAGCCAGATTGTCGGTACGCAGAACGTGAACCTGACCTGCCAGCCCAAGGCGAGCTGCACCGGTACGGATCGCATCATCTGCGGCAACGACCCCACGGCATGTGGAAGCGGCCAAAGCTGCGTTCCGCACCCATGGGTGCCGTACAACTACTGTTCGGGCTGATCGCTCAGACCGAGAAGATCTCTTGGATCTCGCCCTCGATGTTGGCGGCCGTGACCTTCTTGGCCAGCGCGAGCTCCTGAATCAGGAGTGATCGCGCCTGGTCGAGCAGTCTGCGCTCACCAAACGAGAGATCCTTGTCGAACTTCAGTCGGTACATGTCGCGGAGAACCTTGGCGATTTCCCCAGGGAGACCACTCTTCAGCATCTCCGTATACGCTCGGAAGCGACGATTCCAGGGTTGAACATCGACCGCCACCTCGGGCGCACGAAGAATATCGAGGATTTTCTCCGCCTCGCGCTTCTTCATCACCGGACGAAGCCCGACCCGGCCCGCGGCCTCGGTCGGAATCATCACCTTCAAGTCGGAGTCGATGATCTTGAGGACATAGCAGCTGGTTGCATGTCCCCCGAGATCCCGGTCTTCGATCTGAACCACCTCTCCCACGCCATGTTTTGGATGGACGGCTCGTTCGCCGACCTTGAACGCGGAACCCAACGATCCATTCACCTGCGACTGCATCCGGATCTCCTACAGGAGTCGCCGCCCCCAGCGACTCGAGCCTGCGGCACCTACCACCAGCGAGGCTTCTCGGTCAATTGTCTTGCGGCTCCAAGTGTTAGAAAATGATGGGTTTGGCCCCATGGCCGAGCGCAAGACCCCATCCCACTGACTTCGGCGTTTTGGCCCCAGCTAGGGCTTCTTGGGCGACAAGTCGAGAAACTCCCACACCTCTGCCTTCACCGCGGCACGGAGACCGTTGGCAAGGGGTTCAGAGTCGAGCTCGACGTTCAGGCGCAGGAGATCCGGCGTGCCGGAGACCGTTGGACCGCTCGCTGGTTGGTTCAAGCCCAAGAGGTGGCCCATGCCGCTCGCCGCCAGCTCGTTCCACGCGTCTTGGAGACGTGTCGCAGGATCCCCCTTCGGATCGTGGAAGTCGCCTGCAATCGCTACGGTGAACGCAATGCGACCTTCTCCCGCAGGACGCGCTGCAACCCCGAGGGCGGTCGCGGTCCGGAGCAGTCCGTGGGCTCCGGTGGCCCACTCGTCTTGAAATGGGCCTGGTGCATAGAAGCGGGCGGGCGCTTTCTCGAGCTCGTCCGTAGGAAGGGACTTGAGCGCGGAGCCCGCCAGGGCACGCGGAGAGCGTTTCAGCTTCTTCAATGCAAACAGCTCGACGACCCGGGCCGGAGTAGGCGAGCCCACCGCCACGGCAGCCACCCGATGATCGATGCGCACCAGGCTCTCCGGGGTCGTACCGATGAGCCCGGCAACACGAGTGAGCTCGGGATGCGGGCGCTTGATGATTGCTCCGGTGACGATTCGGTTCTCGAAGCGGGTCTGCATGCGACCGACCGAACCCGGCGCTTCGACCATGTAGAGGGTGCCAAAGTCGAAGCCCGCAGCCAGGGCGCTGTCGACGTGGCGCAAGTCGACCCCACTCGATCTGCTGAACGCTTCGAGCCCGGAATCGGGGAGAAGCCGCCCGATTGCTTTGGCCAAGGTCCCGTCTCGAACGATCTCCCGGGGCCGCCCGATGACCATCCAGCGCAGGCCCGCAGAGGCGACGTAGTCACTCAGCGGACCGACATGGAGCGCCGGAGCCGGCTTGTCGGTGGGGGAGGCTTTGGGCGGCGGGGATTGGCCTCCGCACCCCGCGAGCCCGATCTGAGGCAACGAGCCCACCGGTCACCCCCCACCGGGTCACGACACGACTCGGATGCGGCAAAATCTGCGCTTTTTCGAACCGACCCTCACCAAATATTCTCCACCGGCGTCCAGGGAGTGAAACTTATCCCGGATCACCTCCCCATCGAGCTCCACGCCGCCGTTCTGAATCATGCTGAACCCGGCTCCGTTGGAGGCGACCAGGCCGGCGCCCGCCAGCGCCTTGGCCAGCATCAGCTTGCCGTCCTTGGCGGCGAGCTCCACCTTCGGGACGTTGTCCGGCACGCCATCCGCGAGGTATGTGCTCCGAAAGAACGTCTCCGCCGTAACCGCGGCGTCTCCGCCGTGAAAGCGCGTGACCATCTCACGCGCGAAGGTCGCCTTGGCACCCAGCGGATCCCCGGCACCCTTCAGGCCAGCAATTTCCGAGCTCGTCTTCGAGGAGAGCAGCTCGAAAAATCGCCAGATGACCTCATCGCCGATCTGCATGCACTTGCGATACATCTCCGCCGGCTCTTCGTTGATTCCAACGTAGTTGTCCGCGGACTTGCTCATCTTCTTGCCGACGACCACGCCATTTTCGATGCGGGCATCGATGCCTTCGAGAATCGGCGTCGTCATCACGATCTGGGGCTTTACGCCGTAGCGCTGCATCAGGTCGCGACCCGACCATCAGGTTGAAGAGCTGATCGGTTCCCCCGAGCTCCACGTCGCATTCCAGCACGACCGAGTCGTAGGCCTGTAGCAGCGGGTAGAGCAGCTCGTGCAGGTGGATGTCCCGCTCGGCCGCCATCCGCTCCCGGAAGTCTCGCCGCTCGAGCGTGCGAGCGACGGTGCGCTTCGCCGCCAGCTCGATGACCTTTTCCAGGCTCAGCGGCGGAGAGCCACTCGCTGTTGAATCGAACACGGGTTTTGTCGGGATCCAGCACCTTGAAAGCCTGCTGCTGGTAGGTGTGAGCCGAGCTCAAGACCTCCTCGCGCGTGAGCCGGGGCCGGAGCTCGTTCTGGCCCGTCGGGTCGCCGACCATCGCCGTGAAGTCGCCGATGAGAAAGGTCACTTCGTGGCCAAGCTCTTGGAACTGCCTCATCTTTTGCATCAGCACGGTGTGGCCGATGTGCAGATCGGGACGCGTCGGGTCGAACCCCGCCTTGACTGCGCAGCGGCCTGCCCTCGCCCAGCCGATCGCGAAGCTCTTCGCGCTGGACGCACGTCGACGACGCCGCGGCAGAGCTCGACGAGCTGCTCTTCTGGGCTTCTCGCGGTCATGCGCCGGATCTCGCCGCGCGCTCAGGAGTCAGTCGTCATCCTCATCGCCCTTGATGGGCGTGGTCAGACGACTGTTGTTGACGAGCTCTTTCAGCTCTTTACCGACCTTGAAGAACGGCAACCGCTTGGCGGGCACGGGCACGGGTTGGCCGGTGCGCGGGTTGCGCCCGTCGTACGGCTTGTAGGGACGAACCGTGAAGCTGCCGAAGCCACGGATCTCAATACCTTCGCCCCTTTGAAGCGCTTCGGTCATCGCGTCGAACACGCAGTTCACCACCATCTCGGCGCGCGCCTTGGTGAGCTCCGCCACGGGCCGCGATGGCTTCGATGAGCTCGCTCTTGGTCATCGACGGGCCTCCACAACAGAGACCATGTTTTTCCCTAACGCCTCAATTGTCAACGCTATTTCGGCCGTTGGAGTATGCGCGCCTTAGCTCCACCGCGGTCCGAAGCCGACGGGGCTGGGACCCGTCGAGAGGATGAGGCGGCGGGCTCCCTCGTCGGCCGGGAGGGGTGGTCCCACCACTTCCCAGCAGTCTCCGGGTTGGGGGTTCTCGGTGCTGTTCCAGCGACACCAATCCGAACTCTCAGTTGCAGCGTGACCGGCCCATCGGCCAGCGCCACGCATCGGACGACCAAGACGGTGGGCTGTCCGGTGGCGAGGGGTCGGATCTCGAGAGCGACCTCTGCTCGAATCTTCGGGATGAATGACGAGGGCGCCGCTGCCTCGCAGGCACGAAGCGCTCGGATGGGCGCTGTCGACCCATCCTCCCGTGACCAGCAGGGGCGGCCAGTCTGCTTCCGCTTCGAGAATGTTGGACTCGGGTCGGGACGAATGACTCGAGTCGCGCCGGGCCGTCGATGGCGCGCACGTAGCGGTAAGTGACGGGCCGACCGAGCGCGCTCCACAGTGCGAAGTCCTGCGCGTCCTCGTGCCGGCGAGCCACCACGATCTCGCGGGCCGCATCGGTCGCGCCCGGGACGTGGCCCAAGTTGAATCCGTGATCGGTATCCACGAACACGAGACCCGCCCGAGCTCCTGCAGCTCGAGCACGCTTGGCTCGAACATCGGATGACCGCCCTCGCGTTCGGCGAGAGCTCGGTGATAGCCACCGGTATGAACGGCGAATCCGAGCAGCGCGAACGCCGGAATGAACCGGAGGACAGCAACGCGGCACGCGAGCCACGCCAGGAGCACGTGCTCGAGGGGCAGTGCTTCCGCAAACATTCGCGCGCCGCCTCCGGGATAGTTTCCATCGAAGTAGAACGGCGCGTACGCGACGCATCAACGAAACGATCGCGACCCCGAGCAGCCGAACCCCCGCCTCCCTGCGTCCCGTCCACACCGCCCAGGGCAAGAGCAGCGCGAGCGGCCAAGCGTTTTCGACATCCGAGCATGGAGCCAGAGGCGGCGCCTCGTCGTACCGAGGGCGGCCTGGAGCCCGAAGCCGTGCAGGCAGGTTGTCCCGCACGAAATCACCGTGCTCGTGCAGGCACCCAATGCCGCTTCCAAAACCGTACCGGAAGCACCCCGGAGGACCGTCGGCCAGCGCGTAGTAGCGGAGCTGCGCCGAGCCAAAGAAGGATCCCGTCGCGGCAGACTGATACGCAAGAAAGAGCGCGACACCCGGCACGAGGCCCAGCGCGAACCACCCGAGCTTGCGACGGTCGGTCGCGCGTGCGCCGAGCCAGACGCAGGCTGCGAGTGCGACCAATCCCGTGACCGGGCGCGTCGCGAACGAGCCATCCGACGAACGCCTGCCAGACCAAGCGAAAGCGCCGCGATATCGACCCGGCGCGAGCATCGACCAGAGCGCCGATGTCAGTCAGCAACGCCGCCAGGCCGTGGGACATGGTGTCCGCGGTGTGATAGCGAAGCGCGGCACACATCGTGGATAAGAGCGCCGCGAACAGCGCAACGTCCTCGCGCCCGAACAATCGAAGCGCGAGCGCGTAGGTAGCGACCACGAGCAGGGTTGCCAGCAGAGGACCGACCGCCAGCGGTGCTCCCACGAGAAACCCGAGTGCGAGCAATGCCGGATAGCCCGGGGGAAAGATCACCGCGAGGGCGCCTGCGGTCGGCGTCGAAACGAGAAAGCGACCCCGAAACGACGACGCTGGGTCGACGACCGGAAACGCGAGAAAGCCTCGCGCCATGCTGCGAGCTTCGAGAAAGTAGCTCGTCGCGTCGATGATGCGCGGCCCGCCTCGGAGATAAAAAGCGAGGTAGCCCCAGGAAAGTAGCGCCGCCAGGACTCCGAGGCCGAGAACGACACGTCGGGGGCGTGCGAGGCACGAGCGCCTCACGGCCGGGCTCATGCCGAGGAGGGCCGCCACGACGGCGAGCCCGAGGCACGCCCACGTTGGGGCATCGCGCGGCAAGGCAAGCGGCATGCGTTACTCCGAGCGCGTTACCCACAGGTGATAGATCACGTGCTCCTCCTTCGTGGCCTCGATGCGTGCTCGCGTCGGAGCCTGCTCCTCTGTATCGAGCACGATGCTCCGCTCCACCCAACCGTCGGAATGTGACAGGTCAAACTCACCGGCCACTTTGCCGTCGACCCAGAGCTTCACGCTCGCCGCGGAGGCCGGAGCGAAACGCAGAAGCATGCGGGTGGGTTTCCCTCGCTCGATCCCGTGGAGAGCGAACTCTGCTGTACCACCGGGGGCGATCACCCGACCGGCATCGAAGACCTCACGCGACCGATCGACGATGTGAGGGAACCTCTTCATCTCGATGAATCCCAAGAACCCGTGGGTCTCGAGCTCGTGCTGCCGCTCGCTCACGAGATCGGCGAAGTCGACGTCATCGACGACCCGCTCGCCGGGCAGGATGGTGTCGGGAATCGAGGTGCGCTCGAGCGCGCTCCAGTCGGCGCGGTAGATGACCTTCTCGGGACCTCCGCAGATCACGTTGCCGCTCACCGGGACCGCCGCCAGCTCGACGCCGAACCAGAGGGGGAAGGGACCCCACCACGACGGGTAGATCGCCATGAGATCGGGCCGATCTTCCGGCGCCATGCGCTCGATGAGCTCGACGGCCGCACCCACTCCCTGGCGGGTCGCCCGGGCGAAGGGGAGCCCTCGCTGCCCCCCGAGACCGATGATGTCCAGAGCGGGGACGTTGGCCGCGTACGGGATCGCACCCGCATCACCAACCAGCACTCGACGGACGGGCGGCTGCATCCCGCGGAGCAGACGCCCGACACGAACGTGTTGGTCACGGATGTTACGAGACGCGCGACCGAAGAACCAAACCTGATCTCGAAAGCGTGGCCTCTGAGTCACCGCAAACACCACCATCGCGGCGACGGCAACGCCGCAAGACAAGACTCGTGTGTAGATCCCGCGTCGGCCGAGTGCCCAGCGTCGAGACAAGAGCGCACCCGCGCCGAGAGCCGCAGCCAACAGAATCCAGGCGAGCGCGGGCATCGTGTAGCGCTCGTTTTGCCAGCGCACTTGACCGTTCAGCGCAACCACCAGCACCCAGGTCACTGCGCAGGCGATCAAGAGGCCGGCGGCACGCCGGGTTTCGCGGGGAATCAAAGCAAACAGGGCGAGCGCGAACGGGATCCAACCGAAGACCGGGCGCGGTAGCCAAGGCTTGACTTCGCCGAGGTGATACTCCGCGACGCGAAGCAGCTGATACTTCGAATGGAACACCCAGGCATCGAACACTTGCTGGCGGTCGAGGTGCGGGTGGTACATCTCGAGCTTCACCAGAGCGCCGGCAGCGGTGAAATCCCCGGTAAAAATCCGATTCGTCACGGCAAACGCCAGAGTGACCAAAAGAGCGGGCGCCACCACGGCCCCGGCAAGGAGAAGAGCCTCGGAGCGTCGCTGCACCTTCGCGCTCGACACGGCGACGAACACTCCGAACACGAACATGATGGCCAAGGCCTCCGGACGCGTCAGAACCAGGAGCGCACCCACGCCACCGAGACCCAACGCACCGAGCCGCGGGCTTTGGCTCCCCAAGCCGCGCACCAAGTTGTCGTAGAGCAGGAACGCTCCGCCCCACACCGCGAGGAAGAACGCCACCTCCATGCCACTGAAATACGACCAATCGAGTACACCGACGCCCAGCAGTGCCGGTGGAACGAGATAGCTGGTCCATCGCGGCAGATCGCGAAATGCAGCGCGAGCTGCCAGTAGAAATCCCAAAACGGAAACGCAGGCGACGATACCGGCCCAGAGTACGATGGTGTGAGAGCCGTGAAGATCGCGGAACCCAATCCAGTAGCCGAGCGCCAACGTGAATGGATACAGAGCGCTCGTTCCCCCGCTCGAGTAGCCATTGCCTTCCGACCACTCGAATGGATGACCGCGAGCGATAGCGCGCGCGAAGTCGAAGTGGATGAACACGTCGTCGAGGGGCGCCGACCAGTCGTTGGCGCGGGCGAGGGGAAGGTTCTGCGTCTCGCCGATCTGCTGATGCATCGACGCGAAGAAGAGGCCCCCCACCCACAGCGTCAGCACGCCTGCCAGGAGGAGGAACAAGCTCCGCTCCGCACCGACCCGGAACCGGCTCGGCTTCGACGAGAGCCCATCCGAGGCGAGCATCGTGCGGGGTTCTATCACGCGAGGCCTCCCCGTCTTTTGCCCCCCTTTGTGCGGGTCGAGGCCCCTCGCGAGCATCAACGAACTGGATCGGTAAATCCAGCTTGCCTGAAACTGGCTGAGGGACTCTACTAGCTAACCGCTCGCTTCGCGAAAGCCGCTTTCGAGGGCCCAAACCAGATCCCATGCGCTGGTTCGTCGATGTGTCCCGCGTTGGTGAGGACACCACATTCGAGAAGTACTGCCTCGAAGCCAAACAATGGCAGGCGGCACTACAAGAAGCGCGCAAGCGACGCGGAGACATAGGTCCGCTCTCGAAGTTCTCCATCGAGCTTCTCGACAACGGATACCGCGCCGTCGATCCGGCCCAGAAGATACGCTACGCGGTTCGCAAGGCTCCGAGTGACGCTCCCCTCTCCGATCCGTCCGTCGACAAGGCAGCCGCGCGCGGATCGTTTCCCAAAGCTCCCAGCGAACCCGTGATCGCCGAGCAGGCCGATGCCACCGACCCGATGGCTGCACCCCCCCCTTCCAAAAGCGACCCGACAGCGAGCGGTCCGAAGACCGACCCGATGGGAAGCCTGCCTCCGGAATCGTCGCCGCCGAACACCGCGCGCATGAATCAAGTGCCGGAGAAGAAAGCCTCGCGACCCGTGCTCGTGGTGCCGGGTGACGACGTGCCGCCCGCGAAGCCGAGCCCCACTCTCCCGGTGAGCACCACGGAGCGCATCGTCACCAAGCCGGCGCCCGCCCCGAGCTCCCGTCCGCCGACCACCCCGGCCCCCGCCGCGCAACGAGCCCCGGTTCCGAAGACCTCGCAGCCACCGCGGCCGAGCGAGCCGCCGCCTCCCTCGAAGCCTCCCAGCATCCGCCCGAGCTTTCCGCAAGCGGCGCTCACCTTTCGCACCCAGGAAAGCGTGGAGGTTGCCCAGGCGCCCGAATACCTGGTGGTGAAGAAGCGCGAAGAGGAACCGACCGAGAAGGTTCCGATTTGCTACCGGGAGCTGGCGTACGCGGTGAAACCAGGCACGGACAAGAAGGCCATCGAGGTCTTGCTCTGGCTTCGGTTCCGCGAGGTTTCCGAATCCATCAAGTCGTACACTGGGCGCAAATTCGTGCAGCTTGCCGTGTTCGATCACGTGTTTGCAACGAAACCCGCGCGCCCACCGGTCGCGACGTTGGCGTGGAAGGATTGGCGCGGGGAACCGGTCGTGCAGATCTCCTCCGCCCCACGCCCTGCGAGCATTCCGCCCGCACGCGTGCCGGCGCACCGCCTCGACCCGAAAGCGCGGCGCCCAAGGCCGTATCCAAGCCACCAACGTCCGCCGCGCCGGTCACGACGCCGAGCGCACCGTCCCATCCCACGGCGAGCGCTCCCACGGCGAGCGCTCCAGCTGCAAGCGCTCCGGTGGCGACGGCGCCAACAGCGAGCGCTCCCACGGCGAGCGCTCCCACGGCGAGCGCCCCCGCAGCGAGCGCCCCCGCAGCGAGCGTCCCCGCGGCGAGTGCTCCGTCCCACCCGCCCTCGAGCGCACCGCTGGCCAGCGATCCGAGCGCTCCCATTTCCGCGCCGAGCCCATCGAACGCGCCGATTCCGCCGACGACCCCGAGCGGAGCTCCGCCGCCCTCGTCGGGCGAAGTCAGCATCGAGATCACGATTGATGTCGAGTCGACGCGCCCGCCACCACCTCCGAAGAAGAAGAAGAAGAAAGAAAAGCAGCGGCGCACCGCGGACGACCTGATTGGGGAGCTCTTCGAGAAGATGCACGAGCTGCACTTCTCGCCCGACATGATCCAGGGAGTGGAATTCGTGCTCGGTGTGTTGAACTCCACCTTGCCGAGCGAGGGGATCGTCGTTCACGTGTACGACATCAACACCCGACAATTCGTGATCGTGCGCGCCCTGGGACCGAGCCCGCAAAGCGTGATCCTGCATCGAACTTCAGACAGCGATCCGCTTTTCAAAAAGGCCATGCGCCGGCACCGGAGTCTCCGGGTGCAGGACGTGACGACCGAGCCCGCTTACGAGGATGGCCGCTTTCGCCTGCTCGGGGTGGCGCCAGCTACGGCCCTGTTCGGCCCGGTTCAACTGAGCGGTCGGTATCTCGGCGCGGTCGAGCTGCTCAATCCTTCGGGCGGCGAGCCGTACACGGAAAACGAAGCGAACGCGCTCGATTACATCTGCGAGCAGCTCGCCGAATTCCTGGCCGCAAGGCCCATCGTGCTCGACGCTGACGTGGTGATCGGCAAGTCCTGAGGCTATCTTGGGGGCGGTATGGCCGACCGCACTCGACGCGAGCGTGTGCTCACGTTCCTGCTCGTCCCGGCGATTGTCGTCGCGGTGGTCGTGCTCATCGTGCTCACGTTTCGGAGCAGCGCGAACCTCGAGCGTCTGCGCGAGCAGTCGGTCGTCGAAGCAACGCTGACTCTGGCGAACGAAAAATCAGACCGTCTCGACAAGCGCATCATCGAGCAAGACAACGCGGTGCTCTCCCTGGTCGACATCAACGACCGCGACGACTTCGGTCGCGCTTGGCTCACTGTGAGCGCGCGCCAGACACCGAGCGTGAGCAGCGTGATGCTGCTCGACCTCAGCTCTCGGGATCACGAAGTCGTCGCGTTTGCCACCCGCGCCCCTCCCCTCGAAGCCGAGGGCTCCCGAAGACTCTTGGTTCAAGAGATGCTGCCGACGATGGAGCTCGACGCCGAGCCGCGCTCTCAGCTCCGGCATCTGCACAAGACCTACCAGGGGCAGAGCTATCTGGTCAGCTACTGGCAACGCGAGCTGCGCGGTCATCGCTACCTCCTGGTCGCCTGGCACGACGTGCCGCGCATCGTCCACGATCTGTTTCCGACGCTGTATTCCGAGCGAGATCAGCACAGCCGCGTGAACGTCGTGGACGAGGATGGCCGCATCGTGTTCGGCCCAAACCTGATTCGTGGTGGATTCACGATCGGTCGGCGCTTCGAGACCACGCTCTACAAATGGCGTCTCAACGTCACGCTGATTTCCGCCGAAGAGCTGACGACTCAGGTGGCGCGCAAGCGCCTGCTCGAAATCGCCCTGGCCAGTCTTTCTTGGCTGGTGGTCATCGTGGGCCTCACGGTGGTCCTCATCGCCGTGTTTCGCGAGCGCAAGCTCTCCAATCTGAAGAGCGATTTCGTGGCGAACGTGTCCCACGAGCTGAAAACGCCGCTGGCGCTCGTCCGCATGTTCGGGGAGCTGCTCGAGAGCGGGCGCGTGGAGAGTGACGAAAAGAGGCAGCAGTATCTGCAGATCATCTTGTCGGAGAGCGAGCGCCTGAGCGCCCTCATCGAAAACGTCCTCGATTTCGCAAAGGTCGAGCGGGGCAAAGCTTCGTATGAGTTCACCCGCGCGAGCGTGCGAGACGTCGTGGCCCGCGCCGTGGAGGCTATGCCGACCGCGCGCTCAGCGCGAAGGCAACGAGATCGTTCTCGAGCAATCCGAAGAGCTCTTGCCCACCGACCTCGACGAGCGTGCTATCGAGATCGCCGTCATCAACCTGCTGGACAACGCTCTCAAGTACGCGCCCGACGGCAAACGCGTCGTCGTCAGCACCCGGCGCGTTGCCGCGCATGTCGAAGTGCGAGTCAGCGACGAGGGTGCCGGCATTTCCCCCGAGGATCGCAAGCGCATCTTCGAACGCTTCGTGCGCGGAACGAGCGCTCAGGTAGGTCAAGTTCGCGGCAGCGGCATCGGCCTGGCGCTGGTCAAGCACATCGCCGAGGCCCACGGCGGGCACGCCTGGTGTGAACCGAGTGAACCACAGTGGCAGTACGTTCGTGCTCACCCTGCGGCTGTCGGAAGATCCGACACCGGATCGGATCGCCCCCCGCGAGAGCGAGGCACCCGCGTGAGCTCGCGTCACTCCTCTACTTCGCCGTCGTCGCTCGACGCCTGATTCTTCAAGAGCTCCTTGTCGCTCAAGAAGACGGGCGCTCGATTTCCCCCGGCGGGAGCGGGGGTCGCAGGGGCGGCCGGCTCCGGGGGACGCGCGGGCTCGGGTTCCTCGGGTCCTCCCACCCCGGGCTCTTCGGGCGCGGCCGGAGCGGGCGCTGCGGCGACCACCGGCGCTTCGGGCGCGATGTCGACCACCGGCAGCGCGATGGCGTCGAGGAGCTCGTCGTACTTCCGTTTCACGTCGGCAAACGCGTCGCGTTCGTCTTTTGCGATGACGCGCATGCCGTCCAGGTTGAGCGTCTCGGCATCGATGAACTCGCCGTTCTTCTTCGCGGTGAAGTGGAGATGCGGCGCGGTCGAGCGACCGGTCGTGCCGACGTAGCCGATGATCTGAAGTCGTTTGACGTGGTCGCCGACCTTGAGCCCCTCGGCAAACCGCGACAGATGCGCGTAGCCGGTCTCGATGTCGCCGGGATGCTGGATTTTCACCAGATTTCCGCTGGGTCCAGCCGGCCCAATGAAGCTCACCGTGCCATAGGACGATGCACCGACCGGCGTCCCCGAGGCGGCACCGAAGTCCGTTCCCGGTGTGGGGCATGATCTTGTGCAAGATGGGATGCATGCGGTTCGGATTGAAGTGCGACGTGATGGGCGCATCCTTGATGGGCTTGCGCCACCCGCCCTCGTAGGGCGAGTGACCCTTCGCGTCGTAGTAGCCGCGCTCCTTGGCGCCGCGGAAGTAGTAGTAGCGCTCGGGCTCTCCCTTGTCGGCGGGCCGGATCTCGATCGCTTCGACACCGGCGTACCGGGAAAACTCGCCGAGCACCGTGACCTCTTGGAGCACGACCCGGATCACGTCACCGCGCTTGAGCTCGTCGATGCTGGATTGGCCATCGATGGCTTTGGAGACGACCTTCTCCAACCCTCGCTCGAGCCCGGCCTTCTCGGCGGACGCGTCGAAGTCTCCGCCCTGGTAGACGAGGGCAACCTTCACCTGGTTGCGCTCGATCTTGAAGTCGAGCTTTTGGCCCTTGAGAGCCCCGTCGGCTCCCTCCTTCGCCTGGTACACCTCTTCCTTGCTGACGACGTACTCGAAAGCGGTGACACGAGAGCTCGGCCGATCCAAGAGAGCGACGAACGTGTCGTCTCGATCGCAACGGTCCAGGTTTTTCAAGTCTTTCAGCGCGTTGAACACGCGGTAGGCCTGGGACTTCTCGATGCCTGCATCCTGGATGGCACGCAGGAACGCAGCCGTCCCGATCTTGCCGTCGATGATGCGGGTGCCGGCCTTGCCCTTGTCGTCCTCGATCCGCCAGGGACCGGGAAGCTTGATGCGCTTCGGCTTGGCGACCGCCGTGGGCTGGGGGCGTCGCTGCGCGCCGCCGATTCGACCGGTGCCACGGCCGCGCCGCCGGAGGAGCCATCGATGCGCATGGCCAACGCGATGATCGACGCGACGGCCGACAGGCCGAGCAGTGCACCGAATACCGCCACCCAGGTGGGGGATAGCTGCGGACGGGGGAGCGGACGAAGCTCCGGCGCAGACGGTGGGCCGGTGGGGGCGCGCTCGATCCGGGGAGCGGCGGTTCGAATCGGGTCGGAGTGGACCTGCTTGGCGGCCGCGGCTCGAGCAAGAGCTTGGCCCGCACGGGATGCACGCATCGGCCTCGGGCTCGATTTCGTCCAAGCGGGTCGGACGTCGTTTCCGGTTCTATTTCCGGAGGTTGCGCGCGGCGCGGAGACCGGATCCGGCGGCCAATCGGCGGATCCGTCGCCGTCGGCCAGCTCGAGCTCGGGCTCGGTCTCTCCGTCATCGCGTGCCAGCGGGTCGACGACCCGTCCGACATGGCGTGCACTTCCGCCGGACACCGGCCCGGGCCTAGCAGTGGCCGATTGATGCGGCAAGGAGCCCCGGGGTTCTGGTAGTAAGGTCCCCTCGCCAATCGGCGGGTTTTTGCGACAAAGCGCGCTCGAGCTACCGCCGTGTGGCAAGATGAGCCCCCCGGCGGTCAGCGGGGGTGTCCGAGGAGAACTCACAGGGATGGACGACCATCTGAAGCAGCTCTTGCTGCTCGGCCGCGAGCACTACCAAAAGCGCGAGTACGACAAGGCCGAATACCTGCTCCGGCAGGTCGTCGAGAAGACGGATCATTTCGCCGACGTCCATCGACATGCTGGGCGTGATCGCCCACAGCCGCGGGCGACTTCGCCGAGGCCGAGCGCCACTTCGAGCGCGCCGTCGAGCTGAACCCGAACTACACCGAAGCGCTGCTCAACCTGATGGTCACGTACAACGACCTCGGCAAGTACGAGGCGGCGCGCCAGATCTACGCGCAGATGCGCAGCAGGAGCGAGGGCCGCGCGGAGATCGATCCGTTCGCGAAGGGCAAGATCGCCAACATGCACGCCGAGCTCAGCCAGGCGTATCAGGACGCCGGCATGGTGCCGGAAGCGATCCGCGAGCTCGAGAAGCGGTGACGCTGTGCCCGACGTTCGCCGATCTGCGACGCGGCTCGGCGTGCTCTACCGCGACACCGGCGATCTGGTGCGCGCGCGCGAGACAGTTCGAGGCCGCGAAGGAAGCGAACCCGCAGTACGTGCAGGCGCGCTTGCTGCTCGGGCGTGCTGCTGCTCAGCGGACGGTGCGAACGACGCCGGCCATGAGCGAGTTCGAAGCGGTGCTGGCGCAAGATCCCGAGAACAAGAGCGCGCAGATGTACCTTCGCATCGCCAAGCGCAAGAGCGAGGCCCCGCCCGCGACCGGGGACAGCAAGCCGTCGGACGCGTGAAAGGCGGTCTTCTGGCTGCGCTCTGGCAACGGGTCCGGGGCGGGCGCCTGACGCGGGGGCGCGCCGCCGGAAGCGTCGCCACGGGGCTCTTCATCGGCTCGATGCCCCTGTACGGCCTGCATTTTCCGCTTGTGCATGGCGGCGTGCGTGCCGCTGCGACTCGACGTGGTCACGGCCTACATCGCCGCGAACATCTCGAATCCGCTCTTCGCACCCTTCCTCTGGCGGCGGAAGTCGAAGTCGGCTCGCTGATCCTCGACGGCCGGCACGTCGGATTCGACGTTCGAACGAATGCGCGCCGTCGGATTTCCGGGGTACGCGATTCAGACAGCCGTGGGAGCGCTCGTCGTGGGAGCCCTACTCGCACTCGTCGGTGGCCTTCTGACCCGACAGCTCGTGGTCGAAAAACCTCGCCAGGCAAAGCTCGATGAGGCGGTCGGCCGTACACTCGAGCGCTACCGGGATGCTCCCCGCGCTGACCGATTCTACGTTTCCGCAAAACTCCGCAGTGACCCCGTGGTCGAAGTCGTGCTCTCCCTCGAAGGCTCGTTTGGACAAGTCGTGGACGCTGCCGCAGGCCGCGGACAGCTCGGGCTCCTGTTGCTCGACATGCAGCGGGCGACCCGGGTCGTCGGCTTCGACATCGACTCCCGCAAGATCGGCATAGCGGCCCGGGCCGCTGGAGCCGACGCAGAGTTTTCCACCGCGGATCTCCGAAGCGCGGACTGGCCTCCCGCCGACACCGTGCTCTTGATGGACGTGCTTCACTACCTCGGGGAACCCGAGCAGCAGGCGGTCCTCGAACAAGCCGCAAAGTCCCTCGAAGTCGGGGGCCGACTGCTGGTGCGAGAAGTCGATCCGACCCGGGGCTTGCGAGCGCGTTTGACCATGCTCGCGGAGCGCATCGGGGCCGACAGTGGCTACAATCGCGGCAGCTCGCTGGTGTTTCGCGAGCCCAAAACCATGGTCAAGGAGCTCACCGCGCTCGGTCTCGTGACACGCACCCTACCGGCCAGCACCGGAACGCCGCTCTCGAACGTGCTCATCCTAGCCGAGCGGCCTCGATCGGCGGATGCGGCTCGAGCGGCGTGAGCGAACGATCCTCGAGCCCGGCGACCGTCGCATCCAGCACCTCTGCCGAGGACGCTCGAGAGCGCGCGGGCGCCACCGTTTCGACTTCGGGTGCGGAACCGGTGAGCGAAAGCACGCTCGTCACTCCGTAGTCGCGGATCCCGCACGGCACGATCAGCCCGAACAGCTCGAGATCCGTCCTCAGGTTGAGCGCGAAGCCGTGCATCGTGACCCAGCGCGAGATGCGCACGCCGATGGCGCCGAGCTTGGCCATCCGGCGCGCCGGACTTCCGCCCACGAACCGCGCGGGCTCTTCCGCGGTCGACCCACAGGCCGATCAGGTCCGTCGACGCTCCCGCCGGCGATGCCGTATCGCGCGGCGAGCCGCGCATCGTCTCGGCCAGGTCGCCGACGTAGCGACGCACGTCGCGGCGATCGGGCGACGAGATCGACGATCGGATAGCACGACGAGCTGCCCCGGGGCGTGCAGCGTGACGTCGCCGCCGCGTCCCGTCTCGGCGACGATCGACGCCGCGCTGCGCCGAGCTGCTTCCGGCGAGAACAGCAGGTGCTCCGCGTTGGCGCCGCGGCCGAGGGTGATCACCGGCTCGTGCTCGACGCAAGAGCACGATGTCGCCGATGCGCTTCGCGGCCGGCGCGCTGCACTGCAGCTCCTCCTGCAAGCGGTGGACCTCGCGTAGCCCGCGCCGGCCCAGCCAGATAGCCGTGCGAGCTCGCGCGTCATCGCCTCACTCCGGGACGTGGCCGCCCGAGTCCCGCAGCTCGTCCCGCAAGCTCGTCGATGCGCTCGGTGAAGGTGCCGGCGATGTCGGGATCGAACTGCGTGCCCGCGCAGCGCCTGATCTCGTTGACCGCGACCTCGTGCGGCAGCGCGCGACGGTAGGCGCGGTCGCTCGTCATCGCGTCGTAGGTGTCGGCCACCGAGATGATGCGCGCCATGAGCGGGATCTCCTGCGCCCGCCAGGCCGAGCGGATAGCCGCGGCCGTCCCAGCGCTCGTGGTGCAGGTGCACGCCCGGGATGAGCGGGTGCAGGAACTTGATCGGCTCGAGGATGTCGCGCCCGTAGCCCGGGTGCTGCTTGAACATCTCGTACTCCTCCGGCGTGAGCTTGCCGGGCTTGTTCAGGTTCATCACGCAGCCGATCTTGCCGATGTCGTGCATCAGCGCCGCTGTGCGCACGATCTCGATCTGCTCCTCGGGCAGCCCGAGCTTGCGCGCGAGGAGCACCGCGTACGCGCGACGCGCTCGGAGTGGCCCGCCGTGTAGCGGTCCATCTTGTCGATGGCGCTCGCGAGGCCCTTGATCGTCTGCTGGAACGTCGCCTGAAGTCCTCGTAGAGCCGCGCGTTCTCGATGGCCGCCGCCGCGCGCGACGCGACGATGCTGAGCAGCTTGCGCTGCCCCTCGTCGAACCGCTTGCTCGCGGTGAGCGAGTGACCGCGATGCAGCCGATCAGCCGCTCGCGCATCCTCAGCGGCACGATGGCGAGGCTCGAGACCTGCGCGCGACGGGCTGCTCGGCGAACAGCTCCAGCGGCGCGCGCGCTCGTGCTCGACGACCGGCTCGCCGGTCGCCAGCCGCGCCACCGATCGGCGTCGCGAGCAGCGTCCCGACCTTCGTCGTCGCGCGAGATGGAGTACGCGCGCTCGACGCTTGCGCTCGAAGTAGCCGCCCTCGCCGTCGTCGAGCCAGGTCGATGACGACGTCGGCGCGACCTCGTGGAGCGCGCTGTCCGTCACCGTCGCGATCACCTCGTCGAGCGACAGGCTCGCCGCGATCGCCTCGCTCACCTTGTAGAGCGAGAGCGCCTCCCGGAGCCGCAGGTTCTCGGCCGCGAGCCGCTGCTTCTCGAGGCCGCGCTGGACGATGTGAACGACCTCCTCGACCTTGAACGGCTTGAGGATGTAGTCGTACGCGCCGCGCTTCATCGCGTCGATCGCGGTCTCGACGGTGCCGAAGCCCGTCATGATCACGGTGACGTGTCCGGGTGGGTGCGCGTGATCTCCTCGAGCAGCTCGAGGCCGCCCATGTTCGGCATCTTCAGGTCGCTGATCACGAGGTCGTAGTGCGCGCGCTGGAGCTCGCTGCACCGCGCTCGACCCGTCCTCGGCCGTGCGGACCACGTAGCCCTCCATCCCGAGAAAATCCGCGAGGATGTCGCGGATGAACTTCTCGTCGTCGACGACCAGATACGCGTGGTCGATCGCGGGGCGGTACGAGGCTCTGGGCGGCTGCCATGTGGAACGAATGCTCAGACTAACAGAAAACGGGAGGAGCCTGACTAGCTCAATCTGACGCTCCGGTCTCGGCAATCCTCGATATCAGCTGCGCTGGCTCAGAAGACCACCGAGGGAACGGCGAGGGGGCTCGGGGTCGTGGCTCTTCAAATAGAGAAGATTGATTCCGTTGATCAAGCCATGCGCAACCACCGGGCCGACCAGCGAGCCGCTGAGCTCATAGACCGCGCCGAGCAGCAAACCCACGACGCTCGCCCACGCCACCCACACCCAGCGACTGGGCCCACGCACTTGATGCAGCAAGCCGAACAGAACGGCCTGGGGAAGCAGACCGATCCATGGCTGAAGCAGCCCGCGAAAGAGCAACTCTTCGCCGAGAGCACTCAGCACGGCGAGGACGATGATGCCCGTCGTCCCGATGCTCTTCGCGATGGGGCTGAGCTCCCGATGCAGGCGGCGCGCCCATTCGAAGCGCGAAACCAAAGCCCGCGTGCCCACCACGACGACCACCCCGAGCGCGAGGCCGAGCATGAGACTGTATGTGTGACTGGCTCGAGACCCCAGGTGCAGCCACGGGCTGGGGTGCACCAGGATCGTGCCCGAACGCCACACCAGTGCGACGGCGACGGAAATGACGCCGAGGAAGGCATAGGCGAATGCGAACCGAGCCCAGCGAGCCACGGACTCACTATGGCACGGCTTTTTGACTCCCGCACCGCGAGAGTAGGCCGCTCGAAGGGCGGGGATCGGGGGGCCAAAATTGGGGTAGAGTCGTTCCCACGGTGGCGACTCCCACGGATTCACCGGAGGTGCTGGAACGCTTCAACTCCGGCCTGGAGCTTGTGGACATCGTTGCCCGACAAGTCAAACGGACCATTGGTGGGGCCGTCGAACTTGCCGAGCTCGTGAGCTACGGGCGAGAGGGCCTGCTCGACGCGGCCCGGCGATTCGACGAGAGCCGTGGTGTTCCGTTTCGTGGCTATGCCAATTATCGCGTGCGGGGCGCGATCATCGATGGCGTTCGAAGCATGGCGCGGTTGCCCCGACGACTGCACGAAAAGCTCCGCGGTCTGCGGGCAGCGGGCGAGTTCAACCAGGGCGCGCTCGAAGACGTGAACGCTCCGACTCCGCCTGGAGCAGCGAGGGCGGAAGCCGACCAAGCTCTGTCCGATCACCTCGCCGGGATGGCCACCGCGATGTCGATGGGCATCGTGGCGCGCTCCGCGCACGGCGAAGAGGGCGAGTCGATCGGTGTTTCTCACGGCCCCGATCCCGAGGAGCAACTCGCCAACGCGGAGCTTCTCCACGTCGTTCGAGAAGCGATCGACACTCTGCCCAAAGAGGAAGCCGAGCTCGTTCGACGCCACTATCTCGAGGGCGAACGCTTCGACCACGTGGCTGCCGAGCTCGGGCTCAGCAAGTCCTGGGCAAGCCGGCTCCACACCAGAGCCATTGGCCGACTCACCAAACGGTTGCGGGGCCAGGGGGGCTGATCAGCCTCCGCCGCTGCCCTGAATGGTCGTACGGACGGCTGAGCCCGCTCGATTCACGAGCTTGGCCGCCAGGTCGATGGCCTCGCTGTAGCGGTACACCCCGACCTGAAGCGCGATGAGATCTCCCGCATCCAGATGCGAGTGTCCGCCGTGAGTGACCCGATTCATCATGTGCTCGCCCCGGTCGATTTCGCCGGATAGCCCCGCCAGCACCTCCCCGAAGGATTTCCCGCGAACGGGGGCGCTCTCGGTGGGTTTGGGGGCCACGGGCTCGGTAGCTCGAGCAACGCTCTCCTTGCTTGCTCCGCCAGAAATGCGATTCAGCATGCAGAGGCTTCGGCGGCGGTCGCCGACAGTTTCCAAATTTTCCCGAGCAGCGAGCAGAGAAATGGCCGAGCGAGTGTTGGTGGCAATGAGCGGCGGGGTCGATTCCTCGGTGGCCGCTGCACGCCTGGTCGCTCAGGGCCTGGATGTCGTGGGGGTGACCCTGCACCTGTGGGACTACCCGGATGACGGGACGGTGAAGGGACGGTGCTGCGCACCGGAAGACATCCACGACGCCCGCCAGGTGGCGGACGTGCTCGGGATCCCACACTACGCGTTCGACCGCCGCGCACTCTTCGAACGTGAAGTGGTCTCGCCCTTCGTCGAGTCCTACCTCGGAGGTGAAACGCCGAGCCCGTGTGTGCGTTGCAATCGCGGCGTGAAGATCCGCGAGCTCGTGGGGCTCGCCGACAAGCTCGGTGCGAAGGCGGTGGCCACGGGTCACTACGCCCGAATCGAGGAGCGCTCGGGGCGTCCGCGCCTGGCCCGCGCCGTCGATCGCGACAAGGACCAGAGCTATTTCCTGCACATGCTGGACGCGGAGACCCTCGCGCGCCTCCGTTTTCCCCTCGGGGAGGCGACCAAGAAGGAGGTGCGGGACGAGGCCCTTCGGCTCGGGCTGCCGGGAGCGGACAAGGGAGAGAGCCAGGAACTCTGCTTCGTCCCCACGGGACGGTACGATGCGTTCGTGGAGCGCCGAGCCAAGGAGCGGATCCGCCCCGGAGCCATCGTCGACGCGGAGGGGCGAGTCGTCGGCCAGCACACGGGCATCCACCAGTTCACTCGCGGACAGCGCAAGAATCTCGGAGTGTCTCTGGGGGCACGGGCATACGTAGTGGCGATCGAACCCGACACCGACACGGTGCGGCTCGGATCCCGAGACGCGCTCGGCTCCGATTGCCTCGAGCTGGGAGACGTCGCTCTGGCCGAAGACGCAGCGCTTCCGCTGTCGTGCGAGGTTTCCGTGCGCTACCGGGGCGAGGCGGTTCCTGCGGAAGTCCGCCAGAAGGGCACGGGAGCCGAGGTCCGATTCGCTCGACCGGTCTCCGCCCCGAGCCCCGGCCAGTTCGCTGTCTTCTATCAGGGGGAGCGGGTCCTGGGCGGGGGTGTCATCCTCAGGGGACGAGCATGAAGCGCCACTGGCTCCTCCTCTTCGCTTCCCTCACGAGCCTCGCGTGCTCCAACGCCGAGGGCGACGGCGCCGTGAAGAGCGATCGGCTCTTCGTCGAGGATTGCTGGAACGGCCCGTTCGACCTTGCGCCCACCTTCTTTGGAGCGAACCCGTACCTCAACACGCTCACCATCCGAATCCAGCGCGGTGACAACATCGAAGAGGTGAGTGATGGGCTCATCGTCCTGGTCAAGGATGTCTCCGGCATCCGCGGCGCCCTCGGCTCGTCGGTCAAGGTCGGAATGCCCGAAGGTGTCTCGCCGCCCGGGGTGCCGGTTACGGTCAACCCCGATCCGCCCAAGGTGAGTCTGTCGCTCTACCTTCACGACACCTGTCACGGGCAGAACGGCACGATCTACTCCCTCGCCGGGGACATCACGTTCCAGTCGCTGTTCAGCGGAGATCCCAATGAGGGAGACGCCGAGGACCGACTTACGGAAGCGACGTTCCAAGCCACGTTCGCAGACCCGCGGGACGCCAAACCCGGGCAAACGATCGATTCGGCCCGCACGAGCGAAGTCAGCGGCTGGTTCCGTTTCTACTTCGAACGGGGTCAGCCGGCTCAGCCGTTTCCGTGACCCCCATGGGTCCTCGCTCGCGGCGAAGCGGCCGACAGGGAGTCGCCAACCCGCGGCCGGGCGCGGGAAGTGCCCCTTCGGTTGATCCCGTGATTCTCTCCCGGTACGCTTCTAGAGGAAACTCATGGCTTTTCCCCGATACCGGGTCGCATCGACCCTGGCGGTCTTGTTCGCACTCCTTTCGCTAGCGCTCCCGGCGCGGGCCACTCCCAAGGCCTTCGGCCAAGCGGATGCTGCCTGGCATCAAGGTGAGCTCGAGCAAGCACGTCAGCACGTACGAGCAAGCACTCTCCGAAGGCGGCCTCGAGCCGAAGGAAGTGGTGCTCGCGTACTCGCGAGTGGGGACCGTCAAAGCGGCTCTGAACGACACCAACGGAGCGCTCTCGGCGTTCCGCGTGGCAGCCGCCATCGACCCGGAATTCGAGCTGCCGAGCGAGAGCGGATCGAAGGCGAAGAAGCTCTTCGACAAAGCGCGGGCGGAAGCCGCGCAGCTCGGCGGCGAGAAGCTCGCCGTGACGCTCAAGGCACCCGACTCGATTCCCGCCAAGCAGTCCTTCACGCTGGAAACGGAAATCCCACCCGGATTCGCGGTGCTCGTATCCGAGGTCGTGGTCCAGATCGAGGATCCCGTCACGGGCAAGAAGTGGAAGCGCAAGAAGCCTTCGGAGCCGTCCCTCACCTTCGATTTCCCCAAGCGAGCCGCCGTGTCGGGCGCCCGGCTGAAAGTGCGTGCCATGGCCGTCGATGCGCAGAACAACGCATGGGCGATCTCCGATGCGAAGCTCCGCGTGGAGGGAACGCGAAACGGAGGCGGAGGCGGCACGTGGGAAGGCGACGAACAGAATCCCTTCGACGAGAAGAAGCAGCCCGGGAAAGAGAAAAAGGACGATTTTCTCTCGGGGCCGCTCCCTTGGATCGTCGGTGGTGCAGTGGTGCTCGGTGGCATCATTGCCTACGCGGTCCTCAAGCCCTCCGATGAGGTGTCAGTAGGCTCGCCCTCCTGGAAATGAAGATGGCGAACGATGCAGTGCAAGGTGGCCCGCCGCCGCGCCCGTCGAAACCGACGGGATCGTCGCCGTCCGACCGCGAGCGCCGCATGGCCGAAGGCAGTGAGCCCTCGGTTCCCTCGGGGGGAACCTACTTCCTCGGGCGCTATCGCGTAGTCGACGAAATCGGCGTGGGCGGGATGGCGAGCGTGCACCTCGCGCGCGCCGACGGGCCGGGTGGCTTTCAGAAGTGGGTCGCGATCAAGCGCATTCACCGCCACCTCGCGGAAGACGAGACGTTCATCCGCATGTTCCTCGACGAAGCGCGCATTGCAGCGAGGATCTCCCATCCGAACGTGGCGCAGGTCTTCGACCTCGGCAAGCACCGGGACACGTACTGGATTGCCATGGAGTACCTCCATGGCGAGCCACTCCGGGAGATCATGCGCGCGGTGGAAGAGGGCGGCGCGCCCCACATGACCTCCCAGCTCGCCGCGAAGATCGTCGCGGATGCGGGCGAAGGGCTCCACGCTGCCCACGAGCTCCGGGACAAGGACGGCAAGCTTCTCAATCTCGTTCACCGCGACGTGACGCCCCACAATTTGTTTCTCACCTACGACGGTGCGGTCAAAGTCGTGGATTTCGGAATCGCGAAGGTCGCCGGACGCCTCTCGACCACGCGCGCCGGAACCCTGAAAGGCAAGCTCGCCTACATGAGCCCCGAGCAGGTTCGGGGCGTCGCCATCGATCGCCGCACGGACATCTTCGCCCTGGGCGTGGTGCTGTGGGAGCTCACCACCGGCCGCCGCCTGTTTCGCATGGACAGCGATCTCGAAACCCTCGAGCGCGTTCAGGCCTGCGTCGTTCCACCGCCGTCCAGCATCGTCGAGGGCTATCCAGGAGAGCTCGAGATCATCGTGATGCGCGCTCTGGCCAAGGATCCCGAAAAACGCTTCCAGAGCACCCGCGACATGTCGCGAGCTCTCCAACAGTATTTGATGCGCGCTGGCTCGTTCGTCGGAAGCGAGGAGATCGGCACGTACGTGAAGCACGTCCTGTCCGATCGCTTCCAGAAGCGGGAAGCCCATCTGCAATGGGCTGCCGAGGTGACCCAAACCGTGTCCCTCGATTCCCTCGAATCCGGATCCAACCTCGACGCCGGGGATGGGTCCGTTCTCACGTTCGCGTCCGACGTTCAGGAAGTTCCCCGTGCACCCCGTCCCGCTGCTGGGGCGGCGGTGCCCGTTCCCCCGCCGAGAGCCGCCTCGGCGCCCAGCCCCCAGGCACCCACCGTGTCCCGACAACAACCACTCAACAGCACGCTTCCATTGAACGCGCGGGTCGCTCCCGCGCCTCCTCGTCCTGCAGCCGGCGCTCCGGCAGCGGATGCTCGGGGCAGACCGCTGCCCCAGTACGAGAGCTCCCACACCAACACGGAGGATCTTCTCGAAGAGGACGACGAGGATATGAAGACACGGGTCACCGGCATGCCTCTTCTCGAAGACATGGCACCGCCGAAGGCCACGATGCTCGGCCTGGGCCCGCCCAAAGCGCTCAAGTCGGGACCCCAGGCGAGCTCAGGGGTGATGCACGACTACGCTGCGGAAGACGAGGACATCGTCACGACCGTGATGTCGAGCCCGCTCGAGGAACAAGAAGCGCAAACGGGAAGCCTCAGCATCAGCACGGTGCATGAACCGGCGAAGAGTCAGAGACCCGCGCCCTCGCCCGATGACGCGATTGTCGTCGCGCCCACGCTGCTCGGTGGTCACGAAGCGTATCAAGCGCCACCGGTAACAGCGCCGCCCCAACATCACTACGCCACCGCACAGCCCTACCAAGGCGGCGCCCCCACCGCGGCGGAGCAGCAGCGATCCTCGGTGCTCATCGCGGTCATCGCTGCCGCCACCACGTTGATTGCCCTCACGCTGACGGCTCTCGTCGTGCTGAAGATCACGGAGAGCCCGAAGGAAGCGGAGCCGAGAGCCACCGCCACGCAGGCGACTCTGCCTCCGCCCGTGCCTTCACCGACACTGACCGCGCCTCCGGGTCCCACGCCGAGCATCACCGTGGTGCCGGTCCCCTCCCCAGCGCCAACCGCCGCCGTCACGGAAAAACCAGTCAACCCGGAAACGCTGCCGAAGGAGCCCCCGAAGTCTGCGCCCAGTCCGACTCCCAAGAGCACGGGAGGCGGCAAAGTCGCTGCGGCCCCGGCCCCAGCGGGCAAGGGCGAGCCCGGATTCCTCACCGTCATGTGCGTTCCCGCATGTGACAGCGTGACGGCTGGAGGGCGCAATCTCGGGCCATCCCCCGTCGTGCGGGCGGCACTTCCTCCGGGCAATCACGGAGTAGGCCTCAGAGCCGGCAGCAAGAAGAAATCCCTTAGCGTGACAATCGCTTCTGGCCAGACCACGGCTCGACGCGTCACTATGGACTGAGAATGAAAAAGGCGGGCGTCGTCGCCTTCGGGATCCTTACCACCCTCGTCGGGTTCGCCTCGTGCGGAGGAAAAACCGAAGTCACCATCGAGCTCCTCGATCCGTGTAAATCGGAAGGAACGAGCTTTCGCACGACGGCGGATTACGTCGAGTTCGCTGTCTTCCCGGAAAAGTGTCCCGCCGACACGACCCTCGCGGCGGGCCTCACCAGCACCGCTCGCTACCGAAAGGTCGTCAAGGCCTCCGGAGCCTTGCCAGACGTGGGCGATCTGCCCAAGGAGAAGTTCGGATTCGCCGCCATCTTGCGGGACGAAAATTGTGGCGTGATCGGGTTTGGCTGCACGAACGCGGACCTCGACAACACCAAGAAGATCATCATCGCGGTTCGAGCCTGGGCGACTCCCGCCGGCAAGAACGATCCCAGCGCGTTTTGCACTCCGCTCACTGGCGGCGGCTGCGGGCCTGGGCTCACTTGTGTGAGCGGCAACTGCAAGAAGGTGAACGACGACGACGCGGGTGGCTGCACACTGACGGTCGCCGCGGGAGGAAAGCTGCCCAATCCGGTGGTGGACGACGCACGGCTGAGCGGGCCGGCGATCACGGCGACGGATAGCGGATTCGTGATGGCGTATCGCGATCAGGATACGTCTTCGACCACTCTGCGCGCGGTCGTGTACTACGTGGCCGACAATGGAACCCCGTCGGCCCCCCAGGCACCATTTGGTCTGGCCGGCTGCGTCGGAAAGGACCCGGTCGATGGTGTGGGGCTCACCTACGCCAACGGATCCGGGTTGATCACGAGCTCGCTCCCCTACTGCGATGCCTCCAAGGGAGCCGGCGCACTCTTCTTGCCGATCGACGACAAGGGCGTGGTCAGTGGAGCAGCTGGGCCGCAAAACCCACTCTTCAACGACCTGACCGTGGGACCCGTGCATTCAGTCGGGCCAGCCGCGGCCGACGGCGAGTACGAGTTCATCTATCGCGTCGTCGGAACCACGCCGGCCATCGAGCGCGTCGTGCTCCAAGGCAGTGGGTTCAAAGGCAGTGTCCCCATCGCTCATCCCTTTGGCGACGTGGACATTCCGTTCGGCCTCCTCGCGACGACCGCGAAGGTCCGAGCCATGCTGGCGCCTGTCGGGGCAACGACCGAGATCCAGGTAGGCGCCCGCGCGGACGATATGCTCAACACCACGGGCTCGTTCTCGCTTCCCGCGGCTCCTCCCTGGGCAACGCTCACCGCCTGGGGGAGCCGCGTGGCGGCCGCCATTCCCGGCTCGACGGGAATGACCCTCAAAGTCGCCGAGCTCACTGGCTCCGGCGAGGCCGGCACCATTACCGGAAATCGCTAACGGCACGGTGGGCACCACGGCCGTGACCTTCGGCGACCTGGCCGTCTTGAGGACGCATCTTTTCGTCGCTCAGGCCCGAGCAGGCGGGATCACCCTCCACCAGCTCGATGATGCCACCGGCACGATCAGCACGACCCCTGCAGCCACCGTCGAGCTCCAAACCAACCTCGGCGAGGCGACCCTGGTCGGCTTCGACGGCACCCGCATGGCGATGGCAGCGGCACGCAATCGCATCGCCATCATCTGGCTCACGAAAGCCAAGCTCGCGAGCGGGGAGCCGACCGGCGGTTGGGTCCTTCTCAAGTGCAACGAGTGACGCGCCTCGTGACGACCCTTGGAAGTCCCCGACGGGGGACACCCGACGGAGTGAGATGATCACCCGAGTCGACGCGCGGCTCTTGCGAGAAGCAGAGACGTATCGATTGCGATTCGGGTGCGAAGCCTGCGCCCACTTCGACTCCGACACGGAGCGGTGCGCAAGCGGCTACCCGAACGAAGCCCACAAAGGGATCCGCCTCGATCTCGTCCAAACCCTGTCCTTCTGCAAGGAATTCGAGCTCGCCTGATGGCGCGCTCCCATCCCCCGACCCTGATCACGCTCGCCGAGCGGGCCCTGTCGGACGAGTGTCAGGTCGTTCGGGGCGCCCGCATCGTCGTGGCCGTCTCGGGCGGCGGCGATTCGATGGCATTGCTCCATGTGATGGCCAAGCTGAAGAAGCGCTGGCGCCTCTCGCTCTTTGCTCACGGCGTGGATCACGGCTTGCGTCCGGAAGCGGGCGCCGAGCTCGCACTCGCCCGAGAGCTCGCGGAGCGCGAAGGGATCCCGTTTTCCCAGAGCCGATTGCGAGTGAAGCCAGGAGGCAACCTCATGGCGCGCGCCCGCGACGCCCGCTGGCGGGCCCTCGCCAATGCAGCGAGCACCCTCGGCGCGGAGCTCATCGCGACCGCACACCACGCCGACGATTGCGCCGAGACCGTACTCGAGCGCTTGCTGCGCGGGGCGGGGCCCCGGGGACTCGCCGTCTTGCCGGCGCGCCACGAAAATCGCATTCGACCATTGCTCCGCGCTCGCAAGGCGGATGTGCTCGCGCACCTCGCGCGCCATGCCATCCCGTTCGCCGACGATCCCTCGAACCTCGACCGGCGGTTCGTGCGCGTCCGACTCCGGCTGGAGGTCATCCCGCTGCTCGAGGAGCTCAGCCCGCGGGTGGTCGACCACTTGTGCGCCCTGGCCGACCAGATTGGCGGGGAGGGTCCACCCCTGCTGTTCGACCGGGGCGCCCCGGTCACGCTTTCCCGAGCCCAGGCCGCGGAGGTGCGACGACTGGTGGAAAAACGCCGGGTTCGTGGCATGGTCCCGCTCCCCGGCGGGCTCGTGGTTCGCATCGACCCGATGCTTGGGGTCCCAATCGTTCAGCACTCAGAGGACGCGGGAAAGTTGAAGAACCGTGTCGTGCGCCCCCCAGGGGCTGCCAAAGCCTCCAAAAGTGATTAACTCTCGCTAATGTCGCTCCCGAGATTGACGTTGCCAGGCCGAGATGGCATGATTTCTTTTGGAGCCGCTCCGGGTAACCAGTCTTTCGAGGTCGTAAGTTGAAGCAGCCGCACAAGACCCTCTTACTTTGGGTCGTTCTGATCGTCGCCTTCTTGGCGATCTGGCAGTTCTTGAGCCCCGACGGGCCGCAACGGCAGCCGATGCCGTTCAGCGAGTTCATGGCGCTGGTGAAGGCGCCCAAGGACCAGCGTCACGTCGAGGCCGTCGAGATCAAGGAGCGCGAGTACGCTTTCCTCATCAAGAACCCTGCGTCCAAGGGCGCTCCCGAACGCGGAATCACCGTCGGCCCCCAGAGCGACGAGATCGCTTCGGAGATCCTGAAGTCCGACGTGAAGGTCACCTACCAGAAGGACGAAGCGAATCCGTTCCTCACCACGACGCTGACGATCCTCCTGCCGATGCTGTTCTTGCTCGTCCTGTTCTACCTCTTCATGAGGCAGCTCCAGGCTGGAGGCGGCAAGGCGATGAGCTTCGGAAAAAGCCGCGCGCGCCTGCTGAACGAATCCCAGAACAAGGTCACGTTCGCAGACGTGGCGGGCATCGATGAAGCGAAGGACGAGGTCGAAGAGATCATCGCCTTCCTCAAGGACCCGAAGAAATTCCAGAAGCTCGGCGGCCGCATTCCCAAGGGAGTGCTCATGATGGGCCCTCCGGGCACCGGCAAGACGCTGCTCGCCCGGGCCATTGCTGGGGAAGCGGGCGTACCGTTCTTCAGCATTTCAGGCTCGGATTTCGTGGAGATGTTCGTCGGTGTGGGCGCGAGCCGCGTCCGCGACCTGTTCGAGCAGGGCAAGAAGCACGCGCCCTGCATCATCTTCATCGATGAAATCGACGCTGTCGGGCGGCACCGGGGCGCAGGCCTCGGCGGCGGTCACGACGAGCGCGAGCAAACGCTGAATCAGCTCCTCGTCGAGATGGACGGCTTCGAGTCCAACGAAGGCGTGATCATCATCGCCGCGACGAACCGTCCCGACGTGCTCGATCCGGCGATCCTGCGACCGGGCCGTTTCGATCGTCGCATCATCGTCCCGCGTCCCGACGTGCGCGGGCGCGAAGGCATTCTCGGCGTTCACACCAAGAAGGTTCCGCTGTCCGGTGACGTGGAGCTCGGGATCTTGGCGGCTGCCACTCCGGGCTTCGTTGGTGCCGATCTGGAAAACCTGGTCAACGAAGCGGCTCTGCTCGCAGCGCGCCAGGACAAGGACGCGGTCGCCATGGTCGACTTCGAGATGGCCAAGGACAAGGTGCTGATGGGCACCGAGCGCCGCAGCATGGTCATGAGCGTCGAAGAGCGGCGCACCGCAGCCTGGCACGAAGCCGGTCACACCCTCGTGGGCAAGATGGTCCAGGGCAACGACGCCGTGCACAAGGTCAGCATCATTCCCCGAGGCGCAGCCCTGGGCGTCACCCAGTTCCTCCCGACGGAGGACCGCCACCTGATGACCCGCACCCAGACCCTGGCCCGGATTGCGATGGCTCTCGGAGGCCGCGCAGCAGAGGCACTCGTCTTTGGTGAGGTCACGACGGGCGCTCAGGACGACATCAAGCGCGCCACTCGCCTGGCCCGCGCCATGGTGTGCGAGCTCGGAATGAGCGAGAAGCTCGGCCCGGTCGCCTATGGCGAAAACGAGGAAAGCGTCTTCCTCGGCCGCGAAATGACCACGCACCGCGAAGACTACTCGGAAGATACGGCTCGCCAGATCGACGAAGAGGTCAAGCGCATCATCCAGCAGGAGTACGACGTCGCGCACGAGGTCCTCTCCAGCAATCGCGTGAAGCTCGACGCCCTCGCCGAAGCATTGCTCGGAGCGCGAGACCCTCGACGCGGAAGAGATCAACGCAGCCACCGAAGGCCGTCCGCTCCCCGTGCGCCAGCGCGTGATCATCCCGACCTGGGCCGAGAAGCGCACGCAGAACCAAAAAGAGAAGAAGCGTCCCGCGAGCATCTTCGGCGCCCCCAAGCCCGCTCCCAGCGGTTGAAAAGGTACCGCCCTCCAGGTCCGCGCCCCGAAGCAGGTGGGAAGCCCATCCTGCACTCACCGTAGCGCTCTCCTTGCGGCCTGCCGCGCGGTCACACAGGCTCGCCGCGTGACTCGGCAAACGAGCGAGAGCCCCTACTCGGTGGGTCAGGTATTCGCAGTCGATCTCGAAAACGGGTCCTGGGGTGCGGCAGAGGTAGTGCTGAGTCAGCCGGACAAGACTTGTCTGGCTGCGCTCGATTGGTTCGGCGACCACCGCCCCTCGTTGGAGACGTTGGCCGGCGTCGGGCTCTTGGCGCATGACCATCACCGCTGGTCCCCGGCGACACTCATCCATCACCTGACGAGTGACGCGACTCTGCCCGCTTGCTTCTTCTCCCTCGGCGTTTCGAAAGCGCCCGTGGCACTCGGCGAGGGAGAGCGGCGCAGCGACTTCTTACGGCAGCTACGCCTTCAAGAGCGCTGGGCTCGAGTGCCGACATCGGCAAGAGAATCGTACAAGCGAGCCGCCAGCCGAAAAGACGAGGTAGAGCTCGTGATGACACCCGGCGGCGAAGCGAGCTCCGTGCGCGTCGCGTCGAGCAAGTTGCGGATCGTCCGCCCGGGAGCAAGCCTCTACGGATCCACGATCGTCGCGACGGGTACGGCATTGAGCTGGACGGCGCTCGACGTGCTGTCCGCGTTGGACGAGCTCGCCTATGACGGCGACGATCTCGGACTCGTCGCCTATCTGGAAACCAGGCCGCTCATCCAGGGGCTCGGCTGGTGGAGCGAAGCAATCGAAGCGCTCGATCTCGGCCGCACCCACCTCGAGACGATGAGCATACGCGCGATGCCCAAGCTCTCGCGGCTGGTGCTTCCGAGCACGTGCAGCAGCCTGAACCTCACTTCGTGCGGCCCCATCGCGGTCTCCGCGACTGAGAACGGAGCACACCTCACCCTGAACGTGACCTCTCCGACGGGCTCGCTCCGAGAAGTCAGCGGTCTCGATGGCGTGCTCGACATCCAGGTGCGAACGTCGGAGGTGTTCGACTGCTCCGAGCTACTGGCTTTTCCCGCGCTCGAGAACGTCCACCTGGCTGACATTCGCAGCCTGCGCTCGGTCGAGCGGCTCGCTGAGCTATCCAAGCTCAAGACGCTGTCGATCGATACTTGCTACGACTTCGACGCAGACAGCTTTCCGCTCCCTGCCACATGGCCGCACATCGAGTCCCTCAGCATCGAGGGCTTGCGCAAGACCGCTGCGACCGTGCTTCAGCGCCGCGCTCGAAAGGATCCGCGGCTGAAGCTTCGCAAGGCCCGAACCGACGCCTGGCTGAAGGCGAACCTCGACAATCCGTTTCGCGACTGGGCTGAGCATCACAGTGCGGGCAAAGCCAAAGCCGCAATAAAAGCGTTCGCCGTCGCAGCCAAAGCAATCGGCGCCAACCCCGACGATCTCGAGGAGATCCTGCAACGCTTCGTGGACCGTGTTCAACCAAATGGACGCGAAGGACGGCGTGGACACCGCGGACCGAGAAGAGATTCTGCGAAGCCTTTTTGGAGCTCGTCGGCCAAGCCAACGCCGACGCCGATCACTACGAAGCACTTCTGGAAGAATGGCGCGACTTCTGAAACTCACCTCCATTACTGCCTGCGCCCGAACCCGAGAGCGGGCCCAGAATTCTCGACCAAGTCTTCGTCGTGCAGTAGTCCTCTGGCGCAACTCTTGTTCTTCTGAAATCCTCCGAGCGTCGGCGCCTTCCGGGACGCCTGGCCCGAGACGCTTACGCCAAGTAAAATTTCCTCAGGACCTAACCAGGATGCGACAAATTCGCCGCACGTCCTAGGAAAGACAGGTGATTGTACGCGTCCGAATTCAAATCCGCTGGCATCCTCTGGACTTTGACGTTCTGGCGTCCGTAAGAGCGCGCGGCGGCGACCATCTCCGAACTTCCCTCCGACTTCCGCCCTTCCGTCTTCCTGTAAAATCTCCCCAGGACCTAACCAGGATCGCAAACCCCGTCACAGGTTTGCTCGATGACGCCGCCAGGCTTCAGGAAGCGGCTGATGGCTTCGCGGATGGCGGGCTCGCGGCGTACGCCTTCGTGGACCTGGTTGTTCGACGCAGGAGGGTTGGCTTCGATGCCGGGCTCGGGGCTCACGTGGAAGTCGAGCTCGATGAGGGCCGAGCCGTCGATGGGTGCGGCGGCCGTCGTGAGCCCGCCCACCACCCGCGGAGCGGGCGACAGCTCGGGGATCCCGAGGCTTCGGGCCTGAAGCTCCGCAGACAGGGGCGGCACGGCGGTGTCTCCAATCCCCACGGCGTACAGGACGTGGCGTGCGCTGGGGCTCCCGGGAAAGGTGTCCGAGAGCAGATGCGGTGCGTAGAAAATCGGATCGATGCGATCGAACGAGAGCTGCGCCAGATAGCCGAATTTCTGCTGATCGAGCAGATCCGGGAGCACGGTGGTGGTGAGCAGCAGAAACAGCGCAAAGGGCTGGGCGCGGAACAGCATGAACGAGAAGTCGACGCCGCCAACGGTCATCGCGGCGCGCTCCACGTCGGGGGCCAGCGAGACGTACGTCGAGCCCAGAATGCTGCCCAGGCTGTGGCCGACGAAGTAAAGGGCGCTGGGATCGTAGGCAGGTCCGGCTGGCACCTGGAGCTCCGGAGCTTGGGCGAGGGCGCCCTTGGACAGCATTGCCAGGGCGATGAAGTTCGCCATCGCCTGATGCAAGCGGTCGGTGAAGGCGAGCACGTTCGCCATGTCGCTCACCAGCGCGTCGGCGACGAAGTTTCGATCCTCCTCGCTCATACCGACCCAATCCGTCGCGACGAGGACGAATCCTTTCTCGTCCGCGAGCTCGGTCGGCTCGTTCTCTGCTTCGGCGCGCGTTCCGAAGAATCCGTGGCCGTACTGGACCAAGCGTCCGGGAGGCTCGCCGGCCGCGCGCTCTCCCACGCTCCGGGGGATGAGCACGGTGAACGGCACCTCGATCTCGCCATTTTGCGTGACCTTCCCGCTCGTGTCCCGATGGAGCGGGGACATCGGCGCGTTCTCTTCGAGATACAGGGGCACGGTCACGCTTCCGGCAATGCGCCGGAACACGTGCACGTCGACGTTGTCATCGACCGAAAGGATTTTGAACGCGGGCGGCGCGGTGGCGAGTTGGTTCATCACGTCGCTTCGCACCGCGAGCATGTCGCTCGTCGCGTTCTCCGCGCTGCGTGTGGTGAAATCCCAGGCGAGCTGGAGGCTCTTTCGCTCGACGCCCGCCTGAGCCAAAATCGGAAATATTTCGCTGGCATAGCGCTTCGCCAAGGGATTGAGGATGGGATCTTTGGAGGTCTGCCCGTCGCGGATCCGCCGGAACCCTTCGGGCGGCGCGATGGACTTTCCACCCGGATCTTGCAGGGAGTGGATGGCGACGATGTAGCGAGTCGCATCCTTCAAGCGCACCAGGGGTCGAATGACGAGCCCGCGACGAGAGTCGTCTTCGGCTCTCGGATCGAGCTCGGCGAAATGGAGGACTGGCTCGCCGGTGCTGGCGTCGATGAGGAGCGTCGGGCTGTCGACTTCGAGCGACTTCGTCACGTCACCGGTGTGGAAGACGAGGTTATGCGGATCGACTCCTCCGGGAAAGAGCGCCAGGATCTGGTTGCCCGGCGAAAATCCGTCAGCGGCGTGGAGCGTCGTCAAGTCGACCGGACCGTTCGTCGTGTCCAGACGCATTGCTGGCGCCGAGAGTGACGCGGCGCCCACTGGGCAGCGACGCATCTTCCGTCAGCAGAATGTCCGACGGGTACGGCAGAAGGCAATCCCAATCCGCGGCCAGGGGGTTGCAGCCCTCCGGGATTGCGAGTGGACCGGGATCCGCGGCTTTGCCCGAGTCGTCGTCGGAGCCGCAGGCAACGAGCGCGAAGGCGACAGCAATGAAGGCCCATCGGTGTCTCACGCGAGCAGCTCCTTGGCATGGAGGAGGAGCGTCTCTCGTTGATTGAGCTCCGGATCCTCGATCACTTCTTCCAAAAGCGCCGCCAGGATGCGCCCGATTGCCGGCCCGGGCGCCACCCCCAGCTCGCTCATCAGGTCGTGCCCGTTCACTGCGAGCTGCCTCACGCTCATCGCTTCGCCTCGGGCAAGGACTTCGCTCACGCGCCCTTTCAGGTTCCCCAGGCGCTGGAGATCCTCCGAGGCATCCTTGCCCTTGCCGAGCACGTCGGCACGGTTGAGCTCGTACAGATCGTCGAGAAGCTCGGGCGAAACCCGGCGGATCCATCGCCGAACCGCCGCGTCGCTCCAGGAGTCGTCGTAGCAAATCAAATGGTGTCGCACGAGACCGACGATGCGCGCGCGCTCTTCCCCCGAAAAGCGCAGTCGCTCGAGCATCGGATCGGCCATCTCCGCACCGATGCGCTCGTGCTCGTAGAACGTGTAGTCGTTCGTCTTGTCGCTGAACGCGCGGCTGCGCGGCTTGCCCACGTCGTGGAGAAGCCCGGCGACGCGTAGCACGGCGGACGGCGGGCAGTGGTCGAGGCAGCTCATGGCGTGGCCCCACACGTCGTAGGCGTGATAGCGGTTTTGCTCGCAGTCGACCGACTCGAGCAGCTCCGGGGCGGTGATGGCGAGCATACCGTGATCCTTCATCACCGCGAACGCCCGACTCGGCTCTCTGGCGCGCATGCTCTTCATCCATTCGTCGCGGATGCGCTCGGGGCTCACCCGACGGTAGCTTTCGAGGGATGGCTCGATGGCGCGGGCCGTTTCTGGCTCGATCGCGAGCTCCAGGGTCGCGACGAAGCGAGCTGCGCGCAGCACCCGGAGTCCATCTTCGGCGAAGCGCTCGGACGCCGCTCCCACGGCCCGGAGCAGGCCCCGTTTCAGGTCGCCGATGCCATCGAAGGGATCGATGAGGTTGCCCTCGATGGGATCGAAGGCCATCGCATTGACGGTGAAGTCGCGCCGAGCCAGATCGGCCACGATGTCCTCCACGAAATACACCGAGTCCGGCCGCCGCCCATCCGAATAGGTGGTTTCCCCGCGCAAGGTGGTAACTTCGTAGGATTCGTCTCCCATGAGCACGGTGACCGTCCCGTGCTTGATGCCGGTGGGGATCACTCGGCGGAAGAGCTTCATCACCTTTTCGGGCAAGGCGTCGGTGGCGATGTCCCAGTCGTTCTCCACGCGCTCGTCTTCGACCGAGCCCCGGAGCTCGGAGAGAACCCGGTCCCGAACGCAGCCGCCGACTATCCACGCATGGTGGCCAGCGTCACGCAGACGCTTGGTGAGCTCGCGCACATCGTTCGGGACAGCTCGTCCCAGCGCGCCGGTGGGAGCATCCGACATCTCCGGCAAGCGTAGCGCGAAAGACTAGTGCTCTCCCCAGGGATTGATCACGACGTCCCCGCCGATGTTTCCAGCGGGCTTCTTTTCGGGCTTCTTTTCGGGCTTCTTTTCGGGCTTCTTTTCGCGGCTTCTTGGCGATGGGCTTGGGCACCGGCCGGATGTTCGAGAGCCCCGGCACGCGCTCGAGCTTGACGGTCGTGCGCTCCTCGGTGCCATCGACGATCAGCTCCTGATCCTGGAAGCCTTCCCGACGAATGTTGACCATCTTCTTTTCGCCCTTTTCGAGCTCGATGACCACGGGGCTGGCACCGAGATCGTCCTTGCCATCGAACACGTGGGCATCGAGAGGATCGATGGCGAGCGCCACCCGGATCTTGGGCGCGGGGGGAGCTTCGGGCTTTTGGGGTTCGGACGGCACGGTCGCAGCCGGGAGGGGCTGGGTCGGTTCGGGTTGCTGAGCCGTGCTCTTGGACCCGAGCGCGAGAATCACGATGACGAGCGCCATCGCCGTGACGACACCGCCGACGCCTGCGTAGAGCGGCCAGCGCGTGCGCCGCATCGTTCCGCTTGCTGGCGTAGCGGGAAGCAGCGCCGGCATCCCAGCCAGGCCGCCCTTCTTCAAGTAGTCCACCGGCACGTTGAAGCCGCCGGATCGATTCATCATCTCGGGGACGGCGCTGGGGATCGTGCCGGATTTCAGCTTCTCCAGGTCCGCGACCAGCTCTTCCATCGACGGCATAGCGCTGCTCGGGGCGCTTCGAGAGGCACTTCAGGACGATCGCTTCGAGCCCGTGGGGCACGTCCTGGGGCTGGGGCACGAGCGCGTTGATCGCGATCGGCGCCTTGTACATGTGCTGGGTCAAGATCCCCATGAAGTTGTCGGCGTCGAACGGGACCTTGCCGCTCGCCATCTCGTACAGGATCACGCCGAAAGAATAGATGTCGCCGCGATGATCGACGTGGGTGCCCGCCGCCTGCTCCGGGGACATGTAATGTGGCGTGCCGAACACCGCGCCGGCGCGCGTGAGCCTGCCCTCGGTGTGGGTGTTGACCTTGGCGATGCCGAAGTCGAGGATCTTGACGAAGTCTTTCGTCGCTGCCGCGTTCGACGAGGTAGATGTTGTCGGGCTTGAGATCGCGGTGAACGATTCCGGCCTTGTGTGCGGCCGCGAGCCCTTCGCCGAGTTGCCGCGCGATTTCGATGATGCGCGGCACGGGCACGGGCTTTCCGCCCTCGACGATCTTCGTCAGCGGAATGCCCTCGAGGTACTCCATCACGAAGTACGCCGAGCCATCGGGCAGCAGACCGAAGTCACTGATGTCGATGATGTGCGGGTTGCCGATCGCGCTGGCCGACTTCGCTTCGTTCAAGAAGCGCTCGGTGACTTCCTTGTCGCGCGCCAGATCGGCACGCAGGACCTTCATCGCGACTTTCTTGCCGATGATGGTGTGGACGCAGCGGTAGACGACTCCCATCCCGCCTTCGCCGAGCTGCGACTCGACCTTGTAGCGGCCGTCGATGGTGGCCCCGAGATAGGGGTCCTTCTTCTTCGACTTTTCGGCGGGGACCCGGGTGACCTGGCTGTTTTCCAGATCCGGGAGCGAGGCGTTGATGACCGTCACGAGCTTGAGCTGGCCGGAGCCGGGCACGTCCTCGGAAGGGGGACCGCCCGGCGACTCCTCGACTTTCGGGTCGGGAACCGACATCGCTTCCGCAATCGGGAAGGGAGCTCCCGCTCGACTGTCTCGCCCGTCGCTCATTCGATCCCTGAACTAAGCCTCGAACCCAAAGGTTACTCCACTTTTCGGCGTCACTCCCCCCTCGGACCCCGATTGATTGGGGCGATTTTCTTGGAGGGGGCCTGCTCTCCCCAGCAAACCCTGGGCCGCGCGAGCTCCACGGAAAAACAGCGAATTTCGACGCAATTCACTGTGAAATCGTTGCGCAGGAATGGCCGGCGTGTCTCAGGGGTCATGGCAGGCAGAGTACTGTCGTACACAGCGCACACTCTGCTACATCCCCCTAGAAACATGGGTTTCCCCCTCGAGCTTGCACTGCGCTACATGCGCTCCAAGAAGCGAGCTTTCGTTTCGGTGGGGACCATTTTCGCCTTCATCGGAGTGGCACTGGGCGTGGCGGCGCTCGCCACCGTGATGAGCGTCACCGGGGGATTTCGCGCGGAGTTTCGCGACAAGGTTCTGGGGGTCAACGCTCACGTCCTGATTCTCAAGTACACGAGCGACTTCCGCGAATACCGCGAGGTGATGGATCGAGTGCGCGACGTGCCAGGGATCACCGGCATCGCGCCATTCGTCATCAATCCGATGATGGTCACCCACGGTGACAAGACCGCCACTGGAGTGCTGCTCAAGGGGGTCGATCCGGACCTCATGCCCCAGGTGCTCGATCTGCCTCGTCACATCGTGGAAGGTGACATTCACGGCCTTCGCAAGGCCGACGCCAAGCCTCCAGAGCGACGACGGCGCTCGCTGTTCGACGACGACTCGAGCGGTAGCAAGAAGAAGTATCTCTCTCCCGGCAAGACGCCGTTGCTTCGGGAGATCGAGAAGGAGATCAAAGCGGCAGAAGACGGCGGCGCCGCAGCTGACGCCGGAACGCCACCCAAAGACGAAGAAGAAGAAGCCGACCTCGACGCGGGTGTGGAGACGGAGGTCGACGACGACGACCTGGATGGCGGCATCTCCGGATCGGTGGTTCCCGATGGCGGCTATGAAAGCGTTTTGCCCGAGGAGGACGTGCTGCCCGACGACGTTGATCCAGATCCCTGCGAAAACGCGGACGCGGTGCAAAAGCTCCCGGGCATCATCGTCGGCAAGACCCTGAAGGAAAACCTGAAGCTCGAGCTGGGCGACTGCGTCCAGGTCACGTCCCCCACGGTCGGATACACCTATTCACGCGGTGCGGTTCTCGCCCCGGTTGCGAAACAGTTCCGCGTGATCGCCGTGTTCGATGCGGGTTTCGACCAGTACGACTCGAAGCTCGTCTACACCGACCTGTACGAAGCCCAGGCCTTTGGCGACTCCGGGGACAGCGTCACGGGCATCGAGATGAAGGTCAAGGACATCGACAACGCGCGAGGCGTCGCGCGCGCGATCGACCAGCGCCTGGACGACGGCATCTACCACACGATGGATTGGGAAGAGTTGAACCACGGGCTCTTCACCGCTCTCCGCATTCAGCAAATCCTGATGAGCTTGGTACTGGCGCTGATCATCGTGGTTGCCGCGTTCACCGTGATCGCCACTCTGATCATGGTCGTGCTCGACAAGAAGAAGGAGATCGCCGTGCTGAAGGCCATGGGCGCCAAGGACAGCGACCTGCTCAAGGCATTCCTGTATCAAGGCGCCATCATCGGCGTGATCGGCACGACGCTGGGGCTGGCTCTCGGGACAGCTGTTTGTCGCGGGCTCCTCGTTTACAGCTTCCCGCTGGATCCCAAGGTGTATTTCATCTCACGCTTGCCGGTACAGGTGCGTCCGGTGGAGTTCGCGATGGTGGGCGTATTCGCAGTCCTCGTCTGCCTGATCGCCACGGTATGGCCCGCGATGTACGCTGCACGTTTGCGTCCCGCCGAAGCGTTTCGGGAACAGCAGTAACGGGCCTGGCGAGTGGCCGGGCGCGAAAAAGTGTGCTTCCCTAAACAGGGACCATGCGCTTTTTTTGGATTTTCGCGCTGACGGCTGTGACCCTGGCGGTGGGCTGCACGAACGACTTCGACGGCTTCCAGTTCGACCCGGATGCTGGGGGGAGCTCGAGTGGCGGAGCCTCGTCGGGAGGATCGGGGGGATCCGTAGGCGGAAGCGGCGGCAACGTGAGCTGCGGCAACAACGAGATCGCCTGCAGCGGGACCTGCGTGGATCCGAGAAGCGACGAACAGAACTGTGGAGCGTGTGGGCAAACGTGCGCCGACGGTTTGTCCTGCTCTCAGGGTCGCTGTCGCTGCTCGAATGGCAACCAGTGCGGCCCCCAAGCTGCCGATCCGAGCTGCCATCAAGGACGTTGCTCTTGTGGCAACACGGATTGCCGTCCGGGCGAGTCCTGCAGCGCGAGCGGCAATTGCACCTGCCGCGGAGGCAATGCTTGCAGCGACGGGGAGTCCTGCTGCGAAGCTGGCTGCGTGGATCTCGATACCGACTCGGCCAACTGCGGAAGTTGCGGTCGGGTGTGCCTGACGAGCGAGACCTGCCAGGGCGGCCACTGCGGGTGACAGTCCGCTGAGGCCTGCTAGGCTCATGGATTGACTCCGTGCCCGTGCCACGTGACTACTACCATCTCCTCGGAGTGGATCCCCACGCCCCCGAGGCGGAGATCCGCCGTGCATATCGGGAAAAGACCATCGTGCGCCACCGGCGAGGAGTCCTGGGGCTCGAAGCCGAGCTCGAGCAAATGCACGACGCCTTGAGCGTCCTCACCGACGCCGAGAGTCGCGCGCGCTACGACGCCCATCGCAGGGAGCTCCGTGCCGCTGTGGTGAAGCTCTCGCCGAGCGAAGACGCCCAGCGGCGGCGGCGGAACGGGCATCGGCTCCGAGGGATTTGGCGCTCGCTGGCGCGAGACTCCCGACGGCGGAGCGAGGAGCGCATCGCAACTCACGCCGACGCCATGCAGAGGCTGGCCAAAGAGCACGACGCAATCGAACTAGCGCTGGCTCGCAGACAGCAACGCCGAGCGATGGCGAGCTTCATCCTGCGTGCGCTCGCGGCACTGCTCCTGCTGGCCGCCGCGCTCCTCTGGACCCGCAGCTAGGCTCACGTAAGGCGCGACGCGTGGACCCGGAGCAGGCTTTCCTCCGCGGGAACGCCGAGCCGCAGGGGAAACCCGTAGTGGCCCGTACCGCGATGAACGTAGAGCCGATTCGTCCCGCTGCCCCAGATCCCGTGATCGGGCACGCCCGAGAGCAACCGGAGAAGGGTGTGACGCAGGCCCAAGCTCACCAGGCCGATCTGGCCGCCGTGGGTGTGGCCCGAGAGGACCAGATCGGCCTCGCCGCTCGCGAGATGACGAAAGGCGCCGGGATCGTGGAGGAGGACGACCCGGAGGG
Source organism: uncultured delta proteobacterium (assembly GCA_963781505.1). Lineage (GTDB taxonomy): Bacteria > Myxococcota_A > Polyangia > Polyangiales > Polyangiaceae > JADJKB01. The sequence continues at coordinate 33,368 of CAWAHB010000020.1, read as the reverse complement.
CGCCGGAAATCCGCGGATGGGCCTCGGTCACCCGAGCCATGCGCGCGTGTCGCTCGCGGAAGTGGAAATCCATTCCGACGATTTGCACCGGACCGGCCGCGGTTTGCGTGAGGGTCGCTTCGTCCACCAATAGCTTCACTCCAACCGATCGCAACGCACCTCGCACGGTCTCGAGCGCTTCGTGATCATGGTTGCCGAGACAGGCGAACGTGCGTCCTTCGAGCGCGCGCAGCGGCTCGAGCGCCTGGCTGAGGAGGGAAGCATCGGACTGGGACTCCATCGTGAGAAAGTCACCGGTGAGCATCACCAGATCGGGCTTCTTCTCCATAGCTCGCTTCACGATGCGACGAAGGCGCGCGACGGACATGAACGGGCCGATGTGCGGATCCGTGATCTGCACGATGTGGAGAGGCCGCTCGGCACGATGCTCGCCGGACGCGACGCGCTGAACGCCCGAGACGACGTGGCCATCGGCGACCACGAGATCGATCTCTTCTTCGCGGCTGTTGAACGACTGAAAGATGCCGATCAGCGCGGCGATATACGGCAAGAAGAATCCGTAGGGTGGAAGACCGAACGCCACGGCGATCGCCCACGGGAAACAAAGCAGCGTCCCGGCCGAGAAGAACGCCTGGGGAACGCTGACGAGAAAGCGATAGGCGAGTGGCATCAAGCGGGGTCGAGCCAGCACGATCGCGTGAAGGAAGACCGCCCCGTGCAGGTACAGCACCGCGGGCCAAGCCGGCGTAGCCTGCCACTTTGAGGCGAGCGCGAGGAACACCAGCCCATAGATGCCCAAAAGCACGCCACGAAACACCGCGTAGGCTCGACTGCGAAACACGGCCGCCACGGCGACCACGAGCCCCCAAGCGCCGAACGTTGCTAGAGCAAGCGGGCTCACGACCTACCGAAGCTTGGGACGCCAAACGCGCTTCGCAAGGGGCAGGAGCTCAGACGCCGCTCGCCCCCATGCCGGTCCGTGACGATGGCGGCGGCATGTGCGCGCGGCGAATCAGTCCAAACACGCGCGCCGCGAGCTCCGGGGCGCGGAATGGCTTGCTGACGAAATCGTCAGCACCCGCCTGGAAGGCCTCCACGATGTCGGATGTCGACGAGTGGGCCGTGAGGAAGAGCACCGGCAGTCGTGACAGCTTGGGTTCCCGCCGGAGCCTGCGACAGAAATCCACGCCGCTCATTCCGGGTAGGTTCCAATCCAAAACCATCAGATCCGGTCGCGCCTGCCGCAGCGAGTCGAACGCCTCCTCGGCGCTCGAAACCGCGGTTGCAGCAAATCCCGCCGAGCGCAGCATGGCGCACACCACGTTTTGCAGATCCGAGTCATCGTCCACGATGAGCACGAATGCGTCGGCAGGCGCTTTGATCTCGAAGGCCGGAAGCGGCAGGCTCGGCGGAGGGATGGTGGGCGGCTCGGTGGAGTTGGCGTACTGCCAGAGTCTCGACCAATCCCGATCCGTGAACGCCAAGCGCAAACCGTCGCCGCGATCGACGACGCACGCCGCAACCGCAGTCGACTCCTCGCCCACCGCGAAGGTGGAGAGGACCCACTCGCCGTCCTTCAGTCCATCGTGGCAAGGGAGCTCGAGCTCTTGCTCGTCCCCCCCTGCCTCCATCTCGAGTGCGAGTGCCTCGAAGCTCTCGAACTGATAGAGAATTGCTCGCACGGAGGGAGCAGCCTAGCGCGCCTCCGCGCCTCGGGCCAGATCGCGACCCGAGGCGCTTTTGGGCGGCGCCTAGCAAGATTTTTGCCAGCTCGGGTTCTGCCGTAAACTCCCGGCGTGCGACGCGCTCTTTCCCCATGGCTCATGGCGCTCTCGTCGATGGGATGTGGCGCTGCCTCCGAGCTGCCGCTCGGCTCGGGAGAGTGTCAGCCGGTCGTCAGTCAGCATTCGATCCAGAGCACGCAGCACGTCCCCGACTGCAGCAAGCTGAGCTTCGACACCAATCCACCCTCGTCGGGAAATCACTACTCGGAATGGGCGGCGTTCGGCGTGTACGAATCTCCCCTTCCCCGAGGCAACTGGGTTCACGACCTCGAGCACGGCGCCATCGTGTACACGTACAACTGCCCGAGCGGCTGCGCCGAGGACGTGGCGGCTGCCAAAGCCATGCTGCAGAAGCTCCCGCCCGATCCCGGCTGTGGTGCGCAGCGACGTGTGCTCTTGATCCCGGACCCAAAGCTCGATGTGACATGGGCGGCGAGCTCGTGGGGATTCACGCTCAGAAGCGATTGCTTCGACGAGAGCTCGATGATCACGTTCTTCGCGAAGCACGTGGGTCGTGGCCCGGAAGACATCTGCACGCCAGGCACCGACTTTCGCAATCCGGACGGGAGCTTGAGCGTGCCCGCGAACTGCGGGGAGTGAGTCAGCGAGGAGCGCGGAGGACGGCCAGCACAGCCGTAACGATGCTCATTGCGACCAGAGCGAGGGAACCCGACCACTGGGGCAAATCCAGGACCGCCGGACCTCCGAGCAAGTTCTCGATGTGAGCGCGGGGCAGCGGGAGGGCGATTGCCGTGGTCCCCGCGCCGAGCACCCAATCCAGCAGAAGAAACCACAGGCGTCCTCCTCCGGAGCTGCCCGAGCTGGGAGCCGAGGGAGAAGAGCGAGCCGTAAGCGCATCCGCCGAGCGCACCAATCCAACTGCTGGTCGCGAGATCTCCCAGGAGCCTCGGGTCGTGCGGTGCTCGCGTCACGATCACGGCCAGCGCGCTGAACAGCGCTCCGCACACCGCGACGGTCGCGACGACGACGATCACCATACCGCCCACGCAACTCTGACGATTGGCTCCATGGCGGGCAATCTCGGCGATGCTCTCGTCGATACGCGTGCGGGCGTACAGCCGGATGACGATCGCGTACGCCGTCAGTGGCAAGGCCACACCGAGCGCAATGCCTTCGAGGGCGCGGTCCGGAGCTTCGAGGGGAGTGGCTCGCCGCTCGAACAGCGCCACCACGAAAACGACGAGCAATCCGAACACAAGACCGGCGATGGCTCCGCGACCGCGAAGTCGCGAAAGCGCGATGGACATTCCGGCGGAAAACCCGCTCACCCCGTCGCTCCAGGGTCATCGGGTTTCGGTGGCGGAGCGGAGGCGGCACGCACGTCGGCAAACGTGCGGGGAGGGGCGGTCGCCTGGGCGGCCTGAGCTTCTGCCAGAGCCCGCCGCTGTGCCGAGGCGGCTTCGCGTGCCGCGTCGTGAGCCGCGCGCCAAAGTCCCACGCTCGCAGCTCGTGCTTCGTCGAGAGCCGGCAAGATCGTGTCGATGGAGGAGACGGCACAATCGGACTCTCGAGCAATCCGGGCAAGCGCCAGGGAGAGCACGTCCGCATCTTTCCCGCGCACCAGAACTCGCTCCGGGGCGCGGGAGGCATCCCATTCCACTCCCTGGACGGCGGGATCGGCGGCCAGGAGCGCCGCGAGCTGTTTCGCATCCTTCGATCGAATTTCGACAAGCGGAGCTCGACCAGGAGTGAGCGAGCGAGCGAGCGGCTCGCCCGGCCGCCGCACGAAGCGTCCGCGATCGAGCAGCAGGATGTCTCCGCCGACATCGGAGGCGTCCCGCACGCTGGCGGTGATCACGACCACCACGCTGCCCCGCTCGGCCTGGGCACGAAGCGCTCCGAGCACCTTCTCCCGATCGACCTGAGGCAGTGCGAATGGCTCGAACAGCACCAGCAAGACCGCACTTTCGTGAGCCAAAGCCAGGGCCAGGGCAATCTGACGACGCACGGATTCGGGTGCTCGAGTGGGAGACGTGCTCTCCCACGCGCGGAGCCCGTGCTCGGCGAGAAGCTCGCCAGCGCTCCGGCGATCGCCGCGCAGGGCGAGGGCGCGGGATACCGCGCTCTGCACACTCGAGGCAGCGGAAGGGGGCTCGCTGCCGAGCAGCGATGCGATTCGCTTGCGAGTGTCGGGGCTCGACCAGGGATCGGAATCCCCGACCCGCACGCTCCCCTTCCGCGATCTCAGGACTCCCGCGAGCACGGCTGCGAGATCGGCGGAGCCATCGGCGGGCGTGCCCAACACCACGTGCACGCCCGGCTCGAGATCTGCGCTAGCACCGACGAGCGCGCCCGCAAACACGCCCTGGAGGGACACGCTCATCGAGGAGCTCCGATCGCACTGAGTAGCGTGAGCATCCAATGAAAGAAAGCCGGCACGCTCGGCATCTCGGAGAGAACCGTGCGAAGCACGTGAGGAAGAAACACGAGCACGGCGAGCGCAGTGCGAGGGTGAAGCGGCGAAAGCATCCGCGCGACCCGCACGAGAAGCGCTACGGAAACCGCGAGAACGATCCCGTACAGCACCACGCCCGGCAACAAGAGCGCACGCTGCCCCAGCGTCGCAAAGGAACCCGAAAGCGCCAACGCGAGCAACGCAAGCAACGCGCCACTGGGCAGCACCAGGCGCAGGGTACGCCGCGCCACGGCGAGCGAGCGTGCCGAGGACAGCGATGCTTCGTTCCAGCCACGCTCCCGCGACAGCGTCGCGAACGCGACCTCGTCGTCACTCTTACCGACCCCGCAGGCAGCCATCGCGACCAGACCGGCAACCAGCCACGAGGACCAGACGAGGGAGCGCACCACGACGAGATCCCCAACGTCACGCGCTCCCCGCGCCGCAAATGGCAACGCCAGCGCGTAGCCCCCGGTGAACAAGATCGCCGCGAGCTTTGCGGTCCGTGCGGTGAAGCGACCACGCAGCTCCAAGTCGAACAACCTGATCAGCGCGCGCCGGCGCGCGGGGCGAGTACGAAGCAGCGTGCTGGGCGCCGGGACGGCGGTCATGGGCGCGGCAGTCTACCGCGCTCGCTCTGGTTAGTGTGTGGGCTCGACGCCCGGCGGAAGTGCGCCTGGGGCGAGCTTTTCGGCGCGCGCCACCCATGCTCGAGCGCCGGGATCCCGCAATCGGGTGAGGGCGGCGGCCAGGGCGTACACCGCAACCGGATCGTCGGGATCGAGCGCGAGCGCCTTTCGGGCAGCGCCGACTGCGAAGCGCGGGCGGTTTCGTGCGAGCTCCGCGGTAGCGAGCCAGCCGAGGGCCACGACGGACGTGTCATCGCGCTTTCGGGCGAGGGGGAGCAAGAGCTCCACGGCGGCGTCGACCTCACCGACTCGGAGGAGCGCGCGGGCTCGGAGCATCACGAGCTCGGGAGAATCGGGAAAGCGTTCGGAGCCCTGGTTCACGACATCGTCTGCTTCGCTCACACGCCCGAGCTGAAGCAGGCTCTCGGCAAGACCGGAATACCCAGCGGGCTCGTCCGGAGCCACTTCGACCAAACGCTTGAATTCGACCCGGGCGTGCTCGTAGTGACCGGAGGCGAAGAGCACGCGCGCCAGGTTCGTACGTGCGGGAGCAAAGCCGGGATCCACGGCAAGCGCCTCTCGGTAGTGCTTGGCGGCAATGTCCGGACGGTTCTCGCGCTCTGCCAGAACCCCGAGGCCGTGGTGGGGCTGAGCGATGTCGGGATTCAACCGACGGGCGCGGGTCAGAAGCTGGCGCGCTCGCCGGAAGTTCCCTCGCTGCAACTCGACCAGTCCCTGGTTCACGAGGGGTTCGACGAAGTGGGGGTTGTATTCGAGCGCGAGCTCGAAGCGAGCATCGGCGGTCTCGAGGTCGCCCTCTTGCAGAGCTTCCACTCCGGCGCGGTTCAGCTCGATGGCCTTGGGGGGGAGCGGCGCGGCGCCTTTGCAGCCAACGGCCAGGAGGGACAATGCCAACGCGGTAGCGATCCGGGTCGTCGTCATGGTCCCCGGTCCTCGGCCCCGAGGGCGACGGAGTTGCGTGGCTCCAAAATACCTCACGTTTTCAGGGGGCTACGTCGACCCGTCCAGCGAGAAATCGGGTTGCGCGACGGGGCTCTCCCGTGGATGCTCCCGCCATGGCCGAGGATCCGGAGCGCCCCGAAGGAAGAGGCGGAAGACGAGGACGACGACGAGACCGAGGACGGCGACGAAGCCGAAACCGAGCCGTTGCCCCCAGTCAAGGCCAAGGCCTCGTCCGAGGACGACGACGACGAGGACGACGACGACGACGACGACAGCGAGCCTCCGCCACCTCCCAAGAAGAAGGAGGCGGCTCCTCCGAAGTCCGCGAAGAAGCGTCCAGCTCCGGCTCGATTTCAACTCCCGCCGGAGAACTCCATTGGTGCACCGAGCCGCCAGACCCTCGTGATGCTCGGCGTGATGGCAGGCGCGGTTCTCATCATGTGGGGCTCGGCTCGATTCGCGTGCAACGCGCACCCCGCCCAGACCCGCAAACCGCGTGAGATTTCCACCGCCGACTTGGCGCGGGATCCGAAAGACGCCGCTCTCGAGCTACAGCAGCGATGGAACGCGTACGACTTCGCGGGTGCCCTCGAGCTGGCCAAGGGTTCGATCGCACAGGAGCTCGAGAAGGCACAAGGCGATTGCGAAAAGGACAAGGACGCTTGCGAAGCCAAGCGCGAAGAGGTCTCGGAGAAGACCCTGGCAACCGCCGTACTCCTCGACCGCGGTCCGGGCTCGGCAAAGGTCCGCGTCACCTCCCAAGGTGGAGCGATGGGCGACCAGACGGTCGTTTACCTCGTGGAGCAAGAGGGACCGATGTGGAAGGTCGCCAGTCGAACCACGGCGGATCCAACGCCCAAAGCGAGTGCGCCGCCGCCACCCAGTGCCGAGCCGAGCCCGCCGCCGAGCGCCGAACCCGAGGCGCCCAAGCCCAAGAAACCGGCGAAGCCCCCGGGTGCGGTGGCACCAGTAGCTCCGCCCAAGCCGACGGCTCCGCCCAAGCCCACGGCTCCGCCCAAGCCCCCCGCCGCGCCGACCGCGCCGAAGACTCCCAAGCCCGCGGCGACACCCGAAGCGCCGTGACGCTCACATTCGCTCGGCACCGACACTCGTGAGCCAGCGCTCGATCTCCGACTCGGAGGGTACGCCGCTGGTCACGTGTCGGACCTTCCCGTCGGGATCGATGAGCACGAACGTCGGCAGGACGCTGATCTGGTAATCCTTGGAAAACGTGCCGTCGTCGAAGGCGACGTCGTAGGGGATGTCCCACGCCTGAGCTACGTTCTTGGCGTCAGCGCGATCGCCATCCACGCTGACTCCGAGAAAGCACACGTCGTGCTTGCGTTCGCGACCCGCCACGCGGCCCATCATCGGGGCTGCGCTCCGACACGCGCTGCACCAGCTGGCGAACACTTCCACCAGCACCGGATTGCCTCGGTGCTCGGAAAGCCGAAACTTGCCTTCCCCATCGACCGTCTGGAGCACGAACTCCTTGGCGGGCTTGTCCACTTCAGGGCCCGAGCGACGCCGAGTCGCGACGATCGCCAACACTCCGATGATGACCACCAGGAGCAGCGTTCCGAACGAGCCTGACTCCTTGCGCTTTTTTGATTTCTTTACGGAGCGAGCCATCGGCGTCCGGCCCAAAATCCCCCCACCACGAAGACCAAAACGGCGCTGCCGTGAGCGAGCCAGAGATGCCAGGTTTCACCGCTGGGGCACGCGACGCCGATTCCTACCGCGCCGGCGAGCCCACCCAAGAGCCCTGCGATGGCGCCCGACAGCCCTGGGGTCAATCGGATCGGTGCGCCGCCACAGGAACAGCGTTCCCCCGGCGACGAGCGCTCCGAACAGCAATGCATGAAACCCGCACAGAACTGCGTGAGGCACTCCCACGTGCAAGAAGCTCGTGAACGGAAGGCTCGAGCTCGCCGCGAAGCGTGAGGTAGGCCACGAATGCAATCGGGATGAGGATTGCGCACGCGAGGCGCAAGAACTCGCGAACCCCGTCGCCCGGGTGGACGCACGAGCCCCACGAACAGCACCGCCGCGTGGACGACGCCCCAGCCCGCTGCGCCAAATAGAGCCGCGCGGATCGCCCCTTCGGGTCGCCCGGTGTAGCGGCTGAGGTAGATCAGGATCCCGACGACAGCGCCCGACAGGACCACGCTGAGGATCCCGCGCTCGAGCGCGCTCATGCCGCGAGCCTTGGCGAGGTCCTTGGTGCACTCCCGACGAATCGCGGCCGAGCAATCGCTCGTTGGAGCGGGAGGCTCACGCCAGGGGAGGTCGGGAAGGGAATCGCGCTGGGTCATCGTTTGAACCGATCGAGCTCCGTACGTAAGACTTCGTAGCCGCGGTGCACTCTCAGTTTGACGGCCGTGGGCGTGGCGCCCAGCACTTCGGCGGCTTCCGCCACGCTGAGCCCCGTGATCTTGGTGAGCTGAATGGCTTCCCGGTAGGCCTCCGGCATCTGATCGAGTGCTCTTTCGAGAGCCTCCGCGATCTCCGTAGGCAGACCGGTTTCTTCCGACCGAGGCTCGGGCAACGTTCCATCGTTGCTCAGATCCTCGGCCCGCGCACTCTTTGCGCGCCGTTCGTCGTAAAAGGAGCGCCGCGCGATCGCGAGCATCCATGGCAAGAGAGGCGCGCCGCGGAGGTAACTCGAACGCGCGCGGTGCACTTTCGCGAACGTGATCTGCAAAAGATCCTCGGCCCGCTCCCGTTCCCGGGTGAGCCGCACTAGGTAGCCAAACAGCTTTGACGAAACGCGCTGATAGAGCGCATCGAACGCCGCCGGGTCACCGTCGACATAGCGCTCCATCAAGCCCTCGAGGCTCAGCTCCTCGAGCGAGGGCAGAGTGGGAATGTCGGCCGCCATGGGACGAGAGCCCACTAGCGCGGCGCCGAGGCTGGCGAAAAGCCCCAGCTCGAGGGATGCGGAGGGCACGAAAGACCACAGAAGCCAAATACGGCCCGGTACCTCCCCGAGTTTCGCGCCATGGGGGGGAGCCTCAAATCAGGGTCTTCAAATCCAGCATTTCCTAGATGTCCGGCATGATCACGAGCTCCACCCGGCGATTTTGCTGGCGGCCCTCCTCCGTCCCGTTGTCCGCGACGGGATCGGTTTCGCCATAGCCGGCAGCGTGGAGGCGTTCGGCATTCATGCCCCCGCCGCCACCCTTCGTGTCCGTGGGCGCGATCAAATACAAGAGCACCTGGCGAGCGCGCATGACGGAAGTCCCCAGTTGTCGCCGAAGCGGCCGCCCTTGAGCGGCTTGTTGTCGGTGTGACCGGCCACCTGGAAGTAACGCTGGCGAGCTGCGGCATCGGTGCGGATCACCTCCGCAACTAGATTCGAGAACCTGCTTGCCCTCGCCTTTGAGGTCGTCTTTGCCCGGAAGCGAACAGCACGTCGCCCGGAAGGCGAATCACCATTCGGTTGCGCCGAATCTCGACCTTGAGCCCGAGGTTCGTCAGCTTCTTCAGCTTGTCGCGCAAGAGCTCGAAGCGCTGCTTGATGCGCTCGAGCTGCTCGGCGCGAGCCTTGTACTCGCGAGCGCTCGCTTCATCTGCTCCAACGTTCTTGGCGAGCTGCTCCTTCTCCGTGCCGCTCTGGGCGAGCTGCTCGTTGAGCTCGTCCATGTTGACGCCCATCTTCTCGAGCTGATGAGTGAGCTCGGCAACGCGCTTCTTCTGAGCCTCGAGCTCCTTTCGGGTCTTCGCGTGAGCAGCTTTTCCTCTTTGTACTGCCCATTCAGATGGTCGTACTTCTGGAGCTGGGCCTGCCACTCGTCTTCGGAGTACCCGCAGCCAAAGGTCACGAACAACGCCAACAAGGACACCAAGAGAGACTTGAACACGACGAAAACCTCCAACTTAGGCGACACGACGCACACCGAACCACGCCAACGGAACCGCGAGCGCCGGAGCGTGTCAATCCCACACGTATTTCCGCAAAAAATGCACGCTTCAGAGCGCCGCGACGCTACCCGGCGGGACCGGGGCATCGGGCAAAGCGAGCACGCTCGAGATGTGTCGGAGCGCCGCGGGCGCCTGGGCCCTGAGCTCGCGGCCCAGGGCTTCGGTGAGCAATTCGGTGGTCTCGGATTTCAGCCGGATCGCGAGGGGGGCCTGACTCACGTCGTTTTTCACGATGAAGTGTGTGGAGCAGACGACCGCCCCGCCCTGGGTTTCGTGAATGGCGAGCCAAGCGCCGAGCCAACCTTCCACCCATTCCGGGTGCATGTGATTCGGACGGAAAATCCGCCTCGGCGGCGAGTACTGCAAGATGTGGAAGACGCCCACGTACCGCGCTCTGCCGAGTGTCTCGACTTGTGGCGCGACGCTGTCCGCCAAAGGAGCTCGTCGGCGCACGAGCGCTTGTTCGAGCGCCGGCGGATCGGGCCAGGTGAGATGATGAGTGATCGAGAGCGGGAGCAGGATCTTCTTCTGGTAGCGCGCATCCTCGACCCGAAGCACCAGCTCGCTCTGGGCAGTCCCGATCGTCTCATCGGGGCAATGCTGTTCCGAGAAGCGCTTGGGCGCTTCATCCACGCGAGTGAGCCAGGGCTCGAGCTTCGAAAGGAGAGCCTTGCGATCTGGACCGGGATCGGGAGCGGGCCGCGCGGGCTCGGGCGGTGCGGGGAGCGGGTCCGCTTGGCAGCCGAAGCAGGCGAGCGCGACGACGAGGGCAAACAGCCGCATGCCCGTAAAGAGCAAATCCGGAGCAGGAGTGACAAGAAACCCGCCCCAAATAAGCAGCGGCGTGGCCGGAAGGTCCGACCACGCCGCAATTTGGGGGATGAGGCGGTTACTTTTTCAGTTTTCGCTCCAGTCGACCCAGGCGCCGGTCAGCCAGTTGCCGTCCTTGAAGGCGCCCTTGCCGGAGCCGGTCACCTTGGCGCTCGGACCAGCGGCTTCCTGACAATCCGCGGTGTTGAAACCGGGATGTTGGTGGTGTTGCCAGTGCCGGCGTTGAACCACGCCGTCTCGTCGAAGCCCATGTCGTTGTCGGTCTCGCCAGCGTTGGCGATGTTGGACAGGAGCATGTCGAAAAGCGTGGTGTTCGTGACCTTCATCGACGGATTCGCCAGGTCGCCGACGTTGTCACGAGTATCGATGCCGTAGCTGAAGCCGACGGCAACCCAGTCGTCCACCTCGCCGGTGTCGCCGCGACGGAAGACCGCGCCGTAGGTGGTGACGCTCACGTCGGTACCGAAACCGCACAGCGTGGCGTGCATCACCTTCGGGTGACTCACCGGAGTGGCAGCGTTGTTCTCCTTGTTGTTGTCCCACTCGAATCCGTTGGGATCCGCGGAGGGGTTCGCGCGCTTGCGACCGAACAGGTACGACAGCGTGCCGGTGAACCCGCGATCGGTGTCGAACATGTCGTCACCGTCGACGTTGCAGATCAGGTGATCCGCGCTCACCGTGCCACCGAACCACTCGAAGCAATCGTCGAGACCCTGGTTGACCTCGATGTGGTTGATGGTCGTGCCGCTCCCGACTGCGCCGAGGGTGAGACCGTTGACCTCGTTGTCGGGGGCCAGCTCGTAGCCCGCGTACTCGATGCGCACGTAGCTCATGGTGCCGCTGTTGTCCGCGTCGTCCGTGCCGCCGTAGTGGTTTTCCGGAACGTCCGCGAGGCCCTCGATGACCGCGTCCACGTCGTTCGTCTTGGCGCTGCCCAGTAGAATCACGCCGCCCCAGTCGCCGGCCGCGCGGCTTCCGACGGGCTGCGGGCTGGTGAAGAGGATCGGTTCGTTTTCGGTGCCCTCGGCGTCGATCTTGGCGCCCTTGGTCACGACCAACACGCCGATCGGGGTCTTGGTTCCCTCGATGCGGGTGCAGGGCTCGATGGTGAGGGTCGCGGGGGCCATCACGTGGACAATGTCCTTGATGGTCCAGACGGTGTCCGCCGTCAGCGTCAAGTCCGCGGTGATCGGATTGGGAACGTCTTGCTTGGTCTTGCCGGCACCGCTGAGGTCACACGAGGTGCCTCCGCCTGCACCGCCACCGCCCGTGGCACCCGTGGCACCCGTGCCGCCGCCGGACACGCCACCCGATCCGCCACCACCGGTCGCGCCCGTGGCCCCGGTTCCACCAGCGCCCGTTCCGCCGCCGCCGGTGTTGTTGTTCTTGCTGCCGCTGTCGTCACTGCCGCACGCAGTACCGAGAACCACCAGCGAGAGCGCCGCAAGCGCTCCCACAATTTTCCAACGCGAAATGTGCATGACTGCCTCTCCTTGAAAAAGCGCGGTCACTCTGCCCTCGTGAGATTGCCGTGACGTGCCACGTTGGTGACGTTTGAGTGATGTCCCGCGTGTCACACGGTCGTCGCAGAGGTGTCACCCGCTCAGTACGTGTAGGTGGCGCTCAGCGTATATAGACTGCCGACGGTGAACCGACTGACGACGTTGTCGTCGTGCTCTTTCTTGCCCTGAGTGATCAGGTACTCCGAGTTGAGAATGTTGCTGGCCGTGGCCCGGAGCTGGAAATGCTTGCCGAGCTCCTGCGCGGCGGTGAGATCGATCACGTGGCGCGGATGCTCGTACTCGTCCGGCAAGCCGACGGTGCCGAGCTGGACGATGTGAGCACCAGCAATGTTGTAGAGAATGCGGAACGATGTTCCGGTTGGACCGTCGTAATCCATCGCAAGGTTCAGCACATACGGTGCCTGATTCACCATCGGACGCGACGGGCTCGTCACGTGGCCCCTCACCTGATCGCCCGAAAGCTCGATCCGAGAAACCGCGACCGTGAGGTTGGCGATGGCCGTGAAGTGCTTCAGCTCCTCGGACAAGAAATCGAAGGATTTTCGCGCTTCGAGCTCGACCCCCCGGAGATCGGCTCCCTTCGAGTTCTGGTACGTCACCAAACCCTCGTTTCCGCTGGCGATGATCACGGTTTCGATGGGGTCGGTGAAGTGCTTGTAAAACACGGTGAACGCCAGGACTTCCTTGAGCGTGGGGAACACCTCGAAGCGAAGGTCCGCGTTCGTGATGTGAGTCAAGGTCAGGCCTTGATTGCCGGACTCCGGGCGCGCGCCGAAGTAATTCGTGTAGGCGAAGGGCGCGAGCTCGCGGAGTTGCGGGCGAGCAATCGTTCGCGTGAGGGACGTTCGAAGCTTGGCCTTGCTCGTGAGATCGAACACCAGGCCGACAGAGGGAAGCAAATCCGTGCTGTCGACCGAGGCTCCCTCGACCCGAGTTCCGGTGTTGAGCTCGTCGACGGGCTCGATGGTCTGTCGGGTCACTTCCAGCCGCTGGCCGACGATGCCGCGGACCGACGGAAAAATCGCGACATCCGCCATCAAATACGCGGCATACACGTTGAGATCCGCGTTGTACGAGTCGGTGGCGTTCGTGTTTTCGTTGAGCTCGACCAGTGTACCGATGTTGTCGCCTGAAAAGAGCGAGTCGGCGCAGGCGTCGAAGTCTTGGCTCGGGCAATTGAGTCGTTGCAGGTCGGAGAGCGGAATGCCCCCGGCGCGACGCAAGGCCAAGGAGCGGGAACGAAAGTCGCGCTTGCGCTTGTTCCCGAACACGCCGAGCTTGAGCTTCGATGTGTCGCCCATCAGCGGCTGCGTCCAGTTGATCTGGCCTCCGACGATCTGCTCCGACTGTTTGGCCCAGAAATGCCGCCCGCTGAACGCGTCGTCGAGGTACGTCCAAGTGCTCGAGTTCTCGCTGCGCTGCCAGGCAGAGTTGCGCGTATCCGGCTGATTTCGGCTAGCTCCGGAGAGCCACGCCGCCCAATCCAGAGTCGCCCGGTCGGCGTCGGGAAACACGTGCTCGCCGTGGAGCTGTCCGAAGTTCAAACTTCGGGAAACGAAGGTCAGCCGCGTGTCGTGGATGTCACCGTTGCGGGTGGTGTTGAAGCCCTTCACGACCTCGGTCTTGTCGTCAGCGATCTGGCTGTGAAAACCCAGCAGCGTCAGATGGTGGTCCTTGGAAAAGTCGTAGCCGACACTGCCGAAGACACCCCAGTTCACCGTCTCGATGCCCGAGTCCACGCGATTGGTCTTGTCGGCGCTGAGCTGGTTCGTGTTGCTGTCGAACGAGTAGGTGTTGACCTCTTCGCCGGTACGGATCTGGAACTTTCGTCCATAGCCGAGGGCGAGAAGCACGCCGAGCTTGCGATCCTTCCCGAACTTGAAGCCGTCGCCAGCGACGACGCTGAGAGAATGATCCGGCGGCGTGAAGCTTCGCTTGGTGCTGAAGTACGAGTTGATGTCCCGACCGGCCGGAGTGAGATCCGAATCGTTGACGGTCGTTCCGCCCGGCTTGTTGGCGCCCGGCGTCAGCTTGTAGCCGGGGTAGTCACCGGGCAGCGCGCGATAACCATTGTCATACCCGAGCCAGTCGGTGCTGCTTCCGTTGTAGTCGAGGCGCTCGCGAAACGTACTCTGGTTGTTGTAGCCGCCGGTCAGGGACGCCTGGAACAGGAACTTGTCCGGAATGCGCCGCGTCTCGATTCGCACCGAGCCACCCGCGAAGTCCGCGGGTGAGTCCGGAGTGAACGTCTTGACGATCGTGAGGCTCTCGAGCGCCAGAGTCGGGAACAAATCCAGCGGAACTGCTGCTCGATCCGGCTCCGGGCTGGGCAACGGAGCACCGTTCAAGAGCGCGTTCGTGTAGCGCTCGCCGAGACCGCGCACGTACACGAATCGGTTTCCGATCACGTTGACGCCCACCACGCGTTGCGCGGCGGCTGCTGCGTTGCGATCCGGAGTCTTGCTCATCTCCGCCCGACCGACGGAGTCGCCCATGGATGCCGAGCGCTTGCGTTCGAGGGCGAGGGCGTCGATCGAGGAAGAATCGGGGGCCGCTTCCACGACGAACTCGTCGCCGGTCGCCTCCTCGACGTTCAGGCCGACGTCCACCTTGCGGGTGCCCCGGGCGAAGACCACGAGGTTCTGGACGCGGATGGGCTGGTAGCCGGGACTCAGGATCCGGAGCGCGTACTTTCCGGGCGGGAGTGAGAGTTGGTAGCGGCCCTGCTCGTCGGCGACCACGCGGACTTCCGTGCCGACGACGCTGATGGTGGTTCCTCCGAGAGCCTCACCGGTTTGCTTGTCGGTGATGGTTCCCGTGATCGTCCCCTCGCCCGCTTGCGGGGTCTGATCCTCAGCTTGGTCCTGCTCGTCGTCTCCGTAAGGAGAATCGGATTCAGGCTGAGCAACGGCGGGAAGCGTGAACGACAGGAGAAGGGGGAGAAGGGGGAGTGCTCGGAGGGTGGTGCGGGTCATCGGTTCCACGCGGGGCAAGGCGCGCGGAGACTGCGAAACTCAGGTTACGATTCGCACGCAACTGCGTGACGTTCCTGCGAATCTCTATGACTGCGGAGCGGCTTTTCACGCAATCGTCACACGCGCATGGGTACAACCGACGGATGGCTGTTCGGTGGCGAGCTCTCGGGAGAGTCCTGCTCTCTGCGAGTCTTTGTGTGGGCTGCGGCGCCGGCGCAAAATCGGTCAATCGGCCCTGGATCGAGGCTCGCTCCCACCACTTCACCGTGCGGACGGAGCTCGACCAGAACAGTGCGAGGGCGACCACCTCGGAGCTCGAAAAGTACTACGCCGCCTTCGAACAGGTCGCCTATCCCCACCAGCCGAAGCCGACCTTCCGCTTCGACGTGGTGGTGCTCGACGAGAAGAAGGAGCTCGAGGATCTCGGGTACGCGCGTCCCGACGGTGTTCTTCTGAATCGACGGGATGCGTCGCTGGAAGAGCATCTGACCATGGTCGTGTACGGAGCGCTCGACGACACGGCTTCCGACAGCACTCGAACCTTGTTTCTTCACGAGCTCGCCCACCGCTTCACGACCTTCTACTTTCCGAGCGCGCCCGTTTGGCTCCAGGAAGGGCTGAGTGTCCTGTTCGAGACGCTGGAAATCGAGGGCGACGAGGTCGTCGTCGGGCGGGCGCCCAGCGACAAGATCTTCGCCAACCAGCCTTGGCGCATCACGCAACAACCCCATCAGGCCCCGATTCTGCGTGATTCCCGTGGACGAGGCGCCGACCGTCGACGAGCTCAGAACCACGAGCTCAGGGCATTTCTACGGCAGACGACGTCTCTGACGATCCAAAAAGCATCGAAGCCATGATCGCGGCGGGGAAGCACTACGCCGCAGCGTGGAACTTGACCCACCTGATCCACGTCGAAGATCCGGATTATCAAGGGCGATTCAAGGCGTATTTGCTGGATCTGTCCGCAAGCCCAGCGCTCGCCGCGGGACGCCTGGCGGGCTCACTTCGGGGACGTGGCCGATCGCCTGGAGCGCGACTACCGCCGGCATCTATTGCGGTCGGAGATCGTTTCACGGCGTGCGCCTCTCCAGTACCGATCGCAGGAGCCGGAAACGATCGCGCTATCGGCTGCCCACGCGCATCTGCTCTGGGCGAGCCTCCGCAATCACAAGGATGACGAGCAGAGCGATCTCGCCCTGTCGGAGATCGAAGAGGCCATCCGGCTGTCGCCGAATATGGCCGAAGCGCATCTGGAACGAGGCCTGGAGATGATGACCCGGGGACGAGCCTCGGAGGCCCGGCAGTCCTTCGCCAAGGCCGAACGCCTCGGGCCGAACAGCTCCGCCGTGATCCACGCAGAGCTCGTGCTCGCAATGCGAGAGAAACGAAAGGTCGACATCGACCGCCTCGGGCCGGTCCTCGTTCGACAGGCGCGCACTCCAACCGATCATGCGGTCGCTGCCGCAGTACTTGCTGGACAAAGGCCGGACGATCGCGGCGACTCGCCAAGCGCGGCGCGGACTCGCCATCGACTCGAGCTGCTGGGTGTGCTGGGAGGTCATCAGCGACGCAGATGCGACGCGCGAGGACTGGGACAGTGCGACCGATCGGCTGACAACGGCCGTGAACCTCCTGGGTGAACGCGATCCTCGACGTAAACAACTGCTGCACGCCCTGGCCGCCCTCGAGAAGAAGGCAGAGGCCGCGGCCGCCCAAGCCCGATCCCCGGACGAAGTACTGATGGAACCCGAACCCAAAGCGCCTCCGTGACGTTTGCATGACGAACCCATCACGCTCTTTTTGCGCGCCCGACACCCATCCGTCACCGAACGCTGCCACTTTGCTGGCGTCATGCAGCTCGACGCTTGGACCATGTCCATCAACGCCACCGACAAGGCTCGCCGGAAGCGGTTGACCATCGGCTATGCAGTCGGGGCGGCCACCGTCGCGACAGCGCTCACGCTGATCACGTTGACCGCGCATGGGCAGGTCTTCGAAGCGGAAGAGACGCTCGACGTATCGCTGGTCGAGCCTCCGGTGGTGATGGACGAGCCCGAGCCCGACTTGCAGCCGGAACCGCCCAAGATCGTTCCGAAGAAGAAGAGCAAGAAGCGCAAGATGTCGATGGCCGCACCGACGGACGTGCCGGACGGCACACCGGACGAAGCGGATCCCAACGGGACCAATCCTTACGACGGTGATCTCGACGACGTGTTCGACGGCGAGGGTGGCGGTGGGCCTGCTGCCGTAAAGCCCGTCGTGGTCAAGAAGAAGGCACCCGCTGCGCCGCCCGCGTTCGTGTTCGTTTCCGAGCGGGAGCACTCCACCGCTCCGGTTGCACTTTCGCAGCCGCGCCCCCCGTATCCGCCCGATGCACGGTCGGAAGGGGTCGAGGGCACGGTGGTCGTTCAGTTCTTGGTCCAGAACGACGGTTCGATCGGCGAGGTGCGTGTGGTCCGCGGAGACTCGCGCCTCGGCGCGGCGGTGGTGGAAGCCGTCAAGCGCTGGAAATACGAGCCGGCGACCTTCGAAGGACGACCAGTTCCGACTTGGCGAACGGCGAGCTTCCCGTTCCGCTTGAAGACCTGAAACCCCGAGGAGCACGAGGATGGCATTCGACTTCGCCCACATCTGGGCCAGTATGGGAGCGCTCGGCAAGGCCATTGCCGCAGTCCTCCTCACCATGGCAATCGCCTGCGCCGGCGTGACGGTCGAGCGCATGATCGTCCTCGCCAAGTCTCAGCGCGAGAGCCGCAAGTTCGCCGGTGGCGCGGGACCGATGATCAACAGCTGGGATCTCCCGGGGCTCAAAGCTCTGTGCGAGAAGCACAAAGCCTCGGCTCTCGCTCGCCTGTTCGGCGCCATCGTGAATCGCTACATTGGCGCCAAAGACGGCAACGTCAGCCCCGTCGAGCTCGCGCGGAGTGAGAACGAGCGCAGCCTCGAGGCCGTCGGCGCGGATCTGCGTCGCGGGCTGAGCGTGCTGGCATCCGTCGGTTCGGTAGCTCCCTTCGTCGGCTTGCTCGGAACGGTGATCGGCATCATCGGAGCCTTCCAAGGAATCGCTGCAACGGGCTCGGGCGGTTTGGGCGCCGTGTCTGCGGGTATCGCCGAGGCGCTCATCGAGACGGCCTTTGGTCTGATGGTCGCCATTCCTGCAGTGCTCCTTTTCAACTGGCTGACCACGCGCATCAACTCCATCGAGCTCGTGCTTTCGCGCTCGGCCGGTGAGCTCCTGGACGAAATCGAGAACAATCACGGCCAGCCCGTGGCCAGCGTCACAGAGCGCAAACAGGCAGCCTGACATGAGCGACAAGACGGGGAAGAAAGTCCGCTACAAGCGGATCCGTCGGGAAGCGCCCACGCCCGACATCAACGTCACGCCACTGGTCGACATCGTTTTGGTGTTGCTCATCATCTTCATGGTGGTGACACCCGCTCTGGCGCAGGGCGAGACGATTCAGCTGCCCGAGGTCGCCAAGATCGACAAGGTTCCCAAGGACATGGATCCGATCAAGCTGATCATGGCCGCCAACGGAACGCTGCTCTTGAATGGACGCCGGACCAGCGCGGCGGAGCTGCCAGACCGCCTGAAGACCATTCACGCACAGAACGCAGATCGCCAGCTCTTGCTCAACACGGACACCAAGATCCCGTACGGGAAGGTCCGCGAGATGCTCGCGCTCTTGCAGAACCTCGGCTTCAAGGGTGTCTCCCTCAAGGTGCAGCCCAAAGGCGAAGGCGGCTGAGCCATGGGAATGACGATCAGCACCGGAGGGGGCAAGAGCAAGAAGCAGCGCCCCGTGCCCGTGATGAACGTCACGCCACTCGTCGACATTGCGCTCGTGGTGCTCATCATCTTCATGCTGATCGTCCCGATGATGGAGAAGAGCTTCTGGTTGAACGTTCCCAAGAAGGAGCTCGACAAGAAGGACAAGCTCGCGGAAAAGAACGACGACGAAGACGGGCCACTGGTGATGACGATCGACTCTCGAGGGGTCATTCGCGTCAACAAGGCCGTTCTGAAGAAAGGCGACATCCCCAAACGCCTGCCGCGCATGCTGGCAGCCCAGCCATTGCCGGTAATTTTCTTCGACGCCGCGGACAACATTCCTTACGGCCAAGCCGTCGAGGTGATGGACATCGCCAAGCAATCCGGCGCGAAGGCGATCGCGATGATGACCGAGAAAGTCGCCAAGTAGCTCTGGGCTCGTGACAATCGCGTGGCAACCCCACGAAGCAAACGTGAACGACGCGCCACCAGCTGAGCTGGCACCCACTCGTCACGTCGCGGTCACAGAGCTTCGGTAATCCGGGATCGGATGACCACGATCTTGGTCGTAGAAGACGAAAACGACATTCAGGACGTGCTCGAGTTCAACCTGCGGCAGGCTGGCTACGAAGTTCTGACAGCAGCGAAGGGGCGCGACGCGCTGCGCATGGCGAGGGAGCAGCGACCGGATCTCGTTCTCCTGGATTTGATGCTTCCGGACGTTCCAGGGACGGAGGTGTGCCGTCAGCTCAAGGAAGACTCGGCGACCCGCCGGATCCCCGTGGTGATGGTGACCGCCCGCGGGGACGAAATCGATCGCGTGGTGGGGTTCGAGCTCGGAGCGGACGACTACATCGTCAAACCCTTCAGCGTTCGGGAGCTCGTGCTGCGGGTTCGGGCGATTCTGAAGCGAAACGAAGGAGCCCCGCCCAGCGTGGGAACCGTGGAGTTCGGTGCGCTTCGATTGGATCGAGAAGCGCACCGGGCGTGGGTCGTCGAACAAGAGATCGACCTCACGGCGCTCGAGTTCAAGCTCCTGGTGACGCTCTACGATCGCAGAAATCGTGTTCAGTCGAGAAACAGCTTGCTCGACACCGTGTGGGGCGTGGACAGCCGGATCAGCACGCGGACGGTCGATGCCCACGTGAAGCGACTTCGGGAAAAGCTCGGGGCGGCGCGGGACTACATCGAGACGGTTCGAGGCGTCGGATATCGGTTCGCTGAAGCCCCCGAAGCGACGAGCTGAGCGCTCGCTTCGATAAGCTCGCGAAGTTTCACGCTTGTTTCGCCAGAGTCGCGGCGGTGCCACGAGGGTAGTGCAGCATCGTTCGGCAAGGATCCAAACATGGAACACTTGCTCGCCGGCGCGCTGCTGGCTGTGGCGTTGACGTCGCTCTCACTGGTTTTCGTATCCCACGCCTGCGTCCGAAGCGTGCTCGGGCGGCGCCAGCGGCCGTCGGCGTTGCCGCCCATCAGTGTGCTCAAACCGCTGAAAGGGTTCGACGAGGGACTCTACGAGAACCTCGTCGCGCTCGCACGGCAGGACTACCCGTGCTTCGAGCTGGTGTTCGGTGTGGACCGAGCGGACGATCCGGCGCTCGATCTGGTGCGCCAGCTCCGACGGGAGTTTCCGGGCGTCGTCATGCGCATCTCGCGAAATGCTCCCGCGCTCGGGGAAAACCCCAAGGTCAACAATCTCGCCTCGCTCTCGAAGCTCGCGCGTCACGAGCTCTGGTTGGTCTCCGACTCCAGCGTGCGGCCGGACCCGGCCTACCTGCGCGCGATGGCCGCCGAGCTCTCGGACGAGCGAGTGGGCCTCGTGTCGAGCGTACTCACGGGCACCGGCGAGCGAAGCCTGGGCGCGATGTTCGAGAACTACCACCTCGGCACCTTCATCGTGAGCTCGGTCTGCGGCGCGGAAGTCCTGGCCGGCCATCCTTGCGTGGTGGGAAAGTCGATGCTGTTCCGGAAACGGACGCTCACGGATCTCGGCGGGTGGGAGTCGGTGAAGAACGTGCTGGCGGAGGACTACCTGCTCGGGAAGCGATTTCATCAGGCGGGCTTTCGGGTCGCTCTGTCCCCTCACTTGCTACGAACCATCAGCCGGGAGCGGTCGGTTCGCGATTTCTGCTCACGGCATTTGCGCTGGTGTCAGATGCGACGCCACATCTCGCCCGTCGCATATCTCGGCGAAGTGCTGCTGAACCCGACCCCGATTTGCCTCGGCTTGGTTCTCCTCTTCTTTTGGACTAACAGCGAAGCTCCCTGGCGATGGGTACTCGCTCTCGCGGGGGTTTCCGGAATCGCGCTGAAGTGCGCCTCCGATAGTCTTCTCTTGCGACGCATTCGCGGGGCGGTCGATGCGCGCGACGTAGCTTGGATCCCAGTGAAGGACTGCCTGGTACTCCTGCTTTGGCTCGCCGGGGCACTTCGGCGGACCGTTCACTGGCGCGGCAATCGCTTCCGAATCGGCCCCGGCTCCCATCTCTCGTCCCTCCCGAGCGGGTGGCCGAACGTCCGACAGAGCGCCGCGGCAGCCCGAATCCTCTAGCTTTTTCGACTCTCGCGAGCCCTCTTTCTCTTCTGTGGTACCCCGTCACCGTCCTGTCACAGGCTAGGAGTATGCGGTGAGCTCGATGTCGAAGATTTTGGTCATCGAGGACGAACACGACCTGCAACAGGTCCTTGCTTACAATTTGAAGCAAGCGGGGCACGACGCGTTGAGCGCCGAGCAGGGACAAGAGGGCCTGCGCATCGCGCGGGAGCAGCATCCCGATCTAGTCCTGCTCGACATCATGTTGCCCGACGTACCTGGCACCGAGGTGTGCAAATCGCTGAAGGAGGATCCGGCAACGCGGCGGATCCCCGTGGTGATGCTGACCGCCAAGGGCGAGGAAATCGACCGTGTGGTCGGCTTCGAGCTCGGCGCTGACGACTACATCGTCAAGCCATTCAGTGTGCGGGAGCTTCTGCTGCGCATCACGGCCATCTTGCGCCGCGGCAAGAGCGAAGAGCCGGGGTCCGACTCGATCATCGAGTTCGGTTGCCTCCGCATCGATCGCGAGGCTCACCGTGTGTGGGTCGACGAGCGCGAAGTGGAGCTCACGGCACTCGAGTTTCGCTTGCTGGTGACCCTCTACGACCGTCGAAATCGAGTTCAGACTCGCTCCGCGCTCCTCGACGATGTCTGGGGCATTCAAGCCGACATCACCACGCGAACCGTCGACACTCACGTGAAGCGGCTCCGCGAGAAGCTGGAAAACGCCCGTGACTACGTGGAAACGGTGCGGGGCGTCGGTTATCGGTTCAAAGGCTCTCCCCACGAGGCGAGTGCTTGACGCTCGGGATCCGCGCCAAGCTTTTTTTGATTTCGCTCGGTCTGATCGTCGCGTCCGTCGTCGTCGGCTACATCTACTCGAGTCGCCAGCTCGAGCGGCAGATGACCGAAGACATCGAGAGCGACCTGCGCATCCGAGCCAGGCTCGTGGCGGACCGCGCTCGTGAAGCCAACGAGAGCCTGGAAGAGCTCCACGGCTGGCAAAGCATGGCCGAGGAGCTCGGCCGCCGGTCGGACGCACGCGTCACGCTGGTCCGCAAGGACGGCAAAGTGCTCGGCGACTCCGACGTACCGGCGGACAAGCTCGCCGGCGTCGAGAACCATCGCGAGCGCCCGGAGGTCATCGCCGCGCTCTCTCGCAAACCCGGGCACGCAGTCCGGGTGAGCGTGACCGTTGGACAGCGAATGCTCTACGTCGCCGAACCCATCGAACGAGACGGCCAGGTCGTGGGCGTAGCGCGGGTATCGATGCCCCTCGCCCGTGTCGACGAGGCGGTGGGGAGCCTGTCGCGATTGGCCGGGATCGCTGCACTCCTGGCCATCGCAGCTGCCGTCGTGCTCTCGACTCTGGCCGCGCAGCTGGCGTCACGAACCGCGCGCGCACTCACCGGCACCGCGCGCCGCATGGCCAGCGGAGATCTCCGAGATCCACGACGGAAATCACGGGCAAGACGAATTCGGGGAGCTCGGTAGAGCCCTGGACCGTATGGCCAGGAACCTGAGCAAGACCCTCGACACTCTCCGCTCCGAACGGGATCGCATGAGCGGCATCTTGTCGGGCATGCAAGAGGGTGTGTTGCTGCTCGATGAGGACGGACGCGTCGCGCTCGTGAACCCCGCGCTGCGAGAAATGATGCTCTTGCCCTCGGATGCTCAGGGCAAGTCGCCTCTAGAAGTGATCCGCCATGCGGATCTGAAACTGCTCTTGGACGAGGCTCTCGAATCCAAGGAACCGGTTTCTCGCGAAATCGACCTGGGAGGGCTCAAACCTCGACGACTGCTCGTGCGCGCATCCCCCCTCGAGGGAGAGACTCACGGCGTGTTTGCGGTGTTCGTCGACGTGACGGAGATGCGCCGGCTCGAGACCATGCGCCGCGACTTCGTGGCCAACGTGTCCCACGAGCTCCGGACGCCGGTGACTGCCATCCGATCGGCTGCCGAGACGCTCGAGCTCGCGATGGAGCAAGACCCGGACGCGGCAGTTCGATTCGTGGAAATCATCGATCGAAACGCCGAGCGGTTGCGGGGACTGGTCGAAGATCTCCTCGATCTCTCTCGCATCGAGTCTCGCGAGTTCAAGCTCAACATCGAGGCCCTCGACCTCGGACCGATCGTGTCACACGTTTCCGGCCTCTTCCGGGAACGCGCCGAGAAGAAGGGCATCCGCCTGAACGAGGACGTTCCTCACGACCTGTGTCCGGCCCGCGTGGATCGAAGAGCCCTCGAGCACGTTCTGACGAACCTCGTGGACAACGCCGTGAAGTACTGCGGTGCGGACGCAGACGTTCGAGTGGTTGCCCGTCAAGAAGGAAAGGTCGTCCGCGTGGTGGTCGCGGACACGGGCGCAGGGATCGACGAGCGTCACCTGCCGCGCCTCTTCGAGCGCTTCTATCGCGTGGACGCGGGACGATCGCGAGAGCTCGGCGGAACGGGTCTCGGGCTCTCGATCGTGAAGCACCTGGTCGAAGCCATGGGAGGGCGTGTCAGCGTGAAGAGCCGCTTGGGGGAGGGCACGGAGTTTTCGTTCACCCTCGCGGTCGGCGAGCGCCAGAAGCTCGGAGCGGTCGGCTCGGCCTCTTCCGAGCCCGCTCATCCGAGCTGAGATCACTTGCGACGACGACGCTGTCGCGGCAGCGTCGGGACACGCGGCGCGGGCGGAATGGTGACGCGCTCACTTTCCGGAACTACGTCGTACTGGAGCGGATTGGCATCGGGCAAAGTCGGCATGGAGTCGCGCGCTACGTCGGCGTCGAACTCGATGGGATCATCCTCGGCGATCGTCACCTCGGTTTGGCCCGAAGGGGGAGCCGTGGTCGCTGGCGTCGGCAGCGGCGGGCTGACCGGCTTTTGCTTGGGCAGACGACGCGATGGCGATCGCCGGGCGCGCGTCGGGGGAGCGACCGGTTTCGGAGCCGGGGCGGCAACCGGCGCCGGGACCGGTTTCGGTGGGAGCGGCGCGACCACCGGTTCCGCGGCCGATTCCTCCTCTACTCCCCAACCCGCGTCGACGTCCGCCGTATCCGCTGAGATTTCGGCTTGGATCTCGGGCGCTTCGGGACGCCGCCGCTCTTGGGCCACGAGCACATCGTATCGCAGGTTTTCGGTGCCGGCGAGCAAGTCTCACGGCAGGACCAGGGAGCCGGTGACGTGCGAAAAGGCCTGCTCCAGCTTTTTTGCGGAGCGCTCCTCCCCGATCATCATCAGGCTCAAGCCCTCCCGCGGGCCCAAACGCGCGACCAGGAGGTGGACCCGGAGCCCGCCATCCGCAGAGGCGACGACGGTCATCACCTCCGAACCGTGCACGCTCTCGCGTCGAGGCGACGACTCGGGATGTGCTCCCAGCTCCCCCAGCGCGGTGGAGCGGGCTTGCAGGAACGAGTCGAGGGACTCTTCCGGTTCGAGCTGGTGCCGACCCACGAGGAGCGCGAGGTCGCCGTCAGTGAACTCGAGCCCACCGGCATCGTTCTCCCCTCCGGTCCAACCATCAGGCACCGAAAAGCGTGCTCCCCACGCATCTTGCAACTCGGCGTTCGAGACCGCGGGCTCGTCGCGCCGTTCCGGTGATGCGGCACAACCGCAACCGGTTACCGCGGCAGAGAGCGCCAGCGCGAACGGCCATGCCTTCGGGTTCACGCCCCCAGACTAACCGCTGGCTTTCGGCCCGGAAACAGGGTTCGTTAGCGCAGAGTCCGACTCTGGAGTATCGCTCGCGGGTGGATCTGGTGCGCGGCCTCCCCACCGCCCTCGCTTTTCTGATCGCTCCGGCGGTTTTCGCGTTGGGCTGCTCGTCGCGGGGAAGCGATCGCGATGCCGCGACGGGAGTGCCGGGCCACGACGCCCCCACAGCGGTGCTCCCGCCGGCGCCGACCTACTACTACACCGACCATGGGCGCGAAGAGATCACTCCCTCGACCACGTTCCTCGTGGTGGGCTTCCGTGGCGAATTGCCGCGGATCGATGGCTGGGTGCCGCTTCCACAGACTCTCGAGTCGAGCGATCAGGCGCGTTGCTCCCTCGGCAGAAGCGACTCGCTGGAAGCAATTCGCTGCATGGCTGCCGGGGATCTGTTCCGCCAAAACCACATTCTGGTTCTTGGGCGAACGGACGTGTCCTCGGAACCCATCGAACAGGTTGGCGCGATCCTCTTGGCGTCCGGCGCCGAGCATGCCTGTCCCGTGTATGGCGATCCCAACACCGCACCGCTGGTCGTTACCGATCAGATCAGCGTGGGAACGTTGAATTCCGATCGCGATGCGCTCGCGGATCTGGCCGAAGCGCGCCACGACGTTGTGGTCGGTGAGGTCTCGCCCCAAAGCTTTCTCGTGAAGACGCCCGGGGGCTGGTGTGGTGCGCTGTTCGAAGCGAACGCATTTGCGGACACGGGGAAGTTCCGGTTCGCCCAGCCGAACTTCGTTCGACCCGTGACCAGCGCGCACTAAAGCGACACCCAGCTGTAGCTAAAACGACTTAATTTTCATGTCGTTCACATCTGCGTCACCAAAACGTCATCGACACAGCTGTAGAGGTGCACATGCGCCTCGCCCCTCTCTCGGCTGCCATTTTCCTTCTTGCCACGCCCCACATCGCTTTCGCTCAACCCGAGCCGCCGGAGGTCCCTGAGCCGCCGGAGGCTCCCGAGCCCCCCGAGGCTCCCGAAGTGCCGCCGGAACCCCCACCACCGCCAGCGCCCCCCGAACCGGAGGTAACCACCGTTCCGGTGGCGGAGCCCACCCAAGCCCCCGAGCCGGTCGCTCCTCCCCAGGCCGAACCCGAGCCGCCCACGAAGCTTCACGTGGGGAAAGAGGGGTTCGTTCAGCCGGGACTCCTCCTCCAAGCGTGGTTTCTCGGCGCGCGTCAGAGCAGCCGGACGACGACCACTTTTCGACTCCGGCGGGCAGAGATCAAGCTGAAGGGCGAGATCGTTCCCAAGCTCCTCGCCTACCAGGTGATGTTCGATCCGGCGAAGGTCCTCGAGTTCCAGGACGAGACCCTGGACGTCCAGGGTCAAGATCCACCGCCAACCACGCCCGGAACGGTCACCGCACAGCAACCAAACAGCGCCGTGTCGGTCATGCAGGACCTGTACGTCACGTTCCTGTCGGACTACGCGGACGCATCCATCGGTCAGTTCAAGATCCCGTTGTCCTGGGAAGGCTACAACAGCGCGTCGAAGATCATCTTGCCGGAGCGCGCTTTGTCCAGCCGGCGCTGGGGTGACAAGCGAGACATCGGCATCCGAGTCGAGAAGAAGCTCGGGGACTACTTTTACTATCAGTTTGGCGTGTACGACGGCGAGGGACAGAATCGCCCGGACTCCAACAATCAAAAAGACGTGGCCTTGCGTCTCGAGGGATACCCAATCGAGGGGATCATGATCGGGGCCGTCGGCTACGCGGGCGTCGGGCAGCGAAGCGACCCGGCGACGAAGGATCGTGTGGAAGGCGACGTTCGGGTCGAGCTCGCGAACTTCCTTCTCCAGGCCGAATACATTCGAGCCTGGGATGGATCCGCGAGTGGCACCCGCACCAAAGGTCAGGGCGCGTACGGTGCGCTGGGTTACACTTTCTTCGATCGCCTGCAGCCCGTAGTGCGAGTCGGTTTCGTGGACCCAGACACCGACCGCGATGCGCCGGCAGGGAGCACCGACGAAGTCATGCACTACGAGGCAGGGATCAACTACTACATCCAAAAGCAAGAGGCGAAGCTCCAGCTGAGCTACAGTCGCTTCGACTTCGAGGATGGAGATCCCCGTGGGGAGGCGATATTCGCGGCACAAGCTTCCTTCTGATGAGTGTCACCCACTCGTCACGCGTCCGATTGCGCATGCGAGGGTAAAACGAAGGCCGTGACGGCTTCGACCACCGGAGCACGCGCCGGCTGGCGGGTCGTGGCAGCGCTGTCGATTGGCTACATCGGCGTCTACCTCTGCCGAAAGAACCTGTCGGTCGCGATCCCGATGCTCCAAACCTCCTTCGACGCATCGAAGGAAGCGGTTGGTGGAGTGGCGAGCGCTGGAACGCTTGCCTACGCCATCGGCAAGTTGGTGAACGGGCCTGTGGTGGATCGGATCGGGGGACGCGCTGGCTTTCTGGGCGCACTCACATTGGTTGCGGTGTTCGGCGCCGCCGGCGCCTTCTCGCCCACCCTGGGCATCCTTTCCCTGGCCTACGGCTTCAATCGGTTCGCGGGGTCTGGTGGCTGGCCATCGATGGTGAAGCTCATCCCGTCGTGGTTCGGCGTGGCCCGTTCCGCGACCGTGTTCGCAGTCCTGAGCCTGAGCTACGTGCTGGGAGGCGTCGCCGCGATCCTGTTTGCGCGCCAGATCGTATCAGGGGGCGGAGGCTGGCGAGCGGTGATGGGCTTGCCGTCCCTGGCGCTGGTCGTGATCGTGATCGTCACGAGCTTTTGGATCCGCCCGGGTGAGGTCAAGGATGAGCTCGACGGAGAGAAGCCGACTCGCTGGCACGACTTCAAGCAGCTGGCAAAACAGCCCCGATTTCTTCTCGCCTGTGCGGTGAGCTTCGACGTTACGCTGCTGCGCGAATCGCTCAACGTCTGGGCCGTGGACTTTCTGACCGTGGTTCAGGGCGAGCATGCCTCCGTCGCGAGCGCCGCGCTTCACTCCGTGGGATTCGACCTGGCCGGCGCGGTCGCCATTCTGATCAACGGATTGCTCTACGATCGCGTGAGGCCGCGTCACCGCGGGCTGCTGATGGCGTTGAACCTGGCGCTCCTCGCCGTCGCTTTGTTCGTGCTTCCCACGGTGGGACAGAAGAGCCTACTTCTGTCCGCTGGGCTCATCGGGCTGGTGGGACTGCTCGTGTACGGTCCGTTCAGCTTGCTGAGCGGCGTCATTGCAGTCGAAACCGGGGGACATCGGACGGCCGCTACGGCGGCCGGAGTGATCGATGGTGTTGGGTACTTTGCGGCAATCCTGGCTGGAGTTGCCCTGGGGAAGCTGCTCGATATCGGAGGCTACACCCTGGGCTTCCGCGTGCTCGCCGGGGTGACGGTACTGGCGACGTTCGTGTCTCTCGGGCTCACCGGAGGACCGGATGGGCGAGCCAACGCGCCGAAGGAGTAACCCGTCTACCAGTAGATCCGCTTTTGCATGCGAGCCCGCAAGCGGATCGCTATGCCATTGAGCAGCAGCATGACGCCCAGCAAGACCACGATGCCTGCGGCCGCGTTGCTCTGGAACTCGACCTGCGGCCGGGAAACCCAGTTGAACACCTGGATGGGCAGCGCCGTGAAGGCGCTCTGAATCGAGTCCGGGAGAAACGCTACGTACGTCAGCGCGCCGATCGTGATGAGAGGCGCGGTTTCGCCGATGGCACGCGCCATCGACAGGATCACGCCGGTCATGAGACCGGGAAAGCACATCGGCAACACGACCTGTCGCAGGACACGCCACTTGCCGGCGCCGAGCGCGTACGCTGCCTCGCGCACGGACGAGGGAACCGTTCGGAGGGCTTCGCGGGATGCGAGTATCACCATCGGCAAGAGCAAAAGCGCCAGGGTGAGGGCTCCGGCAATCAGGCTGCGACCGAGATTCATCACGCGAACGAAGAGCTCGAGCCCGAGCAAGCCGTAGATGATCGAGGGAACGCCGGCCAGATTCGCGATGTTGATCTCGATGAAACGAGCGAAGCGGGTTGGACCCGCATACTCCTCCAGGTAGATCGCGGCGCCGACGCCCACGGGGATTGCGATGAATGCCGTCAGGACCATCAGCCACAGTGTCCCGACCAGAGCCGGAAGGACCCCGGCCGCAGCCGCATGTCGAGACGGGTAGTTGGTGACGAAATCCCAGCTCAGGCGCGGCATGGCATCGGCAACGACGTCACCGAACAGGAGCACGAGGGCCACGATCGGGGCGAGCAACGCCAAGAGGGAGGTGACCAGCAGGGCGCGATCGAGAAAGTGACGCGAACCCGTTCCGTCGTCGAGAACCGAGCTGGAAGGGACGGGTGCTGCGCTTTGACTCATGCGTCCGCTCCGGATCCGGCCAGGCGGCGCTTGAACCAGTGCGACAGAAGATTGAGCGAGAGCGTGACAACGAACAAGCAGAGCCCGACGGCGAAAATGGTGCGGTACTCGACGGTGCCGGTCGGCGTGTCCCCGAGACTCACCTGCACGATGTAGGCGGTCATGGTCTCGATGGGAACGCGAGGATCCAACGTGAGGTTCGGCTGTTGCCCCGCCGCGATGGCGACGACCATGGTCTCGCCCACGGCCCGGGAAAATCCCAGGATCACGGATGCTCCGATGCCGGAGAACGCGGAGGGCACGACCACACGCCAGATGGTCGAAAACTTCCCGGCGCCGAGGGCGTACGCGCCTTCCCTGAGGCTCGGCGGGACGGCGAAAATCGCGTCCTCGCTGAGAGAAGCCACAATGGGGACGATCATGAGACCCATGACCATTCCGGGGCTCAGCGCGTTGAAGCTCGCAAGCCCAGGAACCACCTTCTGCAAGATGGGCGTGACGAACGTGAGCGCGAAGTAGCCGTAGACCACGGTCGGGACGCCCGCCAAGAGCTCTAGGGTGGGCTTGAGCACGCGTCGGATGCGCTCCGACGCGAACTCGCTCAGGTAGATGGCTGCGAGTAGCCCGATCGGGATCGCAACGCCCACGGCGATGAACGTCGTCAAGAGGGTGCCGGCAAGGAGCGGCCAGACGCCGAAGTGCTTGTCCGCAAACAGAGGCGTCCACTGACTGTCACCGAAGAAGCGAGCAAGGCTCACTTCGCGGAAGAAACCAAAGCTCTCCGAGAGCAGAACCCCGATGATTCCGAGTGTCACGAAGATGGAGAGAGCCCCGCATGCGCGGAAAATCCACAGCGCCATCCGCTCGGAAGCCGGGGGGCTTCCGAGGATCTCGTGAGCTGATTCAGCCTTCACGTTTGAGAAGAACCTCGATGGACACTCCGACCTGAGAGCCTTTGCCGCCGAACATCGAGCCGGTGACGCGCTTCTTCACGCGATCCTTCGCGAGGTCGTAGGCGTTGGCCGGGAG
Source organism: uncultured delta proteobacterium (assembly GCA_963781505.1). Classification (GTDB taxonomy): domain Bacteria; phylum Myxococcota_A; class Polyangia; order Polyangiales; family Polyangiaceae; genus JADJKB01. Next base: position 2,976 of record CAWAHB010000020.1, on the reverse strand, counting down.
GGGAATGTAGTGAACTTCCTTGGTGAGGCGTTCGGCATTGCCCAGGTAGAAGTCGACGAAATGATCGACCGAGGCGCGATCGAGCTTCTTTTTCGAGGCGTAGATGAAAATGGGCCTCGACAGCGGCTGGTAGGTACCGATGCGCACCGTTTCGACGGATGGCTCGATGGGTCCCTTGCCGTTGTCGTCCTTCCCGTCGTCGATCTTCACGGCCTTGAGCTTGGTCTTGCTGTTCTCGTAATAGGCATATCCGAGGAAGCCGAGCGCCGTTTCGTCTCCCGCTACGCCCTGGACGAGAACGTTGTCGTCCTCACTCGACGTGTAGTCGCCGCGGCTCGAGTGCTCCTTCCCGACGACAGCTTCGGTGAAGTAATCGTACGTGCCGGAGTCCACGCCGGGGCCATACAAACGCAGTGGCTTGTCGGGCCAGCCCTCGCGGATGTCGCTCCACTTCATCACTTTGCCCTGGGCACCCGGCTCCCAGATCTTCTTGAGCTCTTCGACCGTCATGGTCTCCGCCCACGTATTCTTGGAGTTGATGATGACCGTGATGCCGTCGTACGCGATCGGGAGCTCGACGTACTCGACGCCGTTCTTCTGACACAGCTCCACTTCAGACGGCTTGATCGGGCGCGACGCATCCGAAACGTCGGTCTCTCCAACACAGAACTTCTTGAAGCCGCCACCGGTACCCGAGATGCCCACGGTGACGCGAATGTCCTTGGATTCCTTCTGGAACTCCTCGGCGATGGCTTCGGTGATCGGGAACACGGTGCTCGAACCGTCGATCGCAACCGTTTCGGCTTTCGACTTGGAGCAACCCGAGAGCGCCATGAGCGCGAACCCCGTCCCAATCCAGTATCCAGCGGTCTTCGAATTCATCGGTCCTCCAGTGAGCGCCTGAGTCAGACGCCACGCGAACCCTTGCCGGCCCCCGGTGGCACCTCTGCGACCGTTCCGTGACAACTGGGAAACAGGCTCATCTCGGGTCTGTCACCGAATCGTCACGTACGTGTTTCCATCTCGCCGTTCGGATTTCTAGGGGCTGTGCTGCAATCCGAGCGGCCCAGCATGACCCTTCCCCTTCAAGTGAGCCTGCCGCTGGTCGGCATCGCGGAGCGCCACCGAAAGAAGGCCGCTCTCGACCACGCCGCCACACCCGCCGCAGACGCCGAAGACGGCCCACCCAAGATGCGGACAGAAAGCCTCCGCGCGTTCTTCGGCAAGGCGGAAGTCATCAAGGGCATCGACCTTCCCATCGCCGAGCGACGGGTGACGGCCATCATTGGTCCGTCGGGTTGCGGCAAGTCGACGTTCATCCGCTGTCTCAACCGGATGCACGAGGTCGTACCGGGGGCACGCGTGGAAGGTCGCGTTCTCCTCGACTCCCAAGACATCTATGGCTCGGGTGTCGACCCCGTTCGCGTTCGGCGTCACGTGGGGATGGTCTTCCAGAAACCCAATCCGTTTCCGACGATGAGCATCCGTGACAACGTGCTCGCGGGGCTGCGATTGAACGGCGTGCGTCCGAAGGATCCCCAGGAACAATCTGAGCGCGCGCTCCGACAGGTCGCACTCTGGGACGAGGTGAAGGACAGCCTCGACCGCTCGGGGACCAGCCTCTCTGGCGGGCAACAGCAGCGCTTGTGTATCGCCCGCGCTCTTGCCCTCGAGCCCGAGGTCTTGCTGATGGACGAGCCCTGCTCGGCGCTCGATCCGATTGCTACCGCTCGGGTCGAAGAGCTCATCCACGAGCTCCGCAATCGCTACACCATCGTGATCGTGACTCACAACATGCAACAAGCAGCCAGGGTCGCGGATTTTACCGGCTTTTTCTACATCGGGGAGCTCGTCGAGTACGACCGCACCGATGTCCTCTTCACCCGACCGAACCAAAAACGGACTGAAGATTACATCACCGGACGCTTCGGCTGAGCGGGCGAAATTCCGGCTTTCTCCCCGAAGTGCTAGGCTTGTCCCACAAGCCCGGATCGGGCGGGGACGTTGATGGAACTCAGGCACACCGACCGCGAGTACGAAGGCGAGCTTCGATCGTTGCGGGAGAACGTGCTCTTGATGGGTGCCCGGACCGAGGACCTGTTGAAGAACGCCATGCGCGCCTTCACGGATCGCGACAGCGAGCTCGCGCGCGAGACGATGCAATCCGATCGTCAGATCGACCAGCTCGAGATCGACATCGACGAGCTCTGCCTACGCGTTCTGGCGCGACGCCAGCCGGTCGCTTCCGATCTGCGATTCATCACCACTTCTCTCAAGCTGGTGACCGACCTCGAGCGCATCGGTGATCTCGGTGTCAATGTGTGCGAGCGCGTCGTCGAGCTCGCGGAAGAACCGCCGCTGGGGGTCACCGCATCCATCACGCGGATCGCGGACGCGGCCCGCTCGATGCTTCACGACGCCCTGGACGTGTTCGTCGCCGGCGACGTGGCAAAAGCAAAGCTCGTCATCGAGCGGGACTCCGCCGTGGATGCCTACTACGCGCAGCTATTTCCCGATCTCGTCCAGGTGATGATGAACGACTCGCAGAGTGTGCATCGCGCCACCAGTCTGCAATCCATCGGCAAATACCTGGAGCGTGTGGCCGATCACTCGACGAACATCGCCGAGATGGTGGTGTTCATGGTGCGCGGGCAGGACGTGCGTCACGCGTTCGCGCTCGGTCGGGCGGGTTGAGGAACGACGACGCTCGCTCTCTGATTCTGGCGCGACGCGCACGCTTCATGGCGGCGGCGTTGGCGAGCTCTGGCATTGGGGCGAGCGCGGTGACCGCTTGGGCCGACGATGCCGAGACACCGGCGGAGCCGCCGAAGGAAGAAACCCAGGCTCGACCTCGGATTTGTTTGTCGGACGACAGCATCGAAGGCGAACTGGAAGTTCCCTCATCCAGTTCTGGGGAAGTGGCGTGCGATCCGGACGCCGGAGATTGCAGCGACGGGCCTGTGCCCACCGTGTGCC
>CAWAHB010000019.1:0-206748 GCA_963781505.1 uncultured delta proteobacterium | reverse complement strand
TCTCCATCTCGCCGCCGAGCTCGGACAGCGCGCGACGCCACGACGGATTTTACCTGCGCATGGGAGTGGGACCGGGGCTTTTGGGCGTGAGCGTGAACGACGGAGCGCTCCGAGATTCCGAGAGCGGCTATGCCGTTCATTTCGAGGTGACCCCGGGCTACACCGTTACCAACGGATTCGTGGCCGGATTCGGTGTGTCCGGTTTCTACGCCCGCCGGGTCAGCGACGATCGGCTTCGCTCCGCAACGTTCTGGCGATTCGGACCCGTGCTCGACTGGTTTCCCGACTCGCGCGGCGGTTTTCACGGCACGCTGTCGTTCGGAACGATGTACTTCGGCGTGGAGCGCGCAGGTGCCGCGAGCGCTCATGGGCTCGGCTTCGGAGGCGGGCTCTGGCTTGGCTACGACGCGTGGATTTCCGATTCTTGGTCTCTCGGCCTGGCGTTCGGCGGCATGGCCGGCTTCGGCGGAGGGCTCTCGCCTCATGAAGACATCGGCATGAACGCGCGCGCGATCTCGCTCATCGTGACCATCCTCCGCAATTGAGCGACCCGGTCGGGGGTTGTGAAACGCGTCATCATCGGACACCCTGCCCATGGCTCGTGTGGGGGAGCCATCACCCCGAACCAGGAGGTCGGTATGCAAGCGTGGGTTAACGCGCCTTGGCTGAAGGAAATTTGGGAGAACATCATCCCGCGACTGCCGAAGATCGGCATCGCTCTCGGGATCCTCATTGGAGGCTGGTTGGTCGCCTACGTGATCTACAAGTCGATCTTCGCCGCGCTCCGGCGGACGACCGTCGACGACAAGATCGCGGAGCTCGTCGGCGTGGAGACGGGCGGCGATCATGGGGCGCGCATCGAAACCATCGTCGCGAAGACGTTCTACTATTTGCTGCTGGGATTCGTGTTCGTCGCGTTCTTCAGCTACCTCGGCATCACGGCGGTAACGGCGCCTATGCTCACCGTGCTGAACGACGTGGCCGGGGCGATTCCCAACCTGATGAAGGCCACCGTCATCGGGCTCGTGGGCTTTTTGGCCGCCACCGGGATCCGGAAGCTGCTCATCGCGCTCCTCGAGCGACTCAAGTTCGAGAAACGCATGCAGAAGCTCACCGGTGAGCCGGCTCCCATCGCCGAGGAGCCGAAGGAAGGCAAAAAGAAGAAGCACAAACGACCCGTCGAACAGCCGCTCACCAATACCCTCGCCGACGTGGCGTACTGGTTCCTTCTGGTCGTCACCGCGATCCCGGTACTGGAAGCATTGAAGATCGGTGCACTGGCCGCGCCACTGTCGACTGCCTTCTCCACGGTGACCACCTATCTGCCTCGCGTTGCCGCGGCGGTCGTTCTCCTCGTGGTCGGCTACGTGCTGGCGCGGATGGTGCGTTCGCTCGTGACCGGTGTGCTCGAGCGAGTGGGCCTGGACAAGGCGATGGGGCGTCTCGGCTTCGGTCGAATCACCCGTGAGCAACAGCTGAGCGGGATCCTCGGCTCGATCGCGATGGCGTTCGTGCTGCTCCACTTCGCGATCAGCGCCGTTGGCCGACTCAACGTCCAGGAAATCAGCGTTCCGCTCGGCGGAATGCTCGATCGCATCTACGTCTACTTGCCGAAGCTCCTGGTCGCGACGGTGCTCATGGCGATCGGTGTGGTCGTCGCCCGCGTGGCTGGAAATGTCGCCGCACGGCTGCTCGCGGCCATGGGGTTCAACACGCTGATGGTGCACATCGGCGTTTTTCGGCAGCTTTCGCCGGATGCGAAGCGCCAGGAAGAGGAAAGCCGAAAGCTGGTCGAGTCCCGGGTCAAGGGCGATGGAACCCAAGGACGACGAAGTGGAGGACGAGCTCTTGTCCGCCCACGGAACACGGGGGATCCAGACTCCCGCTGACATTGCGGGAGTCGTGGTCGGCGCCGTCGTCGTGCTCTTGTTCCTGCGTCAGGTTCTCGGGACGCTCGGTCTCGGTGGGCTAGCGGTGCTACTCGATCATTTCATCGCGTTCTTGCCCAATCTGTTCGTCGCCGCAGCACTGCTCGGGGCGGGGCTCTGGGCGGGCGCCTGGGCGCGACGCCGCATCGACGAGCTGACCCAGTCCTCCCAGGACCGCTTACTTCGTGCAACCGGACCGGTGGCTCACGTCGGCGTCGTGACGTTCTCGGCGATGATGGCGCTCGAGCAAGTCGGCGTAGGTCGCCAACTCATCGCGATCGCGTTCGCGCTCATCCTGGGAGCCGTGTGCCTCGCACTCGCCCTGGCGTTCGGCCTCGGCGGTCGCGAGGTAGCGTCCCGCATCGTCCAGAAGGAGTACGATCGACGGGACAAGCCCCTCTGACCAGTCCCAAGCATCCGGGTTGATCTGAATTCTCCTCGGCTCCTCGTCTCCTTGTTCGATTTCCAACCGGATGGGAGGCGGGGAGCTGGGGGGGGGAATTCAGAAGACCCGGTCGCTGATCTCATCTAGGCGAATTGTCCGTGCGCAACGTCGAGCTCCAGATCGCTCTCGCTTCCTGCCTCGCCGCTTGCAGCGAGGGAGGTCATCCATCGAAGACGGTGATCGACATCCCTGTCCTGCGCGAGGCGTCGAGCGTACGGGCGACGCCACCGGGTCGGAACGACGAACCCTTGCCGAGAGCCGAGCGGGATCCGGCCTCGTACTTCGTCGGGACGTGGGATGGGCAGGTGAACGACAAGTTCCCAACCGAGCTCCGCGTCGACGCCCAGGGACGCTTCTTCATCAATTTGCATGCCGAACCCTTCACTGCCCGCGTGCCACCTGACCGGACGGCTGGAGGTCGGCGACCAGACTCTCAGCTTCGAGATCGAGGAGAGCACTTGTCAGGCCGAAGCTCCTGGGAGCGTTCTCGAGCGAAGCATCTTGGGAAAGAAGGAGGGGGAGTTTAGCGTGAAGAACGCGGATGATTCGATCCGGATTCGCTACACCCGTCGCGCTCCTTGATGCGGCGACCGAGCGGCGCTAGCGAGGAGGTGTGTTGGGGTCCGAACTGAAGAAGCTCGTCGCGAGTGATCACGCGCGGCGCGCAGCCATCGCGTACGCGCGAAGTTTGTCGCTGAGCGGAGCCAGTGGCGACGAGGTCTCGCTGGCCCGAGAGCTCGAAGGCGCGATCGAGGGCATGTATCTGATGGCAGCCGCCGACGGGGACGTGGCCGATGACGAGCTTTTGCAGCTCACCGCCAGCATTCAGAGCATCCTGGAGGCGAGCGAGCAGGAAGGCGGTTCGAGGGCCGAGCTCGGGCTCCCGCTTCTGCGCCTCGACCGCGAGCTCTCGAAGTTTCGTGAGGCTCTGGAACGGGACGGGCTCGAGGCCCGCATTCAGTCCGTGGGCGAGCGGGTACAGAGCGACGAGGGACGGGCGCTTGCCTATCGTCTCGCGGCGGGGGTCGCATTCGTCGACGATTTCGTGGCGGATGAAGAGAGCGACGCGCTCTCCCGGCTGGGAAACGCGCTCTCACTTTCTCAAGAGCGAACCCTGGTGCTGATGCAGGAAGTTCACCGCGCCCTCGGTTGAGCTCAGGCGCGAGCGGCGCGGGATTTCTTGCGGCGCGCCGTGCGAACGCTTTCGACGATACGCAGCGCGAAGAACACGCCGAGGAAACCCGCAAAGATCAGCGGCTCCGTGTGGTCCCGCTTCACCCGCAAGTAGAAGTGGACCACTCCCAGCACTCCGACCAGATAGACCAACCGATGCAGGAGCTTCCAGCGCTGAAACCCCATGCGCTGAACGGCGTTCTTCGTAGAGGTCACGGCCAGCGGGGCGAGAATCACCAGTGCAGCGAATCCCACCAAGATGAACGGGCGCTTGGCGATGTCGAGATAGATCGCCCGTAGCACGAGAAGTTGATCGAGCACCGCGTAGGTCAAAAAGTGGAGCAGCGCGGCAGATGCTCCGAGCAAACCCAGCGTGCGACGGATGCGAATGGGCCAGTTCCACTTGAAGGCAACTCGTAGCGGCGTGCAGGCGAGGCACGCCGAACAGCAGCAGCAACGCCAAAAGCCCAGCTGGTTCAGGACCGTCGCAATGGGATTGGCGCCGAGAGCGCCGATCGCGCCTCGGACGAGGATCACCAGCACCGGCACGACGGAGCCAGCCACGATTGCGGGATCGAGCCAGGAGAGTGGTTTGGGTCGTGCGGGAATCAGTCAGAAGTTCTTCTTCAAGTCCATGCCGGCGTACAGCTCGGCCACCTGCTCGGCGTAGCCGTTGAACGTCAGCGTCGGGCGCCGGCCGAACTCGCCGATGCGGCGCTCGTGGCCTGGCTCCAGCGCGGATGATCGACCGTCGGGATTGACGTTGGCGTAGAAGCCGTACTCGTTCGGGCGCGGCGTCGATTCCAGGTCGTCGGCGGCTGCTGCTCGGTGAAGCGGATCTTCACGATCGACTTGATCGCCCTTGAAGCCGTACTTCCACGGCACCACCAGCCGCATGCGGCGCGCCGTTCTGACCGGGCAGCGGCGCGCCGTACAGCCCGACGGCGAGGAGCGCCAGCGGATTGCATCGCCTCGTCGATGCGCAAGCCCTTCCACGTACGGCCAGGGCAAGACGCGGCTCTGCTTGACCGGGCATCGCTTCGGATCGATGCAGCGTCGTGAACGCGACGTACTTGGCGCGCGACGTCGGCTCGACGCGCTTGAGAGTCGCGCGAGCGGAAAGCCGATCCATGGGATCACCATCGACCAGGCTTCGACGCAGCGCATCCGATAGACGCGCTCTTCGCAGCCCGAACCAGCAGCAGCGTGTCGATGTCGAGCCGAGCTCGCTTCTCGACCTCGCCGCTCGACCCGACCGTCCAGGGCGCGTCCGGACATGTGCCCGAGTCGCTCGGGCGTCGCACTTGTCGAGGCCGAGCTCGTAGTAGTTGTTGTAGGTCGTGATGTCTTCGAACGAATTTTCCGGATCGGTGAGCCCGTAGGTCTCTCGGGAAACGGCACGCCAGGCGGCGCGGTCGCCCACCACGGGGGGCGGTTTGGGCTTGTCGCCTGTCCCGCGCTGAGAGAGGAGCGTCAGTGCTCCGCCCCAAACCACGCTGGTCGTCACGAACAGCGCCGTCCTCTGGATGAACTCCCGCCGTCGTACGTAGGTATCGAACGGCGTGATCTCGGAGCTCGGTGGCTCCGGCGGGAGTTTCTCCATCGCCGGCGCAGGATAAACGAATCGCCGACCCCGCGTCAGGTGGGGACGGCTTCCGCGCTCGCCGTAGCTGCGGGACGCGCCTCCTCGAACGGCGATGGGAGCGAGGTCGGACGCGCAAAACGGATCAACCCGACCGCGAGCGAGATCGATGCGAACAGAAAGACCATGCGAAATTCGGGCGACCAGCCCTCACGCCACTCTTCGAATCGTGTCATGAGCTTCGCTGGCCAGGAACGCAGCCTCGAAATCCACTCCAGGTCTTTCGCATCGAGACGAATGTCTCGCAGTGTCTCCTCGTCCCAGGCCTCGCGCATCGGGACGGCAACCACGGCCCGTGCGCCATACTTCGATCGGCCCGCAGACCGATCGTAGAGGGAACGCTTGGTCGGATCGAGAAGGACCCCTGCGGCGACGTTGATCTCCGCCATGCGATGCTGCGATCGAATTGGATCCTCCCGGCCGAGATCGGGGTGGCTGAGCCGTGCCAGACGCCGGTACGCCCGCCGGATTTGCTCGGGGCTGGCGTGGGGAACCACATCCAGGATTGCGTAGAGGTTCAGTGCCAACAGCGTCCGATCCAACCGCATGCGTACCCTCCAGGCCGACAGAAGGGTGACAGCGTGGACTGGCAAAGGTTCCCGACGAGCCCCATAATTGTCGGTCCATGTTCGAACCCGCTGCACAGGTGATGAGCTTCACTCCGTTTTCCGCGCTCTTGGGAGGTGCCTTGATAGGACTCGCGGCATCCATTTTGCTCTGGCTCAACGGCCGAATTGCCGGGGTCTCGGGCATCGTCGGCACGCTGTTCGCACGCGGCGATGGGGGATGGCGGGTCTCGTTCGTGGTGGGACTCTTGGCGGGCGGCGCGACCGTCTCGTGGCTCTTGCCGAGCGCCATCGGGACCTCGCCGGCGTCGCTACCGCTCTTGGCCGGCGCGGGCGTTCTCGTGGGATTCGGCACCCAGCTCGGCAGCGGATGCACCAGCGGGCACGGGGTGTGTGGCCTGAGTCGGCTTTCGCTCCGGAGCTTGGTCGCGACCCTGACCTTCATGGCGACAGGAGCCATCGCGGTGCTGGTGGTCCGCCACCTGGGAGGTGGATCGTGAAGCAAAACCTCGTTGGGCTGCTCTCGGGGTTCTTGTTTGCGATCGGTCTTGCCGTCGCGGGGATGACGGATCCAAATAAAATCATCGGCTTCCTCGACTTCACGGGGAATTGGGATCCGAGCCTCGCGCTGGTGATGGTCGGCGCGCTGCTCGTTCACTTCACCGCCCAACGCGTCCTGCGAGGTGTGCATGCGCCGGTGTTCGGGTCGCGCTTCGCCGTTACGTCGAAACGAAACGTCGACATCAAGCTGGTCGCTGGCGCCGCACTGTTCGGCCTGGGATGGGGTGCGGGCGGATATTGCCCCGGGCCTCTCCTCGTCTCGTCTGCGGCGCGCGTGAATGGGGCTGTCATCGCCCTCGTGGGCATGGTCGTCGGGACCGTGGTGTACCGGAGCGTGTTCGCGCGATCCGGCACGCAGAGCACCGACTCGGCGGCGGCGACAGACAGCTGACGCGCGTCCCACCGCGGATGTTATGCTCCCGCCGTGCGAATGAGACTCATCGGCCTATGGGCAATCGCTCTGCTTTTGTTGGCATGTGACAAGAACTCGGAGCCGAGTCCGCGGAAGACCGAACCGTCTCCGCTGGTCCCCGCAACGGGCGCCGCATCCACGGCGGGCAGCGCTGACGTTGGCGTGACGTGGAAGGCGCCAGCCGTGTTCGAGCCCGTGCCCCCAACGTCCAAACTGCGGTTGGCGGGGTATCGAATCGCACCCGCCGACGGTGACAAGGAACCCGGTGATATCGGCGTGTTCTACTTCGGGCCCGGCAAGGGCGGGAGCATCGACGACAACGTCAAGCGTTGGGTCACTCAGTTCAAAGGCGGCGAGAGCAGTCAGAAGCGAAATGATCGAACGGTGAACGGCCTCGTGCAGCACCTGGTGGAAGCCGAAGGCACCTACAACAGCGGGATGCCAGGAGGTCCGAGCGCTCCCAAGCCGACCTGGGCCCTCATCGGCGCCATCATCGAGACCCCGAGCGGCAACCACTTCTTCAAGTTGGTGGGACCGAAGGCCACGGTGGAAAAGGCTCGCAAACCGTTCATGGAGCTTCTGGACTCGGTGAAACCGAAATGAAAACCCAACGCATGCGGCCGGCATTCGTCGTCACGCTCGCAGCGCTGGCGCCGATTGCCTGTCAGAGGCAAACGGAGACGTCGAACCCCCCGGTGCCGCGTGCGACTTCGACCGCGAGCGCGGAAACCACCAACGAGACTCCTCCCAAAACCGGTTGGAAGCATCGCTCCGTGAGGAACCCACTGCCGGCCGAGGAGCAGCTCGAATCGCAACCCGATTATTCGAAGGTGAAGCGACTGAATCCCCACGGCGCGGAGAATCGCACCATCATGACGAGCGCCGATGGCAGTTGCTACGTCGAGGTTCAGAAGAACCCCGATGGGCCCATTGGGCCCCCGGGCACTGGGCTCGTTGCCAAAGGTGTGGACTGTCCGGATCTCATGCAGGATCCCGCCTGGGATACCTGCCTGAATGGCGACCTCGCGCGTACCGAAAAAGGTGACTGCTTCTGCGAGCGGATGGGCAACCCGCCCCCGCCCCCCATGAAGGCGGAGTGTCCGAAAAGCGTTCCCTGAGTCGATGACGAGACAGCGCAAGCTCCCCAAGGGACGCGTCGGGCGACTTGCGCGCATGGCGGCCCTCGGCGCGCGAACGGGCGCGAGCCTGGTGCTCAGTCGCGACGGGAGCGGTGCGGCCAAGCAAGCCGCGGAAGTACTGGGCACGATGCGGGGGCTCGCTGCAAAAGTGGGTCAGATGGCGAGCTATGTCGATGGCTTCGTGCCGGAAGCCCATCGCGACGCGTACGAGACCGCGCTCGGTCGCCTGCGTGATGCGGCAGCCACCTCATCCCCGGAGGCCATCCGCAGGACCGTGGAAGAAGAGCTCGACGCGCCCATCGACGAGCTGTTCGCCGAATGGGACGACGAGCCGTTCGCCAGCGCTTCCATCGGTCAGGTCCATCGGGCAAGGCTCACGGACGGTCGAGAAGTCGCCGTGAAGGTGCAGCACCCGGGGATCGATCGCGCGGTCGAAAGCGACCTCGAAAATGCCGCCGTAATCGAGAGCATGGTCAGCGCGCTGGGACCGAAACGCCTCGGCGTGAAGCAGACGTTCGACGAGGTCGCAGCCCGCTTTCGGGAGGAGCTCGACTACGAGCACGAAGCGGCCGAGCAATCCTGGTTCGCGAGCTTCCACGCCGACGACGCGAAGATTCGGATCCCCGGGGTGGTCCAGGAGAGGAGTAGTCGCCGCGTGCTCACTACCGAATTGGCGAAAGGGCTGAGTCTGGAAGAAGCCTCCGACGCCAGCGAGTCGGAGCGCAAAGACTGGGCAGAGACACTGTGGCGTTTCGTTTTCCGAGGCAACCTCGTGGGCGGGCGCTTCAATGCCGATCCCCATCCGGGCAACTACTTCTTCGAGAGCGGCGGCCGGGTCAGCTTCATCGACTTCGGCTGCGTTCAGCCGATCGCGCCCGAGCACCAAGAGCGAGGGCGCGCCCTTCACCTATCGGCGATCCGTGGCGACGAAGACGCCTTTCGCCAAGCGGTCATCGTGATGCTCGAGACCCGTGGGGGCAGCTACGAGGACTTCACCCTCAGCTACACCCGTGACTGCTTTCAGCCCCTGTTCGCGAGTCCGTTCCACATCGACACCCGCTACGTCACGAAGCTCGTGACCGATGTGCAGGTCGCAAAGCGTCACATGTTCAAGAAGAGCGCGAACTTCGTCCCGCTTCCACCGGGGATGGCGCTGATGAATCGTCTGCAGTTCGGATTCTATTCGGTGCTGTCTCGGCTCGATGTGGAGGTGGACTACCGGGAAATCGAGCGGCGCTTCTTCCACGAGGCTGGCCTGGGGTAATCCTGCGTGTCGACGGGTTCGGTGCCACGCGAAGCCCCGAACGTGTGTCAAACTCACGGCGTGGCACGGCTCTGGTCCATCCTCGGCAATTCGCAGCGCCTCGACGGAGGGGCGATGTTCGGCAACGCGCCCCGCGCCGTGTGGGAGCGATGGATTCGCCCCGGACGACGACAACCGGATCCCTCTCGCGTGCCGCGGGGCTCTGATCGAAGAGACGAGTGGTCGACTCGTGCTGTTCGAGACCGGGATCGGCGCGTTCTTCTCCCCAAAGCTCCGGGAGCGCTACGGGGTCGTCGAGGCTGAGCACGTGCTCGAGAGGAGCCTGACGGAAGCCGGGTTTTCCCATGCGGACATCGACGTCGTCGTCCTCTCGCACCTGCACTTCGACCACGCCGGCGGTCTGCTCGCCGCATGGGAGGAAAATCAGCCGATGCGCCTGCTGTTTCCCAAGGCACGCTTCGTGGTCGGAAGGCGGGCTTGGGATCGGGCACGGACTCCCCACCCTCGGGATCGAGCCTCGTTCATCGCAGAGCTCCCAGGGTTGCTCGAAGCGAGCGGTCGACTCGAGCTCGTCGATGATGCCTCACCTACTCTGGGCGCGTCTATCGGTTTGTCGTCTCCGACGGACACACCCCGGGACTCTTGCTCACCGAGATCCCATCGGACGCCGGTCCCATGCTCTATGCCAGCGACCTGATCCCAGGAACCGCTTGGGTGCATTTGCCCATCACCATGGGATACGACCGTTACCCCGAGCTCCTGATCGACGAAAAGACACGCGTGCTGTCCGATCTCGTCGAGCGCGGCGGGCGCCTGTTTTTCACGCACGATCCGCTTTCGGCGCTCGGAAGCGTGACGCAGAACGACAACGGCCGCTTCACCGCTACGGACACCGAGCCCCATGCGGTGAAGCTGTCCCTCGGATGACGAAGGGGCCGGTTTGTCGTAAGCTTGACGAATGCGACGAGCTTTCTTGATTGGTGCGATCGTGAGCTTGGGTGCGTGCGGATCTCCGGACGACAGTGCGCTCCTCGGAAAGGGGACCGGCGGAGCCAGCACCGGTGGATCCGGCGGCACGGTTGGAGGTTCGGGTGGATCGTCCAATGGGGGAACGCCGAGCGGCGGCGCACCGAGCGGCGGCACGGCGGGAGCGACAGGTGGCGGCCCGAGCGGTGGCGCTCCCGGCGGAGGTGGCCTGCCGACGGGTGGAGCTCCCGGCGGCGGCGGGGATCCCGGCGGAGCACCGGGCGGTGGCGCACCAGGTGGTGGAGGCCTCCCGACCGGCGGCGGCGGCGTCCCGACTGGTGGCGGCGGAGCACCCCCGGGCGGTGGCGGAGCACCGGGTGGCGGTGGTGCGGGCGGCAACACGAGCTGCGTCGGTCAATGCGGCAAGTTCTTCAGCCAGGGCTGTCAGTGCGACGACCTGTGCGTTCAGGCTGGCGACTGCTGCGGCGACTACGCTTCGGCATGCCTATCGGGGAGCGTGGCCTGTGGAAACGGCAGCTGCAAGCTGCCAGGGTCGCATTGCTGCCAGACCTACAACGGGAGTTGGTCGGCGACCTGCGTCACCAACACCTGCTTTGGTTCCAGCATCACGTGCGACGGATCCGAGGATTGTGATTCGGGCGAGGTGTGCTGCGGTCAGATCGCCCTCTCTGGCACATACTTCTCGAGCCTCAGCTGTATGAGCGCCGGGAGTTGCACCGGGAATCGCCGCATCATCTGCGGGCAAAATCCTTCGGTGTGCCCCAGCAGCACCGTGTGCAAACCGACCAACTCGCCCCCCGGTTATCAGTACTGCGGCTCGCCGTGAGAAGCGCACCAGACTCGCGTTCCGGGCTCGCAAAGCGCCTCCTGGCTTTCAGACATGGAACGAAATCAGGATTCACAGGAAGCCGGAAGTGCGGAAGCTCAGAATTTTTTTTTAATTCCTGATTTTCTTCCGCCCTCCCGCCCTTCCTGTGGGACCTCCTAATTTTCTGGTCTTTCGAACGTTCAGCCACCAAGCGCCAGTAAGGCGACGAGGGCTCGACGCTCTTCGGCGTCGGTGACTTCGACGAGCGCACGGTTCACCTCGCACAGAGCGGCGGCGGCCAACCGTTCGAGCCCGTCGGGCTCTCCAGCGAGACGGGCTACGACCGGATGACGGGAGCACATGAGCAAACGCCGACGCTTTGGGTCGTAGCGAACCGGGCGTCCTTCGGGCACGTCGACGACGCTGTCGATGGGATCTCCTGCGAGATTCAGGCCACGGAGAAGCTCGGCGAGGCGAGCGTGGAGCGCGCCGCCCATCGCCTCACCCGGAGGGCCTCCAGAAAACAGCTCGCTCATGCGATCGCCAAGCGCTCGCCAAAAGCTCGCACCCGTGGCTCGAGTCGGCGGGGTGGCCGTCGCCGCGGGCTGAACGTTTCCGGGCGCATCCACTGCGCCGAGCTCGGGATGCGACACCAGCGCCGTCAGCGAACCAACTTCACGGAAAGCTCGAGGATCCAATCGCGCGAGCAGGGCGCGCATTCCAGGAGAGTCATTGTCCGCCAGGACGAACGCCGGCGTGGCAGTTGGAAACTCGCCTTCGATGGATCCCCTCCCGTCGCTTCTCCAGACGACACCACACCGCTCGAGCTCGGCGCGGACATCGACAATGCCGACCGTCGTGCCGTCGGTCGTTGCCAATGTCGGCGCGCCGATCGACTTGCCGAGCAGCGCGAGGTGCGTGGCGTATTCGTCGGTGACGGGGCTCGACGCTGCCGCGTGCACGAGATTCGCCGCAACCGCGAGCGCGAGCTCGCCCAAGGAGTTGCCGAGCGCATCCGGCCCGGACAGCGCATCGAGGGCGCGATCGACCGCGGCACTCGTTCGGTCGACTGCCGCTTGGGCAGGCTCGACGGTCGCTACCGCGCTCTCGACCAGCAGGCGACCTTCGATGGGGATCGCGGTGACAATGCCCTTCGTCGGTGCCTCTGCGAGCCGGAGTGCATGAAACGCGGCGCCAAGAGTGAACGCGCTGTCGATCATCACGCGCGGGATCCTCGGTGGAGTGGCAGGAAGCCAGAACCACCCGGTCACACGAAATGGTCCGCACGCCATGTACTCCACCCACTGGGAGGCGAACACGTCCGTGGGCGGGCAGAACGTTTCCTGGAGCGCCGCCCGCGCCACGTCGCGCACGTCGTTGGCCAGGCGTGCAGCTCGTTTGACGTGTGCGATGCGCTCGAAGCCTGCATCGGGTTTCAGGCTGTCATCGTTGACCACAGCCACGATGGGAAAACCCGGCGCGTCATCGAGACGGCACAAGGGTCGCCGCGCGATGTGAACGAGGATCCCGCGCTTGTCGATCTGGCGAGGCGCGAGCACTCCGACCTCACCGGTCAGGGTCCCGGTCGCTACCGCACGGGTCACCAAACACAGCCCACGTTCTTCGGCGCCGAGCCCGATGTGCTCGACGGCAGGGGCATTGCGGCGACGAAGACTTTCCCGCGCACGTGTGATCGCCTGATCCGCGGAGCGCAAGCTCACGAGCGGTTTGAGCTGCTTCACCTCGTCTCGCGTACACCGCACGCAGCGGCGCTTGAGATCCGGAAATGGCGGCTCCAGTGTGGTGAAAGCCCAGGATTGTTGGGGAGTTTTCGCGATTTCGTCGAAGCTCACGCCCGCGCCGGTCGTGTCGGTGAAGAGGGGCAAGCTGGACAGGGCGGTCTGGCGTTTGCCCACGAGTGAGCAGGCGAAGCGTCGTGCGTTTTCCCGCACGAAGCTCGGGAGCTCGTCGAGCGACGGTCCCAGCGAAATCAGAAAACGTTCGACCGCACCGTCCATTGCCTCGGTCACGGAAACGCTCGCGCGGGCTGCGTCCAGCGTCTCGACACGAACTACGGCGCGGATCGGGCACGCCAGAGGCGGGTGAACCGGAACGCTCGACCCACCCAGAAGCTGAACCAGGATCTGAGACGGCTGATCGGGAAGTAGTTCCAGCTCCCCTTCCCCCACGCCGAAATCGAGTTTCGTGAGATCGCTGCGGAGCGCCGGGTGCGGGGGCAGTCCCATCAAGATGGGAGCGCGGGCCACGCCGCGTTCGGTCTGGAGATTCGTGAGGGCGACGCTCATGTCCCTGAGCGTGTATCCGCGACGTCGGAATGCGTCCCCAAGGACTTCCCCCCAAGGCGGCGGGGGAAGGTAGAGCACGGGCCGATCGAGATCCGAGCTCACAGCGGTGCGCCGCTTCCACTCCGCGAAGCGCTGGGTGCCGAACCAGAATCTCGCTGGAGCGGATGAACTCCTCGGTCGTGTGCGCTCCTCCCTGCACGCTCGGCCAGAGGAATTCGGCGCCGAACAACTGAGCATCCAGCGCAAATGTGCCCGCCCGCGCGGCGAGCCACCCGTAGAGCTCGAGTGCCCGCGGGTCGGAGAGCCAGCGCTCCGTACTTCCCAGGCTGAGAGCCTCGTCGATGAGCGCGCTGCCCAGTCGGATCCCGGCCTCCCGCAGAGCGCTCTCGGCTCGAGAGGACCCACTCGACGAGAGCTGACAAGACACCGACAAATCGTCGGGCTGCCAAAGGTTCACGACCGCAGCAAACGGCGCATCCAAGCTGGGCGACACGGGGCGCGAGTCGAACAGCACGCGCACCCGACCGGCGGCAGGGCTGGGCCCGGGTTTCGGCAGTGCGGCGACGACCGAGTAGTGCTCCGCCGCATCGTCGACCACGACACGGATTGCCGTCGGCTCCGCGAGCCCGGAGAGATCGCGCGGGTCGACGATGGGCTCTGCCAGAAGTCTCTTGCGCGCAACCTCGCGATTGGCGCGCGCGGCGCGCGCGACGAATTCCGACTCCCCCGAGTGAGCGTTCGCGAAGCGCTTGCGGATCGCCTCCCCCTCGGCGGGCGCTCGCACGATCACGGGACGCCAATCGAGCGTCCAGAATCCCGGCGGTCGTTCCAAAAGCGGCAGCTTGTCGCCGTGGATCGCGGCCACTTCGGCGATGGAAGAAAGTACCGGTGTTCCAGTTTCGTCCAGCGTCTGGAGGATTGGGACCGACTCGAGCCGCTTTTGGAGCTCCCAGACTTCTTTCGCGCCAGGTCTGCCCCGGAGCCGTTCACGATCCCGACTGAGCTCAGCGGAAAATCCCAGCAAGCAGACCACCAGCGACGGGTCGTCGGCGCGCCAGGAGAGCCCCAGATCCGCTCGCGCTCGGGCGTCTCCCCCCAGTGCGGCGACGAGCTTGTCGCACAGGCCGAGCTCCTCGCGTCGCGTGCGACGGTTCTCCGAATACAGGACTTGGTTCCATTCCGGATTCGGAACGGTCGTCGGATCATCGACGACGGCGATCACCGGGAGCGACTTGCCTCGGCTCTTCACCTCGCCCAGAAAAGCGCCCGCATGAAGCTCCACTCGAGCGTTGGAAAACGCGGGGCTGATCGCCACGAGGCCGCGCCCGAGTGGGAAGTACGCCACCGGACCGTCCGGAGAGAGTCCTTGGGCGCTCCTTGCCTGGGCCATCGATGCGGCCATGGCCGCGCGACGCTCTTCCTCCGAAACGCCTGGGAGGCCTCGCTCGTAGGGGATGGCCTGGACCGTCGAGCCGATGGCGAGAGCGGCCGCGCGGGCCTCGTCACTGCCGAGTTGGATCACGGGTCGACCGTCCGGCGCCGCGCCTTTCGCGCGCGCACAGCAGATCGCGCCGGTCTTGCGAGCGTATGTCGCGAGCTCCGACAGGCTGGTGCGCCGCCCGTCGGTCGTCGAAAATACGTTGGCGCGGAACAGCGCCGGGTAGCGCTCGAGAAAGGAGCCTTCGGGCTGCGCGAGCCCGAGCCGCGCCGGCACGATGCTGAAACTGAAGATGGCTCGACGCAGGATCGGATCGATCGAGCTTCGCTCCGCTTCGGAGAAGTTTCGGAGACGCTCGGCAACCTTGTTGGCCAAACCGATGGCCACTTGTGCCGCCGCGTTCATCGCTTGCACCATGCCGTGATCGCGTTCGACCGCGTCATAAGTCATTCGCGGCAGGACGTGGCCCGGCCAGGTCAGAGCCGCCTGGAACGCGAGTGGAACGTATTGGGTTTCCAGCGCGACGCTCTCGAGTAAACGCTCTTCGACATAGAAGCGAAACGTCGCCCCGCCGCGGTCCGCCGGAGCAACGAGCGCGACCTCGCCATCCAGACCAGCGAAGGGTCCGGTCCGGTACCGAAAGCTCTCCCGCACGAGCTCGTCCGGCAGGTTCGGGACGGAAGGCTTCGCGGCAGGATGGGAAAGATGCGCTTCGCGCCGAGCGGCACCGCTCTTGGCGACGTCGATGAGCGCCCGCGCATCGAAAAGAGGAACGCCCGCCAGCGCGCGCTCCACGCTCCGTCCTCTCAGCCAAATCACCCGAGAAAACCAGGGCGCCAGACGCGGATTCAGTGGCTTCTTCTCCGCGTACGCGTACACGGACCGCGCGCCCAGTACGCTCGACAGAGGCGCTCGACCTCCGTTGGCCGTGTACAGAAGCGGCAGATCGAAAAGCACTCGCGCCGCCTCGGAGCCCTGACTCCCGGGCTCGGCGCTCGCCATGACACACACGATCGCGCCCAGCGTGTCTTCGAGCTCCGTCGCGTGTGCCTCGAGCATCTGCACGCTGGCGGGGACTTTTCCTCGCCCGGTCACGACCGACGCCAACGCCGCAAGAGCCTTTTGAAAACCCGCGCTAGCCGCGGCCGTGAGCGAGCGTGCCAGGTCCGAATCTTCGCGAAGTGACGAGCGCGAAGCGTTGGTGCTGAGCATGTCGGCGTCGACGATGACTCGCGCGGGGATGGCGAGGCTTCGATCCGAAGACAGCGGGGGCAAGCCGACGAGCGGCGTCCACATCAGCGTTTGGAGCCGGACGCCTCGCTCGCACAGCTCGATCGTGGTCGGCGCTCCCATCGGCAGAAGCTCCACCTCCGCCCGCCGAGCGGTGGGCAGCTGGATTGGCACACGCACCAGCGGTCGCGGCCTCATCGAGCGTTGGATCGGTTTGCCGGAAAGAGAAATCGGAATCCCGATCTCGTGGGTGTGCTCTGCGAGCAGAGCAATCTCCGGAGGTGCGCGGCCCGTGACGACGGCGACGAGCACCGACTTTCCGAGGCGGCGCCGTACGTGCACCAGGGTTCCTTCGGGGAGCGCAGGCGGATGATCGCTGACGGCCTCGACGGCGGGGGGCGCCGCATCGTCTCGCGCCAGGAGCGCGGGGGAAAACCGCGCGCGGCGAAGCGCACCCGCGCGTCCCCGGGTGACGTCGACGAACGAGGGCCTGAGGCCGAGTGCCGCGTTCACTCCCAGAGCGAGCAAGCGCAACGGTTGCTCCCGATGATCGTCCGTTTCCGCCAGGACGTAGTCGAGGAGCTGGGCCAGCTTGTCTTCGGAAATCGACTGGCCGTCGAATGCGAACATCACATCGTCCGAGTCGTGAGTCACATCGAGCTTCTGAGCCCCGCAAGCGACGGCGGCACGCGCCAGCTCCAGCGCGTACGCGTGCAGATCCACCAGCAGATGCTCCCGGAGCTTCGCCACGGCTCGCCGAGCGTCGACGCGAATCGCACCGCGGGAAATGACTCGGGGGCCGTCGCTCATGCTCCGGTCCCGAGCAGCCGATCGTTGGCGCGCTCCGAAAGCGGACCCTTCCGCTCGAGCAAGATCACTCGCGCCAGGAGCTCGGCAGCGAGCTTTGGGGCGCTCGCGGCACGCTTGCGCGCCAGTTGGACGGCTTCGTCGCGGGTGTCCAGATACAGCGTGGCTCCGTCGCCAAAGCTCCGCGCGACCTTTCGGATCTCCTCGACTGGCCCAAGGCCCGTCGAGTCTCGCCCGATGACCGTGTGACTCGGCCGAGCGCCGAGCG
Organism: uncultured delta proteobacterium; assembly: GCA_963781505.1. Lineage (GTDB taxonomy): Bacteria > Myxococcota_A > Polyangia > Polyangiales > Polyangiaceae > JADJKB01. The sequence continues at coordinate 189,774 of CAWAHB010000019.1, read as the reverse complement.
CGTGCACGAGGCCGACCCGCTCCACCGGGCGGCCCCCCGACGCCATCACGTCCGCCAGGCAAAGAAGAAGCGTGCGGTCCGCTGGAGTGAGCTCGGTCGCCAAGAGCTCCTTCGTGAGCACATAGCGCGCGTGTGCCAGAAGGTGCCCGCGCTTGGCCACGGTACCCAGGAGCAGCGCAATGCGGGGCGTCGGGCAAAGTACGACCGCACGCCCGTCCGCCGCGAGCGCTCGGGTGAGCGCGTCACGACCGGGTGACGTGAGCAGGTGGTCTCGCCAGGGTACGGTCGCGAGCACCTGGTCGAGCGTCATGGCCGCGCTTCCACGAACGGGGTCTGTCAGCGGGAACCAAATGCGCGTCCCGTCGAGAGACACCGGCTCGGCGAGCGCCGCATCCAGGAGCCCGAGGTAACGTGAGGGATCCGCGCCCTCGGCGACGAGACCGGCTTCCTTGCGAAGCTCCGTCGCAACCACCACGGGCAGGCTCTTCGCGGCGAGCTTTCTCGTTCTGTCGACGAGCCGGTCGAGCTCACGATCGCGTCGCACGTCGTCGCGACTGAGTGTGTGTTTGAGGCGCGGGCTGGAGATCTTGAAGTGTGTCGAGCCGAGCCCGGGAAACTCTTCGGTCGTCGATTCATGCAACGTGAGCCCGTGGTTGTAAAAGCCGCTGAACCGCTCTTCCGCCTCCAGCTCGGGAAGATCCGATGGACGCTCGAGGCATTCGGACCCCGCCGAAGGACCGACCACGATGCGATGATCAGGACCTTCTTCGCTGACACTCACGACGGTGAACACCGAGAGCGGTCGGTCGATTCGAACCCGCATGGCCTCGTTCGGATTCGAGTAGTCGGTGACCGCGCAGTAGATGGGAATCGCCGCATGCCGACACCAGCGCGCAAGGGCCTCTCGAGCTCGGGTGGCGTGCTCGGCGAACTCCTCGGCGGTCATTTGATGCTCGAGGCTGACGCGCGTTCCGCTCTCGGGTCGAGGCTCGACCTCCTCGATCACGTAGCGTTGGTCGCGGCCGATACGAACCCGCAGCGTTCGCCCATCCCGCCAGGTCTCCACGACGACCGAAGTCGGATTGAGCGCGAGGACGGAAATGAACCCCACGCCGTACTTCCCGATCTTCGATTCGTCCCCTTCCTTCGAGGAATTGAACAGGGTGAGGAGCGCCGACTCGACGATCGCCAGCGTCATTCCCGACCCCGCGTCGGTGACGCTGGTGGTCGTTTCCCCGTCCGAGGTGCGCCCCAGGGTCACCTCGATCGAGCTCGTACCCGCGTCGATGCTGTTCTGGACGAGCTCGCGCAGGAACGCGTAACTGTCGGCAAACTGCCGCACCATGTCGGCCACTAGCCCCGTCTTCGGTGCCTCTCCGACCGCAGCCTTTTTCCGATGGCGCCGGTAGGGGGAAGACATGGGCCCCGGATTGTAGCTCCCTGACGTGCGACTTCCGTCCACAACCTCTGTAAGCTCCGGCGCCCTCTCGCGTTTCCCCACGGCAGAGCTCCCTCACGTCATGAAGCCCACACTCCGCCCCGCAGCCCTCGTCCTCTCTTCGCTGGTGTTTTTTGGCTGTGGCAAGCCGCCCAAGCTCGCCGCAAAGGACGACCTGTCGGGCCCAGCGGCCGAAAAGAAGTCATCGGCCAAGGAGCGCGAGAAGGTCGGGATCACGGTCTACAACCAGAACTTCGGTCTGGTTCGGGAAATCCGGAAGCTCCACCTCGGGGAAGGTCGCGTCTCGCTGGAATTCCGCGATGTGTCCGCGCACATCCAACCAGAGACCGTGCACATCAAGTCCCTCGACGGCGAAGACGACCTCAGCGTCCTGGAGCAAAACTATCGCTACGACCTGCTCACGCCAGAAAAGCTGCTCGAGAAGTACGTCGACAAGAAAGTAAAAGTCTACCGCTGGAACGAGAAGCTCGGCCGCGACGAGGTCAAGGAAGCCAAAGTGCTGGCGACCGAAGGCGGCACGGTCTTGGAAATCGACGGCGAGGTCACCTACGGATTTCCCGGCCGCATCTCGTTTCCGGAAGTTCCTGCGAATCTGATCGCCAAACCAGCGCTGGTCTGGCTCCTGGGAAGCCGCCGCGCCGAACAACGCGTCGAAGTGAGCTACCTGACCCAGAACCTGAACTGGTCAGCCGACTACGTGATGGTCGTCGATGCCGACGACAAGCTCGGAGATCTCACCGGCTGGGTAACGCTCACGAACCAGAGCGGGACGAGCTACGAAAACGCCGAGCTCAAGCTGGTGGCGGGCGACGTGCAGCGCGTTTCGCCCAACCTGCCGGCCTCGACTCCGACCTTTGCCGCTCAGACTCGCAGCGAATCTGCCCCGCAATTCCGGGAAGAAGGCTTCTTCGAGTATCACCTGTACACGCTGGAGCGACCGACCAACCTCCTCGACAAGGAAACCAAGCAGGTCACCTTGCTCGAAGCGCGCGACATCGGCGTGCACAAGAAGCTGATCTTCTACGGCGCTGAGTACTACTACCGTGGCCAGTACGGCGAGGTGGTATCGAACCAGAAGGTCGGCGTGTACCTCGACGTCAAGAACAGCACGAAGAACCATCTGGGCATGCCGCTGCCGAAAGGCGTCGTGCGCGTCTACAAGGCGGACAAGAGCGGCGCCAAGCAGTTCATCGGCGAGGACGCCATCGACCACACGCCTCGGGACGAGGAAATCCGAATCAAGATGGGCGAGTCCTTCGACGTGGTCGGAGATCGCAAACAGCTCAGCTGGAACGTCATTTCGAGCTGCATCTCGGAGAGCGAGTGGGAAATCGACCTCCGCAATCACAAGGACAAGGCGGACCAGGTCGAAGTCTACGAGCCGGTGAACGGTGACTGGGAGATCCTGCGATCGAGTCACAAGTACCAAAAGAAGGACTCGAAGACGTTCACGTTCGAGGTCGATGTCCCGGCGCGGGGCGAGACGAAAGTCACTTACCGAGTGAGGGTGCGCTGGTGCTGAGATCCATCACGAAACGAAGACGACTCGCGGCGCTCGTGGCTCTTGTACCGTCGGTCTTGCCACTGCCGCAAGCCGGTGCAGAGACCAAGAAGATCTCCGACGGCCGCTCAGCGAAAAGCGGTGAGCATCACCGTCTACAACCAGAACTTCGGTCTGGTTCGCGAAGTGCGGGACCTGGACGTCGGAACCGGCAACGTTTCTCTCGAATTCCGCGACGTGGCAGCGAACATCCAGCCTGAAACCGTGAGCATCAAGGCACTCTCGGGCGCGGACTCGATCAGCGTGCTGGAGCAAAACTATCGCTACGATCTGATCACGCCCGCGAACCTTCTGGAGAAGAACGTCGGCAAGAAGATCCGCGTCTATCGCTACAACGAGAAGCTAGGCAAGGAAGACGGCTTCGACGCCGAGCTCCTCAGCGTGGCTGGCGGCCAGCCGGTGCTGAAGATCGGCAACGAGATCACCTACGACTTTCCGGGACGCATCGCGTTCCCCAAGCTGCCCGAGAATCTCATGGCCAAGCCGACGCTGGTGTGGCTCCTCGACAGCAAAAAAGCGAAGCAGAGTCTGGAAGCGACATATCTCACCCAGAATCTCAACTGGAAGAGCGACTACGTCCTGGTCATCAACGACAAGGACACGCGCTGGAGATCTGACGGGCTGGGTCACGCTCACGAATCGTTCGGGCGCTTCCTACGAAAACGCGCAGCTCAAGCTCGTTGCGGGCGACGTGCAGCGCGTGAATCAGTACGACGGCGACGACGAGATGGACCGACGGATGCCGTCAAGGCACCGTCGGGCGGTGCCGCAGGGTTCCGTGAAGAAGGCTTCTTCGAGTACCACCTGTACACGCTGCAGCAGCCAACGGACGTGCTCGCAAAACGAGCAGAAGCAGGTCACGCTGCTCGAAGCCAAGAACGTGAAGCTCGCGAAGAAGCTGATCTTCTACGGCCAGATGTACTGGTACCGCGGCAAGTACGGCCAGGTGCAGAGCAATCAGAAGGTCGGCGTCTACCTCGACATCAAGAACTCGAAGGAGCAGGGCCTCGGCATGCCGCTGCCCAAAGGCATCGTGCGCGTCTACAAGGCGGACAAGAGCGGCGCCAAGCAGTTCATCGGCGAAGACAGCATCGACCACACGCCGCGAGACGAGAAGCTCCGCATCAAGATGGGCGAGGCTTTCGACGTGGTCGGCGACCGCAAGCAGATGGCTTGGCACACCCTCGGCGTGTGCATCTCCGAGAGCACCTGGGAAATCGAGCTCCGAAATCACAAGGACCAGGCGGCCCAGGTCGAGGTCTACGAGCCCGTCGGCGGCGACTGGGACGATCCTGCGAGAGCACCCACAAGCACGAGAAGAAGGACGCTTTCACGTTCACCTTCGACGTGAAGGTCCCGGCCAACGGCAAGACCAAGATCAACTATCGAGTCCGCATTCGTTGGTGCTGACGCGCTTTGCTTGACGCTCGAGTTCGCTACCAGCTAGGCCGAGAGCTGGGCGATGGATCCACCGAGTGCTCCCGCTGCTTTGCGCGCTGCCTCTCGTGGCGTGCGGTCCGCCGATGCGCCCGGCGCGCAACGAGCCCCGAGCGTGCGCCGAGCGCTCGCGAGCTCGAGGCGACCCGTACGATTCGCGACGCGCGCTGCAGCTCGAACCTTTCGCTGTTGTTTCCGGGGATCGGGCAGCTGTGTCAGGGCCGGGACGCAGAAGGCGCCGCGATGCTCGGGCTCGGCAGCGCCGAGCTCGGCGACCGGCGTCACGGTGGGGCTGAGTCGCAAGACGGGCTTGACGGCTTCTCGCATCCAGGCGCCGCAGTCCCACTCCTCGCGCTCCAGGATCTGTGGCTGTACAGCTCGGCCGACGCCATTTTCGTCGAGCAGCGAGCGGCGCGAATGCTGTACGTGCCCGAGGACACTCCGGCGGAGCTCGTGATTGCGCCCTTCAATCTGCGCGTGCTCCGGAGCCCGACGTTCTGGCTCGGCACGATCGTGGCGACCAGCCTCGGCGTGGCGCTCTCGTCCCTGGTCGACGAGCAGTTCACGACCCAGTACCTGGGTGACGACGCGAACCTGTTCGGTCGCCGTTTTTCGCCCGGAGACGGCTATCCACTTGCCGGCGGGCGTGGGCGTCGGCCTGTTCTCCACGTCGCGATGGGCGAGGAAGCCACGTTTCGCGGCCTGCTGCAGTCACAGATGAGTCGGCAAACCGACCCAGTGAGCGGCTGGGTGGGCGCCTCGCTGGCATTCGGATCGCTCCACGCGACGAATGCGCCCGCTCCCTTCGCAAGACCGCGCGAAGTATCTCGCGTTCGGCGTGCCGTACATCACGCTCTCGGGCGGCTACCTCGGCCTGAGCTACCGCTGGCACGACTACGCGCTCGCAGCGCCGGTCGCGATCCACTTCTGGTACGACTTCCTGCTGACGCGACGTTCTTCCTGATGGATCCGGGAAATTCGCCGCTCGCGGCCCGGGTCTGCGATTCCATTCTGAAGCTCGAGGCGACGCGCTTCACCCTCGAAATGCGAGCGGATACGCGCGCACCACCAGATCACGTGCACGTGTCGATGGGCAGCGTTTGAGTGTTGAGACACAGATCGTAGTGGATGGGATCGGACGCATCCAGATCGAAATGTTGGCGATAAAATGCGATCCGTTCGGCATCCACGCGCAAGGCTCGCGATCGCGCCTCGCTGCGACTGATGGCTTCACGGGAAGCTATGCGACGAAGTCGGATGTCGAGGGGTGCGTAGATCGAACGCGAACGTCGCTTTGGATCGAGAATGAACTGCGAGCCGCGGCCCATGATCACGCCCTTGCCGTGCCTGCCGAGCGTCAGGATCACCTTTGTCAGGTTCCGGAGGTACTCGGTCGGGGACAGCGCTCCGCCGTCCATCAGCTCGGTGACCCATTGCTCGACGGCGTCCCGGGCGCGTTCGTCGAGCGAGGCGACCAGTTGGTCCCGAACCCGCGCTTGTTTGGCGATGTCGTGGACGAACTCCTGAGAATGGAATTGGAAGCCGAGTCGTTTCGCTGCGTTGCGCCCAACTTCCGCGCCCCGCGAGCCGAAGGAGCGGCTCAGCACGATCATCAGGCTTTTGCTCGGCGAACTCGGGCTTTTCACGCTTGGACCCGGCCTGTTGCTCCCCGACCCAGCGAAGAAACTGCCGATTGGCCAACTGCTCGATGCTGCTCGCCATCGAGAGCAAGCTACCACTCCGGGCAGCTCGGCCATAATGCCGACATGTCGCGCCCACTTCTCGCACCCCTCCTGGCGGCGGTCCTCCTTGCGGCCTGTTCCAAACCGGAGCCGCCGAAACTCGAGCCTCGGTCCATCGCCCTGACCTCCCTCGTCCCCACCAAGCTGCGCGTGGAGCTTGTCGCCACGAACCCCAACAGCTTTCCCATCGTGGTTCAGTCCGTGAAGGGGAAGCTCGATCTCGGCAGAGCGAACCACGTGGCCGAGGGAAGCGCCAACGACAAGATCTCGCTCCCGGCCAAAGCCTCGACGACGGTGACGACCGACATCCAGGTCAACTGGGCGAGCCTGCGGCTCCCGGAGCGCTCATGTCACCGTCGGGCGCCATCCCGTACTCGTTCAACGGAACGGCGCAGGTCGGCGCCAAGAACCTGTCGTTCGACGTCCCCTTCCGGCTCAAAGGAGAGTTCACTCGTGCTCAGCTAGTGAACGCGGCGGCGCAAGGCATCGGGCTTCCGGCGATGATCGCACCGCAGTGAATCACTCCTCGCCGAAATTCTCGAGGCTGAACAGGTTTGCCTGGGTGAAGAGAATGCACCCGCGACCACCCATCGCCGGCGCCGCGGATCAAGGTTCCATCATCCCCGGAGACGTAATTCGGGACGCCTTTCGGTGTCACGAGGGCAGCGTGGAGCGAAACCGCGGTTCCACTCGGACCCTCCTTCCAGTCCCCACCGCATCCCGAACGATCGAGCATGCCCGAAACTCCGACGGCTACCGCCTGCAAGCCGTCGGTTCCGATCGCAACGTCGTTGAGCGCCACGCCCACCTTCTTTTCGAGATGGAACGACTTTGCCAGATCCGTGGAAGCCCACACGGCTCCGTTGTTGTCGACCGCCACTATGGTGCTCGCGTTTGGCGTCAGCGCGACACCGGTCAGATCGCCGGCTCCGTCGATGGCGATGGCCTCCCAGGTTTTGCCGAGATCCGTGGACCGGAGCAGAGTTCCGCTGTCACCCACCACGACGAACAGATCGGCATTGAGCGCGATCTTGGCGCTGCGCAACGTCGAAGCACTGGGAACGGAAACGTTCTCCCACAGCTCCCCACCGTTCTTGGAAATGGCGAGCGTTCCGCCGTCGCCGGCTACGATGCCAACGAGCGGCGGGCCGTTCGACAGACCGTCGAGGTGTAAGTCGTAGGCGAAATGAATCGTCCGGAGGTTCGCTGTGGTGTGCGCGTCCTCGGGCTTCCAAGTCTTGCCGCCGTCCGCGGTGCGAACGACGGTGCCGCTCTCCCCCGCCGCCCAGCCGTCGATGTTCCCGACGCACGTCACCGAGTAGAGATCCTCGGTCGTCAGCGTTTGGACGTCCCAGCTCACTTCGTCGAACGTCCGCGCGAACGTGCCCTCTTCACCCACGGCGCTGATCCACCCGCTCGATCCCCCGCCGGCATCCACGAGCTTTTTCTTCTGGGGCTCGTCGTTGCTGCTGCATGCCACCACCAGCACGGCCAACCCGATGAGTCCGATTCCAAAAGTCCCCATAATGGAAGATAGTACGCTCGGATGAGCGGTTCGCGGCCCAAAAGATTCTTTCATTCTCACCAAAACATAGTGATTTCATGTAGATAATCACAATTTTGGACCTGATGTACTCCGATGTAAGTTTTTGTGAGTGCATGGGGGCAAAAGTGCGCTACATGGACCCCGCCATGACCAAGCGACACCTTTCTCTCGGTTTTGCGATTGGGATTTTTGCCGCGGGCTGCGCCACTCCGGTGGACAACGTCTACGGCGGCCCAGCGGGCGCTCCCGCCGAGGAGGCACCCCCGCCCCCGGTCGGCGGAACCAACACCAACGAGGCAACTCACGTTGGAAGCGGCACCGGCGGCAGCAGCGGCAGCGGTGGGAGTACGGGTAGTGGCGGCGCCGCTGGCGAAGCGGGAGCGGCGGGAGCGGCGGGTTCGGGAGGCACCGAACCCATCATCACCGAGCCGGATCTGGCAGCTTCGTATTCTTTCGATCAAGCCCTCAGCGTCGAGGACGAGTCGGGGCATGGCCACCACGGAACGACCGAGGGGACCGGCGTGGTGCTCGGCATCGCCGGCAAGGTTTCCGGAGCAGTGAGCTTCTCTGGCATGGACGGACGGATCACGATTCCCGCTTCCAATGGGCTGGATTTCGTTCAGGCCGCCACGATCGAATTCTGGATCCGACTGAACAGCGTCTCCGCTGGCTCGATCGTGTCCCGGGGAACTGGGACGGGCGACAACAGCGTCGTCGTCAAGACTGTCCAGGGCAACCTGCAGGTCACCTTCTCTCGCGCGGGCATCGGGAGCGCAACCCTCGTGAGCTCACCGAACTTGCTGGGTTCCGATTGGACTCACGTTGCCATCGTCAACGACGGCACCTCACTTCGTCTCTACATCAACGGCGAGCTCGAGCAGAGCGAATCGGGCGGGCAACTCGGCAGCATCGGCACCGATCTTCGGATCGGCAAGAGTGCGGCGAGCGACATGGCGATGAGCGGCGTGCTCGACGAGCTCAATTGGTGGACCACTGCTCGCACCGATGGCGAGATCTGCGGCGATGCCGGCGGCGCGTGGAGCGTCATCGACGGCGCTGGTACCTGCGCCCTGCCCTGATCGAGCCCTACACTGTGGGCTCGTGTGGGACAGGACCACCCAACGTTGCGCTGGCTCCCACATTCTGTGAAACTAGAGGCCTGAGATTGGCTTTGTTGGCTTCTTGTTGAAGCCAGCCGGTTGGAGGTCCCATGCGGAACGTCGCAGTCATCGCTCTTGCTCTTGGGCTCGGTTCCGCGCTCGCCATCGCTGGTTGCGCCGGCGGAGACGACAGCTCGACCCTTCCCAGCGCGGGAGGGTTCGGCGGGACGGGCCCAAGGATGGTGGAACCGGGGGCATCAAATCCGATGGCGGCGGCTCCGGCGGAGACGGGCGCGGGTGGGAGCGGCGGCTCCGGTGGATGCGTGATTTGCAAGACGGGCGACTCGGAGCAATCTTGCTACTCCGGTCCGGCGGGCACTGAAGGTGTCGGCGAGTGCCGGGTCGGCAGCCAAAAGTGCGTGAACGGCGAATGGGGCACGTGCGAGGGCGAGGTCGTCCCCGGAGACGAGATCTGTGACGGGCTCGATAACGACTGCGACGGCCTGGCCGACGAGGACATGGGCCAGGAAACCTGCGGGCAAGGAAATTGCCAGGTCACGGTCGACACCTGCGTCGCCGGCGTTCCCCAGACCTGCACCCCCGGCACGCCCAACCCGACCGAGACCTGCGACGGGACCGACGACAACTGCGACGGTCAGATCGACGAGGGCTGCTCGTGTCTCGATGGGCAGACCCAGAATTGCTACTCCGGTCCCAGCGGCACCCAGGGCGTCGGCCTGTGCAAGCCCGGCAGCCAAACGTGCACCAACGGACAATGGGGCGCGTGCAACGGAGCCGTGCTTCCGAAGACCGAGGTGTGCAACAACCAGGACGACGATTGCGACGGCGTGAAGGACAACGGCAATCCGGAAGCCGGGCAGACCTGCACGACTGGCCAATCCGGCGTGTGCTCCGCCGGCCTCACTGCCTGTCAAAACGGCGTGAAGGTTTGCATGGGCATTGTCTCGCCGAGCAACGAAGTCTGCGACGGCAAGGACAACAACTGCAACGGCCAGACGGACGAAGGCAATCCGGGCAGTGGTCTCGTTTGCAGCAGCGGATTGCCGGGCCCCTGCGGGCCGGGCACGACGCAGTGCCAGAACGGTGGCATCACCTGCAAGCAGAACGTTCAGCCGACGACCGAGCAGTGCGACACGATCGACAACAACTGCAACGGCCAGGTCGACGAGGGATGCAACTGCGTGAACGGCAACACGCAGGGCTGCTACACGGGTGGCGCCGGCACCCAGGGTGTCGGCCCGTGCCACGGAGGCACCCAGACTTGCGCCGCGGGAAATTGGGGCTCCTGCATCGGACAGGTCGTCCCCGCCCAAACGGAAACCTGCGCGAACGGCGTCGATGACAATTGTAACGGTCAGACCGTGACGAGAACTGCGCCTGTTCGCACGACAAGTGCGTTTCGGGGGCGGCACTCGTCTCGGGATGCGACGTCGCCCAAGGCAACTGCGTGACCCAGATTTGCGGCGTGGACTCGTTCTGTTGCGCGACGCTCTGGGACGGCATCTGTGTGAGCGAGGTTCGGACGGTCTGCAACAGCCTCAAGTGCCCCGAGGCCCAGGGAAGTTGCTCTCACTCGCTGTGCACGGCGTACCCCACGGGCAGCCCCCTCTCGAACGGCTGTGATTCGATAGCGGCGAACTGCGTATCGACGATCTGTGGTTTGGACTCCTGGTGCTGCAACACCGGCTGGGACAGCATCTGCGTGAGCGAGGTCACTTCCTACTGCGGCAAGAACTGCAACTAGTCCGAAGTCATGGTCGCTTTCGAACCGATCGGCGTGATCCATTCGCCGTTTCGGGAGCCCGCCGAGGCGCCACGCCAACCGGCGGCAGCTCTCGGCGCGGAGGGGGAAGTGGAGCTGTTTCCGGGCAATGGCTACGAGTTTGCCCTGTCGGATCTGGATACTTGGACCCACATCTGGCTGCTCTATTGGTTCGACCGCGCGCCGGGCTGGCGGCCCAAGGTGCGACCTCCTCGGAGTAGAACGCGCCGGGGAGTGTTCTCCACTCGGTCTCCCCATCGACCGAACCCCATCGGACTATCCGCGGTCGAGCTCCTCGGCGTCGAGGGACTCCGTCTCCGGATCAAGAACGTCGACGCGCTCGACGGCACTCCGGTGTTGGACATCAAGCCGTACGTTGCCTACACCGACGCCCTGGTCGAAAGCGGGGACGGCTGGCTCGCCGCCGAGCAGCGACTCGACCCCGGTCCCCGCTGGGAAGTCACTTTTGGCCCCCTCGCGGAACGTCAAGCGCTCTTCCTTTTGCGATCGGTTTGCGCTCGACGTGAGGACTCCAATCGCGAGAGCGCTCTCACTGGGTCCGTCGCCCCATCCTTATCGCCGCATCAAGCGCGAGGGCGAAGCTGGCTCCGTCGCCTACAAGAGTTGGCGAGCTCGGTTTGCGATCAACGGGGAAGTGGTCGAGGTGGGTGCCCTCGCGACGGGCTACCGAGCGCAGGAGTTGTTCGGAGACTCGAATCCGGAGCTCGAGCCGCACCGCACTTTCGTCGCCGAGTTTGGCTACCCTGGTGACAGCGATGCGAGCCAGGGAGTTTCGCGCTAGGGTTTGGCGGGCTCGATGCGACGAATCCTGCTTCCTGCGCTACTGCTTCTGTCTCCCGCGGCGCTCACGTTGCGCAGCGTGCGCGCATCAGACGAACGTCTTGCTCCAAGGCACGGCTGGCTTCGAAAACGGCCAGCACTCCCACGACGGGGGAGGCGACGTGGTGCTGGGCAATGGAGGATTCCCGGGTCACGACGCGTCGCCCAATACTGGAGGCTTCGCTGGATCGCCCGACACGGGCGGCGGGGGCAGCGGAGCGAACGGCGGAACGGCCGGCGGGGGCGGAACCGCGGCGACAGGCGCCACCGGCGGAGTCGTTGGTGGTGGCGGTGGAACGGGCGGAACCGGCGCTGTCGGCGGAACCGGCGCCACGGGCGGAACCGGCGCCACGGGCGGAACCGGCGCCACGGGCGGAACGGTTGGCGGCGGCGGTGGGACCGGAGGCGGCTCGAGCGGCGATTGCTGCAGCGTTCACACCACGCCCGGATGCGGCAATGCCAGCATCAGCTCCTGTGTCTGCTCGCTCGACTCGTATTGCTGTTCGAGTGACTGGGACAGCATCTGTGTCGGCGAGGTCGACGGGTATGGATGTGGAAGCTGCGGAAGCACCGGCGGCAATGGAGATTGCTGCGTCGCGCACCTCTCGGCGGGCTGCACCAATCCTTCCATCAGCTCGTGCGTGTGCCTCTACGACTCGTATTGCTGCTCGAGTGATTGGGACTCGCTGTGCGCCAGCGAAGTGAACGGCTACGGCTGCGGTTCTTGCTGACAAACTGACAAGCTCGGGAACTCGAGGGGCCCAACCGTGGTCAGATTGACGCAGTGCCGGTTGTCGCTTTCCCGAAAAACCCAAGGATTTCTGGCTGGCACGCGCCTTGCGAAGGATGTCGGGCATGCGTGCTCCTCTGACACCCCGCCGTGGATTCACTCCCTTCGAGGTGGGTCTCGTCGCCGGCCTCCTCGGAATCGTGGGGCTGGGCGCCTTCTTGGTGTTCACCCCCGTCGCGAACGCAAGGGTGGGGGACGCCGCTTTGCAGAACGCTCAGACCATCGAGAACGCCGCGTCTGACTGGCGACAAGACAACCCGAACGGGTGCCCCACCATCAGCACCTTGATCGCGGCAAAGAAGCTCTCGCCCGATGCAGCGACAGCGGATCCCTGGGGCGAACGCTATCGCGTGATCTGCGAGGGTGACTCGATCATCGTGACCTCGCCGGGCAAAGACGGAAAACGCGGGACCAGCGACGACATACGCGTGCCGCGGTCCTGACGAGCGCTATTTGATACGAACCTGGGTGTCGCAACCCAGCGTGATCTTGACCTGCGCGTTCGCGTTTTGCTTCACGAGGTCGCACGCGCTTCCGCAGAGCACGACCGCCGTATCGTTGTCCACGAACTGCCACCCATTGGCGCCCGCTTCACAGGGCAAAGTGTCGTCCTTCAAGATCGGTTGCGGGCCTTGACCAACATCGATCGAGACGTTGGTCTTTTCGGGGTCCGGTGTCCCGACGTTCGAGCCCTGCAGCTTGAACTTGCACGCCAGAGGAATGATGGTCGCCGCAATCGACTGAAACACGGGCGAGTAGTCCGTGTCACAGCTCGGGAAGCGAATGCCGCCCGTCAGAATCGACAGCTTTTGGTACTCGACCCCCGATGTCTCCCCCGTGTTGCCGTTGGAGTCGCACACCTGGGAGAGCGGGGTCACCGGGTCGGTGGGCGCATACTGCTTGTCCACCGGCACGATGGAGTGAAACACCCACTTTGGCTCCGCCGCCGTGCCAAACATGCCCGCCGGTTGGAGCTTGTAGAGCTCCGTCGGAAAGTCCCCACCACCCCAGGCTGCCGGTTGATCGGCGAAGGTCGGACACTGGTGATTCGGGCAATAACCGGAGCAATTGTTGGCGCAGCCCGTGCAATTCGAAGTGCAGCTCGCGGTCGCGTGGGCGCAGTCGAAACTCGTGGGGTCGTCATCCGTGACGGCGATGAACACCTTCTGGGACTCGTAGCGTAGCTTGTCGCTCCATTTCACTTCGGGTTTGGGCACCTTGTCGCATGTGTTCGCGGACTTGTAGTTTCCGTCGTAGGTCCAGAGCAAAAGCGTCAACGCATCGGAGCTGTTCACCGGCGCCTGCGCCTGAAAGTACTCCGGCCCAGTGGGCAAACCCGTCACCCCAGCCACGAAGATGACGTGGTAGTCGATGTTGGCCTGCTGCAGGATGTTCACGAGGTTGGTGTTCAAGTTGGAGATGACGCCCTGGGTTTCCTCACCCATGCTCGCTGACTGATCGATGGTGATGATCACGTCGACCGGACTCGGAACGACCTCGTCACTGGCCGTCGCGCAGGCACCGGCGTCGCCGCTCGAGCCACCTCCGCCGGACAGGATGCCGCCGCTGCCGCCTCCGGTTCCGCCGGTCGCGCTCCCGCCCCCGGTGTTGCTCGCGGTGCCGTCACTGCCGCCGCAGCCTCCGAAAATCGCCAAACAGGCCGCTATCGAAACGATACCCAAAGCCAGCGTTCGCATTGGTAGATCCTAGCTCGCGGACTTGGGCCTGGCTCGGAAAGCCGAGTCGGGGGCGCGCGTGGAGAAGCAATTGGCGTGTTTCGATCAATCAGGCCGCACGCGCCGTCTCACCCACCGGCACCTCGCGAAGGGGTGGCCGGCCCGGTGGCGCGCTCAGCATTGCGGACGCGAGGTACGGCTGGGCGAGGGGCACGAGATCGAGGCTCGGATCGAGCTGCTTTCCGAGACCTTCCGCGACCAAAAGAGCGATGTTGACCACCGTAAAACACGGGTCGATCTGAACTCGGTGCTTGCGGAGCACGTTCATCATTCCGCTCACCGAAGTGCTCACTTCCACCTCGCCGAGTCGCTTTCCGTAGAGTCGATCGAGATAGCCCACCACGTCCGACTCGAATGCGACGTAATCCGTCTCCACGCCGACAGTCGGAGCGTGAGAATAGAACAATCGAGCGCAGTCGGAACCTTGGCGCTGGGAGAGCGCGATGAACGTCTCGAGCCAAGGGCGCAGCATGTTGGGCGGGATTTCCGTCACCATCCCGAGGTCGATCAATACGACTCCGTCGTCGGGAGTGAGGATGATGTTGCCAGGGTGAAGATCAGCATGCACGAACCCGTCCTCGAAGATCATCTTCAGCACGCATTCGCCACCGATCTTGGCCAGCTCCGAACGATTGCCTCCGACCTTTTCCGGCTCGGTCGCCTTCACACCGTCGATGAACTCCATCGTGAGCACGCGCCGGGTCGACAGATCCTCGTGGAGCGCCGGTACGGAGACCCGGGGGACTGTCGAAAATTCCGAGCGAAGCGCCGATTGTTTTCGGCTTCCGCGACGAAGTCCAGCTGACCGGACAGCGCTTCACCAAACCGTTCGACCGAGCCTGGCAAGCTCAACATCGACACCGACGGCAGTCGATCGAAGACCCGCGCCCAGAATCTCGCGATGGCCAGATCGCGCCGAATTTGACCCTCGGCCTCGGGCCTCTGGATCTTCACGGCAACGACTTCACCAGTATCCAGGCGTCCCCGATGAACCTGTGCGACGGAAGCCGCCGCGATCGGTCGTTCTTCGATCTCGACCAATCGTGATCGGGCTTCGGGCCCGAGCTCGCGATCGAGCACCCGCTCCATCACTGCGAACGATGCGGGGGCCACGTCGTCCTGCAATCGCGACAGCGGAGCGATGTAACCGGGCCCCAGAAGGTCAGGCCGGGTGCTCATGATCTGACCGAGTTTGACGAATGTCGCGCCGAGACGCGAAAGGAGCGACGCCAGCACTTCCCCTCGTAAAAGCTCCTTCTTCTCCGGATCGATGCGGACACCAGCGCGCAGGCGCCGCATTCCGTACACCGCGAGCATCAGCGCGCAGGTCAGCGCGATGTGCAAGAAACGAATCGCAAGGCGAACGAAGCTCATGGGCGAGCGCTACTGGGACGGTTCGACGTCCTCGTCGGGAGCTTCGCTGATCCGACTACCGCAGCGATGTACCGCCGCGCCCATCAGCAAGAGCCCAACGAAGATACCGATGTATTCCCAGCGGCGGCGCTTCTTGGAGCTGATTACGGTGACGGTGCTCGAGGGCGGAGGCGGAGGCGCGATTGCGCTCTCGATCGCTTGCTCCCGCTGTTGAACCAGCGCCGGCGGAGTTCCTTGAAAGCACAGCCAGAACTGATTCACGCTTCGACCGGACCCATGCTCGTGATCGCGGGCTGCGCCATAGATCTGCATCGCCGTCGGCAACTCGGTCCGCACCCAGAGCGGAGCGGGGAACGTCTCCAGCCAGCTGCCGCATGCGGCGCAGATGGCACGCCCTTCGCTACCGGGCTCCACCAATTGAAGCGGTGCACTGCAGCCGTCACATTTGGGAATGCTCGCCTGCCAGCGGGCCGTCATCCTTCCCGACCGGGCTCTCTGCTTCGGCCACGTTCCGGGTCCTTCAACCACCTCTCCTCGAACGACGCGCGATCGATCTGGGCAATCAGATCTTGCCAGACCGGGTCGGGCGAGCTCGACAGCAACGCCGCACCTGCACTTCGTGCGCAAGACCAGGCCAGCAACTGGCGTTGCCGCACCACAGCGCAGACACGACGTATCGATCTCCAAACGCACGAGGCGCAGCTGAGCCGACCGCGGTTCGGGCATGTTCGGCATTTTAGAGTGGAACCCGTCGGAGTCGCGGAAAAATCGCGCCCGTCGGGCGATCGAGGCAAGCTCTGCTACGTTTCCCGGCATGCGCCGCCGCCGTGTCCCCGCGCTCCTCCTGGGCGATACGCCCTTTCCGGATCCCGATCTGGCGGACGACGAGGGCTTGATTGCGGTGGGCGGTGACTTGGCCCCAGCCCGACTCCTCGCGGCCTACGATTGCGGGATCTTTCCCTGGTACGACGATGGGTTACCCGTCTTGTGGTGGAGCCCGAATCCCCGCGCGATCCTCGAACGCGACGGCCTTCACATTTCCACCAGCATGCGACGCGCTCTGCGTCGGGGAGGTTTCCAGGTCAGCTGCGATCGCGCCTTTCGGGAGGTGCTCGCGCTGTGCGCAGATCGCAGCGGGGGGACCTGGATTTTGCCTGAGGTGACGGAAGCCTATTGTCGGCTTCACGAGCTCGGCCATGCTCACAGCTTCGAGGTTTGGAAGGACGAAGCGCTGGTTGGCGGCTTATATGGAGTGCACCGTGGGGGCTTGTTCGCGGCAGAGAGCATGTTCCACCGCGTCGACGAACGCCAGCAAAGTGGCGCTGATCACCTGCGCGCAGAGCCTGTTCGACGCGGGCATCGAGCTATTCGACGTCCAGTTCGCGACTTCCCACTTGCTGTCGATGGGCGTCACCGAGATCCCGCGCACGCGAATACCTCGACGCCTCGCTGGCGTTCGAGGAAAGCCGATCTCGCTGACTCTCCTCCCACTGCGCGTTGATTCCAGATAAAGCTTAATATTTTTGCCAAGTTAGCATTCTTGATAATTCCGACGTATTTGGTGCTACATTCCCCTGGTGGCGGCACCGGTCCTGGTTCACGACCTCCTCGTCGCGCGCGAGCGGCTGACTCACCTTCGCCAGCTCGAGGCGGAGAGCATCCACATCCTGCGGGAGGTCGCCGCCGAGTTCGACAATCCCGTCATGCTCTACAGCATCGGCAAGGACTCGAGCGTGATGGTGCACCTCGCCCAGAAGGCGTTCCATCCCGGCAAGCTTCCGTTCCCGCTGCTTCACATCGACACGACCTGGAAGTTCCGGGAGATGATCGAGTTTCGCGATCGGTTCGCGCGCGAACATGGTCTGGAGCTCCGCGTCCACGTGAATCGCGACGGCGTGCCGAGCAGGGATCAACCCCTTCGATCACGGAAGCCAGAAGTACACGACCGTGATGAAGACGCAGGCGCTACTCCAGGCGCTCGCGGAAGGTGGTTACGACGCCGCGTTCGGTGGAGCTCGACGCGACGAAGAGCGTTCTCGCGCCAAGGAGCGGATCTATTCGTTTCGCGATCGCATGGGGCAATGGGATCCCGAAAATCAACGCCCGGAGCTCTGGAACCTCTACAACGCCAAGCTCACCAAGGGCGAGACCATTCGCGCATTTCCTCTCTCCAACTGGACGGAGCTCGATGTCTGGCTCTACATCCACCTCGAGAACATTCCCATCGTTCCTCTGTATCTGGCGGACGCGCGACCGGTCGTCGAGCGCGAGGGAACGTTGGTGATGGTGGACGACGACCGGATGCGCCTTTTGCCGGGCGAAGAGCCTCGTCTGGAGACCGTGCGCTTCCGCACGCTGGGCTGCTACCCGCTTTCCGGAGCCATGCGTTCCACCGCGCGAACCCTGCCGGAAGTCATCCGGGAAATGCTCCTGGCCAAGCATTCCGAGCGCCAAGGGCGTCTCATCGACTTCGACGAAGAAGGTTCGATGGAAACCAAGAAGCGCGAAGGGTATTTCTGAGCCTCGATGACCGACGCGGGACTGATCGAAAAGGACATCGCCGAATATCTCCGGCGACACGAGCACAAGGAGCTCTTGCGCTTCGTGGCGGTGGGCTCGGTGGACGACGGCAAGTCGACGCTGATCGGGCGATTGCTCCACGACACCCACGGCATTTACGAAGACCAGCTCCATGCCGTCGACGTGCTTCGAAGGGCGGGACGGAGATTGACTTTTCGCTGTTCACCGACGGGCTCAAGGCGGAGCGTGAGCAGGGCATCACCATCGACGTCGCCTATCGCTACTTCTCGACGGACAAGCGGAAGTTCATCATCGCCGACACTCCCGGGCACGTGCAGTACACGCGCAACATGGCAACCGGAGCGTCGACTGCTGATCTCGCCATCATTCTGATCGACGCTCGGCTGGGTGTGCTCAAGCAGTCGAGGCGGCACGCTTTCATCGCGTCGTTGCTCGGGATCCGCGAGCTCGCAGTCTGCGTGAACAAGATGGACCTGTGCGGTTTCGATTCCGCGGTGTTCGAGAAAATCCGTGGGGATTTTCGGGCCTTCGCCGAGCAACTCGGGTTTTCGGGCGTGACGTTCGTGCCGATCAGCGCGAAGGAGGGCGACAACGTCGTCCGTCGCAGCACTCGGACTCCCTGGTATTCCGGCCCGACCGTGCTCGAGCACCTGGAGCAAGCTCCTCTTTCGGGCACGACGACCGCCGACCCGTTCCGCTATCCGGTGCAAGGGGTACTGCGGCCGAATCTCGACTACCGCGCTTTCTCGGGTCAGATCGCGTCTGGCACGGTGGAGAAGGGCGACGAGGTCATGGTGTTGCCCTCGGAAAAGCGAAGCCGCGTCGCCTCCATCGACACCTATGACGGCGAGCTCGAGCGGGCATTCGCGCCTCAGAGCGTGGCGCTCCGACTGACCGACGAAGTCGACATCAGTCGCGGCGACATGATCGTACATCCCGATGCCCGCCCAACGGTGGGTCGCCGCTTCGACGCGATGCTGGTGTGGATGAGCGAGCGCCCACTGGACCAAAAGAAGAGCTACTTTCTCAAGCACACCACCCAGTACGTTCGCGCGGAAGTCGAACGCATCGTGTACACGGTGGATCTCGAGTCACTCGACCACGTGTCCGCGGCGAGTCTCGAGCTCAACGACATCGCTCGCGCGAGCGTGATGTGCCATCGCCCGATTTTCTTCGATCCGTATGCCATGAGCCGAAGCACGGGCGCCTTCGTGCTGATCGACTCCATCACCAACGACACCGTCGCTGCTGGCATGATCGTGGGGGAAAGTCGCGAAAAGCTCGCCTCCCGGAGCACCGACCAAGCGCACTCGCAAGTCAGCCCGGCCGAGCGCCAGGCGCGGACGGGGCAGCGCGGCGGAGTGGTGTGGCTGACGGGGCTTCCGCGCTCCGGCAAGAGCACCCTCGCGTACGCCCTCGAGCGTCGCCTGTTCGACCGCGGTGCCATTGCGCTGGTGGTGGATCCCGAAGCGGACGAGACGCAGAGCTCCACGTTAGTGGTAGACGCGTCGGTGCTGGCACGACGCTTGGCAGATGCCTCGCTCTTGGTGATTTTTGTGTACGATTCACCGATTGCGGCGGAGCGCGACGCCGTGCGCGAGAAAGTGGGCGCCGATCGCTTCGTCGACGTTCACGTGGCGACGCCGCTCGAAGTCTGCAAAAAGCGTGACGATCGTGGGATCTTCTCCGAGAGCCGAGAGGGCCAGACGTACGAGCCACCGAGCACGCCTGCCATGACGCTCTCCGTCGACGGACAAGACGTGGAGATCTTGGCGGAATCGATATGCGCGGAGCTCGTACGGCGCGGACTCGTCTGATCCGCGCCGGCACGTGGGCAAGGAGCGCGCCAAACATTCCGCACGCGCGCGTCGATTCCTGTGGGACTCGAGAGGACCGAGCGTGTACGATCGTGCCGTTCTTCTGCGATCGACTGCGCCTTGACTTGATTGGCTGACCGCTCCGGGAGGGAGTCCATCCATGTCACAAGAAGTGCTCTTCGATCGTCGTGCTCATCGTCGTGTGGATGTTCCCGCGACAGCCATTGTCGTGAGGAGCGGTGCGGATGCCGGGCGCTTCACGGTACAAAACCTGTCTCCATCGGGAGCCCTGCTCACCGGTGGATCCGATATCGACGAGGGGGACTCGCTCCTCGTGCGCCTCGAGATCCATGGACGCGAACCGTTCGTGGTGAGTGCCCGCGTCGTGCGTCGAGTCACCGCGGGCCCGAGTCTCAGCGTGCTCGCCGTGGAGTTTCGCCACAAGCGGCCCGAGACCGAGGACGCGATTCAAGAAGCCGTCCTCGGCGTGCTGGAGGAAGAAGTGAAGAGTCAGCCGTTCTTCAAGGACGCTGACTTCTACGCGGACCCTCCGCGGTCGGAACGGCGCCGAGCTGAGTAGCTCGGAGCGATCTCACTGAATCGTCGAATTCACGACGTTGATCGTCTTGGCCAGGACGAAGATGCCGGGATAGCCGCTGGTCTCGAACTGCCCGCTCGTATTGTTGCTCAAGAACGAATCGGTGATCGACAGCGTGCCGGACAGATTGTTGCTCACGTAGAAGATGGCTCCTCCGCCCTCGTTGGCCGTGTTGTCGGTGATCTTCGTGCCGCATAGGCTGAGCGTGAAGAGGTTGCCATCGTTGTAGATGGCACCGCCACTGCCGCCACCCGGGGTCCCCGACTTCGCGGGGTTCGCACCGTTTCCGATGGCCTTGTTGTGGGTGAAGAGGCTGTTGATGACGGTGTACGAAACGCCGATGCTGCTCAGGCCACCGCCGTTGGAGCACACGTTGCCGTAGCCGGCCTTGCCGCCGAAGGTGCTGTGAACGACGTAAGCCGGTAGGCCCTGGGATTGACTGAGCACGCGCACCGCTGCGCCGCCCACGTCGGGCCCAACGTCGTCGCACACGTTGTTGAAGAAACGCGAGTTGACGATCTTGAAGCGGCCACCGCGCACGAAGATCGCGCCACCGCCACCGCCGTCGGTGGTTTGGAGCTTGGAGTTGCCGTCGATGAACGTGAGGTTCTGGACGGTGAGCTGGGGATGGTCCTGGTCTTGGCAATGCGAGGTGGTCCACACCTGGGCTTGATCGCAGGTGTTTTGGTACAGGATCCGGACCTTCCCGCCGCCGCTCAGCGTGACCTTGTTTCCGCCGTCGATGACGATCTTCGGACCCGTGTTGTTGAAGATCTTCGCTGTCTGAGTCAGCGTGATCGTGGTCGGATTGGGCCCGCAGTTGAATGTGATGACGCCGCCTTTGGCGACCGCCGCGACGAAGGCACTCGAGGTGCAGCTGGCCGGTGTGCCGGTTCCCACGACGGTGGTCGGGGTCGAAGCATTTTCGGCCTGGGCCTCGGACGGGACGGTGCATTTGCCGTCGGGGTTTCCTGCGGGAGGACCGCTATCGGGATTGACGCCGCCCGTTCCGCCCTGCGCCGAGCCGGCGGAACCGCCCTGCGCCGAGCCGCCGGAACCACCCTGCGCCGAGCCACCGGAACCGCCTTGAGCCAAGCCGGCGGAGCCGCCTTGTCCGGAGCCGCCTTGTCCGGAGCCGCCTTGTCCGGAGCCGCCTTGTCCAGAGCCACCTTGTCCGGAGCCGCCTTGTCCGGAGCCGCCTTGTCCGGAGCCGCCTTGTCCGGAGCCACCCTGTCCGGAGCCACCCTGCCCGCCGTCGGTTGGGTTTGTTTCGGCGTCCCCACTCCCACCGCAGCTGGTGAGAAGGCACACGAACCCAACGCACGCGTATCGAAGGATGGTCACCGCGAAATCATACTCGCGACCTGTCGCGTTTGACATGGTGCGCAGGTAACGCACCTCCGCCTACAGTGGCTCAGAAGGCGAGGCTGCGACGAAGCGCCGCTTTCGCGGTGCCGGAGACGTCCAGCATGCCTTTCTTGTGCTTGAGGCGACCTCCGGCCTTGGCGGTGCCGGATAGGTCGAGGCTCTGCACCCAACCGGTTTCCAGATCGATCTTCGCGGGACCCTTCAAGCTCAGATCGAACGTGGTCTCGCCGCTCACGATGCGAACATGAGCCTCGACATCGAGACCGAGTGCGGGTCGTTCGCCGTCGACCGGACCGCGCGACGTTACGGTGACCTTGCTCTGATCCGGTTCCGAGGACGGAACGACTCCGAGAAGCGCTCGGGCCTCAGCGGCTCCGCCTTCGCGCTTTTTGCCTGCTTTCAGCTTGCCTCCGTCGAGCCACACGAGCAGCGGATTGGGCTGACCGATCCAGTCGTACTCCGCGTTGATTGCGTCGCGCTCGTCGGGTTTCAGGTCTTTCGCTTTGGTCGGCGTGATGGTCGGCGTCCCGCCGGAGGACTCGAGCACGTAGGAGTGACCCGCCGTCGCGGCCGTTTGCTCGACACCGAGAAGCGCCTTGGCTTCGCGACGACCAAACACGAGACCGAGCTTCGTCACGGCCTCTCCTTCGCTCGCCTGCACTTCGTATCCACGCTCTTCCTCGATGGACCAACTACCGGCTTGCATGCCGCCGGCGGCCTTGTCACGGGTCAGAGTGAGCTCGAAGTCGAGGGAGATGAATCGCTTCTCGAGAGCCTTGGTGCCGACCTTCGGGGCTTTCAGCTTCAGCTTGGCGGGCGCGCCCGAAGCCGAGTCCGTCGTGTCACCCCCGCCCTCGTCGCCCGAATCGCTCGACGCGCTCTTGTCATCCGCAGTGACCGGCTTCTTGCCAGAGCCTCCCGATCCACACGCGGTGACGAGGGCAAAACAAAGTGAAACGAACCCACACGTGATCGCTTTCCGATGCATCGCGGCGGAGCATACACCGGAGCCGAAGCCACGGGCTCAGGGACAAATGTCCGGAGTGAGATCGGGGAGATTCACCTCACCCAGCCCGGACCAGTAGGAACCCTGGCTCACCGCTTCCTGGATGTTTCCGTAGGTGTCCATGCCCGGGAGGTTGCCGGTGGCGGCACCGGCGACTGCATCGCAGATCCCGTGGCCGAGCTCGCCTTCCCAATCGCCGATGTCGGCCTGACCTCCCGCGATGATGATCGTGGCCGCGGTGACCTTCTGCGCTTTGGTCTTCTCGAGCTTGACCCAGAAGCCGACGTTGGCGCCGGCCAGGGAACCTATGTCACCGATGAGATTGAGCATGTGCTCGGTGTCGGCGAGGTTGTCGTTGAGCTCGTCTTCGATGCCTCCACCACTGCCGTTTGGCAGGACTCCGATCACACTGCCGCTCGGCGTGTGAAGGGCCCAAAACGCAAAGGGCGTGCCGGTGCTCGGAGCGAGCAAGGTGTACTCGGATGGCGGATACTCGCCCTCGAGGATGGACCAGCGGAGTTTGGACGCTTGGTCGAGTGAAGGCAGGTCGTTGATTGTCCCGGGGGTGAAGCTAGAGAGAGGCGTGCCGGCAAGAAGGGAGCTCGTGCTGTCGGTGTACAAGGCCTTTTCAGCAACGGCGAGGTACGCGGTGTGCTCGAGCGTGCGCTTCCATGCCGCGCTCGGATTTTGAGAGGCCGTTCGCCAGACCGCCTTCGGAAACATGTTCATCTGGCGTTCGAGACCCTTGCCAAAGCGGACTTTCTGTACGACCGCTGCCACCCGGGCTCCGTGCTCGAACGTGAGCGCGTCGGTGTCGGAGCTAGCCGGAAGTCCCGCGAGCATTTCATACAGCTTGGGCGGAGTGATGTGGAAACCTTGCTTGGCGGCCGCACGGATTTTCGCTTCGTCCTTGGCGAGTAGTGCGTCGTACGCAGTTTCCAAGCCGAGCTTTTCGCCGAGCCAATCGTCGAGCCACTCCGATGGCGTCACCCCCGCGCCCTCCACCTCGAACGTGACACGACCAAAGAGCATGGCGCGCACGTCTTCGAGCACCTCTGGTGCGATTTCTTGGTACGCGGTGGTAAAGCCGCGGTCGAATCCAGCGAGCGTGCGAGTGATCTCGCGATCTCCCACTTTGACGCTGAGATAGAGGCCCGCGAGCGCTTGCTCGGGCGCGGGCGTCGACGGCACGTCGTAGCTACCCGTTGCGCTCAGGCGAGCGTTGTCGAATTCGACCTTCACCTGTCGCGTCGATGCGCCGGCCTTCGGTGCGTGATAGCTGATGAGGTAGTCCTCGATCGAGCGCGCATCGATGAACGAAATTGCGGCATTGATCGCTGCGAGTTTGTTGGCCGCGGTCGTCGCCAGACCTCCGGAAAGTGCCGCGATGGAGTTCAGGCTGTCCATCATGGGCGCGGTCCCGACCCCGATACCGAGAACCGGAGCACCGTTGGCGATCTTGGCCTGAAACTCGGGCTCCAGCGTATCGGAGGGATTTCCGTCGGTGACGAGGATGACGACGGTGGGCTGAACCTTCTGCACGTCTGCCACTGCTTGGTAGATTTCCGAGCTCCCCGTCGCCGTTGCCAGCCAAGCAACTTCGGTCTGGGCAGCGGCAAGACTCGTCGCCCAGCCACCAGGCGCGTAAATCACGCCGTAGTCGACCACACCGACCTGCACCTGGGCATTGGGATACTTGGCGTAGAGCGGGGTGATGATCTGATTGCCGAAGTCCACCGCGCCGGCGCCCAGATACTCGGGCGGCAAGCTGGTCGAAACGTCCTGCAGCAAGATGACCTTGGGCGGACCCGCGTCGTTCTGACTGATGGTTGCGGCAACGGGCTGCCCGTCCTCGAGCACCCGAAAGACATCGGAGCGGAGGCCGGGCACGTTCTTGCCGCCGGCATCGAGGGCCGACACGCGGAGATCAATGCGTTGAAAGGCTTCGCCATGCACTCCGAGGCCGAGGGTTTGCACGCTCGCCACGGCAGTGGGGTCACTGGGTCCGGATCCGAGGCTCACGCCGTTGACAATCACGTCATTGCTCGACGAGACATCGAACACGTCGCCACCGAGAGTGACCGGCGTTCCGATTTGCGAGAGCGAGTCTTGCTCGTCGACGCTAACGTCGGCGCCGTGCACGCTGAGCACGGGAATGAACGTCGTCACGTCGCGGAACGCTACCGAAGCCAGGGAATCTGCCGGGAGAGAGGGTGCGAATGCGAGATTGATGCGTCGGCCCGCCACGTCATCCAGCGAGAAGGTTCCCTCCACCAGGGTGAAGCGATCGTAGGGAGCATCGGTCCGGGAGGCTTGGAGCGTGATCTTCACGCTCGGCGTCGCATTGGCGCTGGAGGTCGGGCCGGGGTCGGCCGAGGTGACCGGATCACCGAGCGCTGCATCAGCGACCAGTGGGTTGGCGTATTGCCAGCTGCCGCCGACCTGAACACGCACCAGGGGAATGTCTCCCAGAGCAAAATCGAAGTCGGACGTGCCAGAAGACGCGAGCCCTTCCAGCGAGCTTGCCAGGGACTTCGACTGGGTGAAATCGAGATCGATGGCCTGGCCCGCCGCGGGCGCGGGCTTCTTGAGCACGTCGAGCCACTGGGCGCGGGTCGCATCGTCCGCGACGGGAGCGAAGGTGCGCTGGATGCTGCGGTGAAGGATCGCCTTACCATCCGCGCGGCTGGTGTCGAGCGGTCCCGCCACGACCTCGGCGGTGAGTCCCGCACGCGTGTAGAGATCGACGAGGAGCTCCGCTTTCTCGCGAGGAGTTCCCGCGCCGCCGCGGAGCGTCGCCCGGATCCCCCAGCGAGTCGCGTCCACCGCGCCATACATGCTGTCGTCGGTAGGCGGATAGGTGACGATCTCGTCCCGCACGAAGGCGTGGATCTTCGCAGGGTCGCCCTCCTTCACCAATGCTTCCGCCCGAGCGGTCAGGTGATCGGGGCTCTGCCGGAGAGAAATCTGCGCGGCGCGCCATACGTCAAAAAGCGAAAGCGCTGTGGTTCCACCGCTGCCCGCGGTTCCGCCGCCACCAGCGGCTCCGCCACTCCCCGCGTTCCCCCCGGTACCCGCCGAATCATCGCTCGAGCACGAGCATCCCAGCGCCCCCAGGCTGAAAGTCCCAACGAGCAACCATGTTCCAAGCCGTGAGCCAAGCATGTGTGAAGTCCTCTCGTGAAGTCGTAGAAGAAGGGGGATCGGGCTTCTAGCCTGTCTGCACTACCCGTGCCATCCGCGTTCGTCGGTCGAAACCGGTGACGGGCCGATCCGGTTGCGCGTCGAGCGCAGGACGAGCTGCGCTTCACGCGCAGTCCTTTATCCCCCAATGCATCGAGGGGATCAGCAATCGCTCTTCGGCAAGAGCCACGGCCCTACGTGGCAGACCTGCCGGCGGGCCATCTCGTTGGCGCGAGCGTTATCGTTGTCGAAATCCGCACCGACGGGGATCTCGGGGATTGGTGCGTTGCCGTAGCTCTCGTCTTCGGAGAGGGTGCGCGCGGCCTTTTGGAACCCATCGTCCAGCGTGATGAGGCGGTTCTCGTTCGGATCCACGAGCAGGATGTCACTGGAGGTCAACGAAAAGACCGGCCGCCCGCGGCCCAAGAAAACGCTTCGCCCGGTCTTGACCCGGAAAAGTCCGAAGCTCCCATCGGAGGTGGTCATGGCCAGCCGCCGGCCCGAATCCGAAAACCAGAGACCGCTGATGTCCTGAAGATCGTCGTCGATGAAGCCTTGCTTTCGGACGAAGCCGGTGCGGGCGACCAACGTCAATTGCGGAACGCGGAGCACGCAGGCTCGGCGAAGGTCTCCAACGGCGACGAGCTTGCCGTCATCGGAGAACGCGTGCTCCGTGGGAAAATCGCAAGCGTGAGAGCGGGCCACCGTCTTTTTGGTCTCGAGATCGACGAGCCACGTCTCGCTCGCTCGATTTCCCGCCGCATCGAAGGATTCGTCACTCACCACGGCCCAACGGCCATTGCCCGAACGCTCGGGGCCGGGAGTGAACACTCCACCGAAGCGTCCGATCGAGACACCGCTGTCTACATCGTAGCTCGTGTGGGGATCACCGCGAACCGTGAGCACGCTCCCGTCGCGCGACAGCGTCACCTCCCAGCTAGGAAAATCGGGGTCGATGGGGACGCTCCGGATCACGCGGCGAATCGTCGCGTCCCACACGTGCGCGGCGGTCGTGCCGAGATAGGCAATTCGCTGACGCCCGAGAGCGATTGAATTCTGCGTCGCGAAGCGCAAAAGGACCGTCATCGTGTCTGCATCGATCAGTGAATGGCTCCCGCTCTCGGCACTGATTGCGACGATGTGCGTGCCGGGTACGATCTCCACGGAAAACGTCTTGGGCTGCGCGAAGAAACCTCGAGGCTCTCCGGTCTTCCCATCGAGAATCACGACGCCGACCTCGACGCCAAACGCGATGAGCGCCCCATCTTCGGAACGCCTCGCGAAGATCAGCGGCTTTCCTTCGGGAGCGCCCGGCAGCATGTCGGCAAGCCGGTCAGCGACCCGCGGGAACGGTGAGCCTTGAGACACCCGAGCCCGCCAGGATGCCAAGACCACTTCCGCGGGCTGCTTGGGGAGGGAAGGGTCGCTTTCGGGCAGGGAGCTCGGCGCCGACGCCCCAACTTCGATTGGCACGACTCGCTTCGCGGGTCGGGGGGGTCGGCTCTGCCAGCATGCGCTCACGAAAAAGAGGAGTAGAGCGACAATTCTGCGCGTTGGCATCGAATACGAGCCCATCGGGGAGCGCCCGTCGAGTGTGACAGCGCAAAAGTCGGTTGCCCAAAGGCGTGCTCCTCGGTTTGATCGGGGGATCGTGATGAAGACCAACCCCCTCGTGGGCATCGTGGTTCTCGCCGCTCTCGTCGCCTGCAAGAAGGAAGAGTCCAAACCGGAGGCTCCTCGCGCTACTCAAAGCGCCGCACCGGCTCCCGCGAGCTCCGAGGTCGCTGAGCACCCGAGCGCGTCGCCAACGGAAGAAGCCAAGCCGCCGGGGATCCAACCGACGGAGGGCAACTCGAAGCCGCCCACCGTTGCCGAATGGGGCGCGGTGGGAGAGATCACGGTTCGTCACTCCACTCCTCTTGGGTGCGAGACGAAGCTCGTCCGAGAATGGCTACGTGTGAGCTGTCGTTCGACCGAAAAGGGCCCGTACCTCATCTACGGCGTCAAGCTCACGAGTGGCAAGGACCACGGCGGCATCCCGCCATTCGTGAAGAAGGGCGTCGCCAGCATCGTGACCCAGGTGAAGAAGGGGATGAACGCGGAGTACACCTTCGATTGGGGGAGCTTCACCCGCGTTCTGAAGGTCGCTTGGCCGAACGGAGCGCCGTCGCCCACCATCGAGTTCGATTCGGCTCCGCCCAAGTAGTGGCCTCGGAAGTACGCCTCCACGCCTCCCTGCGACTGTCTGCTCGGTGATGGTCCCTACTGCGGGGCGCGCGCCAAGGCGGAAGCCAAGCAGGCCGGGTGCAGCATTCCGGGCCTGGCTGGCCACGGCGGAGATCTGCTGAGCTGTGAAGGCGGTACTTGGAGCGTTCTCGAAGAGTGCGGAGGGAGCTGCGAGTTCACCGCATCGAGCAAGAAGCTCGATGATGCCTGCGTCTTGCCCGTGTGCGACTGCTTCGTCCAGGTCGCCTGGTGCGGGTCCGGAGTCGCGAAGGAAGCCGATGCCATGGGCTGCCGCGTCCCACTCTTGCCACCGCACGAAGGTGACATCCTGCACTGCCCGGGGGGAAAGTGGAGCGTGAAGGAGTCGTGTGACAAGGGCTGCATCGAGGCACCGAAAGGCACCCCCGACTCGTGCAAGTCGAGCTCCGACTATCGAATGCCCTTCGATTGTGGGGTGACGAAGACCTGCAGCAACGGAAACCACACCAGCACGCACACCGGAAAGGACGAATACGCTTTCGACTTCGCAACCCCTGTCGGAACGGACGTCCACGCGATGCGGGGCCGGAACGGTGCTTGCGGTCCGCAACGTCTCGAAGCCGGGCGACGCTTGCTATCAGAGCGGGAGCTCGAGCTGCGCGAACTTCGCCAACACGGTAGAGATCCTGCACTCCGACGGCAGCGTGGGCCTGTACATGCATCTCTCGAAGGGAACCGTATCGAAGGGACAGAAGGTGAGCCAGGGATCGGTCATCGGCAAGAGTGGCAACAGCGGCTGGTCCACTGGGCCGCATCTCCACGTTCAGGTTCAGAAGAACTGCGGCATCTGGTGGTGCCAATCGATTCCGTTTCACTTCGTGGAGAGCTCGAACGTGCACTCCGGCGTGAGCGTGAAGTCGCAAAACTGCCCCTGACGGAGTGGTAAGCTCCGGGCCACGTCGCCCATCGTTTTTCTCCACGGATTTTGGGAAGCCCCGAGGATTGGCGCAAAGTCGCCGTACACCTTCCGGCCGAGAGACACTGGATCGCGCTCCAGATCCCGGAAGCGGATCTCGACTTCGACGAAACCTGCGCGGCCATCGCCGGTGAGATGAGTCGTCGCTCCGCGCTCCCGGTGCACCTCGTCGGGTACTCCCTCGGCGCTCGGCTCGCGCTCTCGATCGTCCTCCGCCATCCAACGTGGATCGCCCGGGCGACGCTCGTCGGCGTGAATCCCGGTTTGGAAGACGCGGATGAGCGAGCCGCTCGCGCTACGAGCGACGAAGCGTGGGCCCGTCTCCTCGAGACCCAAAGTCTCCCGGAGTTTCTCGACCAGTGGGGAGCGCAGCCCGTCCTGGCGATGAAGTCACCGGTTCCCGAATCGGAACGGCAAGCCGATCGGCGCCGGCGTGAAGGAAAGGATCGGGTCGCGCTCGCACGCATGATCCGAAGATTGAGCCTGGCGCGCATGGCAAGCACGTGGTCGGAGCTTGCTACGATTGAATGCCCCACGGACCTCGTGGTGGGGGCGGCGGACGAGAAGTTTCTGCAGATCGCGGAGCGAATGCGGAAGCATCTGCCGACTGCACGGCTCTATCGCGTAGCCGATAGCGGTCACAATGTGCTGCTCGAGCGGCCGCGCGAGCTTTCGGCCATCATCGCCGACGGCTCGGATTGATGCCCGGTCAGGGGATCACGCGGCGGGGCGGGCGCCAGAATCCCGAAGTCGGAACCGCCGCGCCCGCTCGAGACCCGGTGGCGCCGTAAAATCCGTCTCCCCAGCACCACACCGATCCGTCGCTTCCCACGGCGCACGCGTGATTGGCCCCGAGCGCGATGCTCGTGACCTTGGTCCCGAGGGCCACGGGTTTCGGCGAATCCACGGTGTTTTGCCCGCTGTTGCCCCAACACAACACGCCCCCTGCGCGAGTGACCGCGCATGCGCGGCCCACCGTCCACGCCATGCTCCGAAGGGGCGGGAGTCCTTGGGAAACGACCGGGACCTTCTGCGCGTCTCGGGTGCCGTCGAGAAGCTGGCGGGCAGAGTTCGCTCCCCATGCGCGCACCGAACCGTCAGCCAGGATCCCGGAGTGGCTCCCCTGCCCCAGCGCCAGGGAGACCGCCCCCCGAAGCTCCGGAACGACGATGGGAGCAGAGCTGCCGCTGGTTCCCTGAGCAAACCGGCCGAAGCATCGCACGCTCTGGTCCTCCCGCCGCGCGCAGGTCAGGTGCTCGCCAACACGGACCTCGACCACTCCATCGAGGTTGGGGACGATCGCTGGAGTGAGCACCTTCACGGCGCCATACCCGTCGCGTGAGACCGACGCACCGGGTGACAGCTGGGGCGTGGTTCCGAGCTCGGCGAAGAAGTTTCCGCCCCAGCACATCACGTGGCCGTCGCTGACGAGAGCGCACGCGTGGGTCACGCTCATGTCGATCTGAAGAGCACCGCCGACGCCCACGACTCGGGTCGGCTGACCGCGATCGGAAGTCGTTCCATCACCAACCTGCCCCATCGCGTTGCCTCCCCAACATTCGACGCTGCCGCTTCGCAGGCGCGCACACGAAGTGGCTCCGGCCGCCGCAATCTCCACTGCGTCGCCAATCCCTGTAACGAAAGCGGGCGTTTCGCGACACGCCGTGCGGCGCGGGGGCATCACGTTGTGGAGCAGATCTTCCACCACACATTCGTCGTCCGCAGGCGCGCCAAGCTGACCTTGATCGTTCGACCCCCAGCAGGAAACCTTCCCGTCGGAGTGGAGCGCGCAGGAGTGAAGCGTGCCCAGAGCGACGGACTTCACCGGAGAGCTGGCTTGCCCAGACGGCGGCGCTTTCCCGTCAGCGCGATCGCCGCTGGATGCCGGCTCGCCCCGTCCCCCCGAGCGAGAGCATCCGGCGATGAGGAAAACGCCCAGGAGTCGCGCCGCCCGGATCCGTGCCATCTCCCTGTTACGTTCGAGGCGGCCCGAGGTTCTTCCCGTCGAATCAGGCAACGTCTTCGAAATGCGGGGGCGCGGGCTCCGTCCGACCGTCGCTGGCTCGCAATCGCTCACGGCACGCTCGACGATCCTCGCCTTCCATCTCCAGAGCAATCTCGGCGGCCATGGCTTCGACTACCCGAGTGGCATGACGGCTTTCGAGCGGCAGCGACACGGCAATGGCGCCCAGACGCGTCGCCGGCGTTTGGATCGGTACGACCAAGATGTCCAGGCACCCGAACAGCATCAGCAACTTGGGAGGAGTCGGGCGCATCTCGCTGTCGTCGCTTTCCTGAATCCAGGCCATGAGCAACGCCTCTTTCTCGGGCGTGCACTCGATGGGCGCGCCGGATATCGCCAGGCAGCCCACGGGGCCCGATAGGTCGAGCACCACGGCCACGTCGGAGCCGGCAGCCTGCCGAACGGCATCGGCGGTCCGCTCGAGAGGGCCGCGCCTCGGCGCCTTCGCGAACACGCCGCTCTCGACCTCGAGAATCGAAACAATAGTCGTCGTCGAACATCACCCTCGTCGCGAAGAGCAAAAGCGGATCCGAACGGCTTGGGCCAAGAAAAACGGCGAGACGAATCCCCCATTGTGGGCACGTTGCGCACAGTGTGGGAGGGGATCAGTCGATGGGGTCTGGAAGCGGCAACGGCTCGGCAGGCGTCACGATCTCCGGACGACCTTCGTCCAAAGCGGAGATTTCCCGCCACCACGGCTGCACTCGATCCGCATGAGCGGGCTCCATGGCCTCGCCGAGCCGGGGCATGAGTAGCTCTGCTCCTCGCTGGGCCGCGATTTCGAGCAGCCGCTCCGCCGGCTGGTCCCAGGCGTGAAGAGCGAGGTTGAAGGTGCCCCAATGCACGGGCAGAAATCTGCCTCCACCGAGGAGCTCGAGCGCCGTGAGCGCGTTGTCCGGACCGAGGTGAATGTCGCCCCATGCGGGGTGATATGCGCCGACTTCGAGCATCGCGAGAATCGAACGGTCCGAGCTTGCTTCGGATCTGTTCGTATTCCGACGTGAGCCCAGTGTCGCCGCTGAAAAAGAACGCGTGTTTCGATCCTTGCACGACGAACGACGACCAGAGAGTCGCGTTGCGGTCCCCCACGCCGCGACCGGAGAAGTGCTGACTGGGTGCTGCGGTCACGACGAGAATCGGTCCCCGCCACTGGGTATTTTTCCCACCAATCGAGCTCGACGATCCGCTCCTCGGGCACGTTCCACGACGCCAGGTGGGCGCCCACACCCAGAGACGTGACGAACGGAACGTTCAGCTTGGCGAGACGGCGAATGGTCGAAAAATCCAGGTGGTCGTAATGGTCGTGGGAGATCAGCACCACGTCGACCGCGGGAAGCTCGGACACTTTGATGGGCACTGGCTGAAAGCGCTTCGGACCCGCGAATCGAACCGGCGATGCACGATTGCCCCAGACGGGATCCGTCAACACCCTGGCGCCATCGATCTCCACCAGCACCGTCGAATGACCGAGCCAGGTGGCGCGGAGTCCCGTTTCACTCGTCCTCGACCAAGCCGAAAGCGGGTTCACGGAAGGCAGTGGGCCACGAGGTACTCGACGCTGCCCACCGAGAAAGAACTCCCCGATCGTCGGAGCGGCCGTTCCTCGCTTGAGCCCTGGCACCACTCGGCTCGCATTGCGAAAGACGCCATCCGCCCAGCGGGGCGAGGCCTGGATCCGTTCCAGACGAAGACCTGCCGCGCGGGATCCGAACGGTGACATCCAATTCAACGTAACTCTCGAAGTTGGGGATCGCCATCCCAGTGGTGTCGACTGCTCGTCGTTTCGCCCGTCGAATGTTTTTTTGGCCACTCGGAGGCGTGTTCTTGCTATTGGACCCCATGGCGACCGAAGGGGCGGCATCGCTGGTCGAAACGGTCATCGCTCACTGCGCGAATGCCAAGTTCACTGGGGTTCTCCGCGTCCTGTCTCGGGAGGGGGAGGCCGACCTGTGGTTCCTGTCCGGAATCACCGACGAGGTGCGCTTTGGAACCAGCACCGGGGATGAGGCGATGGAGCGGCTGCGCAGAGCTACCCAAACCCGCTTCGAGCTCCTACCCCGTCTGCCGAACCTATCGGGCGGGTTCAAGAAAGGCTACCCGCTCGCGGGTTCCCTGGAGGAAGTCAGCCCCGTCGATCTGTTTCGGTTTTGCGAAGCCCATGCGCTCACGTGTGAGCTCGAAGTCGAGTGCGATGGCAAGACCGCGCGCGTGATCTACGAGCTCGGCGAGCTCATCTCCGTCGACACCGACGAGGAGAGCGACGAAGTCATCGCCGAAATGCTGGAATCTCAGGAGGGGAAGTATCGAGTGAGCCTGCCGGCCGTGGAGTTGCCGCCGGGAACCCCGGCGCTGGGATCGATGATCCCTCCACCCATGGAAGCGCCGTCGAGTCCAGCCGCGGCACCAGTCGAACCGGCACCCGCGGAAGCGACGGAACAGCGCAAGAGCGCGACCGCCAAGATCAAACAGAAGGCTGTCGCTGCGGCTGCGCGGAAGAAGGCGGAAACGAAGGCCAAGCGCAAAGCAGAAGCCGACGCAAAGCAGACGGCGGAGGCCGAGGCTGCAGAGGCCAAGCGCAAGGCCGACGAAGCCGAAGCCAAGCAGAAGGTGGAGGCCGAGGCGGCAGAAGCAAAGCGCAAGGCCGACGAAGCCGAGGCCAAGCAGAAGGTGGAGGCCGAGGCTGCAGAGGCCAAGCGCAAGGCCGACGAGGCCGAGGCCAAGCAGAAGGCGGACGCCGAAGCTGCAGAGGCCAAGCGCAAGGCCGACGAAGCCGAAGCCAAGCAGAAGGCGGAAGCCGAGGCGGCAGAAGCAAAGCGCAAGGCCGACGAAGCCGAAGCCAAGCAGAAGGCCGACGCCGACGCCAAGCAGAAGGCTGACGCCGACGCCAAGCAGAAGGCTGACGCCGACGCCAAGCAGAAGGCTGACGCCGACGCCAAGCAGAAGGCCGACGCCGACGCCAAGCAGAAGGCTGACGCCGACGCCAAGCAGAAGGCCGACGCCGACGCCAAGACAGAAGCCAAACGCCGACGCCAAGCAGAAGGCCGACGCCGACGCCAAACAGAAGGCCGAAGCGGAAGCCAAGCAGAAGGCCGACAACGCCGACGCCAAGCAGAAGGCCGACGCTGACGCCAAGCAGAAGGCCGACGCTGACGCCAAGCAGAAGGCAGACGAGCCAAAGGACTCGAAACGAGCTCCGAAGAGCACGGGCACTCGCGCTGGGGGTCCTTCGAGCTCGAAGAAGAGCAAGAAGAAGCGAAAGAAGAAGCGCACCGGAAAAGGTGCCAGGGCTCGGCGAGAAGCAGAAGCACCGCGTCGTGCGATAGAGCGCCAAGCGGCCCGCAGCCGGAGCCAATGGACCACGGTCGTGGTGCTCGCCCTAGTGGCCGCAGCAATACTGTACTGGCTCTGGACGCACGGCTGAGGGAGTCGTCTCAGCTCTTCTCGTGAGCTTCGAGCAGTGCGTGGATGCGCGCGCTCACGTCGTCACCGATCGATTCCGCAGCGAAGTCCGCGAAATGCGTTTCATCGACAGTCGCGCCCGCGGATAAGAGGGCTTGGACCACGTCCACCAACGTCGCATCGTACTGCCACGCGATGAGTGCGCAGTTCAACGCGGTCGGCTCCGGGGCGGCGGAAGACCACGAATGCGGGCGCGCAGCACGGCCATTCACCTTGGCACCGGCCGAGAGCAGATTGCGCACCAGATCGATGCGACCTTCGTGTGCTGCGCGAAACAAATCCCACTTGTCGTGCTTGTCCGTCATTGCGCGCCGGAACGATAGCGCACCAGGGGTTGATTCCCAGCCGGGAGCGGAGCAGAGCAATTTCTCTTTCGGCGGCGAGCCTTTGCGCACATCCGCAAATCGGGCATGTTCGATGCATGCGGTTCCAAAGTGTCCTGTGCCTTCTCGCCTGTTTCGCCAGCGTTGGTTGCGGGGACGATTCGACGAACCCGTCAGGGAGCGGCGGTACGGGCGCAAGCAGCGCCGGCGGCTCGGGGGGCGGCGGTGGCAGCGCTGGCACTGGGGGCGCTGGGGGAACGGGTGGGAGCGGTGGCACCGCGGGAAGCGCTGGTTCGCCGAACGGAGGACCCCTCGCCATCGACCCGACCGATCCCCATCGCTTCATCCTGGGGAGCCAGCCGGTGGGTTATTACCCGTCGATCGCGGCACTCACCGCTGACCAAACGGACTACACCGGTTACTACGTCACGCTGATCGATGCGCTCGAAAGTCAGCACGTGAATTTGTTTCGGCAGGTCTTCACGATGGGTCAACCGTACGCAGACTCCATCACCCCTTACCTGCGCCCTGGTCCGGGCAATGCGAACGACGGCAAACCCAAATTCGACCTCGACCAATTCGACCAGACCTACTTCGACTACTGGCACGAGGTGGTCGCTTACGCAGAAACGAAGGGCGTCGTCGTCGAGGTCACCCTGCTCGACACCTGGCACAACAAGGACCTGGTCACAGACGCCTCTGGACCGGACGAATGGGGGATGGATCTTTACATCGAAGCCAAGTGATTGCGGCGCCGACGACGACCGACGGCGAGCACCAGGCCGAGACCGATCAGCACGAGCCCGCTCCGCGGAGGATCCCCAGCAG
This sequence comes from uncultured delta proteobacterium, assembly GCA_963781505.1. Lineage (GTDB taxonomy): Bacteria > Myxococcota_A > Polyangia > Polyangiales > Polyangiaceae > JADJKB01. Next base: position 154,079 of record CAWAHB010000019.1, on the reverse strand, counting down.
CTCGACAACCACAACCGCCCGAGTCACCGGAGTCGTCCTTCGCCTTCGCGCCACCCGTCCCCGAGCCTCCAGTCCCGGGACTACCGCCCGTCGCGGCGCCGCTCCCTCCCGCCGACTGACCTGCTGCGCCGCCCGAGACGGAGCCCCCCGAGCCGCCGCCCGCTCCCACTCCGCCCGATCCGCCGTCGGGTTGCACATTCGGCTCGTGCCATTCGTACGCTCCCAGATCGATGCCCGCTCCTTGAGGACGAGGAATGTTGTCGGCATCGTGGCTCGGCGCTTGGTCGGTCGAACCCTGATCGACGGCGGGCGCGGTTTGCAAAAGGTGGAGATCCCACTTGGCGGCGTCGACGAAATAGGACGCGAAATCAGTCTTTGCGAGGACCGTGTTGTGGTCCTCGGTCACGTTCGTACCGGACACATCCAGATCGGTGGTCAGGTTGTTTCGCACGATCACGTTTTCGCTCGGCGTCCCGTCCTTGTGATCGGTCACCAGGATCCAGGGCGGACCGGGCTGGCCGTCCTCGTTGTCGATGACGGTGTTGTTGACGATGCGCGAATCCTTGGCGCCATACAGTGAGATGCCGTGCCAGTGATTGGTGATGACGACGTTGTTCTCGACCACCCAGCCCGTGAAAAATCCGTCGAAACAACCGATCCCCTGCAGGGTCCCCTTCATGGGTTGCGCCGGGTCCTCCGAGTTGATGATGACGTTGCCCCGAAGCACCATGTTTTTCACTTCGCCGGTGCCAACACCGCCTGACCCCACGGACCAGCTCTGGAAGCCGTCGTCGTGATTCGCGTCCTGGCTGTCGTCGACGTACGAGTTCTTGACCAGGTTGTACTGGAAGGTTTCGTTGTCGCCGAGGCCGCGCAGACCATCCGCCGAAAAGTTCACGACCGAGTTGTGATCGATCATCGCGCCTTCCCCGTCGACGCTGATGCCGAAGCGCACATTTTTGACCAAGTTGTTCTTGATGGTGATGTTGGTTCCGCCAACGGAGATGCCACTACTGGCGACGTTGACCCAATCATCCGCGCTCCAGCTCGTCGCATCCGGAATGCTGAAAATGTCGCAGTTTTGAACGGTGACGTCGGAGGCGTTGTCGCCAACGGACACCATGTCGATGGTCGTGTAGGTTGGCGCGAAAGACGGGCTCACCGAAACTCCGTCAAGCACCCAGCCACTGGTGCTGCCGAAACGCACCCGGGAGAGCTCCGCGCTTTGCCCAGAATCTTCCACGATCGTGATGGGCGGGTTGAAGCTCCCGGACGTGAGGTTGAGCTCGCCGTGATAGCCGCTCAGAAGGTGGACCGTGTCGCCCGCTTTCACGGTCGTTCCGAACTCGCCAGCGGACACGACTGCCTCGAGTGTCTTCCACGGTGATGCTGAGCTTCCGTCGCCGGACGCAGCTCCGTTCTGCGGGTCCACGTAGAAGTCGGCCGCATTCGCAGTCGCGCCCAGAGACATCAACAAGGTTCCAAGCGTGAGTGAGAGGGTAACGCGTTTCATCTGACTCCTCCTGACCGCTGCTCCGAGGATACCTCCATCAGCCCGCTACTTCTTCTTCCGATGGGCCCAGTCCGGGTGCGGCGTCGGCGGCACACTGCGATCCATGGCTGGGGTCTTCCATGCGGGCTCCAAGATTTCGCCAACGATGCGAGGCATCTGGAACAGCTGGGCGCAATGAGCCTTCTCTTCGTTTCCGTGGAACCCCCAGACGTGGAGGCCCTTCACGTCCAGATGGGAGATCTGACCGAACGGGTCGCCTTTCGGGTCGAGCTTTTCCTCTTGAAGCCCAAGCTCGCGGAGCAAGAGTTGGGCGGTCGCGGTGGTCGACGGAAACGTGTACGGGTCGACGCTGCTGTGGGTGAGCACGAAGATCGTTTCCCCCCGCCGAGCACGATCCGCCAGCTCGATGTCACGGGGAATGAACCGAGCGTCCAGCGAATCCGGCGTCTGAAGGTGTTTCGCACCCTGCTTCCAAGCACCGTGGAGACCGTCCAGGATGATCACCGCATCGATGTTCGGTTGGTGCTGCAACAAGATCTTGTCGACCGCAACGGCACCGGCGCTCCACGAACTCACGGCGAGATGCCGAATGTGTGCCTTGTCACTGCCGGAGTGCTCCTTGAGGGCTTTCTCGATCGCTTCTCGGAGCGCGGGGAACACGAGCTCGGAGCCGAGAGCGCGAGAATACGCGCGTCCTCCTCCCACACCCTTGTCCACCAGCACGAGGACCACGCCTCTCGCGCTCTGAACGAGAAGCTTTCGAACCGCATCCGCCCCATTGAAGTGGACGAGCACGTCGTAGCCCATGTCATCGGTGTGGCCGCCCTTCTGGGGGATCAAAATGCGTCCCAGCGGAAGAAACCCGAACGGCGAATAGGGTCCGAGCCCGAGGGGATCGTGGGGATTGCATTCGTCGAATCCTTTGGCTCGAAGCTCCGGGGTGAGCGGCTCGACCCGGAGCACTGGCTTCGCCTCGACAGTGATCTTCGGCACCCTCGCGAAGGTCGCGTGACGGAGCTCATCCACCTTTGGAGCCCGCGAACACGCAACCGTGAGCCACAGACAGAGGAGGAAAGCTGTGTTCGAGCAGCGGCTCAAGCGCGCGATTGTACTTTGCTTGCGGGAGGCCGAGGGCGCAATCGGCCGCTTTTGCATTTGGGCGCCCACCGGTAGACTGAGGTGGCCGGCGCTCACTACTGGATGGAGCTTCTGAAGGAGCGGTCACAAGAAATTGTAGCGAGCCGAAATCCCCCCACCAAAGAGCAGCATGCTGCCTCCGCTCAAGGTCTCCTCTGGAAAGTCGAAGAACGGGATTTGCGCCGCAGTCTTTCGCGGGTTGACCCGCTCGTCCGTCCGGTTCCAGGTCGGCTGCGTGAGAGCGATGAGGAGCGTCGGGCGGAGTGCAAACCCCAGCTCGAAACGACCGAAATCGGGGTCCAAACGCGTATCTCGGGAGCGACGTAGACATAGCGAGCGGGATACCGCTGGCTGGCTGGCCCGAAGTCCTGGATCCCACGAAGCTGGTTGTTCTGGTCGAGGCCCATATCCATCTCGGCACTCCGGCGAACCTCCAGCGTGCCGAGCAAGACGCCCGCTCCGAGCCGAACCATCCAGAACGGGCTGTCGCCTCGTTCCAAGCCGACAGCTGCCCCGAGAGTGAGGCCATACATCGTGAGCCGATCGTCTTCGGTGCCGGCAAACGCCGTGCCGTTCGGCACCTCCCGCGTTACCACTTCGCGAGCTCGGACGTTGCTCCGAACCGCCAACGCACCGACGCCCATCGAAAGCGCGATCCCAGATCCGAACTGATAACCGACCTCGAGCTCGGGCCACGCACCGAGCGGAAGCGATCGCTCGCACGAGCCGCTGCACGTCCCAGAAACGTCCCCACCCAGCGTTGGTGAGACGAGAGCGTACGCGTTCAGACCGATGAAGATTCGCGGTGGGTTTTTCTTCTGCCAGTCCGAAAACTCCGGATCGCGGTCGAGCTCGATGCGCTCGGTTTTGGAAGCGCCGGCCGTCAAGGTCACGCTGCGCTGGACGAGCAGAAAGCCTTCGGCTCTCGCCTCCAGCTTGTGGGACCCGCAGCGCAGTCGGCCTTCCCAGGTACCTCGTCCGAGCTCCACCCCATCGAGGGCCAGCGTGGCGCTGAGCGGGACGGGGTCGATTCGTAGATCGCATTCGAGGAGTTCGAGGGCGAGCGTGACAATCGTTGCGTCGTCGACCCTCACGGGCGCGCGCACCGGCTGGGTGCCCAGATTCCCTTCCCCCCGCAAGACGACCGAGTGGGTACCGGGTTCGAGGGAGCCCTCCCACGGGGTCCGGCCGACCACTACGCCGTCCAGGACGACTTCCGCTCTCTTGCCGTTCCTCTCACTGACCTTCAAACGTCCGGCACGGGTCAGCAGCGTCAGCTTGGGCTCGACGACCTCGTTTTCGCCGCCGGCGATCTCGACTCGCACTTCGTACGGCGCGGCGCCTTCCTTGAACACGCGAACGACATGGGAGCCGCTCGAAACGCGAATGGGAGACCCGAGGGGAGTCACTCCGCGAACGCGGCCATCGACGACGACGCTCGCACCGGGCGCGCCCAGCCGCACTTCGATGGAGCCGACGAGCCCTCGCAACGTTTTCACCTCGCTCTCGACCTGGGCTCGGTCGGGCAGCGACGGGAACTCGGCCAACAGCGCCTCGAACATGTCGAGCGCCTCGTCGTAGCGCTCCAGCTTCGATAGACAAACAGCCGCGTTCTGGGTGTTGCCGCGCGTTGGATACAGAGATCGGGAGCGCAGAAATTCGGCCAGCGCCGGATCCCATGCTTCCCTTTTGAACATCTCGAGCCCACGCTCGAAGTGCTGCTTGGCCTGCTCCTTGGTTGCGTCGCTGACTGTAGCGCCCGTCCCTTCAGCCTGCGCTCGAAGCGGCATCGCACAAAGGAGCAAGATGCCGAGCACGCGGCAAATGATGCCGAAACGAACACCCATCGAGAGTGTCGTCACTCTACTCGAAATCGCTCACGACACCGACGCCAGTTCGCGGCTTGGGCTTGTCCGGCTTGGGTTTGTCCGGCGTGGGCTTGGCCGTTGGCCCCGGCGGCTTGGCCGTCCTTCGGCCCACGGCGCGCACTGGAGGTTCGGGATCCTTTTCGGGCAGCGTCAAGGCAGCCGGCACCGGGCCTTGCTCGCCGATTGCCACCATGTAGGTCTTCTCTTGACCTTCGGCCGCAACCCGCACCGCGAAGGTACTCCCGAGCTTTCCCGTCAAGGCGAGCTTTCCGTCGGCCAACGCGGTTGCTGTCCCGTCCACACTCACCTCGGCGTTGGGCGGGCTCACGCTGACCTCTACGGAGCGAGCGGGGGCGCTGACCGCCGCTGCGGGCTCGGATTTGGGTTCCGATGTCGCCACTTGCGGAGTTGGTGCGGGCATGGTGCGACCGTTCCACCACCATGCGGCGCCTCCCACGGACAGAATGAGTGCTGCAGTGGCAATCCAAGGCCAAGGCCCCCGACGCGCAGCGGGAACTTCGGGCACTCGGACGATGCCCGGTTGGGTAGAGCTGCCTTCGTGTCCACTTCGCTCGGCCCACGCGAGTACCGACGGATCGGGTGGCGGAAAGGCCGAGTCGTATCGGCGCGCCACGCTCGCCCGTTCCTCGTCCGTGAGCCCACGGATCATCGATGTCTGCAGGCGACGATCCGGGCCGATGATGGTCTCGACTTCAGCGCGCATCTCGGCGGCGCTCTGGTAGCGCTGCTCGGGATCGATGCGCAGGGCCTTGTCCAATATCCGAGCCACTTCCGGCGTCACCCAGGGGGCGCGAGTCTGAATACTCGGCGCTTGCTCGGTGCAGATGGTGATGATCAACTGACCGAGACCCTCGCGCTTCGGATGCGGAACCGTGTTGGAGAGCGCCTTGTACAAGACCACACCCAACGCCCAGATGTCGCTGCGGACATCGATGCTCCTCAGTCCCTTGGCCTGCTCGGGCGACATGTAGGTGGGCGTCCCGAGCAGACTGCCCGTCTGGGTGAGCTCGGCCCCGTCCGCATGTGTCGGCTCGTCGACCACCTTGGCGATGCCGAAATCCACGAGCTTCACCGTGATCTCGCCGCTGCGCGCCTCGGAGAGAAACAAGTTTCCGGGCTTGATGTCGCGATGAATCACACCGGCCTCGTGAGCGCGCTCGAGACCGATGCAAGCTTGGGCGACGATCTTCAGCGCAACATCGACCGGCACCGGTCCGAGCTCCTTCAGCGTCGAGGAGAGGTCTTTGCCAGACAGCAGCTCCATCGCGATGAATGGCTGGCCCGTGGCGTCGTCGGTCGAAGCGTCGAAGACCTGTGCGATGTGCGGAGTGTCGATGGAACCCGCAGCGCGCGCTTCGCGCTTGAAGCGGACGAGCCAGCTTTCCTTTTCCCCACCAAATCCATGAACGTCGCGAATGATCTTCAGCGCGACCTTGCGACCGGTAACCGCGTGTACCCCCTCGCACACGATCCCCATGCCGCCAGAGGAAATCTTCCGGACGACCCGGTAGCGACCACCGATTAGCTCACCGATCAATCCACTGGAAAGAGTATCGCGACCCAAAGTCGGCGCCAAGTCATGGCCGAAAGCTCGGCCGATCCCGAGCTGATCCCCTTGACGAGAGGCGGCCGGGCGGTGTCCCATGCTCAATTGGAGACTTTTTCATGAAGTGGTCAGCTGTCGCTGCGCTCACGGGGATCACGTTGGCGGCTCTCGTCGACTGTGGTGGGTCGAGCGACGATTCGAATCCCGGTAACACCGGCGGCCACAGCACCGATGGTTCGATCGATTCGACGGGGAGTGGCGGAGGCGGAACCGGCGGAAGCGGCGGCGGCGGCGGCTCGGGCGGCGGAAGCGCTGGAGCGGGTGCGACGGGCGGTCTTGCCGGCAGCTCGGGGCAGGCCGGATCGGGGGGCAACGCGGGCGTCGCCGGTCAGAGCGATGACGCTGGAATCGACGCCAGCGCGGACGCCGAGGTCGACGCACCGGTGGACGCCTGCAAAGAGTTCACGTGGTGCGCAGACACGGACTCTGACCAACACGGCGACGCGAGCGCGAGCCAGAACAGCTGCGTCGACCCCACCTCCGACGCGGGCAAATGGACGACGATCTGCGACGACTGCGCCGACAACGACGACCGGGCGTATACGGGTCAGACCGCATGCTTCGGCACTCCGTTCACGACAGCGTCGGGTCCTTCGTACGACTTTGACTGCGACGGTGTCCAAACGTCGTGTCAGCCGAGCACCATTGCGAAGGGCGGCGTCTGCGACATCAACACGGATTGCGACGACGAGGGCTACATGCCGAATACGACCGCAACGCAGACCGCTCAAAACCAATACTGCGGCAGCACGCAATATCGAAAGTGCCAGATTTACATGCCGAGTCCGGGAGTCCTCGGATGCCAAGTCCTCAACCAAGCGGCGCCGCCGTTCCAATGTCATTGATCAAACCGCGGTGGCTGCTCGGAGCTCTGTTCCTCACGGCGTGTGGTGGGGAGAGTCCGCCAAACCATTCGCAGCCGGATCGCGAGGTGAAAACCACCATCGCCCGCTGGCAAGCGCGGTTCGGTTCGAGCGTACTTTCCAAAACGGTCCGCTCGACGCGAGAGCCCCTGAAAGTGAGGCTCGGCGATAGCACGCAGCAACCAACATTCGTCGAGGCCTCGCAGGGCAGCGTTGCGCTGGGATTTCGTCTGCTCGGCGCGAGCAACAGCCGCGCCCTGGTGGACGGCGTCGACGCCGTCTATCCCGGTGCGGCGCCGGGGGGCGGGTCGGTCCTGGTTCGTTCGCTCCCGGACAGCGTGGAGGATTTCGTGGAGCTCGTCGAGCCGCTCGCCGAGCCGGAGCTCGCTTACGAGCTGGACGTGTCGCGCGTTGCGGGTCTTCGCTCCGTCTCCGGGGTGCTCGAGGTCCTCGACGCGGGGGGCGCACCTCGCCTCGTGGCCCTCCAGCCCTTCGTCATCGACGCACGAGGGGAACGCCACGAGGCGCACTTCGAAGTGCGCGACTGCAGAGTCGACCGAGATCCCGGGCCGCCGACTCGGCGCCCTGTCGTCACGCCAGGCCAAGCGCGATGTCGTTTGCTCGTGAAGTGGCCTCGCGAGGTCGACTATCCGATCCTGGTGGACCCCTCGTGGCAATCCGCAGGAAACATGCTCGTTGGCGTCGGAACGTACGCAGGACGTGTCCACTTCACACTGACCGACGTTGGCAGCAACAAGCTCCTGGCTGTCGGTGGGCTCGATGGTACGACCACTCTCAGCTCGACATCCTGGTACGACGCCAACGCCAAAATCTGGTCGGTCGGACCCAGCATGAAGACCGCCCGTGCGCGCCACGCCGCGACGCTGCGGCCCAACGACAACGAGCTCGTGGTGACGGGTGGGATCGGCCAAACCGGCAACTTCCTCGGCACCGGCGAGGCCTTGGATCTCACGAGCAATAAATGGTCCACGTTCACGATGCCGGCCCCGCGAGCGGATCACGAGGCGATGAGAAACCCCGCTGGAAGCGACGTGGTTCTCGTGGGCGGGATCAACGCCAACGGAGAGCTCGACAAGGCGGACATCTACAATCCCAGCGTCCTCGGAACGTTTTATCCGACGGTTACGGGCCCCACGCGGGTGGGGCATGCGCTCCTTCAGGGGACACTGCCAGGAGAAATCGCAGTGCTCGGTGGCTTCACCAACGGCGCCGCCGCGACGGACAGCTACTTGATCTACAACGTCGGCACTCGCAAGTTCACGGTGGGGAAGCCCATGATGGCGGGGAGGGGATACCACGCGGCGATGCGTCGCGCGACCGGCACCATGATCGTGGCGGGCGGACGCGCGACGGTGGATGGGGCGTCGCTCCGCTCGGTCGAGTCGTTCGATGGCAGCGCCTGGAAAGCGCTACCAGAGATCGACTTTCAACGCTCGCGCCTCGGCGGAGTCGCGCTCACCGGCGACACGCTGCTGGTGGCCGGGGGGGAACTCTGCGTGCAGCCGGACCCTAAACAACCCGCGGTCTGCACTCCACTGCTTTCCACGGAAGCTTTGCCAAGTGGAGCGGGAAGTTCGTGGGCGAGCGCCGGCGGGTTGATCGTCGGACGGGTCGCTCCGGAGATGCTGCCTCTGGCCGGAAACAAGGCGTTGATCGCCGGAGGAACCAACTTCGCCGTATCGCTGGCTTCCGCGGAGCTATTCACGACCCAGACCTTGGGCGGAGCGTGCAGCTTCGACGGAGAATGTCCGAACGGGATCTGCGCCCAGGGCGTGTGCTGCCTGACCGCCTGCTCTGGCTCCTGCATGTCGTGCGACGGCGCGTTGACCGGCGCCAGCTCGGGTCAGTGTCAACCCGTGAAGGCGGGGCTCGTCGACCCCACGGGCACGTGCAAGGACCAGGGACCTGCCAGCTGCAAGACGAACGCCCAGTGCGACGGCGCTGGAGGCTGCGCGCTGTATGCGTCCGCCACTCCATGCGCTCCGCCGCTCTGCAAGAACGACTCGATCATCACCCTCGCCTGCGATGGCAACGGGAGCTGCGTCGAGCAGACTCCGCTGACGTGCGCGCCCAACCAGTGCGAGCCCGGAAACAACGGATGCGGGGCGGCCTGTTCCACGGACGCCAACTGCGCGGCCACAGCCTGGTGCAACAGCGGGATCTGCGTGCCCAAGAGCCAGAACGCTGCAGAGTGTGTGGACGGAGCATCCTGCCTGTCCGGCCTGTGCGCCGACGACGTGTGCTGCAACGCGAAGTGCGAAGGACAGTGTGAGGCCTGTGATGTGGGCGCATCAACCGGCATTTGCACTCCCGTGGTGGGCAAACCCCATGCCCCGCGTCCGGACTGCGCTGGGCCATCCGCTTCGGATCCGTGCACCGAAGCATTGTGTGACGGATCCGACCGAGACAAGTGTGCCGGTCACGTCGGTGCGGGGGTTTCCTGTCGCGAGGCGAGTTGCGTTTCTGGTTCCGCAACGGAAGCGGCCGAGTGCAACGGCGGTGGGCAATGCCCTGGGGCAAAAACCCACGGCTGCGACCCGTATGTTTGTGGCGCCGACGCTTGCCTTTCCCAATGCGCGAGCAACGCCGATTGCCAATCACCGAGTTTTTGCGACGAGAAATCCAAAAAGTGCGTTTCCGGCGCAACGTGCCAAGACGACCACCACACCAGCGTTCTCGCGGACGGCACGCTGCAAGATTGCTCGCCGTATACGTGTGACGGAGACGGCTCGTGCCTCAACAGTTGCAAGTCGACGCTCGAGTGCATCGAGGGAACTGCTTGCACGACATCCCAAGTGTGCGTCCCGACGGACAGTGCTCCGACGGACGAAGGTGGGGGCTGCGGTTGCAGCACGCCGGGCCGGTCGCGAAGTGGGCTCGAAGTCTTCGGCCTGCTCGCCGCCCTCTTTCTTTTGCAGAGACGCTCGAGCCGTCGTTAGCTCGCGGCTCGCTTCTCTTTCGTCCAGGCGACCAGTCGCTCTCGCGGCCAGGCGTTGACGACCCGCTCCGGTTCGACCCACGCGCGCTCGGCGTTCAGCGTCGCGTAGCGCACGCGCTCGAGCTCGCTCGCGCGATGCGCGTCGCTCGTGAGCACGAAGGTCACCGCTCGTGGGAGCGCGCGCGCCGCAGCGCCTCGACCGAGAGGTCGAGGCGCGGCAGCGCCGCCGTTGACCTCCAGCGCCGTGCCCGTCGCCTCGGCGGCCGCGAAGATGGCGTCGAGATCGAGGTCGATCGGCGGGCGGCCGCCGATCATGCGCGCCGAGAGGTGGCCGATCATGCGCACCGTCGGGTCCTGCATGGCGGTGACGATGCGGCGGGTCTGCGCGGCGCGGTCGAGCTCGAAGTGGTCGTGCACCGAGGCCAGGCACCAGTCGAAGCAGCTCGCGGAACTCGCGCATCGTAGTCGAGCTCGCCGCTCGGGCCGATGTTGAGCTCGACGCCGTGCAGCAGCAGGAGCGAGTCGCCGAGCTCGCCTTGCAGCGCGCGGATCTGCGCGCGCTGCTCGAGCAGCGCCTCGCGGCCGACGCCGGACAGCGTCCCCTCGGCGTGATCGGTGATCGCGAGCACGCGGTAGCCGCGCGCCTTGCGCCGCGCCGACCACCTCCTCGAGCGGCGAGCGCGCCATCGCCGGACACGTCGGTGTGCACGTGAAAGTCGCCGATGCACGCGCGCCGATGGGGCGGGGCAGCGTGCCGTTCTCGGCGGCCTCGATCTCGCCCGCGTCCTCGCGCAGGACCGGCGGGATCAAGGGCGAGGCCGAGCGCTGCGTAGATCTGCTCCTCGGTCTCGCTCGCGATGACGCGACCGGCCTCGATCTCCGAGAGCGCGTACTCGTTGAGCGTCCAGCCTCGGGCGAGCGCGCGCTGGCGGAGCTTGATGTTGTGCCCCTTCGAGCCCGGTGAAATAGAGCAGCGCCGCGCCGAGCTGGCTGGGGGCCACGACGCGCACGTCGACCTGCGTGCCGCGGTGGGTGACGACGCTGGTCTTCGTATCGCCCGCGCACGAGCACGCGGCTCGACCAGCTGGCATCGATTGACCAACGCGTCCATCACCGGCTCCGGATCGCTCGCCGCCACCACGATGTCGACGTCGCCGATCGGTCTCGCGAGAAGCGCCGCAGCGAGCCGCAGTACGACGCGTGCGTCACGCCCGGCACCTCGAGCATGCGGGCGACGATCCGCGTCGGCGAGCGGCAGCGCGACCGAGATCGGCGTGCGGCCGCGTGCCCTGCGCGTCGAGGCGCGCCAGCGACTTGCGCGAGCTTCTCCTCGGACTTCTCGCCGAAGCCCTTCGAGCTCGCGCAGCCTTGTGCTCGGCGAGCGCCCGGCGGAGATCGTCGATCGACTCGACGCCGAGCTCCGCCGCGCAGCCGCTTGAGCGCCTTCGGGCCGAGCCCCTGGATGCGCAGCAGCGCGACCACGCTCGGCGGGTGCTTCTCGCGCAGCGCCTCGAGCTTTTGCGACCTTGCCGGTCTCGAGAGCTCGCGGATCTTCTCGGCCGTGCTCTTGCCGATCCCGTCGATCTTCTGGAGCTCCTTCACGGTGAGCGCGCCGAGGTCCGGGCCTGCGCGGCGATCGCCTGGGCGGCGCTCTCGTAGGCGCGCACGCGGAACGACTGCGGGTCCCCCTCGTCGAGCATCGTGAGCTCGGCGAGCTCGCGCAGCATGTCGAGCACGTCCTGTTTCGTGTCCGCCACGACTGAGGTGTAGCCTCGCGGCCGTGGCCAAGGAAGAGGCGCCGGAGCTGCTCGTCGAAGTCGAGCGGGCGCGAGGTCCGCGTCACCCACCCGAGCAAGCCCTATTTCTCGCAGGAGACGCCGCTCACCAAGCTCGACGTCGTGCGCTACTACCTCTCGGTCGCGGCGGGCGCGCTCGGCGGGAATCCGCGACCGCCCCCTCGTGCTCAAGCGCTTCGTGGACGGCGCGGAGGGCCAGCCGTTCTACCAGAAGCGCGCGCCCGAGAAGCGGCCCGGACTGGCTGCGGACGGTGACGCTGTCGTTCCCGTCGGGGCGCACCGCCGAGGAGGTCGTGGTCGACGACGCGGCCGGGGCTCGCCTGGATCGTGAACCTCGGCTGCATCGAGCTGCACCCGCATCCGGTGCGCGCGGCCGATCTCGAGCATCCCGACGAGCTGCGGGTCGATCTCGATCCCGGGCCGGGCGTCGCCTGGGACGACGTGCGCCGCGTCGCGCTGGAGGTCGAGGCGCTGCTCGAGGAGCTCGGCCTCGCCGGCTGGCCGAAGACCAGCGGCTCGCGCGGCATGCACGTCAACGCGCGCATCGAGCCGCGCTGGACCTTCACCGAGGTGCGCCGCGCCGCGCTCGCGCTCTCGCGCGAGATCGAGCGGCGCGCGCCGACGCTCGCGACGTCGAAATGGTGGAAGGAGGAACGCCACGGCGTGTTCCTCGACTACAACCAGAACGCGAAGGACCGCACGACCTGCTCGGCCTATTCGGTGCGGCCGCTGCCCGACGCGCGCGTCTCCGCGCCGCTCGACGTGGAACGAGGTGCCGGACTGCGATCCGGCCGACTTCACCGTGCTCACGATGCCGGCAGCGCTTCGCCGCGATCGGCGATCCGCACGCCGGCATGGACGCGGCCGTCGGCTCGCTCGAGGCGCTGCTCGAGCTCGCCGCGCGCGACGAGGCGTCGGGCCTCGGCGACGCGCCCTGGCCGCCGCACTTCCGCAAGATGGAGCGGGAAGGCGCGTCGCGTCGCGCCCGTCGCGCGCGAAGGAGCGCCGACGAAGAACGGCCACGCCGCGGAAGCAAGATGCCGCTCGTGATCGTCGCCAACTCGCCCGACAAGGAGGCGGCGCTCGCCGGCCTCGAGCGCTGGAAGGCCAGCCACCCCGAGGCGGCCGCGCACCTCGCCGTGACGACGTCCTCGTCGACTCGATGCGCGGCCGCTCGTCGACCTGGACGCGCGATCCGCGTGAACCTGCGCCACGTGCCCGAGGAGATCCGCCCTGCAGGAGACGCCGGATCCCGACGACGACCCGACGCGGAATGGCGCGAGAAGATGCGCGCCACGGAAGACGAGCAGTAATCGATCCCCGGCTTGCGAAAATCGCCGAGAGCTCGTGCGGCGGCACGACCTCGAGCTGCGCGTAGGTGCAGTCCGCCGGCCGCTTGTCGGTGCGCCAGCGCCGAAATTGCGCCGTGTGGCGGAAGCGGGCGCCCTGCATGTGGTCGTAGGCGACCTCGACCACGAGCTCGGGGCGAAGCGGCTCCCACGACAGATCCTTGCCTCTGGCTCCAGCGGCTCTTGCCCCGGGCATGCGCTGTCCGCCGCCTCGCCCTCGCCCCGCCCAGCTCTTCCACGGATGACTCGTCGAGCGCGTCTTCGCGATAGGGCGCCAGGAACTCGACCAGCTCGCGGCGCTTCTTCGTCGGTGAAGCTCGCGGCAACGCCGACGTGCTGGAGGTGCCCTCCTCGTCGTAGAGGCCGAGGAGCAGCGAGCCCACGGCGGTTCCTTACCCGCCCTTGTGCCAGCGGAAGCCGGCGACGACGCAGTCGCACTCGCGCTCGTGCTTGACCTTGAGCATGACGCGCTTGTTCGGCTCGTAGGTTCCGAGCGGGGGCTTTGCCATGACGCCGTCGAGGCCGGCGCCCTCGAAGCGCTCGAACCAGTCGGCCGCGACGCTGGCGATCGGTCGTGGCCGGCGTCAGGTGCAGCGGCGCGGTGACGCCCGCGAGCAGTCGTTCGAGCTCGGCGCGGCGCTCCCGGAACGGGAGCTCCCGCAGATCCCGGTCGCCTTCGCACAGCACGTCCAAGAACACGACCGACGCCGGGATCTCCCGCGACAGCAGCTGAACGCGCGAGGCGGCCGGATGGATCCGCAGCTGCAGCGCGTCGAAGTCGAGCGCGCCGTCCCGCGCGATCACGACCTCGCCGTCGAGGACGCAGCGAGCCGGAAGCTTCGCCGACAGCGGTTCGAGGAGCTCGGGGAAGTAGCGGTCGAGCGGCTTTTCGTCCCGGCTCTGGATCAAGAGCTCGTCCCCGTCTCGAAACACCAGCACGCGAAACCCGTCCCACTTGGGTTCGAAGAGGAATCCGTCGCCTTCGGGCAAAGCACTGACGCGCTTGGCGAGCATGGGAAGAAGCGGCGGACGAACTACGAGCTCCACACAGAACCCTTTCTGCGCAAGATGCGACGGCGCGGCAGGAGTATAGATCGGAGCGCCGATGCTCGGATCCCGTTCGACATCGAGCTCGACTGAATCACTCGGTCAGAACTTTGTGGACCATCTGAATGCAGATGGAGCCCTCACCAACGGCGGACGCCACACGCTTCACGCTGCTCGCTCGAACGTCGCCAACGGCGAAGACGCCCGGGAGCGCGGTCTCCAGAAGATGTGGGCCCCGGGGTAGAGGCCAGCCGAAGCTCGCCAGCTCCTCCCGCGAGAGATCGTTTCCCGTTTTCACGAAGCCGCGATTGTCGAGGGCAACACAGGAGTCGAGCCAGGCGGTGCAAGGGCTGGCGCCGGTCATCAAGAACACGTGGCGGATCGGCTTGTCCTCTACGCGGTCGTCGGCGAGGAGCGTCCTATCGATGAGATTGGGTGTGGAGGGATGTTCGCGCTATCGCCGAACCAAGTAGCGCGACATGGTGTCGGAAAGTGCGGCACTACGCACGATGACGTGAACGTGTCGGGCTCTCTGGGAAAGAAAGACCGCGGCTTGACCGGCCGAATTTCCTCCGCCAACTACGATGACATCCTGAGCGACACACATCTGCGATTCGAGGTGGGTCGCGCCGTAGTAGACGCCTGTCACGAAGAATGGGACGTTGGTGTCTCCCTGCTCGACGACGACTTCCCCAGCTCGCATCGATCGGATGCGACCGGCAGGCTCCACGCGCGCGATCTGCGCCGCCGTCAGCCGAGGAAACATCTGCTCGCGACGCGCGTAGGGATCCCCGCTCGACCACACCGGCCCGAGACCGGTGCTCATTCGGAGAGGATCCGGTCGTGGACGTAGCAGTACGCCCAATCCTCCCCGGGCTCTGCGGAGGAAACGACGGCATGACCGGTCGAGCGGAAGTGCTTCGTCGCATGGTGGTTGGGCGATGAATCACAACAACCCACGTGGCCGCAGGACAGACACTCTCGCAAGTGCACCCAGCGGCCACCAATGGCCAGGCAATCCACGCATCCCTCTGCAGGCCGCTTCACGCTTCGAATCGTCGCTTGTGCCACGTGCTCGCACGGCGAGCTCAGATTGACTTCCTCGTTCGTCACTTGGATCTCCGGGGGAGGGACTATAAGTCGGGTTCTGCCGCCGTCGAGGGGATCCGAATGTCGAGCTTGACCCTTACAAAGAACGCATGAACGGGCCCTGTCGCCCCCCCTCGGACCGAGGCCTCGCGGCTGCGGCGGCGCCGATCGGCGCCGACCTCTCTCCGCGGCGGCGCCAGATGGTGCTGGCGACAACCGTTCTCGGCTCGAGCATGGCGTTCATCGACGGGTCGGTAGTTGGTGTCTCACTGCCGGCGATGCAACGGGAGCTGTCGGCGGGTGCCGCGGGCGCGCAGTGGGTCGTCAACGGGTACATGCTCACCCTCGGGTCCCTCGTCTTGGTCGGCGGTGCGGCGGGGGATCGTTTTGGGCGCAAGCGCGCGTTTCTGATCGGCGTCGGTCTGTTCGTGGCTGCATCGGTACTGTGTGGACTGGCAACGAGCATGGAGATGCTGATTGCGTCGCGCGCTCTCCAGGGACTGGGCGCGGCTCTCCTGACGCCAAACAGCCTGGCGCTCCTCGGCAGTGCGTTCCCCGCAGATCAACGCGGGCGAGCCTTTGGCGCTTGGGCTGGATTCGCCGCCCTGACGTTGGCGCTCGGGCCGCCGCTCGGCGGATGGCTGACCGACATCATCTCGTGGCGCGCCGTGTTTCTGATCAATATCCCCCTCGCGCTTTCGACGCTGATCCTCGGGTTCCGATTCCTGCCCGAGAGCCGCGACCCGGACGCAGCCCGCCTCGACTGGCTCGGAGCGATCCTCGTCACGCTGGGCCTGTGTGGAGTGATTTGGGGCCTCACCGCAGCGCCGGATCGCGGATTTGGCGACGCGGCAGTCCTCGCTTCACTCGCTGCAGGCGCTGGGTTGCTTGGGCTGTTCTTGATCGCGGAAGCAAAGGAACGGGCACCAATGATGCCTCTCGCTTTGTTCCGTTCGCGGACGTTTTCGGGCGCCAACGTGCTGACCGTGCTCTTGTATTTCGCCCTCGGCGGAGCACTCTTTTTCCTGCCGTTCGATTTGATCGGCGCCCAGGGCTACAGCGCGGCGCGCGCTGGTGCTGCCCTTCTGCCATTTTCCCTGGTGATGGGCGTCTTCTCCCGCTTCACGGGACGGCTCGCCGATCGCACGGGCCCCCGCGCTCCCCTCGCGATCGGCGCGATTGTCGCTGGTGCGGGACTCGGACTGATGGGCCTCATCCCGCTCGGCACGCCGTATTGGCGTGGACTCCTTCCGTCACTGCTCCTGCTCGCGAGCGGAATGACGCTGGCGGTCGGACCGCTCACGTCGACGGTCATGAGCTCGGTCGAGCCGCAGCGCGTCGGTGTGGCGTCCGGAGTCAACAATGCCGTCGCACGAATCGCGGGACTTCTGGCCGTCGCCGTGCTCGGGGTTCTCTTGTCCGCCGTATTCACGCGCTCGATCGCCGGCATGGTTCCGAGTCACGAGGCCCGTTCTCTCCTCGCGGCCGTGATGGCTGGGGAGCCGGTGGCCGAAGCCGCGCTCGTTCGTCAGCGGTTTCATGCTGCGCTCACGAGCGTCTTCGCGGTTGCAGGAGTGTGCGCTGCCGCCGGGGGACTGAGCGTCCTCATCACGATCCGGCGCGGGAAGGCGCTGCCGTCGCTGAAGGCGTGAGACCCGCGTGCCGATCGTCTACTCTCGTCATCGATGGGAAGCTTCTTCCACCTCGATGACGACAGTCAGAAGCGGATCGCGCTCGAGGTCGGCGAACGCATCGCTCCACTTCTCGGAGCCACTGCGCGGTGGGATGCCGGCGACGAAAAAGTGGCTATTGCCGGCAAGTACTTGGGCTTTGCCGTACGCGTTCGCTTGGACGCCACGTTCGGCACGATCTGGTTCGAGCTCCGTCCCGAGCCCTTGCTCCCGCAGCTCGGGCAGGTCCATCTGGCCCAAGACTCGGGTGGCCAATCCGGCTCACCGCCGGACGACGACTTCGAGGATCCCACGTGTCGGAGCGACTTCACGTATTTCATCACGGACACGGTCCACGCGGGAGACAACGCCCCGGATGCTGCGTTCGCGATCGACATCGTCGAACGCCTACCCGTGGAGCTGAAAAACGATCTACTCGCAGCCCTCGAGCCGAAAAACTCCCACTTTACCGCGTATTCCAAAGAGGTGATCGTGCGCTGCGGTGGCGAGCCCTTGGGAGAACCCGACGTGGACGACACCGTCCAGCGCTACCTCGCACTGTTGGTCCGTATGTACGTCGCGCTTGCTGCGATCTGGCAAGTCGAATGATGTTCGAATCGTCGTGGACATTCGGCGTCGAAGCCAGCACCCGCTGCAAGAAGTGTCATTTCCTCTTGCCGCTGAATGGCCCGGTGCGCTCCGTAGTGTGCGCCAAATGTGGCGAGCGTCGCGACCTCCCCCGAGCAACGTGGGACACCCTCCTCGACACGCCCGTCAAGATCAGCCGCATCATGCGCCCTGGGTCGACGAGCAAGACACAAATCGGCATCGATTCAGGCGCTCTGAAGCTGGAAATCACGCGGGAAAATCCCTTCTGTCCCCGGTGTCGTCGGAAGCTCGATACGATGGGCGACGCAAGCGCTTGCGCCGGATGCGGACACGATCTCGCGATGCAATTGCCGCCTCCCTTCATCGAGAAGACGCATCGCACGATCGTGCGGACCTTCCTCGGGGCTCCCGATTCGGAGCAGACGAGCCCCACTGAAGTCGTGAAGCGCTGGTACGTCGTGTGTGACGTGGATCCGAGCCGCGTAGAAGCCGACCGCCAGCGAGCAGCATCCGCCCTCGCCCTGTTGGAATCGAAGCTGCCCCGGGCGTCGTGGCCTGCGCCCCGGGTGTCGCCTCCAAGTAAAGAACGAGCAGAAGATGTCCCCCAGCTCCCGATGATGTCCGGTGGCCCGTATCGGGGAAAGCCAGTACGGCAAGCCCCAGAAGCGGACGCCCCCGTGGCCAGCGGTCAGCGCGCCACGCTCCCGAGAAACCTCGCTCTCGTCCTGATGGGGCTTCTCGCACTGCTCGGTTGGCTGCTCGGATACTGGTCCCACCCCTGACGAGATGGACGGAAACATGAAAGCTTCGATATTTTTTCTCGGCACGGCCTTTTCGATGATCGCGTGCGGTGGTGGCGACGACTCTTCGAAGGGCTCCGGCGGAACGGCGGGCTCCGGCGCGATCTCCGGAGGCGGCGGATCGTCCGGTTCGGCCGGGTCGGCTGGTTCCGGCGCTACTGGAGGCAGCGGCGGTCTCACGGGAGGCACCGGCGGGGGAAATCCGATCGATCTATGTGCGGGCCTCGTGTCGGACAAGGATCCCCATCCCATGACCGTCCTCGCCAAGCCGGACGTGGGGCAGAGCGTCGTGGACGCGGAGTTCGGCACCACGATTCGGCGAATTACCAGCGTTCCGATCACGGGAGGAAGTCCCGCCATCCGTCCGCTCTACTCGACGGTCTCCGCGTGGAACGCCGACGAATCCCGGCTGCTCCTTTATCAGGTGTCGGGAGGGGGTCACGCGCTCTACGACGGCAAGACCTATGCGTATATCGAGAACCTCGACATCAATCCGCCGGATCTCGAGCAGGTGTACTGGCACACGACGGATCCAGACATCCTGTTCTATGTCGATGGCACGACCCTGATCCGCTACCACGTCGGCACTCACCAAAAGGAGCCCATCGGTAGCTTCGACTTCTGCTCGGCTTCGGCGAGCGCCGGAAGCGATCCGATGTTCATGTCGTGGGACTCGAATCGGCTCGGTCTCGGTTGTGGCTCGGAGCTCTTCATCTGGGATGTTGCCCTCGGTAGCGCGACGGGCCAAGCGACCATCGGCGAAAACCCTGCCCAGGTCGCGCCGTCCGGCGAGCTCGCGTACCTGAGTGACAGCGGCCGGGTCACTGACTCGACCCTCAGCGTGGTGCGCACACTCGATCTCGTCGAACCATACGGACACGCGTCTCTGGGGCAGCTCGCGAACGGGCACGACACGTGGAACGGCGTCGTCTACGACCCCGGGCCCAACGGAAACGACGACATCGGCTCGCTCGTGACCTTCGATCTGACCGACGGTAGCTCCCAGGTGATCATCGGGCCAAAGACCGGCTTTCCCTATCCGCCGACGGCACATCTCTCCGCAATGGCCTACCGGCAGCCAGGCTGGGTGTTCGTTTCGACGATTGGCGACCACTCTGGCGCCGGCTTGCTCGACGACGAAAACCTGATCGCCGACACCAACACCGGCGCGTTCTGTCGCATTGGCAGGCATCGCAGCTACGGCAAAGACAACACGAAGCTCGCGGATTCGTACTGGGCCGAACCCCACACTGTCCCGAGCCCCTCGGGAACTCGCGCTGTGTTTGCGAGCGATTGGGGCGATGGGGACAGCGTGGACTCGTACGTCGTGGAGCTGCCGAGCTACTCGCCATGAGCGCGTCCCATTTTCATGCGATGGCGTGCAACAACGCTTGGGCGAATCACCGACTGCTTCTCGCCGTGGGAAGACTCGACCGAAATGAGCTCGAACGCGAGCGCACGGGATTCTTTCCGTCGATCGTCGCCACGCTGAACCACATACTGATCGTCGACTGGTACTACGTCGACGCCCTCGAGGAAGGATCTCTCGGGACGAGCGCCTTCGAGCAGGAGATCCCGTTCCCGCGCTTCGAGGATCTGAACCAGGAGCAACGAGCCGTCGACCGACGATTGATCGCGTACACGAAGGCGCTCACCTCCGACGCGCTGGCTTCGCGGGTGCGCATGATCCGCCGCGATCGGATCCAGACGGATCGCGCGGATCGGGTGCTACTCCACTTGTTCCAGCACCAGATCCACCATCGCGGTCAAATCCACTGCATGCTTTCCGGCACCGACCTGAAGCCCCCTCAGCTCGACGAATTTTTCATGTCCGACGAGGCCGAATTGCGGGCGAACGATCTGAGCCGGCTCGGGCTTTCCGAAAGCGAGATCTGGCAGCCGGATCTGCGCGATTCAGAGTAATCTCGAGCTTCATGTCCGGGCGGCAAATCGAGCTCACGTGGCGCTGTTCGTCGTGTGGGCACCGGAACCTTGGACGCCACTTGATTTGCCAGTCGTGCGGCAATCCCAAGGACGACGGGGAGGTGTACGAGATGCCTCCCGACCCTTCGAAGGTCGCGTCGGTGACCGACGGGGCGATGCTTCGACAAGCGCGAGCGGGAGCCAACTGGCGCTGCGCCTTTTGCGGAAGCGACACGCGCGCGTTCGACGGCACCTGCGCCCAGTGTGGCGCAACGCCGGTGGATGGTCGGGGTGTCGCACCGCGGACGGCTCGACAGGCGGCGCGACGGGCGAGGCCTACCAGCGGACCTCGCCTCCCGCTGGTTGCGGTGGGAGCTCTCGTGGCGCTCGCTCTCATCGCCTGTGGAATCGTCTCCGTCCTGGCGTTTTCGTCGAAGCGTGCCTCTTCCACCTATGCGGCCGCTCCCGCAGAGCCCGAGTTTCGCAACGTCCAGGGGCACGTCAGAGGGGCACACTGGAAACAGCAGATCAGCGTCGAGCGCTGGAGCATCGTGGAGAAAGAGGGTTTTGCGGAACAGAAGCCGTCGGATGCAACGAACGTTCGACCCCTCGGCGAGCGCGTTCATCACACGGACAGCGTCCAGCAGGGCACCAAGACGGAGGCCTATACGGAAACGGTCACGGAGATGGAGAACGAGACCTATTCCGACCAGGAGCCGTGTGGCCAGGATTGCACGACCCTCCCCCAGAGCTGCCACGAGGAGTGCACGAACAACAACAACGGATATGCCACCTGCCACACCGTGTGCAGCGGCGGCGGTCAGTCGTGTTCGCCCAAGTACTGCCAGGTGCAAAAGACGCGGATGGTGCCCAAAACCAAGCAGGTGCCAAAGACGCGCACCGTCCCGAACATGGTGGACGTTCCTCGCATGGCACCGTTCTTTTCGTGGAAGCAATGGGACTGGGCCAAAAATCGCACGTTGGAGGAAACAGGAGAAGGATTCTCCCCGCGCTGGCCGACGGACGAAAAGGTCGCTCTCGGCGCGGCCCTCGGGAAGGGCGAGAAGGAGCGAGCCGAGAAGATCGCTGAGTACACCGTCGACATCGTGGCGACGGACGGGACGCCGCACACGGTTCACCCGACGACCGAGGCGGAGCTCGCGACGTACGAAATGCGACGCTCATGCTGCGCATTCATCGCTTTGGGGGCATCGATGTTGTGTCGGGTCCCACGAAAAGCAGTGCTCCCGCCGCATCCCGATGAACGGGGTCGGGGCGTCACGCATTTCCCCCGACGACCCTCCGTGGGACCGGCGGCACACCAAAGGTTTTCCCGTTTCGAAAGTCCTTTGCACTCTGGAAAAACAACCCGCTAGCATCTGCGCAAATGGGCGCGGCCATCGATAGCAGTGCCGCAGCTCGCGGCCGCCGAATCGGGCTCGCTGCGGGACCCGTCGTCGCCGCCCTGGTGGGCGCGCTAGCCCACGCCGCGCGGCTGCCCATGCCGGCCGTGTGGACGGCCGCGGTCACCGCCTGGTGCGCCGCGTGGTGGGTGCTCGAGCCGATTCCGATCCCCGCCACCTCGCTGATCCCCTTCGCGGTATTTCCGATGCTGGGTGTGCTCGACCACAAGCAGGTCGCCACTGCTTACGGCCACACACTGATCTTGCTGTTGATGGGCGGGTTCCTGATATCGACGGCGCTGGAGAAGAGCGGCGCGCACCGACGCTTCGCGCTCGGAATGGTGCGCCTGGTGGGCGGCCGCAGTCAGCGGCGCTTGGTGCTCGGCTTCATGCTCGCGACATCCTGGCCAGCATGTGGATCAGCAACACCGCCGCAACGCTGATGATGCTGCCGGTGGCGCTGGCGCTGCTCGAGGACGACGAACGACCACCGCCTCGGCGCACCGCTGCTGCTCGGCATCGCCTACGCCGCGAGCATCGGCGGCCTCGGCACGCCGATCGGTACGCCCCCGAACGTGATCTTCATGGGCGTGTACAAGGAAGCCACTGGCAAAGACGTGAGCTTCCTCGACTGGATGCGGATCGGCGTGCCAGCGGTCGTTGTGCTCTTGCCCATCGCCTGGCTGGTGGTTACCCGGCGCATCGGTCGAGCCGCCGAGTTGCGATTGCCGACCGTCGGCCCATGGCGTACCGCCGAGCGCCGTGTGCTCGTGGTGTTCGTGCTGACGGCCCTTGCCTGGATCACGCGCACCGAGCCCTTCGGCGGCTGGAGTGGGCTATTTTCGATCCGCGGCGCGAGTGACAGCACCGTGGCGCTGCTCGCGGCGCTGATCCTGTTCTTGGTGCCCGAGCGGGGAGGGGGACGCTCTGCTCGACTGGAAGACCGCGAGCCGGATTCCTTGGGGGCTCCTGCTGTTGTTCGGCGGTGGCATCGCCATCGCGCGCGCGTTCGAGGAGTCCGGTCTCTCGAAGTCCCTGGGTGGGCTCCTGTCGGGCCTCGCGCACCTCCCGCTGTTGGCCACGCTGCTCCTGGTCTGCCTGATCGTGACGTTTCTGACCGAGGTCACCAGCAATACTGCGACCGCCACGCTGCTCATGCCCGTGCTCGCGGCGGCAGCGGCCGGCGCTCACTTGGAGCCGGCGCTGTTGATGATCCCCGCGGCGCTGAGCGCGAGCTGCGCCTTCATGCTGCCGGTGGCCACGGCGCCCAACGCGATCGTGTTCGGAACGGACCGCATCAGCCCCCGCCAGATGGCCAGCGCGGGGCTCCTCATCAATTTGATCGGTGCGGTGGCGATCGCACTCTTGTGCGCTGTTTTGCTGCGTTGAGCGGCCGTGTTCGACAGCGCCCGCACAAAAGCGAACGGCCCCGCATCTCTGCGAGGCCGTTCTGTCGTTCGAGTCAGCGAATGCTCAGTGCACGTTGATGGTGATGCTCTTCTTGACCGCCGGGGCCACGAAGTCGTCCGCCGTGATGATTGATTGAACCTCCTGACCGACCCAACTGCAGCCGGCGTGCCATGCCAGTTTCGGCTGGTTTTCGGCGCTCAATCCCGAAAGCGTGCAAGCGCTTGCACGCGCTCTGGTGCAGCGAAGCGCACAGGGTGCATCCGCGTGCCGAGAGAGCTGCGATCGGCTCAGGGGTTGTACACGGGACCGATGTACGACGTTGCCGCGACCACGTCGTCGTACCACTTCTTCGTTTCTCCGTTGGGGTTGTCGTGAATGTGAAACGAGAGACCGAAGCGATCGATCTTCAAGCTCGCCACGTCACGCAGTCGGAGGTTCTGAAAGTCGGCGGCCAGTTTTCCATCGAACCAAAACGCGATACGCCCGTCGCGCTGCCCGGGGGTGTTCGCCTGCACCATGTATTCGTAGCAGTACCACTTGTCGAGCTCGGGGATGATGTTGGGGCGCTGCACGAACTTGGGCCCGAAGTCGAACGGTAGACTCGAGTTCGGCAGCACGATCCCATCCGGGAAGAAATGATCCCCCCAGATGTCTCGCTGCTCCGGGTGATAGATGTAGATGTTGAGATCGCCTGGCGACTGCTTGCTGACTTCCCCTCGCCAATTCTCGAGATTCGCCAGAAACTTGTTGGTTCCGTCGGCTTTTACGCCAGGGGTCGCCTGCCCATTGATGAAGTAGTGAGCCGAGATCATTGAACCGTTGTGGCTCGACCCGACCACGTCGTAAGGCGGCTGGAACTTCGAGTAGTAGCGGAGGAACAGAACGTCGCGCTCCGGGTTCACGATCTTGTCCGTCGCGTTGCTGAGCTCGCCGTTCATCTGGGGAACCTTGAATTCGAGTCCCTTCTGTCCGCCGTGAAAGTTCCCGGGCTCGGTCGCGATCCGAACGTCTTGGTTCTGATAGACCGCGTCCCAGTTGTTGTTGAGCTCCGAGCTCTGAGAGTAGCTCTCGAAGTCATCCGCGAAGATGACGTTGGAATCCGAGCCAATCCCGACATCGCCGGGGTGCTTGGCCGCGATACCGTTGTCGCCCTCCGGCAAATCTCCGGACGGAACGCCGCCCGTTCCGGTCGCACCCGTGCCCCCGGTGCCGCTGCCCGCGGTCCCGCCGGTGCCACTGCCTCCGTTGCCGCTCCCGCCCGTCGAGCTTCCGCCGGTGCCACTACCGCCGTTCCCGCTCCCGCCCGTCGACGTGGCGCCGCTTCCGCCGGTTCCGCCACTCGAAGAATCGTCCGAACCGCAACCCGCACTGGCGGCCGCGAGTCCGAGAGCCAAAACGCACACTGAATATCGCGTCATCGCACACCTCCACCGGTCCGAACCTTCAATCTACCACCGCTCCTCCGGGACCCGAGGACCCAGCCAGCGAGCACGAGCCACACGAGCGCATTCGTCCTGCCCCGCTCGCGGCTTCCCATTCGACAGGCACAACCGGAATCGTCTCCGCTCGGGCTGCTCTTGGCACCGCCGGCCCCACTCGCCGCGCCCGTACCACTTCCGCCGCTGCCGCCAGTCCCGGCGCCGCTGCCTGCACTGCCACCCACCCCCGTGCCGTTTCCCGATCCGCCGCCGCCCGTTTGGAGAGGATGCGGATACGGATACGGCGAGTAGTACGGCTTCCAATCGTTGGCCGCTTCACAGCGATAGAGCGTGTTGTCAGAGGTATCGTAGAAGGCCTCGAGGGGCGTGCAGTTGCCCGGCAAGCTCGCACCCGAGGGAACGTCGTCGAAGTAGTCCCGGTTCTTGGCGAGCTGTGAGACGCCTGCGCCGAAATCCACGTTGCACGGTGGAGAGCCACAAGCACTACCCCCCTGACCCCCGGACCACGTGTTGCCCCACTCGAACCAGGGGTAAGGATGCATCTGGGTCGCAAACCCGGGCTGCATGAAACACGGGTACCCATCGGTGCCGGAACCGTCCACGTACGCGCTGCACGTTTCGCCCGACGGACAATCCGTATCCGTTTCGCAGAGCTCCAGGCGCGAGACGGAGCAGAACTTCCACTTGCAGCTCGTGCCCGCGTTGCGACCCACGCAATCCTGATCGACGGTGCAGTTGTACGGACCGTCCCCGCTCGTCAGGTTCCAATTCTTGTCGATGTTGGAGCACATCTTGTACTGCGTGCCGTCGCAGAGCTGCCAGCTCTCGTTGCCGCCGGAGTTGGCGGGGTTTCGATAGATCGAGAGGTTGATCGTGGGCGAGCTGATCCACACGTTGTCGCCGATGGTCCAGTGGTTGTCGTACAGGAGCCCAGTGCCACCGCGGAAATGGGTGAGCCGAGACCACGCATCGCTGGAGTCGAATGTGAACTCGTTTTCGTAGGCCACCACGCTGAACACCGACGCGCCGAAGCCGCTATCGAAGCCGTGGCTTCCGAGCATTTCGTTTCGAATCGTGTTGTGCCGCACGACCATGCGCCCGCCGTTCTCGCCATCGAAGGGCCGACCCTCCCAGTGGTCCGAGAAGTCGATGCTGCAATCCTCGACGAACACGGCCTGCCCGCTGCCGAGATCGACCGGTTTCTTCCATTCCGGCCAGTTGTCGAAGTCGGCGGTCAAAAACTCCGATGCCGTGGTCGCCGTGACGCTCACGTGATCGATGAGGCCGTAGGTCGTCGCATGAGTTCGAAACAGGCGATCGAAAATCCCGGAAGTGACCAGGGTCAGGTGGTGGATGCGCCAACCGTCGCCGGATCCGCCGATGCCGAAGATCGTGTCGCATGCGCCGCTGCAAGTAGCGTCGGCGATCTGGAGGTCCGAAATCACGACCGCGACACCCGCGGCGCCCTCGATGTCGAACGCCTGGGCGGAGACCCGGATCTTCGTCGTGTCCTGGCTCTGTCCTCGAACGGAAATTGGGTGAGTCGTCGCGTCGATGCTGACCGTGCTCGACCACGTGCACTCTCCGCTCGTCGGATCCGGGATCGTCACCGTTCCGCCATTCGCTCCGAGCGCGGCATCCACCGCGGCCTGCACGTCGGCAGCATCGCAGCTATCGGCCTCATGACAATCGTCACCGCAGGAGGTGACGGCCCGTGCACTGGCCGAGAAGCTCAAGAGGCCCAGCACGCCCAATCCGACAATCCGAGTCCGCACGAGAGTCCTCCCATTTGCAGTCTACTCGAATTTTCTGGCTGGTGATTGCTGCTCGAAGAGCGCCATTTCTTGCTGCAAGCGCCGCTGGATCTCTTTCTGCTCGTGAGAATTCCTCGCGAGCTCGAGGGCCCTCGTGAGCTCGACGATCGCCTCAGCGCTCACCAGAGTAGGATCGCCCCGCCGAGGGGAGGCAAATCCTGGCTCGTCACGGACGCCCCATCGTTGAACGCCGGATCCACCGTGCCCAGGATGCGCCGGAAGGTTCCCCCGAGCGAGACGGTGCGCGGCGAATTAGTTGGGTTGACCAGGGCGACTCCGTGTTCGAAGTCTCGCCGCCACACCGCAGATTCGGCGGATTGGTCTCCTTGGGCCAAGCGGTCGTCGAGGTGCTCCGCGGGGTTTTCCGCGTTGTACGCGGCGCCCGTCGCATTGCCCAAGTAGCCTTTGAATTGCAGATCCTTGATCGCTTTTCCGCTTCCCAGGTCCACGGAGTATTCGTCGTACCACCACGTAGCCGCATAGACGGGTGAGCTCGTGAACCCAAAGTAGCCGTCGAACATCAGCGCGGACGTCAGAGTAAACCTCAGGAAAGTGTAGTCGTTCTGCTGGTCCGCCACGGCGAGGAGGTGGGTGAGTCGGGGCTCGAGTGCTCCCGAGGCATAGGCAGCGTACGTGCGCATGCGCGCGCTCCAGGTGAAGTTCGGCCCGTCGCCGGGATACATCGTACCGAAACCCTCGAGTTCGACGCCGTTGAGGGTGGATAGAAAGTCGGCATCGCTGTTGCGCCCCGCGTTACCGAGGATGACGAGATCGGGCGGGAAGATTTGGCGGGAGACGGTGTGTAAGCGGGCCAGGCCATCGCGTAACTCGCTATCGACGAAGTCTGCGGGATCCGCAACTCCGTCCAGATCGACATCGATGGGCCCGTTGCCGTTGGTGTTGGAGAGCCACGCGAAGTTGCTGTTCGCTCCCCAGTCGTACCAAATGCCATCGATGGGGTAGACCGATACGAGCTTGGCGAGAACGTACTGAGCCATGTAGTCGTTGAGCCCGTCGACCGATTGATTCATCGCATGGGACCAAATACCGGGGCTGAAGTTGAACAGCTTGATGGGCATTTTCGACGTGTCTTGGAGGATCCAGTCGGGATGCAGGCCCGCGTTGAATTCGGCGAAAATTTGAAACAGGCCGAGCTCCAGCGGCTCCTCGTCGAAGGAGGAGAAGTAGGTCGTGACGATGATGTTTGGGTTCCGTGTGCGAAAGAGGCCCGCTCGTCCCAGGTATTCCTGCATGTGCTCGAGGATCTCGGCATCCACCGTCACGAGGTCCCAATAGTGGAGCGCGTCGAAGTCGGCTTCGGATTCGGGCGTGCGGCAGCAGGACTGGTACTGATTGAAAAGCTTCGGAAACCGGTGGCTTTCGGCTCGCTCGGTCGGCGTCGTGGGCGGCGCAGCATCTTGGGCGGCGTCGGACTCACCACCCCCATCTACGGCGTCTACCGGAGGGTCACCCACGGCGCTCTCCCCACATGCCGGAGCGAGCAGCATGAGGCCGAGCACGAGGCTCTGACGAGGCCAAGCAATTCGGTTCATTGTCTTTTCAACCCAGATGCGTCGCTCTTCCAGTTTAGCACCTCCGAGCTTCCGAGATCGTTGCCGGCGCCGCACGCCCAAGGGCATCACGCACGACGGGGAACAGCCTTTCGCGTGCGGGCACGCCAATTGGCGTGAACGACGCACGCGCGCTACTATGAGTAGGATTTCGTGCGAGCGTCGTACTGCTGCGCGGTGTGCGTCCTGATGGTGTCGAGCTCGTGCTCCGGCGACGACTCATCGACGAACGCGGTCCCTGCGACGGGTGCTGCCGGGTCGTATGACGCGGGTCCCGAGGACGCTTCCGACGCTCAAGCGGAAGCGGGTGGGAGTGGCGGCGTCGATGCGGCAGCCGACGCGAAACTGGCGGACGTGAGTGCGGATGGAAACTCGGATGGCGAGGCAAACGATTCGGGCGATGACGCGAACGATGCTGTGTTGCCCTGCCCGTCCAACGTGCCAGGCGTCGATAGTGATGGCGACGGTACGCCGGACACGGATGACTGCCTACCGTGTGACCCCAACGTGCATCCCAACGTCACCGCGTTCAGCACAGTCCCACGCCCCGACGGCTCGTGGGATTGGAACTGCGATGGCATCGAAGAGCTCCAGTACCCGGCGGCCGGGAAGTGCGTTGGACCACCGAATTGCTCACCGCAGCAAGGTTTCTACTCGGTCCCTCCGTGCGGAGGCAAAGGCGAGAAGATCTCGTATTGCCTTTCCTACCCGTACTACTGCGGCATCCAGTGGGAGAGCACCAACTCGAGCACGCAAGGCTGTCGCTGAACGACGCGCCGTGTCGCCCGCGAATGCCCACCCTCGACGACGAGAGCAGCGAGCCTCGAGACTGGGGACGCGATGTCGCCGAAGCGTGTTTCTGCTACTACTCCGGCATGGTCCGGCGCTGCCTTCGGTTTGCCATCCTGCTCACCGCGGCCTCCAGCTGCTCGGTGTTCGGGCTGTCGGACGATCTCACGAGTGGGAAGGTCAGCGACGGCGGCAGCAGCGGTGGCGCGACG
This sequence comes from uncultured delta proteobacterium, assembly GCA_963781505.1. GTDB lineage: Bacteria > Myxococcota_A > Polyangia > Polyangiales > Polyangiaceae > JADJKB01. The sequence goes on along the minus strand of CAWAHB010000019.1, from coordinate 125,191 downwards.
GGCGGCGACGGATCCATCGCGAGTGATGGCAGCTGGGCCAACGGTGGATCGAGCGCAGCTGGCGCAGCGGGCAAGCTGGAAGACGCGGCCACCGATGGCGGCGCCGGCGCTGCAACTGGCGGAGTCGGCGGAAATGCTGGCGCTGGTGGTTCTGGTGGTTCTGGGGGCAGCGGTAATACGGGAGGGAGCCCTCCCTGCCCGTTCCCGAATTGCCAGCCCGTAGGCACGGTCTGCGGTGATAACTGCGAGTGTTGCACCACGAACTGCTTGGATCAGACCTGCCAGTGACGAGCTGAGGCCTGGCGTCGATCTCGAACGGAGCTTGGAAACGTTCGTACAGCGCGTGACGGAATAGCGTTACCGAAGGGAGGCGCTCGCGAATCAGGCGCGCGATTCTGTAATTTTCGACTACCCACCAGGAAGCGGTTTCGATGCGACCAGACGATGTCGCGCTACTTCACAGGCATCGCCGTGCTGTTGAAACCCGATCCGAGCTCGACGATCGTGGAGGACGACGGCGGATACGGGACCGCTGGCGCCATCGACCAACGGCCGAAGTACTGCGAACCCGTCGTCGAGGAGGCAAAGAGTCTCGGCGCGCTCGTCCTCGATGATGCCTGCGCGAGCGAGCATGCGGAGGATGCGCACGCGCACGACCTGGAGCAGATGGGCGACGTTGCGATTGTCGAGGGCGGGGAGCGGGTGAAAGACGGGCTGGCCATCGTCGTTCGGAGCGAAGACGCCGTCGAGTGCAACGGTGTGCAGATGAGGATTGAGTCGCAAGTCGGGCTGGTGCACTGCGCCACGGTGACGGCGCCGCTTCGCCCGGCAAGCGCGTGGTGTGCGGGCACACGGCGACGATGGATCTTCCCCAGGAGCTGTCGATGTACACGCCGGATGATCCGACGGACATCTGGATGACGCAGAACGTTTGCGCCATCGATACCAAGTGCGGCAAGACGGATGGGTTCTTGAGCGCGCTCGAGCTGCCGACGTTGCGGGTGTACGAGTCGCGGGGCTAGTCGAACGTGCGGAGCCAGGCGGGGTAGCTCAGGGAGTCTAGATCAGGCAAGCGTGCAGCAGATCTTCGTGAGGGCGGTCGGGGCGGCGTCGCCGATCAGCTCTCCGCCGGTCGAGTTAGCTCGACGAGCATTGGATCCCGACCAGAAGGAGGACTGCGAAGGAAACTCGTAATACAAGCGGGTTCCGGACCCGGAGCCAGGACGGTTTCAGCACGATGCGGTGCCCGTCAGCGGGCGGCCGTCGTGAGGCCCTGCCGGGCCTCGCGCTCCAGCTGCTGTACGTCGAGGGCGCGATCGCGAGCACGCTGCAGGGCATCATCGACATACGTGCGATGACCGCAGAAGCGACACGTGGCGTGGACGTCATTGCCGGCAAGGGAGATCGTGGCGCCGCAGCCCGGACACGGAACAGCGTAGATGTCGCTCACGTGCGCCCATGTGTTCACGAAGAAGAAGCTTTCCGCGTCCGCTACGACAGCGAAGCCATTCCTCCCAGCAGCACGAAGCCCAGAGAGGTGCCGCACACTTTCAGCCCGTCAGATCCCCGAGATCGGGCGATCGTTGCGAAACGTCGACCGCGCTTGCAGGAAGGCGCGGCCCCTCCTTGCTATTTTCGCTCACTGGCGAAGGTCGTGGGCTCACCCGCCGAGCTTACTCGATCGTCGAATTGATGACCGTCGGCGGTCCCTTCGCAATCACGTAAAACCCGGGGAACCCCGGTGTCTCGAACGTACCCTTTGGTTTTTTTCGCACGATGGAGTCTTTGATCGTGATCGAGCCGCTCTCGTCGTTGCCGCTCGGGTCCGAAAAGAACGCAGCCGAAGCTCTCTGCCTGCTCGACGACGGCTTTGCCGAACGCGACCCCGCGCTCTTTGCTCTCGCTCACTCCGCAGTGACCGGCCTCGTCCCCGCTGGTCCCGAGCATCGCGAGCGCATCCCCATCCCCATCCCCATCGAGCTACGCGGCTCGCTCGGCGTCACGCACACCTCTGCCCTCTGTGCCGCCGAGCTCGGCTTCTCCCATCACGCCGCCACCACCGCTCGCGCTGACGATGTCGCCGCCCGTGTGCACACTCGCGACGCTGGCGACGCCGAGCGCGCGCTTCGCTCTCCAGCAGAGCGAGCGGTCCACCTCCGCCATGAACGCGCTCACGACCTCGGCGCAGAGCTTTCTGTCGTAACCGCAAAGGGCGCGCAAGCCCCACGGCAAGGAGCAGATCCAGTGTGAAACCAAACGAATGCCTTGCTCATGCTGCGCTCCTTTTTGGCGGAGGTTTCCGCCGGGTGCAGCAACGAGACGCTCGAAAGGCGCCGGCCACGACAACTGAGCTCAGACCGGAGTGTTGACGGCGCAGCCGAGCAGGATGTCGACCTTGCCCTTGTCATCGGCCTGCGCGGTGTCGCAGGTGGCGGGGCACAGGATGATCTTCGTCGGAGCGGCCGGATTGTCGTAATAAAAGCCGTTCGATGTTCCGCAGGCCGCCTCGCTGTCGAACTTGCCAAGATCGTTCTCGACCCCGTTTCCATCCGTGTAGCGCACGACCACTTTGCTCGGATCGAGGGTCGTCCCGGGATCCGGCACCGGCATTTCGTACTCGCACGCCAAGAGCGTGCCCGCGATCTTCTGCAGGGCTGCCAGAAACGCCGCCGCGCCACCCGTCGATACGTTGAACGCGCTGGGGCCGGTGCCGCCGGACTGGGCGATGCCGTCCATCAAATTGAAGTCGGCGCCGTCCATGCCCATGGAGAAAATTGGAATCGCATACCCGCCGTAGGAATTCGCGGCGATGTTCGTGATCCCGCTGTAGCTCGTGTCGCACTCCGTCGGTTGGCCGTCGGTGACCAAGAGGCCCGCCACCTTCTCCTTGGGATTCGCCGCCTGATAGCTCAAGCAGTAGTTCACCACACCCTGAAGCGCGCCAGAGAGTGGGGTGTTCCCGCCCGGGGATGTCGTGGAGAGAGCGTTTTGGAACGCCGCCGCGTTGCCGGGGAGCGCGCCCATGGCAACGGCGGGCACATCGTAGCCAGAGCCGTTGCACGAGCCCCCACCGGGGAAAAAGTTCAGGGCGACCTTCATGCCGGCAACCGACGAATCGACGACGAACGCGTTGAGCGCGCTCGTTGCATCTGCCCAGCGCTGACCCTTCATGCTGCCGGACTTGTCCTGCATGATGTAGAGCGCAACGGGAATTCGTGTCGCTTCCACGCTCTCGGACGCGCACGAGGTCTCTTGACTCAGCCCTGCGTCGGAGCTCGAAGAACCGTCGAGGGTCAGCGTTCCGGAGCCACCCGTGGCGGCGGAGCCTCCGCCCGAGCCCGAGCCCGTGGCGCCCATGCCGTTTTGGGCAACTCCTCCCGGATCCTCCGCCGAGCATGCGAAGACGATTCCGACGCCGAGAATCAACCAACACGCATGCTGCTTCTTCACGTCAGAACCCCGTCTTCCGAATCGCATGGTACGAGGACGACACGGTCCGCATGCCGGCCGTACACCCGTACGAACAGCCCTTGCATTCGTAGGCGTACATCGAGCCCCAGGGATCGCCGTGGTCGAAGATGAAGATGTGGCCCGCGCTGCCGTTGTTGTAGACCATCGCGTCGCCGGTCTCGAGTGAGCCCTGGTCGATTGTGGACCAGTTGGTTGCGTCCTTGTTGAAGTCGATCGTGCTGTACGGATGCGAGTCGCTCCCGAGATCGCTGTTGCTCGAAGGTACCTGCCAGACCTTGGCGACGTAGCCCGAGCAGTCGCCACCGTACTGTCCGCTGTGAGAGCAGCTCGGACAGCTTCCCGAGCAGGACCCTTGCGTGCTCGCATCCGGCCCCTGGGGCAAGAACGCACCGTGTCCCCACCAGTACGAGAACCCGACACCGGACTCGGCCCGATCCATCGCGGCCTGGATCGCGGGATCCAAACCGGTCGTGCCTCCGCCACCGGCCGGTGCTCCTCCCGCTCCGGCTCCGCCGACTCCCCCCGCGCCACATGGGCAATCGGAAGGGCACCAGTAGCAGCTCTCGTAAACCGGATCGCAGTAGCCGTCTCCACACACCCAGGGACTTTGGGCCGGGGAGCCCGCAGCGCCCGTCGGCTGGGCTCCGGAGCTTCCGCCCTGGCCGATGATCGCGCCTCCGCCGCCACCGAGGTCGTCTGCGCCGGCCTGCCCGAGGGGGTCGCCGCCCGGACCGCCACTGGCCGGGCTGCATCCGACCAGCACAGCGGTGAGAGCCAGTAGTGTGCGCATCCCCAAGCCAAACCTCCGAGCCGTTCCCAAGCACGATCCAAGCCACTCGGAACGCGCCGGACGATTCCGCCTTCCCCTCGGTGCAGCGAGGAAATATCCGGACGCTGTCCGGACGCCGTCCGGACGAGCTCGACCAGCGCGACCCACCTGGGTGCGCTTTTGTGCGCGATTGGCGCATGGCGATACCGACCTCGAGCTTCTAGAGCAATCGCCGTGCTCACGATCCCCTGCGTCGACCCACGACCGGCCCGCCGAGATGAACCGAGTCGTAGCCATGCTTGCCACGGACTCGATCCATCACTCGGCCGACACTTCTCCCAGGGCCAAACGGGAGAAGAAGCTGCTCGGCATCGTCGGGGCCCACCAAATTGGAGAGAGCCACGCCGAGCAAACGAATGGCGAGTCTTCGCTTCCGCCCGCCACGATACAGGTAGGTGATGGTAGCGAGGACGACTGCCTCGTCGGCGGTCGGATCGACGGTCCGCGAGCGACTGATGGTGTGAAAGTCGGTGTATCGCAGCTTGAGCGTGATGGTACGCGCTCGGATCCCTCGCTTGCGCGCTCGCCAACAGACCCTCTCGGCGAGCCGCAACAGCTGCTCGTGGATCTTCGCTTCGTCCCCGAGTGACGCAAAGAATGTCCGCTCGTTGGAGATGCCGCCGACCCCGAGACCCTCCGGATCGTGCTCGCGAAAGGCGGGACGTTCGCGACCCAGGGGGGAGCTTCTCCCTTCGCCCCGGAGCTCGCGTTCGAGAAGCCCGAGGATGCGAGCGTACCGTGCTCGCATCGGGCCGGTGGGAAGACTCACCAGATCGCCCAGGGTGACGATGCCATCGGCGGCCATGCGCGCTTCCGCCTTGGGCCCTATCCCCGGGAGCTTGCGCACGGGAAGCGGAAGCAAGAACGAGCGCTCGGTTCCCTGGGGAACGAGCAGCACGCCTTCCGGCTTGGCTCGTCCACTGGCGACCTTGGCGATGATGCGCGTTCCGCCAATTCCTGCGCTGGCGGGTAGACCGGTTTCCGCACGGATGAGCGCACACATCTCGCGCACGGCTCGCTCGATCGCCACGTCGCCGTCCTCGTCGGCAGTGCGCTGGTAGAGCCCGTCGCAACCGGCGAAGTCGATGTAAAACTCGTCGATGCTGGCGGTTTCGAACTTCGGGGCTGTATCGCTCGAGCACCGAACGCACGCGCCGCGCATACTCGCTGTAGGAGCCATCGCGCGTTGGCAGGAACACCGCATCCGCCGGCGCCAAGCGACTGGCATCGCGGATCGACATGCCCGACCGGACGCCATGACTCCGCACCTCATAGCTCGCGGCGGTAACCACACCCCGGGACCCTCGCGACCCGCCCACGACCACCGCTTTGCCGATAAGCGACGGATCGAACAGCCGCTCCACGGAGACGAAGAAGGTGTCCAGATCGAGGCAACAAACCCGAGCCGCCATTGTACTGAACATATATACAGTACAAGCCTGGAAATGGGCAGGGATCTCAGGGTGCTGTGGCCCAACGCCAGCGGACGCCAAACTCTCCGAAGTCCCCGCCCGCGATGCCGATTTTGTCGGGGCTCGCAATCACCGGCACCAGGCTGGCGCGGAGCTCCAGGTCGTCGAAGAGATGGAAGCGCAAGATGATGCCTCCCCTCCAGACGACGGCGTCGCGCTCGGGCACCCACAACACTTCGCCGATGCCGCCCACTGAAAGCGAACCGTCGGAAGAGACCGGTAGGATGTAGCCGAGTCTTTGACGGCCGAGGTAGGGCGGCGCGACGACTACGTGCGCCGTCTCCTCGAACACGTATCGATCGTCGGGCACGCCCGTGACGATCGAACCGGCCGTCTCACTCAGGATCTTACCGGGACCAAGCGGGATGTCGAGCGTCAGCTCCGACTCGAGCTCCAGGTACCGGGAATGGGCTCCAGCTCGGAAGTCGATGTCCTCCCGAGTGTAGGAGTCCTGGATCGGAAGGTAGGAGCGAAAGAGACCGTAGTAGTAGCGGCCCCCGACCCGAAGATCGACGATTGGCCCCGCATACCTGAGACCGCCGTACGCACCTACGGCGTTCGTGTCCAGGATCGGGTTGAGATCGATCCCGGCCCAGTGTCGATGAGGACGCCCGTATCCGACGGAGACACGTGGGCGGGTATACGCAATGCCGAGGTCGATCGCCGTCGACAGGAAGAACCGCGCCGGTGGAGCCGTCCACCGCGTGTCGATGAATGCGGGAGAGTCCGGGAGCTCGTGGGGCTCGACGACGGCGGGGTTGTCTCCCTCCTGTCCCAGCGCGGGCAGCGCGAAAAAAGAGATCAGTGCGAGACACGACCGCGACCACCGCATCTCAGAACGACCCCACTGCTTGAGCGCCATTCATGGTCGGAACCACGAACACTCGGGGCGCGAGCTCCGCGCCGGCTCGATCGGGTGGCGTCGAGCCGTGGAAGTGGAGCCCCAACGGCAAACCAATGCCCACCGCCGTGCCGAGGAGAGCGCCAGCGATGACATCCGTCGCGTAATGCTGATCCGAAACGATGCGAAGCGTGCCGGTAGCAGCGGCGAGGGTGAAGCCCGAAGCGCAGGGGATCCAATCCGTACCGCCTCCGTAGAGCGGCATCTTCGCGTGAAAAACGCAGGTGACCCCCGCAGCCGCGAACGTCTGGGACGTGTGGCCGCTGAGGAAGCTCTTGAACCGATTGTTGGCGACGCAATCGTTCGTCTGCGCGTTCACCTCGCCGCCACACTCCCTGCCGAACGGCCGCTCGCGACTGGCGATCACGTTCGTCGCGGTCTGGAGCGAATACGTCACGAGAGACGCTTCCGCCGCGATCAACGCCATCTGCAGTCCTACCCGGGGACTGTGCCGATACCACGACGCAACGAGCAGCGAATCGACGAAGTAGGGATACGCCGCCACGGTAGAGAGCAAAAAGTCACTGGTATCCCGCGCGTACTGCCGCTGTTGGGGATCGCGAAGTCGCAGAGCATCGCGCGCCGACTCGTCAAACCAGATCCCGCCGCGATTGGGCGAGCTCTTGTTCGGTCCGATGATGAGGCCCGTAATGGCGCCCGCAGCCGCGACGCCCATCAATCCGATGTCGAACCCGTCGAACTCCCGCCAGGCCGGATCCCAGCGCAGACTCTCTCCCGCACCTCGAGTGAAGCCCGTTGGGCGCTTTTGGGCCGGTTCGCGCGGAGCCGTCTGAGCGTTCGCATTCCACGCGACGCTCGAGAGCGCGATGGTGGCCGCGACGGCGACGATACGCCGTGAGGCGATGCGAAAGAGCGCACGCATGATCTTGCCCGCAAAGCGAAGAGGACTCTTTTCTCACGGCGATTGCCCAAGGTCCAGGCGCCGAAAGAATGCGCGGGTTTCGCCTACTCGTGGCTGTTCGCCGTCTTACAGCGGCTTTCAAGTGGACGCAGTCGCGGGTCCGACGCTCGAATCATCCGGCCACTTCCGGCACCCTGGATCGAGAAGATCGAAGGGGAATACCGATCAGAGTGTCTCCTCGTCGTCACGTCAGGTCGCTGACTGCCCGAGCTTCCGAACGATCGAGCTTCGTAAAGCCTTTGGAGTTCGAAGCACCGGTTCGCCACCAGCGCTGTCCGTGACGAGCGAGTCGAGGAGGCGTATTGGGCTGGGACGATCGGAGGAGCGGACCCACTTCGTGCACGCCGCTCGCAGCAGCGCGAAATCCAATTCGTACCAGCCAAGCACGAATCTCCTTCAACATCTCCCAGGAGGACGCCGACGAAGAACAGATCCGTCCGAAAGTCGGTGGGGATGCCGGCCAGGCTCTCCGGTGAGACATGACCAATCTTTCCGCAAACTCGGCTTCGTTCATCCGCGAGAGAGCGAGCTGTCCTCCGAACCGATCACCGATCGATTCTTCGATGGGAGCTTTCGGAGGGCGAGCTCGTAAGATAGTTCGTGACTCGGACGATCCGCCTGCTTCTCGTGGGTTTCTTCGCATCCGGTACGCTTGCCTTTGGTTGTAGCTCCTCGACCGAGGATCGTGCCGGCGACGATCCGACCGCGATCGTGAAGGACTGGGTCCTGCGGCGCTCCGCAGCCCAATGCGCAGCGACTCGTCCCTGCTGCGAGACGGCTGCGCTCCCGCACGACGAGGACGCTTGCCGCGACGCGCTCACGCCGGTGAACTGGGTGACCGCCAAGGATCTGTTGGATGCGGGAGGTACCTTCCATCCCGACGTCGCGGAGCAATGCATCCAAGAAACCCTCGCGCTCGATTGCAACCAGCCCCAAACGGAGCCGCGGATTTGCGACTACGTGATCTGGGGAACCACACCTCAGGAAGACCCCTGTGAATCGGATTTCGAGTGCGCTCCAGCGCCGGAAGGATATCCGTACTGCGCGTTCAACGGCTGCCACGCCCACATTCCCAACGGCGGGTTGGGTGCGCCCTGCGCCGGAGTCTCGACCGTCTACGAATGCGCGGAAGGACTCGCGTGCGCCACGATCGCCGGCGTGTGCGTCGAAGGGCCCGCGTCCGGGGACGAATGCAACTCGTCGTCGCAGTGCCCGAACGGCGATCGCTGCCCGTGGCCGGCGGGCGCTGACCATGGGTTCTGTACGCCGCGAGATCCCGTCGGCTCGCCATGCGAAGACTTCCCGGACACTTGCGTTCCGGGAGCGCGCTGCGTGGCCGGTGAGTGCCAGCTCGGACTCCCGCCGACCGCGAAATGCGCCCAGAGCTCGGATTGCCAAGGGGGATCCTGCGATCCGCTGAACGGTCGATGCTCGTTCTACGACTGGTGCATCAGCGACTGAAGCGCGTTTGAAATGCGCGTGGCGACGGAGTTTGGTGGCTCATGAGAGGCGCGATGTCCTCCGTCCCTGTCCTCGGTTGACTGGTCCTCGCGGGCGCGTGCGACGAAGAGCCGGCGCCGAAGCCAGCGGCGACCACGGCGGCCGCTGCTCCCACCCCCGCGCCACAATGTCGACGACTTCGCGTCGCTTGACGTTGACTACTTCGAGTAGTACTTTCCTTCCTACCTGGAGTAGCAATGTCGGCTGTGAAGGTGAGCGTGTCTCTCGACAGCGAAGACCTTGCCTGGCTTCGAAGCCAAGCCAAGCGTAAGAACAAGTCCCTGTCTGCGGTACTCGGCGAATCCGTTCGTCGCGCTCGTCGTGAGCGCGCGTTGGACGACGTACTCACTTGGCTAGACGCGCCCAAGCTGACTCTTGAACAGCTCGAGGAGTATCGCAAACTGTGGGAATTGGACTGACCTTCGACACGGGCGCGCTGATCGCAATCGAAAGGCGCCGATCCCGAATCAAACAGATCCTCGCTGCGGCACGGACATTTTCGCTGACCATCACGGTCCCGACGGTCGTCGTCGCAGAATGGTGGCGCGCGCAAAGAGGCCCGAGCGCCAAGATCCTGGAGGGTGTCGTAGTTGAGCCGCTGAGTGAAGAGCTGGCTCGCATCGCAGGGGAAGCGCTCGCGCGCACCGGCCGCTCGAACGCGATCGATGCCATCGTGGTCGCATCCGCCGCCCAGCGCGGGGATGTCGTCTACACGTCCGACCTTGCCGACCTGACGGCGATTGCTCGGTATTTCCCTGGAGTGAGCGTGTTGCGCGTCTGAACGAGACTGCGTCCTTCTGTTTGGAACGCTTGATACAATGGCTTCCCCCATACCGGGGCGACCGCACTCCGCCTCAGACTCGCGCGCGGCAGCGCCCCACGTGGGCGGAGGGTTTCGGGGAAGAATTTCGGGGAAGAATTTCGGGTAAGCCCACCCGCGACAGTCGCGGGTAACTCCCGCTTCATCGCGCAACGTCGCGATTTCCATTTGCGCTTCACATCCCGACCGGGTCACCTGGTGGCGCTTGGCTCTTTGACTCATGGACTCGGGCTGCTGCGCGCAAGTCTGATGCGGCGTGCCGGCGCGCCCGTAACGCCGCTGCAGGCTCGAGGCAGAGCAGCAGATGAAAGCCCGGGAACCCGCGCCCGGCTCCGGGCAGGGGAGGAGTTGCGATGGCCCCGCCGCCGACGCGCGGGACCCCACCGCCGCGAAGCGCGAAAGGAGGCTCGGCGGTTGGCAGGGAGCCGCGTATTGGCAGGGCGCCATCGCGATTGCGGAACGGGAGCGCGTGGGAGAAGGAAGCGAGGCGGAGCGGTTGTTGCGATCGCAAATTGAACCGAGCCGCTATGGACAGTTGCCGGACTTGACGCTGTCCCCGGTTTTCGGAACGCCACCGGCCTTCACGTCGACGAATTTCAGTGCGATCGACTGACAGGTCGAGCTCGTGCACTTCTTCTGGCGAGCGACGTGAGCGTGGGGGCCGGTCGAGTAACCAGTCGAGCCGGAAAGCCCGACCTGGGTGCCGCGACTCACCGTCTGTCCCTTCTTCACGAGCACCTTGCTGAGGTGTGCGTAGAGCGTCTCGGTGCCGTCGCCGTGGAGGAGCACGACGAGGTTGGCCTTCGCGGCGCACGAGGAGCCTCCTCCGCTGTAGCAAGGATTGCCCGGCTTGGTCAGGTCGTAGATTTCTGGACCGTGCCATCGGCCATCGCCACCATCGGCGTCCCGATGCCCAATGAAAAATCGAATGCGTATGCCGAGAGCCCCTGGTGGCTGTAGCTGCCGAAGTTGCCCTGGGTCACCTTGGCGGTCTTGCCGCACACCAGAGGTAGGTAAAATCCGGCTGGTGGCTCGGGGGGCTCGTCGGTCGTGCACGTTGCAAGCCCTGACCAGACGTAGCCCGTGAGCGCGTTCTTCTTGATCTGGTACCAGACGTTGTTTCCGTCGAGCACCTCGCCCTGGACCTCGGCCAGCACGTCGACGATCTCACCCGGGTCCAGCGTGCCCACCGGTGCGTCGCTCGTCGACGGAGTCGAGCGCACGTTCAACACCTCGCCGGCCGGTACATCGACGTGGACACGGGGACAGGTGTTGGCTGTCGCCGGCGCACCGGAAGCTCCCGCAGCGCCACCGGCACCTGCGTCCGCTCCGCCGCTGCCGCCGCCCGCCTCTCCGGCGGCCCCTCCCGACGGCCAGGTCGTGCCGGAATCCATTTCCTCGGGAAGCGCTCCGCCGGGTCCTCGCGTTCCGAGATCGTCGCCGCCGCCACACGCCACGAGAGACAGGAGCGCGATGGCGATCGAGGCGAGACGAGCAGGAGCTGACATCCATCGAGCTGAGTGCAAGCGTCGCGCCGCCTCCGGAACGCCGAGAATTCCCTAAAAAACCAGCTGGTGCGCAGGAAAGTCCGACAACCGAAAGTCGCTGCCTGCCAACTCGGGGTTGGCGGAAGTGGAGGGCTTCACCCGCGCCGGTGCAGCTTCGCCCGAATTGCCCGAGACCGCTGGCGCAGCGCCCGCTTGGCCTCTCGCCGTGCTCCGGGATCGAGCCTCCGGCGTTCGTGCTCGATCTCACGCTCGAGCTTCTGTCGACTCGCGAGTCGTTCTCGCCGGAGGTCGCCACGCTCGATGGCGGCCCGCACCGCGCACCCGGGCTCTTCGGCATGGCGACAGTCGCGAAACCGGCATTGATCCGCGAAGCTTGCAACGTCTTCGAACGCCGAATCCATCTCCGCGTCTTCGGACGAAAGCCCGAGCTCCCTCATCCCGGGAGTGTCGATGAGCAATCCGCCGGTGGGCAGGAGATAGAGCTCGCGGTGGGTCGTCGTGTGACGACCGCGCTCGTCGTCGGCGCGAAGCGAACCGACCAGACCTCGCTCCGAGCCGAGCAGACGCTCGGTGAGCGCCGACTTTCCCACTCCCGAGGAGCCCACCAGCGCCACGGTCTCGCGCGGCGACCAGAGCCGAGCGAGATTGTCGAGGCCGCTTCCGGAGACGGCGCTCGTCGCAAGCACCATTTTGCCGCCCAGATCTCGGGAAACGGACTCCACGAGGGCGTCGCCATCCGGCAGGAGGTCGGCCTTGTTGATCACGATGACGGGGCGAGCGCCGCTCTGCTCCACGAACACGAGATAGCGCTCGAGACGGCGCAAGTTCACGCCTCGAGCGCGGGTGCGAGCATCCTGGTGCGCGGAGGCCGCCGCCACGATGAGCACGACGTCCACGTTGGCAGCGATGAGCTGGGGCCGGCTCGTATCCCCAGCCGATCGGCGCACGAGCGAGGTGCGCCGGGGCAGCACTCGCTCGATGCTGACAGCGGATGTGGGCCCGGCGGACGCGAGCTCGACCCAATCTCCAACCGCGGGGAGATCGATAGCGTCTCGTGCACGATGTCGCAGTCGACCGGAGGAGAGCGCGTTCACGGCTCCGCTTTCGCCGATCACGAGAAATGCACCGCGGTGCTCGACAGCAACGCGCGCCACACGGTCGCGGGAGCAGCCACTCGAGAGATTGCTTTCGAGCAGTTCGTCGTAGCCGAGCCGAAGCAAATTCGGCCAGGTTTCAGGGTCCAAAATCATGATTACCAACCAGAAAAAGGGTTCTTCGGCCATGCAGATGGCCGTTCGCGGGCGAGGGTGCGCGGCGGGCGCCGCGCCGAATGGCGAAGCGAAATCACGTGAGCGCGTCACACCGGCGTCGCTCGGGACGCTACGGAGGGACGCTCAGCGCGCTTCGATTGCGGAGCACACACGATCGCGGGAATTTCGGGGGTTCATCGTGTTTGCTCCTTCCTGCCGCGGTTGGCGACGGCACAGAAGGTAGCTCGACACGTGATGTTGGTCAATGCTGTCGACGTGCCGCGCTCGGCGAAAGAGGTCCTCGCATCGTTCGGCGGCGACGGGGCGCGAGAGATGACCGCCGAGCTCGTGGCGGCGGGCGTCCCGGCGTTGGTCGAGCTCCTTCGTGAGCTGGACGGCGATGCGCCCGTCGGAGAAAAGGACGCCAACGGCCGCGCGGTGATGGAGGACCTCGAGGCTTGTTTGGTGTCGTTCGCGTGCGCCCATCCGGACGAGCTCATCGACGGAATCGACCGGCACCCAAGGCTCTCGAACCGGTTCCCGGTGCTGTCTGCGATCGGCTCTTGTCCCAGCCCTCGCGCAACGCCCATTCTCCTCGAGGCCCTGACCAGCCGGTCCGGATCCCAGCGCTGGCTGGCGCTCACCGGCCTCCTCGACCGGGGCGCGCCGGAGGTTTTGCCGCGGCTGGAGAAGCTTCTTCGTGACCGCGATGGTCTCGTGGTCTTCGCGGCAACCTCTGCGCTCCTTCGTTTGGGGAGTGGAGCTCACCTGCCACGCCTCATCGAACTTGCGAACAGCAAACGCACGGCGCTTGGCACCCGAGAAGCCGCGTTCGATGCCATCGAAGCCATCTGTGGACGCGAAGGACTCCCGCTTCCGGACATCTCGCCCCCGCCCCGCCTCGTCCCAGTCGATCTTCCCGAGGGGGCGGAGCCCGCCGTGTTCATGGCGGAGCTCGTAAAGAGGGTCGGCTGCTGGCACGCTCTGCCGAAACCGAAGTCTCCGCTCCCTGCCGCGGCGTCGTGGTCGACATCCAGTCGAACCGACTCGTGCTCCGGCGACGCGAAGACTGAGCCAGATCTCGCCGCTATCCCGATTCAGAAGATGCCGCCCCACGTGCCATTGACGTTGAGCGCGGGTCCAAAGCTGTTCTTGATCGTGTTGCCGTCGAACACCGGAGCCAGGGTTCCCGCTTTCGACTCGGTGTAGATGGCCGCCCCTTCGGCCACGCCACCGAAACCACCGGTCGCGCAGCTCACCATCCCTTTCCCAGGCACGTTGGTCGCCTGGGCGCTGTTCAGCATCTGGCTCGATTTCACGACGACGCCTTTGCCCGCAGCGCCAACTGCCGAACAGCGAGAGTTCTTCAGGATCGTCGTGTCGGCGACGAAGCCCCGGCAGCAAACGTTGTACGTCGCGACCCCGGCTCCATCGAGTGTGAGCTTCTCGACTCGAAACGGATTCGTCTCGGGGTTTTGGGGCAACGTGTCCGAGAGGATCGAGTCGCAACAATTGAAGCTCCAGTCGGTCTGACTCGCCTTCAGAATCGATTTTTCTGTACTCACTCCCCGAACCGTGTGTCCCGGGCTCACCATCACTCCGGCTTTGAGCGTGTACGTTCCCGGTTGGATCTCCACGCACTCGTGATCGGTCACCGCGGTTTGCAGAGGCGTTTGCTCGGACCATTTGAAACAGCCATCGGACGTGAAGTCGCCTCCACCGCCGCCCTGTCCTGGCGTTCCCGCGCTCCCTCCGCTCGACGCTCCTCCACTTCCCCCATTCGATGCGCCGCCGGTCGATCCGCCGCCGGTCGATCCGCCGCCGGTCGATGGCCCACCCGTCCCTCCGGTTCCTCCGGTTCCTCCGGTCAGCGCCCCGCCCGATCCGTTGGTGGCAGTCGCCCCATCATCCGGGCCACCGCAGCCCCAGAGCAGGGCGATCGCAATCAGCAGGGATCGGATCGGCATGCTGGAGACTCATTCAAGTCTCGTGCCCAGGGGAAATCCGCTGCAGAAGAGAAATCGAAGCCGCCGACGCGAACGGCCTCCTGCGCGTTGCTCCTGAAAATCGCCGGCGTTTGCCAGCTGACACTGTTCCCGGACAGCCGAGCGCCGCCGAGCGCTGGTTGGCGGTCGTGAGCGCTAGGGCTGGAGCTCCACGAGATCCGCCGTAGCGCCGGCCATGGCCCGAGTGTTGTTGGTCAAGAACTCGAGATCCAGCGTATCCACGGTGTCGCTCGTGCCGTTCCGGCAGTGGTAGTTCGGGTTGCGGAACTCACTAGTGTCCGTGAGCATCATCGCCGGGAAATCCTGATCCCAAAACGCTGCGTGGTCCGAGCGGCGCACGTCGGAAATCACCGGGTTCTTCTTCAGCGCTTCGGTGATCTCCAGGAGGACCGTCGGTAGGGCAATTTCGGATGCGTTGGCCGCCACTCGGTCCGCGGAAGCTCGGGCGGAGGTGTCGGGGATGATTGTGAGGAAGTCCCCCACGAAGCCGGCCTGCTCCAGATCCGCGTATTGCTGAGGGAACAGAATGTCGAGCCCCGCGGGAACGCTCTGGGAATTCGGGGCCGTGCTCTTGAACCCGAGCATCTCGAGGGACACCATCAGCACGATGTCGTCGCCCGCTGCCTTGGCCTCTGCGGCGTAGGCAGTCGAGCCAATGAGCCCATCTTCCTCTTCGTCCCAACAGGCGAGAACGAGAGTCTTCGCGAAGGTTGCGCCGGATAGGACCCGGGCCGTCTCCAACAAGGAAACCACGCCGCTCGCGTTGTCGTCCGCGCCCGCGCAGCCCGGGAGGTGATCGTAGTGAGCCGAAACGAGCACTCGCTCCGATGGTTTCGTGATGCCCTGACGGATCCCGATCACGTTCACACCGGTAGCGTAGGTATCGAGGGTCACGGTGAAGCCGTATTTCTCGAAGCGCTCCTTGCACAGCGACTGGACCGCCTGCCAGTGCGGGCTACCCGGGGGCCGAGCTTCTGCCACGAACTGGATGTCCGACGTGATGGCGGCCTGGTCCACGCAGCCTCGAACCGCCGCGGCGGAGTCGTACTGGCAACCCGAAGTTCCGCCGCTGCCGGGATCCGACTTCGACTCCTCGCTCGAGCACCCAAGCACGACGACGGCGCACAGTAGAAGAGCTCGCATGGGGGGCCACACTAGCACGTTGGGAGCGTTTATCGTGGATAAGTAGCTGTTTTCACTCGCCAAATTTTCCTCACAACTGGCGACCCACCCCGCCGAACAGGTCAGCACTTCTCGGGAGGAAGCCATGCGTACCGTTCATTCATCGTCGTTTTCTGTCATCACCGCCCTCGTCATCAGTGCTGGAGCCTTCTTCGTGAGTGCTTGCTCCATGGATACCGACGCCCCCACGGCGGACGGAGCCTCCGAGGTTGACCGTCCCGCGGACGGGTACGACACGGTCAGCTCGGCACCTTCGACTCGCACGACCACTACGGAAAGCGGCGCGGACGACGCAATGAGCGCCGGCTCGATCGCCATCCCACCCTCAGACGCCCACGCAAACGGCATCGGCTGCGCTGCCGATTGGGAATGCGAGAGCGGATTCTGCTCCGAAAACGTCTGCATGGACTCGAGCGACGACCCAGCGAGTGACCCGGCCCCCTACACGCTGCACGCGAACGGAGAAGGCTGCGCGGAAGATGCCGAATGCGAGAGCGGCGTGTGTGAGGAGAGCGTGTGTATCGCGCGACCCACTGGCGATTCGAGCGAGACCGGTGAGACCGAGTACCCGCTTCACGAAAACGGCGTCGGCTGCGCGGCAGACTGGGAGTGCGAAAGCGGAGTCTGCACCGACAGCACCTGCGTCGACTCGTCGCTCTGAATCCCAGGTCTCGAACAACTGGCGCTGCTGGCGCTGCTACGGCTGCCGGCGCTGCTGGCGCTGGATGAGGAGGAAACCCTCGCCGCGCCCCTGGCTGGACAGCTGCCTCGAAACGCGCGTATGTTGTAAGTAGCGTGCCCAGGTGTCGGCGCGCTAGCGAGGCAGCTCACATGCGGTTGGTACTCCTGGCAATCGGGGCGGGCGCGGCATTGGTGGTCGCGTGCGGAAGCGGCTCCGGCGATTCCGGCCTGCAGGGCACCGGCGCTGCGGGTACGGGGGGAAGCGCCAACGCAGGAGGAAGCGGCGGCAGCGGAAACGGGGATTCCGGCATCACAGGAGGCTCCGGCGGTGGCGGGAACACGGCGAACACCGGCGGCGTGGGGGCAACCGGCGGCGCAGCGGGTACGGACGGTGGTCCCACGGGATGTCAGTCGAATGCTGACTGCACGGGGGACCCGAACGGAACAGTTTGCGATCCCGTGACCGGTGCTTGCATTGGGTGCGCGAACGCGACCGATTGCCCGAGCGGGCAGTTCTGTGACGCGAACCAAAACTGCAGCGCGGGTTGTGACGAAGCGTCGGATTGCAGTGGGTCCACTCCTCTCTGCGACACGGCGACGAACCAGTGCGTCGAATGCACGACGGACACCGAATGCCCGAGTGGAAGCATTTGCGTCAGCAACGCTTGCGCAACGGGATGTAGTGCGAGCCAACCGTGCACGAGTGCGAACGAGACTTGCTGCGGCACGAGCTGTCACGACCTGTCGAGCGACGTGAACGATTGTGGAACCTGCGGCACCCAGTGCCCATCGCCGCCGAATGCTGCCACTGTGTGCACGGCGGGAGTTTGCGGGATCGGACTTTGCGCCTCCGGTTTCGCCGATTGCAACAAGAACTCTCTCGATGGTTGCGAGGTGAACGTCACCCTCTCGACCTGCCTCTGCGCGCCAGGCACGACCCAGAGCTGTTACACCGGGGCGGCTGGCACGGCGGGGGTTGGTGCGTGCAAGGCGGGCAGCCAAACCTGCGATTTGTCGGGATTGTCGTGGGGTCCGTGCATCGGACAAGTCGTGCCCGCCCCCGAAGTTTGTGCCAACTCCGTCGACGAGGATTGCAACGGCGTCGTCGACGACGTGCCCGACGTGGATGGCGACGGCTGGACCGCCTGCGAGGGGGATTGCTGCGAAAACACCTCCCAGTGCTCGAAGCCCGACAAGGTCAATCCCGGCGCCTACGAAGTGATTGGCAACCAGGTCGACGACGACTGTGACGCCACCACGAGTGACACCGTCCCGACCGCGGACTGCGCGACCACCGCGAAGTTTACCGGCGTGACGGGGACCGATGTCGCCAAGGCCATGGACCTCTGTCAGTTCACGACCCTCAATCCGCCCAAGGCTCAGAAGAAGTGGGGCGTGATCACGGCTACGCAGCTCCTGGCGACCGGAGGAGCGCCGAGCGCCCAGGCACTCGCCGACATGCAGAACTGGCAGACGGCGGTGCTCCAGAACTACGGGACCGGCGGAGTAGTTCCCCAGAAGGGCGCGACCATCGCCGGCATTTCCTCCGGGCGCATGCGCGACGCAAACGACCCGGGATACGTCGCACCCAACGGCGGCAGCTCGTTCACGACCGCGACGACGCCGCCCGCCGCGTACCTCGCAGCACATGGAGGAGCGCTCCCAGCGGCTCAGGGCTGTAGCGGCAACTGCCCGTCGGGCAGCGGAGCGAACGATGCGGTGAACGTGCGCCTGAGCATTCGAGTGCCCACGAACGCCCAATCATTTTCCTACAAATTCCGCTTCTTCAGCTCGGAGTACTGGACCTACCAGTGCACCCAGTACAACGACTTCTACCTCGCACTCCTGAACACGGGCGCCGCCGGCATTCCGGCGGACAAGAACATCTCGTTCGACAGCCTGAACAACGCCGTCAGCGTGAACAACGGGTTCTTCGATTACTGCGCGGCCAAAGGCTGCAACACCTGTCCGCTGGGAACGGGCGCGCTGGCCGGCACCGGAATGACGAATGGCAACACGGGCGGAGGAACGTCGTGGCTGACGACCACCGCGCCGATCGTGCCGGGCGAGGTGATGCAGATCGAGTTCATCATCTTCGACGTGAGCGATCACATTCTGGATTCGCTCACCCTGCTCGACGACTTCGAGTGGAGCCTCGATCCATCGGGCGTGGGAACGAGCGGTTAGCTCGCCTCACGCCTTCACGCGCTTCATCTCGGGATCGTACAGCGGCCGGATCGAGACCTTCGCGGGAACGAGCTTGCCTGCGATCTCGACGTCCCAGCTTCCCGCATCGATGTATGCCTGGTTCAGGGGCTCGCCGGCGTCGATCATCGCCAGGCCCACGGCACCCCCGAGGGTGAAGCCGTAGGACGCGGCGCGGACGTAGCCGACGGGCTTCGCGTTTCGGCGAACGATCTCCGCGTGATACATCATTGGCTCGGGATCGCTGAGCAGGACCTGAAGCAGCCGCCGCGTGAGGGGACCCTGGCTCTTCTTGGCGAGCACGGCATCCCGACCCAAAAAGCCGCCCGGCTTCTTCAAGTCGACCGCGAAACCGAGCCCGGCCTCCAGAACGCTGTCGGTGTTGTCGATGTCGTGACCGTAGTCGCGATAGCCCTTCTCCATGCGGAGGCTTGCTAGAGCTTTCAGACCCGCGTGACGAAGCCCGACCGCTTTTCCAGCGTCGACGAGGCGATCGTACACGTGCAGAGCTTGCTCCGTCGGGATGTGCAGCTCGTAGCCGAGCTCACCGAGATACGTGATGCGAATGCAGAGCACCCGCGCGAAGCCGATGTCGATCTCGCGAGCGGTGCGAAACGGGAACGCCTCGTTCGAGAGATCCTCGCTCGTGACCGATGACAGAAGCTCCCGCGAGCGGGGACCTTGCACGTTGATCTGCGCGTACGCACCGGTCACGTCGGTGACGAACGTGTGGGCGTCGTCGGGGATGTGCCGGGTGAGCCAAGTCTTGGCGTGGCGGTGAGCCGTGTCGGAAGCGATTACGAAGAAAGTTTCGTCGCCGAGCTTGGTGACGGTGAGATCCGCCTCCAGCGTCCCGCCTTCGTTGAGCCACTGGGTGTAGGTGATGACACCCGGTGCACCGTCGACATCGTTGGCAGAGACGTGGTTGATGATGCGGGCGGCGTCGCGCCCCTGGAGCAAGAACTTCGCCATGAACGACATGTCCATCAGGATCACGCCTTCGCGCGTGGCTTGGTGCTCGGCCTGCCAGTATGGAAACCAGCTCTGGCGCCCCCAGGAATAGCCTTCGACCTTCGGCGCCGAGCCATCCGGCGTGTACCAGTCGGCGCCCTCCCAGCCGCTCACATCCCGAAAGTATGCGCCGCGCGCCGAGAGACGGTCGTAGATCGCCGACTTCTTGGCGCCGCGCGCGGTCTGCATCGAACGCGTCGGATAGTGGCACTGGTACACCATGCCCAGAGATTCCACGGTACGCGTGCGCCGGTACTCCGCATTCTGCTGATAGCCGTGGAGGCGATCGATGTTCATTCCCGTTATGTCCACGTCGGGGCGGCCGGTGAGGATCCAGTGGGCGAGGACGCGACCGAGCCCGCCACCCGTGATGATTCCGATCGAGTTCAATCCCGCGGCGACGAAGTAGTTCCGGAGCTCGGGCGCCTCACCGACGACCGGCTGGAGATCCGGGGTGAAGCTCTCCGGACCGCAGAAGAATTTTCGCACGCCGGTCTCGAGGGAAAGGGGAACGCGCTGCATGGCCTTTTCGACGTAGGGACCCATGCGGTCCCAGTCCGGAGTGATCTCGCCGAACGAGAAATCCCTGGGGATACCGCCCACGTTCCACGGCGCGCAGATCGGCTCGAACAAGCCGATCATCAGACCCCCGACCTCTTCGCGGAAATATCCGTGCGAAGCGGGGTCTTCGAGCACTGGAACCGTCGACTCGAGGCCCGGCATCTTGTCGGTGATGAGGTAGTAGTGCTCGGCGGCTTGGAGCGGGATGCACACACCGGTGTCTTCACCAAGCTCCCGCGCCCACATGCCCGTGCAGTTCACCACTACCTCGCACTCGATGTCGCCGAGCGACGTGGTGACCCCGGTGACGCGGCCGCGCTTCTTCGTCACACCGGTCACCGGTACGCATTCGAAAATCTTCGCGCCTTTCCCCCGCGCGCCTTTGGCCAGCGCCATCGTGAGATCGACCGGGTTCGCGCGGCCGTCTTCCTTCACGTAAAAGCCGGCGAGAATGTCGTCGGTGCGCGCGAGGGGAAACAGCTCCTTCACCGCCGACGGTCCGATCTCGTGAACGTCGACGCCGCAATGGCGATTGAAAGCAGCCACGCGGCGGTACTCTTCGAGTCGATCCGCGTCCGTCGCGACCTCGATGAAACCGACGGCCTTGAAGCCGGTCGACTGCCCCGTCTCTTCTTCCAGGCGCGCGTAGAGATCCCGGGTGTACTTGCGCATCTCCGTCGACGTTTCCGAGGTCGATCCAAACGTGACGATGAGCCCGGCCGCGTGCCACGTCGTGCCCGAGGTGAGTCGATCGCGCTCCAGCAGGATCACGTCTTTTTCGCCCATGTGGGCCAGGTGATAGGCGACGGAGCAACCAATCACGCCGCCGCCGATGACGACGACGCGAGCTTGCTTGGGTAGGGCCGGCTCGGACACGGGCGCGAGCATATCAGTCGACCGTGCTGGACGCCGAGTCCCAGCTCCGTCATCCTTTCGGCGCGATGCGCGCAATCGTGGGAGCCGCCCTGGGGCTGGCCGTATGGATGGGATCAGCCGTCGTGATGGCGGCTCCGGCCTACGTCCGCTTGTCGTACACCGGAGACACCGCGAGCTCGATGACCGTTTCGTGGAACACGACCACGGCCGCGGCGTCGGAAGTGAAGCTCGGTACGAGCCCCGGCAACTACACGCAAACCGTACCCGGCGCGTCGTTCGTGGCGAACGCGGGGCTCGGGCACGTGCACGAAGTGACCCTCACCGGGCTCTTGCCTTCGACCAAGTACTACTACGTCGCAGGGGACACGGCGGGCGGGTACTCGAGCGAGGCCAGCTTCACCACCGGCTCCCCCGACGATCCCAGCTGCGGAAAGCTTCGCTTCGCGTTCGTAGCGGACAATCGCCCCGATCCGATTTTCGGCGGCGGACAAAACTATCCGCAGATCCTGGCCCAAGCTGCGTTCCATCAGCCCGCGTTCGTGCTCAACGGCGGCGACATGGTCATCGACGGGGACCAGATCGACCAGTGGCTGACGTTCCTGGGTGATACCGAGCCGGTCGCGAAGAACATTCCGTTCTTGCCCACGATTGGCAATCACGACAACGGCCCCGGCGCCGGCAATGGCGCCAACTACAACCAGATCTTCGCTCTCCCGGTGTCCGCCGGCACGAACGGCAGCAACACGGAGGATTACTACTTCTTCACCTACGGCAACGCGATCTTCGTCTCGCTATCGACGGAGACCTACACCGGGGGAAGCATTCCCTTCGCCACGCAAGCGGCCTGGCTCGACGACGTGCTGACCCAGAACCCGAAGAAGTGGAAGTTCGTCTTTTATCACAAGCCGACCTACACGGCGGAGGCGGCCTTCTCGATCTCGCATGTGCCGAACGAGGCGAACCAGAACGCGGCGCTGGTTCCGATCTTCGACAAGCACCACGTGGACGTGGTCTTCGCGAGCCACAATCACTGGTACGAGCGCTTCGAGCCCAGCGACTGCGCGACGCAGGGGACGCCCGGGTCGGACAAGCCCTGTTCCGCAGGTGCGACGGGCTTTGGTTCGGGAACGGTGTACGTCGTCAGCGGGGGCGCGGGAGCGTTCACGGTACCGTCGTTTCTTTGCGGGAACCTCCCGGGGCGCGTGACGTGCTCGGGCGACCACCACTACGTCCTGGTCGACATCGAGAACGAGAACCTGAAGCTCGAAGCTTGGGGAGCGTTTCCCCAACCGAACGCCGTGATCGACAGCGTGACGATCCAGAAATCATCCGATCAGTGCGCGGTCTTTCCCGGCGACGCGGGAGTGCCCGACGGCTCCACCGGAGGGACGGCCGGGGCCGGAACGGCTGGTTCGGGATCCGGAGGCGTTTCCGGCGGCCCCAGCACCGGAGGTGGGACCGGCGGAGTGGGAACCGGCGGGGGAGCTTTTGCGGATGCCCAAACGGGCGGCACCTCGTCCGGAGGCCCTGCCAAGAACAGCGCGGGAGACAGCGGCGGATGCGGATGTCGCACCGGCGCGGCGTCCCACTCCTACGCCTCGCTACTGCTTCTTTTGGCTGCTGGACTCCTCGGCTTCCGAAGGCGCTAGCTCTCGCACTTCGCCCGCCTGATTCACGGTGATGCGCTCGAGCAGGGCCTGAGCTTTCCCACGAACGTGCTGTCGCGCGAGCTTCTCCCGGAACTCGGCGAGCTCTTTGTGCGCTTTCTCTCGGGCAAGAGCCACTCGATACGAGAATCGGTCGCGTTGGCAGTCGTGGGGAGCGGGAGCCGCTTCACAGAAGGCGCGAACTTCGTTTTCTGTCAGCCGAAGCGCGATGTCGTGTTGGAGCGAATCGGTCAGCGTCTCCGCCAAGAACGCGTTGATGCGAGCCCGCGTGCTCGGCAATTGATCGATGCCCTCCTCCCTGGCCATTTCGCCCGCCAGCACTTCGGGGATCAGGCGGCGCTGGAGGAAGGCCTGCTTCACTTCCGGATCACTCGCGCCAAAGCTCGCCTTCTCGAACGGATGAAGCTTGGCGAGCCGAGCTTCGAGCTCACTCACGCGCACGACGGACTTCCCCGCCCGAAGCACGATCGGATCGCCTGCGCCATCGGCGGAGGCAACGCTGGCAATGGTGCAGAGGGATGCGAAGACCAGAAATTTTCGAATCATGGGTCTCGTTCTGCTCACAGTCCCGGCGGACACGTCCCGATGATGGGCTGTCCCCCGGACGGGGATGCCAGCGAGCACGTGCCGTCCGGATACTTCGTGACCCCGGGGATTGCCGTGGGCGTTCCCGAGGAGCTTGGCGGTAAAACCGGTGTCGTGGAAGCGGTCGCGGTGGGTGCGATGGTGGCCGTTGGGGGCGGCGGCGGCGGGGGTGCGGGGGCCGGCGGCATGGGAGCGGGCTGAAACATCACGGGCGGCGAGGGTGGTTGCCGGGGATTGGACCGGCTTGCACGGCAAGCACCGCTGACGCCGATTGCGCTCGCTAAAAGCACGAAGCGGTAGCTCGTCACGGCCGCGATCACCTCCCGCGATGTCCGCGACGATAACGGTGTGCGTCGCGTCCTCCCCGCCCGAGCAATCCGAGATCGGCGAGTAGCGAGATGCCGACCAGGAGCCATCCCAACGGCGGGACCTGACCCGGCGCACCGAGGGAGTTCATCGCGTAGGCAAACGTCAGCGTGGTGAGGGGCAGGAACAGGAACCCGAGCAGCACCCAGACGAAGCCGCCGTACGCCCGTCCGAGATAACCGCCGCCCAATAACCAGACCAGAGCCAGCGCAATCCGCGGAAATCCGAGCGCGAGGCATCCGACTAGACAGGGCATGGCCCACACATGCCCCGTTTCGAGCTGGCACGCCAGAGGTCGGGGAATTCTGCGACGGTCACGCCTCGAACTGATGCGGAATCGCAAAACGAACTGCCGCCGCTCGTTACGTCCCCGAGAACGTGGGCGACCGCCTCCTTGACCAGCGGAAACGTCTTGCGCGGGCCGGTGTGGAACAGGAGTGGTTCGTCATCGACGACCAGGATCTGGTTGAACGTGAACCCGCCCGGCATCTGGCTCGGGGGAACAGGGGTGCTGATGCGGTAAATATCGGGCGCGATTTCGTGGGCGCTGGTGCCGGACTCGGTATTCGTGATGCTCATTCGTCGTCCTCCTCGCAGGACGTACCCGTTAGGGCCGAAGCGTTACGAGCTCACCCCCAAAAATCGTCTGGCGTACGCCGAGGAACAGCGTACTCATCAGGCATGAGCCAGGAATTCGTTGCCGAAATCAGCGAACCGGACGCGTCCGCCGTGCTCTCGATCTTGACCCAGGAGTCGGACCTCTTGGTCGTGAGCTACGGCAAGCTGGCCGTCGATCTGCAACGCCCCGACTCGCCGTCACCCCATGCGATCAGCCTCGAAGCGAGCTATGCGGACGGGCGACTTCGACTGGTCTTCCACATGCAACCCGCGGAAGTGGAGCGTCGGCGAAAATGGCTCGTCGAATTCGCGCGAGGCCGGGGTATCGAGCTCGCTCTCGACGTTCCCTCCACGTGATAGACTCGAGCATGACGATGCGGAGCGCACACATCGTGTTGGCGTCGGTCTTGGCCTTCGGCTGCGGCTCGTCCGGGGACGACACTTCCGCGACCCACACGGGAGGAGCTGGAGGTACGGCCGGCAGCTCGAGCGGGGGCGCGGCCGGCGGCGGAGGTACGGCCGGCAGCTCGAGTGGCGGAAGCACCGGAATGCCCATCGAGCACGTGATCGTCATCGTCAAAGAGAACCACACCTTCGACAATTACTTCGGAAGCTTCCCGGGGGCCGAAGGCACCACGACCTGCAAGCTCAAGGATGGGACGACGTTTCCGTGTCCGAGCGCTCCGGATCGCACGACTCGGGATCTCTGCCACGCGCATGACTGCGCGCTCACGGACTGGGCCAACGGCAACATGGATGGCTGGGAAGACGTCCCGGCTTCCAGCGTGCTCGGGGATCACCTGGCATGGGCTCAGTACGACGAGTCGAGCATCCCGAACTACTGGGCGTACGCCAAAGCGTTCACCCTCGGCGATCACTTCTTTGCCAACGAGCTCGGTCCGAGCTTTCCCGGTCACACGTTTCCGCTCGCCGCGCAGGCGGGCTGGGCGCTCGGCAACCCTCCGACGAACGTGATCCATCCGTACTGGGGCTGCGATCAGGACGCGAACGCGACGGTCAGCATCCTCGACAACGCGACTTGCACGACGAAGGACGTATTTCCGTGCTTCTCGATCCCGAGCGTTCCGGATCTGCTTGCCGTCGAATCTGGACTGGAGGTTTTACGGCACGAACTTCTACGTGCTCACCGAGATCTGGACGATGTTCAACGCGATCGATTCGATCCGCAACGATCCGGCCAAGTGGGCCAAGGTCGTCAAGGCGAGCGAGCTCACGTCGGATCTCGAAAACCACACCCTCCCCGCCGTGTCGTGGCTCGTGAACCAAGACCTCGCCGACGAGCATCCCCTGGTTGGCTCGGTCTGCCAGGGCGAGAACTGGACCGTGGACTTCATCAACCAGATCATGCAGAGCGACTACTGGGGCAAGGTCGCCATCATCTTCACGATGGATGACTTCGGCGGCTGGTTCGATCACGTGCCGCCCCCGCGCCAGTACGGCTGCGATCCAGCGAAACCGTACGGGCTCGGCTTCCGCTTGCCGCTCCTCGTCATCTCGCCCTACGCCAAACCCGGCTTCATCTTCAACGAGGTCGCCGAGCAAGCATCCATCCCTCGCTTCATCGAAGCGGTGTTCGGTCTTCCGCCGCTCTCGGATCTGGATCCCGCCGCTCAGGACGGCCAGGCCAACGATTTGATCGGACGCGTTCGACTTCAACCAAACCCCGTTGCCGCCGCTCATCTTGCAGCAGCGAAACTGCCCGCCCTGATCCCGCTGGGGTCGATGTAGGACATCTTCGCACCCGAACCCCGTAACGGCGCCGTTGTGGGCTGCAACTGATACGCGTGAGAGCGGGCTCGTCGAACAATCTCATCTGGAAATCCCAATCCGCGGGGCGGCATGCGTGTTGCTCAATGGGGGGAGCAACCAACCAGGAGAGAGAATGAACGAGATCGAGCAGAGCATCCCAGTCGAGGCCACACCGAATTCCACCGAGCTTTGGGCGCGCGCCCAACGTGAATCCGAAGCGATGTGCGAGGCAATCGCCGCAAAGGCTCGAGAGGATCTGGCTCGATTGAAGCTCGCTCAGGCCGAAGAGCTGGCGCGGGAGGAGGCGCGAGCCCGGCGTTCTGTTGCGCGTACCTGGTGGACGACCGCCGCGGCGATCGTGGTGGTGGGAGTGGTAGCGGCCTTCGCGATGCCCCGTCTAGCGGCGCCACGCTTGCTCGAGCAGAACGACGACTCGTCCATTGTCCAGGCGATGCAGCCCCGTCCCGTCCTCGCGTTCAGCACGGCTCGAGCGGAGCCCGAAGTAGGAAAGACTCGACGCGCTGACTACCGAGAACAAGAGCCGACTCGAACGCCACAAGGTCCCTGCAACGAGTGGGATCCGCTGGCCTTCTGCATGCGCTGACCACTGCACAGCTGAAAGTGTTATGGAGGCCGGCTCCCCTCAGTTTTCACAGCACGGTCTCGAGCAAGTCCTCGAGGAATCCGTCGCGATCTCGAGCGGAAACGAAATCGCTCACGTGACGGCGACACATGATGACGCCGAGATACGCGGCGTAGGCGATGAGAGCGCGGTTGTGCGAGTGGGCATCGGCGCACTCTTGCATGCCGGCGTAGCATTCCATCAGGAACACCAAGCGGCTCTCGGACACTGGCGCAAGGCGGACGCGAGTGGGTGATGGTCCGCGCCCGCCGCGCGACGTAGACCCGCGAGTCGAGGCTGTTGGTGAACGCTTGCCGGAACAGGCTG
Source organism: uncultured delta proteobacterium (assembly GCA_963781505.1). Lineage (GTDB taxonomy): Bacteria > Myxococcota_A > Polyangia > Polyangiales > Polyangiaceae > JADJKB01. The sequence goes on along the minus strand of CAWAHB010000019.1, from coordinate 98,041 downwards.
ACCAGTCGCTCCCGGGGGTCCTCGATCGAGCTGAGGCGGGCGATGACCTTTTCCGTCGATCGGCTTTCCCACTCTTGTAGAGCGGCGGTGAGCAGGGCATCGCGATTTCCCAGGTGCCAGTAGCCACTGCCTTTGGTCACTCCGAGCTTCTTGGCCAGAGGCTCGATCGCAACGGCGGCAACGCCGCCCTCCGCCAGCGCGTGGAGCGCGGCCGTTCGGCCGCTCCTCGACCCCGAGAGGCTCAGTGGACTTCTTGGTTTTTCCGCGCGTCGCGTTCCGCCAGCTTCTTCAGTTCAAAAGCTGCTTCTTCATCATGAACCAATCGCCCCAGGGCAGAATCGCCTCATGATGCGACCGGCCAATGTTGGCTTCGCGGAGTGACTCACGACGAGCTTCACGACCAACCGAGTCTCATTCGAGACCCCGCCGGGCTCCACTGCGTAGGTACAAGCCAGGTCGCCAAACAGACGCTGGGCGCTGGGTTTCGAGATGCGAAGCGTGAGGTGTCGCTCCGGCCCGAAGTCCGCGAGCGTGAAGATCGACATCACCTCCTGCCCAACTGCCAGATCTTCGAGGCCCGGCGTCAGCTCCCGCGGCGAGCGACGACCTCCATTGTCGATGATGTCGTAGCTGTAAGGAGCCACCCGCAATTGACACAGCCATCGGAACACGGTGGCGTGGGGAGCCTGGACCGTCACGGCACGAAATCAGCCGGTGTGGGAAGGCACCAGCGCATCGCAGGGTCGCGGGGCGGACACTTCGGCGGGAGTGGCTCCCCAATTTCGAGTGTTCATATCCGTACGGTAGCGAATGGAAGCGGGGCGTGTCAATACGGTATCGTATGGTCTACCGCGCCCCGAAACCTGCTACTGCTGCCGAATGCTGCGGGCGCTGACCCTCGGGATCTCCTTCGCTCTCCTCCCGAGCGGCCCGCGCGGTCCGGCTTCGAGTTAGGACGTTCTTTCGCGCCAATTCTCCTGGCGGAAAGGGTCGGAGCTCAGCCGGCGGCGGCTCGGGCGAAATCCAGACCCGCCACGATTCCCGTGAGCGAGCGGTCCACGACGATGAGCACGTGGCGAGCTCGCGTCGAACGCGCCTGGGCGGCGGCGTAATGCAAAGCGGTGTGAGGAGCCACGGTGATGAATCGCGCGCTCATCGCGAGGTCCACCGGCATCTCCGTGAGGTGACGCCGAACCTCGAGCGCTTCACGCTGGGTGAACATCCCCACGGGCGAGCCCGCGCCGTCGATGACCACCACCCCGGTCACGCCCGACGCCTTCAGTGTCTGGACGGCGCTCGGAACGGGTGATTCCGCGTGGATGGTCGTCACGGGCGACGACATCAACGAGCTGACCGGAACCGAAAACGCGTTCGTCGATGAGGGCGCTCAAGAGCTCGAGCGTTCCGACGACGCCGAGCACGGCGCCTCCCTGCTTCACGAATACCCGGTGCACGCGGTGCTGAGCCATCGCGCGAGCGGCATCGCGCATCGTCTGCTCGGGTGCGAGGGTGATCACGGGCGAATGCATGACCGCTCGCACCTGCTGGTCCGGGACCGACAGCCGTGGGGGACTGACGCTGTGGTCGAACGTGCCGACTTTGAGCAGGTCCGTTCGAGAGATCACGCCAGCCAATGCGTCCGTCGTGTCGTTCACGGCCATGCACGACACCTTGTGCTGGGTGAGGCGGAAGCGCGCGGTGTCCAGGTCTGCATCCGCCGAAAGCGTATAGACTGGGCTCGTGAGGTACTTCGTGACGGGGCTTTCGAGCATCCGAGAACCGTAGCGACAAGGGCGCCGACACGAAAGGGCTTAGCGGATGCTGCGACCTGCGGGCGGTCGCGGTGACTCGCCAGTCCGGGTAGATTCTCCCCGTGCCCAGCCCTCTTCCCCTCCGCGCGCTCACGAGCAAGGAGCTCGAACAGGTCAGCGCCAGCACGATCGCGCACTACGAGTCATCGGCTGAATCGTTTCGCGAGGGAACCCAGGACCACGACGTGAGCCTGAACGTCGCGGCGCTGTTGCGCCACATCCAGGGCGCTCCGCCGTTTGCGATTCTGGACGTCGGATGCGGCCCGGGCCGTGACCTCGCCACGTTTCGAGAGCTCGGCCACGTACCGGTCGGGCTCGATGGCGCGCCGAGCTTCGTGCGGATGGCCCGAGAGCGGACGGGCGCCGAAGTCTTGCATCAGGATCTACTTCGACTCGATCTGCCGGCGGCGCGCTTCGACGGCGTCTTCGCCAACGCGGTGCTGTTCCACGTGCCGAGCCAGGAGCTAACGCGAGTGCTCGCGGAGCTCCGGCGTTCGCTCCGACCGCGGGGCGTGCTGTTCAGCTCGAACCCCCACGGACCCGATCGCGAACTGTGGCTTGGGAGTCGCTACGGTTCGTTTCTGACCTGGGAGAGTTGGCGCAACGTCGTGACCGGAGTGGGATTCGAGGAGCTCGAGCACTACTACCGGCCGAGCGGCGTGCCCCGGGAGCACCAGCCTTGGTTGGCGAGCGTCTGGCGAAGCGTGGGAACGGACCGCAGCGGCTAGGGGGCGCGCCAAAATTATCGAAACCCAAATGGTAGACGTGGCTACGACGTCGTGGGCGCGCGCCGTGGTACTTCGCGGTCATCGAGCGTTGAAGCGTCTTTACGGGACGCCAGAAGACGCCAAGGAGACGCGGGAGGGACGCCAACGAAGATTTCTTCAAAGAGATTTCGGGTCCGGCGATGTGGGACAAAGTCACCGCGCGTCGCTGGGCGAGGCATTGTCGCCTCCGAATTCAAAAAAATCCGCTGGCGTCCTTCCGGCTTCCTTGGCGTTCTTGGCGTCCCGTAAGAGACGCTGCGTCGAGAGATGGTTTCGAAGGCCTAACACCGCGATCGGCAGATCGGAGCACGGTTGTCGGGGATCACCGTTGTCGATGATCGATGCGCCGCGAATTGGCGGCGGCGCTCCCCGATCCGCAATAAAAGCTGCATAGGCGGATCCCATCAAGCCAGGACCAAGATGCCGATGCACTTCGATGAGCGCACCGATCACCGTGTCCGTCCTATCCCAAAATCTCCCAACCTCCCGCTCTCCCTGTGCCATCCCGATGTCATCGGGCACAGCATCCGAGACAGTTGCCGACTTTTTTCGCCCCAATGAGGGGATGCCTCAGGGTTCGATCTCCTGCGTTCAGCTCGTACGCTTGTCGGGGATCACCGTTGTCGATGATCGATGCGCCGCGAATTGGCGGCGGCGCTCCCCGATCCGCAATAAAAGCTGCGAACCGAAAATTGCATTTCCGAAAGGGTCGGCCTGGCTAAAACCGCGCGACCGCGCCCGCCCAGGTGAAGCCGGCGCCAAATGCGGCGAAGAGAACCGTCGTGTCGGGTTTGATGCGGCCGTCCTTGATGGCCACGTCGAGGGCCATCGGGATCGTGGCGGCGGTCGTGTTGCCGTACTTCTCGATGTTGTGCACGACCTTCTCTTCGTCGATTTCCAGGCGCCAGCCAACGAGCTGATTGATGCGCATGTTCGCCTGATGGGGGACGAAGAAGTCCACGTCCTTGATGGTGAGGTTGGCCTTTTCGAGAGCCTCGATCGCAACGGCGGGCATCTTGTCGGTGGCCCAGCGGAAGACTTGCTTGCCCTTCATTTTCGGCCACTGGCGCCCTTCGTCGAGCATCTCGTGGGTGATCCGGGGCATGTACCTGGAACCGGGGCATTCCAGCCAGAGATCCGACGCGCCCACGCCGTCGGCGTGGAGGACGCAGGACAGGACGCCGTGATCGTCGTCCTTGGCTTTGCCGATGACCGCGGCTCCTGCACCGTCACCGAACAGCACGGTGACATCGCGACCCCGATCGGTGAAGTCGAGACCCGTGGAGTGCACCTCGGCGCCGACGAGCAAGATCTTTTCGTACATGCCAGCGCGGATCCAAGCGTCCGCGACGGAGAGGCCGTACAGGAAGCCCGAGCACTGGTTGCGAATGTCGAGGGCGGGGACACCGGGCAGGCCGAGTTTGTGACCGAGCAGACAACCCGAACCGGGAAACGTGTAGTCCGGCGAGAGCGTGCCGAAGATGATGGCGTCGATCTCTTCCTTCTTCACGCCGGCGTGCTCGAGGGCACGCTCGGAGGCGGGAACAGCGAGATCGCTCGCTCCGATGCCATCCTCTTCGATGTAGCGACGCTCTTTGATGCCGGATCGCTGGTGGATCCATTCGTCGCTGGTGTTCATGATCTTCGCGAGATCGTCGTTGGTGACGACCTTCGTCGGCACGTAGCTGCCGACTCCCAGGATGGCGGATCGCGTCATGTTGGGCCCGGCCGTAGCATGGGGGCATGGGGGCTGCCAAGCGCGCCAACCCCTCGTTCGGACTGGTTAATCCAGTGCTGCTAACATCACCGTCATGGTCATTCGGAAGATCGCTCAGATGGGACACCCGGTCTTGCGGCAGAGATCGGAAGAGGTGGTCGCCTCGGAGATCGGATCGCTGCGCATCCAGACGCTCATCGACGACATGATCGAGACGATGCAGGACGCGAACGGCGCCGGGATCGCCGCACCGCAAGTGCACGAGCCACTGCGGATCTCCGTCATCGAGGTGGACGAGAACCCTCGCTATCCCGACTTTCCTGGGATCCCGCTGATGGTACTCGTCAACCCCGTGCTCACGCCTCTCACCACGGAATCGATCGCTCTCTACGAGGGATGCTTGTCCGTGAACGGCATCCGCGGGCGAGTCGAACGGCCGCGACGGGTCCGAGTGCAAGCTCTCGATCGGCAGGGCAAGGAGCTGGACTTCGTATGGGAAGGAGTGCCCGCCGCGGTCGTGCAGCACGAATGCGATCACCTCGACGGTGTCCTGTTCGTCGATCGAGCGGATCCGAGGACCCTGGCATTCCTCAGCGAGTTCGGGCGCTACGTGCCCATCGCAGAGCGGCTGGTGGATGGAGTGGAGCTCCAGGACTGATCAGCGGGGAAATCGCCGACGCCAATCGTGCCAGACGGACCGGATGTGCTCGACGGCCGCGCCGCGACGATCCGCGAACTGGAACGCAAACTCGGCTTCGTCGTAGCGCCGGTGGTTCGGGCCCCGCTCGGCGCCATCCACGGCCAACGTGTCGTGATCGGGGAGCGTGCGGCGAAGAGCGAGCTCGGATTTGCTCTGGATGTCGTTGGGGTAGGTCGTGTACCAGCGCCACCACTGGCCGCTGATGAGCTTGCCTTGCCACGGTTTCACCGCCTCGGCAGCGGACTGGTTCGTCCCCGGGATCGGGGTGTACGCGCTGAAGTCGTAGCTCGGAGTCCGCGCCAATCGCTTCGTTCGGGGGTCGTACGGAACCAGTGCGTCGGTGCGAGGGCGCCGGACGCCGAAATCCGCGTAGGTGCTGTGCGCGTAGAAGTCGGCGATGGCGTGGAGCGCCAGCGCAAAGTCTCCGATGTCGCCCGTGCCGAGTCGCTTCGTGACGCGCGCCCAACCCTGGTCGATGTACGCGAAGTCGAAGTGATCCCGCGGGTCGTAGCCGAGGGTGTTGGCATCCACGATCAGGCTCGTCCGCTCGATGTGGGAGAGCTCGCCTCGGGAGATCCCGTCGAGGGCGCCGCGATAGATGCTGTCGTGCACGTTCGTTGCAAACGTGGGGTCGAACTTTTGGAAGAAAGCGCGATCGCCCAGGTAGTCGGTGAGCGGTCGGGCCGCTGCACTCTGACTGCTTCTCACGCGCCACAGGTGCTCGCGGTTCATCACGAAATGAGGCGTGTACTCGTAGACTTCGAGGGGTTCTGAGGCTCGGGACGGCGTCTTCTTGGGCTTCGCGGGCTTTGGGCGTTGGCTCGCACCGATGGCGCCGAGGGGCTCGAGGATTTCCCACGCTCCGCCTTCGTTCATGTACGCCACCCAGGCGTGGTCCCAGCTGCTGCTTTTCCCACCGGCTTGGTTTCGGGTGATGCGCCCGAATGCGACCCGCACGCAGTAGTGGGAGATCCCGCTTTGTTCGAGCATCGACGCCAGGAGGAAGGCGAGGTCCTCGCAATCGCCACCTCGCGCCGCGAGGGTCTCGCTGGGAACGAGCCAGCTATCCGCTTGGCGCGATCCGCGCACGTACTCGAGCTTCTTTCCCAGGTAATCCAAGACGGCCTGAGCACGGAAGTCGAACGCACCGGCACCCCGCGAGTCGAAGAGGGCCCGCTCTTCCGTGGACAGCGCGCTCCGCAGCTCGACGAGGTGTTTGCGGAGCAACGCACTTCCCGCCAGTCCCAAGAACTCACGAATGTCCACTTCGTATCCGCGCTTGCCCCGACGAACTGGAACGCGCCGCGCCGCGGGCACGATCGGATCGTGGACAATCTCGTCCCCGGCCCAGTGATAGTTCTGGTGCGGTTTGACCCGCGTGACTTGCATGCACATGTGCCGGGTAAAGCATCCCGGGGCCGCGGTGTGAAGGCGGACGACCCAGGCTCGATAGCGTTGTATGGTCAGAGACGTGCGGGACGCCAAAGAAGCACTGAGACGCCAGGTCGACGTTCTCGAGGACACGCTGGCGGAAAAGGAAGCCGAGATCGCTCGGCTCAAGGCGGACAAGAGCGGAGAGAAGCCGGTCAAAGGATCTCCGAAGGAGAAGAAGAAGAAGAAGCCTCCAAGTCAATCGACCGAACCCGTGGAGATCCGCTTTGGAACCCAGCGGGCCGACGGATCCATTCGCTACGTGGTTCGCCCCATCGAGTGGATGTGGGTGGCCATCTTGGGGGCGGTGTCGCTGGGCTTCATCGTCTTCATCTCCATGAGCGCGGTGAAGATCCCCTGGGCAGCGCTCTTCGTCTGGGTCCCGATTCCGCTGTTGACCACGTTTCGAGCGGGCTTCGACATTCGCCCCGCAGCGAGGGAGGTCCGCGTCTGGCAATCCCTCGGGCCGGTGGACTACTCGTCCCACTTGATCCAGAGGTCGATCGTGCCAGAAGCGAGGGCTGTCATGGAGTCGGCCGGCGACAGCAACAGAAAAACGCGCGTCACGTATCTCTACTGGGGAAGCCGATTCATTCGGGCCACTCTCCCGCGCAAGCAGCTGGACGAGCTGGTGACGGAAGTCCGGGCCTTGGTCGTGCAAGCTTCGGAATAGGGGGAGGGTCTCGTGATCGTGGTCACGAATGTCGGAGCGAACGTCAACGAGGACGCTGCACAGAAATACGGGGTCGAGCTCTGCTCGCAATCGGTGTTGGTGGCCGGAAAGGCGGTCGACACCTGGCCTCGCGTCTCCTTCGACGTGGCGGACGGTTGGGTGCGAACCTCCCCCGAGCATCCCCACGTTCTCGGGACGACGGCCAAGGAGTTCGTTTCCGTCTTGCAACGAATCGCCCAGGCGGACCGAGAGATCATCGTGGTGCAAGGGTCGCGCAAGTTGATCCAGAGCTTTCAATCAGCGACGAGCGCCGCGAAGAGCCTGAACGAACATCCTCGCTTTCGCGACGTGAAGATCCACGTCGTGGATAGCGGCGCCATGGACGCCGCCGTCGGGCTGATCGTCGTCTTGGCAGCATCCGCAGCCGCCGAGGGCGTGCGATTCGAGAAGGTGGTGACCCTGGTCGAGCGAGCGGTGCACGAGCTCTGCTTCGTCGGTCTCGTTCGGACGTTCGACTATCTGGTGCGCGGAGGACGCGCGAGCGTGTTCAAGGCGCGCCTCGCGGAGCTCTTGCGCATCCGGCCGCTGATAGGACTCGCGGACGGTGAAATCGTGCCGATTGGACGCTTCTCGGAGAAGAGCGACCCCACCGAGAAGATGGTCGACCATCTCGAAGAGAGCCTCGGTGACAGACGTTGAGTCTGGGCTGCCGTGGCCCATGGTGGAGACCAGGAGACCGCGGATCGATTGCTCGAGCGACTCAGGAAACGCTTCGATGTCGAGTGGGGATTTACGATCCCGTTCTCCGTCAGCACGTATTTGAATTCCGGACCGGGCGCCGTGGGAGCCAGCCTGCTCGCGCTCGACGATTCTCGTCTGGCAACCACCACCCCCATTGTGAAGCGCATGAACCAAGAGATTTACGTGAGCACGGACGTTGAAGCCGATGGTCCGATCCCAGGGCCCTACTCGATGCTGAGCTTTGCCTCGGCCGCGTATACCGCCGACAAGAAGCTGATTGGAACGTTCGAAGCGAACCTCGAGACGCTCCTGGGAGCGACGGCGCACCCCGAAACGGCCAAGTGGTGGCAGGGACAACCGGAAGCCTGGGCCGCGTGCCGGGAGAACACCGAGGACCCCGAACGAGCCATGACGCGCTACCTGACCTGGCTCGAGGAGCTACCGGGCAGCCCGGTATTCGTTGGGTACCCCGCCGCCTACGACTTCTTGTTCGTGTACTGGTACTTGCTGAAGTTCACGGGCAAAAGCCCGTTTTCTCACTCCGCGCTCGATATCAAGACGTTGGCGATGTGCTTGCTCGGCAAGGGCTACCGCGAGTCGACCAAACGGAACATGCCCAAGCGTTGGTTCGACTATCTTCCGCACACGCACAAAGCACTCGACGACGCCCTCGAGCAAGGCGCCCTCTTTTGCAACATGCTGGCAGAAGCGCGGAAGCGTTAGCGCGAAGCGCGGCGCCACGGGGCCACGCATCGCGACGGCGTTCGACAGCTGCCCATGCCATTTTCAACTTTGGATTGCTCGCTGCTCTTGTCGCAGACCAATCCCTCCTGGCAATGATGGCCCTCGCTTCCCCCACACGGCCCTTCAGGCCCGGAGAGGAAATGGTCGTTGGGATCCCGCAACGTGAGCTTGGTTATCTCCTGTTCGCATTCGAGGTCGGCTCCACAGGCAATCTTTTGCTTTCCACCGCAGAGCTCACCCTCGCCGGCGACCGCTGGGCGGGGAACGGCGGGTTCGGGGCACGCCGCGAGGAGGGACAGCGGGAGCGCGATGAATGAAAGAGTCCATGGGCGCATGGGCCGAGGTCAGCAGAATTGTCGGGCGTGTGCGAGATCCTTTTGACCGCCGAGCCCATTGCCCCGAGCCTCGCTGGGCCTGCTAGAGTGTGACCCCTCCGTCAGCCATGCGACCCAATCCCGGCGATATCATTGGCGGCAAGTACCGCATCCTGCGCATGATCGGCGACGGCGGGATGGGAAGTGTGTTCGAAGCTCGGCACGAGGTGTTGGGCACGAGCGCAGCGCTCAAGTTTCTACACTCGGAGCTCGCTCGGCGCCCCGGACTCGCGGCCCGGTTTCTCCAAGAGGCTCGAGTATCGGCCAGCATCCAGAGTCCGCACGTCACGAAGGTCACGGACGTCGATCAAATGCCGGACGGAACGCCGTACATCGTGATGGAGCTCTTGTCGGGCGAGTCTCTGCAGCAGGTGCTCGACCGGGAGCGGAAGATTCAGAAGGACCGTGCCATCGACTACGCTCTGCAAATCCTGAGCGGCCTCGAGGCAGCGCATGCGCTCGGAGTCGTGCACCGCGATCTCAAGCCGGACAACGTGTTCATCACGCCGAGCGCTGGTGGCCCGATTCTCAAGTTGTTGGATTTCGGGATCGCAAAGCTCCGTCAGACGAACGAGTACACCAAGGGCCTCACGCGTCCCGGTGCACTGATGGGCACTCCCGAGTACATGTCGCCGGAACAGCTCTATTCCGCCGACAAGGTCGATCATCGCGCGGATCTCTATTCGATTGGCGTTCTCATGTTCGAGATGCTGTCGGGAGAGCGGCCCGCGATCGGCGAGGATGCCCCCGCCATCGTTGGCAACGTCATGGCGGGAAACGTCAAGCGACTGGAGTCGATCGATTCCAAGCTTCCGGCCGATCTGGTCGCGGTGGTGCACCGGGCGATCGCAGCCGACAAGCAGCAGCGATTTCAAAGCGCTCTCGAGCTCCGCGTCGCCCTCGCTCCCTTCGCTGGGGAGCTCAGCCACGCAGGACGGCTCGCCGCGACCCCTGTGCCCGCGGGAGGCGTCACTCCAAAGCCCGAAGAAGAACCCAGCGCGAAGCACGCAGGAACGGCGGTCGTGACACCGGCTGCCTCGGCAGCTCCCAAACCTCCCGAACGACCCGGCGTCTCGCCCACGCTGCCTCCGGAATCCGAACCGGTAGCGAAGAACCCTCCGACCGTTGGCGAGCCCGGGGCGGACATGGGCATCAAGGGATCGACCCAAGAGGCGTCCAAGGAGTTGATCGCGCACCTCGCCTCGCAAAACGCGTCGGCGGCAGCGTCTCCGTCACCCCAGCACCTTCAGCCTCGAGAGGCTCATCCCCAAGGTCACGCTCCCATGCACGCGGCGGCGCAGACTCCACCGCCGATGTACGGCGGCTTTGGTCCTCCCCAGCGCAAGAAGAAGAGTCCGCTCGGTGCGATCATTGCACTTCTGGCTGGCGTGATCGTGACCGGCGGCATCATCGGAGTCGTGGTGTTCACGCGAAACGGCAAGGACACGCCGACCGAGCCGATCAACATCGAGACGGCAGCCCCGAACACGACCATCGCACCCCAAGGCGGACCGGATCCCACGAACGTACCCGTTCCCACCGATCCGGGACCCGTCCCGACCACGACCGATCCGGGACCGAAGCCCACCGGCACCGTCAAACCCAAACCGAAGTCGGACGGGGGCGCCGACGGAGGCACCGAACAGAAGGACGCCGGCGGCCAAATCCCCTGGCCTTTCCCGGTCCCCAGCGGTCTGCCGACGATTCCGATCCCGACTTTCCCGATTCCAGGTTTCCCGCCTCCTGCGAATAGCAACTAGCCGGAAACCTGCCCGCAACCTGACCCGAGTATCATCGAGCCGAAGTGACGAAGGTTCCGTCCCCAGACTACGTGCGCGAATTCGCGGAGAGCATGCCGCGCGCGTACCAGATGTCGACGGACGGGGAGACTCTGGCGGAGCACGCGGGTGTCGCTCTTCGGCGCGAGGACCGAACAGCTCACGTCGAGCTCTTGCGCCCGAGCCAAAACGCACCGTCCACACTGTGTGTCGTTGCCGACGATCGCCCGGGCCTGTTGGCAACCATCAGTGCTGCATTCGTGCTTTCGGACATCGACGTGATCGATGCCGCAGCGCACACTCGTAGGACCAGCGGCGGGCGAGCGGAAGCGGTGGACGTGTTTTGGGTGCGCCCGACGACAGCGCCCAAAGAGCCCGTCACGCCAGCGCAGATCGTCGAAGTCGAAGCCACGTTGGTCCAGCTGCTGGAAGGCAGGCTCGATCGCAGAAGCGCGAGAGAGCGCACGTCCCTCGTTCCGCTGCGCGTCAGTGAAACCACCGTGCGCTTTCTGGAAAGTGAAGCCGGAGATCTTTCGACACTCGAAGTGGAAACCGACGACCGCTCCGGACTCTTGCTGTCGCTCGCTCAGGCGCTCTTCGAGCAAAGCGTCCAGATCGTTCAATCGGAAGTGAAGACCGTCGAGCAAAGGGTGTTCGACCGCTTTCACATCACCGAGCTCGACGGCAAACCCATCGGGGCGGGACGGCGCCTCGAGATCCAGGTCGCGGTGCTGTCGGCGATTCAGCCGGTCGCTCCCGTCGAGAGCGCCTCCCGATAAACGTCCAGTGTTTCCCGCGCGGCTCGCTGCCAGGTGAGCTCCCGGGCTCGCGCTCGGCCGGCTTCGATCAAGCGCTGTCGGAGCTCGTCGTCGTCGTCGAGCTTTTGGATCTTGTCCCGCAAATCGTCTTCGTCTTTGGGATCGGCGTGAAGCGCGCCGTCGGCTGTGACTTCGAGTACGGCGGGAGCGGTGGAGGCAACGACCGGGAGCCCGAACGCCATCGCCTCGAGCGCGGGGAGACCGAAGCCTTCGTACAGCGATGCGAACAGAAGCATGCGGGCGTGGCGATAGAGCGTGAACAAGATCTCGTCGGTAACGTGGGGAACGGGAATGACGAGTCGGGCTACTTCGGGCCGCCGAAGTAGATCCCGCATTTCACGATCGACGCGGCTGAAACGGCGCACCAGCACCAGCTTGTGATCGGTGCGGGAGCCCATCGCCTGGACGAACGCTCGCACCATCGCCGGCTGGTTCTTGTAAGGCGAACCTTGACCGACGATCAGGGAGAAGCGCAGATCCCTTGGCAGAATGGGGTCGAGCAGGGAACGGGGGCCTCCGCGATCGGCCGAGTAGCGTTCGAGCTCGATCCCGTGGCGCACCACTCGCACCTTGTGGGCATAGCGCGGATACACGCGCGCTATGGCGTCGGCCGTTGCCTGAGAAATCGCGATGATGCGACGAGAACCCCGGGCAGCGCGCCAGAAATGAGCCGCGTACCAGGCGCCGTTCGCGATCCGGACTGGCACGAATGCCGAGGCCAACCGCGGAGCCTCCACCCACATCAGATCGTGTAGCGTCACCACGTAGGGGCAAGTAAGGCCGAAGGGCACGATGTCCGCCGGCGAATGGTAGAGATCCTGCTCGCCAATTCGGCGCGCGATCCCTCGACCGAGCACCGTGTGAACGCTCTTGGTTTCACCTCGGATCACGATTTCGCGAACGTTCTTCTGGTCCACGAGGGGCTCTATCGCGCTCGGGTGCCGGAGTAGCGTGAGCTCGATGTCCTCGGCGAGGGGGGCGAGGTGACGGATCAGCGCTTCGGTGGTGTTGCCGATCCCGCTCTTTTTCTCGCTCACGGAGCGGGCGTCGATCGCGATGCGCAGCACGCCGAGGAAGTTATCACGTGCCGCCCGCATATACTGGCTCGCCGTGAGCTCTCCCCGGATCGATTTCGAGCGCTTCGTGCAGTTGACCGCAGCGATCGCCGCAGCCGTTGGCTGTACTCCACCCGCGAGGAGCTATCGGCCGTCGACGACGAACGAGCCCACTTCGACGAGCGTGCCGATCGCCGACCCGGAGCCCGATCCCGACCCCGTCGCCGAACCGGCGGTCGAGCCGGTCGTCGATCCGAATGCTTGCAACAACGACGTGGGAGACGTGTCCTGCGCCTTCATCGACAACCGTTACTCCGGGCCCCAATGCGAAGGGTTCTCGGGAACGTGTGAGCTCTTGCAAAATGGCTACGGCTATCGAAAAAGACCCGCGGCGGCGGTCGCGCGTTGCTTTGCCGAGCGTGGCGCGTCGATTTGCAACATGCGGGTGCGACACACCTGCTTCCGGCAGGGCATTCACGACGCTTGCCCCGATCCGTCTTTCAATTCGTTTTGCGAAGATGCCATCGAGCGCTGTCGGGCCCGGCACGTTCGTCCCGATTATGACGTCGCAGAGTGCGTTCAGGCCCTCTCGTCCCTCGAGGGAGAGAATCTGAGCTGGGCGAAGGATGCCCTCGGTCCCTCGGCGGAGGGATGCAAGCTCATGTTTCCCGTGTACTAGCCGCGAGACCCGGTTCTTACAGCGTCTTTCCATGGCCTGGAACATCTCGCTAGCCGACGGCGAACGTTCGAAAGATCAGGAAAATCAGGAAGTCTCACAGGGAGGGCGGAAGAAAATCACGAATTCAAAAAGGGGCTTCAGGCTTTCGTCTGGTTCGGAAGCCGGGAGCACGCACTGCGATCTCGGTCATCTTCCGGAGCACGTGAGGCGACGCACGCGACCAGGGCGAGGCGGAGCGGGTATTTGGGAAAACTACGTGGAGAGGCGCGCCGTGAGTGCGTTCCTCCGCTTCCTCATTGCTGAAGGCGATGATTCATCCTCGCGGCTGTCGCGGATCGCCTCCGCGTCAGTCGTACAGCGCCAACCGAATTCACCCGCGACTGTCGCGGATCGCGCACGACTCCACCCAGCGTCCGCCCGAGCTGACCGAGCGACGCCGCGGGCTGTTCGCAGTGCTGATTATCTGGCCAATCTTTCCTGCCATCCGGTCAATCGCGCACCGCGGGATTGGCCGGATAAGTTCGAAAAAAACGCGGACCAGCGTCGAATTTTCGTGACAGGATCTTCGACGCTGGCGAGCTCGTTGGGGCGACGGGCCTCAGGGGCGTTCATTCCTCGCACGCAGGCGGCGCGTGACGGGCGCCCGGGGAAGAAATGATTTTCGCGCCGGGTCGCTCGCCCGAAACGCACCCTCGGGCGATTGCGGGGCACGAAAATCCCCGTGGTAGGACGATGGGAATGAAGAGTGCTGATTTCGGTTCGTTGGGGAAGCTCACCGATGGCGCGCTTCTCGCGGAGCTTCATCGGGTGATTCGGGCACACCGGGGATTGACCGCGGAGCTCGTGGCGCACCTCGCCGAGATGGAGGCGCGCAAGCTCCATCTTCAGGAGGCGTGCTCGTCCCTCTTTGCGTATTGCACCGAGCGGCTCGGATTCAGTGAGGATGAAGCGTGTCGGCGGATCGAAGCGGCACGCTTGGCTCGCCGGTTTCCGTGCATCTACGACAGGCTCGAGAATGGCCGCGTTTCGCTTTCGGTGCTCGTGAAATTCACCGCGTCTCGAACGCTGGAAGAAAAACTCAGGCTCGCGCGGGATCTCATGAGTCACAAGAATCCCAGCGGCGACCTGGCGACCATCGTCGAAGCTGCGGTGGATCTCCTGATTGCCGAGCGGATGAAACGGAAGTTCGGACAGACCGAGCGCGCTCGCAAATCGCAGTCTGCCAAACCATCGCGGGTCACCAATGCGACCAAGCGCGAAGTGGCCCTGCGCGACGGACTCCGCTGCTCGTTCGTCGATGCCCGCGGTCGGCGCTGCTCGGCGCGCGGGTTTCTGGAGCTCGATCTCGAGCAGGCCAAGGCTCGGGGTGGGAGCTCCGGGGCGGAGAACGTTCGCGTCCTGTGCCGCGCGCACAATCAGGGGGAAGCAGAGCGGGTGTTCGGGCGGAGATACATGGAGCGTTGTCGGAAGAAGCGGGACTTCACCGTTCGCGATGGGGCACGAGCGACGTACGTTCGACGAAGACCGGACGCGATGACCTGGTTCGCGGGTAGCAGGTCTGACGCAACCTTGGTCAGGACTGCCGCAGGGTCACCCATTCGGTTTCCTGAAGCCCCTCAAAGAAAGAATTCTGAACTTCCGGATTTCCAAGGGTCGTCACGAAGCGCGTCGCGCTTCCTGTGAATCCTGATTTCGTTCCATGTCTCTGAAAGCCGCTGTAGCTGCGGTAAATCGTGCTGTGACTGGCGGACGAGCCTGGATTTCGCTACACCCTGAAGCGCATGAGTGACGGGTCGGGTCCGGCAAAGGGAACCGCGGTGATCGATCCGCCGGAACCCAATCCCACCGGGGAAATGTCGGAAATGGCTCCGGCGCCGAACAAGGTCTCGCCCACCATGGCGGACGTGGATGCCACCGCGGTAAGTCCAGGTGGGGGCAAGCCAGTTCCCGATCCGCCTTGGAATGCGCCGGGAAAGACCCAGCCGGGCGAGCCTCCGATTTTCGATGCGCCCGTCATGCCGCCGCCGGCTCCGGTGGCAGTCGCAGAACCGTACTTTCCGGCGAGACCTCCGCCGGCAATTCCGCCGCCCGTGTATTACGCGCCTCCTCCTGTCGCCAGGGCCGGGAGCGGTTCCAACCTGGGATTGATCATCGGCGGACTCCTCGGGGGAGCTGCGTTGATCGGCGGCGGCATCGCACTCGCGTACGCGCTTCAACGGCCGAGCTCCGAGGAGGCCAAGCCCATCCCGCTTTCGGGTGGCGGAACGCCCACGGAAGTGAAGCCCGACATCCCCGCGGGCGTGAACACGGATGACACTCCGGCGGTGTCCCCTCCGCCGGAGCCCACACCGGAGCCCGCGCCGGTGGCCAAGAACACCACGCCCGTGAAGCCGAAGCCGACGGCGCAACCGACCGCGCAACCAACGGCGCAACCGACCGCGCAACCGACGGCCCAACCAACTGCCCAGCCCACGGCACAGCCGACCACCACCCAGCCGCCCCTCCCTCCTCCGCCGCCACCGAAGAAGGGCGGCGGCAGAATCCGCCCGCCTCGACACGAGTGAGTCGGCGGTTGACGCGTCGACCGGCCGATATCGGAGATGCGAGCCGCGTTCTGGATCGAACCGAGTACACGAAGCAGAAGCGCTAGAGTGAGCTCGAGCGTCTACGAAACGACGCACTGCAACGGGACCAGCGCTTCGCAAGGGGATCGCTCTCGTGCTACCCATCTGGCGCATGACGAGGTGGTGGCGAGCCGAACCCGCGGCCGCGCTCGCGGGTGTCCTCGCGTGGCATGGCTCCGCTCGGGCTCAGGCCCCATCGGGCGAAACGACGCGCCCGATTGTCGCTGCCATTGCCGCCGCGCCGGACGCCTGTTTCGACGGAAATTCGCTGGCCGAATCCATCGCGACTTGGCTCGGCAAGGGGGAGATCAGTCCCCGCATCGCAATCCTCGTGCGCCGGCCCACCACGGACGCCGTGCGCTTCACGGTCGAACGCGACGCCAAGCTGGTCGGAGAGCGCGACCTCGTCGTCGGACAGCTCCCTTGCCCGGACTTGCGAGCCGCGCTTTCACTCGCCATCGCGATTGCGATTGATTCGACACTTCTCACTTCGCTCGGTATCGAGCCACCGCCCACGACACCCACGGAGCGTGAAATGGATCTCGACGCGCCCGTGACGGTTCCTCGGCGCCCCGTCGCGCCGCAGAGCTCCGTCGAGGATCAACCTCGACCGCCGCGACGACACATGCGACTACCGGAGGAGCGAGCGGGGTTCGGCTTCGCCGTCGAGGCAATGGCACTGTTCGGCGTGCTACCGGGACCGGCCATCGGTGCAGCGCCTCGCATCAGCTACTCACCGTTGCCTTGGCTGGACATGAGACTATCGGCACTCGGAACGACGCGCGCACAGACGGTGGTCGGCGGAGGAACGGCGAGCGCATCTCTTTTGACCGGGCGTGCCGAGGGTTGCGTCCTCGGTTCGAGCGACGAAGTCCGTGCGGGGGGCTGCGTCGGTGCTGCCGCCGGATCCCTCAGCGCAGAGGGGAGTGGCCTCTCCCCGGCCTACTCGCCGACCATTCGCTGGGCGGCAGCCACCGTTCGCGCCGAAGCCCGCTATCCCGCCTCGAGCGTGTTGGCGCTCTTGGTGGGCGTGACGGGATTCGTTCCGCTGCTGCGAGCAGAGCTCCAAGTAGTGGATTCAAAAGGACAAATAGTGGACACCTGGAAGGCCCCTGCTGCCGGTTTCGGGGTCAGTCTCGGTGGCGAGCTGTCCGTCTGGTGAAGGAATGCCGAAGCACGGGCATACACCCACTAGAGCCCTCGATGCCGAGGAGCTGTTTCGACGCCATGCCCCGTTCGTCGCAAAATTCTTGGTTCGCATCGGAGGACGCCGGGAGGACGTCGCTGACCTGGTACAGGAAGTGTTCCTGATCGCACACAAACTCGGCGGCTGGGCGCCCGGCCCGGCACAGCCAACGACCTGGCTCGCGGAAATTGCCGTGCGCGTCGCTTCCGGAGAGCGACGCCGCACCACTCGGCGCGAAGCCCGAGTCGAGCTCGATGCAGTCGACGTTCGGGATGAAGCGGCGAGTCCGCTGGATCGCGCCGCAGCGAGCGAATCGCTCAATCGCGTGGAGCGAGCGCTCGCCAAACTGTCCATGGATCAGCGCGCCGTGTTCGTGCTCTTCGAGCTCGACGGTCAATCCTCGGAGGAAATCGCGGCCGGCCTCGGGATTCCGGTTGGGACGGTCTACTCGCGACTGCACAAAGCGCGCTCTGAATTCAAGAAGGCGTACGATCGTGTAGCAGCTGAACGGGGAGCGTCATGAACGAACCCCGCCGGTTTCTCGACGACCCGGAGCTGTCGAGCCTGCTTCGAGAGGACCTCGCCCAGGCCGCTTCCGATGCAGATGTGTCGTTCGATTCGGCCGCAGGTCTCGCGCGATTGCAAGGCGCCATCGCACCCGGAGGCCCGGTGCCCGCGCCCGGCGGAACGACCGGCGCAGCGGCTGCGGGCGCGGGAGGCAAGGGCCTGATCCTCGGCGCGATCACCCTCGGCGTCGCGGGGGTAATCGGAGTTGCGGGCTACTTGCTCGGCACTCGGCCTGCCCTCGAGCCTCCAAAAGCTGCCTCGACAGCGGTCCTTTCTGCGACCCAAGCGGCATCGGCCCCCGAGCCACTGCCGACCGCCGAGCTGTCGATCGATGATCTCCCGAGCGAGAAGGCACCGGCCGCTTCGGCAGCGTCTGCAGCCAAACCGGAAGCCTCCGTCAGCCCGGAAGAACGGTTGCGCGCGGAGATGAAACAGCTCGCCGAGATTCGATCCGCCCCCCCCGCGCGGGCGCTCGAGCTCGCCAATCAAGGTCACCAACGTTTCAAGGGCGGAGTTTTCTATCAAGAGCGGGAGGCGCTGGCGATCTCGGCGCTCCGCGCTCTCGGCAGAACCTCCGAGGCGAAAGCACGGGCTCAGGCATTTTTGACGAACTTTCCCCGAGGTCCGTACGCAGAACGCGTTCGGAAGGAATCGGGTTTGAGCGGTCCATGATTTTTTCGTGAAGGCAATCGAAGGCACCGGCCATGTACTCGACGATGAAGCGCGACGGCAACAAGCTCCTCTGGACAACGACGGCTCTCGCGGCGCTTTCGCCGCTGGGCTGTGCGGAGTCCTCCGTGGTCGGCGTCGAGCCGGACCCGAGCGGGTCGGGCGGAACGGGCGGCGGGATCCAGCTTTCGACTCCGAGCTGCGCGGCAGGAAATATCGAGTGCCAAGGCTCGATCGCGCGGACGTGCGACGGCGAGGATGGGTATACGGAGACCATCGATTGCGCAGCCTCGGGCAACTTGTGCGCAACTGGCTACGGATGCGTCGCTTGTATTCCGTACGAGCCGGCTGGCTGTGCCAACAACGTCGGGACCATGTGCAATGGCGCCGGAACGGGATACGTCGACTTCGAATGCGATGCGCTCCAGGGCATGCAGTGCAATCCGAACGCATGCGTTGGCGCCTGCTCCCCATCCGAGCTCGGGCCGAGCTACGTGGGCTGCGAGTACTGGCCCACGGTGACCTGGAACGGAGTGCTCGAAGAGTGGTTCGACTTTGCAGCCGCGGTCGCCAACGCGACCAACAACGTGGCCCACGTGACGGTCACTCGCGGAGATCAGGACATCACAACGGCGGAGATCGCGCCGGGGGCCCTGGAAATCATCCGACTGCCGTGGGTCCTCGACTTGAAGGGCGTCGAGGCCGGTAGCGGGGTCTTCGTCAGCTTGCCCGGACAAAACGTGCGGTCCAACCAGGGTGCGTACCGACTGCGCTCGGACTCGCCGGTCACCGTGTACCAATTCAACGCCCTGCAATACAGAAACGACGCTGCGCCGGTCGCGCAGACCTGTGAGAACACCCACGAGTGCTGTCCCGACAGCTTCGGCAACGGGGGATGCTTCTCGTTTTCGAACGACGCCTCGCTGCTCCTGCCCACCACCGCGCTCACGCCGAACTACTCGGTGGGTGGCTACCGAGGCGCGAGCTATCTTCTTTCCGCGATGTTCGACTTCGCGGCCATCACGGCCACGGAGGACGACACCCAGGTGAGCCTGCGTCCGACTTCGACCACGAACGGAGGGGGTGGCTTGAGCGCGCTCGGACCGGGGATGGTCGGCAGCTTCACCCTGAATCGCGGGGACGTGCTCGAGATCCTATCGACGGGAGTCAGCCTCTCGGGCACTGCCGTGTGGTCGGAGGACGACAAACCATTTCAAATCCTCTCGGGCATGCCCGCAGTCAACATTCCGGACTACGTGAAGGCAACTGACCACGTGGAAGAAGTCGTGCTCCCCGCCGAAGCGCTCGGCCGAGATTACCTGGTGAGCGCTCCGACCACTCCCCTGGGAAAACGCATCCACACGGTGCGCATCCAGCCCAGCCGAAACCCCGTGACGCTTCGTTTCGATCCGCCGGGGATCCAAGAATCCGTCACGGTTCAGCCGTACGATGCGCTGGAGATCGCCGGCGTCGATCAGGACTTCCGTGTGTGGGGCGACGGACCCTTCGCGGTCGGGCAGTTCATGCACGGGGGAGGGCTGGGTCCCCAACAAGAAGGTGCGGCGGGAGCCGGCGATCCGAGCCAGAGCGTGGCTGTGCCGACCGCACAATTCCGAACTGAATACGTATTTTTGGCACCGAACGATTACGACGAGAACTACGTGAACATTGCGGCCCCCGGGGACGGCCACGTGGTTCTCGACGGAGTGCCCATCGCGGACAGCGAGTACGAGCCGGTCGGGAAGAGCAACTTCCGCGTCGCACGCCATGCGCTCGATCGCAAAGAGTTTCACGTCGCGAGCGCCGACAAGCCATTCGGCATCGTCGTGTACGGCTACGGCTCGTACACGAGCTACATGTACCCAGGGGGACTCGACGTGAAGCGCTTCTCTCCGCCACCCATCAAGTAGCGGTCGATTGCAGTCGTCGCTCCAACACGCCCTCGGAAGGCAAAGGGACAGCCATGCTCGCAAATCACAAGCTCGGACTCCGAGAGCTCACGGCCATGATCGCCCTGTTCGCCGCTGGCTGCGCCCAAGCTTCTGGCGGAGCCAGCCCGCCGAGCTCCGCGAGCAATGGCGGGAGCGCAGGCACAACGTCCCGAGTCGACGACGGCGGAGCGCCGAGTGGTGGCGGTAGCGGGGGGCTCTTTGTCGACGCCGGATCGGGGGGAAGCTTTCAAGGCGTGGTCGAGACCTGCGAACAGAGCGAGCAAGCACGGAGCTACATCGGCTGCGAGTACTTCCCCACGGTCACGCCCAACAGCCAGCTCTCAGGCGTCTTCCACTTCGCGATTGCCGCGGCCAATCCCACGAAAACCGAAGCCGTCGTCACGGTCGAGCGTGCCGGAGTCGAGCTGGCCAAGATGACCATCGCGCCCGGGTCGCTGGGAACCACCACGCTGCCCTGGGTCGAAGAGCTGAAGCAAACCCGACCCACTCCCAACATTCAGATGAAATCCGCTCGGGTCGATGGCGGCGCGTTCCACGTGACGAGCAGCGTTCCCATCGTCCTTTACCAGTTCAATCCTCTCGAATACAAGGCGCCGATTCCGCCGGAAGTCGGCTGCCAGATCGATCTGGACGAGAACGCTTGCCTTTCGTTCTCCAACGACGCCTCGCTTCTCCTGCCAACCAGCGCGCTCCGCAACGACTACTTCGTCGTCACCCGACCGAGCTTCCACCTCGGCAACGAATTCCCGACGAACACGAGCTGGACGGATTTTCCCGGCTTCGTCAGCGTCACGGCAACAGCAGACGACACGATCGTCAACGTCAAGTCCACAGCCCGGGTTCGAGCGGGAGCGGGGGGATCTGGAGACTCCTTCTGGAGGCACCCAGAGCTTCACGCTCGATGCGGGCGATGTGGTGCTGCTCGTTGCCGGTGAGCTACCCGAAAGCGAAACGAGCGCACCGGGTGCTCCGTGCGCAACGATGGACGTGTACCTCAGCAAGTATCACCTGTGCAGCTCGAACGCCGAGTACGATTTCACGGGCACCCGCATCACGGCGACCAAGCCGGTGAGTGTCATTGGCGGGCACGACTGCGCAATGGTGCCCCACGGGCTCTGGGCCTGTGATCACTTGGAGGAGAGCATGTTGCCCATCGAGTCGCTGGGCACCGAGCTGGTCGTCACCGCCGTGCAGTCGACCACGGACCTCACCACGCAAGGTGCGACTGACCCGATGTACGTGCGGGTGCTGAGCGCGGGCGCCGACAACGAAATCGAATTCGACCCACCGAGCATCCACGGCAAGGTCACCCTCGGCGAGGGCGAGTTCGTGGAAATCGGGCCGGTTTCGCAGGATTTCGTGGTGCGAGGGACCGATCGACTCCTGGTCGCCGAGCTCATGACCGGCAAGAACTCGACGGGCTATCTGATCAAGGGAGAAGTCGGCGACCCGGCCGAATCCCTGGCGATTGGATCGGAACAGTTTCGCAGCGATTACACCGTCCTGGCGCCTTCTACCTACAAGTACAACTTCGTCAACGTCATCGCGAAAACCAATACGTCGGTCACCATCGACGGCGCTCCCATCGACTCTGGGGAGTTTTCCGCCATCGGCGACGGTGCGTACAGCGTAGCGCGACACGCCGTGGATGGTGGCGCTCACTCGCTCTCGAGCAACGGAAAGTTCGGCGTCGTCGTGTACGGCTACGGCCTGTACACGAGCTACATGTATCCCGGCGGTCTCAATCTAGAGACCGTCATCATCCCGCCAAAGTGAGAAGACGATGAAGTGTGCATTCTGGGGTGCGTTGTTTCTGATGGGCTGCGCCCAGGCGACGGACGGCGTGAGCTCTGGCGCCAACGGCGGGGCGGCGGATGGCGGAAGCGGCGGCGGCGTCTCCACCGGCGGAAACGCCGGAGCCCCCATCGCCGCGGAAGCGGGCAACGGGGGCGCCGCTTCGCGGAACCCTTGCACTGACGGGAGCGCCAACTGCAGCGACAATGCCACGTGCAGCGGCGCCTCGGACGGCAGCTACAACTGCGCCTGCAAGCCCGGCTACTCGGGAGATGGAAAGATCTGCGAGAAGAGCAAGTGCGATCTCCTCGAAGGATTCGAAACCGAGTGGCCGCACCTGCCGTGGATGGCCGCCGGTTGGGGAGTGCAAGGAACCGGTCCTCAGGCCGCGCACGACGGCGCGCTGGGGCTGGTCGCGAGTGAGTGGCAAATCAATCAATTCGTTCAGATCGGGCTGCCCGGGGATCGCCTGACGGCATGGGTGCGTGGTGTCGGCGGACGCGCGTACCTGGGATTTGGATCCACCCCGAAAGGCACGAAGGCCCTCGTCTTCGCTCCCAACGCCGGGAGCTTGCTCATCGACGACTGTCCGAAGTTCTACGAGTTCAACAACGTCGAAACGCAGCCGATCCAAATGAGCGCAACCTCGTGGCAAAAGATCGAAGTCGAGTTTGCCGCTGGTGGACTGGTAACGGGTCGTCTGTATGGCCCCGACGGAACGCTCCTCGGGAGTGTGAGCCACACGTTCGACGATCTCGAGCCTTCCGGGATCGCGGTCCGTTCGTTCAATGACACCTTCATCGACACCATCGAGCTCTGCCGGGAGTCTGGAACATGAAGCTCTATGTCCTGCTCTTTCATGGATGCATCGCCGCTTTCGGGATTTGCTTGGGCGCCTGCGGAGCCGCCTCGGGAAACCAGGACTCGCCGAGCTCGGATGGCACCGGCGGTGACTCGACGGCGGGAAGCGGGGGCGCGACCTCGAGCTCCGGTGGTGGTTCGAGCGTCGGCGGAGGTCTCGCAATCGATGGGGGATCGAGCGACGGCGGGGAGCTCACCGAAGACGCGGCGTGCGCTGCAGAAGTGTTCGAAGCGGAGCCCGCGCCGCTCAACCTGATGGTGATGCTCGATCGATCCTGTTCGATGTCCGAGCCGAGCGCCGCTCCGTTGTGGGACCAGACCAAGGCTGGCTTGAAGGGGTTCTTTGCCGATGCCGCCCTCGACGGCGTCGGAGTCGCGCTTCACTACTTCCCTGCCCCCGACACGGACGAGGTGACCTATTGCGCCGGCGACCAGGCGACACCCACCGTTCCCATGGCGAAGCTAACGGCGGCATCCGCGCCTGTCGACAGTCAGGAGCAGGCGCTCTTCGATTCCATGGACGCTCAGACGTTCAACTTCGGCGGAACCCCCATGTTCCAAGCCCTCTACGGCGCGCTGGCGTTTGCCAATGTGTTCGCAACCGAGCACGCCGACGAGCAAATCGCAGTCGTGCTGGTGACCGACGGAGTTCCTGGCGAAAGCTGTGACTTCAATGCCAACAACAACATTCCGGGCATTGCGAAGCTCGCGAAGTTCGGGTTCGAGCACACGCCCTCGATTCGAAGCTTTGCCATCGGTTTGAGCGGCTCTCAAGAGCAGGACATGAGCAGCATCGCTCAAGCTGGGGGTGGCGAAGCGTTCTTCCTCGGCGGGAGCACCAACGTGACAGCGGACCTCATCGCGAAGCTCGACAGCATCAAGCAAAGCAACCTCGGCTGTACCTTCAAGCTCCCGGCCACACAGCCTGGCAAGTCGGAAGACCCCACCAAGGTGAACGTGAAGCTCCTTGGCGAGAGCGGCGACACACCTTTCGTGAAGGTTCCAGGGAAGTCCGAGTGCGTGCCGGACGGCTGGTACTACGACGACGAAGATCACCCTTCCAAGATCCAGCTTTGCCCAATGAGCTGCGAACAGGTGAAATCCGACGTGGGCGGCAAGGTTCAGGTGTTACTGGGCTGCGCCAGCGTCATCCCGAAGTGACGCTCATCAGACGAAGCAGTCCCCGCCTTTCTGCTTCGCGCGGTACGCGGCTTGGTCTGCCCGTGATTGCAAGGAGCCCACGCTGTCCGAGCCTTCGGCGATCGCGATTCCCACGCTGGCAGTGACGTTGTTGTCGCGTCCGGCCTCACGCACCGCCAGGACCAACCGTTCGCCGACTCGACTCGCGGCCTCGGGATCGGTGTCGGGCAGAAGCAGAGCGAACTCGTCGCCGCCGTATCGTCCCGCGACGTCGCTGAAACGCACCGAGCTTTCCAGCGCCTGGGCGATCCGCCGCAGCACCTCGTCACCTTCGAGATGCCCGCGCTCGTCGTTCACTCGCTTGAAGCCATCCAGGTCGAGCATCACCAACGCGAGGGCGTGCCCCCGCCGCGCTCGGGCGAGCTCCCGCTCCATACAGGCCAGCAGGTGCCGCCGATTGTAGAGTTGAGTGAGCGGGTCCCGCAGGCTGAGCTCCGCCAGCTGCGCGTTGGTCCGCCGGAGCTCCGCTTCGCGCTCGTGAACCTTGCCCACCAGGTCACCCACAATCAAAACGGACGTGAAAAGCAGCGTGGTGACCAGCAATGATCCCAGCGCGGCCATCTTCAAATCAGGTGCGAGGGGCGCCACCCAACGCAAACGATCGGGAGCGTAGGGCAGGAGCCCCATCGCCTCCCCAAAGAGCACACTGGAATAGGCGGCGGATCCAAAGCCCGCCAGAAGGAGCGCAATCCGACGCGGGTGAACCAACGCTTCGAGCATGCCGAGCATGACGTAGAGACCGGTCAAGAGCGACGCCACGCTTCCGATCCGATGGACGAGCCACGTGAGCACGGCGATGTCGATCGCACCACCGGCGAGCGCGCGAGGTTCGCCGCCGACGTTCTTCCAGATCATTGCCTGCTGGGTGAGGGCGAGAACGAGGTACGCCAGAAACAGATCTCGCTGGCGGGCGAGCTCCGGGAGCAGGAGCACACCGGGAACCAGCCCGAGAAGTGCCAGAAGCACCCGCGTCCACCCCGCACGAAGAGTGTGGACGCGATCGACGGCGGACTCGTCCCCCATCCGGGGAGCTTACCAATGTTCACGGCTTCGCGATCTCGAGCGTTGATTCGAGCTCACTCGACCGAGCCGCGTAGACCGACACCGATCCAGTTGTGGGTGCCGGGACCGTCAATACTGCCCGAGTCGTTCCCAAGGTCGCTCTTGGTCGAATACTTGGTGAAGCGGCCCAGTGAGTACGAGAGGAACACCCCGTAGATCTCGTCCTCGCGCCGAACGTCGAGGCCGAGCTGGATGTTGGCGAGCTCGAGGCCGTGAACCGACGTACGACTGGAGAATTCGCTCGTGGAGGCACTCTGGGTCAGCCACTCGTAACCAAAACCCAATCCGATCAAAGGGGAGAACTGCTGGAACGGGAGGAGTCTGCTCAGGACCTCGACGCCGCCGCGCACGTCCCATCCGGCGCACGTCACACCTTCCGGGCAACCGTCGGACAGAACGTAGCCGCCGATCAGGTACAGGCCGAAGGAGAGATAGGGAATGGGAGCGTAGCCAGCGTCGCCCCACACGAAGATCTCGCCGTCATTCGTCTCACTGAAGGGAGTGACCTTTCGGTACTTGCCGCGCCCGTTGGCGTACCCCACTCGCCCACCGAATACGAAGCCGGGTTTCCACTTCTCCTCGCGGGACTCCGACGCCGGAGGCGGCGTCGTGTCCGCAAACGGCGTGTCGTTCTCGAAGAGCTCCGCATTCTCCTGCTTCTTTTTTTCTTTCTGCTCTTCGGACAAGTGCCGGTTGTCGAAGACGACCCCTTCGTCGTCCTTCTTCTCGTCGGGCTTCTTGTCGCCCTCCTTCCAAGGATCCTTGTTGGGCGTCGTCTGCGCCGAGACCGGAGCCGCGGAAGCGATGATGCACGAGAGCAGCGCGAATCCCCCCGATCGCGCAAAGAACGACCGCATCGGCATGCGGAGATGATACCCGAAACGTGCGTCATCCAGCGACGAGGACGCTATCGGCGCGGGAACCGCGCTTTCGACGTGGCGACGAGGCGAGAAAGAGCTGATTTAGCACCTCGCCGGTCGGGGTCTGCTTCTTGGAAACGGAAATGGGGGGCCCTTCCGCCACGATCCGGCCCCCTCGCTCACCGCCGTCGGGACCGAGCTCGACGACCCAGTCCGCGCCCGCGATGACCACCGGATGATGCTCGATGACGACGAGCGTGTCGCCGCGTTCGACCAGCCGGCTGAGGACCCGCACCAGTTTGGCCACGTCCGCGAGATGCAATCCAGTAGTGGGCTCGTCGAGCACGTACAAGGTGGGCGTATGCCGGGTCGATGCCGTGAGCTCCGCTGCCAACTTGAGACGCTGGGCCTCTCCACCGGAAAGGGTGTGAGAGCCCTGCCCTAGATGAATGTAACCCGCACCGAGATCCGTCAGCGTGCGAAGCGGCGCGGCGATGTGGGGATGGTTTGCGAAGAATTCGACCGCCTCTTCCGCCGTGAGATCCAGAACATCGCCGATGCTGAGCCCCGCGTAACGAATGTCGAGGGTGCGCGGCTCGAACCGCTTGCCATCGCACGCAGCGCAGGCGGTCACGACATCCGGCAAGAAGCTCATCTCGTGAGTGATGACTCCAGCGCCTCCGCAGGTTGGGCAACGTCCACCCGTCGGGGTGTTGAAGGAAAACCGAGAAGGCCCATAGCCGGCGACTTTGCCGTCGGGAGTCGACGCGAACAGCCGGCGGATGGGATCCCAGATGCCGAGGAAAGTCGCCGGCACGCTGCGCGGGGTTCGCCCGATCGGGGACTGATCGACCGCGACCGCGCGCTCGAGGGATCCTCGACCGACGAGCGCGTCGTGCGAGCCGGGCTCTTCGCTCACCAAATCGAGCTCACGACGCAGAGCCGGGAGCAGGACGCGGCTCACGAGCGTGCTCTTCCCCGATCCGCTCACGCCGGCCACGACGACGAAGCGGCCGAGAGGCACGTTCAGCGTCACTCGGTTCAAGTTGTTTTCGCGTGCGCCCTTCAGACGCAAAAGTGGGTGAGAGCGGGCCACCACGAGGGGAGCCCGAAGCTCTGCGGGCTCCGCGAGCGCGCGGCCGGTGGGTGAAAGCGGATTGGCCAAGACGAGATCCGCGCGGCCCTCCGCCATGACGCGCCCGCCGTGAGATCCACCGCCGGGCCCGAGATCGATCAGGTGATCGGCCGCGCGGATCGTTTCCGCGTCGTGCTCGACGACCAGGACGGTGGAGCCGATGTCCACGAGGTCGCGGAGGTTGGCCAGAAGCCGACCGGTGTCCCGCGGATGAAGCCCGATGGTGGGCTCGTCCAGAACGTAGAGCGCGCCGGTGAGACCCGCGCCGAGCTGGGCAGCCAGGCGCAGTCGCTGCATCTCCCCTCCCGACAGCGTGCTGCGCTCCGCGATCGAGCGACAGGTAGTCGAGCCCGACGCTCTCGAGGAACGCCAGACGTCGGACGAGCTCGCTGCACGATCGGGCCGCCAATCGTTTTTCTGTCGCCGGAGAGCCGCCAGCGACGGATGCAGGGTCAACGCTCCGGCGACGGAAAGTCGAACGACTTCATGGTAGCGGTGACCTTCGAGGCGTACCGCTCGCGGGAGCGGCGAGAGCCGCGAGCCTTCACAGCTCGGGCACGGCACATACGCTCGCTCTGTCGGGATCCTTCTTCTTCCGCTTCGTCCGAGCCGCTCTCGACCAGGCCGGCGCCCTCGCAGTCTTCGCACCGCCCTTGGCGCGTGTTGAACGAGAACCACCGGGGATCGAGCTCCGGGACGGAAAGGCCGCAGGTCGGACACGCGCTCCGGTGACGAAAGCAATCGCTCCGTGAGCGCCCTTGCGGAGCTTGACGCTTCCGCTTCCCCAGCGAAGCGCACGCTCGAAGGCTTCGCGCTCGAGCTTCTTCGGGCTCCTGACGTCTCGGCGATCACCAGATCGATGGTGTGCTCTTTCGTCTTCGCAAGGCGCGGCGGATCATCGGTGGAGACGAGCACCCCGTCGCAGATGGCGCGCTCGATGCCCTCGCGCGCCGCGGCCGTGAACACGTCGAGATACAGACCCTTTCGTGCGCGCACGACCGGGGCCAGCAGCGAAATCCCGCTTTCGATGCCCGCGCCGCCGCAAACATCGCATCCACGCTCTGAGACGTGATCGGCTCGCCGTGCTCCGGACAATGCGGAACGCCGAGCTTCGCGAACAGCAGGCGTAGGTAGTGCGCGACCTCGGTGACCGTTGCCACGGTGGAGAGTGCGCCGGCTCGTGCGGTCCGTCTGCTCGAGGGCAATCGAGGGCGGGACGCCCGTCACCGCATCCACGTCGGGCCGGGGCATGGTCGGAAGAATTGCCGGGCGTAAGGCGTGAGGGTCTCGAGAAATCGCCGCTGGCCCTCGGCAAAGACCACGTCGAAGGCCAGGTGCTCTTGCCCGATCCGCTGGGTCCCGTCACGACGCTGAGAGCGCCGTGGGGGATCTTCACGCTGATCTCCCGCAGATTGTGCTCCCGCGCCCGCTCGACCGACAGCTCGCCGCGCCCTCTGAGCGCGCGGCTCGACGCGGGGCGACGGAGGCACGAGCACCGGAAACATCGGCCAGCCAGAGCGCGACCGGTTCGGGTCTCGAGCTTGGCGAGGCCTGCGGGAGCACCGCTGGCGACGACCTCGCCCGCCCTGGGCTCCGGCGCCGGGACCGAGGTCGACGACGCAGTCGGCGCTGCCGATGACGTCGAGATCGTGCTCCACGACGATCACGCTTCCGCCCGCGTCGATGATCACGTCGAGCGCATCGAGCAAGTACTTCGACCTCGTCCGCATGCAAACCGGCGCTCGGCTCGTCGAGAACCAAGAGCGATCCTTCGTGCTCGTCCGCGAGAGCACGCGCGAGCTTCAAGCGCTGGGCTTCACCGCCCGATAGCGTGGAGAGGGGTTGACCGAGTCGCAGGTATCCGAGACCGAGCTTTCGCACCGGACCGAGCGCCCGCAGGATCGCGGCCTGAGACGCAAACAGCGCGATGCGTCTCGTCTACGGTGAGATCGAGCACCTCGCTGATGTTCTTGCCGCGATGGCGCACCCGAAGCACGTTCGGCTGGAATCGCCGCCCCTGACACACGGGGCAAATCAGGCGAACGTCCGCCAGGAACTGCATCTCGACCGTCTCGAAACCCTCCCCGCTACACGCTTCGCATCGGCCGCCATCGACGTTGAAAGAGAAGTGCGCGGGACCGATGCGTCGTGCCCGGGCCTCCGGCTCGGAGGCGAAGAGCTTGCGGATCGTGTCCCAGGCCTTGGTGTAGGTGGCAGCATTTCCCCGCGAAGTGCGACCGAGGGGTGACTGGTCGACCAGGCCGATGCGCCGAACCGATCTCGGCACCGTCGGATACTGCCGTGGGCGCCGGGAGCTCGACATTGAAGTCCCCGAGGTTTCGCGCGAGGGCGCGATACACCACGTCCACACACAGCGTGCTCTTCCCCGAACCGCTGGGCCCGGTCACCGCGCACAGCACACCGAGGGGAAGCTTGGCGTTCACGTCCTCCAGGTTGTTTGCCGAAGCGCTTCGCACTTCGAGGTAGGAGCGGGGTTTTCGTCGGGGCCTTTTGGGAGCGGCGAGCCCGGCGAGAGCCCGCGCCGTGGCGCCGCCTGTGCGAGCCAGGATCTCTGGAGGACCGTCGGCGACGATACGACCGCCGTTCGCTCCGGCGCCGGGACCGAGCTCCACCACGCGATCGGCGCCGCGGATGATCGCCGGATCGTGCTCCACGACCAGCACCGTGTTGTTCCGCAGAGCGAGCTCTCGCAAGATCCGCGTGAGGGGCTCGATGTCCGCCGGGTGCAGCCCCACACTGGGCTCGTCCAGCACGAACAGGGCATTTTCCAGCGACGTGCCCAAGCGCCGCGGTCAACGTGACCCGTTGCGCCTCACCGCCGGAGAGGGTGCGCGCCTGACGATCGAGGGTGAGATAACCGAGCCCCACCCGCTCGAGGTAGCCGAGCCGACTCTCGAGCTCCCGCCGGGCCAACTCGCCTTGGCCGCTCTTCGTTTTCAGATCGGAAAGCAGTGCCCGCGCTCCGCCGACCTCCAGCGCGTGCCAGTCCGCGATGCTGCGGCCGAGCACTCGATACGACAGCGCCCCTTCGTTCAGACGCTTGCCGCCGCACACGCGACACGGATCGTAGGAGCGATACCGCGATAACAGCACGCGCACGTGCATCTTGTAGGTTCGGGTCTCGAGCCACTTGAACCAGCCCATCACCCCGGGGAACAGGCCCTTACGCCAGCTGCCGTCGCCCTCGAGGACGGCGCGTTTTTCCGTTGCGGAAAGCTCGCGCCACGGAACGTCGACGCGCACGGCGTGGCGCTTGCAGAGCTTGGCCAGCTGATTGCGCTCCCAGGTCGTGCTCTTGCCAGCCCAGGGACGGATGGCGCGCTTCTCGAGGGAGCGGCCTTCATCCGGGATCACCTTCGCGATGTCGACGCCGATGGTGCGCCCGAAGCCGCGACACGTCCGCGCACGCCCCCAGGGGCGAGTCGTAGGAAAAGAGTCCGGGGCGCGCTGGCTCGAGCTCCCGCGCGCACTTGGGACAGGAAAGCCCGCGTCGAAGCGTGCGCTGTGCGCTCCCGACGTGCAGTCTCGCCAGTCCGTCGCCGCGCTTCCAGGCTTCCTCGATGGCGGAGGCCACGCGTTTCGACTCGCGCTTGCCCAGCATCACGCGATCGACGACGACTTCCAGCGCGCCGCCGAGGCGAAGCACACTGGATGGCTTCACCGAGTCGATGTCCTCGAGCTGGTCGCCGATCCAAAAGCGCCGATACCCGTCCCGCACCAGCGAGTCGCGAACTTCCAGGTAGCCCTCGGTGCCGCCGTGGACTCGGATTGGGTATGTCAAAATCCCCCGCTCGCCTTCGAGAGACTGCATCGCACCCTGAGCTGCGCTCTCGGCGTCGAGAACCCGTGCTTCGATCTCGTGCTCGGGGCACACGGGGATCGCCTCGCGCACGAAGAGCGCCGCCAGGTAGGGCTCGAGATCCGCCATCGTGGCTACCGTCGACCGCGAGCTCTTGACCGGGGCGCGGCGATCGACCGCGATGCCCGCCGGCACCGGTTCGAGCGAGTCGATGGGCGGACGCTCCAGGCGCTCGAGAAACTGCCGAGCGTAGGGGCTGAAGCTCTCGACGAACCGCCGCTGGCCCTCCGCATAGAGAGTATCCATGGCCAGACTGCTCTTGCCGGCCCCCGAGACGCCCGTCACCACCACCAGCTCCCCGGGCTCCAGACGGAGGTCGATCCCCGCCAAGTTGTGGGTCCGTGCACCTTTGAGCTCGGTCGGCAGCATCGAAGCACCTGGATTTAGGGCCACCTGGGGTCGGGCGCCAGAGGGTATCGTCGGGCGTCCGTCCATGACCGAGCCCCCCGAGCGATTCGATTCCACCGCCGTCGATTCCGCCGCCTTCGATACCGCCGGCGGCGCGCGACAATCGCGTGCTGGCACCGGCATGGTTTTTCTTTTTGTTCATCGCGTCCGTTGCTGGGCTCGCCTACACGCTCAAGCCGTTCGTCGCGGATCTGGTGCTGGGCTTCGTGCTGGTGGGGCTCTTCAGCGGGACCTACGACCGAGTTCGTGCGGTCATCGGCGGCCGCGGTTGGATTTCGAGCGCTCTCACGACGACGTGGATCTTGCTCGTCGTCGCGGTCCCGGTCGCGGCCGTTGGCTACCTCCTCGCAATCGAAACCTTTGCTGCGTTCGATTCCGTGCGGCAAGCGCTCGCCACGCCCACGAACCTGACGGCGCTCATCGAGCGCGCCCGAAACGGGCTATCGTCGTTCGGCGTTCATTTTCGTCAAGAGCACGTGACTCAATTTGCTCTGGACAGCGCTGGGTACGCGCGGGACTTCTTGGTTCGTCAAGTCTCGCTGCTCGTGAACAACGCGCTCGCCGTGGTGTTCCACTTCACGATCGTCATGGTGATCGTCTTCTACCTGTTCGTGGACGGTCCGCGTCTCAAGCGCTTCGTGTTCGATCTCTCGCCGTTGCCCGACGAGGAAGAGGAGCTCTTGGTGCGAAAGTTCCTGGAGGTTTCCAAGGGGATCCTCATCGGCAACGGCATCGGGAGCGTGCTCCAGGGAACCCTCGGGGGCATCGGAATGGCCGTAGCTGGGCTGCCCGCACCCTTGCTCTGGGGCGTGATCATGACGCTCCTGGCACTGGTGGGCGTGCTCGGCGTCGCCCTCATCGCCGTTCCCGCCACGATTTACCTCGCGGCCAGCGGGTCGCCGGGAACGGCCGTGGTGTTCTTCATCTACTGCATGGGCCAAGCCGCGATCATCGAAAACTTCGTCAAGACGCGGCTCATCGGCACCCAAACCCGCATGCACGACCTGCTGGTGTTCTTGAGCGTCGTGGGCGGCCTGATCGGATTCGGAATCTCGGGGCTCCTCTACGGACCCATCCTCGCGATCCTCTTTCTCACGTTCACCGAGCTCTACCGACGCACGTATCGCCACGCGGTGGCCGAGCGGTTTGCGCGGGTGTAGGCGTCAGCCGTCGCTCTCGGCTCGCACTCGGCGCGCCACGTCGGTGAGCTCGGCCACCAAGGCGATCACTTCCGCCTCGAACGACGGCCCGCGGACGATGGGCTCCCCTCCGACGATCACGGCGCTGACGGCGCCCAGGGTGTCGCGGAGCGCTCCCAGACCGCGGCGTCCTCGCTCAGAAGCGGGCGTTGCGGCGGTGATCGCAACCACTTTTCGTTCGAGCTCACCGCTACCGATCACCCAATCGATCGCGTTCTTGAGCGCGCCAGGAAGGCTGTGACCGTATTCCGGGCAGGCGATGAGCACCGCGTCGCTCTCGCTGAGCGCCCGACGCCACACGTCCACCTCGGGCAGCGTGCCGCTCGCTTCGAGATCCGGATCGAAATGAGGAAGCTCTCGAAGCCCGTCGAACGGAACGACCTCGACGCCCGCGGGAGCCCGGGATGCAGCGAGGTCGAGCAAGGAATCGATTGCCTGACTTCGATTGCAAGCTCCCCGAGATCGCCAGGATGCGCACGCAGTCAGCGTAGCAGCGGCATCAAGGTGACTCCCAGGTTCCGTTCGCCGTCGCGCAAGCTTGCATGAGATCCGCTTGAGGGTTTTCGGCGTAGACGCCGTAGTAACAGGTCTTCGCGGCACCCCCTTCCAGGACGCAGCATCCAGCAGCGGGCGTGAGTGTGCAGGTTTCCGATACAGCCCCGCCCTGATTCGTGCAGGCGTCGCTCACGGCGGTCGTGGGGCTCCCTGCGGGCAAGTGGTACTCGACGCATCCGTTCGCGGTGTTGGTGCACGCAATGGTGACCTCGCCAGAGCCCGAGCCGCCCGTCGCTCCCGACCCGCCGCCTCCCGTGCTGGCACCCGCCGCGCCTCCGCTCCCTCCTCCATTGCCATCGCCGCCCGAACAACCGAGAAAGCCGACCCCGAGAACCACCAAAGCCAGGATGCGTTTCATGCCGTGGACGTTGCAAGGCCCGAGCCAGCGGAATTCCCGGCGAGAGCCGCGTCATGAAGCTGAGATTGCGCTTCGAGGGATCGCATGAAGTGCAACTCTGAAAGGTGCTCGTCGTCGACAGGAGAGACTGCGCGGCCCCGCAAACGAGCCGTGAATTGGCAGGGCGCCATCGCGCGTGCTCCGAGGAGCCCGTGGAGGCTGGGAGCGAGGCGGGGTGGTGGTGGCGAACCGAGGGAATCGCAACCAGCGAGAGGCGGAGCGTTTCCTCAGCGAGGTGGCGGGACGAAATTGTCGCAGCTCTCGTCGACGATCTGCACCGCTTGGGCGAAGACGCTGGCGTAGTCCGAGCTGCATACCGAAGCCTCGAGGGAGGACGGGAACTTCGCCACGAATTCCGACCAGTGGGAGCCGTGGGGCGCCTTTCCGTTGTTACATCCCGTGAAGTTCGGGGTGATTCCCACCACGACCACGGCGTTCGGGTCGCCGTGTTTCGCGCCCACGACGGCGTCGTACCAACTCTGGGGATCTCCGGCGTCTTCGTAGTTCGGATCGTCACTGATGAACGTCACGACGAGGAGCGCGTCGTCTCGGAGGAAGCCATCGTTGCAACCACCAGGGGCGTTGATCGCTGGGGCAATCGCCGCGACCATCGAGTCCATGGGACGCTCGGATGGGTGACCGGCGACTCCGACCTGCGCTGCGCACGAGAACGCTCCGGAAACGTCGGTGTCTCCTTGCTGGAGGTAACGCCGACCGGCGGGGATCGGACAGATCTTGTTGCTGGCGTACTGACCCGCTGGATGGACGACGCCCGCTCCCAGCGTGCGATCGCATTCCTCGAAGACGGTCTTCTTGATGTACCCGTTGCAGGTGGTGCTCCCCGGATCCATCCCCGTCCACGGGTTCGCCGTGCTGCATCGCCCCCACTCGTCCGTGTCCGTTACCATGATGTGGTAGTTGCTGCCGGCGTTGACCGTGTTCTCGATCGTGGAGATGAAGTTGGGAAAGGCGGCAACGAGGAGAGCCTGCTCACCTTCCATCGAGACGGAGTTGTCGACGATGAACAGGAAGTCGATCTTCTCGCATCCGCTGCCGGAGCCGCCGCCGGTGCCGTTGCCAGCTGCACCGCCCAGGGAAATCCCGCCGCTTCCGCCGTTGCCGCTCGCGGACGTGCCGCCAGAGCCGGACGCCGCACCACCTCCACTTCCGCCGCCCACTCCCGGTGGGTTGGCGGTCTCCCCGTCGGTGCCGCCACATGCTGGCAGCGATGCCGCAGAAAGCCCAAGCGCCGCGAACAGCACAGCGGCGCGTCTCGAGAATCGTGCGGATGGTACGAGGTGAGCCATGGCGTATTACCTCTAGAAAGATTACCGCACTTTCGATGATTCAGCACGCCCAGTCGCCCTGCCGACGCGCGATGGCGAATCGAGAAAAGTACAGAGGGACTGCTTTCGATGAGCGCGAGACGGAACGGAAACTGCAGCTGTAAGATGTTGCTGCATTGCACAAGCGTTGGATCCTCGCTGCCGTCGCCGTCATCGCTGCGATCGGCCTAACCTGGTGGCGTTCGGCGGCGCCGAGCCCATCACGCTCTCTAGCGTCGAATAGCTCGCCGATCCCCACTTTGCGCACTCCGCGTCGAGCGCGCACGACACGCTTTCGGAGAGCCTTCCGCTCCCGGGATGGGGGCTCGCTCCGAGCCCGTCCGGACGCGTCTGGACCGGCTCCAGCGTCGGGAAAGCAGCCAGGTCGGGTGCAGCAGCTCCACACTACGGTGCTTCAGGAAGCAGTCCGCGGCGACTGGATGACGATGAACAGCAAGGCACTCCTTGCCCGCCCGATCGGGTTCGTATCGTGTACGACGCGCCGGATCTGTCGGGCTACGACAAGGGCGCGTACTTCGAGCCCCTGGGACCGGCCCCGAGCGACGCGAGCGAGGAGATCAACGGGCTACTCCTGTGCGAAGGCTCTTCGTTTCTGTATCTGGGATTCGAGGCATATTTTCGGCCGAACCGCGGACAGTGGGACGTGTACCCGTTCCCGGAAGCCGAGTGATGGAAGCGCCAACCCCAGGTGGGCAGTTGCCAACCGCTGGTTGGCACCCCAAGCGGCACAAACTCCGACAATCGCGCTTCGACCGGGCGGCGCGAAGCTTGCTCAGTCCAACGTAGGTTGGGCACCAAGGGCTACAGGACTCTCCTCTCCACACTGTTCGCGCTCGCAGCATCGAGTAGCGCCGTCGCAGTGGCTGCGCCCAAGCCTCCCACGCCGAGCTTCGGGGCTGCGTGCGACCCGTTCAACGACTACGACGCCCAAAGCACCTGCGACCCCACTGCCAAGCCCGGAGTGGTGAGCTTCCGGGACTTTCTCACGGGTGTGTACCCGAGCACCGGCGACTACGGGATCACCCGCGCCTGCAACATTGGTGGGACCAGCGAGCACAAAGAGGGCCGCGCCTGGGACTGGAAGGTCAACTACAACGATCTGGCCCAACGCGACATCGCGGACACCGTGATCGCGTGGCTTCTGGAAACCGATCAGCACGGAAACGCTTGTGCACTCTCGCGGCGACTCGGGGTGATGTACCTGATCTGGAACAAGAACATCTGGGGCAGCTACCGCTCGCCCAATTCGAGCTGCGCCACGGCGGGCTGGAAGGCCTACACCGGGACCAACCCCCACACGGATCACGTTCACATCAGCTGGGCGTGGCCGGGCGCCAACAAGAAGACGTCGTGGTGGACCTCGCCCCTGCCCTCGAACGAAGCGCCGAAGGGCTTTCTCGATGGGGCCGACTGCGAGCGCGTCTGGGGATGGTCCCAAGATCCCGACGCAGCAACGACCAGCATCGACGTGCATCTGTACTTTGGCGGTCCCGCCGGCGATCCCGCCGCCGAGGGCGTTCCGATCACGGCGGACGTGAGCCGCGACGATCTTTGCACCGTACTCGGCTCGTGCCCCCACGGCTTCGAGGTCGGGTCACCGCTCAGCTTGCACGATGGACAGCCCCACGAAGTGCACGCATACGGGATCGACAGTGCGGGCGGAGCGAACGCGGAGCTCTCCCAGAGCCCGACGACGCTGACGTGCGCACCGGTGATTCCCAAAGGCGTCCGTCGCCACGTCGTGAGCCCGGAGAGCTTCGACTCCTGGGCCTTCTCGTATTTCTGGGACGTGATGCCGGTCGCCGATCCGGATCTCGAGGCGATCGACTTGGGACCGGACGCTCCCACCGATCCGATCCTCGTGCGCGCCGACGACGGAAGCCCCGAGGTCTGGTTGATCGACGGCGACTACCGCCGCCACGTACCGAGCCCCGAAGTGCTCGACGCATGGGGATTCGACTCGGCGGCCATC
The DNA here is from genome assembly GCA_963781505.1 of uncultured delta proteobacterium. Taxonomy (GTDB): domain Bacteria; phylum Myxococcota_A; class Polyangia; order Polyangiales; family Polyangiaceae; genus JADJKB01. Next base: position 61,086 of record CAWAHB010000019.1, on the reverse strand, counting down.
GACGAATGGCCCGTGGACGAAGTTGCGACCTACAGCATCGGCCCGGACGTGCGAGATCGACCGATCCTGATCGAAGGTAGCGGCGCAGCCGTGTACCTGATGGACGATCCCCTGACGGAGAACAGCGGCGGCAGCGGCGGCAGCGGTTGGGGCTCCGGCGGTGCGGTCGGCAAGGCGGGAAGCGGCGGAAGCCCGGCAGCGGCCGGAAAATCCAAGGACGATGTCGAGGGCAGTTGCGCCTGCCGAGGGGCACGACCCGCGGATCACGGGCACGCGAGCCTCGCGCTCGTCGGCTTTTTGCTCTGCCTCCTCCGGAGACGGAAGAGTTAGTTCAGCCGCCCCTCGCACACGAGGGACGGATCGCCGTCGAATGCTCGGCTCGAGTAGCGGTTGGCACCTGCTGGCTTCGTGATGAGCTTGCACGTGAGGCCCAGCTGGCTCTTCGGGCTGGGCGTCGTCGCGCTCGGCTTTGCTGATGGGCTCTCATCGGGCGGCGCCGAGCGGCGGCTGCAGCTCGCGCAAGCGAGCAAGGCCATACCGAGGACGATCCGCTCCATGGGATCGTCCTACGCTCGGCGGGCGCACATCTGCCACCCCAGCACGGACTCTTGACGGGAGCCTTGCTCGTCGTCGACCATTCCAAGATGCTCACCCATCGCTCGCTCCTTCTGTCGGTCTGTCTGGCCTGTGCTTGCAGCTCTGGTTCTGGAGGGGGTGGCTCGGGAACGGGCGGGAGTGGCGGCAGCGGAACGGGCGGCGGTGGCGGCGGTCAGTGTCCCGACGTTTCGGGAACCTGGACCATCACTCAGCATTGTCAGAGCACTGCCGTAGGGACGAAGACGAGCCTGAGCCAGTCCGGCTGCACGGTGACGGATTCCGAGGGGGCGAACATCGAAGTCGCCTCGAATGGGTCGTTCAACTACTCCTCCACGACACAGGACGGGACCCCCATCCAATGCTCCGGAACGGCAACGGCAACGAGCATCAACGAGACTTGCACTTCCGGCGGCCAGACCTGCTCGGTCGTGCTCACTCGCTGATCTCGTTGGCGTGGGCTCAGCCCGCGTCGGGATCCGGAGGCGTGCCGTAGTCCGCGGAGAATCCGGCGAGCCCTCCCGACGCATTGCCAGCCTGCCCGCCGCTCGCGCTTCCTGCCGTTCCTCCGCTGCCGCCGGTAGCTGCCCCGGCCGTTCCGCCGGTTGCGCCGGTTCCTCCGGTCGATCCTCCGCTGCCACCACCACCCGTCGCTCCACCGCTTCCGCCCGTCGACGTGCCCCCGCTCCCCCCCGAGCCTCCGTCGTCACTGCCACAGGCCGAGGTCGAGATGCTCGCGGCCAGCGTCGCGCCGAACGCAAAGAGCGCGGCGCGACCCAGACGGGCCCGGGGCAAGAGCACGCCGCCCGCGTCGAGCGCGAGTGCTGCCGAGCAAAACGGGCAGCTGGATTCGTTCCGACGCACGTGACGCCGGCATTCGGGACAGGGCAGGAGATCGGCCATGTCTCGAGAGTACTGATTTCAGAGTTGCTGTCGAGTCTAACGGCTCGCGAGCTGTGCCAAGAGCGTGGGAGCGTCGCTCACCTCGAACTTGCCCGGAGCTTCGAGGTTGAGCTGCTTCACGATCCCGTTCTCCACGAGCATCGAGAACCGCTTCACGCGTGGCCCCATCCCGAACTGCGAGAGATCGACATCCAGGCCGAGCTTCTTGGCGAGCTCCCCGGAACCATCACCCAGCATACGGATCTTGCCAACCGCGTTTTGGTCACGTCCCCACGCCGCCATGACGTAGCCGTCGTTGACCGATACGCACCACACTTCATCGACCCCCATTGCCCGAAGCTCGTCGAGGTGCTCGACATATCCCGGGAGGTGCTTGGCGGAACACGTCGGAGTGAATGCGCCGGGCACTCCAAAGATCGCGATTCGCTTGCCCTTGGCCGCTTCCGCCACGGAAACGCTCTTGGGGGGCAGCGGGCAGGAATCACCGAACTCGGTGGACTCGGACAGAGTGGCATCAGGAAGGGGATCACCGATCTGGATCGTCATGGGCGGGACCGTAGCACGACCCATCGCCGCGCTTCAGCTCACGCGAACGCCATCCCAACCACCAGTGACCGCCCGCTCACCATCGGCAAACAGGGCAAGCGCAAGCGCCTGCAGCGTCGAATTTGCGAAGAGGCTTCATCGTGCGCGCGGAGGATAGCCAAGGTGCATGGCGAGCTCCACGCATTCCCGAGCGGCGATTGCATCACCGAGCGGACGCATGTTACGGTCGATTCGTCTGTGCAGAATGCGGCGTTGGTTCGTCTCGCCAACTCGGACTGGAGCGCTCGTTCTGCAGAAGGGCGGGGTCTGCTCCAATCGGATCGGGCGTTCCCGCTCGGCGCAAACCCACATCGGAGAGAGCAGTTGGATAGAATTCGCCTCGCGGTCCTGACCCTCGTAGCCCTTTGTCTCAGCTCGGGCTGTGGGGACTCGGACAAGAACGCTTCCACGCGCTCGGTCTGCGACATTCCGTTGTCCGCAACCGTTCCCGCTCCGGAATGGGTTCGGCAGAGAAGTGGTGTCTTCGAGTATCGATATCGAGCTCCGGTCGATCTTCCGCAAGTCGATGTCGAGCTCCGAGGCGAAGGAAAGAAACTGCTGGGAACACTCGCCGCCGAACAGCTATACGGTGACGCGACATATCCGGATGGGGCGCTCCGGGGCATCTTGCATCAGGACGGACAGCCCGACATCACGCTGGTGACCACTGGAGCGCTGACCTTCCGAGGCTACGAAGTGCGCGCCGAGCTGCGACAGGCGGACACGGTCCTGGAGATCACGGCTGCCTTCGCTCTCGGATCGTGTTTTTCCGCGGATGCGGGAGCATTGAAGTGCGCCGGGGCGCTTCCGATCGACCAGCCCGCCTATACGTTGCCCTCGTGTGGTCTGCTGTTCGACAACGCCGTCCTCGCGAACAGCGCTCCCGAGCTCGAGCGACTCACCTATCGCGCACCAGCGAACGGTCGCGCTCTCGACGTTGTCGTTGAAGGCGTGACCACCCCGGCGGAAGAAGTGATCACCTGGGCGCAAGCAGCAGCGGTCGACCCTCTCCTCGGGAGCACCGCGGAACGGATCTTGACCAGCGTGTTTGCCGATCGCACCTGGTGGCGGGAGCTCGAACGACACGTGAGCCATTGCCTGGGCGACACGACGACGCCCGAACCGCCCGCGACCACGACGGGTCAATCGAAGCAGACTTTGTGCAAGGGATCCGCCGCCAAGCCCGTGGCCAGTGATTGGACGAATACCGATACCTCGTCGGGGAGTGCGTCGGAGGAAGGCGGGTTTTGGGGCGATCCGCACGTCACGAGCCTCGACGGCAACGTTTTCGATTTTCAGGGAGCCGGCGAGTACGTCCTCGTGCGCAGCGTGAGCGGTCCGCCTCTGGAGCTGCAAGCGCGGTTCGAGCCATGGGATTCCAAAAGCGGATTGGGCGTCTGCAAAGAGATCAGCGTGGGCACCGCCATCGCGCTCCAGTCCGGCGCTCAGCGCATCACTGCTTCGGCACGGCCCTCGTTCCAGGCTCGCTTGGATGGCCAGCCACTCGTCGCCGGAGTGGGGTTGAGCCTCGCCGACGGCGGCGAAGTCGTGATCTCGAAAACTTCGCTGAGGATTGATTGGCCGGATGGTCAGCACATCCTGTTCAGCGGGACTGCGGGCCCCAATCCGCTGCGCGTACGCTTGTCACCGTCGCGCGCAGGGACCGTTCGTGGCCTCTTGGGTCAGTTCGACGGCAACCCGGAAAACGATCTCGTAGCGGCGGACGGCACGCTTCTACCGGAGCCTGTCCCCTTCGACGATCTGTACCAGGTGTTTGGAGAATCCTGGCGCGTAACGTCCGCAACGACGTTGTTCGACTACGAGCCGGGCGAGGACACGTCGACCTTCACCAAGCCGGGCTTCCCATCCCAGCCAGCAAAGATCGAAGATCTCCCCGAGCCAGAGCGCTCCACCGCCCAGGCAGAATGCGAAGTTGCCGGGGTCCTGGATCCCTCCCTGCTCTCGTCCTGCATTCTGGACAGCATTTGTCTGAGTGAGCCCGCTGGCGACGCTGCCGCTCGCCAACCCGGACCGCTGGCTGCACTTCCCGACGCCTTCGCCGGGGTTTGGAGCGCGGGCAGCGTGCGCTACTCGCCTCTTCCAGAGGTCATCGACCTGAGTGCGCTGCCGCCACCCGACGCGTCCGGCGTTTGCAAGCCGGTGCCCGCCCCGTGGATCATGCTGTATGCCGAATCGGCTACCACGCTGGGGAGTCCCCTGGGTTTGGACGCCAGCGGATCGGTCGTCCTCGATGGGACGGGCAGCCCGGCGCCCACGACGGTGCCGGCGGGAACCTCGGTGCGAAGCTTCCTGTTTGGACGCCGCCCGAGCGATGGGGGTCCGCCGCTGATTGGCCGCGTTCGATTCGACTCGCCCATCCTGGGCGTCATCGTCAGCGACGCTGCGTTGACCGCGTCGGCTGGCGCACTGGCAGCACCCAACGTTCAGTATCCAAAGGCGCCACAGGGTTTGGAGCTGGGCGAAGATCGCATCGAGCTCGGCGCGGACGGATACTCCGCGAACATCGTCCTCACTGGTGCTGATGCCGATCAGCTCCGCATCGTGACGGAGGCACCGTGATGCAAGCAACGAAAGTCTGGGCGCGCGCAACTGCGGTCGTGACCCTCATGAGCTACCTGACGCTCTTGCTGATTCTGCCGAGCTGCAGCAGCTCGAAGGCGAGCGCCGGGCCAGTGGGCGAAGTTCCGACGTACACCTGCGACACGTCCATTTCGGGCGAAGTGGAGCCCAGCGCGCCGATCGAGGGCGTTTCCAAGATCGCGTACTTGTTGACCCGGGACGGCTCGATCACCCTCGACCTACTCGACGACGGAGCCAACGTGATCGGGACGGTCCAGGTGCTGATCGACATGGAGCTCGGGACTACGTTCGGCGCCCGCATCGAAGCTCGGTACCTCGAAGCCGGGGATGTGAAGGCGGCGCAAAGCACCCACGTCCAGAAGAGTGGCGATGGTTGGCGGGTTCGCACTCGCCACGAGGTTGGTTCGGCACACGCCCTGTTGTGGTCGCAGCTCGATCTCGATGGGCGGCTCGTGGAGCTGGCGCTCGGTGCGCCGCTCGCAGCCAAGAGCAGCGAGCCCGTCGTCGTGGATGACGGTGTCAGCTACCGCTCGCAGCCGGTCGTCAGCGCGGGAGGCGAGCCCGACATCGCTGGCGCACGACAGTTCATCGATCAACAAGGGCTCGACGCGATCAACGCCGCGCCCTCGTTTCAGCGCCTGGTGCAAGTCACCGAGGATCGGGCTTGGGCCGACGCCGCGCGCTTGCAACTGCGCCGGTGTGCCGCGAGCGCTGCCGACAGCGCCGAGGGCAAGTTGGCGACTTCGTCGTCGTCGCTCACTTCGTGTAGCAAGTCGCAGGCCGGAGCAGCCGCCTCCTTGTCACCCGCCGGTGCGGACGAGGCCCTCGGGCAAACGCAGCAAGCCGCGGGTGACGCCTGCAGCACGGACACCAGTCCCTTCAGCCAGGTGGTTCAATTCGAGAGCATTCTCGGCGCAGTCGCGACGGGGATCGTGATTACCGGGGTGTTGGTCGTCGGATGGCCGGCCGTCTTTGCCGCGGGTTCGGCGGAACTACTCGCAACCCTCGTGGGCTCGTCCATTGGCGCCTATGTCGTCGGGAATTGGATCCAGTCTTTGGTCGATAAGGCGTCGGATCAGATCCCCGGGCTCAGCGATCTGAAATCGATTGGTCGCGGCGACGAGTCGGGTGGTGCTGGTGCAACCAAGTCGTCCGGGAGCTCCGGGGACCCCCACTTGCTGACGTTCGACGGTCTTTACTACGACTTGCAAACAGCGGGCGAGTTCGTGCTGGCGGAGTCCACTTCGGGTCCCGATTTCACCGTTCAAACGCGCCAGCAGCCCGCGCCGGGGATCTGTCCGAACGTCGCCTACAATACCGCTCTGGCCACGAGGCTCGGGAACAGCACCGTCCACTTCGACATCGACCCCGCCCGCGCGCTGATGTTCGACGATCAGCCCGCCACCGTGCCGGGCAACGGGATCCTATTCGAAAATGGCGATTCGTTGGTCCACTCGAGCGCGACGCGCTGGGTGCTCAACTGGGCGGGCGGCGAGCAGGTGTCGATCAACGGTGTGGGCGCTGGCAGCCATCTCGATGTGTTCTTGGATTTGCCGTCGAGTCGCAAGGGCCAGCTTCGGGGCCTGCTCGGAACCTACGACGGCATTCACGCCAACGAGCTCCTCACTCGCAGCGGGACGACGCTCGCGCAGCCGGTCGAGTTCGACACACTTCTCACGGAGTTCGCTGGAAGCTATCGGATCACCCAGAACGAATCCCTCTTCAGCTACCCGGCAGGTGGCTCGACGTCGGACTACGACGTTGCCGACTTCCCGTCGGGCCCTACCAGCAGCGCGGACCTTCCGCCTGCCATCCGCGCCTCCGCGGAACAGGATTGTCTGGCCGCGAACATCACCAACCCCATCGCGCTCGAAGCCTGCATCGTGGACGTTGGCTGCACGGGGGACAAGACGCTCGTGGAAGCGCACCAAGGCGTGCTCCCCGATGCCGCCTTGGCGGTCTCTGCACCCGTCGATTATTCGGGATGGGTGGTGGAGGGTCCCGGCAACTGGGTGGTTGCTCCCGACGGCCTCTCGGTACTGCAGACATCCAATGGCAATCCCACGTTCTTCGTGACTCCCACGGACTACCTGAACGTGCAATTGACCGGCAGCTTGAGCGTGGAATCGGGTGGCGACGACGACATCATCGGCTTCGTGCTCGGTTACCAAAAGCCACTGACCGAAAATGGAGACGATCCCAACGACCTGCATGCCATCGTCCTGAGCTGGAAGTCCGTCACCCAGACTTCCTTCGGCGGAATCGCCCAGGAGGGACTCACCCTCTCCCGCTCGAGCGGGCTGCAGACGGATCTGACCGGAACGCTCTGGTACCACCCGCTGTCCCCGATCTACGAGGTCTTTGCAACGAGCTACGGCGCCGGTCTCGGCTGGCAACCGCAGACGACCTACCAGTTTACGATTTCGTACACGGACTCCCTGATCGAAATCGAGCTCGATGGTCAGCCTCTTTTCAGCGTTACGAGCGCCCAGGCGGGAGGCCCGTTCGAGGCCGGTCGCTTTGGCTTCTACAACTTCTCGCAATCCAACGCGCGCTACGCCGATTTCAGCGTCGCTCCGTTGTGAGACCTTCGACCCAGCGCCCGAGGCTTGCGCGTCATGCGCCCAGCTGACACTGTCATGATCGTGGCGAGGGAGGACGAACCCGACGAACCCGTACGGGTCACCCGATTCACCGCCGGCAGCACCGAGTACGCGGTGCTGAGTTACTCGGTAGACGAGCCCGTGTACCCCGATGTGCTCACGGCCGCAGAGCGTGACGTGTGCCGCCACATCCTGAGCGGTGCAGCGAATCGCGAGATCGCGGCGAGACGTTCCTGCTCACATCGAACCGTGGCCAATCAAGTCGCCACGATTCTGAGAAAGCTCGGGATTTCGTCCCGAGCGCAGCTCCCCCTCGCACTCAGCCGGGCTGGGTCACCGAAAACGAGCAGCTCTGGCCGTTGAGCGAACAGGTACCCGCACCCTGATTCCCGCTCATCGTGACGCTGCACTTCGCGCCGCTCTGCTCCGTCCAGGACACCCTCGATAGATTGCCTAGATCTGCTGACGCGGACGGATCGGTCGGCATGTCGTCCTCAGAACGCTTCACCCAGAGCCACGTAGAAGTTGACGTCGCCGGTGGACGTCCCGGCTCCGTCGAAACGCAGGTTCACGCGGTCGGCCTGGTTGAGGGAAAAGCGAATCCCTGCCCCGCCGGCCGCTTTGAAATCCCCGAGCTCGAATCCATCCAGATCATGTGCCACGTCTCCGACGCTGCTGAAGACTGCCGCCCCGAAACGCCAGACCACGGGGAATCGGTACTCGACTTGCGCCGCCAGCATGTGCCGATCCCGATAGCGCCCCTCGAAAAAGCCACGCATCCGGTTCGAGCCGCCCAGTGCGGCCATGGTCTGAAACGGCACCGTGCCGAGATTCGCGACGGCGTAGATCTGAGCTCCGAGCACGTGCTCGCCCCCCAAGGGGAAGAACTGGCGGGCGTCGAATTCGTACTTGGAAACGTTGAACTGGCTGCCCCACACCTTTGCGAAGTACGCCGCGCCGAGCGAGTAGCGTGCGCCTCGTCGAGTCGCGAAGTCGTTGTCTCGGTCGTCCCAACTCAGCACCGGGCCAAAGCCCACGAGCCGACCACCATCGCTCCCGGCAACGCGGTCTCGATCGAGATCGCCCCCCGCTTCCTTCTTGCTGATCTTGCTGAAGAACGCCCCGGCTTGGCCGCCCGTGCGAAAGCTGCCGACGAGTCTTCGCGAAAGAGCGCCCGCAACGTCCAAGCCCAGGTCCGAATAGTCCTCTGCTCGATCCGCGGCGGTGTCGTTCCCGATTGGATAGAAAGTATTGGGGAAGCGCTTCCCGTTGATTTCTCCCTCCGCGTGCCAGGCCTCGTCATCCCAGTACAGACTCGGCGCAATCGAGACGAAGAACTGATTCTTGAACGTGTAGGCACTCGCGAACGCGAGTGCGGACCGGCGACCTGCGGTTGAACCGCCCTCCACTCGCCCGTCGACATCGAACGTGTACACGACCCCCGCACCGAGCATGGCATTCGTTTCGGGGCTGTATGCCAGGATGGGAAACACACTCCACGGAGAGCGATCGGCGTCCGCCTCGCTCTCCCCCTCTGCCCCCCATGCGCGCTGGGTGATCACAGCGGGCAGTAGGAGCGATAGCCCGATCGCCAGAAGCCCCGCTTTCTTCACCACCAGCGGAAATACCACGGGCTGGCGTTCGAAAAAAAATACCGACTCAGGCTTTCGATGTCTCGGCCGGCGGGGAGGCCGAGAGTCGCGGAATGAGCATGCCGGTTCGCGCCTTGTACGCGGCCCACTCGGGGTAACGCGACATGCTGGCTTCCTTCATCAGCATGTTGGTGAGGAACACCTGGGTCCAGACCGTCGCGAGGACGACCCACGGCAACCAGTGTCCGACGAGCAATGCGTAGGAGCCGTAGAGCATCATCTCGCCGAGGTAGTTGGGGTGGCGGATGTAGCGGAACATGCCATCCGTGATGAGGCCGCGCTTCACTCGCAGCGTGAAGTGCTTCTGGGCGTCGGAAGCAATCATGATCACGACACCCAGGGTGTGGATCAGAATGCAGATCCCCATGATCCCGTTCGATGGCCAGGCGCGCGCCCCCAGGATCCCGCTCACGAGGAGGAACGGCGCTATCCAGTAAAGCCCCAGCACCATCAGCCAGGTCATGACGGCTCCACCCAGGGTCACGCGTTTTTCCCAACTCGCGTCCCGAAATGCGAAGTGCTTGAGAAGCCAAACGAGCCCGTAGGATCCGTGGAGGCCGAGGTAGACCCATGCGGCCGGCGAGTGGTTTCCGTAGTGCCACATCAGAAAGAGCACGAACGGGAGCGTCCCCGCTTTTTGCGCATTGATGACCCAGGAAAGCTTGAGCGGTCTCGGTCCCCCCAAGAAATCTTCCGACAAGTACCGGTTCAGCGCGGCAACTTTGCGGACCAAGGCGGGCGCGGAGTTCGACATCGTCTCTGATGGTAGCGCATGGTGCTTGCGCTCACGAAGCGTTCGCGGAAGATTCCCCGCCTCCCATGGCGAAAGGCAGCGACGACAAGCAGAACCGGGGCGATCGATTGGTCGCCAAGAACCGGCGTGCCTACTTCGACTACAGCGTCGAGGACACGTTGGAGGCCGGGATCGTCCTGATCGGGAGCGAAGTCCGTTCGCTTCGCGTCCAGGGCTGCGATCTTTCGGACGCCTGGGTCGACGTCGACCGCGGCCAGGCATGGGTCAAAGGGATGAAGATCCCCACCTGAACCACGCCGCGTTCGGCCACGAGGAGAAACGCGCGCGCAAGCTCCTCTTACACAAGAAGGAAATCGATCGGCTCCAGGGCGCAAGCGTTCGCGAAGGAATGACGCTCATCGTCACCAAGTGCTACTTCAAGAACAATCACGCGAAGATCGAGCTGGCCCTCGCGAAGGGCAAGAAAAAGCACGATAAGCGCCAGAGCATCAAATCGCGGGAAGCGTCCCGGGAGGCAGAAGCTGCCATGCGACGGGGCCGCAAATGATTCGCTTCGAGATCCCGGATGGCAGCGCGGAGCTCGGCGAGACCGACGGCGAGCGGGTCGTCTTACGTGCGAGTCGAGCCTCGCCTCCCGGCTCGACCCTGGAGGCACGCCTGGAGGGCACGACCTACTCCGTCAAGGTGCGAGGCTGCCGGCGGGACGGCGACTCGTTCGTGATCGACGGCCGATGGGTGAACCTGTCGCGAGCGATGCGAGCTCGCGTACTGGGCGAGAGCTGAATCAGTGCTCTTTGTTCAATCGATCTTCGAGTCGCGCCAGCGCCTTCTTGAGCTTGAAATCGCCACGCAGACAGCACTGCCCGAGAGCGCGCTTGCAATCGGGCGCGTTCATCGCCTCGAGCAGGCGAGCCGTGCGAGCGTCGCCTTCCTTGCTCGCGCGGTCGAACAAGATCGGCCTCTGGTCGCATGCCGATCGCCGGAGCTCCCACGCGATTCGAAGCTCGTTCGAGGTACGCTTCGAAGGAACGAGCACCGCGAGGATTGATTCGGCGCGTTGGGCGGGAGGCGATCCGATCGGGCTCTCGTCGAGCACGCGATAGAGCACGTCGAGGCCGGCGCTGCCGGTGCGGTAAGCGAGGGCGTAGAAGACCTTTTTCGTAGCGTCGTCGTCGGCCGGCATCCGCTTTGCGAGCGCTGACGCAGCCGATTGGGTCTTCGCGTCTTCGAGCGGTTTGGGATCGTCTTGGACCAATCCGAGCAGGGCATTCGCCGCTTGCTCCACATTCCCGTGCTCGGCCTTCGAGACGAGCTCCGCGCGCAACTTGCGTCGGTAGCGCTGGTCGAAGCTTTCGCTCCGTCGGGTACTGGAAGCAGCGGGCGGAGGAGCCGTAGGCTGCGCCGTCGCCGCGGAGGCCATGGCGGAATTTCCCGACTCGGACTTTCCCCAAAGCCGGCTGGAGACGATTACGAGCACAGCGGCCACGGCGACGAGTCCGGCAACGATGACGACGCGGCGTCCCACGGTCGGCTCGATGCTAGGACGCTCCCGAGGTGCGACGACCGGGATCGGGCTCGGGACATCGGAGCTCGACGATTCGGAGGGGGCCGGACTCCGATCCGAACGGCGCCGATTGAGGTAACCCTTCACACCGCGCATCGCGGTGTCGATTTCCCCAATCACTTCGCTCGCTGTCGCGGGACGGTCGTCTGGACTCTTCGAGAGCAGGCGCATCACGAGGGCTTCGAGGGCCGGCGGCGGTTCGACATCGGGATTCCGTTCCGACATCGGGGGCGGCGCGAGATCCCGCTGCTGCACGAAGAGCTCTGGTCCGGGGAGTGAATCGTCGAAGGGATGCTTGCCGGTGAGCATCTCGTAACAAAGAATCCCGAGAGCATAGAGATCCGAACGCTGGTCCACGTTCTTCATCCCGAGCGCGGCTTCGGGCGCCATGTACGCGGGGGTTCCGAACACCACTCCCGATTCGGACAGCAGCCATTCCGTGTCGTCAGTCCCTTCCGGGCGATGCGGTAGATCGCCAAATGGAACGCGAGCGAATCCGAAATCGATGATCTTCACGAAATCTTTGGCGCCCTCCAGGAGCATGATGTTGGAGGCCTTCAGGTCCCGATGAACGATGTTGTGTTGATGCGCGGCACCGAGCCCCGCAGCGATCTGCCGCGCGATGTAGGCGACGCGTATGGGCGGCAGCGCGCCCTGATCAATCGCCTCGCGGAGGGTCTGGCCGTGAACGTACTCCTGCACCAGAAAGTACGAGTCGCCGTCGAATTTCCCGAGGTCGCTCGCAACGGCGACGTTCGGATGCGTGATGTGAGCGCCGGCGATGGCTTCACGCTGAAAGCGTTCGACGAGATCCGGAAAATTCTCGACCTCGGGGTGCAAGACCTTGATCGCCACCTGTTTGAGCATGTGGAGATGCACGCCTCGGTACACCGCTCCGAAAGATCCCGTCGCAACCAGCGCATCGATGCGATAGCGGTCGGAAAGCACGCGACCGACCATGTCTGGTCGGGCGTCGGTCACGGCCTTTGCGCCAAAATGATGATGCGCGGCGAGCTGGCACCGAAAAACACGCCGGGAGTGGACGGGTGACCGCTGGCTTCGGTCACACGGAAGCCCACGTCGTGGAGGATCTTGCCGAGCTCGTGAAGCCCGTACAGACGAATCGAGTAGGTGCATTCCACGGTTCGGCCGTCATCGAGAATGAGGGAACGCTTCACGCGCAGACGGCTGGTGATGAAGTCGACGCTCATGTCATCCATGCACACGCAAGCGTCACCCTCGAACCACGTCTGACTTGGTTGATTCGCGACGACGAAGTCTCGATTGGCGACGTCGAGCAAGAACATCCCGCCTGGCCTCAGGGCGCGGAAGATCCGCTGAGCGACCGCTGAGTTCTTCTCTTCTTCGAAATACCCGAAGCTCGTGTTCCAGCAGAAAATGCCGTCGAATGTCTCCTCGAAGGCCATCTCTCGCATGTCGCCTTGGAGCAAGTTGAGCTTCTGACCCGAGTCCTGGGCGACGTTGGCGGCGACCGCCAACTGGTAGAGCGACAGATCGTACCCAACCACGCCGTAGCCGCGAGTCGCGAGCTCGACCGCGTGATAGCCACCACCGCACGCCAAATCGAGCACCGTGCCACCGGCCGCGACGCCGAGGGACTCTTCGATGAAGTCCGCCTCCCGGATGATCTGCGCATTTTTGAGCCTGGCATTCGCGCGAGCAAAGTCTTCACCAAACAGCTCTTCCCACCAGGCCTTCCGCTGTTTCGACGGACGCGCTTCGTCGGCGTCATCGTGCTTGGCGAGCTTGCCTGAATCGCGGCGCGGCGGCGGAGGCGGCGGCTTCCCCGTTTGACTCGCGTCCTCGACGATCTCGACCTGAGAGACTCGCTCCCCCTCCTCGGCCGCGATGTCCGCCTCGGAAAGCTCGTCGTCATCGCCTTCGTCGGACGGGAACGTGATGTCCCCTTCGTCGAGACTCGCGGGAACCACCGACTCGATGGGCTCGATGGGCTCGGTGGCCGCCGGCAGCTCGACCTCAGTGGCCACCTTCGCGTCGGACTGGGCCTTCGCGTCGGCTTGGGCTTCCGCCTTGGCCTTGGCCTCCTGCTTGACCTCGATGATCCTCATCGGCCGGAGCGACGGTGGACCCGAATCGCTGACCGGCTGCGGCTCCGGCATGGGCGAGGGGGCAACCCGCGGCGGTGGATACGACGTTGCCGCCGGAGCGCCGGAGGCGGTTGTGTCTCGCCGCAGCGGCGGCGTCGGAACCTCGGAGCTCGGCGGAGGCGGCACGGACGAGAATCGCGCGCGAGGCGGCTCCGAGGTCCGCATCTCGGGGGGTGGGGCGGGCTCCGACGCCGTCATGGGTGGAGGAGGCAGGGACGGCTCCACGACCGGCGGCTCGGAGTCCCGCTCGGAGTCCGGCGATTGGTCTTCGTCGGGATCCTGCCAGTCGAGGTCCGGCGGAGGTGCAGACGACGAAGGCCGCACCTCGATCTCTGGGGAAGACGCGTGAGTCGCTGGATGCGATGGACGCGTCGCGACCGGGGGAGGAGCCGACGAGATGATCCGCGCTGGAGGCGGCTGCGAAACCGGGCGCGGCGGAGGGGGCGGCTGCGAAACCGGGCGCGGCGGAGGGGGCGGCTGCGAAACCGGGCGCGGTGGTTGCGAAACCGGGCGCGGCGGCTGCGAGAGCGGGCGCGGCGGCTGCGAGAGCGGGCGCGGCGGCTGCGAGAGCGGGCGCGGTGGCTGAGACACTGGGCGCGGTGGCGGTTGGGACGCTCGGGGCGGAGGCTCGGAACCGCTCTTCGCGTCGATCGTTGGCTCGAGGGCAGCGGCCGGAAACGACGGAGCTTTGGGCGCCCGCAAGGATTCGGGATTCGGATCGGACAGCTCCGGGTTCGCGGGGGGCGGCATGCTCTCGCGCGCCTTGGGCGTGGCCGGATTGGTTTGCTGTCGTTGCCTTTTGCGAGGTGGGGGCTTCGGTTGCTTCTCTTTCCCTTCGATGACCTCGGGCTCGATGGGCTCCCCAGGATCGCTCGGTAGGTCTACGTCGACATCGATGTCGAGATCCGAACCTCGGTCGTCATCCGGAACCTCGATGTCTGGGTCCGAGGGAGCTCCCGCCGGATTCGGAGGAGATGTCCGGGATGGAGGGCGGGGCCTCGTCGTCGTCCATGGGATGCTCGTCACTCATGCGGCCCTGACGAGCGACTCGCCGTACCGGACCGGGCCGAGGGGGCGAGCCAGAGTGACGCCGGGCTCCAGCAGCAGCACGACGGTGGACCCGAGATGAAAGGTGCCAATCTCGTCACCACGCTTGACCGAGATCGGGGGATCGATGAGGTGCTCGCCCGGTGACACGCTCGGGCCGGGCACGGCGCTGATGCTGATGCGACCGACTATCACCGCACCGACCATCACGACATTGACGCGACCGAGACCGGGCGTGTCCACAGCGATCGCCACGCGACTGTTCCGTACGAACAGGCGTGGGATGTGGCGTTCTCCAATCGCGTTCACTGGATACAAGTCCCCAGCAACTCTTCTTACGAGGCCAATGACCCCGTCCACGGGCGAGTGGACGCGATGGTAATCCCGGGGCGACAGATAGACGACCGCGAACGCGCCACGAGCATAACGAGCGCCCTCTTTCGGGTCTCCCACGAGCTCGGCGGCGTCATAAGGGCGCCCTTTGACGAAGATTCGGCTTCCCGAGTCTATGGGGCCGGAGGCTTCCAGGGAGCCATCCGCCGGGCTCACAATCACGTCGCCGCTGAGCTCACGAGCCCCCGGACGGAGCTCGCGGGTGAAGAACGCGTCGAAGCTCTCGTAGGGCCGAGCTTGGGGCGCGGCCTCCTCCAGGTTCACGCGATAGAGACGGGAGTACATGCCGGCCAACGCTCGCGACATCGGCGGCGGAAGAGGTGCCTCACACAGGCGCCCGACCGCCCGACTGATGCCAACACGCGGTAGGACTCGGAGAAGCTGAGCTGCGGCAAACGTGGCAGCACTCACCAGAAGTCTCTAGATTTCGCGGGGATGGGCCGATGCTAGGCGGACCGCTGCCGCGGGTCAATCGCGGGGGACGGCCTGGGCGGCCTTGCAGAGGGCCTGGCGCTTTTCATCCTTGGGGAGAGCGGGTGGCTTGCCGCTCGGCCGTCCCGGCCACCGGCCCTCACAGGCCACATCCGGCAGGAGGGGGTCCACCGCAATCCCGAGCCGGAAATCCCGCTCGGCAGCGGCGGGGTCGCCCGCTTCCTGGGCACGCCGCCCGAGGAGTGCCGAGTGCCCGCCATGCACCGAGCGCACGTCCTCTCGCGTGCCGAGAGCCTCGAATCCGCGCTGGCGCTCCCCCGCATCGATAAGTGCTCGGGCGACCCGCCAGCGAAGCGCCGCTTCGTGAGGGGCGCCCGCAACGGCTGGCTCGTACTGGGCTGCTGCAGCCGAGGATTCACCGCGAGCGAAGAGCAAGTCTCCGAGTCGCACGCGCCGCGGCAGCTCGCTCCGCGCCGCCTGGGAAATCGCCTCCTCCGGTGCTTCCGGCGCATCGGGACGAGCTCGGAGCCAGGCCTGCCAGCGGGCAATCCATTGCGGAAGGTCGTAGCCGCTCACGCTACGCAAAGCGGCGCTCGTATCGTCGCTCTCGAGACCTTTCAGATCGGCCAGCAAGAGCTGGAGCGCGGGAGCCCCGTTTTCGTGCACCCAGTACTCCATGAAGCTCGTGACCTCCGCGAACGCGATGCTCGCCGCTTCCGGAGTCGGCAGCATCGCGATTGAAGGTCCGAGCTTGTCGACGCCGACCGAGCGATTCTCGAGCAGTGCGCGACGCGCAATCGTGTCGGGCAGCGGGACGCTGTCGAACGGTCGCGGCGCTCGCCATCGTGTCTCCTGTCGTTTCGCGATCCCTTCCTGGAGCCAGAGTGGTGCACGGTCCCGCGTGGCACGCGAAAGCGACAGGTGAGTGATTTCGTGGGCGAGGGTGTCCTCCCAAGGATAGCCGAGGGACGTCGCGCGGGGACTGATCATCGTGACCCGACCCCAGCGCGCCACCGCAACCGTTCCGGTGTTCTCCGCAGCGGAAACGGGCAAACCGGACACCGCGGACAGAGAGAACAGATCCCGCACCAGATCGATGCGCAGAGGCCGCGGAAGCTCCACGCCGAGATCCCGTTTCACCTGCTCGCGAGCACGGATGGCCACCTCGGAGAGGAAGGGCACGAGCGCCCGATCCTCCTCGTCTTGGAGCCGGATCCACAGGCCGGCATCCCGATCCTCGACCACCAGCGAACCCGCCGTAGCGCGGGCGCAGCTCCTGGCCAGCTCGACGAGACCTGCACTCTCGGACGCACCATTGAACTCCGGCGCGGCGAGAATGGCCGCCGCCGTGTCGCAATCGCCGACGTAGATCGCGAGCCGTGCCCGCTCGAAGGCGAGGGTCGGGGAGTCGCCTGCCCCCTCCAGGAGCTGTCTTCCGCGCGCGACGTCGAGCTCCGTGATGGCGTCCGCCGCAGCTCGAGCTCGACTCGGTGCGTTGGCGGTCGCTGGCAGAGCAACGAGCACGATGACGAGAGCCATGATGGCTCGAACCGCGCGGGTCATCGCAGCAGGCCCTCCGCGTAGCGCTTCACGGCAGGCGAGAGCCGACCGTCCTTCGATTTGCCGAGGCCTTCCAGCACGCGCCTGCGAAACTCTTCCGCTTGCTTCGAGTCCTCCGCTCCGGGCACTTCCCCTCCGGTGCTGATCTCCTTGCCGCCACTGTCGCGACGGCCTCCGCGCTCGCCACGATTGTCCTCTTCGTCCTTGCCGGTTTCGCCGGTGCTCGCGCGCTCGAGCAAGCGCTGGGCTTCTCGCTGAAGCTCCAAGCCTTGTTCGCCGCGCCCTTCACCGAAAGCGCGGGCCGCCTGGTGCATGATGTTCTCGGCGCGCTCCAGGCTGTCGACGGCATCGTCGGGCAAGGCCGTCTCCCCATTCTTGCCGCGGCCTGCGAGGTTGCCCGCCCGTCGTCCGAGGTTGTGCTCGCGCTCGCTGGAGGAGCCAACGGCCGAGCGCGCCTTTTCGGCAGCGCGCTTCTTGAGATCGCCGAGCTTCTGCTCGGCCCATTGCAGCTGCTCTCTCACCTGCTTTTTGGCCTCGGAAAGTGCGCCGTCATCCACCCAGTCATCGATACTCGCGCGATCCTTGCTCTTCTTTTCCGCGTCCCGGAGGGCGCTCTCTGCGTCGCGACCACTCTGAACCGCTTCGCCGAGCGACAGCCTTTCGAGCGATTGCGCCATCGAGCTCGACTGCTCGCGAGCGAGAGCCGCTGACGAACGAGCCGAACCGGGTGCTCGCGTGCTCTGGGGCAAATCCGCAATGGCGCGACGAAGCGCCTCGGCTCGCTCCTTGGCTTCCTCGCGCAAGCTCTCGAGATCGATCGACTGCTCGGCCTCGGACAGCGCTTGCTCCACCTTGCCGATTTCGTCGCCGTGTTCCCGTGCCAACTGCTCGAGCTCGTTCGCGAGTTGATCGAAGCGGTCGTTGGCGTCCGATGGCTCGCCGAGTTGACCCATCCGGCCGCTGGACTCACCGGATTCGACGCCGCCTCGGCCGGCGCTGCCGAAGGACGGGTTCGGACGACGCAGGCGTGCCGCCAGATGGCGCGCAGCGAGCTCGGCGTGAAAGAGATCCCCAGCGGCGCGAGCGCGCCTCACCCGGCCCAGATCCGCTTTGGCCACGCTGCCCAGATCCCGACCCAAGGCACCGAGCTGGACCAACTGTTTCGAGCCATTTTCTGCCGCGCTGAGCGCAGCGTCGAGGCGAGTCTCACCGATGCTATTGCTTTTCGGTTTCCCGCGCTTGCTTGGCGCCGTCGGCGATCTCGTCGACCACGTCCGCTAGGCGCTTGGATATGGTTTGTGCATCGCGTCCGCCGAGCGCGCGCACGGCCACGTCCACGGCGAGCACCACGTCCTCGGTGCGGCGCCGTCGATTTTCCCCGACCAGGGCTGGACGCTCCAGCACGCGCATCTGGCCGATCAGGAACGCCGTGAGACCACGGGGAACCGTCAACCCACCGTAGGCATCGTTCACGGCCTTCTCCATCGCATCGGCGCTGCGCCGGGCACGAGCTCTCTGCTCCTGCTTCCTTCGGTTTCTTCTTGTCGCGCTCCATCGCCATCTGCCACCCGAGGAGATCTACCAACTGGTCGCGGACCTCGCTGAGCGCGACGGAGTCGGGCAGCCTCTGGCTCGCCGGTGACGGGCGGGATCAAGGTGTATGGCTCGCTCGATCCCCACTTGGGGCCGCGCACGGGATCGTTGTCTTTGGCTTCGATGGTCACGACCACGGGGAGAACATGCGTCGCAAGAAGCGGTCGCGGGCCTCGATGACCTGCCCGCCTTGCTCGTAGGGGCTGTCCCCATCCAGGCGGGCGAGAACGCGACGATCCTCGCGCCCGCCGGCCCGCAGCACGAGATCGATCTGGCGCAGGCCATGATCGTCGCTGGCCTCGAATCGGAGATCGATGCTGCTCACGTCTTCGAGCTTCATCGTCTTGGGCGCCCCTTCCAGCTCGACACGCGGCGTTTCGTCGATCGTGAACTCGATGGGAATGTCCTCGAGCTCCGGGATGAACACGTCGCCAAAGCGAGCTGCAACATGCAGTCGCCCCGACTTCTCCACGCTCCAACGAGCCACCACCCCGCCCGACCCGTCGGCGACGAACGGCACCTCGTCCTTGCCGTCGGTCAGTACCATCCGCCGGCCGTCCCTCCGCGGGATCCCGCGAACCGTGAGCAGCGTTCCCTCGGGTTGGCGCGACGTGAGACCGGGCAACACGCTTCGCTCGGGAAAGCGAAGATACGACGGCGGCTCCGCCGAGACGCGCAAGAAGTCCAGCCACGCCAGAGGAAGCGGCGCGCGGCCCTTGTGCGCGACCAGGACGTCGAGCCCCTCGATCACGCGCATCGGCCCGACGGCGAACGCCCCGACGGCAGCTGCCAGGACATCCGAGCAGCACCATCCGAAAGCCGAAGGCCCGCCGATCCGCAGCTTTTTCCACGGACGAAATCGAGGCCTTGGCAATCAGGCGCTCGAAGTGGAGCCGAGCCAGCTCCTTGGAACCCGCCGTGGGATCACTCTCGGTGCGGTCGAGAAGCGAAACGGCGCGCAGCGTTCGTTCCCCGAGCGCACGATCGCTCGGCAGAAGCACCTTGGCCAGCGTCTTTCGGAGATTGAGAAAGCTCCGTCGCTCCGCGATGGAACGCCACACCATCGCCACGATCAGCGCGAGGAGCAGCGCCGCCGTGGTCCCCCGGGCCCAAGGCCTGCCGATCCGCGCCAGGTGTGCACCGCCACAAATTCCGAGGACGAACAGTCCGAGCAGCGCCTGGCGAGCGGCAACGCCCACTCGCTCCCGCCAGGCGGCGGCGAGCCGGCTCACGATCTCGACGACGGACACAGCCGGAGCTTAGCGCCCCGGCCGCTCGGTGGTAGGATTTCGGTGCATGCACGAGGTCCTGCGGCTGGAGCGCGCCGTTCTTTCGCTGCCGAGCCTGGAGCTGCGCGTCGATTGGCTCGCGGACCACATCGCCCATCTCGACGTGGCGTCGACGGCACGCGTCCTGAATGGGCTGTGCGAGGAGAGCGAGCGCAGCAGGCCCGAGGCGTGGGAGGCACTGCTTCCGGTCTGCGTCCTGTTCGCGAGCATCGGAGAATGCGAGCTCCTCGAGGCTCTCCGCACCGAAGCCCACGAGCAGCACCTGCTCGCTCTCGGCCGGCTGGTGCGGCGAGCGCCCGGGCGGAGTGAACGCATCCGCCAGGATGGGCGCGTTCCCGATTACGGCGCGGGCCGCGAGCTCACGCTGGGCGAGCGCCGTTCCCTCGCCCGCAAACCCAATCGCCGCGCCTTCGAAAAGCTCCTGGCCGATCCCCATCCCATGGTGATTCGACAGCTCCTCGTGAACCCGAAGCTGACCGAGGACGACGTGATTCGCCTCGCAACCCACCGACCCGCGCGCCCGGAATCCCTGCGCACGCTCGCCCGCTCCCGCAAGTGGATGAGCCGTAGCCGGGTGCGCCTCGCGCTCATCCTCAATCCGGGTTCTCCCCCGGAAATTGCGATGCCGCTCCTGTCCGTGTGCAAGCGTACGGAGCTCAAGGACGTGATCGCGTCGAGCGAAGCCAATCGCGTCCTGCGCGCCACCGCCCTGGAGCTCTACAAACGCCGACCGCCCATCCGTGGCGTCGACCGCGCCGACGCCATTCTGCAGTGAAGCTCAGCCCTCTTCTTCTTCGTCGACGTACCACTTCATGAGGGCGCCAATGGTGATCTTCGAGGCGCACTTGTCGCAGAGCGGCGGCTCCTCGTAACGAACTTCCGTTCCACGCGTCCACACCAACAGCCCGGACCCGCCGGGCGGACCCTCGAACGAGCGCCCGCAGGCATCGCACTCATAGCTCGGTGTCGCGGGAGTCTCCGAGCCGAGGTCGTCGGAAACCGACGCGACCTCTGGGCGGGGGGACTCCACACGCGATTGGGACATGCGCGGGGAGTATACCTCACTCCGAGTCAAATCAAGTCGCCGGCGTCACGCCTCCGCGGCGACTTCTGATTCGTCCGCGGTTTTCTCGCTGGGCTCTTCGGCTTTCTTCTTGGACTTTTCACCCACACCGCAAGCAACCGCCAAGAGCTCGACCACGTCCAGGTTCTTGATGGACTCTTCTTTGGACTCGGCCTTGATGCCGTCGGTGATCATCGTCATGCAAAAGGGACAAGCGCTGGCGATGGTCTTGGCGCCCGTGTCCATCAGCTGTTTCGTGCGCTTGATGTTGACGCGATCTTTGTTCTGCTCTTCCAGGAACATCTGACCGCCGCCCGCCCCGCAGCAAAGGCCCTTGTTCCTCGTCCAGTACTCCGCTTCCACGAGCTCGACGCCGGGGATCTGCGACAGGATGTCCCGCGGCGGATCGTAGATGTCGTTGTAACGGCCGAGGTAGCAGGAGTCGTGATAGACGACCCGCCCCTCGACGCGGTTCTTGGCTTTGAGCTTCCCCTCCGCCAGAAGCCCCAGCAGGTAATCCGTGTGATGGACGACCTCGTACTTCGCGCCGAAGTCCGGATACTCGTTCAACAGGCGTGTTGAAGCAATGCGGGCAGGTCGTGATGATGCGCCGGATGCCGCCCTTTTCCTGATAGCCGTTCAGCGTCGCGGTGTTTGCTTCGGCCTGCATCAAGAACGTCGCTTCGTCACCGCCGCGCCGAGCGGGATCGCCGGTGCACGTTTCTTCGTCACCCAGGATCGCGAAATCCACGCCGGCCATCTGGAGCAGGCTCGCGGTCGCGCGAGCGATCTTCTTGGCACGATCGTCGTAGCTCGCCGCGCACCCGACCCAGTACAGGACCTCCGCCTCGGGCTTGTCGGCCATGCGAGGGATGTCGAGTCCTTCGGCCCAATTCGTGCGATCGACCCGGGACAGGTTCCAGGGATTGCCGTTGGTCTGAATGCCGCTCAGGGGATTCATCAGCTCCGACGGGAAGCTCTCGCCGCGGACCATCACCAGATTGCGGCGCATCTGCACGATCTTGTCGACGTAGGTGATCATCACCGGGCAAAACTCTTCACAGGCGCGGCATGTGGTGCAGGCCCAGAGCACGTCGGGGTGGATCACGTTGGGAACGAGGTTCACCGGAGCGGGCTTGGCGCTCTCACCGTTTGCTTTGGGATCTGCCTCGGGCTCCTTCTTGTCGTCTTCGTCGCCCTCTTTCTTTTCCTCTGCCGCCGGAGCGTCCGCTTTCTGCTCGCCGAGCTCCAAAAACTCCTCCTGCCGCGCGTAGAGGTGATCCCGAAGATCGAGCGTCAGAAACTTCGGGCTCAGGATCTTGCCGGTGGTCGCCGCAGGACAGTTGTCCGAGCAGCGCCCGCACTCGGTGCAGGTGTAGAAATCGAGGATGTCCTTCCAGCTGAAATGCTCGATGCGCGCGTAGCCGATGCGGGCTTCCAGCATGTCGTCGAGCTCGCCGGCCTTCTCGACCTGCGCCATCAGCTCTTCGCTACTCTTCGCGAGCGGCTTGAGCCTCCCCTTCGGCGTCAGATCGGTGAGAAACACGTTGGGGACGGCGGTGATGATGTGGAAGTGCTTCGAGTACGGCAGAATGTTCAGGAAGATCAGCACCAGGGACGAGTGGGTCCAAAATCCGACATGGGCGAGCACCACCAGCGTCGGAACGCTCGCGTCCTTCAGCAAGGTCGCCGAAAGGCTCCCCGCGGGATCCGGATACGGCGTCCATTGGATGCTGGCCGCCGGCGCACCGTAGGGCGCCACGACCGTCGAAGCGCGGGTGCACCAGGCATCCATCACGTTGCACGCGCTGCCAAACTTGTGATTGAGGGCAATCGCGGCGCCGTCGTAGGTGATGTCCGCGATCATCATGACCGCGATGATCCCCAGGATGACCAAACCCTCGAACGAGAGCGCCATGCGCTTCTGGGGCTTGATGACGCGGTAGTAGACGAAGACGCTGACGCCGAGCAGCACCAGCCCCGCGAAGGTGTCCTTGAGAAAGCCGTAGATCTGCCCCAGGGACTGATGGGGCCCGAGCACCCAGAAATCGAACGCCGGATCGAAGCCGCGCCCCCAGAGCATCAACGAGCGCAGCAAGAGGACCACGAAGCCCAAGAAGATGAGCTGGTGGGCGAGCCCGGCCCACAGGTAGTAGCGCATCTTCTTTTGGAAGAACGCGAAGGTCCAAACGGCCTTGAGGCGCTCGAAAATCTGCCCGAAGCGGCTCTCGTAGGGACTCGCGCCCACCCTGAGCAACCCCCACCGTTGGCTCGCGCTCCACAGGAACGCGCCCGTGAGACCGAGAATCACGACAGCCATTGCAATGGGGTTCACGGCGTCCTCCTGGTTGGCTCGCTTCGCTCCCGGTCTTTCATGGCGCCGAGGGAAACTTAGGGGGGCATGGCGCTTCGCGTCAATCGGGGTCAACGCCGATTCGAGCGGCAGTTCCGTGGGAAACGGGGATTTTGGTTCGCAGCTTTGTCGGCGGACTCGGTATCGCCGCCGCCAATTGGCTTCTCCTTGCTTTCCCGGATCCGGATCCGGGGCTGAATTCGAGTCGGGATCCGAGGCCAAGGCCGCTACAACGCGACGTACTCAGCGCTTTCTTCGAACGCGAGCGCGGTTTGACATGGAACGAAATCAGGATTCACAGGAAGTGCGACGCGCTTCGTGACGACCCTTGGAAGTCCGGAAGTTCAGAATTCTTTCTTTGAGGGGCTTCAGGAAACCGTATGGGTGACCCTGCGGCAGTCCTGACCGATGTTGCGTCAAACCTGCTACCCGCGACGTAGCTCATCGCTTCCGGTCTTCGTCGAACGTACGTCGCTCGTGCCCCATCGCGAACGGTGAAGTCCCGCTTCTTCCGACAACGCTCCATGTATCTCCGCCCGAACACCCGCTCTGCTTCCCCCTGATTGTGCGCGCGGCACAGGACGCGAACGTTCTCCGCCCCGGAGCTCCCACCCCGAGCCTTGGCCTGCTCGTGATCGAGCTCCAGAAACCCGCGCGCCGAGCAGCGCCGGCCGCGGGCATCGACGAACGAGCAGCGGAGTCCGTCGCGCCGGGCGACTTCGCGCTTGGTCGCATGGGTGACCCGCGATGGTTTGGCAGCCCGCGGTTTGCGAGCGTGCTCGGTCTGCCCGAACTTCTGTTTCATCCGCTCGGCAATCAGGAGATCCACCGCAGCTTCGACGATGGTCGCCAGGTCGCCGCTGGGGTTCTTGTGACTCATGAGATCTCGCGCGAGTTTGAGTTTTTCTTCCAGCGTTCGAGACGCGGTGAATTTCACGAGCACGCGCTCCCGAGACAGCGGTGAGACGCGGCCGCGATCTGCGGGGCGTGGCGGAGCCTCTCGTTTCGCGGGCGGAGCGGGTGGAGGGGACGGAGCGGGAGGCGGCGACGGATCGGGCTCCGAGATCTGTTCGACGTTCAACGCCAATGGGGTCGACGCCACCGGGGTCGACGCCACCGGTCGAGCGGGCAACTTACGAATGCTGTCCGCCACATCGGGCTTCGGAAATCGCGCCGCGAGCACTCGTTCCGCGTCGCGGACGCTCTTTCCACTCACCGCGTCGAGCAGTTCCTGTGCGTTTTCCTCGGTCAAAACGCTCTTCAGGCGCCCGAGCACCGAAAGCGAAACGCGACCATTGTCGAGCCTGTCGTAGATGCACGGAAACCTGCGAGCCAAGCGTGCCGCTTCGATCCGCCGACACGCCTCATCCTCACTGAATCCGAGCCGCTCGGTGCAATACGCAAAGAGGGACGAGCACGCCTCCCGAAGATGAAGCTTGCGCGCCTCCATCTCGGCGAGGTGCGCCACGAGCTCCGCGGTCAATCCCCGGTGTGCCCGAATCACCCGATGAAGCTCCGAGAGAAGCGCGCAATCGGTGAGCTTTCCCAACGAACTGAAATCAGCACTCTTCATTCCCAACGTCCTACCACGGGGATTTTCGTGCCCCGCAATCGCCCGAGGACGCGTTTCGGGCGAACGACCCAGCGCGCAAATGATTTTTCCCCCGCGCGCCCGTCACGCGCCGCCTGCGTGCGAGGAACGAACGCTTCTGGCGCCCGTGGTCACGACGAGCTCGCCAGCGTCGAAAATCCTGTCACGAAAATTCGACGCTGGTCTGCGTTTTTTTTACTTATCCGGCCAATCCCCTCGGTGCGCGATTGACCGGATACCAGGAAAGATTGGCCAGATAATCAGCACTGCGAACAGCCCGCGGCGGCGCTCGCCCAGCTCGGGCAGACGATGGGTGGAGTCGTGCGCGATCCGCGACAGTCGCGGGTGAATTCGGTTGGCGCTGTACGACCGACGCGGAGGCGAGCCGCAACAGCCGCGAACAGCCCGCGGCGTCGCTCGCCCAGCTCGGGCGGACGATGAGGGGAGTCGTGCGCGATCCGCGACAGTCGCGGGTGAATTCGGTTGGCGCTGTACGACCGACGCGGAGGCGAGCCGCGACAGTCGCGGGTGAATCATCGCTTCAGCAATGAGGAAGCGGAGGACCGCCCACGGCGCCATCGATCGAGTGCCAATGGGTCAATGGGTCGACCGGATCCAGCTTCGAGCGCGGAGTCATCTTCTCGGTGTGAGGGTTCCGGAACCCACACGGTGCGACGACTCTACGTTGCCGAAGGCCGTAAAAGGACGCGCCCGGCCTACAGCGGCTTTCAGAGACATGGAACGAAATCAGGATTCACAGGAAGCGCGACGCGCCTCGTGACAGCTGGCTGTCTGACGCCCGTCGTCCCAACGAGCTCGCCACCGTCGAAAATCCTGTCACGAAAATTCGACGGTCCGACACTGGTCTCGCGTCTTTTTTCAGCACTGCGAACAGCCCGCGGCGTCGCTCGCCCAGCTCGGGCGGACGATGGGGGGAGTCGTGCGCGATCCGCGACAGTCGCGGGTGAATTCGGTTGGCGCTGTACGACCGACGCGGAGGCGAGCCGCAACAGCCGCGAACAGCCCGCGGCGTCGCTCGCCCAGCTCGGGCGGACGATGGGGGGAGTCGTGCGCGATCCGCGACAGCCGCGGGTGAATTCGGTTGGCGCTGTACGACCGACGCGGAGGCGATCCGCGACAGCCGCGAGTGAATCATCCCCTTCAGTAGGGAGGAAGCGGAGGACCGCACTCACGGCGCGCCTCTCCACGTAGTTTCCCCAAATACCCGCTCCGCCTCGCCGTGGTTGTGTGCGTCGGCTCACGTGCTCCGGAAGATGACCGAGATCGCAGAGCGTGCTCCCGGGTTGCCCCCGCGCCGGGCGTTCACACCTCAAAAAAATCTTGGCGTCCTTCCGAACCACACGAAAGCCTGAAGCCCCTTTTTGAATTCGTGATTCTTCCGCCCTTCCGCCTTTTTGTGAGACCTCCGAATTTTTCGGGTCTCTCGAACGTTCGCCGTCGGCTGGCGAGATGTTCGAGGCCATGGAAAGACGCTGTAGACGACTCGCCGGACGAGATCTTGGCGAACAAGTTGAACACATTGGTTGGTCGAGCGGAGGAGCGCGACTTGGCTTTCGTGATGTTGCTCGAGCGCGCCGGGTACAGCGTGGAAGACGCCCTGCCCACCGCGCTCGCCAAGGATGGGGGCTGCACACCGGCCACGCTCGCGTGGCTGCTCTCGCAGGTCGAGATCCCCGATGGCGCTGCTCTACCAGCCAGCGTCGACCCGAAGGAGTTGCGCGAGTACGTCGCGGAATTGGTACGCCGCCTGCGCCGCCTCGCTGCTCCGAAGTAGCAGTTTCATCCTTCGCGCGCAGCGGCGCGCTTGGTAGCTCCGAGCTGCAGGCAGCCGGAAGGCGTGGGTGGTCCGGGCGCGAGCGCTCAGTCGGCGAGCTCGACTCCAACGGTAGCGGCGCGGCTCGCAGGTCGACGCCCCCAAGCTGCTGCGCTATGAGCTCGACCACGATGTCGACAGAGCCAGCCGAGCACGCTCGTGCAAGTTTCCACCAGATGACGGAGGGAACTCAGGAAGACTGGATGATCATCGCGAGGAACGCGATGGCCTTCAATCAGAAGCTACCGGATCGTGTGCTGGTTCATTTCGAGCTCCTCCGCGGTGACTTCGGCGGCTTCGCGGTCGATCGCCTCGAGCACAGTTTGCAGACCGCAACACGCGCGCATCGCGACGGGCGTGACGACGAGTACGTCGTCTGCGCGCTGCTCCACGACATTGGCGACACCCTCGGTCCCCTCAATCACGCTGACATCGCCGCGGCGATCCTCAAGCCGTTCGTCACGGAGCAAAACCTGTTCTTGCTGGAGAACCACGGCATCTTTCAGGGCTACTACTTCTTCGAGCATCTTGGCCTCGACAAGAACATGCGGGACCGGTTTCGAGACCACCCGTGGTTCGAGTACACGTCCGAGTTTTGCGATCGCTACGATCAGAATTCCTTCGACCCGAGCTACGATTCGATGCCCCTCGAAGCCTTCGAGCCGGTGCTGCGTCGGGTGATGGCCCGCCCGCGCCGTTCGATCTACCTCTCGGAGTGAACGAAGCTCGAATTGGGGCGGATCCCGTTCGTGTGAGTGGTGATGGCGACGTTCGACCTCGACAGCGATGCCGGCTTCGAGCGTACGAGAGATGCGCTGTTGGCTTCCCTAGCGCCGCGGTGAGCCACCGAGTATCCGGCGCCCCCCCCTGCCGAACCGAGCGAGTATGATTCCAGTCGCCGCCATGTCGGTTCTTCGCCGTTGGTTCGCTCGACATTTACCGATGGTGGTGGTGATTGCGACCAGCGTGTACGTGATTGCTTTCCCATTCACCGTCACTCGCTATCCGCCGATAACCGACCTTCCGTTCCACGCTGCGGAGACGAGCATCTTTCGTCACTTCTGGGACCCGAGCTGGGGGTTCCACCAGCAGTTCATGCTGCACCCGCTGGATGTGCCGTACGTGTCATTCTACGGACTCGGCGCCCTGTTTGCGCTCGCGATGCCGATCCACATCGCGGTGAAGCTCGCCGCGGTGGTCATGCTCGCGTTGTTGCCGCTAGGCCTGGGCGTGCTCTTTCATGGCATGAAGAAGACCCCACTGTGGGGGATTTTGGGTCTCGGAGTGGTGTGGTCGCATCTCACGCACTGGGGCTTTCTGAACTTCATGGGCGCGATCGGGCTGTTCGCCATGAGCGTTGGCTTCGCCCTCTTGGCGCTGGACGCGCCGTCTCGCAAGCGAGAGGTCGCTCTCGGCGTGAGCCTCGTCCTTTTGTTCTTCACCCACGGCTTTCGAATGCCGTTTGCAATCGCAGCAGTACTGCTGACCGCCGCCCTGCTCTACCCCGCGACTCGACGCCTGCGGCCGGTGCTCGAGCCCCTGGTGCCCAGCCTGATTCTGTTTTTGACCTGGTGGCTCCGTTCCCCAGCGCGAAGCCACAACGCCGGGAGCTCGGGGGACAGCATGGCTCTTCGATTGCGAGACATCGAAGCGCACCTCTGGACTGGATTCGAAGGTGCCGTCGGTGTGAGAGAGCGAGCGCTGTTTCACGACTTCGCGGGCGCTGCGCTCGTCCTCGGTCTATCGTCCGTCATCTGGTTTCTGGCGCAGCGCCGCACGCGCTCGGCGAATTTCAGACAATGGTGGTGGGGGATGAGTGTGACCTTGCTCCCGCTGCTGCTCGCGCTCGGCTTCTTTCTCTCGTATCTACTGCTGCCGATTCGCATCGGATCCTGGTGGTACGTGTACCCAAGGGAGGTCACGCCGGCGTTCTACCTGCTCCTGGCCGCCGTCCCCGACATGCCCAAACAATGTTGGTTTCGCCTGCCCATCGTTGGCGCACTGGCGTTCTTCACGGGGCGTATCGGCCTGTTCGTGGGGACCGAGTACCGGAAATTCGAGGCGGTCACGCGAGATTTCACGAGCGTCGTGGCCCACGTTCCCCGCGCACCGAGGTTGCTCTACCTGATCTTCGACCATACGGGTTCGGCCCGCGCCAAGTCGCCGTTCGTGCACTTGCCGGCTTGGGTCCAAGCAGAGAAAGGAGGTGCGCTCTCCTTCCACTTCGCCAGCTCCGAGTACGGCCCGGTCCGCTATCGCACACACGGGGGCGACGTCCCGCCCAGCGTACCCGAGCAATGGGAATGGAATCCGCGCTGGTTCCAGCTCGAGCGCCACGGCGCTTGGTTCGATTGTTTCCTGGTGCGACGCGCCGACAATCCGAGCTTTCTATTCGCCAGCGATCCGGAGATCCGGCTCGTGGCCCATGAGGGCAAGTGGTGGTTCTACCAGCGCGGGGGGAAGTGACGGGAAGCCGGCCGAGCTGGGACGTCGTCACTTCCGGCAGCCCGCTGGACGGCGTGACGCTCGCCGATGCGAACGCTCGCTCGAGAACGGGTGCTTCAGTAGTCGGTGTTCTTCGCGACGGCGCGCTCGTTCCCAATCCTCACCCCGACTTCCGACTCATCACCGGCGACAGCGCGGGCGTGATCGGGACTCGAGATCAAGGAAACGCTTTCGCGGTACTGACGGAGAGCGTCGACCGCACCGAGCCTGGCTGAGGCGGCAAGCGGCTCGCTCGAACATATTGGAAGACGCCCTGCGCGCCTCGGCCACGAATTTCAGTATGGGTCCTCGGCGTCGCCCTTTTCGACGGCGCGCCACAGCTCGACGAACTTTTCGCGCACCCACGGATCGAGCTTGTCGGCCATCGCGCCCGTGAGGCGCGCCGCACGAATCAGCTCTTGGACGTCCGCGAGGTCCTTCAAGCGATGCGGGGCGACCATTCCCGAAGCGAGTTTCAGCTCGATCCACTTTTCGATCGGCAAAAGCGCAAACGGTGCACCGCGGATGGCAATCGCCGCGGGGTCGGGAAAAGCAATCGGCTTCGGCTTGTCGTCACCAGGGAATCTGCCAGTGCTCAGCACGTCGACATTGACACCGAATTCCGTGTCGAGGAGCTTGCCAGTGCCCGGAACCCGCTCGGCGTAACCTCGACCGAGCCAGTCGCGCTTGAACCTCTGCAGGTCTTCCTCCCGCATGAGGAGGTCGACGTCGATGGTGACGCGTCTATGTCCGTATTCGTTCAGAGCGAGGGCGCCGATGACGGCATAGGGAATGTTCTCGCCTTCTAGAATCGCAACGATCTTTTGAGCCGCTCTCTGGACGTCCGAATCTCCCACGAAGAACCTCCAGCAGTAGTCTACGTTTCGCGCCAGTGTGGCCGAGTCGTGCCGCGAGCGCCACGCGGCGCCCCAGCTAGGTTCAGGCGGCGAGGACGACATATGCTGTCAAGCCTATCCCACTCGGAACCGCCGAGCCAACCACCGGTTACGTCTGAATCGTGTGTACGTCGTCACTCATGGCAGCGAGTCGTAGCCAACTCCTGGGCGCTGAGCGCGCCGCTACCCCCGCCCGCTGACTCGCGTCCAAACCAGGTACGCAATCAAGAGCGCCACGACCACCGCAACGATCACGACGACGGGATCCACGCCGCGCTTGGGCGCCGGCGCTTCCGGCGCTGCAGGCTGTTCCACCGCGACCGGCGCGGTCGGCACCTCGACGATGGCCACGTCCGGCGATTCCGATGGCGACACGTGGAGCAGCAGAATCCCCCTGGGAAGATTGGGCGTTTCGGCGAGCCCGCCGCGTTCGGGGATGCGCACGACGAAACTCTTGCCCGATGCCGTCGACTCCACGTCCCCGTCGGACTTGGGCAAGGTCACCGTCACGAGCTCCACGGGCTCGGAGCGGGAACGCAAGCTGATCGCTCCCGAGCGGTCGCACTTGTCGCAGCCGCCTCCTTTGCAGGAGGCGCACGAAAGGTTTCGCGGGAGCTCGATCTCGATGGTGGCGCCCTGCTCGAGCCACTCGGGCTTGACCCGCACCCGGTGGATCACGTCCGGACCACGGGGAACATCCGTTGCCCCCGTCACACGACCCAATCGAACCCTTGCCACCATCGTTGAAGATAGCTCCGAACCCCGCTAGCCGAGCGAGGCTTTTTTCACAGCTCGAGCATCACTTCCCGCTCGTCCTCGGGTTTTTCCAGGCGAAGCTCGACTGTGTAGGTCTTTGGGCCGACTCGCGCGCCGAGGGTCACGGCGATGGGTGGGCTCTCGCCACCCAGCTTTTCGAGGCGGATGCGCACGCGGTACTTCCCTCGCGGCGGGTCTCCGTCTTCGAGATACACGTTCTCCATGTTCTGGCTCCGGCATGCGTTGTTCTTGCCGGGACAGTCTCGATCCTTCACGAGGCCGCTCTTGGCGGCTCGACCGACTTCGGCCAGCTCCCCGTTGGGATCCATCACCTCGAGATCGACGTCGGCGCTCGGTTCGTTCCACGCGATGACGAACTGAACGAGGCCGGTCGCGACGCCGCAGCCTTCATCGATGATCCCGTTGCAGTTGTCGTCGCGAGCGTTGAAACAGAGCTCGGGACCGGTGGGCGTGCAGGCCTGCCCGACGACCGCGCCGGGAGAGGCCTGAATTCTGACAAGACGCGGCCCTTTCGCGGCAGGGGGCGGATGGTGGGCACCGCAGCTCCCAAGGAGTGCGAGCGCCAGGATCGAGAGGGCTCGCAATGGAGCCAAACGACTCATTCCCCTTCGTCGTTCTTCTTGTTCTTGCTCTCCGGAACGTTGACGCCCGTGACCACCTTCGGGTTCATGAGCTCGAAGTACGCCTCGCTGGCGAGCTTGCCGGTCGGGCCTTCTGCGTCCCGCAAAGCGAGGAGCACGCCCTGCTCCTGCATGAACTTCAGGGTTCGGATCGCGCCCTCCATCTTGTCCTTGTTCGAGCCGTCCTTCGCCATCTGCATCAACCGGTAACGAAGCACCACGCGCGTGAAGGAGTGCGGGCCGTTGTCGAACAAGAGATTGTCGAACTGCTTGGTGAGAAGGAACGGCGCCCACTCCTGGGGAACCTGCTTCAGCTCGACGCGCTCGATGGCGACGGCGTTGTCGACCCAGCGGAAGATGCGACCGGAGCTCAGGTCCTCGTCGGACCAGTACCCGAACGCGTCGAACCAGAGGTGCTGCAGCTCCTCGAGGACGGCCTTGGGCTTGTCCGCGTACTGCGCAATGGCGCGAGATGCCGTGTCGGCGTTTCCACCGAGGATCAGAGCGAGGCCGGCGTCGTTGACCAGAACGTCGTCCTTCAACATCTCGAAGAGCTTGGTTTCGACGTCCTTGTCGAAGCCCGCCTTGCCGATGGCGTTGGCCACCTGGTGGCGCGTTTCCATGGCCGAATCTGCGGATAGCATCGGCAAAAGCGCGGTGGCGATCCCCGGGACCGGACGGCGGATGAACGCCTCGAGGAGACAGGCGCGACGGAAGGAATCGTCCTTTTCGGTCTTGCTGTACTCCTGAACCTTCTTGGCGACCTCGAGCATGTCCTCCTTGCTCGCGACCCACGGCAACGCCGCGCACGCCTCGAACCGGCTCTGCTCATTTTCCTTCGGGTCGTCGATGTACTTCATGAGCGGCTTGAACGCCTTCTCATCGCCCCACTGACTGAAGCCGTGAGAGGCGCCCACGCCAATCGCGCGCAGCGTCATGCCGAGCACGGCGAGGCCGCCGGCGTAGAGGCCGTCCATCGTGATGTCGAGCTTGGGATCTTTCTTCTTGAGGCCACGCTCGAGCGCGCCCCACGACTGCTCGTCCTTGAGCCAGCCCACGTAGCGCAACGCGCTCTGGGCAATTTCCCACTCGCGGGGGAACGGGGGCTGCTGGCCTTCCTTCGGCAAAGGCTCGGTCGGATCGGCCCACTTTCGGAAGGCCGTGATGTCCTTCGTCGACTCCATCGCTGCCAGGGCTCGAAGGCCATTGGCGTGGGGAGCCGGCATCTCGTGGATCCAGAAGATGACGGCATCCTCGGACTCACTGCGGATCCATTCGCGCTTTTCCGGATGCAGAACTGCGAGGTCCGCGAGCATGCGGGCGGACACGACGCGTTCCTCGTCATCGCGCTTGAGGAGCTGCTCGTGATCGTACTGGTCGCCGTAGATCTTCGTGGGATCCATGCGCAGGCGCAGAGCCAGCGTCGGAACCGCTCGCAGGTCGCCGACTTCGGCCATCGCGATGGCCGACTCCGTCTTCCAGTGAATGTTGGGCTTGGTCTCCAGGAACTTGCTCAGCGGATCGCCACAGCGCGGATCGGAGAGCTTGCGGATCATGCTGAAGACTTGCTTGTGCTGGTACCACCCCTTTTCCACGTCGGTGTCGCTCGCCTCGAGAGCGAGTACGAGCCCTTCGGCGCCGATACCGTCGCGGAGCGCCTGGAGGTACTTCTCTCGGCTGTCCTTGTCCGTGTTCTTGAGCGCCTTCAGGAGAGGCTCGCGAGCCCGCGCGTCGCCGATCTTTCCCAGGCCGGGAGCTGCCTGGCGAGCCACCTCCGCGTCCGGATCCTGCACCAGCTTGATGAGCGGATCCGTGTACTTGGCAGTGGCGTTGCGGGACAAACACCGTCGCCACCAGCTGACGCACCGCCGGGCTCTCGTCGCTCGCGTAGGTCGCGAGCTTGTCGAGATCGATCAGGCGCACGATCTTTTCGGGATCAAAACCCACACCTCCGCCCAGGCGCTGCACTTTCGACAAGTGGCCGAGTCGGTAGAGCTTCATGATTTCGTCGAACGCTCTCGGCTCACCAAGCACGACGAGCGCCCACGCGATCTGGGGCTTCGCGCCAGGACCGGCCTTGGCGAGCGCTGTCATGAGCGGGTCCTTGGCAGGGTCGGCCATCGGTGAGCCGTATTCGGTGAGCGCCGTTCCCGCCATCGCCTGGATTGGCTCGGAGGGGCGGGCCAGCGCCTTGATCGCCAGATTCACGCCTTCTGGATCCTTGGCGAAGGCGAGCTGCTTCAGCGCCTCCTGCACGAGCTCGTCGCTGCGATCGCTCGCGGCCCACTCGCGCCACTTGGGCATCTGCTCCGCCTTGGGCAGAACGAAGATCGCTTTCTTCTGCTCCTCGGCTTGCTCTACCGTAAGCTTGTCGGCGTCCTGCTTGAGGCCGATGAACAAGAACAGCGCGGCGCCGATGACGGCCACGAGCCCGACCAAGATCACGAAGGGATTGAAGCGCCCCTTCTTGAAGTTGCCATCGCCGATGTCGAAGGAGCCGGCCCCGCCTCCGCCAGCAGGAGGTGCCGCAGGAGCTCCTCCGTCGTCGTCGTCCGGTGGCCACTTCGCGGCCTCGACGCGATCGAGCTCTCCCTTTCTGATTCTGCTCCTCGGGCTCGGGCGCGAGCACCTCGGGAAGCACGGGTCGGGGAGCCGGGTTCGGCGATTGCGGCGTGGGGTCGAGCATGTTGCCTCCGGCGCGGGTCTGGCGGCCCCAGGATGTCGGGGCTCGGGTCCGCGCCTCGCGAGGCCGCGACCTTAACGCATCACCGAGGGGACCTGAAGTACAGCGGAAGAGGGGTAGGCCCTCGAACGGCACCCCCCGAGGCTTCGCGTGGCTGACGCCCCGGAAATCGCGGAGATCCAGGCGCCCTCTCGTGGTCGCGCTCCTGACCACCGCGGCCGTCACCGGCCTGTCCTACGGCCTGCCGGAAAACTACGCCGCCACGGGGGTGGGCCTCGCGTTCCTGGCAGCCACCTACGTGGTGGCGCTTCGCACCGGCCATCCGCGCCCCCCGAGCGATTACGGATTGGCCCTCGGTGGGCTCTTGGATCCAGAGCCACTCGACCCGAAACGCATGCTGCGCGAGAGCGGCGATCGCCCTCGCGTGGGCAGTCGGCCTCGCGCTGATCGTGTTTCCTCCGTTCTGGTTCGGTTACCTCGCGTGGTGGAAGCCGATGCACGCGTTCTCGGCCGCCGCCCTCCCCTCTCTCGGCGACGACGTGAGCGGTCAGCTGTTCGTCATCGCGCTCCCGGAAGAAGCCTTCTATCGCGGCTACCTCCTCACCGAGCTCGATCGCGCGTGGAAGCCCCGCTGGCGCGTGCTCGGTGCAACGCTCGGTCCCGGACTCTTCGTGTCGAGCGCGCTCTTTGCGGTCGGGCATCTGCTGACGGAGCTTCATCCGAATCGGTTGGCGGTGTTCTTTCCCGCTCTCGTCTTCGGCTGGCTTCGCACCCGGACGAAGGGCGTGGGCGCCGGCGTATTTTTTCACGCGCTGTGCAACTTGTTCGCTGCCTATCTCGGTCAGAGCTACGGGCTATTGCATCGCTGACACGCTTCTCGCTCACCGTTCGAGAATTTGTGGTTCGCAGCTTTTCACCGGGACTCGGTCCGACGCGTCGCCAATACGCGTCGACTTGCATCCTCGGATTTCGGATCCGAGTCCGTAGCCGAGTCCGAGTCCGAGTCCGTAGCCGAGTCCGAGTCCGAGTCCGAGTCCGTAGCCGAGTCCGAATCCGAGTCCGTAGCCGAGTCCGAGTCCGAGTCCGTAGCCGAGTCCGAATCCGAGTCCGTAGCCGAGTCCGAGTCCGAGTCCGAGTCCGTAGCCGAGTGGTCCAAACCGGGAGCATGGGTGACACTTGGTTGCTGACCGCGGAACGCGTGGCGGCTCGGAATGGTGACGGCTCGACGGTCGAACGGCTTTTAGAGATACTGCCTCGATCCGACCGCTGCCCGCATCAGTCGACGATGTGCCAACGGGCGCAGGCAATCAGGCTAGAATAGCGTCGTGAGTCAGCCGGTCCGACGCCCCGCCACTTACGCCGACCTTCTCGCGCTGCCGAGCGACGTGCGCGCGGAGATCATCGACGGGCAGATTGTCACGCTCCCCGCCCCGCGACCGCGGCATTCCAAGCCGCAGCGAGCGCTCGGACACTTCGTGGGCGGGCCATTCGATGACGATGACGGTTTCGGCGGACCCGGCGGCTGGTGGATCTTCGTGGAGGTCGACATTGCGCTCGGGAGTGAGATCTTTCGACCAGATCTCTCTGGCTGGTTGCGTGAGCGCTTGCCGGAACCCGACGTGCGGCCCATCACGGTGACGCCGGATTGGGTCTGCGAAATCGTGAGCGCTTCCCACCAAGCTCACGACCGAGTGAAAAAGCGACGTATCTACGCCGAGCACGGCATCTTGCACTACTGGATCGTGGATCCAGATGCGCGAACGCTCGAGGCGTTTTCGCTCGAAGAGGGTCGCTG
This sequence comes from uncultured delta proteobacterium, assembly GCA_963781505.1. Lineage (GTDB taxonomy): Bacteria > Myxococcota_A > Polyangia > Polyangiales > Polyangiaceae > JADJKB01. The sequence continues at coordinate 25,291 of CAWAHB010000019.1, read as the reverse complement.
GGTCGACACGGGCTCTTTCGACGAGACGGACGTGGCGCGGATCGCACCATTCGATGCCGTCGAGATCCCGATAGGGCGCCTGTTCTTGCCCAAAAAGCCGGATTCGGAGTGATCGGGTCCGAGCCCGAGTCCGAGTCCAAACCGGGAGTTTAGGTAACAAACGTTCCGGGAGCTGGGTGACAATTCGTTGCCGGCCACGCTCCGCAAATCCCGGGCTCGAAGGTTCGATGGCTCGCGCTCGACGATCGGATCGAGGTGCCATGAGCTTCTCTCCGGCCGGCCAATGCGGCGGCCTTCCCACCCTATCGCGCACGCGGCGCGCCAATCCGTCGCGAGCGGGGCCGTTCCACGCGATCGGGTTTTGGCGCGGCGGCTTGTCACGCCGCCTGCGCGTGTCCGGGCGTGAAGGCCGCCACATTGGCCGGCCGTGGAGGAATTTGTCATGACAACTCTCGTCGCTCACGCTGTCGTTCTCGAAGCCATCGTGGCTCTGCGTCCGCTACTGCCTCGGGTCGGGCGAATGGATCGCGAGCTTCACGATCAGATCCGGTCCGCGTCCAACAGCATGGGGCTCAACATCGGGGAAGCTGCGGGCTCACTCGGTGGGAACTGTCGCGTCCGTTTTCATTCCGCGCTCGGTAGTGCGCGGGAGGTCCGCTCCGGGCTCGCCCTCGCCGTCGCTTGGGGGCACATTCAGCAGAAGGAGGTGGCAGCGGTCGATGCGCTGCTCGATCGTGTGTGCGCAATGCTCTGGCGGCTCACTCACGGAAAGGGGTGAGCTCACCCTGTGTATGGTCACTTATCTACTTAATATCATTGGTGTATTCCACGTAAAGGTGCCTTTACGTGGAATCGCCGAGCTGTTTTTCGTGTTTGCGAAGACTCGACAGGAGATTCGCGAGCGCGTTGGCTGACTCGGTGTCGAAGTGCGTGCTCACGCAGACGCCGCGATGGTTGTGCACGCGCATGTGATGCGGGACTCCGGCGCGAGTGAGCACTCGACCGAGGCGGCTCGACGCTTTCTTCGCAGCCGCGCGCTCGGCTGCGCTCGGGCCCACCTTGCCCGGCATGCCGCCCAGAATGTCCCTCGCCGAAAGAACGTTCACCATTCGGCCGAGCAGGCGCGCGTTCGGAGCGAAGAACCGACGCGGGTCGCTGTTCGGCCCTTCTCGCTTCGCGAAGCGAACGAGGGCGTAGCTCTTCTCGGTCCCGCCGAGCGCTTTCACCTCGCGCTCCGAGTACGTGCAAACCACCGCGATCAGCTTGAAGGACGCGCTTCGTGATACCCGAAGGACTCGCTTCGAGATACCCGAAGGGGTGGGTGCCGTCATGCTCGACGGAAGCTTTCGCACGAGCATCTCCTCGAACGTCTCGAAGCCGAGCTCGTCCCGGTAGCGCTTCGGCTGAGAAAGCTCCCGCAAGCACACGCCGAGCGCATACGTGTTGCTCGATGAAGAGTCCTCGTACCGCGAAATCTGCGCGATGACCTGCTCGGCCGTCAGACGACTCAGCCCGGACGCGGACGCCGGCGCAACGAGCGGCCCGCCAACGGTACTCGGCCGGCGAGCGGTGCTGGCAGCAATGGCAGCGGGAGCCGTACCTCCACGCCGGCGGGCAGGAAGGCGGCTCGGCATTTCGCTACGATACGCGGTAGATCGGCCCCGCGCGAGCTTCTCGCGCAGGGTCTGGCGTCGGCACCACTCCTGACTTCGTCAGAGACCGCCGCCTGCGTGCAAAATGGGGGTCCGGAGGCCGGAAACGCAGGTCGTCTATTCGGCGGCGTCCGCGATCCCGCTGTCGCTGCTTGCGTCGGCCGGCGCTGCATCCGAGCCCGCGTCCGCGCCGCCGTCGAAGCACCAAGGGCTGGGTGTGACCTCCGACCTCAGCCACGAGCCCGAGGCGCACACCAACAGATCGCAGAACTGGCACTCGTCGCTGCAATTACCGCAGATCTGGCCGTTGTCGTATCCGACGCAGGACGTGCCGTCGGCCGCCGCGAAGTCGGTCGGGCACTCGGGCGCCGGCACGACGGTAATCTCGGAGGTGTCGGTGATACTGGGATCGATCTTGGCGACGATCTGGACGTGGTACACGCCAGGAGTGTCGGGCGGATGATAGAGCTTACGGATTCCGGAGTAACCGTCCGGTCCGATCGTCCCACCGCCGGACTCCAAGACGAGCCAGTCGAACTCGTCGATACCGGATTTGACGTGGGTGGTGATCTTGCCGCTTGCATCCCGCGACTTGGTGATCAGATCGGAATACATGGTGAGCGTATGGCCGACCTGGACCGAACCGCTGTCTGGCGAAAGGTCCGCCTCGCGGCTCAGTACCTGGCCCGCGCCTCCGCCCCCGTCGTCGACGTAACCTCCGCCGCTCGAGCCCGAGCTGCACGAGATCAACGAGGCAATCACGACGGCAGTGGAGAGTCGCTGCGCAGCGCCCACGCAAGCCGAGCGGAGAGCCATCCACGAGGGTCGCATACTGTCCAGTATAGCCGGTGAACGAACGCCCGTCGCGAGCTCGACGTGACAGCTGTCTTGCTTTGGGCTCAGAGCTCGAAGAGGCACACCGCTCCGGCATGGTCGGAGCCGGAGTCTTGCGCGAGCCGCGAGACAGGGTTGCTCACTGTTGCCAGGCGTATTGAATCACGTCCGCCGTGGAGGCTGCGGGAGGGTGAGCTCTCACTGCGGCGGCGGGCGTTCCGCCGCTGACCGTGCTGAAGAATAGCTCGTCGATTTGGTCCGTCGCGATGTCGCCTTCGAAGGCAATCTGGGACGAGTCGTTCGACCATTGCCAGGTATGAACGGCGCCGCCCGATACGACGTTGGGGTTCAATTTGACGGCTGCCGCCGGGGTGCCGCTCGACAGGTCGCCGAAGTAGAGCTCCTCGGCGCCGTCGACGTCCTGATCCGCAAGATAGACGACGAACTGCGAGTTCGGGGAGATGCTGAAGTCCTGATAACCGACGTTGCCAGCGGCAATCATGTTGCCACTCACCTTGACCGGTGCGGGCGTCGCGGCGGTGCCGTCGACGACGAACAGCTCGAACATGCTGTCCGTGTCCTGGTCCGCGGCGTACACCAACCACTTGCCATCCTTCGACCAGACATGCCGGCCGACGGTTCGTTCAGGCGACTCCGAGGGACGCGAGGCTCTCGTCCGCTACATCCTTCGACCTCCCATCGCTCAGGATCGCGTCGAGCTCCTCCCCGGCGATCTGGTCCGCATCCGCCTGCGCCGTCCGTTTCGCGATGGCACTGTCGCAGTTGATCTCGATCCGCTCTCCCTTCTCTGCCGCCTGGCAGCGTCCGTCCCTCCCCCGCATTTCCACGTGGTTCGCTATGCAGGAGCTCTGGCCCCCGCGAGCAAGCTCCGCCCCCTCGTCATTCCGCCACCACCGCCGACAGCCAACGACGATCCGTCGCCCTGCACCGATTGCTCCACGACGAGCGACAAGCCGAGCACCCATCGCTCCGGCTATCGCCCCTGGCGCGAGCTCATGCTCCGCAGCTTCGCCATCGACGTCGAGAAGTGCGACCGCTGCGGCGCCCGCCTCAGACTTCGTGCTCTCGTCCTCGCGGCTGCCAGCATCGACCGCTTCCTGCGCCGCATCGGCGAGCCCACCGAACCGCCCGCTCTCTCCCCCGCGCGCGACCCGCCCTTCTTCAAGAGCCGCGCGCTCCGCCAGAGGTTCGCCGGCTACGACTCCGGCTCCGGCGACCAGCTCTCGATGACCCTCGGCTGACCCCCGCGTGGACTCACGAAGGCGGACGTGTAGGACACGATCCGCAAGAGGCGTCCCGAACGACGCCCTGCCCCCCAATCCGCCCATCGAGAGCAGCGGAGCACACCCCTTCGGCCAAGAACCGACGAGCCGACGGCCCAAATCCCGCCCAAGCCCGCGCTCGCTCCGGGTCGGGAACCCGCTTGTCTTACCTACGCGCGGCCGAGCGGCGTCGTCGTGCAGGCGGACGGCTCATTGGCAGTGACCTCGATGCGCGGCGTCGGCGCCGGCCCCGTGGATTCCGGGGTGCAAGAAGGCACGCAGCGCGGCGGCGTGCAATGGGTCCCCGCACCTTCGAGCGCGGATTCCTCGTCGCTGGCGAGCAGCTGACGCAGCACAACGTCGACATCCAGTCGCATGCCGGCTACCCGAGCGTGAGCTGCCCGCCCGGCGTGGACGACTTCCCGGTCCCGAGCACGAACGAGCAAGGCCCGTCCAAGCTCGTCGATCACGTCATCTTCGTGGTGCGCGAGAACAAGACCTTCGACGGCGTGTTCGGCGACATGTCCGGCGTCGAGGGCGAGCCGAAGTACACGCTGAAGCAAGACGCCGCGGACATGGACCGAATCTGGCAGAACTTCCGCGAGCTGGCGCGCGAGTTCACCAACGCCGACAACTCCTACACCGAGGCCGATGCCAGCATTCAGGGCCACGCCTGGACGGTGTTCGGTCGCACCACGGATTACTGCGAGCGTAACTGGGGCACGCACGCGCGAAACCTGCTCGGCTGCGGCGTAACCGACGTGAGTAGGCCCGACGAGGGCTCGCTCTTCGACTGGCTCGGCGAACACAGCGTCGTGTACCAGATCCTGGGCGAAATCGTGGGCAACCCCAAGAAGCTGCCGCCCGGTACGAGCCCGATCGACGCGAAGTATCCGGGCGGCCCGTTTCAATCGATTGGCTATCCCGACAACGAAAAGGCCTGTTACATCGCAGGCCGCGTGCGCGTGCTCTGCAATCTCGGCACGTTTTCGTACGTGACGCTGCCCAATGATCACACCCAGGGCCTCGATCCATCCGTGCCGATTCCGGAGGTCATGCTCGCCGTGAACGACGAAGCCACCGGAATGCTGGTCGACGCCGTCTCGCACAGCCCGATCTGGCAATCGACTTTGATCGTGATCACGGAGGACGACCCGCAACAAGGCGGTGATCACGTCGACTATCACCGCGTGCCCACCGTCTTCGTCTCGCCGTGGGTCAAGCGTGGCTACGTGTCGAAGACGCACATGTCCATTTCCGGCATCCACAAGATCTTCGCCCACGTCCTCGGGATTCCGTATCCGAACTTGGAAGTGAAGAATGCGGCGCTTCCGTACGATGTGTTCACCTCCACCCCGGATTTCACGCCGTACACGTACGAGCCGCGGCAGCAGCCGCTGGCTTGCGGTGACGGCGCCACCGGCGCGGAACAGGAGCTCACGCGGTCGTGGCAATACGATCGCGCCGACAATCAGCCGGGGCTCGATGCGCAGGTGATGCGCTGGCTCTCCGGCAAACAGCTGACCGAGCTCACGCCCGAGATGCGGGACGACATCGCCCGCCGCAAAGCGCGCCTCGCGCGACGTGTCGCCGAGGGATTGCCGGTCGACGACGACGACGACTGACGCTTCGGGCCGGACCGCAACACGTGCGGCCTCATGGCGGGCAGTGCGCGACCTTCGCGCCGCTCGGCACGACCGAAACGGCCGTCGTGCAGTCTGCCGCCGACTCGTTGTCGCAGTTGCAAGCCGGCGTTCCGTTGTCGTCCCACGAGTAGCAACAGGCGTACGTTGCCGTGCAGGTGGGGTCTGGGCCGCCCGGGCCCTTTTTGCAGCCGCAGGCTTGCGTCTGGGCATCTTCCAAACAGGTCCAATCACCGCTGCTCGAGCCGCCCGCGCCGGCGCTGCCGCCTCCGCCGCCGCTACCGGCGATGCCGCCTCCGCCTGTCGCACCGGTGCCCGTTCCGCTGCTGCCGCCGCTCCCGCCGCTGCTGCCGCTGCTGCCGCCGCTGCCGGTGGTGCCACCGGTGCTCGAGCCGCCGCCGCTTCCGCCACCGTCCCCTCCGCTGCACGCGATCAGACTTGCGAGAGCCAGCGCCGGCGAGATGGATCGTCCGAACCCGAACCAAGATCGATGGGAATTCATGTGCCGAAGTTACACGATCGGGCGTAGCAAGAACGTGGCAAGCGTGTTTTGTGCCGCTTCTTGCGGCGGTCAGTCGCGGTTCCACGCCGGACCGCCAACAGAAACAAGAGCCCAGACCGAGTTGTGCCGGTGACGGAGCATTGCTAGCTTCCGCCCATGGTGGCGAGGGGCCTTCGGGCACTGGGTGCAGCGGGATTGGTGTGCGCAGTCGCGGGTTGTACCGCGACGATGGATGACGCGTGGGGGCGTTCGCAGCTCGCCAAGGCGGTGCCCGCGTCGCAACTCGCGCAAACCAGCATCCAGATCTACCCGATGAAGGCGGAAACGCTGGACCGAGCACGCAAGGCGGCGGGGCCCGTGTTGTGTGACCTCAATGGTCCTGCGGGGCCGGAGGCTCAAGCCGTGCTCGCTCGCACGGCGCGAATTCAAAGCGAGCTCACGCCACCCAAGGGTTGCGCGCAGGGCCAAGCGAATGCCACGGCGGGCAACACGGGTCCAACGGGCGTCTGCTGGAACGCGACCAACGCGGAGGACTCGACTCACACTTTCTCGCTTCAGTGCGAAAAGGGTCGCATCACGCTCAGCATGGACTCGGGCACGTTCCAGCTCGAAAAGTTGCACGGCCTCATCTACAAGCTCTCGGACATCGAATCGTTGGCGCTGATCGGCTGGGAGACGAACCGCACACGTCTGATCATCGTTCGAAACGAACATCGCCAAGCTCGCGGGAAGCGACCATCTCCACGGCGATTTCCTGGTCGCGCCGCTGCCCCCGCCCGCTCAGACGGCGCGCGAGATGATCCCCGCGGTCGACAACGGCGATCAATGGGAGCTCTTCGCGCTGGGCGCCGACGGCCGAACAGGCGTGGTCATCGCCGGGCCCGAAGACACCCTCGGCCAGAGTCCGCATTTGGACGTCGCGGGATTTCAGCTCCAATGATGGCCGGCGCGCGACGATAGCTCCGTGGCGCTCGCGGGGGCTCCAATGGAGCATCGCACCGTTCCGAAGAACAAACGCCTGCGACTGCTCGGCTTCTTTCCGGAATCGGCGCGCCGGTTGAAGGAATGCTCGGAACGCCCGCCGGAGACGTCGTATCTCCACCTCGAGTTCGAGGTCGGAAGAGGTGGCGAAGACGACGCCGAGCTATTCTCCGTGACGATCGCAACGGCAGAGGGGCTCGTCGCGAACACTGCGGCGGACCGCTGGGTGCTCTCCGATCACGGCACGATCATCGTGCGGGATTTCGATCCCCGCCGCATCCGGATGCACATCGAAGAGATCCTCTCGGCCTGCGAGGCGCCAACGCTCCACGACGCCATCCCGCGGCTCCAGCGCTACTTCCGCTGGGAGGGCGACGGCTGAGCGCCGCTCGACTTGGCCCGAGTCAGCGCGTCGCGTTCAACACGCGAGCGCTCGAAAACAATTGCTCGCGTGCAGCGCGTGCCGCACCGAGGCTTCGATCACGTGCCCGGCATCGTGATCAGACCGCAACCGAATGAGGTTTGGAGGCGCGCCAGATGCGGTCCCGGCGCGAAGCCGGCCGCCTGCCGCTTTTCTTCGTCGCTCGGTCGAACGAGCTCGGACTCTATCGCCGCCGCGAAGATCTCGAATGGGCCCATCCCGCGCTGCACGAGTCGTGCGAGGCCGGCGTCGCGGGCGAGCAGATCGGAGAAACGAGCCTCGACGTTCTCCGGGTGAACGCGCGCCTTCGGCGTCGACGATCTCCTCCGTGCGGTGTCGCTGCTTGAGCTCGTTCCAGTAAACGTTGACGTTGAAGCCCGATCCGTAAGCCTCCGAGCTCACTTGGATGTCGTGTAGCACGATCGTGCCGCCCGCCGAGACCAACGGCGCGTAGGTCTCGAAGTCGCTCTTCACGGCGCCGTAGCTGTGGTCGCCGTCGATGAACAAGAAGTCGATCGAGCGGCGGTCGAGGATTTTTTCGAGCGTGCGACGGCTCGAGAGCGCCAGCGACGATCCGCGCACGAAGTGACACTCTTGATTCGGCAGCGCGAAGCTCCGGAAGAGCTCGCAGTCCTCGTCGGGCTGTCCGCCCAAGCCGGACTCGCCGACGTCGATGCTGACTAGCAGCGCATCCGCGGCTGCGAGCTGACACGCGCAAAAGAACATTCCGCCGCTCGCGGTGCCGATTTCTACGACCGTGCGCGGTGCCAGAGCTTCGACGCACCCACAGAGTCGCGAGAGCTCATTGGCGTGGTGCAGGGCCGAGAACGATCCCAGGGCTCGAATCACCAGCTGCTCGACGTTGACCGGCGTCGTGTCGGCAAACGTGGCCGGCAGCTCCGGCCCAGACTCCAGAGCCCGGGTCGGGAACCCGCTTGTCTTACCTACGCGCGCTCTGACGCCAGACGGACTCAACGGGATCAAGATCGCTGCCAACACCGGGACCACCAACACGCCGGTGAGCGGCGTCGGCGACGAAGCCCACTATTGGGAGGAGAGTGGCCAAGGCACCAATGGCTTATGGGCACTGAAGTCGCCCTACTCGGTGGACACCACTGCGTACTTCATTCAGCCCTTTCCGACCGCCGACCAGTTCGAGCCGCTCGTCGTCAAGGCGCTCGGCCAACTTCCCTGAAGAAGCGCTCCAGCGGACGAAGCCCTGCGCTGGGCGGCGGCTCACTCGTTCGCGCGTTCCTCGGAGACGACGGGGTCTCCCAGGTTCTTGGTGCTCGCGCCGCGTTCCCAGGCCTCATTGGCGGAGCTCTGCAATGTTCAGCAGGGATGTCGCAGCGCGAAAGCCCCACCAATGTCTCACCGAAGCACTTGACTCGAACGAATCCGCTGACGAACCGGTTGGGCACCTACGACGATCTCTTTGATCGCTTCGACTCTGTCGGCCTTCGGCCCGCCCTCCCCCGGTACTCCCGAGGCGCATTCCACCGGGGTACCAGCCAGCACCACCAATCACCGTTGCGGCTGACCAGGGATGCGGAAGAATGACGAAATCAGTGATGGTCGCGACGCGCCACAAAGCGTGCCTTGTTGCTCTCTCGGCGCTCTTCTTCGCGTGCAAGCCAGCTGGCCAGAGTGGACTCACGGACGCAGGGACGCTGGAGGACAGGTCTCAGGAAAATAAGGGGTGCGCGTCCTCGTTTGGTTACGCTCCCCCCATTTTCCCGATGGTGACGGATTTGTGCCACTGGGCGACGCTGGCGATGTCGCACCCTCAACACACCAATCACGGCCAAGGATGCGACCAGCACCACGTTGTGCTCGGGTCCGCAGACGAGCCGCGTACCCGACCGGAAGGATGTCGACCACGCGAACCAAGAGCTCGCTCTTCGCGTCCTGCTCATCGAGCTTGATCTCCTGGACCACCATTCCGACCCTAGTTCGCCAGTATACTCGTCAGGCTGGTCGATCACCGGCTCGGCTGCACAGCGCACGCGACGAGCAAAGCTCCCAACGGGACGAACGACCAGCGTCGTGCTTCGTGCCGCGCCTCGTGTTGACCCTGGCCGCCCGTCACCCCATCATCAGCCCGTGGCTGGACCTGCGCGGTGGCTGATCGTGGCGTGCTCCATGCTTGGCGCATGTGCCACGGGCTCGCGGCCGCCATCTGCGCCTGAACTCCACGAGCTCGACACCGCGTTCGCGCTCGGACGAGCCATCTTTCGTGAGGACGTTGTCTCCGCGCGAGCGACCGACGTGGCCGACCCAGCGGCACTCCAGGCCGCCGGCGTGCGCGGTTGGGTCACCACGGAGACACCGGGTGGATGGCAAGTCGATTTCTACACCCCCACGTCCGATGGTTTCGCCTCCAAGTTGCGTGTGACGTTCGGCAAAGCGCCCGACGACGGCAAAGTCGATGCGATGGATCCGCCGGAGCCGCTCGATGCACTGCGGTCGGCGATGATTCGCGCCGTTCTGACCGCAAAAACCGCGAGGTTTCCCCGTTGCGATCGCCCATACAGCTACGTCGTCGTGCCCGGCGAGCTGATCGAGGACCAGGGTTGGTACGTGTATCTGCTGGCTGCGCACCAGCGCCAGGGCGAAGTCGTGATCGGCGGCCACGCACGAGTGCACGTATCACCCGACGGCCGCACCCTTCTAAAGACCACCCCGCTCAGCAAGGGATGTTTGGTGCAACCGCCACCCGATCCCTCCAAGGGCGAAAAAGCCATGGCGATTGCCGTCGTGACACCAATCGCCGATGTTCCGCTCGAGACCTACGTGTACCTGAGCTACCTCCACCGCTTGCCGGTCTTCGTCGCGCGCGCAGGCAACTTGATCAGGATCGACCCGTTGGGTCTTTTGTCCCAGTAGCGGGCGAGCGGTCGTCTCGCAGCCAGCAGTGAGATCGAAACGGTGTCTCGAAACCGAGATGCTCGAGCATCGGCGCCGAGGTCGCTTCCCGAGCTTGCGTCACGGCGTACGAGATGCCGCGCTCCTCGAGAAACGACAGCCGCGTTTGGACCAGAGCGCGGTACACCCCCTGCCCGCGCGCAGTTCCGAGCACCTGCGTGGCGAGCAAATAGGCGTACGAGCCACGAAGCACGAGCGCACTGGTGCCGACGACCTGCCCATCGAGCCGCGCAGCGAACAGGGGAACCATGCGCTCGGACGCACGGAGCGCAGTCAAAGAAGCGTTTCGCTGAGCGACATGCTCAGCCCCGGGGAGCGACCAACCGCGGAGCTCGACGGAAACGTACTCGTCGAGATCCGACTCGCCGATTTCTTCCACCCGCACTCGCTCCGGGCTCGCGCGTGAGCGACGTTTCACAGCCCATGGCCTCGCACGTCCCAGCATTCGAACCCGTGACGCTCGAGCCGCTTGGCGAAGCCGTCGGGCTTCGTCCAGTAGCCTACGCACCACTTGGTGGGATGTCCGGTGGCTCGATAACGACCCAGGTTTCTTGGATCACGGCGTCGGCCCCGTCCGGTGAAAGCTGGGAGAGAACCACCTCGTTCATCAGCCCGTCACTCGCAGGGGAGCTTCCGGATGATCCAGTGAGTCACGTCGTTCCCGTCGACCGCAGCAATCGCGGCGTAGAAGTTGCCGATGCCATCATGCGTCAGCGCCCCGGATCGCGTCGCCTTGCCGACGACATACGAGTAGTCCGCGTCGAGCGGCGAGAACGTGGCGCCGTCGTCCGTGCTGATGCGTGTCACGACTTGATCGAGGGCCCCGGTAACTCCAGTCACGATGAGGGTGTTCGCCAGCTGGACCACATCGCTGGCGCGAGTGCCGAACGTGTCGAGGGTGACCCAGCTTGCACCTTCGAGGCGGCGCAGGACACCATGACTTCCAGTGGCGTCCTCGGCATAACCAGTGACCAGGCCGGCGGAGTCCTCGCTGGTTCCGTATGCGCCGGCGTTGTTTCCGGAGACGAGCTGGAAGTCGTCCGATACCGTTCCGGTAGCGGCCCCGTCCGTCACCGTCATCCAATGCGCAACATCGTTTGCGTCGAGAGACGCCCCCATCCCAAACGCTGCGCCGCTGGGCCCGACGCCAACGCGCTCCAAACGGGCTTTCTTGCCAGCTACCATCTGGTAGCTGAAAACCTGCTGGAATGGTGCACTGCCGCTGGTCTTGCGCACGACCCAGCCACTCGAGTCGCAGCTCGCGCCATCGACGACCACGCCGTTCGGTCCCACGGCGACGAACCCGGTGTTGCAGGGCTCGTTGACGTCGGCGACGATCTGGTAGCTGTCGATGTCGTTCCACGTGGTTCCGCCGTCTACGCTCTTTCTGACCACGCGTCCGTTGTAGCCCGCCGCGACGTACAAGGTTCCCGCGTCGTCGACCGCGACGTCGTTCGGTGCGCCCTCGCCCCAATTCGTCGACGTCCAGCTAGTGCCGGCATTCGCGCCCTTCCGGACCACGCCCAGCATCGAGGTTCCTTGCTTGCCGAGGCCCACGGCGTACACGTTCCCGCCGTCGTCGGCCGCGATGCCGACGATGAAGCTGTTTTCGCCCGGCGTGAGCAAGAAGTCGTCGACCACTTGCCACGCCGACGAGAGCGTGCAGGTTCCTCCGCCCGTTCCCCCACCACCTGCAGTTCCTCCTGAGCCACCGCCGGCGCCACCGCCACCGCCGCCGCCGCTTCCGCCCGTGGCTCCGCTCCCGCCCACGCCGGAGCCTCCTCCTCCACTGCTCGAAGATTCGGAATCACTGCCGCAGCCGGCGAGGACCGAGAGCGCGAAGAAACTCGTGACCAGGAGTAATGGTCTGGGGTGCATGATTCTCGAGAATACAAAATCCAGGCCGTATTCGCTTTGCCTCGTCCTCGGCGCGTTCGCAGGCCAAAACTGAGGTTCCCGAGCTCACACCTGTGGACCGGGAGTCCACACCTGATCGCGTCGCTCGATGTCCCCGCCAGTCCGCTTCGTCCAACCCCGGCGGGCGCCGGATCAACCCGAACAAGATCATCAGTGCCGAGAGCAAGGCGCGCGCGCAGGCAAGTTGATCAGGATCGACCCGTCGGGTCTTTTGTGCGCGCCAGTATACACGCCGTCATCGACGACGAATTTGATGGCGGTTACCCGCGACCCGTCCGTCAGCGCATTTGACTCACAGCCTCGAGAACAATCGCACCACGCGCGCGACGCAAAGCCCGGCGTCCTTGGCGTCTTGGCGGTTTCTTCCAGCGCCACGCGTCGCACGCTCGTCTTGGGTCTCACAAATGTGGCCGCAGTCCGCGCGGCTAGCCGACGCGAACCCGTCGACGACGAAATGTGATGGCGGTTAACCGCGACGCCGTGAGGTCCCGGGTAGCTCACTCACAGAATTGAGAATTCGGAACGTCGCGTCGTCGACGGCACGCATACGCCCGTGGAGCTCGCTCTCCCGTCGCAACCCCCGCCTGCCGTGCGGTCACCGGCGGCGCCGACTCTGCGGCCCGCGGTCAAGGACAAAGCGAAGAAGAAGCCCGGCGACTTACTCGGGAATCCATTTTGACCCGTTTATGGCGTTTCAAAAGGTCGGCGAGATAGTTGCGATCGAGCTTGGCCTCTCGGGCGGCCTGGCAAACGTTGCCGTGCGCACGCGCGATCAGGCGGGCGCGATATCGCTGCTCGAAGTCGTCGAGCACTGCACTTTTGGCGGCTTTGAACTCGAGTTCCAAAACGCCCTCGACGACATCGCTGGCGGCACACTTGCTTCCGGCGTTCGGGGAAAATCCGAGACTGGGTGAAGCGTCGGGCCCGAGCGCACGCGTACTCGCCACCAAGTTCTTGAGCTCGCGGATGTTGCCCGGCCAACGGTGGCGTTTGAGCTCCGAAATTCTCTCCGGCGGGAAGAGCTTCGGGAAGTCGCTCTCGGCTCCGAGCTCCGAGAGAAAGTGCTGAATCAGAAGCGGAATGTCCTCGGCGCGCTCGCGCAAGGGAGGAACGTCGACGATCACGACCGCCAATCGGAAAAACAGATCGAGGCGGAACGAGCCGGCATTGACCTCGGACCGCAGATCACGGTTCGTCGCCGAGCTGACGCGGACATTCGACTTCGATCTCCTTACTCCCGTCCAAACGTCGAACACGCTTGCGTTCGATGACGCCTAGCAGTGCCGCTTGAGTTTCCGGCGGTAGCTCTCTTATCTCGTCCAGGAACAACGTACCCCCCGATGCGCGCTCGACAGCGCCTTCGGCACGCCGACGCTCGAGGCCTCGGCGCATTTCTATCTCACCGATTCAGCGAGCGAAGCCTTCTTTTTCTTGATGGACGTCGAGTGCAACTCCGGCGGATGCAAGAACGGACCTGGGCGTGCGCGTCCAGGTGACGCCGAACAAGGCGTGATCCGCGACTTCGGATCGAGTTCAAGTATCTGAACGCGCTCCCCACTCCACCCGCCGACGCGCCACCGACACCGCCGATGGGGACCCACCCGATCAGCGAGGGCAAGTGGTTCAAGATGACGATGCGGATGACGCTCGGAAAAGACAGCGCTGGCCTGACCCAGGTCTACGTCGATGACGAGCTCGACAGCGAGGTCGTGGGAACCACCCTGATGCCCGATGGGCTCGAAGTGATGGATCACCACAACTCCTTCCAGGTTGGCCTCACTTGCAACACGTCGATGACGTTCTTGATTCGGCGCCTTCTCGATCCCGGGTGATCGTCGCCGGCGAAGTCGAGGAGAGCGGCGTGCTTCGAGCGGTCACCCGCAGAGTGCGTATGCGTCGAGGGTGACGAAGTCGTCGGTGGCGCTCGCCGCGGATCCGGGGAATAATGTCTACGCGGCTAGGCGGCCTGAGAAGCTTGCGAGGCATCGAAATGACGACTTGGCGATACGTTCTCCCGTTCGGCCTTTTCGCGCTCGCGTGTGGCGCGAGCAGCGAGAACACATCAGGGGATCCGGGAGGAAGCGCAGGAGCAAGCGCCGGGGGGGGTGGTGGGGGAAGTGGTGGCGCCGCTGGTTCGGGGAACCAGGGCGGGAGCGGCGGTACGCTTTCCGGTGGCGGAGGGACGGGCGCGAACGGTGGCGCGCCCACGGGCGGTGCTGGCGGCGCCACCGGCGGGACAGGCGGCGGAACGGTGGACTGCGTCGTGGCGGCTCAAGAATGCCTCGACGACAGCACCACTGCCGCGGCCATCGCACTGAACGGCGCGGTGCATGATGCGGGCCACTGCGGTTCGGCCGGATCCACTCCGTGCATCGCGGAGTGCCAGATCTATTGTGACTTGTACGCCGACCCCGCGTATCTCAGCCAGTGCTTCCAGTGCTTGCTCGGCAAGGGTGAGGATGTCACCTGTGCTCCCGTCGACGCCGCTTGCGCTGCGCTGAAGGGATGCTTGAAAAGCGCAGGCTGCGGCCCCTGACCCTCTAGCATCAAAGCTGCTGATTCCGTCCCATCGTGCGGAACGGGCCGTTCTTCCAGGGCAATTTCGTTCGTTTCCGGCGGTGGGGTGTGGCCTCTCAGGCCACACGTGTGACCCCGGGAGCGACAGGTCGGTGAAAACCCTCGCGCGCACGGAACGGTGATCACGCCGCGCGCCTCAGATATCGATGGTGCAGTCCACCAACCCTCCGCAACTCGACGACGTGGCCGACCGAGCGGGGCTCGACGGGACGCGACTCCGGGCAGTCATTGGCGAGTCGCTGGTGCGTCCGGTCCGCGTGGTAGTAGCGAAGAACTTCGTGGAGTGTCCGTCGCAGATGGGCCTCGTCCCACACGATCACGTGGTCGAGACAGTCGCGACGGACCGTCCCGATCCAGCGCTCGCAATATGGATTTTGCCACGGCGAGCGGTAGGCCGTGAGCACCTCCTCGATTCCGAGGTCGCGGATGCGTTGACGAAGGAACGCACCGTAGATGCTGTCGCGATCGCGGATGAGAAACCTCGGGGCGGTGTCGAACGGAAAGGCCTGGACCACGCTGGGCACTCCACTGCGCCGATGGGTTCGACGTGACGTTGAAATACAGGACGCGTCTGCGCTCATGCGAAACGATGACGATCACGTACAGAATGCGAAAGGTCGCGGTCACGACAACGAAGAAGTCCATTCCGACCGTGCAATCGAGGTGGTTCTGGAGGAAAGTCCACCACGTCTGGGACGGTGGCCTCCGACGCTTCGGCTTGTACTTGCGCACCGTCGAGTCGCTGACCCGGATTCCGATCTTAGCGAGCTCGGCTTGGAGGCGGAGCACCGCGAGCTGATGGCGTAGCGCGACGATCTCCAGCGCTACGGCTTGGCGGGATCGCAAGAACGACAGGGTGGAGCAGCGCAATCAAGACGGCAAACATGGGGTGCCAAGTCTCATCGTTTGGCGCGAAAGCTCAAGGATCACGTGCTTGACCGGCTTTTCGCCAGGCACACCGAACCCACCAGCTTTCCTGCATGATCACGCGAGACGGGGCGTCACTTGCTGTGCGAGCCATGCCATCACGGCGCGGACCCGCTTCGGGACGCTGCGTCCGTGCGGATGCACCAGCGACACGGGCATGGGCGCCGCCGTGTGTTGCGGAAGCACCTCGACCAGGACGCCCGCCTGGATGCTCGCATCGAGACCCATCCTGGGCGCTTGAATGATCCCGAGACCGGCAAGACAGGCTGCGCGGTAGGCATCGGCGTTGTTGACGGTGATCAGGCTCTTCATCGGCTTTTCGCGCACGCGCTCGCCTTCGACCCACTCGAAGCTGGGCTCTTCGCTGCCCAGGCGCAGGGAGTAGTGCACGACCAGGTGGCGCTCGAGCTCGTCGAGGCTTCGCGGAGTGCCGTGCTTCGTGGCGTAGCCGGCGCTCACGCAGTTTGCCAGCGTGAGAAAGCCCAGCCTCCGCGCCACCAGACCGGAATCCGCGAGCGTGCCGACGCTGAGCACGCAGTCGAAACCTTCACGCACGACATCCACACGCCGATCGGTGGTGGACAGCACGACCTCGAGCTGCGAGTGGAGCAGAAAGAGCTCCGGTAGGCGCGGTATCACGATATCGCGCGCAATGTTGATCGGCAGGTCGACGCGCACGGTTCCGCGCAAGCTGCGTGGTGCCTGGAACATCGCGTCCAGATCCTCGGCGTCGGCGAGGAGTCGCCGGGCGCGCGGCAAGAGCTGCTCCCCATCCGGCGTCAAGAGGACGACGCGCGTCGAACGCGTGAGCAGTCGACTCCCGAGCTGGGCTTCCAGCTCCGAGATGCGCATGGAGACGCGCGACTTCGGCATCTTCAGCTGCTCACCGGCGCCGGTGAAGCTCGAAAGCTCGGCCACTTTGACGAAAATGCGCAGTGCGTCCAGGTCCATGGATTGTTCTCGATTCTTGAACAGTGTGTCCGAACAGCGCGGCTTTTGCGAGCAAGAAGCCTAATCTAGGTTGGGGCTCATGACTCACACCAACCCTCGCATTGCAGTAATCACTGGCGCCAGCCGCGGCCTCGGCAAGAGCATGGCTCTCCACCTGGCCGAGCGCGGCGTCGGCATCCTCCTCACCTATCGCTCGGGCGAAGCGGAGGCGCGCGCCGTCGTCGCCGAGATCGAGAAGCGAGACCAGAAGGCGGTCGCGCTCCCGCTCGATGTCGGCGTCTCCGGATCGTTCGCCGAATTCAAGACGCGTGTCCAAGGCGAGCTCGGCCGCGTATGGAAGCGCGACACGTTCGACTTCCTGGTCAACAACGCCGGCCTTGGCGTGCACGCAGCGTTCGCGGAAACCACGGAGGCACAATTCGACGAGCTCATGCGCGTCCACCTCAAGGGCCCGTTCTTTCTCACTCAGACCCTGCTCCCACTTCTCGCCGATGGTGGAGCGATCCTCAACATCTCGACGGGCCTCTCGCGCTTCACCCTCCCCGGCTACAGCGCCTACGCGGCGATGAAGGGCGCGGTCGAGGTCCTCACCCGCTACCAGGCCAAGGAGCTCGGCTCGCGCGGCATCAGCGTCAACACGCTCGCGCCCGGTGCCATCGCGACGGACTTCGGTGGCGGCGTCGTGCGGGACAACCCTGCCGTGAACCAGATGGTGGCGTCGATGACCGCGCTCGGGCGCGCCGGGCTACCGGACGACATCGGCGCTGCCGTTGCGATGCTTCTTTCGCCGGAGAGCAAGTGGATCAACGGTCAGCGCATCGAAGCCTCGGGTGGGCAGGGGCTCTGAGATCGGTCGGGGATTGGGGCGCTTCTTTCGCGGGAGCTCGTTGCCACTTGTCTAGCGGGCTCGAGGTTCGGGATTGCTTCGCGGGGCGCGGGAATTTCTTCCGCCCCCGATTCCACCGCCGATTGTGAATCCGTTTCCGTACTGATTGCCCGATCGAATCAGTTGACCGAACGGCTCGGGATGGCGATGCTCCGGCGACGAGCGCTGTGCAGCACGCACAATTTTCCGGAGGATGGCATGTACGATTTCGAGCTGACGAAAGAGACCCGCGCAAAACCTGAAGAGGTCTGGGCCATCTACACCGACGTTGCGAATTGGCCGGAGTGGAACGATGGCATCGAGCGCGTCGAGTTCGGTTCGTCGTTCGAGACCGGCGCGCGTGGAATCGCGTACGCCAAGTCAGTGACCGTCGATCGGCCCGTGCACTTCGAGCTCGAAAGCGTGGAGCCCGGCCGTAGCTACGAGGTGGTGTGGAATATCGGTCCCCTGCTGAAAACGCGCATGCGGCGCACCGTGGAAGCCACGCCGACCGGCGCCCGGCTCACGCACTCCTACAGTACCGAAGGCATCCTCGCCGTCTTCAGTTTCATCAACGCTGCCACAGCGCATTCACGCACGGAGAGCTCCATGGAGCGGATCGTGGAGGCCGCCGAAGCCCGCTCGAAGACCTGATCTGCTGAGCTAGAGAGCTCCGTGACGGTTTGAGCTGGTTGGCGCAAGCGGCAACACTTGGGTAAGCTTCGCTCGGCTGGACATGGGAAGCAGGCGCTAGATGCTTCGGTCGTGATACCGTCCACGCAATGAGCGGAACGTGGATTGGGCTGACGGTGGGCCTCGTGCTCGTCGGGATCGTGCTGGTGGGGTTCTCGTTCGCCGCCAAGCGCAAGGCAGCCAAAGCCCGGCTCGAATTTCCGGATGCAGCGCGCATCGATGCCCGCGCGCTGTTCTTTGGAAAGCACTCGCGCGGCGCGCTACAGATGCGCGGTAACGGTACGCTAGTGCTCACTGGCGCGGAGCTCGTCTTCAAGCAGTGGGTCGTGAACCGCGAGTTTCGCGTTCCGGTGAGCGCGATTGTCGCAATCGAGACGCCACAATCGTTTCTCGGCAAGAGCCAGCTCGTGAAGCTCTTGTGCGTGCGCTACCAGGACAACGAGGACGAAGACGCGATGGTGTGGCGCGTAGACGATCTCGACGGATGGATTGCAGCGATCGAAGAGGCCCGCGAAAACCCGTGACACTTGCGGCACTGACCGCCGATCTCGAGTGGATTGGCGTGCCTCTTCGCTCGGTGTTGGGCTGCGATTCAACAGAAAAGGCGGATCTCCTTCGAGATCCGCCTTTTCCTAGACTCTGTCGACTCGCGATCAGAAGTCGTGGCCGTGGCCTGGCCACCGCGTGCCGAAGCCTTTTCCTCTTTCGGCTTCTCGGCGACGAGCGCCTCGGTCGTGAGCATCCGTATGGTGGCGAAGGCGGCGCGTCGAGCCCCGTGACGGCTGCCTAGCTCGGTGCGCGCTGCACTGAGCTGCGCACATCGACAGTGGGCTGAAAACCGGGCGCAACGGGGCATTCCGTGGGGTCGGATCAGGTGCCGCACGGACGCCATCGCCCGCTCGGGTCCCTCGTGAGGTTTCAGCTCTCGTCTACATCGCTTCCTCCTCATCAGGCTTTGCCTGGCGCACTGTACGACCTACGCGCTGTCCCACTGCCTGCGCGGGAGCAGGCGGTTCCGCGGGTGCAAGCGGATCGGGAGCTAATGGGGGTGGCGCTGGCGCGAGAGCGGGCGGAGTCGGCAGCGCGAACGGTGGCTCTGGAGGCAACGCAGGCATCGGTGGCAACGCGACGCCGAGCTCGAGCGACGACACGGGCGGCTGCGGGTGTCGCACCGCAAGGCACTCACCGGTACCGACGAGCTGGCTCCTCGGGCTCGTGTTGGTCGGCGCCGCGCGTAGAGTCAGGGTCCGACCGGTGGATTGAACAGGCGATTGGATGAGCTCGAAGAGTCGGGGTTCATCACGCGGGTGGAGCCGTTCGCGGCAAAGGTGAAAAACACCCTGTTTCGGGTTGTCGACCAGTACGTGCTCTTCTACCTGCGCTGGATCGAGCATGCACCACGCGGTGTACTTGCCCGGGGTGGGGCGAGCTACTGGACTGCACGCGCACGGACACCTGCCTACGCGTCCTGGATGGGATACGCCTTCGAGGGTACGTGTCTAAAACACGCCAGCGAGATCGCGCGCGCTCTGGGGATCGTCAACCTCGTCACGGCTGTGAATACCTGGAGATTCGTGCCTAGGGCGAAGTCCGCCGTGCGACGAGGTGCTCAAGTCGATCTGCTGTTCGACCGACGCGATGGGGTGATCAATCTCTGCGAGCTCAAATTCAGCGCCGAGCCGTTCACAGTCACCAAACAGTATGCGCGCGAGCTGAAAGAAAAACTCTCGCTCTTCGAGGAGCACACCAAAACCAAGAAGCGCGTGATCCTCACGCTGGTAGCACCGTTCGGATTGAAACCGAACACCTGGTCGGAGGACCTGATCGACAGGGTCGTCGAAGGCAAAGCGTTGTTCCAATAGGCCGCGTCGGTTCGCGCCCGGAAAGGTGGCCGAATCTGGAGCGCACCTCGCGATTTGGCCAGCTATCGAATTGGCGTGAAGCTAGCGAATGTCGAGCAGAGCGTCGGTCCGGTGATGAAGATCGTGCAAATGCTGGCGGGTGACCCGCAGAAGCTCGCCGAATTTCGCCCGCGAGCTCGACGAGCTCGACGAGCTCGCTGCACCGTACTTCGAGTCGACGGAGAACATTCTGCGACAAGACTACCTGCACACCCGCGCGACCAAGGTCCGATCAACACATGATCGAGCAGCTGTACGCGCCGTTTTCGCACGTGCAGCTGATGAGGCAGCACTCGTCCGTGTAGCAGAAGTCGGAGCAGTGCCAGACGGCGTCGCTGCATCCGCCGCCCGGTACACACGATCCGGTTCCCGGTGTGGAGGGAGGAGCACGGTCCTCCCCCACCCGTCGGGGTTGGTGTGGGCGTTGGTGCGGGCTTCGTCGATCCCACATCTGACTGCCCAGCGTCGTCCTCCGGGAACACTTTTCCGTCGTCGACGACCTGCCCCGCGCAGCCGCACACCGACGAGACCGCCACCAACCCCAAGATCGCTCTGTTCATCGAAGGGCGAGCAGAGGGCAATGCGTGTGCACCACCGTGCCCGCTGCAAAAGCGCGGCGGTCCTGGCGCAGGACCAAGAGCCCACAGGACGTGGGCGGACCAGTGTGCGGGTATGAGCGGTGGAACCCTTGATCTCAGGCGTGATAGGTCTCTCGCAATGAGGTGTGTAGTGGTGACCGTGGCGCTCGCGCTGGCGCTGCAACTCGGCGGGTGCAAGAAATCGGCGGACGGGCCCGCCAGCAATCCCAACCAGGCGTGCCAGCCTGGTCCGTACGGGCCGCCCGCGACCACGGATCATCCGTTGCCGAAGGCTTACGACACTTGCGAGAACGCATGTTGGGATCTGGAGTACATGGCGCCGCCTGGCGGCGGAATGCCATCGGGCGTGTCGCTCGTTTCCTGCATGTTCAACCAGGCGCGCACCGGAGTGCGTTGCGTCGTGCAGCACGAGCGCGTCTGCACACATCCGAACACGCCGTATTAGCAGGAATGACGTATTCGTAATGAATTGCAGCGACCGGTACTCGTCGACGGTGATGAGCGACGCCATTTCGCACGTGAGGCAAGCACTCATGGCCTTCGCCCATAGCTCCGGCCCCCCTGCCAGAAGCGCCGCCGGTCGTGCCGGAATTCAGAGTGCTTCCAGCGCTCCCTCCGGATCCGCCCGAGCCACCCCCGCCGCCCGGGCCGGGCTCGTCGTTCCCGCCACACGCGCACAGGACGAGCGCCCCGAGCGCGATCCAGCGCCATGACGAAACCGTATCACGCTGTCGAACGCACATCTCGAAACACGCCCCTTGCGGTCTATGCTCCGGATCGCGATGCCGCTTCCGGATGGCGAGAGATGAGCACGGACCGCGATCTCGTCCTCGCGCGGCGGGCCTTCTTCGTCAGCGCGGCTCTCGCCGGGATCAGTGCCGGCGCCCGTGCCGAGGAAGCGCCGAAAGCCGAGTGCACGCCGAAGGAGGCGAGCGAGAGCGATCTCGTGACCGCTCGCGCGCTCCATCAGGAAGCCTCGACCGCGTTCGAGGCGCGGGCGTTCGACGAGGCCGCACGCGCGCTCGAGGAAGCGTGGCGGCTCACGGGACGAGCGAAGCTGCTCTACGATCTCGCGCGAGCCGAGGAGGCGGGCGGGGACTTGCCGCGCGCTGCGAATCACGTGCGCGAATTTCTCGCCTGCGCCCCCGAAGACGATCCCAATCGCGACAAGGGGAGCGAGCTTCTCGCGCGACTCGAACGTCAGGTCGGGCAGATCCGGATCGTCGGATTGCCCGAAGCGGCCAATGTCCGGGTCGACGGGCAGGACGCGACGCTGCGCGCGAAACAGGGCGCGCTGTCGGTGACGGCGGGGCGCCACGAAATCCTCGCCGAGGACACCCGCGGCAACCAGTTCTACGAAGGAATCGAAGTCGCCCCCGGAACGGTGACCGACGTGACGATCGGTACGCTCGAAGATCCCTGCATCCGGGAACCGGATTTGTGTCGGCCCTGTCTCGAGCCGCTCCCGCCACCCGAGATCCCGTCAGTGAGACAGGCGCACGTCGCCATCGCGCTCGGCTACGCGCTGCACTACGATCTCGACAGGGACAAGGACGATCGCGCCGGGCATGGCCTCTGGATCGAGCCCGAGCTGGTCGTTCCGCTCGCGCGATGGAGCTCGCTCGCGCTCGGTGTCTACGCGGCTCCGACGCGCACTGCCGACGGCAACATCGCCGCCTTCGGGGCGGACGGGCGGCTCGGCATCGAGCTCGGATCGTGGGGATTCGGCGCTGGAGTGCGCGGCGGATGGCTGTCGGCGAGCATCGATCGCCCACGCGACGCGACCTACGTTTCGAGCTCGGGAGCCGTGGTCGAGCCGTACCTGGACGTGGCCGTGGTTCGACTGACCGAGCGCGTCAGTCTCGGTGCGCGTTGGAGCCTGGTCGTCGCGCATCAACGAAACGCGGACGACGAACGCTTCGCCACGAGCTACTTCACGAGTGGGCTCTGGCTCGGTCTCGCGCTCGGCACTCCCTGTCGCGACTACACGACAGAGCCCTGCCCGAAGGGCCTGTTCGAAAGCGAGGACGAGCCGATGGCGGCTTCGATCCGAGCTTCCGGTCTGAGCGCATCGCGTCAAGCCGGCTCGAGCGGCGATTGACCGAGCGGCACGCGGATTGCCGCGCATGCTCAAGGTCTATGGATTCTCTCGCGTCACGTTTTCTTCTCGTCGGGGTTCAACAGTCCAAACGCGAGCTACGTTGGAACGCGCGTGATCTGCGTACGCTGATCGCAATTGTCGTACAGCTCCGGACGGAGCGAACGACGACGCTTGCGCAGTCGCGGCTTTCATCATGGAAGGCCAAGCTCGAGCAGCTCACCGAGCTCCCGGGTTCGGGCGCGGAAGTTCCCCCCAGAGGCAGAGTTTCCCGTGCGACGAGCGCGCGCTGGAGATCGTCGCGCAGGGCTTCCAGTTGGGCGCGGCACGCCGTCGGTGCCGCATCGGAGTGCTCGACGGCTTCCAGCGAGCGCAGGTGCCAAGAGGTTTTCCAGGAGTGCCACCAGGCCTGCACACGACTGGGAAACTCGGAGCCGTCTGCCGCTCGACGGGATGGCCTGACCCAACGCGCGATGCCGATCCGCTTCGGTCGAGCAGGCAGCGTTCACTCGTACGCCGACCAAATAGCGGATGAAGTCTGTTGATGCGGGGGGTCGTCATGGCTTCGGCGGCGCGAGACCACTCGATGGGTCGCGCCGGCCCGTGTTCCACACTGACGGGCAGCAAGAAGACTCGCCGTGTTGGGCAGCAAACGCTGTCGCAGGGCGAAGAACACGCCGTCCTGATTTCTCCCCGATGGCATGAACGGTGGAACGAGGGAGCGCTCGTCGATTGCGAGGTGCGCGGCGAGGCCGAGTGCCCGGCGCGTCAATGTCGGAGAGGTCACGGAGCGTTCGACCCAGCCAGAATGAGCTATGTCGAAGTTTCGAAACAGGTGCTCGCGCGTCGGGCCCGATCTCAGAGAGCGCGGAGAGCCGGGGATTCCCATTCCGGACGCACCACGCACGCCGGCCATCAGCACACGACGTGGGTACTGGAGCCGACGGAGAACCCGCGCGCGTAGAGGGAGAAGAAGATCCTGTGATTCTTCCGGTCGCAAGGCGTCTTCATTTCGTAAAAAGAGATCTCGGTGGGGTCCGGGCTGTCGCTCCAGACGGGGAAGCCATTGGCGTGTCCCCGCGGCGCGCACTCGACGTCGTCATCGCTGAACAGAAGTCGGCGCCCAGCAGCGAGCAGTAGCGCGAAGTTGCGGGCGGCCCCGTGGAAATCGTGGTGCTCTCGCTCCGCAGGATCCCCGCACAACGAGCGCCAACCGAGCGGCTCAGACGGGTGGCGAAAGCGCCGCGCTCTTCCGCGCGGACGTGACGAATCGTAATCGCGGTACGGGCTCTCCGGAGCGCGACGACTTCGGCGTTGGCCCATTCGAGATCTGGCGAAGAATCGTCGATCACCCAGATCTCCGGAACGGCGTCCGTAGCGCTCCGCGTGCGCCACGTGGGGAATCGAGTCAGCGCAGGAGACTGGCCGGACGGTTGCGAGTCGGGATGGCGAGCACTTCGATGGGCTCCCCCGCGGCCCGGTCCGTCTACGACCCGAGCCACCGGGAGATCGTTCACTTCCACGCCGGAACGTTCAAGCCAAATCCCCCGCCGAGGTCGTCGCAGGATCCGCCCTCGCAGGTCTGAACGACTCCGCAGTCCCAATCGGAGTGACAGCTCGACCCTCCGCCGGACCGCTCGGTCCGCTCCGACCCGCCGCCGTAGTCGATGGTCGCGCGCGACGCAGCCGCCGTTGTGACACGAATAGTCCCAGCCGAGCGTCTTCATTGCTCGTCGGTCGAGCAGTACTTCGAGCTCGGCGCTCGTGGCGGAGCACGCCTGCCCTGCTTGTTCAAGGCGTAAGCCGCCGCTGCCGCCGCTGCCAGAGCGATACAAGAGCGCGTGATCGTTCCACGCCTTTTCATGCCGGAAACTTCTTGCGCGGTTCCAGCTTCCACTTCTTCCAGCTCTGATGACCAAAGCCATCATCGATCTTCCCGAGCTCGAAGATCCCGTAATACGGCCCCGCACCGCCGTTACCGAGCTCCATCAAGAACTCGGCAAAGTCAGCGGGCGTCCTGAAACCAAAGCCTCCGCTCCAGCCGGGACAGCCTCGCGCTCGACAACACGGGACTCCAGCCGATAGCGATGCGTGCTGGCCCGAAACACACGGAACCCGCAATCCGCTTGCGGAGCTCCGCGAGCCTACGCTTCACCTCCGTCGACAGAACGTCGCCATCCAACCCGGGCGAGTATATCCACCGAGTTTCTGGCGTCCCTTCGCAGCGAGCTCCCCACTTCACTCTGTCACGCGCGCTCGGGCCAGGTACTCGCTTCAGGGACGCGCGCTGAAGTGACACTGGTGAGCGGCGAGCTATCTCTTCCGGCTCGCAGTGAAGAAGTGGACGTCTACGTCGGGCTTGCCGTGACTCCCGTTTGCAACCGGTCGCGGCCTAAGTTTCCATCGGAACGTCCCTGCCGCCCGCTTTCACGAGCTCCGTCAGCTTCGGCATGTACGTCGCCGCCGACTCGTCGCTATCCCTTCAGCGAAGACCCCCCTTTTTGATCAGCCCGACGCGCTGC
>CAWAHB010000018.1:0-161044 GCA_963781505.1 uncultured delta proteobacterium | reverse complement strand
GGGGGCGAGGAACAGCGAAGCGACCGCGATGTGGCGGCGCCCCTCGCCGCGGAAGGCCCGGACAGCCTCGCCGGTGGCCGGCGGTGCGCTCGAGGCGTACGCCGCGGTGACCGGCAGCTTGTGGTGCGTGCCCCAGACCCGGCCCAGGCGGGCGACGGCCTGGTTGGCGAGCGGGTCGCTGGAGCCGGCCGCGGCCAGCACCAGCGCGTCGAGCTCACGGACCCGGGCCGCCGCGAGCGCCTCGCGCAGCCGCTCGTCGAGCACCTCGAGGAACGACGCCTCGAGACCGAGGATCGAGGTGGCGTGGACGCGCACCTGGGGGTGCCGGGCGGAGGCCTCGGCGACGGCGGACGGCACGTCCACCTTGGCGTGGTAGGCCTGCGTCAGCAGCAGGGGTACGACGACGATCTCGTCGTGGCCCGCCTTCACCAGCCGGTCCACGACCGTGTGGAAGTCCGGCTTGGAAAGCTCGAGGAACGCGGCCTCGACCTTGAGGTCCGGCCGCATGGCGCGGACCTCCTTGACCAGGGCCTTGACCGTGGCGGCGGAGCGGCGGTCCCGGCTACCGTGAGCCAGGGCCACCAGGGCAGGAGCGGCCATCTCAGGGCCTCCCTTCGTGGTTTTCCATCAGCAGAGCGTGCAGAAGCCGAGTGATCATGAGTGGATCCCGCACTCGGTCTTGTTGGTGCCGGCCCACCGGCCGCTGCGGGCGTCCTCGCCCGGAGCGACTCGACGGGTGCAAGGAGCGCAGCCGATCGACGGGTAGCCGTCGTAGACCAACGGGTTGACGAGCACCCCGTTCTCGGCGATGTAGCGCTCCACCTGCTCGTCGCTCCATCGCGCGAGCGGGGAGACCTTGACCTTGCCCTTCTTGGCGTCCCAGCCGATCACCGGGGCGATGACCCGGTTGTGGGTCTCGGCCCGGCGCAGCCCGGTCGCCCACGCGTCGTACTCCGCGAGTGACTCGGTCAGCGGCTTGACCTTGCGCAGCGCGCAGCACAGGTCGGGGTCGGTCTTGTAGAGGTCCTTGCCGTACGCCGCGTCCTGCTCGGCGACGCTCTGCACCGGCGTGATCGTGAGCAGGTTGACGTCGAGCGTGGAGGCGACGGCGTCACGGGTGCCGATCGTCTCGATGAAGTGGTAGCCGGTGTCGAGGAAGACCACGTCGATGCCGGGCACGACCTTGGAGGCCACGTCCGCAAGCACCGCGTCGCCCATCGACGACGTGATGCAGAACCGGTCGCCGAAGGTGGCGGCGGCCCACTCGATGATCGTCTCGGCGGGCGCCAGCTCGAGCTCGGCGCCCCAGTGCGAGACCAGCTCGCGCAGCTCCTCGGGGGAGCGGCCGTGGGTCTCGATCCCTCGCGAGGCGCGGGCGGTGTTGGTGGTCGCAGCTGTCATGAGGCGCACTCCCTGACGTGGACGCGCCCGGGCCTGACGAGGCCGAGCATCTTCAGGGAGAAGGCGCGCAGGCAGCCGCGGCATTCCCAGGAGCCGGGCGTCTCGTCATGCGGCCACAGGTCCTGCTCGCCGCAGTAGGGGCAGTGCACCGGGGAACGCGCGCTGCTCATTCCGCGGTCCCCGCGGAAACGCGAGTGCAGCGAGCGCTTTCGTGGGGTGGTTCATGCGGCGCTCCCTCGAGGGTCTTCTCGCCGCGCAGCAGCTCCTCGTCGGCGCGGGCCACCCAGGTCGCGAACGACTCCTCGGGCACCGCGGTCGGCGAGGTAGTTGGAGACCACGACGGTCACGTAGTCGTCGAGCCCCTCGCTGGTCACCTTGTGGGCGCGGAGCTTGCGGCCGAAGTTGGCCTGGAGCCCGGTCGCGCCGCCGAGGTGCACCTGGAAGCCGCCCACCTGCTCGCCCTCGTGCATGACCAGCTGACCCTTGAGGCCGATGTCGGCCACCTGGGTGCGGGCGCAGGCGTTGGGGCAGCCGTTGACGTTGACCGTGATCGGCACGTCCAGCTCGGGGAAGCGCCGCTCGAGCTCCTCGACCAGGTCGCGGGCCCGCGCCTTGGTCTCGACGATGGCGAGCTTGCAGAACTCGATGCCGGTGCAGGCCATCGTGTTCTGCCGCCAGTACGACGGGCGCGGCCGGCAGGCCGATGCGCGTCCAGGGCCGCGCCGAGCGGCTCCACCTGGTCCGGCGTGACGCCGATCAGCACGATCTTCTGGTACGGCGTGAGGCGGGCGCCCGCGACGCCGTACTGCTCCATGAGGTCGGCGAGCTCGACCAGCTTGGTGCCGGAGATCCGGCCCGCGATGGGCGCGATCCCGACGTAGAAGTTGCCGTCCTTCTGCTCGTGCACGCCGACGTGGTCGCGGTGGCCGGTGGGGGAGGGCGGCGAGTCGCAGCGAGACGAGCTCGCGGCCGAGGTACTCCTTCTCGAGCACCTCGCGGAACTTCTCGACGCCCCAGTCGGCGACGAGGAACTTCAGCCGGGCGCGCGAGCGCAGCCGCCGGTAGCCGTAGTCGCGGAAGATCGAGGTGACGCCCTCCCAGACGTCGGGCACGTCCGCCGGTCGGCACCCAGACGCCGAGCTTCTGGGCCAGCATCGGGTTGGTGGACAGTCCGCCACCGACCCAGACGTCGAACCCGGGGCCGTGGACGGGGTGCACGGTGCCGACGAACGCGATGTCGTTGGTCTCGGGGGAGACGTCGTGGCTCGGGTGGCCGGTCAGGGCGGTCTTGTACTTGCGCGGGAGGTTGGAGTACTCCGGGTTGCCGATCGCGCGCCGCTTGATCTCGGCCAGCGCCTCGGAGCCGTCGATGATCTCGTCCTTGGCCACGCCGGCGACCGGCGAGCCGAGGAACGGCCGCGGCGAGTCGCCACAGGCCTCGGTGCTGTCGAGCCCGGCGGCGTCCAGCTTCGCCCAGATCGCCGGGACGTCCTCGATCCGGATCCAGTGGAACTGGATGTTCTCCCGGTCGGTCACGTCGGCGGTGTCCCGCGCGTACTCCTGGCCGATCTCGCCGAGCGCCCGCACCGTGGCCGCGGGCAGCAGCCGGCCGTCGGAGCGGACCCGCATCATGAAGAACTCGTCGTCGAGCTCCTCCTCCTCGAGCATCGCGGTCTTGCCGCCGTCGAAGCCCGGGGCGCGTTGGGTGTAGAGACCCATCCACCGGAA
This sequence comes from uncultured delta proteobacterium, assembly GCA_963781505.1. Classification (GTDB taxonomy): domain Bacteria; phylum Myxococcota_A; class Polyangia; order Polyangiales; family Polyangiaceae; genus JADJKB01. Next base: position 157,915 of record CAWAHB010000018.1, on the reverse strand, counting down.
CCGGCCGCGCAGGTCGGCCGGGTCGATCGAGCTGAACCCGCGCTTGCTGTAGATGTGCAGGATCCGGTCGCGCACGTTGAGCGGGTCGTCGTCCTTCTTGGACTGCTCGTTCTTGTTCAGCGGCTCGGTGTAGCCGAGCGCCCACTGACCCTCACCGCGCTTGGGGCGCGGGATCTCGGTGATGTCGCGGCTTTCGCCTGATAACGCCGATCTTTGGGCAATGTCCGGCATGGACTGTCCTTCGCTGGAGGGCCGCGCGCTGCGTTGTCGGCACTGACACGCGCGCTGCGGCGGGGCTGGCTGGCTGAGGGTGGTCAGCGAGCCCGACAGATCATGCTGCGCGTGCGCATGTAGTCCACGTGGCGACGTACCACGAGGTGCGCGTGCGTCACAGCGGAGACCATGTCAAGAAGTCTCAGCCCTCGATACGGCTGTCCACAAACAGCAATCTCGTGATGTGAGACGCCTGTCCATGATCTGGTACGCCGGGGCGGGCTCACGCCGGGAAGCGTGACCCCCGCCACAGGACGCTGACCCGCCCGGACAGTTCGGGCCGGTCAGCGTCTGGGAGGGCGGTTCACCGATATACGAGCCTGCGGAGCACCGTCTCGGCCGGGCCGGCGTGGCTGCGGCGCTCGATGGCGCCCGCCGCCGCGGCGGTGCCGACCCAGGTCAGGACGCCGACAGCCAGGGCGACCAGGGTGGCGGAGCCGTGCGCGCCGAGGTGCAGGGTCCACGGCATCAGGACCACCGTCCACACGACCGACTGGGTGAGGTAGCCGGACAGCGAGCGGCGGCCCAGTGCGACGACCGAGGTGACGGCCCGGCACTGGTCGGTACGCCGGGACAGGCGGACGGCGACGAGGGCGAACGCCGCGGCGTACCCGGGACCGCCGTACTCGCCCGAGATGCCGTGCAGGGTGGCCAACCGGTCCACGGTGTCCGCGTCGACGTGCAGCCAACCGGCGCCGACCAGGCGACATGGGCAAAGGCCGCCAGTCATGGTGGGCAAAACCCCACCCTGTGCTTCTAGGGTGTGGCCATGGCCGACATCGACGCCCTGACCAGCTCCGCCTACCAGCAGGCCCTCGAGGTGATCGCCTCGGTCGAGCCGCGGATCGCCGAAGCCACCCGCCAGGAGCTGATCGACCAGCGAGGTTCGCTCAAGCTGATCGCGAGCGAGAACTACGCCTCGCCGGCGGTGCTGCTGACCATGGGCACCTGGTTCAGCGACAAGTACGCCGAGGGCACGATCGGCCACCGCTTCTACGCCGGCTGCCAGAACGTCGACACCGTCGAGACGATCGCCGCCGAGCACGCCCGCGAGCTGTTCGGCGCGCCGTACGCCTATGCCCAGCCGCACTCCGGCATCGACGCCAACCTGGTCGCCTACTGGTCGATCCTGGCGCACCGGGTCGAGGGGCCCTGGCTGGAGAAGTACGGCGCCAAGAACGTCAACGACCTCACCGACGAGGACTGGGAGAAGCTGCGCCACGAGCTCGGCAACCAGCGGCTGCTCGGCATGAGCCTCGACGCGGGCGGCCACCTCACCCACGGGTTCCGGCCCAACATCAGCGGCAAGATGTTCCACCAGCAGCAGTACGGCACCGACCCGGAGACCGGGCTGCTCGACTACGACAAGGTCGCCGCGAAGGCCCGCGAGTTCAAGCCGCTGGTGCTGGTGGCCGGCTACTCGGCGTACCCGCGCCGGGTGAACTTCGCCAAGATGCGCGAGATCGCCGACGAGGTCGGCGCGACCCTGATGGTCGACATGGCGCACTTCGCCGGGCTGGTCGCCGGCAAGGTCTTCACCGGCGACGAGGACCCGGTCCCGCACGCCCACATCACCACGACCACGACCCACAAGTCGCTGCGCGGCCCGCGCGGTGGCCTGGTGCTGGCGACCGAGGAGTACGCGCCGTCGGTCGACCGCGGCTGCCCGATGGTCCTCGGCGGCCCGCTCTCACACATCATGGCCGCGAAGGCGGTCGCGCTCGCCGAGGCCCGGCAGGACTCCTTCCGCGGCTACGCCCAGGACATCGCCGACAACGCCAAGTCGCTGGCCGAGGGCTTCCTGACCCGCGGCGCCAACCTGGTCACCGGCGGCACCGACAACCACATCGTGCTGCTCGACGTCTCGTCGTTCGGCCTCACCGGCCGCCAGGCCGAGTCCGCGCTGCTCGACGCCGGCGTGGTCACCAACCGCAACTCGGTCCCGTCCGACCCGAACGGCGCCTGGTACACCTCCGGCATCCGGCTCGGCACCCCGGCGCTCACCACCCGCGGCTTCGGCCACGACGAGTTCGACACCGTCGCCGAGCTGATCGTGCACGTCCTCCAGAACACCCAGCCCGGCACCACCAAGGACGGCAAGCCCTCCAAGGCGTCGTACGTCCTCGCCGAGGGCATCGCCGACAAGGTCAAGGACGCCTCCGCCGAGATGCTCGACAAGCACCCGCTCTACCCGGGCCTCAACCTCGGCTGAGGGCCGCAACGGGGGTCGCGGTCGTCGTCCTTGGCGCCGGCCTGCTGGTCGGGTGCGGCAACGCATCCAGCGACCAGGACCGTCAGTCGACGGTGCACTTCAGTGCGCCCGAGTTCTCGATCGACACGCCCGGCCATCCCAAGCAGAGCAAGCAGACGATCTCCACGGGAGCCGGGCCGGTGGAGGTCACGATGTACACCGTGGAGTTCGAGGACAGCGCCGTTTCGATGGCGGTGGTTCCCGTCCCCGAAGGCGCCACCGTGGATCTTGACGGCGCCGTCGACGGCGTGGTCGGCAACACCTCTGGCAAGCTCCTGGAGTCGAAGGAGATCGAGTTCGCCGGCTACGAAGGACGCGACGCGCGGATCACCTCGACCTATCAGGGTGACCAGGTCACCGGGTTCATGCGGATCCTCGACATCGACGGGTCGCTGCTGCAGCTGGTGAACGTCGTCCGGGAGGCTGACCTGGAGAAGCCGCCGAAGTCCTGGACCACGATGCTCGACAGCCTCGAGATCGGCTGAGCCGGCCCGGCTGCGATAGTCCGTCACCTTTGGCTGGTGGAACGCCGTTCTGACCCGCCAAAGGTGACGACTATCCCGCCGTGGGCGGGTCAACCCTGCCAGCGGTACTCCACCTCGGGGCGGCCGCTGCCGCCGTACCGCGGCTGCCGCTCGACCCGGCCGCTGTCGGCGAGGTGCTCGAGGTAGCGGCGGGAGGTGACCCGGGAGGCGCCGACCAGGGCGGCGACCTCGGTCGCGGAGAGGCCAGCGGAGGCGTCGCGGAGCGCCGTGGTGACCTCGCGCAGGGTCTCGGCGCTCATCCCCTTGGGCAGCGCGGTGCTGGTGGTGCGCAGCGAGCCGAGGAGCGCGTCGACGTCCTCCTGGTCGAGCTTCTCGGCTCCAGCGTCGAGGAGCGCGGTAGGCGGCGTACTGCTCGAGCTTGGCGCGGAACGTCGCGAACGTGAACGGCTTGAGCAGGTAGAGCACCACGCCCTGGGTCACCGCGTTGCGGACGACGTCGGCGTCCCGGGCCGAGGTCACCGCGATCACGTCGCACCGATGGCCGGCCGCGCGCACCCGCTGGAGCAGCCCGAGCCCGTGCCCGTCGGGCAGGTGCATGTCGAGCAGGACCAGGTCGACGAGCGGGTCGCCGGCGAGGAACCGCGCCGCGTCGTGGGCCGAGCGGGCGGTGCCGGCCAGCTCGAAGCCGGGCACCCGGCCGACGTACTCCCCGTGCGCCTCGGCGGCGGTGGCCTCGTCCTCGACGACGAGCACGCGTACGTCGCGGGCAGCGCTCACCGCGGCACCTGCACCGGGTGCAGCGTCACGGTGAACCGGGCGCCGCCGAGCTCGGAGCGGCCGATCTCGACGTCGCCGCCGTGCCGGCGCGCGACCTGGGCGACCAGGGCCAGGCCGACGCCGCGGCCCCCTCGCCGGAGCCCTTCGTGGTCCAGCCGCGCTCGAGGGCGTGCGCCGCCGCGTCGTCGTCGAGGCCGGGGCCGCTGTCCTCGACCGTGACGACGACGGCGTTCGGGTCGCCGCCCAGCGTGACCCGCACCCGGCGTACGTCGGCCGGGACCAGCGCGTCGAAGGCGTTGTCGACGAGGTTGCCGAGGACGGTGACCAGGTCGCGGGCGGGCACGTCGCTGTCGGGGGAGTCCGCCCTCGATGCGGCAGCTCGATGCCGCGCTCGGCCGCCTCGGCGTTCTTGCCGAGCAGCAGCGCCGCGACCACCGGCTCGCCGACCGCGCCGACGACCTGGTCGGTGAGCAGCTGCGCGACCTGCAGCTCCTCGGTCGCGAAGTCGACGGCCTCGTCGAGCCGGCCCAGCTCGATCAGCGAGACCACCGTGTGCAGCCGGTTGGCGGACTCGTGGTTCTGCGCGCGCAGCGAGTCGCTGAGCCCGCGGACCACGTCCAGCTCGCCGGTCAGCGCCCGCAGCTCGGTGTGGTCGCGCAGGGTGACCACCGCGCCGACGTCGGCGCCCTGCCAGGTGGCGGGCGAGGAGCTGACCACCAGGACCCGGTCGCCGGCGAGGTAGATGTCGTCGGCCTCGGCCGTCCGACCGAGCGCCGCCTGCACCAGCCCGGGCGCAGGCCGAGCTCGGCGACGGGCGGCCGAGCACGTCGTCGGGCAGGTCCAGCAGCCGGCGCGCCTCGTCGTTGACCAGCTGCACCCGGCCGTCGGTGTCGAGCAGCAGCAGTCCCTCGCGGACCGCGTGCAGCACCGCCGTGTAGTACTCGTACATCCGGGTGATCTCGGCGGCGCCGAGCCCGTGGGTCTGGCGGCGCAGCCGGCGGCCGACCAGCCAGGTGCCGGCCAGCCCGACGCCGAGCACCAGCAGTGCCGAGATCGCCGATCAGCTCGAGGTCGGTGCGCAGCTGCTTGTCGATCGCGGCGATGGTGATGCCGACCGAGACCATCGCGACGACCCGGTCGCTGCCGTCGGCCGCGAACACGGGGACCACGGCCCGCACCGAGGCGCCGAGCGTGCCGGTGGCCTGCTCGGTGAACACGTCGCCCTGAGGGCGCGCCGCCGACGTCGCCGATGAAGTCTTGCCGATGTTGTCGGGCTCGGGGTGGGTGCAGCGGATCCGGTCCATCGACATGACGACCACGAAGTCCACGTCCGCGTCGTGGTAGACCCGCTCGGCGTACGGCTGGATGAGCCGCGCTCGGGTCGGGCGTCCCGAGGGCCTCGGTGACGACGGGGGAGTCGGCGACGGCCCGCGCCACGGACACCGCCCGGTCGGTGGCGGTGGCCCGGGCGTCGCGCCGGGCGTCGTACGTCGCCAGCGCGACCGAGGCGACCACGAGCACGAGCACGACCAGGATCTGGAGCACCAGCACCTGCCGTGCCACCGAGAGGTTCCAGCGCGGACGCACGCCCGGATTGTGACACCGCTCCGGGACGTCGTGCCGCACGCTCACGCGCCTGCTACCGTGGGTCACGGCGACGACCTGCGAACTCAACGACCAGAACAGTGACCGGGGTCACATCGGGTACCGAGAGTGGGCTTCATGCGCCGGGTGGACCGGCGCTCTCGGCCCAGGAGGCAGCATGTCCCAGCCCACAGCACCGGGACCGCACCGCGGAACCGGACCCACTACCTCTACCTCGCGGTGATCGTCGCCGTCGCTGCTCGGCATCGCTCGTCGGCCTCGCCGCGCCCGACGTCGCCGTCGAGCTCAAGCCGCTCGGCACCGGCTTCGTCGCACTGATCAAGATGATGATCCAGCCGGTCATCTTCTGCACGATCGTGCTCGGCGTCGGCTCGGTGCGCCAGGCCGCCCAGGTCGGCAAGGTCGGCGGCCTCGCGCTCGGCTACTTCCTGGTGATGTCGACGGTCGCGCTCGCCATCGGCCTGGTCGTCGGCAACCTCATCCAGCCCGGCGCCGGGCTGCACCTCGACGACGCCGCCGCGAGCGCCGGCCAGGAGCAGGCCGCCGCCGGCACACGGCGAGCACCACCGACTTCCTGCTCGGGATCATCCCCACCACGATGTTCTCCGCCCTGACCGAGGGCGAGGTGCTGCAGACGCTGCTGGTCGCGCTGCTGGTCGGCTTCGCGCTGCAGCCGATGGGCGCGGCCGGCGAGCCGGTCCTGCGCGGCGTCGGCGCACATCCAGCGGCTGGTCTTCCGGGTGCTGGCGATGATCATGTGGGCGGCGCCGATCGGCGCGTTCGGCGCGATCGCGGCCGTGGTCGGCGAGACCGGCGTGGACGCCCTCAAGAGCCTGGCGCATGCTGATGGTCGCCTTCTACATCACCTGCGCGATCTTCGTGTTCGTGGTCCTCGGCACGCTGCTCAGGCTCGTCGCCGGGCGTCAACCTCCTCCAGCTGCTGCGCTACCTCGGCCGGGAGTTCCTGCTGATCCTGTCGACGTCGTCCTCGGAGTCCGCGCTGCCGCGGCTGATCGCCAAGATGGAGCACGTCGGCGTCGACAAGCCGACCGTCGGCATCGTGGTCCCGACCGGCTACTCGTTCAACCTCGACGGCACCGCGATCTACCTGACCATGGCCTCGCTGTTCATCGCCGAGGCGATGGGCGACCCGCTGTCGATCGGCGAGCAGATCTCGCTGCTGGTCTTCATGATGATCGCCTCGAAGGGCGCCGCGGGCGTCACCGGCGCCGGCCTGGCCACCCTGGCCGGCGGGCTGCAGTCGCACCGGCCCGAGCTGGTCGACGGCGTCGGCCTGATCGTCGGCATCGACCGGTTCATGTCCGAGGCGCGGGCGCTGACCAACTTCGCCGGCAACGCGGTCGCCACGGTCCTGGTCGGCCACTGGACCGGCAGCCTCGACCGGGCCAAGCTCGACCGGGTGCTCGACGGCGACGACCCGTTCGACGAGACCACGATGCTCGACCCGGACGAGGAGGGCCTCGAGCCGGAGCCGGAGCCGGAGTCGACGAAGCAGTCGGTGTCGGTCTGACCTAGCGTCGCTGGCCCGCTGTGCTCTCGAGAAGGTCGAGGGCGTAGCGGGCCAGTTCGCGTCAGGGTCAGTCGCGCCAGCGGTCGAGCAGGGCGGTGCAGCTGCTCGCTCCAGTGGTCGGAGCAGACCTCGACGTGCGCTCTCGCCGGGGAAGCACCAGGAGCTCGAGCCCAGCGATGCGCTCGGCGTACCACTTCCCATTGGCCGGTGGGCTGAGATGTCGCGTCGCCGTACCAGAGCGACGTCGGCGCGACGACGTCAGCGCGGTCGATGTCCCAGGTCGCTCCCCAGGCGAGGTTGTCGAACGCGCAGCCGTCGAGTCGTGCGACCACGTCGGCCAGGCTGGCGGCCCAGAGCGAGCGGCGATACGGGTCCTGTCGGCGAGGTGCCGACTCCGGCGAAGAACGCGTCGACGCGGCGTCGTCGTCGAGCCCGGCCAGACCACTCAGGTCGCTCTCGTGACGCTCGCCAGGAAGCCGTCCCACGCTACAGTGAGGTCGCCAGCGTCCAGCAGCGCGAGCAGGGCGCGCTCCTCCGTCTCGGCGTGCCCGTCGTCCGGCGGGTCGTTGAGCAGCCGCCACGGCCCGATGCCGCCGACGACGCCCACGCTGCGCACCCGTCCAGGTCGGCGACCGCCGTGGCGACTGCGAAGGGGCCGCCGCCCGACGTGCCCAGCACCGCGTACTCGCTCATCCCGAGCTGTCGCGCGAGGTCTGCCGTGTCTTGTCCGGTCGTGAGCAGGCTCGGTGCGCCCGGCGGCACCGCCGAGCCGCCGTAGCCGGGCCGGCTGATTGCGACCAGTCGTACGCCGTTGTCTCGCGCGGTCTCGTGCCCCATTCGCCCGAACACGCGCGTGCACGGCGTCCCACCGTGATACAGGACGGCCCTCCCGTCAGGATCGCCGCCCTCCCAGTAGTCGAGAGTCCGACCGTCCGGCAGCGCACAGGTCGATTCGCGACCGGACCGTCCATCTCCGGAGGCTAGTGGGATCCGGTCAGGACAGTCTCCCCGCTGTCTGCTCGAGCAGGTCGAGGGCGTAGCGGGCCAGCTTCGCGCGGTCCGCGGCGATCCGCTGCGTCTCGGGGGTGATCGGGCCCTCGAACAGGTCGAACGGCACCGCCGACAGCCCGGTCATGATCAGCAGGCACAGGGCGTGGCCGCGCCGGACCTGCTCCTCGGGGATCTCGCAGCCCTCGGCGCGCAGCCCCGCGACGTACGCCGCCACGATCGCCTCGTCGAGCTCGGCCAGGTCGTCGGCGCTGCGCTTGCCGATCTGGATGTCGCCGACGAGGAGCTGGGTGAGGTCGAAGCCGACCGGCGCGCCACCCCAGAACCCGAAGTCGATCATCACCAGCTCGTCGTCGTGCTGACCGGCCAGCAGGTTGTTGGGGCAGGCGTCGCCGTGGCTGAGCAGGTAGGGCAGGGCGTCGCCCTCGGCAGCCAGCGCGCCGCCGTCGACCACGGTCCGTGCGCAACCGGTCCCGCAGCTCGTCGTCGAAGGCGGCGCACAGTGGGTGCTGCCAGACCTCGTCGCTCATCAGGATCGGCTGGACCTGCACCTGCAGCCGGCCGGTGACATAGGTGTTGAGCGTCCAGTCGATGTCCCGCAGATCTTGGAGCGGCGCGAGGGCGCGGCTGCCGGAGAACCGGCCCAAGCAGGTACGCCGCCCGCTCGTACCTGCCGCGGTCCCACGTCGCCGGCTGGGTGGGACCTCCTCGAGCCAGATCGCCGACGACGTCGTCGTCGAGGTCGAAGACACCCAGGGACCGCGGTGCGCCGCAGTCCCTCGGGCAGCAGGCTCCGCGAAGTCGGAGCGGTAGACCTCGGCCTCGGTCTTCCAGGGCACGGTCGACGCCGCCCACTCGCTGGAGGTGCTCAGGCACGAACTGGAAGAACGGGGACCGCGACCAGGACTGCACCTGCTTGACGAAGAACCGGAACGGCGCCCTCGAGCACCGCGTCGCGGCGTGGCCGCTGACCCACCAGCGGCCGCCGGTGGTGATGGCGGGCAGGTCGTAGTCGACCGGGTCGACCCGCGAGTCGAGCAGCTCGACCGCGTCCTCGTGGAGCAGGTCCGCGACCATCGCGGCCAGCTGCGCGTCACTGACGTCGGCGGCGCCGAGCTCGTCGCGGGTTCCCATGAAGGGAAAGTTACTTGACGATCATCTAGGTTGTAAAGTGACTTTATGACCTCCGACGAGCGGCACGTGATGCACGCCCTCGGCTACCTGATGACCGAGACGCGCTCGCTGCTGCTGGCCGAGGGTGAGCCCGGACTGCGTCCGTCCCACCATCGGGTGCTCGGACACGTCCCTCCGGAAGGCATCACGGTCACCGAGCTCGCCGAGCGGGTGGGCATGTCCAAGCAGGGGATCGGCCAGTTCGTCACCCAGCTCACCGAGTCCGGTCACTTGATCGTCACCCGCAGCGACGACGACCGCAGGATCCGGGTGGTCCGTCGCACGTCCAAGGGCGACCAGTCGGTCCGCCGGCTGACCGGGCTCCTCGACGGGCTCGAGGCGGGCTGGGCGAACCGGGTCGGGACCCGCCGCTACAACGAGTTCCGCGCGATCCTCGACGAGCTCGCCGACCTCAGCTGACGAGTCGGGGTCGTCCGCTCCACGATCCCGCGCAGGTCGCCACCGGCGAGCGCGCCGAACGTCCCGTCGTACGACGAGCCGAGGCGCGAGGCGCAGAAGACGTCGGCCACCTCGGGCGGCGAGAAGCGCACCAGCAGCGAGCCCTGGAGCACGGCGGCCATCCGGCCGGCCAGCCGGCGGGCGCCGACCTCCAGCCCGTCGGGGTCGCCCATCAGCTCGCCCAGCAGGGCCAGCGTCGAGTCGATCGCCGCGTCGAGGCGGGCGTCGCCGCCCCGGGCCAGGCCGACCTCGGTGATCCAGGCCTCCAGGGCCTCGGGCTCGCGGGCCAGCGCGCGCAGCACGTCGAGCGCGTTGACGTTGCCCGACCCCTCCCAGACCGAGTTGAGCGGCGCCTCGCGGTAGAGGAGCGGCATCAGCGACTCCTCGACGTACCCGTTGCCGCCGAGGCACTCCAGCGCCTCGGCGGTGAGCGCCGGGCGTGCGCTTGCAGACCCAGAACTTCGCCAGCGGCAGCGCGATCCGCCGCAGCGCGGCCTCGTGCGGGTCGGCCAGGTCGTCGACGGCCGAGGCGAGCCGCAGCGCCACCACCGTGGCGGCCTCGGACTCGACGGCGAGGTCGGCGACGACGTTCTGCATCAGCGGCTTGTCGGCCAGCAGCGAGCCGAACGCCGAGCGGTGGGCGACGTGCCACGACGCCTCGGACACCGCCCGCCGCATCAGCCCGGCCGAGCCGAGCACGCAGTCGAGCCGGGTGGCGGCGACCATCTCGATGATGGTCCGCACCCCGCGGCCCTCGTCGCCGAGCCGCAGCGCGACGGTGCCGTCGAACTCGAGCTCGGACGAGGCGTTGGAGCGGTTGCCGAGCTTGTCCTTGAGGCGTACGACGTCGAGCTGGTTGCGGGTGCCGTCCGGCAGCACCCGCGGCACCACGAAGCAGGTCACGCCGTCCGGCCGCCTGCGCGAGCACCAGGAAGACGTCGTTCATCGGCGCCGAGGTGAACCACTTGTGGCCGTGCAGGGTGTAGCTGCCGTCCGGCTGCGGCCGCGCCTCGGTGACGTTGGCGCGGACGTCGGAGCCGCCCTGCTTCTCGGTCATGCCCATGCCGCACAGCGCGCCGCGCTTCTCGCTCACCGGCCGGAGCCCGGGGTCGTACGTCGTGGAGGCCAGCAGCGGCGTCCACTCCTTGGCCAGCGCGTCGTCGACGCGGAGCGCCGGGATCGCGGCGTAGGTCATCGAGATCGGGCAGCCGTGGCCGGGCTCGGTGTGCGACCAGGCCAGGAAGCCGGCCGCGCGGCGCAGGTGGGCGTCGGGATCGCCGTCGGCCTGCCGCTCCCACGGCGTCGCGGCCAGACCGTGGCCGACCGCGCGCTCCATCAGCCAGTGCCAGGCCGGGTGGAACTCGACCTCGTCGATCCGGTTGCCGTAGCGGTCGTACGCCGTCAGCTCGGGGTGGTGCTCGTTGGCGAGCCGGCCCTGCTCGCGGGCCTCGGCGGTGCCGGCCTCGGCGCCCAGCGGCAGCAGCCCCTCGAGCACCTCGGCCGAGCCGTGGCGCACGACGGCCTCGCTCAGCGCGAGGTCGGCGGCGACGACGTTGTGGCCGACCAGCGGCGGCACCTGGTTGGCGGCCGCCCGCACGGATGCGCGATCGGAGGTCCCCATGGCTCTACGGTAGAGCCCATGGTGGCGGAGCCCGTCCCCGGAGACGGCTGCCGCGTCGGGAGCAGAGGAGCGGGCGTGGTGGCGCCGGGCCCTCGACACGCTGTGGCGGCTGGTCGTCACGACCGTCAGCTCCTGCCTGCGCTACCGGGTCACCGGCCTCGCGGCCGAGGCGGCGTTCTTCGCCGTGCTCTCGGTGCCGCCGCTGCTCTTCGGCCTCGCGGGCGGCATCGGCTACGTCACCAACCAGTTCGACCCCGGCCAGGTCGACCAGATGCGGGACGCCGTCATCGACTTCTCCGGGCGGCTGCTCACCGAGCGGGCCGTCAACAAGATCATCGAGCCGACCCTGGACGACGTCCTGAAGGGCGGCCGGTTCGACATCATCTCGCTCGGCTTCGTGCTGGCGCTGTGGTCGGGGAGCCGGGCGCTCAACGTCTTCATCGACACCATCACCGTCATGCACGGCCTCGGCGGCCACCGCGGGATCATCAAGACCCGGGCGCTGTCGTTCGTGCTCTACGTGCTCGCGGTGATCACCGGCGTCGCCGCGATCCCGCTGATGCTGGCCGGCCCGCGGCTGGTCGACGACGCGCTGCCCGAGCCGGTTCGACTTCCTGCTGGCCTTCTACTGGCCGGCGATCGGCGTGATCTGCATCTGCTTCCTCGCGACGCTCTACCACGTGTCGGTGCCGGTGCGGACCCGCTGGCGGTTCAACCTCCCGGGCGCGGTGTTCTCGCTGGTCGCGTGGATCGTCGGCAGCTACCTGCTGCGCTGGATCCTCACGGTCACCGCCGCCGACTCGCGCTCGATCTACGGGCCGCTGGCCGCACCGATCGCCGTACTGCTCTGGCTCTACATCGTCGCCATCGCCGTGCTGATCGGCGCGGCCGTCAACGCGGCGTTCGACAAGATCTTCGTCGGCGAGCGCTAACTTGAGCAGCGTGTCGGAGGCGAGCAGCGAGGAGTGGGACCCGGGGGCCTCCGGCCGCGGCAACATCTCGCTGCCGGAGCGGGTCCGCTCGCCCGTGGTGGGCGCTGTCGCGCCGGCTGCTCACGGCGCTGGCGATCCTGGTCGGCACCGTCTGCCTGGTCTACTTCGACCGCGACGGCTACCGCGACAGCAACGACCCCGACCGGACGGGTCAGCCTGATCGACGCGATCTACTACACGACGGTCACGCTGAGCACGACCGGGTACGGCGACATCGCGCCGTTCAAGGACGCCGCCCGGCTCGATCAACGCCTTCGTCATCACCCCGGCCCGCATCGCCTTCCTGGTGCTGCTGATCGGGACCACCCTCGAGGTGCTCGCCTCGCAGGGCCGGGAGATGTTCCGGATCTCACGCTGGAGGAAGCGCATGGGACACCACGTCGTCGTCGTCGGCTACGGCACCAAGGGCCGCAGCGCGGTCGAGACCCTGGTCAGCAACGGGCAGGACCGCGAGTCCGTGGTGATCGTCGACCCGGGCCAGGCGGCGATGGCCGACGCGCACGCCGACGGCCTCGCGGTGGTCGCCGGCGACGCCACCCGTCGCGAGGTGCTGCGCCGCGCCGGGGTCGCCGAGGCCGACCAGGTGATCATCACGACCAACCGCGACGACTCCAACGTGCTGGCGATCCTCACCGTCCGCCAGCTCAACCCCGACGTCTACATCGTCTCCTCGGCCCGCGAGCACGAGAACGCGCCGCTGATGAAGCAGTCCGGCGCCAACTCGGTGATCACCTCGTCCGACGCCGTCGGCCGGCTGCTCGGTGTCTCGTCGCTCTCGCCGACCCTCGGCTCGGTGATGGAGGACCTGCTGACCTACGGCGAGGGGCTCGAGGTCGCCGAGCGCGACCTGCTGGTCACCGAGGTCGGCAAGCAGCCCCAGCAGCTGCCCGACCAGGTGATCGCGGTCGTCCGCGACGAGAAGGTCTACCGCTACTTCGACCCGGTGGTCACCCAGCTCGCCCGCGGCGACCGGCTGGTCGTCGTACGCCCGGCCAAGGAGCTGCCCTGGGCGCCCCGCCCCGGCACCCACGACGAGCAGCTCTCCACCGACGAGGAGTAGCCGGCGTCGCTCCTGCGTGCGAGCCCGCATGATCGAACACCTGTTCGAATCTGTGCCACCATTCGGTATGGCGGGCGGCATGGGCGGCGGCTGGGGCAAGCGCGGCAGCGGCGTGCCCCTGGCCCAGCGGGTGCGCGGCGACCTGCCCCCTGCCTCCCATCACGACGGCAGGGACCCGGTCGGGCCGGACTGCCCGGCCCGGCACTGCTGGGTGTCCGGCGCCGTCGACGCCGAGGGCGTGAAGCGGCCCGGGCTGCTGCTCGAGTGGCGCCAGGTGGCCGGGCGCTGGGAGGGCCGGGTGACGTACGCCGCGCGGCTGCGGCCGCTCGAGGCGAACGGCGGCTGGCTGGTCGTCGAGGAGTGGCTGCCGGCGGAGCTGCTCACGCCGTTTGATACCCCGGCGAGCTTCGGCCCAGTCCACGACGGACTGCTCGCTCCGCTGCGCGAGCGTCGCGGCCATCGCGGCCTCGAGGCCGATCGCCGGGCGCGCTCGCTCCGCTCGCAGGTCGCTCGCGCATCCGTGCACTGCACCGCGAAGTCAATAACGGCCACTCCCGACGGAGGTGGCCGGAAATGAGTTGAACCGCTGGAGTCTCGGGTCACCAGCGGTTCAACAAGTGGAACGTTAGGGGAGGGGTGCCGCTCAGGGAAGGGTCTATGGGCCTTCTGGACGAGAATGCCCCGAACGGACTACCCGAACCATCCGTCCGGCCTACCTCTGGCCCGGGAACCGTCGACCTGGTGTGCCTAGGTCGGTGCAGCCGAGCGTCAGCGGCCGCCGGGATCGCCGTACCGGCCCGATCGGCTGGCCTGGCGCTGGCGCTGGCGGGTCAGCCGCTGGCGGCGCAGCCGGCGGACCAGCAGCGGGTCGTGAGCCAGCGCGCCGGGCTGGTCGATGATCGTGGTGAGCGCCCGGTAGTACTCCTCGGGGCGTGAGCCCCAGCCGCGCCCTGGCGGCGGCGTCCTTGGCGTCGGCGTACTTCCACCACTCCCGCTCGAACGTGAGGATCTCGCGCTCGCGCGGGCTCAGCTCGACCATGGCGCGATCCTCTCAAACCGGTGGGGCGCTACCCGAATCCGGGGGCCAGGTTGTGACCGGCGTCTCGCCACGGCGGTAAAGCGTTGGTGACACGTGTCAACTCCGTTCCACGAATGGGCAACAGTTCGGACTAGTACGAAAGGCCCATAAGGGGCCTCTGACCTGCGCAAACAGCGGGTCTGTTACCGCGCTGTGTAGGTGGTCAGGACACCCCGGAGGGCATAGGTTCATCGCGCAGCCGAACCGTGGGGGGTCGGCTACGACATGGGGGTCACAACAGCATGACGGTCTACTTCGGAAGTCCGGAACGGAACACCGAGGACCCGCTGATCAGCATCGTGGTGCCGGCGCTCAACGAGGCGCTGAACCTTTCGGTGGTGCTGCCGCAGCTTCCGCGCGGTCCACGAGGTCATCCTCGTCGACGGCGGCTCGGTCGACGGCACGGTGATGGCGGCTCGCCGGGCGCTGCCCGACATCGTCACGGTCCTGCAGAGCCGCAAGGGCAAGGGCAACGCCCTGGCCGCGGGCTTCGCACGCGTCACCGGCGACATCGTGATCATGTTCGACGCCGACGGCTCGGCCGACCCGGCCGAGATCACCCGGTTCGTCGAGGCGCTCAAGGCCGGAGCCGACTTCGCCAAGGGGACGCGCTTCACCGCCGGTGGCGGCTCGGCCGACATCACCACGATCCGCCGCCTCGGCAACGCGTTCCTCAACGGTGTCTTCAACGTGGGCTTCCGGACCCACTACTCCGACCTCTGCTACGGCTACAACGCGTTCTGGGCCGACCTGATCCCGCTGCTCGACCTGCCCGACCACAGTGGTCCGGCGCCGGCCAACGGCAAGATGCTGTGGGGCGACGGGTTCCCCTTGCCCAGGCAGCGATCTTCGAGGACGTAGATCTCCTTGCCAGTGCTGCGGCTGATGTAGCCGCTGGTGAGACCGCAGATCGTCCAGCACAACGGAACGTCGGCGCGACCAAAATGCAGAAGATGTTGCTCCGCCTCGTACGAAGAGACGAGCATCGCGCCCTCCGTAGCAAGCGGGGCTTCGCTGCCCGGGGCCACGCGGTAGAGACCCTCGAGTGCGTGGATGCGGGTTCCCGCGCGCCGCCAGTCGTCCTCGCTGTCCCACTTGAACGCTGACTTCATCGCTTCCGCCATTCGCCATCCATGGGCGAATCCAAACTGAGTGAGCACTGTGCGTGCGGCCGTCAGACCGAAGTTCTCCACCAGATATTTGCGCAAGATCCCCATCGCGACCGCGTCGATGAGGAGTGCACGCTGCCCAGCGAAGCGAATGACGCCTCCTTCCGGGTCGAGCTCCAGGAGCTCCTCGAGTTGCAAGTCTTCGGCGCGCATGGGTGGTTCCTTCGAATTGAAGGAGACCCTACGTCATCTTGACTGACTGCACCAACCGGGCACTCGAAAACGGCAATTGGGTTTTCACCGGTCGACAGCGGCACGGTTCGTGCTTCGCCAGTCACAGAATGCTGGGCCATCTCTCATTTTCGCCACGCCGAACCTGCGGATAGGTGCCGCGAATGAAACGACTGATCGCCTTCGATCTGGACGGCGCTCGCAAAAAGCAAATCGGCCATGGGTTGCTGATTCATTCGGAGTAAGTCACCACTACGACGTTAGCCGGACGAGATCCTCCAGGATTTCCTTCGCAGGACGAGCCTCCCGCATGGGGCGTTCCTCGCCCAAAAACGGCCAGACCAGATCCCTGACTTCGAGCGGAAGCACGGTTTCCAGATATTCGAGAGCGGTCCCGCGAACCTGCACATCTTCAGTGTGGAGTGCGTTGAACGCGGTTCGCAATGATTCGGGATCCAGGTGAAGCGCGAGGATGTTGAACACGTGCTCCATACTTCGGTCGATCTGGTCGTTCAGCAGCCGCTCGAACCGGCGCGGCTCGTCTTCGTCGTCGTCCATCGCCTGGCTCTCCCAGACCGGTTTGGCACGCTTCACCTCTATCTCGACGGCCGCGATCACACGCTCGAGGTCGATGTTGACGCCAGGATCGGGCGCGATCTTCAGGAGCGCGCGCCCGCACGCGTAGCGAACCTCGAATCGATTGTCGTCCAATCCGCGAAAGAGACCATCGGCGGCAAGCTGTGTTGCGGAGGTCGAAAGAACTCGAGGGATCCTACGGCGGACATCGAAGCTCATATCCGGGTCACACAGGGCATCGGCCAGCTGCCCCGTGGCTCGAGGGACCTTCCGGAGCGCGCGGATCGCGTCGACGTGGACCTCCTTGTCCGCGAGAAGCAAAATGGCGAAGGCAACCAGCGGGGTTGCAAGCGGAGCTTTGGCGCCGAGAATACGTTGGATGCGCCGAACGTCGCCCGAGGTCAGGTCGGCGACCGGCCCGACGAACGTGACAAGTGATGCGTCGCTCGCCGAAATCGCAGGCGACGGCACCGGCTCGACTTGTGGAGTCGCGACCGCAAACTGGGCGGGTCCTTCGGAGCCGAGATCATCGAGATGTTCGACGATCTTGTCCCGCACTGCGATTTTTTCCTGCGCCGGCGGCGAGCTCTCCGACGCGGGTTCCATGCCGTTCGCGGCTTTCTTCAAGCTTTCCTCGAGCATCGCAACATAGCCGCGGGAGAGCGCACGTGAACGGGCCATGCTGAGGAGCGCACAGCCCATCACCACCACGACGAGAACCGTGCTGGTGCGACCGGGCGCGAAGTAGAGCGCCCCCAACGCGATCAGGCTCGCGCTCACTGTTCCGAGGCGATCGAAGCCAACGTCGATGAGTGTCTTGGTCGAGCGCTTGGTTTGGCCCGACAAGGGTGTGTAGAGCTGCTCGTAGGCCACACGAAAGAGAGAGTTCTTTTCCGTCGCTTCGACGCCACGAAGAACTGCCGCGGTCGCGAGTCCCGGCACCGCCAGCCCGAGCGCCCCCGCCAGGACGACCACACCCGGCAATATCCCGACGGTGACGGCGACGCCGAGCTTTTCGATGGCGATGCGACCGAGAAGCACCTGCAAACCGAAGGAAACCACTCCCACCAGGAGCCAGAAAACGGCGAAGAACGCCAGGAGCTCGTGCCCCTCCGGATACCTCTTCACCGCAGCCGAGCTAAAAACGTAATCGAGCAAGCCCGAGATCAGCGCGCCGAGGAGAACCACGAGCGCTAGATTTTGGAGGTATGGCGCGTCGCGAAGAACACGCAGGGGTGCCAGCGTCGGTGCGTGCGGGTCCTCGCTCTCCACGTGGGCGGTCGAGCCGTCTGCGCTTCGAAGTCGGATCACGCCCCCCAGGCAGATCAGGTTCACCCCGGCGAGCAGCGGAAGCATCGTAGGCACGGCGATCACACCAGATGCCGCCCAGGCCGTCAGGCCTCCCAACGTGCCGCCGATGGTCCCTCCGCCGGCGATCCACGCGACTGCGCTTCGTCCGGTGTGTGGCGGAAAGGTTTCGTTGATCAGCGACCAGAACGCCGAGATGATGACGGCTCCGAAGAGCCCGGTGTGCACGTAGAGCGCAATCGCCGCATATCCACGAGACTGGAAGGAAAGTCCCCACTCCAGCAGAAATGCTACCCCACTCACGGCAAACGCGATCGGTACGACCCGGGCCGGTGAGTAGCGAACCATCAGCCTGGACATCCACACCGCGGCGAGCAGCGAGAAAACCGCCGCGGCGGCCATCATCACGGGGAGCGTCTCGACACGGAAGCTCGAGAGATACAGCGCGTCTCGTGCCGCTTTGCCGGCGACTTGTTGGGCGATCATTGCGCCCGCCGCGATGGCTCCGACGCGTGCTCCCGCAGGAAGACGCACACGCTTTCGGTCAACCATGACGCTTCCCATCGATGCGTGAAACGAAGCCGCTGAGAGCAGTTACTTCGCGACGCTCCACTGCGCTGACTCCGGAGCACGATCCATGCCGCGCCAGGCGGTCATCTTCGCGATTCTATCCATCGAATTCGAGGGCAGGGCGCTCAATCAAAGTGATGCGCGTTCCCCTTCAATTCGATGGAGGCGGACGCTAGGAGTGCGTGCCCCGACTCGCCAGGCGGAAAAGTCGCTCGGCATGACTCGTGCGTTTCGATTGGGAGCCGACCGAACCGGAGCATGTCGTCCACCGATCCAACGAGCCCTTTGCCCCCGAGTGGCAGCGCCACGAGATTTCTGCTCTCCGTTGCGGCGCTCTTGGGCATTGCCTTCGGAATCCAGTTCTTCCGGCCCGTCCTCATTCCCCTGCTTTTGGCGCTCGTCGTCGCCACCGGAAGCCAGCCGGTCGTCGACTACTGCTCCCGTCGAGGTTTATCGCCGGTCGCCTCGGCTACGGCCGCGCTGTTGGTGGTTCTCGCCTGCGTGTCCGCGGTCGTCGGCCTGCTCGTCTATGCAGCCAACAATCTCTCCCAGGAGCTCCCGACCTATGAGGGCGCGCTGCGACGCTTTCAGGGAGAGCTGGCGTCCTACCTCACGCAACATCACGTGGAGAGGGTCGCACTGGAGGTCGCGCACTTCGATGCTGGCAGCGCGACGATGAGCGGAGCGACAGGATCCATCGCCTCGCTCGCCAGTGTGCTCACCAACGCCCTCTTGGTGTACTTGTTCGCTGCGTTCGTGCTGTTCGAACGCGCGATATTCGAGAAGAAGCTCGCCCTCGCGTTTCACTTTGACCGGGTTCACAAGCTCGTCGATGGCGTCTTTTCGGACGTTCAGCACTACTTGTGGATCAAAACCTGGTTTGGCGTGATCACGGGCGTGAGCGTCGGCGTTTGGTGCGCGCTGTGGCACTTGCCGAATCCGGCGTTGTGGGGCCTTTTGACCTTTGCGCTGAACTTTGCGCCCATGGTCGGCTGTTTGATCGCCTCGATTCCCCAAGTGGCGATCGCGCTGCTCCTGTTCGGTCCCGTCGTTGCTGCGATGTTCGGACTCGGGCTGGGCGTGATCCATCTGATACTCGGAAGCATCGTGGAACCGCGGGTGATGGGCCGACGGTTGGGCCTTTCGCCATTGGTGGTCTTTTCGTCGATGTTGGTCTGGGGCTTCTTACTCGGCCCCGTGGGCGCGCTGCTTTCCACGCCGCTCACGATGATGTTCAAGATCGCAGTGAGCCGATCGGCAAACCTCCGCTGGATTGGGATCCTGCTCGGTGATTTCAAGGAGACAACGCACGAGGCCGCCGTCCGAGCACCGCCGCCCCCGAGCTCCAAGGTTTGCGCCTCCGATGTACCTACGTCGGGCAACTGCACTTGATCTGCTTCACGCAGAAAGCTCGCCGACCGAGATCCGTTCGCCGACCGCTGCGTCAGGGATATCCGTCCCATCGATCTCGAGCACGACAGCCGTGATGTTGTCCTTCCCGCCGTGAGCGTTGGCCCGATCGACCAGCGTCGTGCACACCGCCTCGAGGGTCGAGCCCTTCATGATGGCGTGCATCTCGGCATCGGAAAGCTCGTTCGACAGGCCGTCTGAGCAGAGCAGGAAGCGGTCGCAGCGGCGCAACGGGACTCGGCTCATCGCGACTGCCACGGTCGGTTGGATTCCGATCGCCTGGAGGATGATGTTCTTGTAGTCGCTCTTTCCCGCCTGCTCCGCCGTGAGCTTTCCTCGATCGACGAGCTGTTGCACGAAGCTTTGATCGTGCGTGAGCTGTACGAACTGATCGTTTCGCAGCAAATATGCCCGCGAATCCCCGATTTCGGCGATGTATGCGTTGCGCCCGTACACGAGTACTGCCGTCAGTGTCGCACCCATGCCTTCTTTGCCCGACGCACGCGCGTAGTCCCACACGTTCTTGTTGGCGCTCTCGACGCTTGTCTGGAGTGCTGCGCCAGCGCCGGCTCGGGAGCCCACGCCCATGCCCATGCGGAGCGAGCGAAGTGCAATTGTGCTTGCGATCTCGCCTGCCTGAGCGCCGCCCATTCCGTCCGAGACCGCGATCAATACTCCACGCCCGCCCGCGTCCAGGGATGCGCAGCTCGCCATCGAGTGCACGCGCTCCGAGGTCGTCAGATTGGCGACGACGAAGGCGTCCTCGTTCTTCTCTCGAACCTGCCCGGGGTCGGTCTTGCCGAAAACGGTCACTTCTAGCTGCTTCATTGCGGCCACGACGAGCAGGATTCGTGCCGTGTGCAATGCCGCCTTCCGGCGGAGGCCCGCCCAATCTCCTTCGAAACGACCGAGCAGTACATCATCTTGAGTGAGCTCTCCGGCCCGGAGCCGCTGTCAGCAGTCTCTTCGTGGCGTTTCCCTGCCCTTCGAAGCGCGGCACGGAAGCTGCTTAGAGCCGGAGCAGCCATCGGCGGATTGCCGAAGTGCAGGGCGGCTCGACGCCACCCGAGTTTTTGCCGCGCGTCGTCGCGGTCAAGGAGAGTCACGTGCAAAAATCGATTTTCGCGCTCACGGTCATCGCGCCGCTCGTCGGTGCTTGCGGAGCGTCCTTCCCGCCGCCCACCCAGCGCATGGCAGATGCGCAATCTGCAGAGCGAAGCGCCATGGAGCTCGGCGCAAACGACGAACCGGCAGCGAAGCTGTCGTTGAAGCTCGCCCAGGAGCAGATCTCCCTAGCGAAGAACGCCATGGGCGATGGCGAGAACGAGCGCGCGGACAGCCTTCTGATTCGTGCGAAGGCTGACGCGGAGCTGGCAGTCGCCCAGGCCCGCGCCAAGGGCGCCCGAGTCGACCGGCAAGAAGCAGTGAGCGACTCAGCCGCCCAGAGGGCAACCAACGAAGGTCAGGGGGCAGTCAAATGAAAACGCTACGAAACATGACGAGCCTTTTCGCATTCGGCAGCGCAGTGGTCTTCGGCGGTTGCGCCGCAGCCGTACCCCCACAGGATCTGGTCAATGCGCGCACCGCTTTTCATCGCGCGAGCAACGGACCGGCCCAACAGCTCGATCCAGCCGGAATGCACAGTGCGAAGGACCAGCTCGACCTCGCTGAGGCCTCGTTCGCGGAGAACGGCGATACGCAGGGCACGAGAGATCAATCCTATCTCGCGGTTCGCAAGACCCAGCTCGCCGAGGTCGTTGCAAGCACAATGCAATCCAACCAAGCGAAAGAAGGCATCGTAGGTGCCATGCATGCGGACGAAAAGACCACCGTGGCCCGCACCTCCGCAGAGCTCGCTCGCAAGAAGTCCCAGCTGTCTACCCAGGGCGTTGCCCTGGCGGACGAGCGCTCGCGTCGGGAAGAAGCCGAAATGCGCGCGGCTCAAGCGGCGGCCGATCTCGCCAAGTTCGCCAAGGTGAAGCAAGAACCCCGAGGAATGGTCATCACTCTGTCGGGAAGCGTGCTGTTCGCGTCGGGAAAGACGGATCTGCTTCCGGCCGCGCGAGTGAAGCTGAACGAGGTCGCTGACGCGCTCAACAAGCAGGACCCACACTCGAAGATTGTCGTCGAGGGTCACACCGACTCGAAGGGCACCGCTTCCTACAACCAGGACTTGTCCCAGCGTCGCGCCGAGGCCGTTCGCGACTACCTCGTGCAGCGCGGCATCGACAAGGACCGCATTTCGGCGCAGGGCTTCGGCTTCGATCGCTCGATTGCGGACAACGCCTCGGCGGAAGGTCGGGCGAACAACCGACGCGTCGAGATCGTCGTGCAGCCGACGAAACCCTGATTCATCGCTAGAGGCCGCTGGTTGCGTTTCCTCCGCGCGGGTCGGGGGGAACCGCAGCCAGGGCATTTCGCGAGACGAATTCGTCCGCAAGGAACCAAATGATCCTCAATTTGAAATCAAAGCGCTGGAACGCCTCCCTTCTCCCACTCGTCGCGTTTGCGATCGGCTGTGGAGACTCCGGCACTGGCGGGAGTGCCGGCTCAGGTGGCAGCGGCGGCTCGGGTGGCAGCGGCGGCTCGGGTGGCAGCGGCGCAGCGGGCACGGGCGCTGCGGCGGGCACGGGTGGCAGTGGCAACACGGGCGCTGGTGGCGCCGACTCGGGGTCGGGAGGCGAGGGCGGTTCGAGTACCTCACCCCTGGCGGTCGAGCTCGGAACCGCTGAGAGCTATGTCATCCTCGCCAAGAGCGGGATCTCGACGGTGCCAGCATCCGTCGTCACGGGAAACGTCGGAGTCAGCCCTGCTGCTGCAACGTTCATCACCGGGTTCTCGCTCACCGCGGACTCGACGAACGTGTTCTCCACTTCGCCACAGGTAATCGGAAAGGTCTACGCCTCGGACTACACGGCGCCAACGCCTTCCAACCTGACCACGGCCATTCTCGACATGCAGACCGCCTTCACCGACGCTGCCGGACGCGCTGCAGGTGTCACCGAGCTCGGTGCTGGAAACATCGGAGGGATGACGATCGCTCCGGGCGTGTACAAGTGGGGAACCGGTGTGTTGATCCCCACGGACGTAACGCTGAGCGGCAGCGCGACCGATGTCTGGATCTTCCAGATAGCTCAGAACCTCACGGTGAGCAGCGCTGTCAACGTCGCGCTGACCGGTGGGGCGTTGCCGAAGAACGTATTTTGGCAGGTCGCTGGTCTGGTCGATCTCGGAACCACTTCGCACTTCGAGGGCGTCGTCCTCACTCAAACTTCGATCACGCTGGCAACTGGGGCTTCGATCAACGGAAGACTACTGGCTCAGACCGCCGTGAGCCTCGACAGCAGTACCGTCGTCGAACCGGCCCAATAGAAAAGGAATTCAATGAAAAGTACCGACGAACACGTAGGAAAGATCGAAAAGCAACTCACGCGCTGGGGCGCAACGCTCGACCAGATGGTGGCCAGGGCCGACACAGCCGGTGCCGAGGCAAAAGTCGGCCACAGAGAGCGGATCGGCGAGCTTCGAGCGAAGCACAAGATCGCACGCGGAAAGCTCGACCAGCTCAAAGCGGCGACCGGCGACGAGTGGGAAACATTGAAGGACGGCCTCGAGAGCACCTGCAACGACCTAGAGGCCGCGTTCAAGAAACTCGTGAACTAGCACTCACGCGAAACCGCCTGACGACCGAAAGGAAGACTCACTCACTGAGGGATCGGCCCATGATCACCATACGCAGGGCCAAGGATCGCCACCGCGATCAGCGCCGCAAGCGGGCGGTCTGGCTCACCTTCGATCCAAGTGACAGAGCGGACCCGCTGGCGGACGGGTTCGGAACGCTCGAGAGCTTCACCGAAGACCGGTTGCGACCTGGAGAGAGCGCCCTCGGCCGACCGCGTCACGATGCGGAGATCATCACCTACGTGCGGGAGGGCGCTCTCGCCTACGAGGATTCGCTCGGTCGCTCGGGCGTCATCCACGCGGGCGAATTCCAGCGCATGACCGCGGGGCGCGGAGTTCGTCACAGCGAGACCAACGCCTCACGCACCGATTCGGTCCACGTCTTCCAGATCTGGCTGCGCCCATCCCAAGCCGAGCTCGAGCCCAGCCGCGAACAGAAGCGCTTCAGCCTGGCGGAGCGTCGAGGCCTCTTGTGCGTGATTGCGTCGCCTGACTCTCGCCGGGGGTCGCTCTTCATCCACCAAGACGCGATGATTTACTCGGCGATGCTCGAACCCGGGCAGCATGTGATCCACGAGCTCCTGGGGCCGCGAATGGCGTGGCTCCACGTCGTGGAGGGCGAGGTGACACTGGGTGACCGCGTGCTCTCTACGGGCGACAGCGCAGGCATCACCGCCGAACGGGCCGTTTCGCTCACTGCACGCGCGGAGAGCGAGATCCTGCTGTTCGACTTGGGCGACCGCCGGCAAGCGGATGGGCCACGGGACGCGCTCGAGCGGACCCGAGCACGCCGCAGAACAGGTTCGACGACTACGGCGCCGTGATGACACCGCTCCGCGGGTGCGACACATCAAAACGATGTGCTTACTCCTTCGGAATCGAAGGTTCGCCGCGCCTGACTTCCGGCGCCGTCTCGTGCAGCGGCCGACTTTCGCGGCGGTTCGGGTCGGTCTCTGATCGCTGACACGCGCGCGTCGAGCTCGATTCGTCGCGGCACGAATGATGCTCCTGTTTCCTCGCCGCACCGCAGGATGCGATTGAAGCTCGGAAAGGAGCACGGACATGGAAACCAAGCGCGACAAGCTCGCCGACGACGCCGCCGACGCCGTCAAGAACGTCCACGAGAAGGTCGATGAGGTCGCTCAGAAGGGCGAGCACCGAGTCCAAGAGGCTGCTGAAAAGCTCGGTCACCGTGCCAAGGAGATCGCCACGAAAGTGATCCACTCGGCCCAGGAGAAGGCGCAAAAAGCTGCACATGGGGTCCAGGAGCTCGCAAGCACTGCGCAGCACCAACTTCGAGAAAAGATCGACAAGCGGAGGGACGGACAATGATGAATCTACTATGGGCCTTCGCCGCCATCTTCCTCGTGATGTGGCTGCTCGGCTTCGCAATGCACTTCACGCTGGGTGGGTTCATCCACGTGTTGCTCATGCTGGCGATCGTCTCGGTGCTCATCCGGATCATCGCGGGCCGTCGCATCGTCTGAGAGCGTAATGAGAGCGCGGGTACGGCTGGCGCCTGGAGAGGCAGAACTGACTCTCCAGAAGCCAACGCGTGTATTCGGAACGCACCCTCGCTGGCGGAGGCGCGTCGTACTGGCTCTGCGCATCGTCACGATTGTCGCGATGTCGTACCTGATCGTCGCAAACGTTCTGTTGCGAACACGACTCCTGCGCAACATCGTCAGCGGTTCGGATTTGAGCTTCGCAATCACTGGGAACTCCACGGATCTGTTGGTGGACTACCAGAGCGCGTACTCGATCCTCCCCGGCGGGTCCACGTGGAGGGGCTGACCATTCGCGGTCGTGAGCAAAAGATCGAATGGATCTTGGCAATCGATCGAGCGGACGTTGCCATCGCTTTCTCGGACCTGTTCCATCGACGCTTCCATGCGACGCACGTGAGCGCGAGCGGATGCAGTCTTCGGGCTCGGCTACGACTCGATCCCGCGGAGGCGACGCCCGATGTCGTCGCAGCTCTCCCACCCATTCTGGGCCTCCCAGATCCACCGCTCCTGGATCCAACGCGGGATCCAGCGCTTTCGGAAGCCGAGCGCGATTTGTGGACGGTCGAGCTCGAGGCCGTGGACTTGGAGCACGTGCGCGAGATCTGGATCCACACCCTGCGCTCGGAAGGCGACGCGCGCGTTCGCGGTCGATGGGTTTTCCACCCGCAGAAATCGATGGAGATCGGTCCGGCAACCGTGGATGCAAACGGGATCGAGCTTTCGTCAGGAGGACACGCCTTCGCCACCGAGCTCCATGGATCAGCGGTCGCGACGGTGCACCCCTTCGACTTCCTCACGGCAAAGGGACTCGCGATCTTCGATCACGTCTCGTATCGCGGTAAATTGAGCGGCCGCGCCATCATCCCGGGAGCACTGCGCTTTTTCGCGCCGGAGAGCGGGATCAGCTCGAAGCGGTGTGAAGGCTCGCTCGACACCGAGGTCGTTCTGGTTCACGGAAAGCTCGAAGCGGGTTCGCGTGTCGTTGCGGAAGTGACGGACTGCCAACTCGAGGCCAAGGGTCTCGCTTTCGAAGCAGCGCTGCGCGGCACGCTCGAGGTCGATGCTCAGGTGACGATGGATGCGCACCTTTCGGGCCTTCGTGTCTCCTACCGCGGAGCAAAAACCGCGAGCATCGATTCGGTCGTGGCGACGCTGACCAACCAACGGCTCCAGCTCTCCCAGGCCTTCGAGGATGCGCACTTCAACGTGGACTTCGACGGTGCCAGAACGAAGGACGTCGGCGCGTGGAAGGATTTTCTTCCACCCTCGAGCTTCAGCATCGGGTCGGGATCGGTAGTCGCGTCCGGTCACGCCGATGGATCACTGGCGGAAGAGCGCGGTCGCGGCAGCCTGCATCTCTCCGCGCAACGTCTTCGCGCGGAGCGCGGATCCGACCGACTCATGATGAACGTCACGAGCGACGTCCGGATGGTCGACGTCTCCGCTTTCCGACGGCACGGCCATCGGTTCAGCAACAATCGTCGCCGACGAGGTCACGGCATCGCTCGGCCCTCGGCTTGTCTCGGCTGGATTCACCGCACACCTCGAGCTACGGCACGCGACCTGGGCCCAGCGAGCCTTCGACTTTTCCGGCAGCAAGGTCGCACTTCGTGCACTCTCCGTGAGGTCCAAAGCGCGCCGCGCGGCAATCGTTCGCGTGCCCTCGCTGAGCGCCGTCGCACCGGAGTTCACGCTCGCGCGATCCGGCATGGACGGGCATGTCTCGGTCAATGTGCCCCGCGTCGAGATCATCGACCTCGCTCGTCTCCGCGAGGTGATTTCGTTGCCCGCCGCCCTCCGAATCGAGCACGGCAGCGGACGAGCGAAGTTCCACGCGGACGTCCAGCTACGCACCGGGGCGATGCGGGGCGATGCGGATGTGGTCGCCCGAGGTATCCGCGCGCACGTGGGTGCCACGCGAGTCTTCGGGGATCTCGACGCTCGAGTGAGAGGTCGACGCCCCGGGGGCGCGACGGCGGCGACGGATCTTTCAGGGAGCACAATCGCGATCCACCGCGCTGGCACGGGGAACCCAACTCCCCCCGCAAACGCATGGTGGGGGAAGATCGCCTTCAGGAAAGCGACGCTGAGGACGCATGGAGGCGTACGCTTCGATGCCAAAGCGCACCTCACCGCCAAGGACGCTTCCCCCGCGACGGTGCTCGTCTCCGAAAACACCGGCGTTCCGAGCTGGGCAGCCAACATCTTTGGGATGCCCGCCCTCGATGCGAACGCCGAGATGCGGATACGGCCTCGGTCGCTCGAAGTTCGCTCACTCGTCGCGCACGGCGGGGGCACTTCGCTCCGAGCGGAGTATTCGAAGCGCAAGGGGACCCAGGATGGCGCGGTCCTGCTGGATCTCGGCTGGATCGCCCTCGGGTACGACCTCGACGAAGACTCTACCGGTCTGATGTTGATCGGGCCGGAGCGTTGGTTTCGAAGAGAAACGGGCGACCATGCGCCGCAGAGCGAGCGCTGCCGACAAAAAGGCGGAGGTCGCTGACGAGGTCGCTCGCTACGTTGCGACGACTCCGGGTCAACGCGAGCACGAGGCGAGGGGCCTCGCCGCTGTGTGCGCACTCGAAGCGCGACGGTGCAACCAGAGGTCGATCGAGAGCTTGCTGAAGAGTGCGGCAGATCCCAGCGAGCGCGACACACTGAGCGCCATCACGTATGCGCCGCTGGTGGTGGCGGCGGCGAAGCGGGGTACCGACGGCACCACCTTCGACCCACTGATCATCGGCAGTGTGGCGGAGACCCTGCGGATCGGCGGCGCATCGACCCTCGACCACATACCCGGGATGACGCAAGTCGAGGCCACTCGCGACTCCAACGCCGCACGGGGAAAGGTCATCACGGTCACAGGTCGCACCTCTCCCGTCCGACGCGAAGGCTCGTACACCGTCGGCACGCTCAGAACCGCAGCCGGACGGGTTCACTTCGTGACGCCCTTCGAGACCGATGTGGCGCCCGAAGCGTTCGCGCGCTATCGCGGCGTGCTCGTACCAAGGTACGCGTCGACGAACCAGTCGCCTTCCTTCGTGCTCGTGGGTGCGTTCAGTCCCCAGACCTCGAGCCGTTCGAGTCGCAACGCGCTTCCGGCCCAATGACGAGTGCGCCCGCGCGTGAGTCGAACCCTCCGCTGCTGCATTCGAGCGGAGTGATCCTCGGCATGGAAACTGCACCGTTCGACTCGCTGTGCCAGCGTGGGCCAGCGGTGGAGGATCTCGATGTGGGCCAAGGTGCGCGCGCTGTCTCTCGTGGCCGCGTTCGCGGCGGGTGTCGCTCTGTTGGCGGATGCACCGGATGCGGACGCCTGTGGTTGCCTGTCACCGCCCGTTCCAGGGCCGGCCGACGGAGCCTTCGCTGTCAATCAACAGGCGGAGCAAATCATCTTCGAGGTCGAGCCCGGATTCGTCACCGCGCGCGTCCTCATCCGGTACGCGGGTGACCCGGCAAAGTTTGCCTGGATCGTGCCGGTTCCGGCGGTGCCGGAGCTGTCTTTGAGCGAGGCTTCGCTGTTCGGCCTGCTCGATGGTGCCAGCGCTCCAGACGCCAGCGTGTCGCCGGTTTCGATTTGTCCGTCACCGGAATACGTCTGTAAGACGCATCCACTGCCGAATTGTCCAGCGCCGACAACGGCCGACAGTGGAGCCGGGAGCGGCGGTTCTTGGGGGAGCGGCGGGGCTGCCGGAGGGAGCGGGAGCTCGATACCCGGGGAGGTCACCGTCATCTCCAAGCAGCAGATCGGTTCTTACGACACCGTGATCTTCTCCGCGGGGGACGCCCAAGCCGCCGTCGATTGGCTGAAGACCGAAGGCTTCATCGTGAACGACACGATGACGCCGTTCATGCAGCCGTACGTCGCAGCCGGAATGTTGTTCGTCGCGAGCAAGCTCGTCCCCGGTGCTGGAGCCGAAGAGATAAAGCCGCTCAAGATGCGCTACGCCGCCGAAAATCCGATGATCCCGCTGCGCCTCACCGCAGTTGCAGCGGAACCGCACTTGACGGTCGTAAGCTACATTTTGGGGAGCTCGACGTTCGCGCCGGTCGGACATCCGCTCGTGAAACTGGATCCGAACGATCTCGCCAACGGTGCCGGCTCGCGAGTGAACTACCCGATGCTCATGTCGCGTGCCATCGACGAGGCAGGCGGCGACGCGTTCGTGGTCGAGTACACTGGCTCCCTGCCCCAGCCCGCATTTCTCCAAGATGGTTGTTGCTTGGGAGATGTCGACATCTGTGGCCTCGACGGGGACGCGGTTTGCAATGTCCCGGGTCGCCCTTCGACAGCGATTGCGCCGAGGAGCTCGTGCTCGGTGTGAAAGAATATGAGGAGTTGGTCGAAAAGCACTACACGATGACGCGTCTCACGACCCGTCTCTCCGCCGAGGAGATGACGTTCGACCCAGCCTTCGAACCAACGCCGATTTCCGGCGCACCGAACGGACGCCTGAAGCTCCAGGGCTACGAGTCGTCGCTCAGTGGATGCGAAGGCGACGTCGTCGACGCCACCGCGCTCGCCACGCTGAGCACGAAGTTGCAATGCTCGGCGATCTATTGCGGCACCGGCGAGTGCGTGGTCACCACGGACGCAGTGGGCTGCGCGTGTGCTCCTGGCTCCGTCGGCCGTACGTTCATCGACCTCGATGGCAAGCGCTCGATTACGTGCGTACCGGCCAAGCATCCGGTGGATTTTGCGGCGGGTGGGCTGGTCTTGCCGAACGCCTGTGATGGAGTTTCGTGCGGGCTGGGACAATGCATCGACGTTGGCGGCTCCCCGACGTGTGCTTGCGACTCCGGAGCGGGAGCGATCATCAAAGGTGTCCGGCCGAGCTGTTCGAAGATCGTTACCACGATTGGCTCGAGCGGAGCTCGCGACTACTCGTCTCTGCTCGAGAATCTCGAAGTGTGCGCGCCCGCACCGCCGACGAGTTGCGGGAAATGGGGATGGCTCGTGCCGAATGAGTCTCCAACACGACGAGGTTTGCATTGTCCGAGCTCGTCGCCCGACCCGAAGCTCTTCCAGATCCCACCGAAGCCAACCTGCGACGACATGAACGGCTTTGGCGGAAGTGGCGGAAATGGTCTCGGGGTGGGAGGGCGCTCGCCGGTGAAGACTCTGTTCGAGAAGCCGCTCGACCCGACGGGTGCGTGTGGTTGCTCGATGCCGGGTCGCTCGTCGCCCTACCCGCTCGGGCTGCTCGTCGGGTGTGTCTTCTTCGTGCGCCGACTCGGTAGACGGCGTTCCTGCATTCCCGCAAGGAACGCGCGGCAAGTGCGCGTGGCGCTACGGTTTTGATCAGCGCAAGAGCTCGCCCGCGTGCGCGCGCTTGACGAACCGCCCGCCGCCTTTGGTGCAGCCCTTGCCCTTTTCGACGATCACGCGGCCCCGGGACAGCACCGTCTCCGGACAGCCCTGCACCTCGAAGCCCTCGTAGGCGCTGTAGTCGACGCGCATGTGATGGGTGTCGGGGTTGTTGACGCTGATGGTGACTCCTTGCGCTCCGGATCGAACACGACGATGTCCGCGTCGCTGCCGACGGCGATGGTTCCCTTCTTCGGGAACAGGCCGAAGGTCTTCGCCGCGGCTGTCGAGGTGAGCTCGACGAAGCGGTTCAGGCTGATCCGGCCCTCGACGCACGCCTCCGTGGTAGATGAGGCTCATGCGGTTCTCCACGCCGGGCGCGCCGTTCGGGATCTTGGTGAAGCTGTCCTTGCCCAGCTCCTTCTGGTCCTTCATGCAGAAGGGGCAGTGGTCGGTCGCGACGTTGCGCGAGGTGGCCGAACCGCAGGCCGTCCCACAGCACGTCCTGGTTCCACTTCTCGCGCAGCGCCGGGCGTCATGACCCACTTGGCGCCCTCGAAGCCTGGGCTGTCGTAGATAGCTCGCTGTCGAGGAACAGATACTGCGGGCAGGTCTCGGCCATGCACGTCCACGCCGCGGCTGCGCGCGACGCTTCACCTGCTCGAGCGCGTCGGAGCAGGACAGGTGCACGATGTGCAGCGGCACGTCGGCGACCTCGGCGATGGCGATGGCGCGGTAGACGCCCTCGGCCTCCATGCGCGTGGGGCGCGTGAGCGCGTGGTACTTCGGCGCGAGCTTGCCGTCCGCGACGGCGGCCTTGACGATCTCGTCGATGACGATGCCGTTCTCGGCGTGCATGCAGATGCGCGTGCCGTTCTCGCCGGCCTGGCGGAACGCGCGGTAGAGCGTGCCGTCGTCGACGTACAGCACGCCCGGGATACGCCATGAACAGCTTGTAAGAAGTGACGCCCTCGTCGGCGAGCCTGCTCATCTCGCGGCAGCCGCTCGTCGGGCATGTCGGTGACGATCATGTGGAAGCCGTAGTCGATGGTGGCTTTGCCCTCGGCCTTGGCGTGCCACGTCTCGAGGCCCTTCAGCGTCGACTCGCCCTTGGTCTGGATGGCGAAGTCGATGATGCGTCGTCGTGCCGCCGAACGCCGCGGCCTTGGTGCCGCTCTCGAAGTCGTCGGCCGACGTCGTGCCGCCGAAGGGCATGTCGAGGTGCGTGTGCGAATCGATGCCGCCCGGAATCACGAGCCTGTCCGTGGCGTCGATGGCCTTGTCGGCCTTGACCTGTCGAGGTCTTGTGCCGATCTGGGTGATCTTGTCGCCGTCGATGAAGATGTCCGCGAAGTAGTCGTCTGCGGCGGTCACGATCCGACCGCTCTTGATCAAGATGCTCATGATTCCCTCTCTCAGCCCTCGAAGGCTTCGTCGGTGATGTCGAGACCGCGATCGACGATCGCAAATCCTTCCCGAAGCTGGGCTTCGGTGATGCAAAGTGGTGGATTGGCCATGAAGCTCGACCAGCGGACGAAGGTGAACAGGCCCTCGTCCTGGAAGAACTTCCCGAGCTTGCCCATCGCGGGATGCGTTCCGTTGTAAGGCGCGATCAGATCGCCCTTCGAATTCTTCTGGACGTCGATGATCCCGAACAGGCCGATGCAGCGACCTTCCTTCACGCTCTTGTGCTTCTTCTTCAGGCGATCCATCTCGCTCTTCATCACCTTCTCCAGGCGCGCGGCGTTCTCGATCATCCTCTCCTCGAGCATGACCTCGAGCACGGCTTCGGCCGTCGCGAGCGCAAACGGATGCGAGTTGTAGGTGAGCCCGCCCCAGAACATGTTTTTGCGGAAATAGTCAGCGATTTCGTCGCTCACGCCCATCGCCCCGAGCGGCACGTAGGAGCTCGTGAGCCCTTTGGCGAGCGTGACGATGTCGGGAACGATGTCGCCGTGCTCGAAAGCGTAGAGCTTTCCGGTGCGACCGAAGCCGGCCATCACCTCGTCGCAGATCAGCAGGATGCCGTGCTTCTTGAGTAGCGCGCGCAGACCCTGAAGGTAGCCCTTCGGCGGCGGCAGGACTCCGTTCGTCCCGGTCACGGTCTCGATGATCATCGCGGCGATGGTCTGGGGTCCCTCGTACTGGATGACTTCCTCGAGGTACTGGAGGTTGTTCTCGATGATCTCCTCGTCGCGTCGTCGCCGAAGCAGTAATCGTACGGGTCAGGGATCCATCACGCGCACGACGCCCGGCATGCCCGGCTCGTTGGGCCAGCGGCGCGGATCGCCGGTGAGCTGCATCGTGGCGTTGGTCCCGCCGTGATAGCTCCGGTAGCGTGAGATGATCTTCTGCCGCCCGGTGAACTGCTTGGCGGCGCGGATCGCGTTCTCGTTCGCCTCGGCGCCGCCGAGCGTGTAGTAAGAACGTGTTGATGTTGCCGGGCGTGAGGTCCGCGAGGCGCTTCGAGTAGCGGCGCGAACCTCGGTGGCGGTCTGCGGATAGATGTAGATCAGTCCGTCGGCCGCCTTCTTCATCGCCGCCACCACCTTCGGGTGGCTGTGCCCGATGAGCACGCTCATCAGCTGGCTGTTGAAGTCGAGGATCTTCTTGCCCTCGGGCGTGTAGATGTAGACGCCCTCCGCTCGCGCGATCGGCAGCGGATTCACGCTGTCGGTCGCAGCCCAGGTGTACAGCGTGTGCTGCTTGCAGAGGCGGATCATCTCCTCCGTGTTCATGGCGACTCCTTGCTGGAGCGCCGGACTCTACGCGCGGCCTATCGAGGGGGAAACCCGTCCTGGCCGAGAGCGCTCAAGGCAATGGATTTCGCCGGATCCCGCGGTGAAAAGCGTGCTGCCCACCTCGGCGCCCGCGGCGAAATAGGTGCCGGTGCTCGACGCCGGAAGCACGTCGTAGGTCGCGTCGTACTGGTAGGGCACGAGCTCGGCGGATTCGACGACGTGCTGCCCGTCGAGATGGCTCCCAGCCACGAGCTGGCCAAAGGTACGGCCGTCCGCCGTGGGGTGTCCCGGACTCACTTCGAGCACGGATCCGTCGCGCAGCGCGAGTCGAACGACGCGATGCACGCCGACCGGGGTCTTCCCGATGCGAATCAGGGGCACGGCGACAATCGCATCGTGGTCGACGCTGTACACGAGATCTCCCACTCGAAGCGACGAGATGGGCCGATTGCCGCTCGGAGTCGCGATGGGCGTGTTCGGCGCTGCGCAGATCGGGCACGAGCTCTGGATCCATTGCCACACGCCGTCCTTGCACGTGACTTGCAGGTCGCACGCAGGGCTGCAGTCCGTACCCTCGGGGCTACAGCTAGTCCCGGCTTGCGGCAAGACCGGAGGACATGCGGCAGCCGGCGACTTGCAGTACCACTCCGGCGGATCGATGACCTGGCAGTTCGGATACGCCGAGCCGCCCTGGCAGGAGCTGCACCAGCAGTGCTTTCCACCCGAGTACCAGCACGAGAGCGTGTCGTCGCTGCACTGAGTGGTATCGCTCGGGGCCGGTTTGGGACACGCGGCCGGAAGCGGGGGATCGGCGCACACGGTCGCATCGGGTGGGGTCACCTCCCACATGCTGTTCACACAGCGCGCGGTCGTTCGACATTCGGCGCGAGGATCGTCGCCCCAACTGCAATGTGCGCTGGCGCTTCCAGGCTGTGCCGTCCAGGGCTCGGTGCAGCTCGCGCCGTTCGTGGGTGGGGACGCAGGGCAATTCCCTCCGCCACCCCCGGCACCGGCTGCGCCGCCGACTCCGCCGCCCGCGCTGCCGCCCGTCGCTCCGGTGCCGCCCGTCGCTCCGGTGCCGCCGGTCGCTCCGGTGCCTCCGGTTCCGCCACCGCCGCCAGTGGTGCCGCCCCCTCCCCCGGTCGTCCCGCCACCGCCACCGGAAGCATCGCTGTCGCTACTGCCGCCACAAGCCACCAGGAACGGAAACACCAGCGTCCACGCCAGAGCACCATGTCGACCGAGCTTCATCGATGAGAGCATCCCACACCTCCGCGAGCCCCAATCGTGGCCGACTCGACGCTCGATTGCAACTACAGGCGATTTAGATGCTCGAGAGCGCGCCGAGCTCGATCTCCAAGAGCTCCCACTCGGTCGTGAGCTCGACCAGGTCGTCCTCCAGCTGCGTGCGTTCCGCTTGCAGCCGCGCGAGCTCCTCCGGCGGCGTGGGCTCGAAGAAGCCGGGCGCGCAGTAGGCCGAATTGATCTCGGCAAGGCGGGCTTCGGCGAGCCCGATCCGGTCGAGGACTTCATCGCGCTGTTTGGGCAGGGACTGCTGGCGATTGGTCTTCGAGCTCCCGGACTTCCCCAGCGGCTTTTGTTTCGCGCCCTTGTCCGACTTCACGCGAAGCTCGGCGTAATTCGCATCCAAGTGGTCGTCACCCTGGCGTTCGAGATATTCCTGATAGCTTCCTGCAAAGTCGTTCAGGCCGTCGGCTCGGATTTCGATCACCCGCGTCGCGAGCTTGTCGACGAACCAGCGATCGTGCGAAACGAAGACCAGCGTGCCCTGATACTTCTCCAGCGCCTCCACCAGCGCTTCGATGGCCTCGAGATCCAGATGGTTGGTTGGCTCGTCCAGCACGAGCACGTTCGGCTTCTGCACCATCAGGCGGCTGAACACCAGGCGCGTGGCCTCACCGCCGCTCAGGGATGCGACCTTCTTTTCGACGTCGTCGCCCGAAAACAGCAGCCGCCCCAGCGTTCCGCGCACGAAGCTCGTGCCCTCCTGCGGGCAGATGTCCCACAGATAGTCGAGCGCGGTCTGGCTCGGGATTCGTGAGCTGGTCCCGATGGTCCTGCGCGAAGTAGCCGACGTGGGTCTCGTGGCCCCACTCCACCTCGCCGCGCGTCGCGCTCAGGTTGTCGGCGACGATCTTGAGCAGCGTGGACTTGCCGAGGCCGTTCGCGCCGATCACCGCCACGCGCTCCCCGCGTCGGATGGTCAGCGACACGTCCGTGAGCACTCGGTTTTCGCCGTAGGACTTGGCGACACCTTCGAGCGTCGAGCACGTCCTTGCCGCTCGGGCGGACCATGTCGAAGCGAAACTTCGGATAGCGACGCGACGACGGCGCCAGCTTCTCGACCTCGATCTTCTCGATCTGCTTGACGCGGCTCTGTGCCTGGCGCGCTTTGCTGGCCTTTGCCCGAAAGCGCTCCACGAACGCTTTCTTTTCGGCGATGATCTTCTCGACCCGCGCGATCTCGGCTTCCTTGCGCTCCCGCGTCGCGAGCTTGAGCTCGTGGAACGCTGCGTAGTTGCCCGGATATTCGATGATGGTCGCGTAATCGACGTCCAGAATGTGGGTGGCGATGGTGTTCAAGAAGCGCTGGTCGTGACTGATGACCACGGCGCACCCGCGGTACGCGTTCAAGAAGCGTTCGAGCCAGCGGATACTCAAGATGTCGAGATGATTCGTCGGCTCGTCCAAGAGGATTGCGTCCGGACGGCCCACGAGCACCTGCGCCAGGAGCACACGTAGCTTGTACCCACCACTCAGCGTGGAAAGCGGCCTTCGGATCGAGCTTTCGGCGATACCGAGGCCCATCAGCACCTGCGCCGCGCGCGACTCGAAGGTGTACCCGTCGTGAGCTCGGAGGATCTCGTCGATCTCCGCGATGCGCTCGGGACTCGGCTCCTCCTCGGAGCTCAGCGCGTCCTGCTCGGCGAGCGCGCGATGCACGAGCTCGTCGCCCATCATCGCCACGTCCAAGATGATCTGATCGTCGCTCTCGAATCGGTCCTGACGCAGGACACCGATCCGGGCGCGCTTCTGGAACTTGACCTCGCCGCCGCTCGCCGGCTCGCTTCCGCTCAGGATCTTCAGAAACGTGGTCTTGCCCGAGCCATTCGCGCCGACCAGCCCGTAGCGCTTTCCCGCGTCGAGCTGCAGCGTCACGTCGTCGAACAGGGTCTGCGCACCGAAACCCTTGCTGAGGTTGGAGATCCCAATCACGGCGGCAGCCACCTAGCACGAACCCGCGCCAAACCCTCGGGGAGGCTCGGGCTCTCGTGGCCGTACCAGGTGCGATGCGAGCGTCTGTGTCGGTCGGGATCCTGGTTTTTTCCTGGGCTTTGGCCGGCTGCAGCAGCGGCTCCTCGTCGGGGGGCGCTGCCGGGACTGGTGCGGGTGGGGCCTCCAGTGGGGGCACCTCCAGTGGGGGCACCTCCAGTGGGGGCACCTCCAGCGGGGGCACCTCCAGCGGGGGCACCTCCAGTGGGGGCACCTCCAGTGGGGGCACCTCCGGCGGCGGTGGAGCGTCGGGCGCGGGGGGAAGCGCAGGAGCCGGCGCAAGTGGGGGCGGACCTGGTTGTACGTCCCCCTATGCAGACTGCGAGCAGACCGGCAGCTGTGACACCAATCTCGACACGAACGACGATCACTGTGGCGCGTGCAACTCGCCCTGCGCGTGGCTCTCGGTCTGTGCAAACGGCGCGTGCAGCGCTCCGGTCGACGACGATGCGAGTAGGTACGGCGTGGTTCTGGACGACACCCGGGCCTACTGGTTCAGCGTGAAGAGCAGCAACCTCAGCGAGCTCCACGCGATCGATCACCTTGGCACGACCTATCAGACTCTCGCCACTCTCCCGCTCGCCGCCACCGCAATGGCGCTCTCGACCAGCAGTGTCGTCGCTGTCTCGTACGAGGCAACGGGCTCGAGTCTGTGGGTCGCGCCGAAGACCAGCGGCACGTTCCAACTTCTGGGCAGCGAGGCCGACGGGTACCTCGGCGGCAATGTCCATGAAAACGCTGCGGTCAGTGGCGGCTACGCGTTTTGGGCCGGGGGGGATGGCATCTATCGAGTCCCGCTCGCCGGTGGAACGAGTGAGCTTTGGGTGAAAACGAGCTGCGTGTTCCGACTGCTGGCAGACGCCGACACTGTCTTCTGGAGCTGCTACCAGGGCAACGTGGCTTGGAAGCAAGCAAGCGAGCCACCGGACCTCGCCTTCGGCTACTCCGCAACCAGTGCTTCCCCCGTGTTCGGCGTGGATGCGACGCATCTCTATTACTTCGGGAGCGGTGGTTTGTTTCGGAAGCCGAAGTCGGGCGGCACGGGCGAGCTGGTCGTAGCAGGCGCGAAGCAAGGCGCGTGGGATCCGTTTGCCGTCGACGACGCAAACCTCTACTGGGGCCAGTGGGCCCAGGCCGTCGGGTCGTCCTCGCCGCTTCACTATGCGCAGAAACAAACGGGCTCGCAGCCCATCGTACTCGCGGACGTTGGAGCTCAGGTCGAGCAGGTCGCGAGCAATGGGGTGTGGGTATACTGGATCAACAACGCATCTCGGTTGTTCCGCACCCCGCGACCCTGAGCCCCTCACTCCGGCGGTTGGCTAGCGCGAACAGGGCGATATGGGGTACCAGCTGAGCGCACACTTCGTCGAACCGGGGGCCATCGAACGGTTCTACGGCAGTGGCGACCGCGCGATGCTCGACCTGGTGATCACCGAGCACCCGCGCTTGCTCGCCAAACGCGACGCGTCCCGACACCCGGCGACGCCGATCACCGATGCGTTACGCGACTTGTGCGACGGCGTCGTTTCCGAGCAGCCGTTCGACGGATGGCGCTATCTCTATGCGCTGGAAGCGCTGTTCGCGCAGTTCGGGACGACGTCGACCGAACAGATTCGACTCTCGCCAGCGGGCATTCGAGCGACGCACGAGCTCGCACTCCTGCTCAGGACCCGGCTGCCCATCGCGCTACCGACCGTGCGTGACTTTCCAGGCGCTGGTTTCATGCCACGCGATGTCGTCGACATCCGTGCGCAGAAGCTGGCTGGGACCCCAGCTCCGAAGTGGGCGACGTGGCCCGGCGACTTCGAAACCGAATGCGAAACGTACATCCGCTGGGTGCGGCATGCGGCGGAACTGCGCTGCGACGTGTGGTTCCTGTACTACTGAGAACCCTCGACTCAGGTGGACGAAGCGACTGGCTGATCCGCGACAGTCGCGGGTGGAGCGAGGCTTGGGGATCGCCTCGGAAACTCCCAATGGGACATTGGCAATCTTCCGACGGCCACCGCGCCGTCGTCGAAAAGGCGGGTTCCTTCACTTTCGGTCGTGCCGACCGTGGACCCATGGTGCTGCAAAACCCGTGGGCCCAAGCCTCTGCAAAAATCAGGAACACGTCCCCTGGCGGGTGGACCCAAGACCCTGCAAAAACCATGTCAGGGGTGGCCCAAGCTCTTGCAAAAATCGCCTGGCTCGTGGACGAGGTGCTGGCTGATCCGCGACATCGCTCACGATTCAACCTCTCTTCCGCCGCGAGGTGACTGGGTGATCCGCGACAGTCGCGGGTGGAGCAGAAGAGTGTCCGAGCTTCGGAGCCGCGGAGGAACGGAGCCGCCGCTGAGCTCGTCCAACTGGTCCGTGATCCTCGACATTGCGACATTGCGAAGAAAAGTGCAACTGGTGGTCGATTTCTGTAGACGAGATTTTCGAAGGTCGCGCGCCCGTTTTGGACGACTGCCGTTGAAAGTGGCCGTCGCTCCCGCGGAGCGGACGCTTGGTGGGCGCGGCTGGGAAAAATGATCTGCGCCGTGGATCGCGCGCTTGCATAGGGTCCTCGGGTGCCTCAGGGAGGCAAGAAACTCCGTGTTAGGACGGTTGGATGCAGAGGTTCGAATTCGGTTCGTTGGCAAGGCTCACGGATGGTGCGCTCGTCGCGGGGCTCGTTCGGGTGACGCGTGCGCACCAGGGATTGACGGCGGAGCTCGTCGCGCACCTCGGTGAGATGGAGGCACGGAAGCTCTACCTTCGCGAGGCTTGCTCGTCGCTCTTTGCGTATTGCACCGAGCGGCTCGGGTTCAGCGAGGATGAAGCCTGTCGGCGGATCGAGGCTGCGCGATTGGCTCGGAGGTTCCCCTGCATCTACGAGCGGCTCGAGAGCGGTCGGGTTTCGCTTTCGGTGCTGGGGCGGCTGAAGCGGGGTTTTGACGGAGGAAAACGCTCGGGAATTGCTCGACGCGGTGTCGGGAAGGAGCGTGCGCGACGCGGAGCGAGTGCTCGCCGATCGGTTTCCGAAGCCGGATGTCGCGGATAGCATTCGTAAGCTGCCCGATCGACGCTCAGTGCCGATTCCGGCGGTGCCAACGGTCGACGAGAACGTCGGAACCGGAACCACTGCCTCGACCTTCAAAACCTGCACCGCCAGTTCAGCTCACGCCAGAGTCCGCGCGGCGGCCAGCGGATCGCGGTCGCGTCTCGCCGCTGTCTGCCGAACGCGTCCTGGTAAAGTTTACCGCGTCTCGCACGCTGGAAGAAAAGCTAGCGCTGGCGCGGGATTTGATGAGTCACGCGAACCCCGCGGGAGATCTCGCGACCATCGTGGAAGCTGCCGTGGATCTTTTGATCGCCGAGCGGATGAAGCAGAAGTTCGGCAGCACCAAGCACCCTCGCAAACGGCGAGCGGCAAAGGCGTCGCGAGTCACGAACGCGACGAAGCGTGAGGTCGTGGCACGCGATGGGCTCCAGTGCACGTTCGTGGATGCAAAGGGCCGCCGTTGCTCGGCTCGGGGTTTTCTGGAGCTCGACCACAAGATAACCAAGGCGCGCGGCGGAAGCTCGGGTACGGAGAACATTCGAGTGCTCTGTTCGGCTCACAATCAGGCCGAAGCGGAACGTGTGTTTGGTCGGCAGTTCGTCGAGCGTTGCCGGAAGCGCCGTGAGCTGACGGTTCGGGATGGTGCGACGGCCAAGTATTCTCGACACGCTCACGATTCAACACATCTTCCGCCCCGATGTAACCGGGTGATCCGCGACAGTCGCGGGTGGAGCTCGATGCGCGAGAGCAAGACTTTGCCCACGCTTCGGAGCCGCGGAGGAACGGAGTCGCCGCTGAGCTCGTCCAACTTGGACAAGTTGCAAAAGTCCCTGTTACAGCGGCTTTCAGAGACATGGAACGAAATCAGGATTCACAGAAAGCGCGACGCGCTTTGTGACAGCCGGCTGTCTGACGCCCGTCGTCCCAACGAGCTCGCCACCGTCGAAGATCCTGTCACGAAAATTCGATGCTGCTCCGCGTTTTCAGCACTGCGAACAGCCCGCGGCGTCGCTCGGTCAGCTCAGGCGGACGATGGGTGGGATCGCGCGCGATCCGCGACAGTCGCGGGTGAATTCGGTTGGCGCTGTACGAGCGACGCGGAGGCGATCCGCGACAGCCGCGAGTGAATCATCGCCTTCAGTAGTGAGGAAGCGGAGGTACGCAGTCACGGCGTGCCTCTCCACGTAGTTTCCCCAAATACCCGCTCCGCCTCGCCGTGGTTGTGTGCGTCGGCTCACGTGCTCCGGAAGATGACCGAGATCGCAGAGCGTGCTCCCGGCTTCCGAACCACACGAAAGCCTGAAGCCCCTTTTTAATTCGTGATTCTTCCGCCCTTCCGCCTTGCTGTGAGACCGCCGAATTTTTCGGGTCTCTCGAACGTTCGCCGTCGGCTGGCGAGATGTTCCAGGCCATGGAAAGACGCTGTAGGCGGATCGAGGTTCGGCATTCGTGTCAAATACACTTGCCGGTCGAACAGCAGACGGTGTTGACGGTGTTGAACTCGTCGTAGCATTCGACCGGTTCACCAAATCCAGGCAGTGAGCAATACACCGGGGCGAATTCGACCTGGCAATCCGTGGCAGCGTCCCAAGCGTACCCGCACTCCGGCTGCGCATCGAATGCGGCGATGCCCTCAATACAGTTCTCCTCACAGCCTGCCGGCGGAGCCCCACACTCTGACTGCAATACACCGCATCTCGTCCTGCATCCCCGGCTCCCCGCCGGTTCCGGCGCTTGACCGTTGGTCTTCCCGCCACAGGATCCCACAACCACCAAACCAGCAACGCAAACGAGCACTACAGCAACTGCGCGCAGTCCGGACCATACCGGCATCTCGTTTGGTGGCACTCCGTCGTCTATCCGCGTACGAACGCCGCCAGCGCGGTCACGACTTCTGGAGGGATGACGTGATCGCCGGCGAACTCGATGTACTGGACCTGGGCGCCTTTTCCCTCGAGCTCTCGCACCAGCCCCTGGGATTGAGAGACTCTACAGAGCGAGTCTCGATTGCCGTGGGC
This sequence comes from uncultured delta proteobacterium, assembly GCA_963781505.1. Lineage (GTDB taxonomy): Bacteria > Myxococcota_A > Polyangia > Polyangiales > Polyangiaceae > JADJKB01. The sequence goes on along the minus strand of CAWAHB010000018.1, from coordinate 116,820 downwards.
GATCAGAAATCGCATGTCGGTGCGCTCCACGAGGTGCGCTCGGGACGGGAACCGACACGCCGATAGGCTCGCCAGGGCGCCGATGCGGGGCTCGACCGCCGCTAGGTCCGCGGCGATGCCCGCCCCTTGGGAAAATCCGGCGACGAACACGCGGGCGGGGGGCAAGGGATTGTCGCCGAGCTTCGAGGCAACGAGCGCTCGCAGCCGCTCCGCGCTGCGCCGTTCCTCGTTTGGCTCGTTGCCCCAACACCGACCGAGACCACTGGAGTACGGCCCGTCCACGGATACGATTGCCACGTCGTCCGGCAACCCGGCGCGCCGAAGATCGGCACGCAGCCATTTCAGATCGGAGATACTTCCCCCGTATCCGTGGAGCAAGAACAGGACGGCGCTCGCGTCATCGAGGGAAGGCCCGTCCACGTCCGATCGCAAATTCAAGAAGCTCGGGCGCTCGCCACAGCGCGCAACCAAGAGGCTCGTCACGAGCACGAGACCGAGCGCCACCGCACCGTAGCCCGCCCATTTTGCCCTTGGGGAACGCTCGCTCACGAAGGGTGGAGTCGTGCTGGGAGCGGGGGGACGAGGGGCGAGCGACGGCGGACGCGAACAGACATTGCAGCGCACTCCGCGAAGCTCGGCCCCGCAGCGAGGGCAGCGAACCTCCTCGAGCTCCATCCCGAGGTTCTAGCAGAGCGCTCGCTGAGCAGCAGGCATTGCCCAACGGGAGATGTCCGATGAGCGTATGGTGCTGTCGGATGCGAGCGGTGGTGCGACGGTGGCGCAAACGGTTCCTCACTGCCCTCGCCGCGGTAGTCGCGACGCTGGGCCTGACGTACGGGGCGCTCCGGATCGAGTCGCGGCTCAACCGAGGCCCGCTCGTTGCTGGCGCAGAGGATGCGCGCTGGATCGCTGCGAGCGCGAAGGAGGTCGTGATCGGCATCGCAGGTGCTGACGAACACAGTCATCGAATCCTCAGCGTCGATCCAACGACTCTACGTACCACCGAGCTCTTCGCGGGGGACGGGCGGCTGCAGGCCAATGCCGCCGATCACGAATTTGCCTATTGGTCGATCAGCGCGTCGAGCTCACTGGCAGGCACGTACGCGAAGCCGCTTGGCGGAGGGCCCAGCCGTCGGGTGTCCGACCGAGTTGCGGTGTCTCTCGGGGTAGGGGCGGGACACGCCTGCTTCGTGTTCGCGACGAAAGACGAAGAGGAAATCTGGTTCGGCCCCGCGGGAGGCGGACCCGAGCGCAGGGTGAAGCGCCCGACCAAGAAGATTTCGGTCGCGGACCTGGCGGGAGGGTTCGCGCCACCCAAGCTCAGAGTCGCTCGCATCGCGCTCGACGAGTCGCAGGCAATCTGGATTGCGCACGGCGATGACGTTACTCAAAATTCGCTGTGGTCGATCCGGATGGAACGTGCGCAATACGCGCGCAGCGACATCGAAGAGGTTCCGTTACCCTGCCCGTTTCCATCGGAGATCGCACTCTCCGCGGAGGGTCTCTCGGTCGTCTGTAGCGGCGATCACGAAGTGACCGTCCTCACGATCCCCAAGCATGGCGGCCCCGCGAAGACGCACCACGTTTTCACGAACGCCGAAGCGCTCACGGTGGACGGGCACTGGCTCTACCTGGATGCGAGTTGGCACGGCGAGCAGGGCAACGAGGAGAACATCCTGCGCTTTCCCCTCGCGGGGGGAGCAGCGCACGGGCTCGTTCGCTTCGGCAGGGCGCCGTTTGCCTTGGCCGGGGCGCGCCTGTTTTACAGTCACTTCGATGGCGTGGCGTCAGTACCCGTCAGCGAGTGAGTGAGCTACAGCGGCTTACAGAGACATGGAACGAAATCAGGATTCACAGGAAGCGCGACGCGCTGCGGACAGCCGAAGGGGTGGGGTGGAAGTACGGAAGTTCAACTTATCCGGCCAATCCCCTCGATGCGCGATTGACCGGATAGCAGGAAAGATTGGCCAGATAATCAGCACTGCGAACAGCCCGCGGCGTCGCTCGGTCAGCTCGGGCGGACGATGGTTGGGATCGTGCGCGATCCGCGACAGTCGCGGGTGAATTCGGTTGGCGCTGTACGACAGACGCGGAGGCGATCCGCGACAGCCGCGAGTGAATCATCGCCTTCAGTGATATGAGGAAGCGGAGGAACGCACTCACGGCGCCCCGTGAGACTTCCTATTCTGGTCTCTCGAACGTTCACCTTCGGCTAGCGAGATGTTCCAGGCCATGGAAAGACGCTATAGCCACGCTTCATTTGCGCGGCGGCGGGGGCCGGCTGCCGTGACTGAGAAGCCGGATCGCGAGCTTCACGTAATCACCCTCGGTGAGCAGACCCACGAGCTTCCCGTCCGCATCCACCGCGAGCAAGCACCCAAGGTGGGTTTGCGTCATCGTGCGCGCCGCCGAGAGCAGGGGCTCCGTCGACTGCACTGACTTGGGCTCCTTGGTCATGATGCGGCTGACCGGAAGCTCGAGAATGATCTTGTCGCGTTCCTCGGCGCGTTCGCTGAGCCAGCTCGACGAGGCGTGCAAGATGTCCGCACGCGTGACCAAACCGATGAGCTTTCCGCCCTCGTCCACGACTGGAAAGTGACGAAACTTGAATTGCTCCATCCCCGCTTTGGCCTGACGGATGGTGTCGGTTTCCTTGAGCGTCACGATCCGCTTGGTCATGACCTCACCCACCGTCTTGGGCAGGACTTCGAGCTCGAGGACGCTTTCGCGATCCTCCACGTCTTCCGCTTCTGTCACTTCCTCGGTCGCTTCATCAGCCATGGTCGCTCCCAATTCGCAACGGCAAGGATAGAGAAGGTCGGGGTGGACGGGGAGCGAAAACCCCACAACGAGCGTCCGACCACGCAAGAATTGCCGTTGTCCGCCGGGATCGGAGGGCGCATGCTCACGGCGCGAAGACGATGAAGCGCGGCGCGAAGATCGGTTTGGGCATCGTCGTGGCGTTCGGAGCGATGCAGCTCGTGATGTTCGATCGGGTCAATCCCCCGGTGACCGGACAGATACAGGCTCCGCCGGAAGTGATGAGCGTGCTAGAGCGCTCGTGCTGGGATTGCCACTCGAATGAAACGGTGTGGCCCTGGTACACCCGAGTGGCGCCCTCGTCCTGGCTGGTCCACCGCAACGTCGTCGAGGGACGACGTCACTTGAACTTCAGCGAGTGGGCTTCGCTTCCTCCCGAAAAACGCCAGAAGAAGCAGAAGAACGTGAAGAAGCAAGTGGACGAGGGCGAGATGCCGCCCTGGTTCTACCTGCCGCTCCACAGCGCCGCGAAGCTCTCGGACGCCGACAAGAAGATCTTGGATGACTGGTCCCAGGGACCGGTCAGCGACTGATCAGCTCATCCAGTTCGCGTCCTGCTGAAGCTCCCACTTCATGGTGACCTTGCGAGGCCTGGTCCAGAAGTGGAACCCGTCGATCCCGGTGAGGTTGCCGTGACCGAACTTGCTCTGGTTCCAGCCACCGAAGCCGAAGGGCTCTCGCGGGACCGGCACACCGATGTTCACGCCGACCATGCCGGCTTCGACGCGGCGGGTGACGTATTCGGCGACCGCGCCGCTCGTCGTGTACACGCTGGCGGCATTGCCATAGGGGTGGCGGTTTTCGAGCTCGATGGCTTCATCGAGGTTCTTCACGTGCACGACGGAAAGCACCGGGCCGAAATCTCGTCTTGCCAGGCCGGCATGTCGGGAGTCACTCCGTCGATGATGGTGGCACCGACCCAGTAGCCGTCGTCGTTGCCGGTCTTGTCGCGGCCGTCGACCAGCACCTTGGCTCCGCTCTTCTCCGCTTGGTCGATATACTTGCGAATGCGCTCGACCGAGCCCTTGTTGATGATCGGTCCGAGGTTCTTGCCGGGCGCGAGCTCCTTCGACTTCTCGATGACGGCGTCGAGCACGTGCTTCACGTCTCCCACGGCAACCAGAACGCTGGCTGCCATGCAGCGCTGACCCGCACAGCCGGTGAACGAGGCGACGACGTTTTCCGCGGTCACGCGCACGTCGGCATCGGGAACCACGATCAGGTGATTCTTCGCGCCACCGAGGCACAGCATGCTCTTGCCGGCGGCCGCACCGCGCCCGTAGACGTGTTTGGCGACCTTGGTCGAGCCCACGAATCCGATCGCCTTGATCGTCGGGTGATCGCACAGAGCGTTCACCACGTCGGCCGAACCGTGCACGACGTTGAAGACTCCGTCCGGCAGCCCCGCTTCGGCCAGGAGGCGTGCGAGCTTCAAGCTGCCGAGGGGGACCTGCTCGCTCGGCTTGAGCACGAAGGTGTTCCCGCCGACGAGCGCCTGGGGGAGCATCCACAGCGGAACCATGATCGGGAAGTTGAACGGCGTGATGCCGGCCACCACGCCCGAACGGCTCGTGGATCTCCTTGCACACGACGCCCCGGCTGACCTCCTGCTCCGAACCGCTGCCACCGGCGTTGGGGATCGATGCACCGAACTCGACGCACTCGATGCCCTTGAGCACGCTGGCCCGCGCTTCCTCGATGTTCTTGCCGTTCTCGTGAACGACGAGCCAGCGAAAGCTCCTCGAGATCTCGCTCCATCAATTGCCTGAGCCGGAAGAAGATCTGCGCGCGCTCCTTCATCGGAACGTTGCGCCAGGTCTGAAACGCGCGCGCGGCGGCCTGGACCGCGGCATCGACGTCCTCCGCACCGGAGATGGGTACGTTGGACAGCGCCTTGCCCCAACGCGGGTTCTCGACCGGGAATGGTCTTCTTCTGTGCGGCGTCGCGCCACTCACCACCAATCCAGTTTCGGGCGGGGACGTACTCGACGAAGTCGTAGCTCTTGGCGGCAAAGGTCGGGGGATAGGTGGACATCTCGATGCTCCTCAGGGACGAACCAGCTCTTCGTACGCGTCCGGCCGGCGATCTCGGTAGAACTGCCACGTCTGCCGCACTTCGTCGATCATCGACGAGGTCCAGGTCGGCGATGACGAGCTCGTCCTTGTCCTCGCTGGCTTCCGCGACGAATTCGCCGCGCGGATTCACGAAGTAGCTCGTGCCGTAGAACTTGCCGATGTTCCACGGCGCCTTCCTGACCGACGCGGTTGGATGCGGCCACGAAGTAGCCGTTGGCGACTGCGTGGGCGGGCTGCTCGATCTTCCAGAGGTACTGCGACAGGCCGGCGACCGTGGCGCTCGGGTTGAACACGATCTCGGCGCCGTTCAGGCCGAGGCAGCGCGCGCCCTCGGGGAAGTGGCGGTCGTAGCAGATGTACACGCCGACCTTGGCGTACGCGGTCTGGAACACTGGATAGCCGCCGTTGCCGGGCGGAAGAAGTACTTCTCCCAGAAGCCCGCGACCTGCGGAATGTGCTGCTTGCGATACTTGCCGAGGTACTTGCCGTCAGCGTCGATGACCGCCGCGGTGTTGTAGTAGACGCCCCGCATCTCCTGCTCGTAGAGCGGAACCACCATCACCATCTGGTGCTTGCGGGCGATGGCTTGCATCATCTCGGTCGTCGGACCGGGAATCGTCTCGGCGGCCTCGTACCAGCGCTTGTCCTGGCTAGGGCAGAAGTACGGACCGTTGAAGATCTCCTGCAGCCCGAGGATCTTCACGCCCTTCTTCGCGGCGTCTTCGATCATCGGCAGATGCTTGTCGAGCATCGCCTGCTGGATCTTCTGGACGGAAACGCTCTCGTCGTTGATGGGGTTCGAACACTGGATCAAGTCCGCAACGCACGATCTGGCTCATGACTCACGCTCCTCCTCGAGGGCCTGCGCGAAAATTTGGAAAGGGCGTAGGATACGCGCATGGTCCCGGAGCGCCAGCGTCAAAAACCAGCTGAATTCGCGTTATTTTCCTCGCTGGTTCCGATGTTCAGTAGAGGATTCAGGCCGTCCCGAGCTCCCCGGAGTGCGCGAGTGCTGGACGCCCGTCGCTCCCACGCCGCAAGCTTCCACGCCGTAAGCCCCGTACGGTAGACTCCGCAGTCTGCGAGGCGTCTTTTTGACTAACGATCGCAGCAACATCAAATACGACGCCGCAGTCGAGCTCGCTCGGGGCAAGCTAGGCGTGCTGAGCGCGGGGCATGGCCCCGGTCGCGTCGTTCTGTTGCGCCGCATCGAGGCCAAGCCTCCGTGGAGCAGCGATCTCCTCGAGGGAATCGCCGAATCGGCCCGACGCGTTCAGCCCATCCATCACCCGAGCTTGCTGGCCGTCATCGACGTGGTGCCCTCTCCGAACGACGTCTCTGGTGGTCACCGAGTACGTGCAGGGTGTGCCTCTCCGCACTCTGATGTCGCGCGCTCGGCAACAGAAGAAGCCGATGCCCGTCCGCGCAGCGCTCCGGATCGCCGAAGAGCTGGCTCGCGCCCTGGCGGAGCTGACGCGCTTCTGCGGGCACAAGGGGACACGCGCGCGCTCAGTGGCTTGCACCCAGAATGCATCATCATCTCCAGCGGCGACGATGCTCTGATTGCCGATCTCGGGATGGTCGCCTTGGAGCGCGTCCCGAATGACCCCGAGATCGTCGCGTATCGCGCGCCGGAGCCCACGCCGGGCCCGAGCACCCCGGTCTACGGACTCGGTCTGATCCTCTGGGAGCTTCTGGCGGGCCGCGATGCCTTTGGCCAAAGCGCTCCTAGCTCCACTGCCGCCCAGGTTCGAAAGCAAGCCGCTGACGGCCGGATCCCGCGCCTGGATCGGATCGTTCGCAACGTTCCCGCGCTCTTGGTGGAGCTGGTCATGCAATCCATCAATCGCGATCCAGCTGCCCGCTTCCCCACCATCGCCGCATTCAGCGAGGCTCTGGGCGCGGTTGCCGAGACGCGCCGACCCGGCGAGCTCTTGCGATACATGAATGAGCTCTGCAGCGATATCATCGATCGTCAGCGGAGCGGGCTGGTGCTCAGCAACATCGCGGCTGCGTCCTGGCGCCCGACGGTGCACACGGTGGACGCGCTCGCGCAGATCCCGGAAATCCCGAAGGCACCTCGGGCAATCGGGCTGGCCGCATTCCGGCAAGCAGAGCCGAAGCCTGATTCGGGCCGTGCCGTCGATTCTCTCCTCGGCAGAGGAGAGGGCCACGCGGGAGTGCCGAGCGCGCCATCGATCACCATCGAACAACCAATAAGCGTGGATGTGCCGGTAGCGCCTCTCAGCGTTCCTCGCCAGCCCCAGGCGACCGCTCCGCTCCTGTTGGTCAAACCGACGGGAACTCCGTTGCCGGGCGCGGTCGAGATCCGGACCGCGTCACCGGTCGCGCCTGCGCTCGCGTTCGATCCCGATGACTACACGCCGCCAGTGCGACGCCGATGGGGGCTCGTGTTTTTCGTTCTGCTGGTGCTGGGTGGCGCCGCGGCGCTCGCTGCTTTTGCCATCAAGAAACAGCTGGAAGTGCCGAAGAACGACGATAGTCCCCCCATCATTCCGACCTTGGGTTTGAGCGGCGGCCCGGCGGAAAGCGGCAGCGCCCCATTGCCCTCCGCATTGGGCAGCAATGCACCCCCCACGCGAGGCAAGGTTCCGTATCTGGGACCGGTTCGTCACAAGAGCGAGGGGGGACCGGGCGACGCAGCCGCAGCCGCGGCCTCGAGTAGCGCGCCGGCCACCACCGCAGAGCCTGAAGGCCCGAGTGACAATCCGTATCGCGACCCGCCGCCCAAGTTGGTGCCATCGAGTGGGCTCTGAGCCTACTCGGGGCGCTCGCGGTTCTGACGACGGCGGCGACGGCGCAGCATGGCAAGCGCCAGGCCGAGCCAGAAACCTGGGAGCTCTCGACCCTCGCTAATCGCGTTTCTGTCCGCGCCAGACTCCGGAGCCGCCGGCGAACCACACTTCGCCCATCGGGCCCCCGTTCACGATCACGACGTGCTCCGGTGCGCCGCGCACTCGGCGGAAGCCTTTGCCGTCGAAATGCGCGGCTCCGCCGTCGGCGCCAACCCACACATCCGTCGTGCTCGACGACCAGATTGCGCGAGGACCGGAAACGGCCGAAGCCATGCGCGTCCAGGACTTGCCGTCGAAGTGATGCACGGTGCTGGACGCATGCTCGACCACCCACACGTCGGTTTCACTCGGACCCCACACGGCGTCGGCGTGCTCGAAGCTCGGGCGTTCGGCGAACGCTCGCCATCCCTTCGCCTCCAGGATCAGCAAGCGCTGTCCTTCGAATGCCCAGGCGAGCTTCCGAGAGAGCACGACCCCGAAGAGTCCACCCGGAGCATCGAAGGTCGTCCAACCGGTGAGCCGCTTGATGATGCACTGCTCTCCGACTTTGCAGACGACCTCGGGATCGTCGTAGCCGAGCACGCCGAACAGCGGGGCGGGAGGGCCAGCACCGAGACGGCCGATCTCGCTCGCGCCACTCTTCCAAACGCCATTTTGAAAGCGTAGGTAAATCCCTGTCCCTCCTGCAAATCCCATCAGGCGAGGTTGTGCGTCTCGCCCGAAGTAGACGTGAACGTCGTCCAGCGGACCAGGAGGCGAAGGCAGCTTCTTCCAGCCCTTCCCGTCGTCGAGCCACGCGTCGCTGCCGAGAGCGGCTCGCCGCGAATCCTTGCCGAACGCGAGGGAGTGCACGGAAGCGTCGAGAACCCTCGTGAACTGGAGAAGCTCGACGGGCGGTGGCTCCGCGACAGGAGGCGGTCGTTGGCTCGGCTGCGTAGGGAGCGCTGAAACGAGTGACAGTCCCGGGGACCGAGTGGGGGCTGGCGAAGTGGCAGGCGGTGGTGGCGGGGCACACGCCACGAGGAGACTCAACGTTGGTGCCGCAAAACGATTCCTAAATCTCTTCGTCACTTTGGCGAGATCTGAGTAGGAGAAACGCTTCGGCTTCGCAAGCGTCTCCCGTCTAGCCTACTCTTCGCCTCGATGTCGGATCGGGACCGCCGCACGATTCTGGAGCGACGAATGCTTTTCGTGAGCTCGGCGCTGGCAGCGATTGGCGGATGCGCGGAACGACCTCCGACCGAAGGAACCAGAACCTCGCGCGGTCGTATCGGTTCCCCAAACGGCGGATGGCGAAGAGACGACGACGACGACTGCTCCCCCGGCGCGCAATGACGGCGAGGAAGTCGGAGACATGCCTCCTCTCGACGTGCCAGCGGGGGTGAGCGAAACGGCGAAGAGCCACTACGAAGCGCTGGCGCAGCGAATGACCCGCGCCCACCAGATTCTCGGGGAGATGGAGAAGTCCGTTCCGAACCGTGGAATTTCTGCCTGAGCGTTGCGTGCGCGGATTGGTAATCTCGTCATGACCAAGAATTGGAAGGAACGATATCGATTGAAAGTCGCCACGGCTGCTCAGGCCGTGAAGCTCATCGAGCGCGGGCGTCGGATCCTGATTGGGTCGGGAGCCGCGGAGCCGACCAGTTTAGTCGACGCGCTCGTCGAGCACGGCGACCACCTGGTGGACAACGAGATCGTGCACCTGCTCACGCTCGGCCCCGCACCCTACGTGGCCCCGGAAATGGCGGCACGCTTCCGCCACACGGCGTTCTTCATCGGCGCGAACGTACGCAAGGCGGTGCAGGAGGGTCGGGCCGACTTCATGCCGGTATTCCTCTCGGAAATCCCGGAGCTGATCCGCACGCGCCGAGTCCGCATCGACGTGGCGCTGCTCCAAGTGTCGCCGCCCGACGAGCACGGTTACGTGAGCCTGGGCGTCAGCGTCGACATCGTGCGTGCGGCCGTGGAGATGGCGGACCTCGTGATCGCCGAGGTCAACCCCCGCATGCCACGCACGCTCGGTGATTCCTTCGTTCCCGTGAGCCGTATCGAGAAGCTCGTGGAAGTGGATGCGCCTCTCTACGAGCTCAAAGCCGAACCACTGGACGATGTATGTCGCACCATCGGCCGACACGTCGCCAGCTTGATCCCAAACGGTTCCACCCTGCAGACAGGCATCGGGCGCATTCCCCACGCAGTGATCGAAGCTCTCGGGGACCGGGTAGACCTCGGCATTCACACCGAGATGCTCGGCGACAGCGTGATCGATCTGGTGGAGCGTGGGATCGTGACAGGTCGCAAGAAGACGTTGCTCCCCGGCAAGATCGTCACCTCCTTCGCGATGGGCACGCAGCGCCTGTACGATTGGATCCACGACAATCCGGCCATCGAGATGAGGCCGAGTGAGTTCACCAATGACCCGATGGTGATCGCCCGACACGATGGGATGATCGCGATCAACTCAGCCCTGGCGGTGGACCTCACGGGCAGGTGGCCTCGGACACGCTGATGGGGCGCTTCTTCAGCGGGATCGGCGGCCAGGTCGACTTCATTCGAGGAGCAGCGCGGAGCCGCGGTGGAAAGCCGATCATTGCCCTGCCGTCCACGGCGCAGGACGGCAAGACCAGCCGGATCCGAGCGGCGCTGGAGGAGGGCGCCGGGGTGGTGACCAGCCGCGGCGACGTGCACTATGTCGTCACCGAGTACGGCATCGCGTCGCTCTGGGGCCGAAATATTCGCGAGCGGGCCAACCAGTTGATCGAGATCGCTCATCCGGACTTCCGCCCCGAGCTGCTCGAGAGCGCCAAGGCGAAGCGCTACGTGTTCTTGGATCAAACGGTACCGCGGGAAGCCTATCTGTGGGCGGAAGAGCGCGTCGTCACGGTGGGCGATCGCACGGTCCGCGTTCGGCCCGTGCGCGTCGCTGATGAAGAGGCACTCCAGGATCTCTTCTACCGGCTCTCGGACGAGAGCACCTATCAGCGCTTCTTGCACTTCAAGCAAAGCCATCCCCACGAAGAGATGCTCACGCTGGTGAATCCGGACTACGAGAACAACATGGCTCTCGTGGCGTGGGACGAGACCGCCGGGCACACCCACGAAATCATTGCGATGAGTCGCTACGATGTCGACCTGGCAACCCGCATGGCCGACATCGCATTCGTTGTGCGCGACGAGTGGCAGGGTCGGGGTCTCGGCACGATCTTGATGCGGCGCATGGCGGAAATCGCCCAAGCCCGCGGCCTCGCCGGTTTCACGGCGACGGTACTTTCGACCAACCGGAAGATGCTGGGAGTATTTCAGCGCAGCGGACTACGCGTGCGCTCGAAGCTCGACTCGGGTGTGTACGATGTCGAGATGTTTTTCGAGTCGGATGGGGCGCCATCGTGAGCGGGCTTCGCATCGTTTTGACCGGAGGTCCCGGAGGAGGAAAGACCACCGCCGCAGACTTCTTTCGACGAGAGCTCCACGAACGAGTGGTGATCGTTCCAGAGTCCGCCACCATCCTCTTCGGCGGCGGCTTCCCTCGCATCGCCGATGGAGAAGCGCGCCGAGCGGCCCAGACTGCCATCTTTCACGTCCAACGGAACCTGGAGGACGTTCAGGCGGCTCGTTACACCAATCGCGTACTCCTGTGCGACCGTGGAACAGTCGACGGTGCGGCCTACTGGCCCGACAAGGATCTCGACTTCTTTCACGCCATGGGAACGACCCGCGAGGCGGAGCTGGCTCGGTACGACGCGGTGCTCTTCTTCGAGAGTGCAGCCGCGGGCAATCTGGAGATCGAGGGTGGCAATCCGGTGCGGACCGAGTCGAACGCGGAGGCCCTCGAGATCGATCGCAAGCTTCACCAACTCTGGTCGGCACACCCCCACTTTCATCACGTGCCCCACAAGAGCTCGTTCTTCGAGAAGATCGGGCTCGGGCTGTCCCTACTTCAGCGCGTCGTCGAGGACGGCTGCTGAGCAGGGCTCGCAGGCGATTCGCTCCGAGCAACGGGTGCTCGCCCTCGCTCGCCGATCCGGATCTCGTGTTCTTCCGAGCTCGCCCCGCTTGGCCTTTGCGCACGAAAACGAAACCGGAGGAAGCGCGAACCTCTGGGAAATGGCCCCAGAAAAAGCACGTACTCCTGCACTCCCGCCATCACACCGCCGCTCGGAACGACCGCGTCCACGCGAGCGGGGGCGTCGTCCGTCTGCCACTCGACGCTTCCCGCTTCGTCGAAGCGAAGCAGGATCCGCTCCCCTCGGCCGATTCCGAACGGCCTCTGGTGGGCGCCCCACACCACAACACTGTCTTTCCCCTCGGCAATCGGAGACTCGAGCTCGCTCGGAGGCTCGAGCCCGGACGCCTCGTACGCGCGTCGCAAGTGTGCCCGGAACAGAGCGTCGAACTCCGAATCGTTTCCCGAGTCCTGATCGGTTCCGAACCACCAGAACCAGTCGCTCCCTTCGGCAGCGTAGATGGCTTCGTACGCTTCGGGGTGGCTCTTGGGGGTGGCGCCCGCTCGAACCAATGCGTCCCGAGCCGTGGCGAGAAGCTCCCACGCTCGGTTTTCTTCCTCTTCACCGATCCACGTGCCGAGCTCGACGCCCGGTTCGGAGCCGGGCTCGTCCGCCCAGGACCCGGTGAAGAGATCATGCACTCGCGTCTGTTGCTCGAGAGGATTTGCGTCGAGGTAGTCCGAGAACGTAACCGTCCCGATCTCCGAATCCGTCGCCAGCCGTCGGTAGAGTGCGGCCAGAAACGGGCGCCCGGAGTCCCGATAGCCGCCCCAGGGATTCTCGCCGTCGAGGGCCACGGTCACCACGCGATCGCGGTCGCCGGAGACGCGACGAGCGAAACGGTCCTTGACCGTGCGAACGAAGTCCTCGGCCGCCGCCTCGGCATCCTCCCAGCGTTGGTACCGAAACCCGATCGCGTCAGCGAGCACCGAGTCGCGGAAGAAAATGCTGACCGCGTGCTCCTGTTCCTCGACCCGATAGGGCTGACAGAGCACGTCCGGATCCTCTACGTCGTAACCGAATCGACCGCTCCGAGCGAGAACGCCGCGATCGCTCGCAATCCAGCGGACGCCGTGCCGCGCGAAATGCACGACGCACGCTTGGCTCACGGCGCCTTCCGCGGGCCACATGCCCCGGGGAGCTCGACCAAAGCGAGAGTGGTAGTCCAAGACCGCGCGCGCCACGTGCACGTCCGCGTCCTCGGGGTGAGCAAAGCGCCTGGGCAGACGCGTTCCCTGCCGATCCAAAGTTGCCTGATCGGAATCGATCAGCAGGGGAAGGATCGGATGGTACAGGGGCGTGGTGCTGACCTCGATTTGTCCAGCATCTTGCATCTGCTTGTGGAACGGGACGACCGCGCGCAACACGGCGAGCTCGATCTGCACGAGATCCTCGATGTCACTCTGGGTGAAATCCCTACCGCGTTCGATGAACCGACGGACGCTGGGAAGCCTGCCGCTCGGAAGCTCCAGCCCGTCACCGCGGAGCTCCGGCGCGCACCAAGCCAAGCTGAACCACATCTTGAGATCCCTGAGCTCCTGATCGGACAGCGCCTGGCCTTGCTGTCGCTTCTCGTACAGTTCCAGGTATCGGGGATGCGTGGCGATTTCGTTCTGGAAGTGAGCAGCGAAGAAGTCTCTGATGACTTCCTCCTTCTCGGAAGAATCTTGCTTCTCCACCGGTCGAAGCGTCAGCTCGAGCGCGCGATCCATGATGCCGCGCTCGACGTAATCGTCGATCTGCATGCAGAGGGACGGGTCAGATTGAAGGTCACTCGCAGTCCCGGCTGAGCTTGGACTCGGAGCGCCATGGCGAGGTAGTCGCGGAGCGCGTGCAATCGAACCCACGGCGCATGCGGGTGACGGCTGTCGCCACGCGCCGCGTACAGGGGCTGGTGTTGATGCCAGAGCAGAGCCAGCGCGATCTTGGGCCCCACCCGAAACGAGTGCTCGGGCGTCGTAACGACGTGCCCCTCGGCGTCTTCGGCGAAGACCTGATAGGTCACGCGATCGCCCGTTCCAAAGCCCCCGATGTCGATGTTGAAGTAGCTGTTTTCGCCGCGATTTTGCCACCACAGCGCCTTTTGGGAGCGCACGGAAATGGGCGGCCCCATTTCCCGAGCCACAGCGACCCGAGCCCACACCGACTGACCTGGTGCAATGGGCCAGGTCCCCACGCGGTAGTTCGACACGCTCACCCGGACTCACCCGCCCGGGCACGCGAGGAGTGTCGGACGCGAGATGCCAAACCTTCACGATCGGCCTCGTTCAAGCGCGGCGAAAACGCTCGCTTCGGGGGCTCTCGAATCGGTATTCGCGGCCATAGATTTCCCGCATCATGCGAGCGACGTGGAGCGGCTCTCCATATTGAGCGAGATCTGCGATGCTCAGCACACCTGCCAAGCGACCCGACTCCTCCGTGACGACCAGGCGGCAGATCTGATGCTTGGTGAGCAAGCCCATCGCGGTCTCGAGCGTGTCGTTGGGATGACAGGCGATCACGCCCGAGCTCATCACTTCGGAGACTCGAGCGAGCTCGATGTCGAGGTGCTCGGCGTGGGCTCGCACGGTGATGTCTCGGTCTGTAACGACACCAAGGACATCACCCTGCAAACCACACACCGGCACGAAGCCAACTCCGAGGTCGCGCATGATGCGAGCCGCTTCTGCCACCGGCGCATCCGGCAGCACATGGCTCACTTGTTTTCTCATGATCTCTTTACACAACATGCGCGGCCTCCCCCTTTTCGGATCTACTTTGCTTTCACGTCGACTTGCTTGGGCTGAACCTCGGGCTTTTTGGGAATGGTAATCGAGAGCACTCCCTCCGAAAGCTGAGCGTCGATCTTGTCGGCTGCGACTCCCGCCGGCAGTGTGAAGGAACGCGTAAAGCTCCCGAACGTGCGCTCGTATGTGTAGAACCGTTCTCCTTTTTCGCTCTTCTTTGCCTCACGCTTCCCCTCGATGCTGAGGCGGTTTTCGGTGATCTTCACGTCGAGATCCTCGGGTTTCATCCCGGGCAGGTCGGCATGAATCGGAAATGCGTTCGCCGTTTCCTTAACGTCGAAAGCTGGTGTGAAACCGGCTTCATCGGTCTTCCATTGGGGGGCTAGCTCGGCGAACGGATCGAGACGCATCCAGTCCCAGCGCATGAGATCGCGCATGGTCTGGAACGGATCCCAGGCCCGTTGTGCAGGTTGCACGCTGGTGTCTGGCCGCTTTTGGACTGCTACGTTGGCCATGACAATTACCTCTGGAATGTCGCCGCACGGAAGCGTAGCGGCGACAGCGAAGCGAGCAAGCTCCGTTCCAATGCGAATTGCCTGGCTTCCATCCGTCCCTGCTGCATCAAGTGCGCCAACACAGTGGTCCGCGCATCACTTGCGCCCCCACCCTCGACGAATCGAGCCCAAACGCTCGGGCACGGGCGATGCACGCTCCTCCGACATGTCCCGGTTCATCTCGCTCCTGGGTCTGATTTTCACGGTCGCGTGCGCGCCTCCCGTGCCGCCGGTACCCGGTCAGGATCCCCAAGCGGCGATCACCAGCGTAGATGGCGAAGTCGTGGGCGTGGATCGGGTTTCCCCTGGAGATAGCCTGGCATCCGGGGTTCGAGTGACCCTCCGACCCGAGGGCTCGCCCGTCGTGGTGGTCGACCTAGCTCCCGACTGGTACCTGAGTGAACGCGGCCTCGCGATCCAGCGGGCCGATCGCATGAAGGTCGAGGGCCAGAGTGGCAAAAACGCCGTCGTCTACGCTCGGCGAGTCGAGGCATCCGGCCACAGTGTGGTGGTTCGCGACGACCAGGGTCGCCCGCTCTGGACGGAGAAGCCGTCCGAGTAGTCCCGCGCTTGGATCCCAGTGATGCGCTCGGTACTCTGAGACTCGGAGGTCGTCATGCTTCGCTCGTCGCTGATGCTCGCGCTCCGGCCATCGTGGCGCCGTGCAATACCTATTGCGACAAGGTAGTGGCCGCGAGCTGCCCGGGCAACGGCACCAAGGACGAGTGCAACTCCAATTGCAAGTGGCTGGGAGCGACCGGCACGGGTTGCGATGACGAGTGGAGTACCTACTTGTGCCAATGCCGCGACCTTCAGCTGCCTCCTCGGCTACGCCGTCGCGCAGGGCTGCGGCCAGACCTTCACGGCTTACACG
The DNA here is from genome assembly GCA_963781505.1 of uncultured delta proteobacterium. Taxonomy (GTDB): domain Bacteria; phylum Myxococcota_A; class Polyangia; order Polyangiales; family Polyangiaceae; genus JADJKB01. Next base: position 100,950 of record CAWAHB010000018.1, on the reverse strand, counting down.
AAGTGCGTCAACGCCGCCGGCAACCCGTAGTGCGGGTCAGGAGCGCTCGACTCGGGTCTCGAGCTGATGCGCGAGACGATGAAAGTCGCTGCCCGGTTTGACATAGCGGACGTTGGTTTCCAGCGTCTTTGCATCGATGAGCTCCGCGAACGGTACATAGGAAAGCTGGAGCTGGCCCGCCACGCTCACCATGTGCCCGTCGAGTCCTTCTTCCACCAAAGCGCGGTGAGCGCCCACCCCGAGCTGGCTTCCGAGCATCACGTCGAATGAGTGAGGCTCGGCACAGCGCGATTCATAACCGAGCTGGACACCGGTAAGCTTCTTGTGTCGACCCGTTCGCGCGTGAAAGCGTTCGCTGGCGAGCTCAGCCATCAGCTTTCCGATGTCGACGCGTCCAAGCGAGACGTGACCGTGCTCGTCGCGGGGAACGGTTCCCAGGTGCGCGTCCGGGAGCAGCTCCGCCAAGCCTTCGGCCAAAACGATGGTGCCGTAGTGCTTTCCGCGGCGTTCCCGGGTGAGAATCAAGTCCACGATTCGATCACACAGCGCGTCGACGCTCAGACTGCCATCGGACGTGGCGAGCTCACCGGATACGTCCTCGACACCCACGACCATGTGCGCCTCGCCGGCGATCGCCACGCCGTAGGCGAGCCAACCGGATTTTCGACCCATGGTCTCGACCACGAAGTAGCTCTTGTTGGCCAGAGCGTCCGCGCGCAGGTTCAAGAGCTCTTTCCCCATGAAGTCGACCGCGGTAAAGAAGCCGAACGTGAAGTCGATACCGCGGTAGTCGTTGTCGATCGTCTTCGGCACGTGGACGATGCGCACGCGCTTGGCCTCCGGCGGCAACCGACGTTGGAACTCGTACAAGAAGTTGGCGGTCTTCAGCGTGTCGTCGCCGCCAATCGACACCACCGCGTCGACGCCGAGCGACACGAGCCCGTCGTAGACTTGACGGAGCGTTCTCGTTTTTGCCGGATCGTCGAGATCCGCCGGTGAGTGAATCTCCCTTCCCGGGTTGGTGCGAGCCGTCCCCACGAGGATCCCGCGGCTGTTCCTGAGGCCGCGCAGGTGATGATCCTGGAACACGAAGTAGTCCTGGTCCTTTACGAGGGTGCGCGCGACCGGATCGAACTCGTTCAGCGCGGAGTAACCGTTGGAGATCCCCAGGACTTCGCGCCCGCTGCGACGGAAGGCCATCGCGGCCGCAGCGATCACCGAGTTGGCGCCGGGCGCAGGTCCGCCAGAGAAAATGATGGCAGCTCTCTCGATCGTCGTCCGTTTCATGGCGTTCCAAAATCCAGCGGAACCGGCCGCGCGCCCTCGAGCGTGACGGGTTTTCCCAGCAGCACCTCGAGGTCGGGGCGCTCGAGGGTCTCCTTCTCCATCAGCGCGGCGACCAACCGGTCGAGCTCCGCTCGATGCTCGCTGACGAGCTCCTTGGCCGCTTCCACTGCTCGGGACAGAACCGTCCGGGTCTCCTGTTCGATGGCGTGGATCGTGGCATCGCTGGTTCCGCCCTCGGTGGCGAGGAGCTGACCCAGAAACGGGTGCTCGGTCCTGTGCTCGTGGAACACGGGCCCGATTCGCTCGCTCATGCCGTAGTGGGCGATCATCTTGAACGCGATGTCCGTGGCTTTTTGCAGGTCACTCGCCGCGCCGGAGGAAATCCCGCCGAGCACGACGCTTTCGGCAGCATAGCCGCCCATCAGCACACCGAGCTGCGACTCGAGCTCCACCTGGGTCATGATGTGGCGATCCGCCGCGGGGGTTTGCTGGGTGACGCCCAGGGCCATTCCCCGAGGAATGATGCTGACCCGATGAAGCGGCTCCGCAAGCGGCGAGAAATGCGCGGCCACCGCGTGACCCGACTCGTGGACTGCAACGCGGTGTTTTTCGTCGGGATCCAGCTTGGTTTCCCGGGGATCGCCCAACACGATCTTGTCGTACGCCGCGCGGAAGTCATCGGCCCTCGATCGCATCGGCACCGCGACGCGTCGCAGTGAGCGCCGCCTCGTTGACCAAATTCGCGAGATCGGCGCCGGAAAATCCGGGCGTGTTCTTGGCGAGCGTGTCGAGGTCCGCGTCCTTGCCGAGGGGCTTGTCCTTGGTGTGAACCGCGAGGATTGCTTGCCTCGCGGCGCACTCGGGTCGATCGATGAGCACACGACGATCGAAGCGACCTGGGCGGAGCAGTGCGGAATCGAGCACGTCCGGCCGATTGGTTGCTGCGAGCACGATGGTCAGGTCGTTGCGTGAGAACCCGTCCATCTCCGAGAGCAGCTGATTCAGTGTTTGCTCGCGTTCGTCGTGTCCGCCGCCGAGCCCTGCCCCGCGGGACCGACCCACCGCGTCGATCTCGTCGATGAAGATGATGGCGGGAGCCACCTTCTTGGCCTCCTCGAACAGCTCGCGGACGCGCGAAGCACCGACGCCGACGAAGAGCTCGATGAACTCGGATCCGTTGATCGAAAAGAAGGGAACTCCCGACTCCCCAGCCACGGCCCTGGCAAGCAGCGTCTTTCCCGTCCCCGGCGGCCCCACCAGGAGCACACCCCGCGGCACCTTGCCGCCGAGTCGTCGGAAGCGATCTGGATGCTTCAAAAACTCGACGATCTCCGCGAGATCTCTGCTTCGCGGAGGCGAGCCCGGCGACGTCATCGAACTTGACCCCCACCTGAGACTCTCGCTCGAAACGGTGCTGCCGACCTTTGAGCGCGCCTCCAAAGGGCAGCCCGCCTGCCCCACCCATCATTCGTTGGGCGCGGCGTGAGATCCAGACCCACACGCCGATGATCAAGACCCAAGGCAAGATGAGCTGAGCGACCTGCAAAATCGCGGAAGGCTCCTCGCTCTTGACCTCGACCTTCACTTTCTTTCCTCGAAGCAGAGGCAACAGATCCTTGTCTTCCTGCGCCGGCAACATCGTGGAGAAGCGCTCGATGCTCTTGCCGTCGACCTGCTGCTTTTCGGTCAGCTTGCCGGTCACCTGCTGCCCTCGAATCACCAGCGACTCGAGCTTGTCGTGCTCGGCGAGATCGTAAAACGCGGAGTACGTGATCGTTGGATTGGTCTCTTCGCGAGAAGCGAAGTATTGCCACGCACCAAACCCGGCGAGGACTACGAGCAGGGGGATCCATCCGCGCCAGGAAGGCGGCGCATCGGGAACTTTCCCGCGCGAGGGAGGTGCGGCGTTCGCCATCAGATTTCACGCCCTGGCGCGAAGCTTGCTCCACGGACGGCGAGGTGAATGATGGATATCCAGAAGCTCGGCATGAAGCAGCGAGTGGTCGGTCCCCAGCGAGAGGTCCTGCCGCGGGTCGTCGAAGCGTTGAAAAACGAGGGGTTCGGCATCCTGAGCGAAATCGACGTTGAGAAGACCTTGCGCGAAAAGCTCGGTGTCGAGCGGGGTCCATACACCATCCTGGGAGCGTGTCACCCTCCGTCCGCCCATGCGGTGCTCCAGGCGGAGCCCGAGGCGGGGCTCCTTTTGCCCTGCAACGTGGTCGTTTACGCGGACGGCGACGCCGAGACCGTGGTGTCGGCCTTCGATCCCATGGTCATCGCCGAATCGACGCCGGCGCTCGCTTCGATTGCCAGAGATGTCGCCGCCCGGCTCCGGAAGGCGATGCAAGCCCTCGGGTAACCAAGCGCAGCGTTTGCGCTCTGTCCTCGGGCGTTCGCAAGCGCTGCGTCGTGTGACTACTCTCCCTCCCATGGAAGCTCCCGGCGGACGAGAGCCCATCCTGCTCGGCAAAGATCTCACCAAGGTCTATCGAATGGGGGAGGTCGACGTTCACGCGCTCCGCGGCGTCGACTTCGAGCTCTTCGAGGGGGAGCTCCTCGTCCTGCTCGGACCGTCGGGGAGCGGCAAGTCCACCTTGCTCAACATTCTGGGTGGCCTCGACGTCCCGACGTCGGGACATGTGCACTACCTCGATCACGATCTGTCGAGCGCCGACGAAAATGAGCTCACTCGCTACCGGCGCGATCACGTGGGCTTCGTGTTTCAGTTCTACAATCTGATCCCGAGCCTGACCGCGCGAGAAAACGTGGCGCTGGTCACCGACATATGCCCCGATCCGATGGACGCTGCCGACGCCCTCGAGATGGTCGGTCTCGGCGATCGCCTCGATCACTTTCCGGCTCAGCTTTCGGGGGGCGAGCAACAGCGCGTTGCCATCGCCCGGGCCGTGGCCAAGCGGCCCAACATCCTCCTGTGTGACGAGCCCACCGGAGCGCTCGACTTCCGAACCGGAGTTCAGGTGCTCGAAGTCATCGAGCGCGTGAACCGGGAGCTCGGTACGGCGGCAGCGGTCATCACCCACAACGCGCCCGTGGCAAAAATTGCCGATCGCGTCGTCAGCTTGGCGGACGGCCGCATCCAGAGCGAAGTGAAGAACGCCGTGCGCGCCCACGCCTCGGAGCTTTCCTGGTGAGAGCGCTCGACCGCAAACTGCTTCGTGACTTCGTGGAGCTCCGCGGACAGGTGATCACCATCGCTCTAGTGGTCGCGTGCGGCATCGCGAGCTTCGTCACGATGCAAAGCGCCCTCGATTCCCTCGTGTACTCCCGGGACTCTTACTATGAGCGCTTTCGCTTCGCAGACGTGTTTGCCCATCTCGAACGTGCGCCGGAATCCGTTGCGGATCGGCTCCGAGAAATCCCAGGAGTTTCACTGGTCGACACCCGAGTCGTAAAGCCAATCACGGTTCCCATTGGCGACATGGAACGACCCGCCAGCGGCACGTTGGTCTCTCTGCCCGCCAGTGGTCGGGCGGCCCTGGACGACGTGTACATCCAGCGAGGCCGCACCCTCGATCCCAATCGAAGCGACGAGGTTCTCGTACTCGAGGGCTTCGCCGAGGCTCACGGGCTCTCCCCCGGAGATCGTCTGCCCACGGTGGTGAACGGCACGCTGCGAGAGCTCCGCATCGTGGGCATCGCCATGTCTCCGGAGTTCGTGTTCGCACTGCCCCCCGGCGCCATGAGCTACGACCCAAAGCGCGTGGTCGTGCTGTGGATGACCCGCGACGCGGCAGCCGCTGCCTTCCAGATGGAGGGCGCCTTCGATGACGTGGTGATACGGCTGCAGCCTGGCGCGAACGAGCGAGACGTGATCGAGCGCACGGAATCCCTGCTCGCGCCCTACGGGATAGTCGCCGCCGTTCCCCGAGCGAAGCAGACTTCGCATTTCATGTTGCAAAGCGAGCTGCAACAGCTCGGCAACATGGCAAATGTCGTGCCCTTCATCTTCCTGTTCGTGGCGGCGTTCTTGCTCAACGTCGTTCTCTCTCGCCTGATCCATTTGCAACGATCGCAGATCGCAACGCTCAAAGCGGTGGGCTACTCCAATCGACGGGTCGGACTGCACTATCTGGAGTTGGTCGTACTGGTGGTACTGGGCGGCGCCGTAGTCGGGCTCCTCGTGGGTGCGTGGCTCGGGCGCGCCCTGACCGATCTCTACACGAGCCAGTACTTCAAGTTTCCGGCGCCGAGGTTTCGATTGGAGCTCAGGAGTGCGGTCTTCTCGGTGCTGGTGAGTCTCGCGGCCGCCGTGATCGGCGCGCTGTCGGCAGTTGCGAGTGTGACTCGACTTCCCCCCGCGGAAGCCATGCGTCCACCTGCGCCCACGAGCTACCGCCGATCGCTCTTTCGATGGTCGGCCCTGCTCGCCTTCATCGGTACCTCGGCCAAAATGGTGCTCCGAGAGGTGACCCGCCGGCCGCTCCGGCTCGCGCTGTCGACGATCGGAATCGCGCTCGCGCTCGGAATCGTGGTGGTTGCGGGCTTCTTCCACGATGCCATCAATCACATGCTCGACGTGCAATTCCATCGAGCCATGCGCGAGGACGTCGTGGTCACGTTCACTCGGCCCCTCCCGGAGCGCGCGATTCGTGAGCTTGCCCACCTGCCGGGCGTCGCGCGTGCGGAAGGCCTCCGAGCGGCGCCGGCGCGCTTTCGCCACGGCCCGCGCTATCGGGATCTCGTGGTGAACGGTTACCCGACCGAGACGTCGCTGCGTCGTGTCCTCGACGACCACGGCAACGCAATCCGAATTCCTTCCGAAGGAATCGTCCTGACGCGTATCCTCGGCCAGGTGCTCGAGGCCGACGTTGGCGACGAAATCGAGCTCTCGTTTCGCACCGGCCAGCGGAGAACGGTGACCGTGCCGGTGGTTGGACTGGTCGACGAGCCGTTTGGAATGCAGGGCCACATGAGCCAGAAGGCCTTGGACCGACTCCTCGGCGAAGAGCGCTCGGTCGACGTCGGACTCTTGCGCGGCGACCCGCTCCAGCGTGCGGACCTGTACCGCCGATTGAAACAGCTGCCGTGGGTGGCGAGCGTCGGAAGCCCCCGCGGGCTTCGCGAGCAGTTCGAGGCGGAGAGCGGGAACATCATGAACGTGTACACGTTCGTGCTCTCACTGTTCGCCAGCATCATCGCGATCGGCGTCGTGTACAATAACGCGCGGGTCTCGCTCTCGCAACGAAACCGAGACCTGGCGAGCCTGCGCGTGCTCGGCTTCACTCGGGGTGAGATCTCGATGATCTTGCTGGGCGAGCTGTCGATTCAGGTGCTCTTGGCCATCCCCCTCGGACTCCTGTTCGGGAACTGGATGGTTTTGGCGATGACGACCAACGTCGATCCGGAAACATTTCGCCTGCCGGTGTTCGTTTCAGCTCGCACGTATGCGTTCGCTGCGACGGTAACGGTCGTTTCCGCAGCGGTCAGCGCTCTCCTCGTACGAAGACAGCTCGACCGATTGGATCTCATCGGAGTGTTGAAGACCCGGGAGTAGTACAGTGACCACGCTGACAGATACACGAGAACGTCCAAAGTCACGGCGCAACCTGACGCGGTGGGTGCGCCGAAGCGTGCTAGCCATCGCTGCGGTCGGGCTGGTAGCGATGATCGTGTACGCCTGGTTGCCCAAACCCATCGCGGTCGAAACCGCAACGGTGACCCGAGGAGAGCTCGTCGTCACTGTCGACGAGGACGGGCGCACACGGGTGAAAGATCGCTACGTCGTTTCGACCCCTCTCACCGCCAACATCGATCGAATCGAGCTTCACGCGGGCGACGCGGTCAAACAAGGGGAAACCCTCGCACGACTCGTGCCGCTCACCGCTCCGCTCCTGGACGCTCGTACCAGGAAGGAAGCGGAAGCTCGAGTCAATGCGACCGAAGCTGCGCGCCGCCAATCTCAGGCGCAGATCGAGCGCGCGAAGGCCGCACTGTCTTTCGCGAAGAAGGAGAGTCAACGTGCCAAGGATTTGGGGGCCAAGGGCGTGACGCCTTCGGCGGATCTCGATCGCTACGATCTCGAGCTCTCGGCCCGCGAGGCCGAGCTCACCAGCACCCAGTTCGGTGCCAAAGTCGCCAACCACGAGCTCGCCATGGCGCGCGCAGCCCTCGGCGCATTCACGAATGCTGGGAAGCCGAAGAGCGGGGACCAGATGGTGGTTCCGAGCCCGGTCGGCGGGCGTGTCCTCAAGGTTCTTCAGGAAAGCGAGGGCGTCGTACAAGCCGGCGCACCACTCATCGAAGTGGGTGATCCCGCCGCTCTCGAAATCGTCGTGGACGTGCTGACTAGCGATGCCGTACGCATTCATCCCGGCGCCGAGGTCAGCATCGAGCGCTGGGGCGGGGAGAATCTCCGAGGTCGGGTGCGCATGATCGAGCCTTCGGCATTCACCCGACTTTCCGCGTTGGGAGTCGAGGAGCAGCGCGTGAACGCGATCATCGATCTCCAAGCGCCCTACCAGAAATGGTCAGCGCTGCAGGATGGCTACCGGGTCGAAGCCAAGATCGTCGTGATCAAACAGAAGGACGTCGCCAAGGTGCCGTCGAGCGCTCTCTTTCGACGCGGCGACGGCTGGGCGCTGTTCGTGGTCGAAGGAGAGCGCGCGCAGGTCCGAGGGATCGAGATCGGCGAGAACAATGGACTGGAAACGGAGATCCGTTCGGGCCTCGAACCGGGAGCGGTCGTGATCGTGCACCCGAGTGATCGCGTGACCGACGGCACGCGAGTCGAAGCGCGATGAGCGTACTCAGATCTCGTCGTCACTGACGCGGGTGACGGATTTCTTTTCGTACATGTTCACGAGATATCGAAGACTGGAAGGCGACAGGCCGTGTTCCCGCTCCGACTCGCTGATCCAGAGGTTGAGGTCGCGAAGAAGCCTGCGACGAGCGATCCAGAGACCGATGGCGCTCGTGGTCAAAAACGTCGCCAGAAAGCTCACCGCAGCCGTGATGCCGAGAACCATCCCGTGCCCACGCCCCCCATCGCCCCGATGGTCGCGAATGGCGAAGTACATCGCCACGAGAGCCAGCACGACCCCGGTGCCGAGAGCCATTCGCGTGAGCCTGCGGTTTGCGTCGGCGGCCCGGCGGAGAAGTGCGGCTTCGACTTCGTCACGCATCAGCCACTCGTGCCCAAACCGACCCCTCATAGCACGGCACGATGCCGATGAACCCTTCCTCGCTCGTCTTGGCTCCAACCAACGAGCAACAGGAAACAGCCTCATGAAACCTCAGGTCGAAGCCTTCTACGACTCACGCACGTCCACCCTCACTTTCGTCATTTGGGATCCGGCGACCCTCGACGCAGTCGTCATCGACCCGGTCCTCGACTACGAGCCCGTTGGCTCCTTCACGTTCACCGAATCGGTGGATGCGGTCACGAATTTCGTCAAGGAGCGCGGACTTCGACTTCACTGGGTGCTCGAAAGCCATGCCCACGCGGATCATCTCTCGGGCTCGCAAGTCTTGCGGCGTCGGTTCGATGCCCGGGTGGTCATCGGCGAGCGCATCCGCGACGTACAATCGACGTTTCGCAACGTCTTCGATCTGCCCGATCTCGCCACCGACGGTTCGCAGTTCGACCGGCTGGTTCGGGACGGGGAACGCTTCAGTGCTGGGAGCCTGGCCATCGAGGTGATTGCCACACCGGGCCATACACCCGCCTGCGTGACGTATCGCATCGGTGACGCGATTTTCACCGGTGACGCGCTGTTCATGGACGACTACGGCACTGGACGCTGCGACTTTCCCGACGGAAGTGCGGATGCGCTCTACGACTCGAATCCAAAAGCTCTATGCCCTCCCCGACGACACTCGGGTCTTCGTCGGCCACGACTACCAGCCCGGTGGTCGAGCGCTCCGGTCCGAGACGAGCATCGGCGCCTCCAAAGCGAACAACCCCCAGCTCTCGGCGGTCACGTCCAGAGACGAATTCGTGAAGCTCCGCAGCGAACGCGACAAGAAGCTGGCTGCACCGAAGCTGTTGTTCCAGAGCGTGCAGGTCAACGTCGACGGCGGTCGGCTTCCAAAAGCCCACTCGAATGGCATCCGCTACCTCCGCACACCCGTGAACCTATTTCGACCGGCGAACGAGCTGGGAGAGCCACTACCGAAGCCGCCGACTTAGCGCTTCAGACAAGTGCGCGGAAATCTCGTTTGGGGCAGCGCAGACACTGAGCGACCCGCTCGGCTAGTCTTCGGTCAAGACCATCTTCTCGAGCTCCAACACGTCCACTTTGGCCGCTCGTAGCTTCTCGAACGCGTCCTGGATCACCGCGCTGGCCGTGACTTTCTGGGCACGCGGCTCCGCGCGAATCTCCCTCATCAAGTTGTCCAGCTCGTCCTCTGCCGCACTCACGTAGCGTTTGGCGGCGTTAATCCTTCCGAGCAAGTGCTCCTTGTCCATCGCTTCTCCTCTGCCTCAGCTCACGCGCGCGCGAATTTGTTTTCGAATCTTCTTGGTGAACGTTTGGGTGCAGCGACCGTGGCTACCTTCGTAGTCGGCGATCTCCCGGATCAGCCGGTCCTTGAGCTCGCCTGTGACGCTGCTCGCGCGCACCTCGGCAGCGAGGGTCATTCCGTCGTGGGTCGAGGGCCCGGTTTCGACCGCGGCGGCCTTCCCCGAGCTCGCCACCTTGTGGTGGGACGGCTTGGTTTTCGTGACATCCCGCAAAAGCGAATTATCGCTCGAACGCCTGCCCGTGCCGTGGCAGGCCGGGCAGCGGGTCGTCAGACCAAAGGAGTTACCGATGCGGCCGTCACCGCCGCAGATGCCGCACGAATCCGTCGTCATGAAGCTTGGCTCGTTCCACGTTCGCCGTCGATCTCGAGCAAACGTTCGAAAGGTTGTTTTGCGATGTTCGACTTTCGGAGTAGCCGGTACGCAAATCAACGCAGGCGGAACGGTCCGAGCGCCATCAATCTGAGGACCAGAAGTCGCTGACTAGCACGAGACCCGGTTCGGGTCGATGTCGCTTCCCTCGATCGGGCGCTCCGCCGTGCCGGATGGCGAAAGCCTCGCAAAAGAGAGACATCGCATGATTGCGCGGGCGCCGCTCGACATTGCGCGTATGGGACGGATCGTGAATGACATCTTGTCCCGAATCAAGTGGCTCGCCGGACGTGCCTTGGAGCGCGCCACACGCGAGTCTCGTAATTTCGTTGCGCTCTTGTACCTCCTGCTCGCGCTACTCGTGGGGATGCAGCTCGCGAGTCCTGGTGCGTTGGAACGAGTCGCATCCATCGAGGCGGGGCGCTGGTTGCTGATTGGGGTTGCCGGTCTCTTACTCGTGTGCTCCGCACTCGCGTTCCTGCACCTCGTGGGGCCGCGAGCCGACACCCTCGGAGGAGGAACCGGCGACGTGCTCTTGCACTTCTCGTTTGCACTCGTCGCGCTGCGGCTCTCGGTCGGCAACCGGCCGTTTACGAGCTCGTATGGCGCACTGTTGGCGGGTGCACTCGGACTACTTCTCGCTGCAACTGGAGCGTGGTTGATCTCGCTGTCGTTCGTCGCTTTGCGGCCGCGCCCCACCGCCGCTCTGCAAGAACGCTTCGACATCATGCGCCGCGATCGCCGCATACGCGGGGTCGTGTTCGCCGCCGTGGGAGCAATCTTCTTCGACTCGGCGCTTCAGAGTGCTCCGGGAGCGGCTCGCCTGGCCGGAAGCTCATGGGGAATGATTCTTCTTGGCACCGTAGCCACAGCGCTGATCGCCTACGCCGTCCAGACGCTCTGGCTCACCCATGAGGAGAAGAGGCTCCTCTTCTCGTGACGCGTCAGACCGCGCGAACGGCTGCGAGCGCCTGCCGAACCGCATCCCAGTCGACCTGCGCGTAGCCGGCCTGGCTCCACGCCTCACCCACCGCGCGGAGCGCATCGCCACGACTGGCTCCATGGGCTTCGAGGGCGGGAGGTGCGCCATCCTCACGGATCCCAGCGCCCACCTGACAGGGCTCGCTCTCGTCCGTTTCCAAAATGGTCACGGCCAGTCGCGTGCCTTCGCAGTCCAACTCGTAAACCATGCTCCGCTTGTCGCGAAACTGACACGTGATCCGAGCAGTTCGCCCAGGCTCACCGAAACTCGCAGCACGACGCCCGCCACTCATCGAACTAGGCCTTCGTTGGGCCGGGTAGGCGCTTCCACGGTGTTCTCGAGCTTGGAGATGGTTCCTCGCTTCGAGCGCGAAGGATCACAGAATCAGTCGCGCTCAGCGTCAGAGGCAACCAGTATGGTGCCTGCCTGGATGTTCCGCAAGCGAACGTGTGGGCAAACGCCCCGAAATCGTGTCTGCACGTCCCGGAGAGAGAAACGTGACCCGATCGTGACCATGGCGGCGGCCGACGATCGACGGTGCTAGCCTGCAAGCAGCCACTCGCAGCAATGCCGGGAGGCGACCTCAGAAAGACACATCGCATGAATCGTATGTACATCGACTGCCGCGAAACACCCGACGACAAGAACTGCACGCTGCGCATGTCGGGCACTGCCGACGAGCTGGTCGACGCTGCCGCTGAGCACGCGGCGAGCGTGCACGGGCAAGCGGACAATCGCGCGTTGCGCACGAAGCTTCGGGCTCGCCTCAAGCCACTCGGAAAACAAGCCAGCACCCTCGATCGAGCGCGCGCCAAGTAGCTCACGAGCCCGTGGTTCAGCGTCGCCGGCCAGCAGGAGTCTTTGCGACGATGCTGGAACGATGACGAGCAGAAGACTCGCTGATCGCAATTGAAGCTGCGCTTTCGGCGTGCTCGAGTAGCGAAGGCAATTCCTCCGCAGGAGCGCAGTCCGGGCGATCCATTGCGCGAGGGGTGCCGCTCGCGAGACAATGGTGCGCCACGATGCGCATCAAGGGGACCGCGATCCGGAGCATATTGTTGGCGCTCGAACGGCTGGTCACGCCGGCGGAGGTCGCCCGCGTCAAGGCCGCCATGCCGCCCGAGATCCGACGACTGATCGAGCCGCTCGTGCTCGCATCCAAGCACTATCCTGTCGCAGTCAGCGCGACGTTGCAGGAAGCGATTCGCACGGAGCTCGGTGGCGGCTCCTGCACGCTCAATCATCGGATTGGGATGGACGCTGCGCGCATCGACTTCAAAGGTGTCTACACGGTCTTCTTGCGTGTCGCCGACTACGAGACGACTCTCCGCCGCATGGATCGCGCCTGGAGGCAATACAACTCCCAGGGAGAAGTCGTCTGGCAAGAGATTGGACCGACGTTCGCGCGCGGAACCGTACGAGGCGTGACAGGTTACAACGAGCCAATGTGGGAATCGATTGCCGGACGCCTGGAGACCATCATCATCTTGGCGGGCGCCAAGAAGGCGAGTGCCAAGGTCTCGACCTGGGCGGAAGACCTGTGCGAGCTCGAGCTTGCCTGGACCCGCTGACGAGATGACGTCCGCCCGCTTCATCCCGCGACGACTCGACAAGTTCCTCCGAGATTCGACGCCTCTTTCGGTGACGACCGTCCGGATGGCCCTCGCTTCGGCGCGAGTCACGGTCGGCGGTGCCGTCTGCGCGTCGCCCGAGCACATGGTGTTCGAAGAGGACCAGGTCCGGCTCGACGATCAGCCAATCGTTCCGCGCGGCCAGCACGAGCACCTGATGCTTCACAAGCCACTCTCGGTGACCTCGACGACGAAAGATCCCCTCGGCAAAGCGGACCTTTCCCGGTTCATGAGCGCCATGCCTCCCGGCGTCTTCCCAATCGGGCGGCTCGATCGCAATACCACCGGACTCTTGCTCTTCACGACCGACGGAGATCTCGCCAACGCCGTGTTGCACCCCGACCATCATACGCAAAAGTCGTACTGGCTGTGGCTCGACGAGCTCTTGGATCCGAGCGACGAACGCCTTGCTCGGTTGCGACAGGGAGTGGAGGTCGGAGGGCACCAGCTTTCAGTCGAGGATGTCAGCATCCAGCACCAGACCCCGGATTTCACCGAGCTCGCCGTGACGTTACGGGAGGGAAAGAATCGCCACATCCGCCGCTTGTGTCGTGCACTCGACTTTCGGCTCGTCGCGCTGCATCGCTGCGCCGTGGGGCCACTCCGACTTGGCAGTCTTTCGCCCGGTAGTTTCCGTCACTTGGATTCGAACGAGCTCGATGCTCTCTGGCACGCGACGGGAGGGCGCGAGCGGGTGGCCGCCCGCAAGATCGCAGCGCTCGTCCGCTTCGCAGCGCGAGAGCGCGGGTTGGGACGTCCGCACTTGCGGCTCGAGAGCTGGCTGTCTCGCTGATCTCCCGCAGCGGACCGCCAACACGAGTCGCACACGAGCACCCGCGCCAGCTTATTTGCGCTTCTTTCGGCGCTGCTTTCGCTTTTTTCGCCGCTCTGCCCGGGCGCGCTTCTTCTCGTTCTTGCGCTTCTTTTCCTGCTGCTTCTCGGGAGTCTCGAGCACCGGGACGACTTCGGGAAACGGAACGCGCGCGCCGGGGATGGTGTCCTCGGCGAAGACCAGATCGAGATCGGTGAGCTCGAGCGTCTTCTCGATGCTTCTGCCTTTCGAAGGCGGCGCCTCTTCGAGATCGATGTCGGTGAGCTCGACGGTGTGCTCACGCCGCGCCGCAAACGGAGCAGGCGGTGGGGCAGGTAGATTCCGACGCGGCGGCGGGGGAGGCCCCAACGCTTTGTCTTGCATTGGCGCCACGCTCTTGGCCAGCGCCTCGCTCACGAACGATAGCTCGGCTGGACGGGGAGCTGGCGCGGGTAGGGGTTTGTCGGATCCGTGCGCAAGGTGCTCGATCGCATGCTTCGCTGCGGACCAGAGAGACTCCCGCGGTTTGCGACGCGGGGGCTTCACGTCGAACGTTTCCGTGAATGCGTTCCACAGCGCGCGCACGTTCGAGAAACGATCTTCTCGATCGATCGCCAGCGCCATTTCCACCCAATCGTCTGCGCTCGGAGGCAGGTCGGCTCGACGGGCGAGGAGGCTCGGGCGCTCGCTCTTCGTGCTCCCCAAGAACTTTTCGTGGAGAGTTTCGCCGGAAAACGGCAGCTCGCCCGCCAGCAACCGAAACAAGATGACGCCGAGCGAATACACGTCGGCGCGATGATCGACCACCTCCGTGCGACCCTGCCAGGCCTCGGGCGCGATGTAGCTCGGCGAGCCCATGACCGTACCCGCAGCGGTGAGCGGAGCACCCCCCGTGCGCAGGCGGGCCAGGCCGAAGTCGAGCAAACGCACGCCGCCATAATCGAGCAGAAAGACGTTCGCGGGCTTCAGGTCGCGGTGCAGGATACCGGCGTCGTGAGCCACCTCCAGCGTATCGACGATGGGATCGAAGATTTCTCCAACGCGATAAAGATCCAGTCGCTCACCGCGATCTTCGAGCGCGTACAGATGCTCCTCCAGATCGATCCCGGAGAGCAGCTCCATCACCAAGCAGAGCTCGCCGTCACTGCCGCGGCACACGTCGAAGAGCTCCACGGCCGCCGTGCCTTTGAGCGCGGTCATTGCCTGTTGCTCGCGGATCATGCGCTGGGCCATTTGAGGCTCGCGCGCCTGTTTGGAAGCCAAGAGCTTCACGGCGACGTTGCGCTCGGTCCAGCGATCGTAGCCTTTGTACACCAAGCCCTGACCACCACGGCCGATCACGTCCAAGAGCTCGTACCGCTCTGCGATGACGTTGCCGATTCGGTCACGGGTGAGGGCCACGGCGAAACGCTAACACGCACGGTTCACGGCTGTGCAGAGGCCATCGAGCTTCGCGTTACCGGCTCGCGAGTTTCTGGTTTAGCGTGGGGAGCATGAGCTTCGACATCGCAAGCGGTGATTGTTTTCGGCTCGAGCATCGTGTGGGAGGAAGCGGGGGGTCCGAGGGCGACATTTCGCTCATCATTCGTCGAAGTGGGTCGACGACCGTCGACCACATCGATGACGAGGGGACTGTGCATCGATTCCACGCACAGCTTGCCCAAGGCGTGTACGAGCGCCTGGTCGAGCTGATGCACGAAGCGGGCTTTCCCGAGTCGCCTGCTGAAATGGTTCCGGAGGGCCGAACGCGCGTTGTCTCGGCAATCCGCAACGGCCGCGAGCAGCACACCCGTCCGATTGGCCTGACGACGAAGGCACCCCACTGGGACACCCTGTTCGGACTCTTCGACTCCATCACGAGCCAGACCTCCCGCGGCAGGCTGCCCGGGCCCAATACCGAGCCGCTGATTTCCGGCGCGGCGGAAGTCGTCGTCTTTCATCCCACCGAGCAGATGGACGAACCTCCCCTCGGCGAAGACTCGAGCGAGATCATCGGCGCCGCGTGGCAGATGGCCATCGAGCGGAAACATGGCGAAGTCACGCCCGTCCACTTGCTCGTCGCCTTCGTGCGCGAGCACGGTTACCAGCTGCAGCGACTCGGACTCGATGCCGATCGGATACAGACCGCTGCCGAAGCGCTCTTTCCTTGGGGCGAAGAAGCATCGACTACGCCAGAGCCCGTCGTGACGCCGGCGTTCGAGCTGGTTTCGCAGGTGGCGCGACGCATCGCAGCGGAGGACGGTGCTCACGAGGGCACGCTACGACATCTGGTTCGAGCCCTTTTGCAGGCGGGCGGAAGCGATGTCATTCGTGTGCTCCAAACGCATCGACTACCCGACGCAATGCTCGGCGCCCGCACACGAGATCGCATTTTCAAAGTGCCCGAACCCTCGATCGAGAGGCAGTGTCCGCGATGCGGCACCCTGGCTGCCGACCAGCGATGGTGCGCGCGCTGCGGGCACGTCCTGATCACGCCCTCCCCGTTTTCGATCGGGAGCTTGCTCGATCGGATCATGCTTCGAATCGAACCCCACGGCTGGGAAGAGCGTGCGCGGGCCGCGCATCGCAGCGTGTGCTCGCTGCCTGATCAACCCGGCACGCCGTGGCTTGGCTACTACGTCGAAGACGAGGGAAAGAGAGAGCTGGTCACGCCCGAGCGCCTCGCGGAGATGGGTGTGAGCCTCGAGCGCCTCGAGCAAAACGCGATCGCAAATCTCGCGCGCGTTCCGGCATCCTGGACGCCGCGCTGGGTGCAGGGTGCGGATGGACGGGACGTTGACGTGCTCTTTTGCATCGACGAGCCCCACACGCCCGAGCGCATCTTCGACAAGCCCTTTCTGCTCCACGCGCAATCAATGCTCGGCACGAACGCCCTGGTCGCAGCCACGCCCAAGCGCTCGACCCTGCTCCTCACGCGGCTCGAACATCTCGCGATGGCGATGGTTCTCGCGCGCCAGTACTTCGAAATGCAGGAGCCGACGCAATCAGCCCTTGGGGATTTGCGATCCAGAACGGCGTGTTGAGCGGTCCGATTTCCAGCGGGTGACCTGGTTTCAAGACGCCCCCTTGACCCCTCGCCACGCAGCGCCAATAACGACGTCATGGCGCGGATGGTTCAATGTGTGAAGCTCGGGCGGGAAGCAGAAGGCCTCGACAAGCCGCCGCTGAAGGGCGAGGTCGGCCAGAAGATCTTCGACAGCGTCTCGAAGGAGGCCTGGAAGATGTGGCTCGAGCATTCGAAGATGTTGATCAACGAGTACCGCCTCGACGTAACGAGCGAGCAAGGCCAGAAGCTCTGGATGGACGAGCTCGACAAGTTCTTCTTCGGTGAAGGTTCCCAGCTGCCACCCGACTTCAAGCCCCAGCAGCAGAAGTAGCCCGATCATGGGCGTCGACGTGCTGCTGGTTTCGGCCTACGAGCTCGGTCATCAGCCATTCGCGATCGCGTCCGCTTGGGCGCAGCTCGATGGAGCAGGTCATCGTGTCGCTGCGGTCGATGCCTCCGTCGACTCGATCGACGATAGAGCGTTCGATTCTGCGAGGCTGGTCGCGATCTCGGTGCCGATGCACACGGCACTGCGGCTTGGCCTGGAGATTGCGCGACGCGCTCGGGCGCAAAACCCCGAGTGCCACGTGTGCCTGTTCGGCCTGTATGCCTGGCTGAATGCGAAGGACCTCCTGACCCGGGCGGCGGACTCGGTGATCGGTGGTGAGTTCGAGGAAGCGCTCGTCGCGCTCGCCCACGCTCTCGAATCCGGCAGCGCGCCGGAAGTGCCAGGTGTCACCACCGCGCACTCACTCGAAACCCAAAGCCCCGAGCTCCCAGTGCTCGGACGGCTCGCCTTCGTAACGCCCCGGCGGGACGGCCTTCCACCGCTCAGCCGGTACGCGCGGCTCATCGGGCCCGAGGCCGGCGAGACCCGGCTCGCGGGGTACGTGGAGTCCAGCCGCGGATGCCTGCACCGCTGTCGTCACTGTCCGATAACGCCCGTGTACGACGGGCGTTTCTTCGTCGTGCCGGCAGAAGTGGTTCTCGCCGACGCCGACCAGCAAATCACCGCCGGCGCCCGGCACATCACGTTCGGTGATCCCGATTTCCTGAACGGCCCGCGCCATTCCCTCGACATTGCCCGGCGGCTTCACGAGGCCCATCCCGACGTGACGTTCGACGTGACCGCGAAGATTGAACACATCTTGAAACACGAACGCCGGATCCCGGAGCTCGCCGAGTACGGCTGCCTGTTCGTGTTCTCCGCGGTCGAAGGACTCTCGGACCGGGTGCTGCGCGAGCTCCACAAGGGTCACTGCCGCGCCGACGTGTACGAAGCCTTGCGCATCGCGCGGAGCGCCGGAATCGCGCTTCGCCCATCCCTTGTCCCCTTCACACCGTGGACGACTCTCGAGGATTACATCGATCTCGTCGACTTCGTGTTCGATCAAGAGCTGCTCGGCAACGTCGATCCCATCCAGCTCGCGATCCGCTTGCTGGTCCCTCCGGGCTCTGCTCTCGTGGCGCCCCTCCGGTCCGGCGAGAACACTCGGGAGCTCGCAGCACATGGCGAGTGGCTGAGCGACCTCCGCCCGGGCGAGTTCAGTCATCGCTGGGCTCACCCAGATCCCCGCATGGATCGACTCCACGCCGAAGTGAGCGCGCTGGTCGAAGCCGGGCAGGACCAGGATCCCATGGTGATCGAGCGAATTCGTGAGCTCGCCTACCGCACCAGCGGGCGACGAGCTCCGGCTCGGTCGAAGCAAACCGTTCGCTTCGTCCCCAAGCTCAGCGAACCGTGGTTCTGCTGCGCGGAGCCGAACGTGAAGCAACTCGAGCAAGTTGCTCGATGAGCGTGAGTCCGTTCGCCACTTGCGACAGAGCTCGACCAAGCCTCTCAGCAACCGTGCGCAAAGCCGAGGCGAGTCGCGACGCGAGCATCTTGGGAAAGCGCGCGCATCGCCTCCCGTCGTGCTCCCTCGCACGCCTCGGACGTGACGTACCAGCGCTGGGCATCCTCGGGCTCGTACGCGACGATGCCGGAGTCACCGCTGGACAGAAACTCGAGCACGTCCCCTCGACGCTGGGCAAACGTGAGCTCGAACGCGCAGCGATAGCCGCCGTCCTCTCTCCGCCCTTCGCTGTAAGTGATTGTATTGGGGCCCAGGAGGAGGATCCCACCCAACCGACCTGGCTGACTCGGCACGTACTCGACCCCATACGACCAGAGCACGACTCGCCCCGGCGACGATTGGCGGCTCCGAAGGCGACCTCGGTAGGCTTTCCCCTCGAGCTTGGCGTCGAGGGTCCAGGAACGACACGTGGGTTCGTCCTTGGTGTTGATCAGCCAGTGAACCTGGCCGTGCTGGAGCTCGGGGACGAACGCGTCTTCGGCTGTGTTCACGAGCCGGGTCCAACGCTCCGGCACGGCATCCACTCGCATCTCTGGGGAGTGTGAAGGCGACGGAATCGGTGCGCCGCTCACGAACTCGAATCACCGCACCCGGGTGGGCTCTTCCGATTACCGGGCCTTCGGGATTGCCGAGGTGGATGTTGCTCAGCCGCGCCGCGTAGAGCGTGTCGGGCTCGGGCACTGGCACGGGCGCGGGGCCGCCGCTCGGCACATCCAACCAGCCCTGCGGAGAGCGACAGCCATCGCCACGAGCTTTTGGATGCCCATGTCGATGATACGCCCGGGAGCCGTCCGTTCTTGGCTAAAGCAGTCGCGAAAACTCGAATGAGAGCAGCGCATGAGCGCCGCGCAGCGATGCCTCGACGGCAAGGGGGGTGTCTCCTCGGGCGAAAATGAAGCCCAGGTAGCTCGAGCCCTCGGGCAGCGCTCGAACGGCATCGCCGGGCCGGGCCGTGATGGTCACTGAGTCGACGCCCTCGACTCTCGAGGCATCGTCCACGCCCTGCACACTCCGGAAGACGCCACTCTTGGCGATGGGGATCATCATCACACCGGCTGCGCCGGAGCTGTCCCGTGGGGCGCTAGTAACTCCCGCTGCATGAGCGATGAGATCTCCTTCCAAATCTTGCCGAACGAGCTCGAGCGTGCGCGAGCAGAGTCCTCCGACGGATCGGGCGGCAATCTCGACCACGAACGCGCCGCGGGCACCGATGCGGAGCTCGGCATGGATGGGACCGTGCCCGAGCCCGAGCGCACGAGCGGCTCGTTCCGCAACGTTCTTCACCTCCGTTTGCGTCGCTGTCGGAAGCCGCGATGGCGTTACGTAGAGCGTCTCCTCGAAGAACGGGCCGACGAGCTCGTCGGGCTTGTCGAAGATCGCAATCGGCAAAAGCCTTCCGCGATCAATCAGTGCTTCGACGGCGACCTCGACACCATCCAGATAGTCCTCGACGACAATGCGATGAAAATCCGGATCCTCGCGGGCCGGGCTCGGATGATGCGCCAGAATGCTTCGCACCCGGCTCACGGCACGCGCCAGCTGTTCGGAATCATCGGCGCGAATCACGCCCTGGCTCCCGCTCAACATCGGCGCTTTGACAACGCACGGAAACGAAACCTCTCGGCCGAGCTCCGACGGATCCCGGTCGGGTTCGAGAACGCGAAAGGCAGGACTCGGCACCCCCGCGGCGGCGAGAAGCTCTCGCATCAGACGCTTGTCGCGAGCGGCTCGAACCGCCTCGACGCTCGGAGCCGGAAGCCCGAGCCGGGCAGCGAGCATTGCCGCAACCACCGCGCTCGCCTCGTCCGTGGGAATCACGCCATCGATCGGCGTCTGTGCCAGGGTCTCGCACGCTGCGGTGGGATCACGGAAGTCGATTCGGATTCGGGAGCAACCCAGACTCTCGAAGGCCATCGGCAGGTCGGTCGCCAAAATGAGCTCGATTCCCCGTCGCTTGGCGGCTCGAAGAAAGGCTTCTGCTCGATAGCTCGTCCCCGGCAGAACGAGCAGCACGCGCCGCGCTCTGTTTGCTCCTACACTGATGGGGTCCGACATGAACGTGGTGTTGTTCGGTTGGTGCGCAACGGCAACGTACTACTTCGACGCACTCTGCGCCGCAGACACGTTGCCGGTTCGGGTGGTGACAGGGAGTCAATCACCGGCGTTCGCGTCTCTCGAGAGATTGTGCGCCAACAGCGGCGTCCCCTTGGCGCGCCAGGACGAGGTGAACGAGCCCGCGTTCGTGGAGCGTTTGATTCTTGGACTCTCCCGATCTGGTCCTCGTCGCGGGTTGGCCGAAAGTCTTTGGCCCCGCCTTGCTCGAAGTGGCCCGAGTAGGCACCTTGAATCTGCATCCGTCTTTGCTTCCCGAGTACCGCGGCAGGCATCCGCTCTTCTGGGCGATCGTGCAAGGCGAGCGCGAGGTGGGCATCACCGTCCACCACATGTCCCGAGAGATCGACGCGGGACCCATTGTCCTCCAGCGCGCGGTAGCGGTACCGCAAAATGCCACGCCCGCCTCCCTCGCCCACGCGGTCGATGCCCGGGGCGCAGAGCTCATCCCGGAGATCCTTTTGATGATGCGGAATGGGAAACTTCCCCAGGGCAAGACTCCAACATCAGCGGGAAGTCATTTTCCCCCGGTCCGCGCCAAGCACGGGCAACTCGACTGGACGCTCCCTTCTAGCGAAATCGAACGTCTGTACCGGGCGTGTCAGGGAGTCGTTCGGCCTTACACGCTCTTCCGAGGCATGAAGCTCGTACCGCGATCGCTCACTCTCAGTGTCCAGACGGCGGCGGGCTCGCCCGGTGAAATCCAGAGGATCGGCCCAGACGGGATCTCCGTTGCCGCGCGCCCGGGCTCGCAGGCGATTTGCATCGCGCGCTGGCTCTTCCTGGAGCGCGAATACGACGCTCTTGGCCTCGCGAGTCTTCTGTCGCTGGAGGTGGGCTCCCGCTTCGGCGCGTCCTAGCTGGAGGCTTGCAGCCGCGCCAGCGAGTCCGCAACGCTCGGATGCTCACCCGCCTCGACATCGCTTCGACGAAGGCGGTGGAAGCTCGTCAGCGTTCGATTTGCGTTGGCAAGCACTTCGATCCGCTCCACGTAGTCAAAAAGGCGTGAACCCGGCAACGCCCAAAGCGCAACGTCGTCGCTGAAGACGTCCAGGTAAGCGCGTGCTCCGCAACAACCGAGACTGAGCGCGGCACGACCGGTCCTCATCGATTGCGGCACGATGGCACACGCGGGTCGGCCGAGCGCAGGCGGGACGCCGCCCTCCAGTTGTTGCGCGGCTTCGGTGACGATCAGCCCCTGACGCGAGCTCGCGAAAACGAGAACGACGTTGGGAGGTAGCGGCGCACTCGACAGGCGAGAGTAGACGACCACCTGGGTTCCAGCGTCCAAGGTGGGGATGGCGGCCACGTCACTCGTGCGGACGTAACCCAGATCGTTGAAAACCCGCAGCGACACGCTGAGATCTTGCTGCTGGGCTTCGCTTTCCAGCGTCATGCCGTGAGTGTGCATGCCAACGGTACAGCTCTCGTGATCCGCAGGGACCGTCGCAAACGCGCCCTGGGCCGCCTGCTCCCAGAACGAGCATCCCGCCGGAGCGCCGCCGCGATGAGTCGGGACGCCAGCCGGGACACGATCCGTGATGCTGATGGCGATCGGTTCGAGCTGGAGCTCGAGCGCAGCGGTGAGTTTCTGGGAGGCTTCTGCGTAACGGTTCGTCGGTTCCACGCGCCGTCCATAGCATGGGCTCAGGAGCGCGCGCTGATCTCTCGCGCGATCTTGCGTGCTTCGATACCGATCTGACGCAGCATGCCGGTCGGCGAAACGTAAAACCCACACAGCCAGAGCCCCGGCTTCACTTCGGCGCCGCTCACAGCGGAATGCCCGAGCTCCTGGCCAAACCCCCCGGTATCGTCCAACACATCCTCCAGCGCCGGTCGATAGCCCGTGGCCAGCACGATCGCCGAGAATGCCTCGCGCTGCCCATCGGTGAACACCACGTCCTCTCCTTCCAACCGATCGACACCCGGTCGAACGCTGATCTTACCCTCGCGAATGAGCTTCAGCGTGCCGATATCCAGAAGCGGGATGCGCCCGTGAGCTCGGATCTGTTCGTTCGGACCGTACGGTAGTCGACGAAGACCGAGTTCCTCGATGTTGCCAACCATCAACTTCGTCAGAGGTGCCGCCATCGCGTCCGCGACCCTTGCAGGCAGGGGCCTCATCACGATTCCGATGGCGAGGATGGGGATGCCGAACAAGTCGCGTCCCACCACGTTGACCGCGCTCCTCACCGAGAGTGATGGCTCGGCGCCCCGCTCGACGAGATCGATGGCAATCTCGCCGCCGGAGTTGCCGAACCCCACGACCAGCACGCGCTTTCCCTTCCAGCGCGTGCCGTTGTCGTATTTCGAGCTGTGAAGGAGAGCTCCAGTGCGGATTTCCTGGCCCAGAAGCTCAGGCACGTTCGGCGTTCGGGTGTACCCCGTTGCAACGACGACGTGATCAGTCGCGAAAATTCCATCGCCGGTCTCGACCTCCCAACCGTCCTCGGCACGTCGGATGGATTGGACCCGCTGCCCGAAACGAGGATTGAGCTTCAGCCTTCGCCGGTACTCTTCCAGGTACTCCACGACCTGATCCCGTGCCGGATACCTTGGGAACCTCCTGGGCATCGGGAAGAACGGCAGACCCGAAAGGCTGCGACTCGTGTGAAGGTGCAGCCGATCGTAGTGCCCGCGCCAAACACTGGCAACGCGCTCCGCTTGTTCGAGCAGTACGTGGCGTACGCCGCCCTTCTGCAGGCAGGCGGAGGTGGCCAGACCCGCAGCGCTCGCGCCCACCACGACGGTGCCCACTCGCTCCGTCTGCGGCATCCTCGCTACACGTCGTAGTAGAGCGGCTCTCGCTTCGCGATGAAGCGATGAATCAGCGCTTCGTCCTCGGGTCGAAGCTCGGTGAATCGAACGCCCATCCCGGGCTTCCCAGCGAGCGGGTCGCTCACCCACACCACGACAGCCTTTGCCGTCACTTCAGGACACGCCGGCAAGGTGAACTTCACTGTGACGTCCACGCCGACTTTCAGGGGCACGTGCGTCGCAACGAACAACCCACCATCGGAAATGTCACCCGTGATCCCCGTGAAGAAATTGCTCTCGCTATGGACACCGAGCTCGACCTCGACGGCCGCGCGGTGCGAGCGGCGCCGCTCACGGGATTCGGGGCTCTCCTCGGTTCGCACACTGTCACTCATGTCGCTCTCCCGGATCCATTTCCACAGGGCAGGCTAACACCAAAGCTTCGCCAATGGACTCGGAGCGTTTCGGGGATCGGTTGACAGCGCACGTAGATGATAGAACCCTCGGTTTGGCAGGGGGAGAATGGCGGAGGAGGGATGAACATCGACAAGTCGAGCTTCTTCCTTTTGGTCACCACCATCGGGGCCTCGGCCGCCGGCGGCTGGTTCGCGCGGGACCGATTGCTGCTTCGCTCGGAGGTCGAAAGGTCGACGCCACCGTCCGCCCAGCCAGAGCCCGCACCGCCGCCGAGCGCGAGCGCGCCCCCTGCCTCGAGCCTGGAAGCCCCCGCTCCCTCTTGCGACGACGAAGAGGGAACGGTTCCCGACTGCGTCGGCTTTCCGGATCCCGGCGACGAAGCCGAGTGCCGTTCTCTCGTGTACTCGCGCTGCGCTCAGTACAAGGAATCCCTCAAGCCCAAGGCGGCTCGCGCGGCCGTCGAGTGTCTGAAACGGCTGAAGGTCAATCAGGTCTGCGATCTCATTGCCATCAACAAGTGCGGGCACGAGGCGCTCATGGCGTCGTGTCCCGTCGCGCCCACCAAGGTCGGCAGCAGTCCAACCGAGATCGACCAGACGTGCGAGAAGATCCTCACGTCGTGCAAGGACGCTAAACCTGGTCCGACACCGACAGACTGTCGGCAAACGCTTTCCGGTTTGAACCCCACCGGCCGCACCAAGATGGTAGCGTGCATGCAGAAGCTCTGCGACGCACGCGGGCTCTATGGCTGCGAAGCTCGCTGACCCAAATAGGCACCATGTCGCTACCGATCGCTCCGCGTTCACGGCCACAAACCCACACTCCCTTCGACTCGGGTCGCCTGATGGCCGTGGCGAGCGAGCTCGGTGACGCGCTTTCGGCCGCCGGTGGCGAACGTTTGACGCCGGAATTGGTCGAAGAGCTGTCGGCGGATCTGGATGCGACCGAAGCGCAGGTCTATGCCGCCGCTGCCCTGTTCACGGACATCCCCTGCGACACTTCGGATCCCATCCGCTTCGAGCTTTGCATCGGGGCTTGTCAAAGCTGGGGCGCCGCCAAGCTCCTGGATCATTTGCTCAAGCGCCATGCCCAACGCAGAGACGCAGGCTCGCAATTTGGGATCGTTGCCAAGCGCTGCCTCGACAAATGCGACAGCGCGACGTTGGTGTTGGTCCACACCCCCGATGGAACGGCCGCGCTACCCATGGCGACCATCGAAGCGCTCGACGAAGCGCTGGCTCAAGTCCTAAGCTAGCGGTCAGTTCAACAGCTTCAAATCGCTGCGGACGGAATAGGTCTTCGGTTCCGCCTTCGCCGGCGTCGACTCCGCGTCGGCGAGCTCTCGCTGACGGGTTGCGTTTTCCTCGTATTCGATACGGCGCTTGCCTGGTTGCTCGCGCTCCGCGGCGCGGTCCCACTGGTGGGCCGCATCACGAAGTGCTCGAACGCGCGAAGCGTCATCCGTTGCTGCGGACGCTTTCTGCTCGGCGAGCTGAGCCCGAGCCACGTACGGATTCCGACCGAAAGCCATGGCTCCGCGTAGCCCATCGCGCGGCTCGGGTCGAGGGATGTTCAGAGGAGCGACTTGAGATCGAGCATCTCTTCGACGTTCGGGAGAAGAACGAGCTCCACCCGCCGATTCTTGGCTCGACCCGCAGGGGAGTCGTTTCCCGCGACGGGATCTGTGTCGCCGTAGCCGGACGCGCTCCAATGCTTCCCATCGAGCC
Organism: uncultured delta proteobacterium; assembly: GCA_963781505.1. Lineage (GTDB taxonomy): Bacteria > Myxococcota_A > Polyangia > Polyangiales > Polyangiaceae > JADJKB01. The sequence continues at coordinate 75,470 of CAWAHB010000018.1, read as the reverse complement.
CACCACCGCCTTCTTTCGCATCAGCGGATTCGATCAGGAACACGAGCACTTCCCGCGCTCGCATCAACGACAGTCCCCAGTTGTCACGAAAGCTGTCGGCAGCACGTTTGAGCGGTTGATTGTCGGTGTGGCCAGCTACTTGATACAGACGATCCCTGAGCGCTTCGTCCCCACGAATCACCTCGGCAACCTGCTGTAGGATCTTGGTGCCATCCTTGCGGAGCCGATCCGATCCCGAGGCGAACAGCACGTCCCCCGGCAGCGAGATCACCATTCGATTGTTCCGGATCTGGACATTGAGACCGAGATTCGTGAGCTTCTCGAGCTTCTTTCGCAAGAGCTCGAAGCGCGCGCGAATCCGCTCGAGCGTTTGAGCCCGCGCCCGATATTCCTCGAGCGCCGATTTCATCTGCTCGATGTTCTTGCTCATCGCCTCTTTCTCGGTGCCCTCGGCGCTCAGCTTGACGCCCATCTTCTCCAGCTCGTCGTTCAGCGCCTTGACACGACCGCGCTCCTTGTCGAGCTCGTCTTGGAGCGAACCGTTCTTTTGGTTCAGCGCATCGTACTTGGCGAGCTGCGCCTTCCATTCGTCTTCGGAGTGTCCACAGGCCACCGCCAAGAAGAGCGGCACGATCAGAAAAATGCGCTTCACGCTTTCACCTCGGGAGTGGAAGGTAGCCGACACTGCGACGCGACGACAACCGTGGGGAGGTTTCCCCGAATCAGCTGCAATCCCCGCTCCCGCCGCAGGTCATCAGCGGGTATCCGTAGCAGCTCTCGAGCACGCACTCGCCATCGGTGCACTCCGAGCTCGCCTTGCAAGCTTGCACGCTGCTGTTGCCAACACCCGGCTTGGGAAGGCAGCTACCCGGCGATGCGGGATCGACGCAGAACGTGCCCGCGAATCCTCCCACCACCGCGCCCTGGGGCAAGACCGAGAGCCCGGTGCAGCACAGCTGTCCACTCGGGCAGTCCGCATTCTCGTCGCACGCGCGGTTGGGCGCTTTGCAATCAGCGGAGAGCGCGCAGTGATCGGCGCCGCCCGGGGAAACCGACTCGAAGCAACAGACCTCGCCGGGAACCGTGCAGCTCCCGCTCCCACAGCGGAGCATTCCGGGATCAGGGGGAGTGGGAGCGATCGCGCCCGCCCCGCCGCCGCTCCCCGCTGCGCCGGCGTCCATGCCGCCACTCCCGCCGCTGCCACCGGCGCCAGCGCCACCCGCACCGTCGCTCGAGGTGGAGCCACACGCAGTGAGCAGGACGAAGACCAGCAGCTTCGGAATCTTCATTGCCGGGCCATAGCGCCGATCCCGACGGTGGGCGAGCGGCAGACCCGCACGCAGGCTATACTCACCACATGCTTCGCTCCTCATTCTCCTTCATCATCGCTCTCGCGAGCGTTCTCGGCTGCTCTTCGGGCTCTTCGACTGGCAGCGGGGGAGCGAGCGGGGCGGGGGGCTCCGGCACTGGCGCAACGGGCAACGGTGGCAGCGGTGGAACGAACTGCGACTGCAGGCTGGGAGCTTACTTTCCGGTGTGCGGCGTCGATGGACAGACTTACGACGCCACCTGCGGAGAGAGCTGTGTTCCGGTCGCGGTCGCGTGCAACGGCGAGTGCCCGTGCACGGATGGCGGCGGAGGAGCGGCGGGCGGCGGGGGCGGGGCAACCACGACGGCGTGTGACACTCTCACCTGCAACTCCGGCGAAGTCTGCGCGACGCCGGGTTGCGGGGGTGCTCCCCCACCGGATGGCGGAACGGGAACCTGCTCGATACCGAGCACGTGCGAACCCCTGCCGGTCGATTGCGGATCGACACCGACCTGCGATTGCCTGAGCCCGATTTGGAGCACCATCACGTGCGGCAGCTTGAAATATGGGGACCTCGAGTGTCTCCAGCCGTGCGCTTGAGCTCAGGGTTCTAGCTCGGCCAGCGCTTGGGTCATCGCCTCGCGGATCTCTTCCGCCAGCCGCGGCGCGTCCGACGAATCGAGGCCCACGGTAGACACGGGGGGCAGGACGCGCACCCGGATGTGTGCCGTTCGTTGAAAGACCAAGGAGTGCTTCGGCAATAGATCCCGCGCTCCGGAGAGTACGACGGGAGCGATCGGGCAATGAGTCTGAATCGCCAGGTTGAAAGCACCGAGCTTGAACGGCGCGATGCTGCCGTCCTTGCTGCGAGTGCCTTCGGGAAATAGACACACCGACACACCGCGACCGAGCCAGCGTCGAAGCTCGCCGAGTGCCTGGCTTCCGCTCACGCGGTTCCCTCGCTCCACGGGCACCTCCCCGGCTATCTTCAGCGCCCAGCCGAAGATCGGCACTTTGAACACGCTGGACTTTCCCAGGTACTTGGCCCGATGGTGCAGAAATCCGGTGACAATCAGATCGAACAAGCTCTGATGATTCACGACGAGCACGAACGGCCCGCCACGGTCGACGTGTTCGCGCCCCTCGACATCCACGCGCCAACGGGGATTGAGCCCCACCAAGATGCGACCGATGGTGCGCAAGTAGGCGTCGGAGATCGCTCGGTTGGGATCGATGAGCACCAACGGATACCCGAGCAGCATCGGGGGCACCGCCATCAGCGTGACGCCAGCGAAACCCGCCCAAATCAAGACGGAGCGCGCGACGTCGGAAGGGGCCACGGTTTTCATCTCTAGTCGCGCCATCGTAGCAGGGGCGAAGAACGCGGCGTCCCGGACGCTTGCCCCGGAGTCGCCATCGAGTACGGTTCCGCCATGCGTCCGGGGATGGCCGGTGGGGGAGCGGTGGGGAGCATTCGGGCTCTGCTCCGCTGTCCCGCGTGCGCTCGCCCGCTCGAAAGCCGCCACAGCGAGCTTGCCTGCATCGAGTGCGACCTCGGGTTTGGCGTGGACGACGTCGCAATCGACCTGGCCTTGGATGACGCTCCAAGAAGCTCGCTCGGCGCGCGGGTGATGCAATCCAGCTTCTTGGCTCGGATCTACGAGTCGCTCTGGCGACCTCTCAGCTTCGGGCTGTCCACGGGGTTTTCGATGCCGGCACGTGACGTCGAGGTGGCCCTCGTGGTCCGAGCACTCGCTGATGCGCCGGGGCCGTGGCTCGACGTTTCGTGCGGACCCGGCGGAGTCAGTCACCAGATCGCAAAGCGCGCGCCCCGCCGCGACATCGTATCCGTGGATCTGTCGAGAGCCATGCTCGCACGAGCCAAGAGCTCGAATCCCGACTCGATCCACATTCGCGCGGACGCGGCCCGACTCCCGTTCGTCGACGACGCTTTTGGCGCGGTGCTCAATCTGGCCGCCTTCGATCTGTATCCCGATCCCGCGCGGGTCATGAACGAGATCGGTCGGATCCTCGCGCCCGGCGGCCGCCTGGTCGCGTCGGGTTTTCTGTCTTCCGACAAGCTCCTCGGATCGCGATCGTTGCGCGAAGCACTCACCGCCACCGCTGGGATCCATCCCGTGAACGAGCGCGGGCTTCGGAGCCTCATCGAAAACGCTGGCCTCACCCACATCGACATCCAGAGCTTCGGCCGGTACGTCATCGTCTCCGGAGAAAAATCTGCAAACAGGAAGGCCTCGTGACTCGCCCCCACGTCGCGATCCACGTCGCGCAATCCCTCGACGGTAGGATTTCGCTTCCCGGTGAGCGAGTCCTGTTGAGCTCGAGAGAAGGGCTGGCAGTCGCGCATCGGGCGCGTGCGGAAAACGAAGCCGTGCTGGTGGGCAGCAAAACGGCGCGCATGGACGATCCGCGCCTCACCGTGCGGGAGTGCGAAGGTCGCCAACCGCGACGCATCGTGCTGGCAAGCTCGATCGATTTGTCCCCCTCCCTCCGCTTGATGGAATCGGGTCCAGGGGTCCTCGTGATTGGAGTCGAAGGGCGGGTCGACAAGCAGGCTCTTTCGCGAGTCCGTGACGCTGGCGCCGAGGTCCGTCTCGTCGGCGCTTCGAGCGAAGGACTCGTTTCACTGCCCCAAGCGCTCGCCGCCATTCACGCGTGGGGCATTCGAAGGCTCCTCGTCGAAGGGGGCGCCCGGATCCTCACCTCGTTCTTGCGGGAGCGACTGGTGGACGAAGCCACGATTGAAGTCGCGCCGCGCTTTTTCGGCGAGCCGGGGCTCATCGCCATCGGCGACATCGGAGCCGGCAAGGTGGAGCTCACGAATCTCGAAGTGGAGCGCGCGGGCCAGAGTGTGATTCTCAGGGGGCGGCTTGCATATTGACTCCCCATCGCGGGAGCTCTGGTTCACCCGACCTGGCGAGGTCGAGCTCCGCAGTGGACGGATACCCGCGCTCGATCCGGGGCAAGTCCTGGTCCGAGCGCTGGCTTCCGGAGTGAGTCGCGGAACCGAGCTACTCCTGTATCGGGGGGACGGACCGACGCCGTTCGACCCTTCGCTCGATGCACCGGATACGCCACTCCACCCTCGGCGGTACGGCTATTCGTGGGTGGGTGAGGTCCTCAGCGACAGCCCCGCAATGCCGGCAAACACCCGGGTCTTTTGCTTGGCACCCCATGGCGATCTGCACGCGCTCGACCCAGAGCGCGCGCATCGCATATCGGAAACGCTGCCGCCGCACCGCGCCACTCTTGCTGCCAGCCTCGAAACGGCGGTCACGTGCACCTGGGACGCGGGGACTTCGATCGGTGACGACGCAGTCGTCCTCGGCGCGGGCGTCATCGGGTTGCTCGTCACCTGGCTTTTGGCCCGCACCGGAGCCCGCGTCCACGTCGTCGAACCGGCCGAGCGCCGCCGAGCGCTCGCCCTCGAGCTCGGCGCTCGAAGCGTGTCTCACCCGACGGACGATGTGCCGGCGTCGCGCGCCGACGTGGTGGTCGAAGCTTCCGGTGATCCGAGCCTGCTCGATCGCGCCATCGCCCACGCAGGCCGCGAGGCGACCGTCATCGTCGCGTCTTTCTATGGCGCACGCACGGCGCCGGTGAGTCTCGGCAACGATTTTCACCGCCGTCGACTGCTCCTGAAATCGAGTCAGGTATCCGAGATCCCGCCAGCGCGCGCCCCACGCTGGTCCCGGGAGCGCCGGTTCGCTCTGGTTCGAGAGCTGCTTCAAGATGCCTGTTTGGACGCGATCGTCGACGCCCCCGTCCCGTTCGACGAAGCTCCGAGCGTCTACGCCCGCCTCGACCGTGCTCCGGACGAAGGCGTGCACACGGTATTTACCTATCGCTGAACGAGGAAACATGTTCGCGCTCGGAGTCTCCGATCACGTGATGATCGCCCACAGCTTCGCCGATCCGTTCTTTGGCCCGGCACAGCGCCTCCACGGCGCCACCTACGAAGTGGAGCTCGAGGTGAGGGTCCCCGCGCTCGGCAGTCATCAGGTGGTGATGGACATCGGCGCGCTGCGAGCGCTGCTGCGCAGAGTGCTCGACGAGATCGACTACCGGAACCTGGACGAGCATCCAGCGTTTGCCGACCAGCTCTCGACGACCGAGCGCGTCGCAGAGCACATTGGCCGCCGCGCAGCAGAAGAGATCTCCAGTCTCGACAAAGAGCAGGCTCCCGCAAGCGGCGCCGTGGTTCGCATTGTCGTCCGAGAGTCTCCAGTGGCCTACGCCACCTTCGAGCGCGTGGTGTAGAGTGCGAGTCGCGTGGGTGGTGTACGGATCGCTCGAGCAGCCGACCGGTGGGTACGTCTACGACCGCATCGTGGTCGCCGGACTCCGCGCGGCGGGAGATGACGTTGATGTCGTCTCGATCGAGCCGGGCTCCAATCCCCTCGATCTCGTCGATCGGGTGTCGCAACGCGAGCCGGACGTGATCGTCGGCGACGCGCTTGCGGTCACCGAGTTGGGCCCGGCATTCGAGCGCCTGTCTTGCCCCCGGGTGCTCTTGGTCCATCACCTGGCGAGCTGGGAGGAAGAAGTCGTGGTCGACCCGGCGGAAGAATCCCGAGCCATTTCCGCAAGCAGCGCATTGTTCGCCACGAGCGAAACCAGTGCCCGAAGGCTGGCCAGAGAGTATCCGGGCCGCCGGGCAACAGTGGTCTTTCCCGGTGCCGATCGCCTCGAACGAATGCCTCGGGGGTCGACTCCGTCCGTCACGTTGCTCGCCGTGGGCACCCTCACTCCGCGAAAGCGCCTCGGGCTGATCCTCGACGCATTCCAACGCATCGAGTCGCCTCACGTGCGGCTGCGCGTGATCGGCGATCCCAACCGCGACCCGACTTGCGCCGAACGGCTCCTATCGCGAATGGCGCTCGACGCGAGAGTGGAGTTTTTGGGGGTGGTTTCCGATGAGGCGCTCGCGTTGGAGCTCGCCCAAGCCGATGCGCTCGTGCTTGCTTCCTCCTTGGAGGGCTACGGGATGGTGTTGACGGAAGCCTGCCACGCTGGGCTGCCCGCCTTCGTGGCTCGATCCGCGGCGCTGTCGGAGGTCACGGACGGAGCGCCTGACGTGATGCTCTTCGACGATCTCGACAATCTCGAGGCGCAGCTCCGTTCGTTCGTCGCCGACCCGGCACTCCGACTCGAGAGGCGACAGTCCGCCCGAGACCGTGGGGACCGCCTTCCTCGCTGGAGCGACACGGTGGCTCGATTTCGCGAGGAGCTCATTGTCAGCATCCGCTGATTTCCGCGGAGAAAACAGCCAGCTCCCAAATCTCGGGGCCGCGTGAGAGACTCTCGCCCCCATGCGAGCCAAGCTCCTGGTTGCCGCTCTGATCGTCGAAGGAGCGCTGCTCGTTGGCTCGTGTGGAGCGCGCACACAGCTTCGGGACTTTCCGAGCGACGGTGGACTCGACACCGGATTGGGCGGAGCTCCGCTCGAGGATGCGAGCACCGAAGATCACTCACTTCCCGATGTCGGCCCGGATGTCGAACCCGACGTAGCGCCGGATGTACCGCCCGACGTGCCGTTCGATGGCTTGGCGCCGTGCGATCCGGACGCGCTGTTCGTTTACCTGGTCACCGCGGAGTCCGATTTCTACCGTTACGATCCGGGCAAGGGCACGTTCTTCCACGTGGGCAAGTTGGCTTGTCCGACCAGTGGCAGCCCGTTCTCGATGGGAGTGAGCCGGACAGGCACGGCCTACGTCGTGTATCGACCCCAGGCGTTCCCAGGCGCCAACCCGCCCGGACCCTTGTTCGCCGTCAGCACAGCGGACGCTTCCTGCGAGGCGACTGGCTACGTTCCGGGGCAGCAGGGTTTCAACTTGTTCGGAATGGGATTTGCGATCGACGACGATGGAATGGGAGAAACCCTGTACGTCGCGGCAAGCGGTGACGTCGGAGTGCCTTCCCTCGGTCTCGGGTCCATCGATCTCGCATCGCTCGAGCTGTCGTATGTCGGTCCGTTCTCCCAAAATCCCGGCTTTCGCATCGAGCTCACCAGCTCCGACGATGGGAAGCTCTACGGATATTTTCTCGATCCCACGGGCAACGGTGGCTTCGTGGTGCGCATCGACAAAGCGACTGCGCAGATCCTGGAATCGACGCCAATCGTTGCCGGCAACAACAACTCGGCGTTTGCGTTTGCGTACTGGGGTGGCGACTTTTACGTGTTCACGTCGCCCCTCGGGGGTCCCACGACGGTGACCCGCTACCGACCGGCGGATGGAACCACCAAGGTCGTAGCAAGCCTTGCGAAGACCGTCGTCGGCGCAGGGGTCTCGACCTGCACTGCTAAATGAGTGGACAGCGCCGCGTCGCGAATGCGAGCAGCAATGTCTGCGTCGTCGGTCGCTCCCTGCATCAGCTCTTCGGCAACGAGCGGCTCGCTGAAGCGCACGTGCGCGTCCACGTCGTGGTATGCGCGGAGCGCAACCTGAAGCAACGGTGCGAGGGTCGTGAGCCCGCGCCGTTCCGCCAGTCGCGTCAAGAACAGCCGCTTGGCTCGCGGCGAGTGGACACCCCGAACGACCGCAGCGAGGATCGTTCCACCCGCGTTGGCTGCACCGCGAACCAACATTCCAGTGCCCGGGCGCCACACCGAAAGACACTCTGTACTCGAGTCGAAAAACGCGGGATCCGGCTCGATCTCTCCCGCACCGAAGTGCAAGAGCGCTCCACCCGAGCGCAGATGGGCGAGCGCTCGCCGCACGCCGATAACACGTTCGGCTGGGGTCCCTCGGTCCGCAACGAACAAGAGATGGGGCCGAAGGGCCGGAAGCTGGCGCAAGAAGCTGCGGTCCGCGGCCAGAATGGCGACGTCCCGTCGGCGGAGCGCCGCGAGCAAGACGAGTGCGTCGTAGGCGCCCGGATGGTTGGCAACGACGAGCAACGGTCCCTGTTGGGGAGCGCTGCCCCTCGCGCTCCAGGTGGCCTCGAGGTCCACGAGTGCGGCCTCGGCGGCAGAGCCAATTCCGAGCTCGGTCACGCCCATGTCAAAACGCTCGAGAGTGCGACCGAGGGGTCCCGACGCCCACGAAAACAGAGCTCGGGCTCCGCTCCGCAGCGACTCGGGCGCGCGGGACAAACCGACCGCCGAGACCATTTCATCAGCCGAGCTCCGAGCCAGCCGCTCCGCGAGTGGAGAATGTTTCGAGTCGCTCACCGACCTGGCGGCCCATCAGTCAGCGGGATCGGAGTGGCCGACGAATGCTGGGCCCGAACGACGAGGGTGATTGCACCGCTTCGGTCGCCGGCAACCGCTTTGACATGATAGGTCCCGGGGCGCAGCTTCAGATCACACATTGCTCCGGCGCAGCGACGAACGCCGTTGACGAAGTACTCCGCGCTCTTGGTGTCGCGATCGCTCACGTAGATTCGTGCCTGGCCGTAGTTGGAGGAGTCATTCCCCCACCACGCGAAACCAATCAGCAGGACCACTCCGATGCCCATTCCCAAGGCGCCGAGTTTTTGGTGATGGGGTGCCACCGCTCGGAAGGGCGGGAACTTGCGTGCCGGGGCGTCGACCGAGCGAGGCTTGGGGGTAGGGATGACTCCGGCCTGCTTGAGCTTTGCAAGCTCCGCTTCTCGCGCGGCGAGCGCTGCGTCGCGAGTCGCAATCTCCCGCTCGGCTTCGGCGAGCTCTTCCTCGAGAACCCGAACGCGATCGCGCTGCGCGGCCCGATCGTCCCGATAGCGCATCACAGAAACCGCCCGACCCCGGGGGCTTTCTTGGGAGAATCGTCGCCTGATGATCGGTACTCGGGATCGAGAACCTCACTGATTTTCGCCATGACCACGTCGGTGATCGCTCGATAGGCCTCCCCGGATTTCAACGTCGCCTGCTTGGTGAACGGCAAAACGTCGCGCGGCACGCGGTGAGGGGAAAGCTCCGGGCCGTCGACCGCGAGCGGCTTTCCGACGCGGTACACGATGCGTCCCCCCTTCGCGAACGGCGAGTTGCCGGGATAGACTTTGTCGCTGCCGTTGCACCCAATGGGCACGATGGGCGCGCCGAGGTACTGGGTGATCTGCGCGAGGCCCGTGTGACCCTGGGCCAGGCGAACCGAACGTGTGCCTTCGGGGAACACCAGTACGTTGAGCCCGAGCTCTGCAATTGCCTTTCGATTCAGCTCGATGACTCGCTCGAGCATCGTCTCGAAGAGTGCGTCGAACTTCTCGAGATACGCCGTGGGCGTGGGAGCCAAGAGGTCGGCGACCGCGCTGCCCTTGGCTCGCTCGAGAACCTCGTCCGGCGTGCTCTTTTCATCGACCAAGTCCCGCAGCATTCGATACTCGTCGTCGCTGGGCGGCCGTCCCATCTGCTTGCGAAACTCCGTTGCGATGACGTATCCGCGCGACGGAAGCGGGATGTTGTTCGTCGAGTCCATGAACGCGCCGATGAAGCGGTTCTCGTAGTACTTGCCCTTGACCCAGGTGGCCGTAAACGGAAGCCCGAGCTGCCACATCTGGTATTGGAGCGGCCAATAGTTGTAGCGATCGGTGTGATTCATCGCGAGGAACGCTCCGCCATCGGCGGGGATCCGATCCGCGTTCTCGATCACGATCTCCGTCTTCCGCGGGAAACGGTAGTCGAGGCCGAGACCGAACCGCCCGACCAAGAGCTGCCCCTTGGGCCTGCGAGTGAGGACGATGCGCTCCAACCGGTCGAGATCGAGCATGTAGAGCTCCGAACGCTGCGACCATCCCTAGCACGCCCGCTCGCCCGAGGTCGCCCCGCAACGGTCCTCAGCTGGTAGCTTGGGTCGATGAGCGAGCTTCATACCGACCCGTTGAGCCTTCCGCGGAGCGGCCTTCCCCCGCGCTTTCAGCGCGCGATCGAGGCGGTGGTGGCTGCGCAGAAGAGCGGTCCGGCGGCGGCGTGGGAAAACCATCCCGATCACCGTGTGCTCGCGCTGGAGGATGGAACCCACTTCATTCCCGACATGGAGGACGCGAACACGGGAAACGCAGCGCTGATCTTCGGCGGGATCGCGATGCTTTTCGGCCTCGCGCTCGCGGTCGTCTTCTTCGACGGAAAACAAGCGGAGCCCTGGATGCCCATCGTCGCCCCGCCACTGATCGCCGTGGGCGGCTACCTCGTGGCGAAAGGCCGACGGCGAAACCAGCTCGCCCGCGCCGCGCCACGCACTACGGGCGCGTACTTGTTCGATGACGCCCTCGTCCACGTGGGTCTGATGGGATGCCGCATCTTTCCGGTAGCGCGGGTGCGCGGTTTCACCCGAAGAAGCCGGGGTGGGAGCCAAAAGCTCAAAATCTACGTTCAATATGCCGAAGACTCCGGGCAAGAAGCGGAGTCCCATCTCTTCTATCCTGACGCAACCGTGACTCTGAACGCTTGGCTCGAGAGGAATGCTGCGTGACACGACTTCGATTCATGTTCGAACTCCAGATCAGGCGCTCGTTGCGCTCCTCGGAGACGGAGCGGGACGCGGCGGCTGCACCGGCTCACGAGGATCGGAGGAGTGGGCGCAGCCGCTCATCGCGGAAATCACGAGGGCGAGCCGCCAGCGCATGCTCCATGCATATCACGCTCACCTGATTGAACGCGCTCCGTGGTACGGTCCAATCAACCACCGTGATTGAAGATGTCGCAATCTCGCCGGGCCACCAGCTGAAGGACTACGCACAGTACACACACCTCGCGTCTGCTGTGCACGAGCTCGAACGGGAGGCGACCTCCTTGGTCAAAGCGCTGGAAGGGCGCACCGTGTGGATGGTCAACTCCACCGCGAAGGGCGGGGGTGTGGCCGAGATGATGCCGCGCCAAATCGCTCTGTTGAACGATCTTGGAGTTTCCGCGCGCTGGGTCGTCATCCACACCGAGCGTGAGGGTTACTTCGATCTCACCAAACGCATCCACAATTTGATTCATGGCGAGGGAAGTCCCGAATTCTCGTCTGACGAAAGAGAGCTCTATCGAGTCGTCAGCGAGGAGCTGGCAGCGGAGCTCGCACCGCGCCTCGATCCACGGGACGTTCTTGGTCGTGCACGACCCCCAGCCCGCGGGCATGGGAGCGATTTGCGCGACAAGAAGGTCTGTGCCAGCGCGGTCTGGCGATGCCACATCGGTCTCGACGAGGACAATCCGCAAACCGAGGCCGCCTGGGCGCTGCTCGAGCCGTTTCTGCGGCTCTACGACTACGCGGTGTTCACGGCGCCGGAATACATTCCCCACTTCCTCAAGGCGCAGGTCGAGATCATCACGCCCGCGATCGACCCGCTCACCGACAAGAACCGCACTCTCCCCGCGATGCATCTCACCGGCGTGCTCTGCAATGCGGGACTCATGGCGCAGCACAACCCTGTCCTCTCCGACGCCTTCGCCGCACCGGCGGCTCGTCTCGATGCGGACGGGAATTTCAGCTCGGCCCTGACAGCCGACGAGATTGGGCTGATGTATCGCCCGATCGTGACTCAAATCTCGCGTTGGGACAGGCTGAAGGGATTCGAACCGCTGCTCGCGGCGTTCGTCGCACTCAAGCGTGGGTACGGCCGGATCGCGGATCTCACTCCTCTCCAGCGACGCCGTTTCGAGATGTGTCGCCTGGTGCTGGCCGGTCCCGAACCTGCTTCGGTGGCAGATGATCCGGAAGCGAAGGACGTGCTCGACGGGCTGATCCGCGCATGGCTCGCAATCGAGCCGGACATACGGCGTGACGTTCGCGCTGCTCTCGCTACCAATGTCATCGACGCGGGAAAACTCGTTGATGGTCAATGCCCTCCACAATTGCTCCAGCATCGTCGTCCAAAATTCACTGCGCGAAGGTTTTGGTCTCACCGTGACCGAGCCCATGTGGAAACGCATCCCCGTGCTCGGCTCACCCGCCTGCGGCATCCGACAACAGATCCGTGATGGCATCGATGGACGCTTGCATCACGACGCAGAGGATCCCGACGCCATCGCCTCTGCCCTCGCGGAAATGCTCTCGGATCCCGAGGGTCGGGCGGCGTTCGGTCGCCAAGGTCAGCGCAGGGTGTACGACGAGTTCTTGATCTTCGCGCAGCTGCGGCGCTGGCTCCGCCTTTTGGCCAAGGCCGCGGACCGGCGAAGCTTTGCGCCCCCTCGGCCCAGCAAGTTTGGCGCCCCCTGACGCCAGCTCGAAGCGCATTACACTTCCCCCATGCCGACACCGATTCTCGAGTCTTTGCCCTTGGGCTTTCCGTGGGCAACGGTGGATCCGTTCCTGTTCTGCGTGCATCACGATGACGCGTACCCCGCAGGCAATGAGCGCATGGGCCCAGCCATTTCGCTGGCCGGTCGCCAGCTCGGGCAGGACTTCGTGATCAAGGACGGCTTTCGCATGTACCACGGCGAGGTCGTGCCCGGATTTCCTCAGCACCCGCATCGCGGCTTCGAGACCGTCACCATCGTGCGGCGTGGGCTCATCGACCATTCCGATTCTCTGGGTGCGGCTGCGCGCTTTGGGGCCGGTGACGTGCAGTGGCTCACCGCTGGCGGCGGCATCGTGCATGCCGAGATGTTCCCGCTACTGGATCGAAAAGAACCCAACCCTCTCGAGCTCTTTCAGATCTGGCTGAACCTCCCTCAAAAGGACAAGCTGGTAGAGCCCCACTTCGCGATGCTCTGGAGCGAGGACATCCCGCGCCACGTCGTCCGGGACGAGGCGGGTCGCAAGACCGAGGTCACGGTGATCGCCGGCCGCTTCGATGACGCGCGCGCACCCAGTCCCCCTCCCCACTCCTGGGCCGCCCGTGCCGAATCGGACGTCGCGATCTGGTCCATCCGCATGGATCCCGGCGCGGTTTGCACGTTGCCCAAGGCTGCCGATCCCCGCTCGAACCGAGCGCTCTACTTTTTCCGTGGCTCGGAGCTCGACGTTGCGGGGCACGCTCAAAAGGCTCACGCCGCCATGGTCGTCAAGAGTGACGAGCCGCTGGTGCTGCGCGCCGGCGAGGTCGAATGCGACATCCTGATGCTTCAGGGTCGGCCGATTGGCGAGCCCGTCGTGCAATACGGACCGTTCGTGATGAATACCCGCGAGGAGATCCAGCAAGCGATCCAGGACTATCGCCGGACGCAGTACGGGGGTTGGCCCTGGCCGAGTGACGACCCGGTCCATTCCCGCGAGGACGGCCGTTTCGCGAAACACGCCGATGGACGCGTCGAGCGCATGGCTGGTTGAAGGGCAGACCCGTTCACTCGGCGATCCCGGTCAGTGACCTGAGTCGCTTGGCGGAAGGGCTCTTGGGGCTCGCAGCGAGAAACTTTCGAGCCAAGCTCTCCGCTTCGGCGCGCCTGCCCTGGAGGAGCAATGCCTGAACGCGGATCACGGTGAGCTCGGGATACAAGCGTCCCTTGGGAAACTCCTTTTGGTATTGACCAATCAGCGACATCGCACGAGCCGCGTCGTGCGCTGACACCGCATGACGAGCATCGTCCAGCAAGGCAAGCTCGTCGCGCAGGGTATCACGCGCCGGAGCCGGAGTCGTTGCAGAGCTCGGCGAGGGCGGCTGCACCACAGCACTTCGAGGAGTTGGGGCGGGCTCGGGAACGGTTGGTTCGGACTCGCTGGACTCCGCGTTCGTGGCGCTCGGTTTGGGGATGCGTTCCACGACGCCTTCCACGCTGCTTTGGAGTGGGCGCGCGCCCATGCCGAGAGTGGGAACGCGGGAGATTGAAGACACGAGCTCTCGGCCCAGGAACAATGCAGCGACACCAAGCGCTCCGAGCCCGAGCCACTTGAGCAGGCTGCCCTTCAGAATCGCTCCGCCCGCTGCAGCGGTCGAGGCAGCACCCGCTGTCCCGAGGCCGGCCGTTGCTGCGAGCAAGGCTTTCTGAACGGCGCGCGGAGAAGGTCCGTCCATGTCTCCCGCGCGGAGAAGCCGACCTTCGAGCGAGTCCCCATTGCGGTCCAGGCGATCGTCGTTCTGGGTCATGACCCACTCCGTTCCGAGCTAGCCCACGCTTCGAGACGCGCCACCCGCGAATGGAATTCATCGCGCGCGAGACGCAAGCGCGAGGCCGCCGTGCCCCGAGGGATCCCCATGACTTTCGCAATCTCCGTGAGGCTGAGGCCCTCGAACTCGGCCGCCACGAATACGGCGCGGCTCTTGATCGAAAGCGTGGCCAGGACTTCGTCCAAAAGCTGAAGCGTCCGTCGTTGCTCCACGACGGAATCCGGATGAGGACTCGGATCTGCCATTTCCACGAGCACTTCTTCACTCACCTCTTGGCGGCGCGCACGAACGCGGTGTGCTGCAACGGCAATGCGATAGGCGGAGCTGAGCAGGAATGCGCGCTCGCTTCCGGAGTGGATGTCGTCGAGCCGCCGAGCGGCGACCAGCATCACCTCTTGCAGCGCGTCGTCGGCATCGGCTTCCGACAGGCCGAGCCGGCGCAAGAACCGCCAGACGACCCGGGAATGCTCGGACACCAGTGCCTCGAGGCGGTCGCTCGCCGTCCCGCCCAAGGGGAGCGAAGCTACGGAAAACACTGCCTGAGCTAGCGGCAAGCCCACTCCGTGTATGTGCTCTGCGCGTCCAGCGGATCAGAAAAACCGCAGGCCCACCCCGAGCTCGAACGCTGGGCTGACCGCGGGCGACTGATAGATGCGCCGATGGGGAGACTGAAAAACGTAATCATATCTGGAGAGTGCAAACTGTGCGCCGGCGCTGGCTTCCACGAAAGCGAAGCGCGTCCAGAGCCACGAAAAGCGTCCCGAAAGTCCTGGCGAAATCCACCCCCGGGTCTGGCTGCGAGGATCCGCCACGCCGTGACCCCGAGCATGAATCGCACCCGCATCGAGGGTAGCGCAAGACCGAAGAGCGATCGCCCCTGCCGGCGACCAGCGCAGCGGGCACGCCTGCACGCGCAGCGAATACCAGCGGAACGTGGCGGCGTCGAAATCCGGACCCAGCACGCCGCTCTCGGCAATTATGGCCTCGGCGCGAAAGAGTGGACTCCACGCGCCCGAACCCGGGAGCTCGATCTGCACGAAGGGCGCCGGCGTGATCAGGGGTTCGGGGGCAGGTCCCCAAGTCGCCGTCAGGACTGCTCCGACATCGAGGTGTGCGCCAGACGGCTGGCGACGCTCGAGAGGCGGGCGCTCACCATGAACCTGTTTCACTTTGGCTCGGGGTGCAGCGGGCCGCTCGACCGGTGCCGGCGCCGGAGGGCTCGTCTTTGTCTGAGCCACCGGCTCGGGCCGCGTATCCGCTTCTGGATCAATCGCCAAGGCGGTGGTGATCGCAATCGCCAGCGCGACGCTCTCGCACGTTTCCCCCCGTATCTCCCTCGTCGCCGATGGCGATCCGCCAGTGGCGATCTCGAGGGAGCCGACGAGATCCTCTCCCTCCGTGCGAATCGACACGGCAAAGACGCGATCTGCATCGGTTTCCACGAAGCGCACTTCTGCCGTGCGCGCGCTCACTTCACTCGAAAACTCGTCACGCGAAGGACATCCTTCGGGCGCCTGATACGTGAGTTTGATCGCCTCCTGTTCCGCCCGAGCATCGAGCGAGAGCGACACCCCGATCAGCAACGGGACGACAGCGGCCACTCGGGAGCGACCCATGGAAAGATTGGGCCGGCGGAGTCCCACGGGGCTCGGATAGTTGCGTCCCCGCACACTTGGATTCAAGGGTCTCGCCAATGACCGGTCACGAATCTTTTTTTGATCCGATCCGGCTCACCTCGACATTCAATGCCTGAGGTCGATGGATGATGCGAAAATGTGCGGTGCTGGTGTTGGGTCTCGCGACATGTGCGGGCTGCGCATCCGAAGTTCCCCTCGGCAGCGGAGCGGCGGGGAGCGCGGGCTCCGGTGGTGGGAGCGGGGGATTCGACGGGCGGTAGCGCCGGGACATCCAGCGGCGGCACGGCGGGCTCGGGCGGTACGGCGGGCTCGGGTGGAGCGGCTGGCTCGGGCGGCAGCGCCGGTCAGGTGGGTTCCGCAGTCGTGTGGGGAGGCGCCTTCGGATCCACCGGCACCGAGGTTGGAGAGCGCGTTGCGGTCGACAACGTTGGCAACGTGCTGATCACCGGGGAGCTTCAGGATACGAGCTTCTCGCTAGGCGGCCCGACCATCACTGCGCAGGGCGGCTACAACGTCTTCCTCGCCCAGTTCGACGAAAGCGGGAACCACGTTTGGACCAAGAGCTTCGGCGATGCGAGTGAGCAGCTGGTCTACGATTTGACCACCGGACCGTCCGACGAAGTGATCATCGTTGGCGAGACGCGGGGCACGGTGGATTTCGGCGACGGTCCCCACACAGCCGCCGGTTCGGTGAGCGATGTGTTCGTGGCGAAGTTCGGGAGCGACGGCCAGAATCGCCTGGAGCAAGACCTTTGGCGACGACCAGAACCAGCTCGCGACTGCGGTCTGCGTGGATGGTGCCGGCAACATCGTCATCGCGGGGGAGCTCGGCGGGAGTACCAACTTTGGAACGACCGTTCTCAGTGCGCTGCCGGCGTCCCCCAAGGATTCATCGTGAAGCTCGATGCCACCGGCAACGAAGTGTACGCCTACCTTTTCGGAAGCCCGTGGGATGCGAAGGTCGCGGATCTCGCGTGCGCAACGGACGGTCATGTGATGGCGGTCGGTGGCTTCAAGGAGGTGCTCAAGCTGAACGGCTTCACGATGGCCCACCCGGGCTTGCCCTTTCAGAACCCGCGACAAGCGTTCGTGCTCGATATCGATCCCAGCGGCAACGTGAGCTGGGGAAGTCGATTCGGGGACGTCGACTACCCGTTCCAAGGGGCCAACGGGGTAGCCCTCGACGGCCAAGGAAATGTCATCGTCGGGGGAACGTTCGTCGGGCCCATCGACTTTGGCGGCGGAGCGCTCACCAGCAGCGGCGCATCCGACGGCTTTCTTCTGAAGCTCGACAAGAACGGCAAGCATCTAGCCTCGGTAGCAGTGGGCGAAGGATACGACGACGAGCTCGAATCGGTCACAGTGGGGGCCGACGGAACCGCGTACGCAATCGGTGGCTCGAAGGTGAACTTCATGAGCCAACAAGTCGTGTTCGCCCAGCTGTCAGCGGCGGGACAGCTGGACAAGACCCGCTACTTTGCCGGGTCCGCCTTCGGAGCATTGCGCATGGGGCGCTCCATAGCGGCCAAACCGACCGCCAAAGTGGTCATGACCGGCTACTTCGAAGCTGACCTGAAGATCGGCTCCGACACTTTCCTGGCCAAGAACGGCGACCTCTTTCTGCTGGAGCTCGACCCGAGCAAATTGTAGCCGCGCTACTTCTTCGCAACCTTCACGAAGCGAAGCGTCATGCGATCGCTCTCTCCGATGGCCATCCACTTCGAGCGATCCTCGTCGCCCATGCGAAGCGTCGGGGGCAGAGTCCAGACGCCTTCCGGGTGATCCGTCGTGTCCTTCGGGTTCGCGTTCATTTCGGACTTGGCCGCGAGCTTGAAGCCAGCCGCTTCGATGCGCTCGATCAGCCATTTCTCCGGCAAGTATCCCTGTTTGGAGGACTTCACGGGATCCGCGTCGGGTTTGGCGCGATGTTGAATGACTCCGAGGATCCCTTTCGGCTTGAGCGCCTCGTGCATCTCCGCCAGCCAGGCATCGAGCTGACCGTTGTTCTGCATGCCGTGCATGCCGCGAATGACGAGCGCCAGATCGACCGTACCATCCAGATCGAGCTTCGGTGATTTCGCATCGATGATGACCTGCTCCACCTTGCCGTAAAGCTCTGGCGACGTGCCGAGGAACAGGTTCAAGCGCTCGCCATAGAACGTGCTGCGTTCCGTCGGCGCGCCCTTGGGATCCGTATTGGTGACGATGAGCTTGCCTTTCTTGGCGAGCGCCGGTGCCAGGAGCTCCGTGTACCAACCCTCACCAGGGCCATACTCGAGCACGGTCATCGTTGGTTTGAAGCCGAAAAATTCCAGCGCCTGCAGCGGATGCCGGGCGGCGTCGCGCTCGGGATTTCCCGGTTGGCGATGCTTGCTGGCCAGCACGGCTTGGATTGCGGCTCGAGCGCTCGGATGATTCTTGTCCGCGAGCTGTGCGGCGTCCTTGTGAAGCTCCGGCGTCCAACGCGCCATCTCGGTTTCGTGATCGGCGAGCATCTTCTTTCGGTCTGCCGCGAGCTTCGCCTGATCCTCTGCCTTCTTCTTGTCTTCCGCGGACAGCTCCGGCGGAGCCTCGACAGGCGCCCCCTGAGCGATGGGCTCGGGCGCGGGCGCGGGTTCAGGAGCAGGGCTCGGAGATTCGGCGGGAGGATTCGAGCCGCACGCGACGAGCGCGAACACAGCGAGCCAGGGCAGTAGGTTGCGAATCATTGTTGGCGTGTAATCTCCCAGGGCGACGGTGGCAATCCCTCGCTCCCCCTTGACGGCCGAAAGCTCCCGCGCTCTGCCTGAGTAGATGAGTGATCCCGCTCTCGTCGACGCCATCGCGCGCGAGCGTCACATCCCGCCTCGCTCCGTGGCGGCTGCTCTCGAGCTTTTCGACGGGGGTGCAACCGTCCCGTTCGTGGCTCGCTACCGGAAGGAGGCCACCGGTGGGCTCGACGAGGTGCAGCTGCGCGCCGTTCTCGAGCGCGCCAAGTACCTCTCGGATCTCTCCGATCGGCGTCGGGTGGTCATCGAATCGATCGGCTCCCAAGGCAAGCTCACGCCAGAGCTCGAGCGGGCGATCGCGGGGTGCGTGACGAAAGCCGAGCTCGAAGAGCTCTACGCGCCCTTCAAGAGCAAGCGTCGCACCCGGGGTCAGATCGCGCGGGAGCTCGGGCTCGAGCCGCTGGCGGATTCGATCTGGCAAGGCTCCGCGGCGGGCACTCCCGAGGCAGCAGCGCGAAGCTTTCTGGAGAAGAAGCCGGAGATCGGATCCATCGAAGCGGCACTCAGCGGCGCGGTCGACATCTGTGCCGAGCGAATCGCGGAGAAGCCGAGCGCGCGCCGACTGGTGTCTGACGAGCTCAGGAAGGGCACTCTCCACGTCAAGAAGGCGCCGAAATTTCGGAAGCAAACGACCAAGTTCGACAACTACGAGAGCTTTGCGGAACGCATCGACAAGCTCGCCTCTCATCGCTATCTGGCCATCTGCCGCGGGGAAAGCGAGGGAGTGCTCAAACTGAGCTTCGAGCTCGACGAAGCGCGGGTGATCGATGGGCTCACGCGGATGCTGGGTGTTCGTGGCCAAGGACCGTGGATCGCGTTGCTCCATCGTGCGGTGGACGAAGCGCTCTCGCGACTCCTGATTCCGTCCTCGCGCTCCGCCGTACGCGCCGAGCTCTCCGATGCAGCCGAGCGCGATGCCGTCCAGGTGTTCGCCAAGAATCTCGAGAAACTCCTGCTCGCAGCGCCGTTCGGTGCCCGCTGGGTGCTCGGGATCGATCCCGGGCAGCGCACCGGCTGCAAGTGTGTCGTGCTCGATGCAACCGGCAGCTTGATCGAGCACACCGTCATCAACCTGGTTCAAGGTCAGAACGCCGAACGTGCAGCGGAACAAACGCTCTCCGCGCTTCTCGATCGCCATCCAATCGCGGCCGTCGCCGTGGGCAACGGGACCCACGGCCGCGAGACCGAAAGCTTCGTGCGCGCGCTGCTGAAACAGCGGGGCAAATCCGCGATCCTCTGCGTGTCAGTCAACGAATCCGGCGCCAGCGTGTACTCCGCGAGTGATGTCGCGCGCGAGGAGCTCCCCGATCACGACGTGACGGTACGAGGAGCGGTGAGCATCGGACGCCGTCTCCAGGACCCGCTGTCGGAGCTCGTGAAGATCGATCCTAAGAGCGTTGGAGTCGGCCAATACCAGCACGACCTGAGCGAAGCGTTGCTTGGCAGAAAGCTCGACGAAGTCGTCGAGAGCTGCGTCAATCGCGTTGGCGTGGAGCTCAACACCTCCAGCCCTTCGCTGCTCGCACGGGTTTCGGGGATCGGCGCCAAGCTTGCCCAGCGCATCGCGGAGCACCGAAAGCTCCACGGCAAGTTCCAATCCCGACAAGAGCTTTCCAAGGTGAGCGGCCTGGGCGCCCGCACCTTCGAGCAAGCGGCGGGTTTCCTCCGCGTTCACGGAGCGAAGAACCCTCTCGATGCGAGTGGCGTCCATCCGGAACGCTACCGACTGGTCGAAACCATGGCGCGGGATCTCGGTGTGGGTGTCGGCGCCTTGGTGGCCGATCCGAAGCTTCTCGCCCGCCTCGACCGCAAGAAGTACCTGAGCGACGACGTAGGCACGTACACCCTGGACGACATCTTCGCTGAGCTCGAAAAACCGGGACGCGACCCCCGTGCGGAGTTCGAGGCGCCAAGCTTTCGCGACGACGTCCGCACTCTCGAGGACGTCACCGTCGGCATGGTCCTCGAGGGTCGTGTGACCAACGTGACGGCGTTCGGCGCGTTCGTGGACATTGGAGTCCACCAGGACGGCCTCGTTCACATCTCTGCCCTGGCCGATCGCTTCGTGAAGGATCCGAACGAGGTGGTCGCCGTCGGGGACCTGATCCGAGTTCGCGTGCTGGGGGTCGACCTCGAGCGAAAGCGCATCAGTTTGAGCGCGAAGTCGACGGGGTAGCCGTCCCGAGGCGCACTCTCAGAAACACAGGATGCTCTTGCCCAAGGGCGCGGGGAAATACGCCCACCGAAGATGCACATCTCGTTGGTCTTGGCGGATTCGCCAAAGCTCAGGGGCTCGGATCCCTTCGTGTTGTCGTAGTTGCAAGTGAACGTGATCTGCGTTCCTGCCGGCAATACCAGCGGAGGATCGAAGCGCAACGCCTCTGGCGAGTCCCAGTCGGTTCCTTCGTACAGCATCGTCCCCGTGTCGGTCTTCGCTTGAAAGTTCGTGGCGTGCTGATGCATGTGGCTGACCGCGTCGATGAGCTGGATCTCGTATGGAAGGGCACACGTCTTCGTGGCCTCTCCCGTGGAGAGTGCGGGGACGCTGATGTCCGAGTTGTTGAAGAACACCGCGGCAGCCTGGAACTCTACGGAGCCCGCGGGAACGACGTGGAACACCACGCTGATCTTTGCTTCGATCGGGTCGTTCGTCGTGTTGAGGTAGTGGGCCATCACGCGAAGCCCGTCGCTCGCGGACACGAAGCGCCCCACTCCCTCCGGGTACGTGATGCTGTGCTGTGGGCTTTGGGCGGCATGAACCGCACTTTTGAACTCGAGCCCACTGCAATCTTCGAGCGGCCCGTCCGCGTTCTTGGGTTCGTAGAATACGAACAAGTGGTGGGAGCCGGCCGACATGAACGATTCGCTCTGCACAACGTCCACGTCCTGACCGAATGGGTTCGCGATGTTCTGGCAAAAGAATGCTTCTTCGCCGGCGTCGACGTGGCGCGGGGTCGTTTCGATGGTCACAGTCGACGGCAACGACCCTCCCGCACTGCCTCCGAGTCCCGACTGACACTCGGTCACGCACGCGTCTGAGCTCTTTCCCTCACAAATGCACGACTCGTAGCAGGCACTGCAGCTCCCGCAGTGGGGAGCACTCGAGCAACCCGGCTCCTCGGCCTTCTGACCCGAGTCGTCCGATGACGAACCACACCCCAGCGCGAGCAGCGCGAGCGAAGCGCCTAGCAGCGATCGAGAACCAGTCCGCAAAATCACCTCTCCGGATTAGTGTACCTCAGCAATCGTCGCGTGCTGCATGTTGCATGCCGGCGACGGCCGGCGAGGGATCCGAGGGACGAATGCGCCAGTTACCGCTCGGGTTCGAAGAGTTACCAGCACGGGTAGCGCGAGAGTGTAGCCAATCAGCAACGCCACTCAATCGCCAACGACGAACATCGCCGCACCGATCCGCAGGCGATCGCCGTTCGACAGACGCCGAGGCCCGCGGGCAATCTCGTCATTCACGTAGGTGCCGCTCGGGCTTCCGAGATCCTCGATCGTGAGGCCATCGGCGTCGCACGAAACCCGGGCGTGGATCCGCGCGACGGTCACATGGTCGATCCGCACGCTCGCCTCCACGCTTCGACCGAGAGTATGAACATCGCCGGCCGCGAGAGAGAGCTCCCACGGCGTCGGAGGGTCGATCATCGCGAGGGTCGGCATCGCTCGTCGCTACGATCCTTTCACGCCACTCCGACGAGCTCCGCGATCGCCAGCGCCATCACCCCCGTCGCGCGAACCAGGTCGTCGATCGCGACCCATTCGTCCACTTGATGAGCGAGCTCCAGCGTGCCGGGCCCGTAGGCGACGCAGTGCTCGATCCCGGCAATGCGCGCAAAGTGCTTGTGGTCGTAGGTGCCAGGGCTTGCGACGATCTCCGCCTTGCGATCGTAAATTTCGCCCACGCCCCGCTCGAGAGCGGCGACGAGGGAGAGCCCTCCGGTGTGCGAACCGGGTGAAACACCAAGAGATCCTCGATCTCGTAGCGACGCTCGGGATCCTCGCGCATCGCGCGATCCATCAACTCTACGATCTCGGCTCGGGTGTTTTCGAAACCCTCCTCCAGCAGGAAGCGGCGGTCGAAGATCGCCTCGCAAAAATCTGCGACGCACGGCGTTTGCGGTTCGAGCCCCGCTTGCCCACCCCGAATGCTGTTCACGTTCATGGTGGCCTGCCTCGCACCGGACGGCACCACCGGCATGTCGGTGACCCGGCGCGCGATCTCGGGACCGAGCTCTCTCCGGACACGGTCGACCAAGTGGGCCATGTGATCGATGGCGCTGGATCCCAAAAAGGGCATGCTGCCGTGGGCTATCCGACCGTGCGCCGTAATTCGGAACCAGTACACGCCGCGATGCCCGACGCAGATGCGATCGGGATTGAGTGGCTCGGGAATGATCGCAAAGTCCGTGCTCGCCTTCGAGATGATCCCGCGCTGGCACAGCCATCCGACGCCCGCTTGACCGCCGCTCTCCTCGTCGATGGTCCCGCTCACCTCGACGCTTCCCAAAAGACGAACGCCGGCGCGGCGCAGTGCTTCCACCGCGAACACCGCCGCCGCAATGCCGCCCTTCATGTCGGCGGTTCCGCGACCGTAAATCCGGCCGTCTCGCACGACCGCTTCGAACGGATCGACGCTCCAGCCCTTGCCCGGGGGAACCACGTCGAGGTGACCGTTCAGGTGGAGCAGCGGGCGCGGAGTCGTTCCGGAAAGGCGCCCCACGACGTTGACGCGAGGATGGGCGGCCGTGTGCTCGGGGCGATCGCTGGCTTCATGCAGCTTCACGTCGTAACCGAAGCCCGACAGGCGACTTCCGAACAGCTCGGCGATCTCCCGATACTGCTCACCGGGGGGGTTGATGCTGGGGATCTTCACCAGATCCCGCGTGAGCTGCACGATCTCAGCACGGGCCTCTTCGACCCGCGTGAGGACTTTGTCTACGTAGCTCGCTCGGGCCATGGGCCTCGGATGCGCATCAAAAGATAGTAGAGGGTACCGGCCAACAGAAATCCGTTGAACCAAGCATACCCGTACAGCGTGCTCCAGAAGCTTCCGACTTGCACGAGGCCCGTGGCGCCCAGAAATCCCGGGACGTTGGGCAGGATCGCGATGAAGAGCGCGATCAGAGCCGATGGATTGTAGCCACCCGAATAGCGGTAGACTCCCGCTTCGTCGAACAGCGCCGGTAGCTGGAGACGCATGCGGCGAATCAAGAAGTAGTCGGTGATGAGGATCCCACCGATGGGACCGAGCAGAGCCGAATACCCGATGAGCCAGGTGAAGATGTAGCCGCTCGGATCGGAATACAGACGCCAGGGCATGATCAAAATGCCGACCACAGCCGTGATGTAGCCGCCGGTTTTGAAGGAAATGTGTCGTGGGGCGAGATTCGCGAGGTCGTTCGCCGGGGAAACCACGTTTGCAGCGATGTTCGTCGAGAGCGTCGCGATCGAGAGCGCGAGCATCGACAGCACGACCACGAGGAGCCCGCCGATTTTCCCGACCAGCGCAACGGGATCCCAGATTGCTTCCCCGAAAACGACCAGGGTCGCGCTGGTCACGGCGGTTCCGATGAATGCGAAGAGCGTCATCGTAGTGGGAAGCCCAATGGCCTGGCCCACGACCTGATCCCGCTGGCTCTTGGCGTAGCGAGTGAAGTCAGGAATGTTGAGAGAGAGGGTTGCCCAGTACCCGACCATTGCCGTGAGACCGGGGAAGAAAGCCTTCCAGAATTCGGCGTTCGAGGGGAACGACGAGCCCTGGCTCAGCATCGGACGAAAACCGCCAACGCGAAAGTAGGCCCAGGCGAGCAGTGCGAGACCGCAGGCGAGGAGAAACGGCGCAGCCAGAGTCTCCATCCACTTGATGCTCTCCGTGCCCCGCCAGATGAAAAAGACGTTGATCGCCCAGAACACGAGAAAGCATGCGAAGGGCAGCGCACCAGGAAAGAGCGCGTGAGGATCACCCGCTGGGATGGACGGAAACAGCGTGGCCAAGAGTTGAAACAGTGCCCAACCGCCAATCCAGGTCTGGATCCCGAACCAACCACACGCGACGAATGCACGCAGAAGCGCAGGCACGTTGGACCCGCGCACACCGAACGAAGCTCTCGCGAGCACGGGAAATGGGATGCCGTACTTGGTCCCGGCGTGAGCGTTGAGCACCATCGGCACGAGCACGATGACGTTCCCGAGCAAGATGGTGAGGACTGCCTGCCACCAGCTCATTCCCTGTTTGATCAAGCTCGATGCGAGTGTGTACGTGGTGATGCACACGCTCATTCCGACCCAGAGCGCCGCAATGTTCCACATGCTCCAGGTACGCTGAGCAATGGTGGTGGGCGCGAGGTCCTCGTTGAAACTCGGATGAGTCTTGATCTCCGCGAGCTCGGCTGCGCTGAGCTCGACGACGGCCCCGGACGACATCCGCGGGAAGATAGAGGCGAAGCGAAGCTCTTGTCGAGCAGATCCGATCGACCACCCGGCGATCCGAGCGGTGCTGTAGAGTCTCCGCTACCCGCGCCGTGTCGATGATCCCCAGAACGAGAGCGCGCATTTCCTTCATCTTCGTCACGGTGCTCATCGACATGATGGGTGTCGGGTTGATCTTGCCGGTACTCCCGACTCTCGTCGGTGAGTTCACCCGCGATGTCGAGGCGCAGTCCTATTGGTACGGCGCGCTGATCTTCACGTTCGGCTTCACTCAATTCTTGTGTGCCCCAATGCTGGGAGCCCTGTCGGATCGCTTCGGGCGCCGCACCGTCCTGCTGCTTTCCATCGCCGGTCTCGGCACCATGTTCCTGCTTTGTGGTGTGGTGCGATCGCTACCCGCACTACTTCTCGCGCGCGTCGTCGGTGGCGCGCTTGCGTCCAACGTTTCCGTCGCCAACGCCTACGTGGCCGACATCACCACACCGGAGAACCGCGCAAAGAGCTTCGGGTTGGTCGGAGCCGCCTTCGGCCTGGGCTTCATTCTGGGACCCATGATCGGAGGACTGGTGGGAGGCATCGGCATTCGCCTCCCGTTTTTCATCGCGGCGGGTCTCTCGCTCATGAACTTCCTGTACGGCCTGTTCGTCCTCCCGGAATCGCTACCGGTCGAACGTCGACGACCCATCGACTTCAAGAAGGCCAATCCCCTGGGCGCGCTCTCGGGCCTCGCTCGCGTCAAAGGCGTCGGCTTGCTGGTGGCCGTGATTGGGCTTGCTGGTCTCGCGCAAGCGATCCTGATTGGCATCTGGGTGCTGTTCAACACGTACCGCTTCGGATGGGGTCCACCGGAGAACGGCGCATCCTTTTTCGTCTTCGGTGCCATGTCGACAATCGTTCAAGGCGGGCTCCTCGGTTGGCTGCTCGAGAAACTCGGCGAACGCCGCCTGGTGCTTGCGGGGCTCGCGACCAGCACGCTCGCGTATCTCGGCTATGGCTTGGCGACCCACGGTTGGATGATGTACGCCATCCTCGTCCTCAGCCTGCTGGCGTTCGCGGTCGCGTCTGCGATGAACGCAGTCGTTTCCCAGGCGGTTCCGCCCGATCAGCAGGGCGTGACGATGGGTTCGCTCTCCTCGCTCAACAGCGTCGCCGCCGTCATCGGTCCGCTCGTGGGCGTGACTGTTTTCGCGCGCGTCAGTCGCCTACCGCCCTCCGACGTGCGAG
The DNA here is from genome assembly GCA_963781505.1 of uncultured delta proteobacterium. GTDB lineage: Bacteria > Myxococcota_A > Polyangia > Polyangiales > Polyangiaceae > JADJKB01. Next base: position 49,125 of record CAWAHB010000018.1, on the reverse strand, counting down.
TCGGGGCTCCGTTCTTTCTGTCCTCGGTGCTGAGTGCGCTCGCTCTGGGCGTAGCGGCTTGGCATTTTTCCCGCGAGGCCAAGCTGCGATCCAGAGGGTGACTCGTCCCCTGTGTCCGGTCTTGGTCCCGATGAGACCCCGGACTAAGCTCCTTTTCATGATGCGTCACGGCGAGCCTGCTCTTCTCCTTCTGTTCGTCGTGCTGCTCGCCACTCCGAGCGCTCGCGCGGATGCCGTGCCGCCCGAGCCGGACGATTGCCCGAGCGGGACGGTCGGTGTCAGCGACCACGGCGGACCGCGTTGCGAGAAGGAGGCACCGAAGGATTGTCCCAACGGCTGGCGTGGGATGATTGGCGGCACCTGTGTGCTCTTCGAGTGCACCGATGATTCGCAATGTCAGAGCGAGGGCAAAGTGTGCCGAAAGATGTCGCTCTGTTACGAGCCACGACAGCGCACCACCACCTGCGGCAGGAACGAGCGTGGCCGCCCGGGTCCCGAGCTTGGCTCGCCGTCAGTCCTGGGTGGACCCTGCGCGACGTTGCCCGAGCCCGTCACGGACTGGGTGGCCGCGAACGTCTGCGGCGGCAGCGAGGCCTGCGCGTCCCCGAGCGAATGTCGATCCGGTGGGCTGTGTGTTGCTACGAGCTCACCCCCGCCAGCGGCACAGCCGAGAACGCCCAGCGGCACCGTCGAACCCAAGCGAAGCGGATGCTCGGGATGCACCGAGGGGTCTCGCACGGGCGGATCAGGAGCGGCGTTCGGCGCACTCTTTGCGATTGTGCTCGGATTCGCCCGCCGGCGTCGTCCGAACGCTCGAGGCCTCGGCGGGTAGCAACACGAGTCGGGTTTTCGCTTCCTCGACTTCTGCGTCGCCGGCCCTAATAGATGCGCTTCACTTCTCTTTGGTCGGAGACGGCAGCGGCTTCTTCGCGCCGACTTCGAGGGTAGGCGAGGGAAGCTTCCCTTTGCCGGTCGCTTCGTTGGTCGGTGAAGCGACTCCCTTTTCCGCCGTGGGAGAGTTGATGATCCCCTTCTCCTGAGTGGGCGACGTTAGACCTCGCTGCGAGAGTGATGACGAACGATTGCTCACCGTGCTCGGGCCCTGGGTGCCCGAACCCTCCTCCGTGTCAGGGCGGGCGAATGGTTGCTCCGGGTCCTGTGTCGGAGGACTGCCCTGGGGTTGTGGGGCCTGGCTCGTCGCGGGCTCGGGCGACGCGAGCGACGAGATCTCGTCGGACAGCTTCCCGCAACCGCTCGCGGTGGCCAGCGCAAACGCGGCCGTCAAGAACCGTTCTCGATTCAGTTTCATGGCGCCCTCTTTCGGCAGCGTAGCTCGAAGCGGGCGTGAGAACGAGGATATCGTTCGCGAGCTCGGGTGGCTTAGGGTCCACTTCCGCTGAACACGGACTTTCGCTTCGGACCTTTCCAGACCAGCGCGGGGACCTTGTCCTTGTGCCGAAAGGTCGAGCCGGTGAACGGATACGTTCCACGCGCCGCACACAACCGATTGACTACGCGTTGGAACTCGACGCTGTCGTCCGACGACTTGGTCGCCTGCTCACAAGGAAAGTAGCCATCCGTGAGCTTCAGAATTCCGGTCGAGTCATCGTATTCGGCGCGCAGTGTAGCGTAGATGGCTTCCGGGAAATCCAGGGCACGTGCCTGAATTGGGAAGCGGAATAGTTCCTTGAGCCGCCCACCCACCACGCGAACAGCGGCCACGTGAAATAGCGAGTGCCCCGATCTTTCGATGTGTGGCACCGAGACCTCGCAGAAGTAACCGCCCGCGGGCCCGAAGCGAGCCGTCGCACACATCGAATACTTGCCGTCGCTGTCGAGCTTTCGAACTGGCGCGTTGTCGTCGGCGGTCAGGCGACCTTGGAAAATGCTTTCCTTCGTCAGTGCATCGACGACCGCTGGGTCGAGACCGAAGTTCGGCATGCCCACTTCGGGAAGTGCGCTCGAGCTCGAATCGCCCTCGCCCGCGTCCGCGCTCACGTTTTCTTCCGAGGCCGCTGGCGGTGGCTCCCCGGTGGGTTCCGGCGGGGGCGTTCCTTCTTCCGCGACATTCGGAGAGACGGGACTCGGGGGACGATCGCACCCCATCGTTGCTCCCGCGAGCAGGCTCACGACACCCGCGGACACGAGCACGGCTCCGATCTCGGTATGTCGCACGTGATCTACGATACCATCCGAACGCATCCTGCGAATCAGCGCCTTCCGAGAACGAGGTATGCTGAGACCCAGGGAATGCGAATCGTCACCAATCCCGGAGCCAATCTCGGCCCCGCCCTCACGGCCCACTACGGCATCACGCTGAGTCCCCAGCAGATCGTCGTCGACGGCGTCGCTCACGACACCCGCGAAGAGATCCCACTCGCCACCGTCGACGAATGGGTGAGAACCTCAAAAGATCATCCCCACGTCCTCGGGACCGCCGCAGCGGAGTTCGCGGCTCTGTTTCGACAGATCGCTGCCGAAGACCAAGAAATCGTCGCGGTCATGACGTCGAAGAAGATCATTCAGAGTCATCAGGCTGCGGTGAGCACTCTCCACGCGCTGCGAAGCCATCCGCGATACTCGTCGCTCAAGGTCTCCATCGTCGACACGACCGTGACCGATCTCGGTGCGGGTCTCATTGCCGTCCTCGCTGCAGAGGCCAAGCAGGCAGGATTGGACTTCGATGCGGTGACGGCCCTGTGCGAGGCCGCGGCCGAACGCGTTCGCATGGTCCTGTATGTGGCGACCCTGGACAATCTGGTCAAAGGCGGACGCGCCAGCTTTCTCAGGGCGTGGCTGGCCAACGTGCTTCAGGTCCGACCGCTCATCGTTTTTCGAGACGGGGAGCTCAAGCCCGACGCACGGGTCAGTGCCAAGAGCGACCCAACGGACGGGATCCTGGAGGTCGTTCTTCGGGAGGTCCCGCCGAGCTCTCGCGTGTGGGTCGGAATCGCCCACGGAGACAATCCCGTGCTCTCTCGCACGCTGGCGGCGGCGTTGCGTCGGAGATTTTCGGTCGAATGGCTGCGAGTGTCGCTCATTGCGTCGAGCATCTACTTGCACACCGGACGCGGAGCCGTCGGCGTGTTCGTGCTGCCCCTGGATGACCTGCCGTGGATCCCCGAGCACGCTCCACCGGATTTGGCTTGATGACAATCGAGTGTACACGATGCGCCGGGGCTCAGCCCGCGATCCACGCGGACATCAGGCGAACCGCCTCCAGAACGTTGCTGCAGTGCTCCTCGAGAAACGCCGCGTCGAGGCGATCCGCCGAAGTCTCGGCGTCAGCCAGCGCGCGAGCACCATCGAAATCGACGCATGCGATACGCAGTGTGAGCTCGCTCTCGGGCCGACCGAAAACGACCCCGGGGAGGACTGCGACTCCCGTGTCCTCTAGCAGGTGGGTGCAAAGCTCCGAGCTCGTGCGGATCCCCCGCGCATGGAGCTGGTTCGCGACGGGTGTGAAATCCGGGAAGGCGTAGAACGCTCCATCGATGGGCGTGTGGCGTGCGCCGGATTCCCGCAAACGCGAGGCCACGGTGGTCATGAGTGATTGCAAAATGCGCCGGGTATTCGTCAAGTAGCGCTCGATATCGAGACCCCCCACGAACGCGCGAACGGCCGCATGCTGGATCGGCGCGCTCACCGACGTGTAGGTCTCGCTCGCGACGGCCGCCATGGCCTCTGCCAGCCAGTCGAGCATTGGCGGGAACGCGAACGTTCCGAGCCTCCAACCACCCGCTCCACACCATTTGGAAAGCCCGCTCGAGATGATGGTTCCCTCGGGATAAAAGCGAGCGATCGAGACGTGATGGCCGTCGAAATGGAGCTCGCCGTAGATCTCGTCGGAGAGCACAATCACGTCCCACTTTTGCGCAACGCGAGCAATGGCTTCGAGCTCGTTCGCGTCGTAGGTGACGCCCGTGGGATTGCCCGGGTAGTTCAGCACCAGCACCCGTGGGCAATCGGGATCGCGAGCGGAAGCTTCTTCGAGTTGCGCAGCCGTGAGCTTCCAGCCGGACTCGTAGCTGGTCTCCACGAAGCGAACCCGTCGCCCGAGAATTTGGGCTTGGGGCGCATAGGAGACCCATGCTGGAGTGGGAATCACCAGCTCGCCCTGGAAAGCGACCTGGAGCAGAAACATCAGCTCCTTGGATCCGGGGCCAACCAGCACGTCCTGCGCGCGGACGGGAACGCCATGTCGCCGCCGGTGATAATCTGCGACCGCTTCCCGGAGCGAAGCCAGACCCCGAACGGGTAGGTAATCCTTCTGACCGGCGTTGGCCCGAAGCCGTTCCACGACCGATTCCGGCACCGGAAACGGTGATTGGCCCAGACCCAACCGAAACACTCGACGGCCAGCCTCCCGGAGCTCCGCGCAGTGCTCGTTGATGGCAACCGTCGGTGAATGACCGAGCTTGCGGACGTTGGGGTGAAGGGGGAGCTTCTCCTTGGTCGCGCTCATGCTGCCTCGGCGTCGTCGTCGTCGTGCACCGGTAGCATACGACGCCGACTCGCCGACGCGGCTTTCGCGAGCGCGCGAAGCTCCGCTTCGAAGAAGAATTCACGCTCTCCGAACGCTGGCCGCAATCCATCGAGCCAGGTGGCACCGCGATCGAGCTCCGCGAAAAAGGGGCGCCCCACCCATTCGGGGCGGCGCGCTTGCACGAAGCGAAGGGCGAGCACGTCCTCACCCGCGACGTGAGCGATTCCGTCAACGACGACTTTCCCTGGGGTCGCGCTCATCGAAGGTCCCCTCGCCGTCCGTGCCAAGCCCGAGACGGCGCTTTGTGCGCCGCGGAAAATCGACCAGGCCCGCGAGAGCGGCACCTCGAAGTAGTTGCGGGGTCCCGTGTCGCGCTCGACGAACATGTAATACGGCACCGCGCCCACTGCGACTTGCCTTTGCCAGAGCTCCGCCCATGCGTCGGCACTATCGTTCACGTGGCGCACGATCGGGGCCTGACAGCGAATCACGGCTCCCGTGGAGCGAATGCGACGAAACGCTTCCGCGACCTCGGGAGGCTCGAGCTCTCGGGGATGGGTGACGTGAGCCATGAAGGCCAGGTGGCGACCGCTCTTCGTCACTCGCTCGAAGAGTCGGAGTAGATCATCAGCGTCCGGATCGGTGAGGAATCGGAACGGCCAATAGGTCGCTGCTTTGGAACCGATGCGGATGGCGTTGATCTGCTCCATCCCCGGCGCGAGCAATGGGTCGATGTACCGCGCCAAAACGTTCGACTTCATCACCATTGGATCGCCACCCGTGATGAGCACGTTGTCGACTTCGGGGTGCGCGTGGAGATAGCGAACGAGACCGTCTGCTTCCGTGGCCGCAAACCGAAGATCCGCGTCTCCGACGAATTGCGCCCAGCGAAAGCAGTACGTGCAGTAGGCGTGACACGTCTGCCCCTGGCGCGGGAAGAACAGGACCGTTTCGGCATACTTGTGCTGGAGACCGGGCAGCGCCTCTCCATCGAGCATGGGGACGTTGAGCGTCTTTTGGCCCGCCGGATGGGGATTCATCCGAGCCCGAATCCGGCGTGCGAGCGCGTCGATCTCGTGCTTGGGCGCCTCGCGAGCCACGAGCGTCTTCATTCGAGCGAGATCGTCGGGTTCCAGCATCCCCGGTTGGGGAAAAACCAGCTGAAAGATCGGGTCGAACGGCACATCCGACCAATGGATCAGGCGCTCCACGAGCCAGGAATTGACGCGGAACGGCAGCACGTTCGCGACTGCGATCATCTCCAAACGAACCTCGGGAGACAGCGCGCGAAGCTGCTCTATCTCGTCAAAATGACGAAGATCGAGCGGCTTGTAGCGGGGGTCCGAGCTCATTTCCTACCGTCCTCCATTCTAGCGAAAATTCCTTTGAGATCAAAGGATAACCTTCTGAGCCCCAAGGATATTTCCCGACCGCCCGCCAGGTTGATCCGAGCGGAAAACGGCGCTACGACCTGACCTCGCGTGCGGTCGTCGCTGTTTCAGCCGACCTCACACGCAGCTGTCAGCTGTCGCCAAGGTGCGGCAGTGCGATGCTTTTTTGGAACACGAAAGCAGGAGGGTCGAACAATGAAACGCTTCATCTTCGGTACACTGGGAACTGGTTTGTGCATGCTGCTGTCCGGCTGCGGCTCGTCGAACCAACCACCCGTGGCTTCAGGCGACGGCACCTACCAACCCCAAACCGCCGCGAAGAGCGACACGCAGAAGTCACCCAACAAGTCGGTCATCCACATCTCCGAAGAAATCCGCACGGCGTGCGGTATCAGCGACACGGATGCCAACTTCGACTTCGACTCCGCCCGGGTGAAAAAGGGCGACTATCCGGTGTTGAAGAAGCTCGCGGAGTGCTTCAAGACGGGCAAGCTCAAGGGGCGCCAGATGCGTCTGGTCGGCCACGCCGATCCTCGCGGGGACTCCGAGTACAATCTCGTGCTCGGCGGTCGCCGTGCCGATGGCGTGAAGGAGTATCTCGTCGACAAAGGCCTCGGCGACACTCAGATCGCCACCAGCTCCCGCGGGGAGATGGACGCCAAGGGCGAGAATGAAGCGACGTGGGCCAAAGATCGGCGGGTCGACGTGATGCTCGCAAACTGAGACGCGGGCTGTGTTACGCTGAGCTCACCCGTCGTGACACGCTCCAACTCGAGCAGCGCGACAGCCTCGACTGGCCCCGGGGACGCACCCCTTCGGCTGGGCGACGTGCTCACGTTCATGCGCCTCTTGTGGGCCGTCGATCACGGACTGCGCTCGGCCTCCAAACAGATGGCCGCCACGGCAGGCGTGACCGGCCCACAGCGGCTTGCCCTGCGCATGGTGGGTCGCTTTCCTGGCGCGTCAGCGGGTGAGCTCGCCGAGCTCTTGCACGTACACCCGAGCACGCTGACTGGCGTTCTGGACCGACTGGTGCGCCGAGGTCTGCTCGAGCGGCGCGGAGATCCCGAGGACGGACGGCGAGCGCTGTTCGAGCTGACCAACCGCGGCATTCACGTGGATCAGATGCGAGCAGGAACGGTCGAGGATTCCGTGAGGCGTGTGCTCGCACGCACATCGGACACGAAGGTTCACGCCGCGAGCGACGTGCTGTCCGATCTCGCGCGGGAGCTCGCCGAGCCTGCTCCACGACCTCGCAAGAAGGCGGCGAAGCGCACGCGGGGAAAACCCAAGAACGGCGCTCGCTGAAAGAGCTATTGCTCTCGAATTGTCAATCGGGGAAAACGGCCCTACGTTGCCGCTTCGCTTGAAGTCCCGACGCCGACGCCGCCCTCCCCTGTTCCTCTTGACGCTGTTCGTGATCGGCGCCGCAGTGCCGGCGTTCGCCTCGGGTGGGGAGCATACCGATCCGTCAGCATCGATCGTCCTGATCCTGGCGCTGATTCTCCTCGGCGCAAAGCTCGGCGGCGACCTCGCGGTGCGCCTCGGGCAGCCTTCGGTCCTGGGCGAGCTCGTGATCGGCGTGGTGATCGGCAACCTCGATCTCATCGGGTTTCACGCTCTCGAGAGCATCACGAGCAACGTGATGATCGACTTTTTGGCACGCCTGGGCGTGCTGCTTCTGCTGTTCGAGGTGGGGCTCGAGTCGACAGTGGGACAGATGCTCAAGGTCGGGGTCTCGTCACTCCTGGTCGCCATCCTGGGAGTCATCGCGCCGTTTGCGTTGGGTTGGGCCGTCAGTGCGTGGATGCTCCCAAACCACAGCCTGTACGTTCACCTGTTCATTGGGGCAACGCTCACGGCAACCAGCGTCGGCATCACCGCGCGTGTGCTCCAGGATCTCGGGAGCTCCCAGACGGACGAAGCGCGGGTGATTCTCGGCGCTGCGGTGATCGACGACGTGCTCGGGCTGGTGATTCTCGCCGTGGTCACGGGAATGATTCTCGGCGCATCGGGCGGTGCGGCCCTCTCCATCGGAGGCGTCGCCATCATCGTGGGCAAGGCGCTGGCGTTCCTCGTCGGCTCGCTGGTGTTGGGTGTGTATCTGTCGCCACGCCTGTTCAGCTTCGCGTCGCACCTTCGAGCACGCGGGGTGCTCTTGGCATTCGGCCTCGCCGTTTGCTTCACCATGTCCTGGCTCGCAAACGCCATCGGGCTTGCTCCGATCGTGGGCGCGTTCGCGGCAGGCTTGGTTCTCGAAGACGTTCACTACAGCGACTTCACCGATCGCGGAGAGCACACCCTCGAGCACTTGATCGAACCGATTTCTTCCTTCCTGGTGCCGATCTTCTTCGTTCTGATGGGCATGCGTACGAATCTCGCTTCGTTCGCGGACACCAGCGTGCTCACGCTAGCCGCTGCCCTGACGCTGGTCGCCATCTTGGGCAAGCAGATCTGTGGCCTCGGCGTCATTGGGCACAAAGTGGATCGCGTCACGGTGGGCATCGGCATGATCCCGCGTGGCGAAGTGGGACTCATCTTCGCCAACATCGGGCTTTCGCTGAAGCTCGGCGGTGAGCGAATCGTGGACGATGCGACCTTCTCCGCCGTCGTGGTGATGGTGATCGTGACCACGATGGTTACACCTCCGGCGCTGAAGTGGAGCCTGGCGCGGGTGCGCAATCGTACCTCTGCAAGCAGCTAGAACTTCGGTTTGCAGCTCGGCCTCCCCCCGAGCTGCGGGGCCCGCCTTTCCACCGCGGTTGACGCGAGTCCGTCACCCGCCGCACCATGCGCATTCTGGCATGGCCTCGTCCTGCTTCCAGTGCGGCAATCCCGTAGATGTCGAACGGTTCTGCTCGATCTGCGGCGCCGAACAGATCGCGCCCGCCGCCGACGGCGATCCGCTGATCGGTCGAATGGTCGCCGAGCGCTATCAAGTGATGGAGCTCATCAACGCAGGCGGTATGGGGCGCGTGTATCGAGGCGTCCAGCGAGTGCTGGACCGACCCGTGGCGATCAAGTTCATCCATCCCCACCTGGTCAGTGACGAAGAGATTGGGGTGCGCTTTCTCGAAGAAGCGCGGGTCGCGAGTCGTCTGAATCATCCGAATATCGTCAGCGTGTACGACTTTGGCCGAGCCTCGGCTGCCGAGGGCGGCCACTCGTTTCTCGTGATGGAGTATCTGCGAGGCCCGGATCTGCAGCACATCCTCGCCGCCAAAGACAACCTCGAGGTGGAGCATGTGGTGGATGTGGTGGAACAGACGCTCGGCGCCCTGGCCGAAGCCCATGAGCACGGAATCGCCCATCGGGACATCAAGCCCGGAAATCTCATGCTCGAGCCGCGGCGGCGCGGCGGATACCACGTCAAGATCATCGACTTCGGGATTGCGCGGCTGCGCGACCGACGCCGACTGACACAAGCTGGCATGGTCGTTGGTACGCCCCAGTACATGGCGGCCGAGACTCTTCTTGGTGGAGAACCGGGAGCGGCGGGTGACCTGTTCGCAGTGAGCGTACTGCTGTACGAAATGCTCACGGGGCGCCAACCGTTTCCCGGACCCTCGTCGATCGAAGTCGTACGCCAACAAGCAACGCGCCCGGACCTCGACCCGCGAACGGCCGCGCCCGGTCGGAGCATTCCGGACAACGTTGCCCACGCCTGCCTTCGCGGTCTTGCATTCGAGCCCGGGGATTGATTTCCCGGACGCGCTCTCCATGGCCATGGCGATCGCGGACCCGGCCAAGCTCGCCCTTCGCCGCGCATCGCGCATCCCCGGAATTGTCGCCCCCACCGAGGTGCAGATCCATCAGGCGATCACCCGGGCAACTCGCCGTGAACGACAGACTCTGGTGGCCCAAGCGGTGGGTGGCGAGGCAGAGCGCGCTCTCAAAAGCCGCGTACCGTGGGCCAAGCAGCTTCTGGCGACGAAGCGTCCGTTCTTGGTCTGGGGTCGACCGGGAGTGGGTCGTTCGTGGCTGCTGCAGCAAGCAGCACGCGCCTTCGAGGAGAGCGGGAACGCGACTACTTCGGTTCTGGCGCCTCCCATTCCGCTGAACGAAGTTGGCTATGGCGGGCTCCGGGAAGTGATCCAGCGGCTCTCGGGCTGGGCGACGGACGACGAGGTCCGCGCTGGCATCGAAGGCGTGAAGACCGAGGCGTCGCCCGATGCACTGGAGGCAATTTTCGGGCAGGGCGGAAGTCGTGGAGCCGCGGTGGTCGCTCTTCGCTGGGCGATCAAGACGGCGCTCGAGTCGAGTGACAATGGCAACCTCGTGCTGGTGCTCGATGACGTCGATTACTGGACGGTGCGTCGTTTCGCGCGTTCGCCGACTTGATCGCGGGTGAGCCAATACCTGGATTTTCCCTCGTGATGAGCGCTGGCTCCTCGCTCGACGACAAGCTCGCTCGGACGATGGTTCGACAGGAGCTCCGCGGCTGGCCCTGCGAGCTGGCGATGGCAAGGCTCGGAGAACAGAAGGGCCTGCTCCAACGCAATGACGACGACATCGAGCCCATGTACGTGGAACAACTCGTTCTGAGCTTCGAAGACGACTCCTGGTCGGCGCCGGTCACCCTGAGCGATGCGGTGGAGCAGCGCCTCCGAGTGCTCCCGCCGGACGCTTTGTGCACGCTTCAGGCGCTAGCGGTGTGCGGCGCCTCCACGATCAGCACCTTGACGGCGATGGTGGAGCGACCCGAGGACGTGAACACCAGCCTCCTTTCGCTGAGCGCGCTGGGGATGATCAACGTCCACGGCGGCAGGGTCGCTCTCGTGCACGAGCTCATTGGCAGAGCCACCCTCGCCCTCGCGCCGGCAGGCGCAATCGCCGCCATCCACGAGAAAGCCGCAGCGGCCGCCTCGGAGCGGGCACTCGGCATCGAGCTCGAGACGTACCACGCATTGCGGGGTCGCCCGGATTTCGAAGCGTTTCTGCTGGTCGAGGAGAGCGCCCGACTTCGCCGCAACCGCGGCGATCCGGATTCCGCCATCGCCGTGCTCCAAGTGGCATCGAGGCAGCCCGTACGCTCATGCTCAGAGACCAAGACGACATGGCGAAGAGCGGGTGGCTCGTTTTTGGCCGAAAGCTCGGGGAGCTTCTTTGCGAGGTCGATCGGTTCTCGGACGCCGCTCACGTGCTCAGCGAAGCGTTGAACCTCACCGAGCCGGACTCGTCAGCCCGCGCACACATGCTGGAACAGCTCGCGCGAATCTCGGAGCGCGACGGGCGATCGGTCGAGACCCAAATCCTGAACCTCGAAGCCCTGCGGATCGCGGAACTGATCGGGGAACGCGAGCTGTCAGCCAGGTTGCGCGGCCGGAGCGAACCAGCTCCGAGGGCCCGGTCGGGCGTGCTGACCAAGTCGGGACGAGAGATAGCGGCAATCCAAACGCACCCCAAGGTGTTGATCGTCGAGGACGAACCACCTCTTGCCAGAGCCCTCGAACGCTGGCTTCGTCGAAAGGGTTTTGCGGTAACCGTGTGCGACTCGGTCGCCGCGACACTGGCGACCAGCGCCAAGTTCAATTGCGGAATCTTCGATGTGACGCTTCCGGATGGCTCCGGGCTCCAGCTGGCGGAACTGCTGATGGATGAGGGCCGAGTCGCGTCGTCCGTGTTCTTCACCTCGTCGGAGGAGGCAGCCGTCGCTGCCATCGCCGAGTCCCTGGGCGCGTTGGTGAGAAAGTCGAGGGGCATGCTCGCACTCGTAGCGGTGGTCGATGCGGCAATCAAAAGCGTCGCGGAACCAACCCCGGTGAGCCCGGCGAACCGTACGAAAGCATCTCGGGGCTAAAGCGTGTTGACAGTTTTTGCCAACACCACCCTTCTCGGGTGTCGAGCCGAAGCTCTTTCTGCTTCATAGAGTCGAGTTTCACGACCAGGACCAGCCTGTTCGCCAGCGCTCGTCTCTCCACAGACGTTTACCGTCTCCGCGTGCTTCGCGGCGACGAGTCGAGGCCAGAGTGCGAGATTTGCGGCAGCATTTCCGTCGCGGTCCACCTCGTGACCGCAGACAGCTGCAGCGAAACGTTCTCTCCGACAGCGCGAGCTTTTCCGCGAGCACCCCGCACGCGCTGCAGCGTCGCGTGCTCGGATAGAAGCGGTCTGCCAGAGTCAGAACCGCTCCGTACCATGCCGTCTTGTAGCGCAGCATGTTCGCAAACTGCGCCCAGGCGCTGTCGGCGATGGAGCGGCTCAGCCGGCTTCGTAACAGCCCCGCCGTGCACAGATCCTCGATCACCAAGTGGCCGTGGGTCTTGGCCAGTCGACTCGATTCTCTGTGCACGAAATCGCGGCGTACGTTGCCGATGCGCTGATGGAGTCTTTGCAGGCGCTGTCGCGCTCGGTGCCGATTGCGCGAGCCGAGCTTCTTTCGGCTGAGCGCGCGGCTCTTCTTGCGAAGTCGCGGCAAGTCGCGCCGGAGCGGTCTCGGGCTCTCGATGCGTTCGAGCTCGTTGCCCTCGCCGTCCGCGAGCACCGCGAAGGTCGTGAGTCCGCGGTCGATGCCGACGGGCGCGGTGGTCCCTCGCTCGTCGTGTCGAAGCTCGGGATGGAGCGGCGCCGCTTCGACCTGCGATGTCGACTATTCTCCCTGCTACCTCGACACCTGTGGAGCCGGGCAGTGCTGCACCTGCGGATTCCAATGCGGGTTCGGCAATTGCACGGGAACTCCCGTCGCCAAGTGCCCGCCTCCCTAGGCCGCGGGAGCTACTTCACGGGCTCCGTTCCCGGCTTCGAAATCTCCGCACTCGATCCAGGTGAAGTTGTCCACGAGAACCAGCGAGTCGAGGATGTGATCTCCCGCGTCCCAGATCGCGAAACGAATCGTGACCTCGCTTCCCGGCGCAACGGGGGCTTCGGTGACGAGCCAACCCGTGGCCGCGTGGGGCCCGCTTTCGGCGTACTCGTCGTACCCCGTGCCCGAGAGCTCGGCGGTGCCCCGGGGACACGAGAAGGTCTTTCCGCCAGCCGACTGCGACGGACACACTTCGAGGAAACCGTTGTTCACGCTGACCGGGTTGCCTTGGGAGTCGAAGGAAACGTTTCCTTGTTGGGCGCCGTTCGGCGCGGGGCTCACCACCGCTACGAAGAAGTCGTTGAACGCGGAGCAGATGTAGTCGGGGAATTCGTAGGTGTAGAAATCGAAGTCGAACTTGAATCCCTTGGCGTTCGTCGGTACGCGCACGACGACTTCGAGGGCCGCCGCATCGTTGGCGCCGGGGACCTGAGCCACGCCCGGGCAGGACGGCGACGCCACCGGGAAACCCGCCGGCATGCCGCTGCTAGTCCCCATGTCGGCGCCTTCCGGAGACGCGAATCCCGGTTCGCCGGGCTGGCGGGCCGTGCCGCTCGACAGCGCGAGCATTCGCTGCCCCTCACGAGGATGCACGTTCGGACCAAATCCCGAAAGCAGACCGTGGGAAGCGGGGTTCATCCCATCGCTACCGTCGGCCTTGACGAACTTCGCGCTGACCACGCCCCAGCTCGAACCCTGCGCTGCGCGACAGAGGCCGATCGCGCCGGCTGCAACCATGGGATCGGCGTATCCGATATCGGGCACGGAACCATCGCAATTGAGGGGCTCGTCGTCCGCCACCCCGCTACAGTCTTCGTCGATCCCGTTGTTCGGATAGTCGAACGCACCCGCATCGCACGCGACCGTCCCCCCGCCCGAGCCGCCGTTGCCGACGTTGATGCCGGAACCACTTCCGCCCGCTCCGGAACCACTCCCTCCTTTCCCGAGCCCGCCTCCTCCGCCGGAGCCGTTCGTTTTGCTCGTTGCATTGTCCGTGGCGCTACAGCCCGTGACGTTGGTCAGGAGGGACGCGGCGGCCAACCCAAGAATGAAAGCTCGCATTCGATGGGACTGAGCACGGGGCATGCCATGGGCAAAAATGGCAGAAATTCGCCCAAAGAGTCCCGCGATGACGCGCCGGTTCCAGACAAGTCTCGGCCCCGTCCGGACGCTCGGGCAAACGAGTGTGTTCAAACCACGGTCTCCGGATCGTGGGACACGAACACGGACCCAAAGCTCGCGAACCCGACCCGCCGTCGAGGTTCCGTGAGCGCTGAGAGCCCGTCCAAGCTAGTTTGAGCCACAATCATCGGAGCGCTTGCACTGCGCTCTCCCTGGCTCCAAAGTCCCGCGCGATGCGTGTGACACGCCTCCCAAGACTCGACGATCTCACGGCCTTCGTCCGTGTTTTCGAGTTTCGGGCCGTGTCCCGCTGGGTGGGGCTCGGGCTCTTGGTCGGAGTCATCGCGGGGCTCGGTGCAGCGGCCTTCTTCGTTGCGATGGATTGGCTCCGTCACACGCTCTTCACGGTCGTCGCGCACTTGCCGATGCTCGAACCTTCGGGCGAGCATTCGCTGTTCGGCGGCATTCACCCGGGACCAACGCACACCTGGGTCTTGGCGGTGGCGCCTGCGCTGGGAGGACTCCTCTCCGGGGTCTTGGTGTGGAAGTTCTGTCCGGAAGCCGAGGGGCACGGAACCGACGCGCTGATCGACGCGTTTCATCGGCAGCAGGGCAAGATCCGAGGTCGCGTGCCCGTGATCAAGGCGCTGGCGTCCGTGATCCTGATCGGAACCGGAGGTAGCGCCGGACGAGAGGGGCCCATCGCACAGATTGGAGCGGGCTTCGGCTCCGCTTTGGCGAAGGCGCTGAAGCTCAGCCCTCAAGAGCGTCGCTTGCTATTGCTCGCGGGAGCAGCCGGAGGGATCGGTGCCATCTTCCGTAGCCCGCTCGGCGGTGCACTGTTCGTCGTGGAGGTGCTCTACACCGACGACTTCGAAGTCGAGGCGCTGGTACCGGCGGTGCTTTCATCGGTCGTCGCGTATTCCGTGTTCACGATGCTGTTCGGCGAGGGTGCGATCTTCGCGACGCTTCCCCACTACTCGTTCGATCCGCGACAATTGCCGCTTTATCTCGTGATGGCGATGGGCGCCGCGCTCGTCGGCTGGCTGTACATCAAGGTGTTTTACGGGATGCATCGGCGCGTTTTCGCTCCGCTGAAGATCCCGAAACCCTTCAAGCCCATGATCGGAGGGCTGGCGATCGGGCTCATGGCGCTGTTCGTGCCCCAAGCGCTGGGTGCGGGCTACGGGTGGCTGCAGGAGGTGATTCTACCCTCGAAGCATGTTGCCCAGAGTGTCGGCTGGACGGGGGCTGCGTTCCTCCTCGGGATCGCATTGCTCAAAGTCCTGACCACCTCGTTGAGCATTTCTTCGGGAGGCTCCGGCGGAGTCTTCGGTCCGTCCATCGTGATCGGCGGCATGCTGGGCGGAGCATTTGGTCTCGCCTTTCACGCGCTGATGCCGGAACTGGTTCCTCAGCCAGGAGCCTTCGCCATCGTTGGGATGGCCTGCTTCTTCGGCGGCGTGGCCCACGTTCCGGTGTCGTCGCTGGTCATGGCAAGCGAGATGACCGGTAGCTACGACCTGCTCGTTCCGATCATGCTGGCGGAAGTCGTCGTGTTGTTGATGCTGCGCCGCTGGACGCTTTACGAAAAGCAGGTTCCGACGCGTCGAGATTCACCCGCCCACGGTGCAGAATACGTGCTCGATGTCCTCCAGCACGTGAAGGTCGCCGACATCCTGGACAAGAAGCGCTCTGTCGTAACCGTGGAGGCCTCCACGCCCCTGGACGAGCTGTTGCGCCATCTCGCGGAGGCCAATCAGTCCGTGTTTCCCGTGCGAGAAGCCGATGGGCGGTTGCTCGGCGTCGTCACCCTCGATTCGCTCCGCGGCTTCTTGTTCGAGCAATCTTTGGGCAAGCTCGCCATCGCGGCGGATTGCGTGATGCCGCTGGTATCGCTCAAACAGAGCGACACCCTCGCCATGGCCCTCGAGCGCTTCGCCGGCTCCCGTCACCCCGAGCTACTCATCATCGATGACAACGAAACGGAGAAAGTGATCGGGCTTTTGACCTACGGGGAGCTCCTTCGCGCCTACAATCGAGAAGTCGCTCGGCGCAAGCTCGGGCAGCAAGCCGAAACCCAAAAAGCAGCTTGAGCTCCTCAAGCGCCACTCGGTGCGATCGCTGTCCCGCTCTCGCCCGATCGGTCGAGAGCGATCTTGAACAACACCGGGCCGAAGATCTGGTTGATCGCCACGGTGGCAATCACCAGCGAGCGAAACTCACCACGCAGCTCGGGGAACGCGTTCTCCACCAGGCTCGCCAGCCCGAGGGTGAGACCTGCCTGGGAAAACAAGCTCGTCCACCCCCAGCGCCGCACTGCTAGATCGTCGCGGGCGACGCGGGACGACGTAATGTGCGCGAGCCAGGAGCCGAGTCCCCGCACCACACACAGCGCGAGCGCGACCGGCCAGAGCTGCTTGAGCAAAGGCAAATCGAGCGCGACGCCCGCAGTCGCAAAGAACACGACGTAGACGACCGTGCCCGTACCCTCGATCGCGTGGAGCAGCTTCGGGCCCTGCTTCGACCAATTCTGCAGAACGAAGCCCGCCACCACGAACGTCAGCAGCGGATCGAAATGCAGGTATCGGAGACCTTCGGTCAGCCCAAAGCCGATGGCGATGAGCACCAGCAACAGCTGGCGACCGACGAGGCGCAAATACAGCGCAAGAACGAGCCCCAGCGTGGTCCCGAGGGAAACGCTGCTGAGCACTTCGTGCCCGAGATGGCCCAATGAGGCGAGGGAAAGGCTGCTCGTTGGATCCATCAGGGGCTGGACGAACATCATCACCGTCGTCAGAAGCACGACCACGACGATGTCGCTCGACATGATGAAGGCCAGCGAAAATCGGGCGATCGGACCGTCGGCGCGGGTTTGAGAAAGAATGGCCAGCGTTGCCGACGGGCTCCGGCTCACCGCAAATACCCCCCAAACCAGACCGAGCCCGACGATTGCGTGACGGCTGAAGCGCGCGGCGAACGGCAGGTAGTGCGAAAGCAAAATGAAAGCGGCGCCGCTGAGGATCACGCCAACACTCGTTTGAAACACGGTTGCCCAGGCGAGGCTCTTGAGTCCCGCTCGGAGCTGCTCGAGCCGAAGCTCGGCTCCGCCAGCGAGCGCGATGAGCGACAGAGCGAGCGTGTTGACGAACAAGAGGTTCGATGCCGCCGACTCGTTCACGAGCCTGAGCACGTGCGGACCCACGACAACCCCAACGAGCAGGAATCCAGTCAGCTGCGGAAGGAAGATGACCTCGGACAGCTTCCCGCCCAGCGTGGCCACCAGCAACAAGAAGCCAACGGTGAGGATCAGGTCCGCGCTCGAAATCGTCGGGACGAAGTGCTGCGCGAGCCAGACCACACCCACGAGCGCCAGCCCCACGACCGCGCGGACCACCTGCCGCAACGCAGCCGACTGAGATGAAACGACGACCGAGTCGGCGCCTGGGTTCATGGACGGGGAGCGTCTACCTCGCGAAGGTCCTCGATCGTTAGCTGATCGAGGAGCTCGCGCAAGGCCCACGGATCATCCACCCGAAATTCCGCACAAGTCCTCGCCCGTCCCACGTGAACGGTCACCGCCCAGGAGGGGGCCGCGGCAAACATTTCTTCGTCCGTCCGATCGTCCCCTGCCACCAGGAGCAGATCGCTCTGGTTGAGCGTGCTGGCGACGCGTTCCACCACTCGCGCCTTGCTGACACCCCGCATGCGGGCCTCGAGGATCTTCGAACCGGGAAGCAGATCGAATTCGTGCTCGGTCTGGAGCCTAGTGAGATCGTCTCGCAGCTGGTTCACCTTTTCGGCCACGAGACTCGGATCGCAGGCGCGATAGTGAAACGCCAGGCCCGTCGTCTTCTCTTCGACGAAGCTTCCAGGAGTGGAAGCGACCTTTCTCAGCATCGTGTCGAGCACCGGTTCGCGCCAGCTGGAATCGAGCGGGCGTTCGGCAACCCACTCCCCATCTCGCCGCGTCCAATAGCCGTGCTCCGCATGAATCGTGACCGGCAGCTCGCCGAGCCATCCCGACAGCGAATCCCGCGTGCGTCCGCTGACGATGTGGACCTCGACGCCCGGCATCGACCCGAGCTGGACCAAAAGCGACAGCAATCGTGGATCGGGCACCGCTAGCTCGGGCAGCGGCATCAGCGGAACCAGTGTGCCGTCGTAGTCCAGCAAGAGGACCTTCTTCTTGCCACCGTGGGCAACGCGCTCCCGCAAAGTGCCCGAATCCGCTTCCATGGTGAACGAGGTCATGCGCTGACTCGACAAATCCGCGATGAAGCTGTCTGCCCACCATTTTGCATCGTGGGTCCGCACGTGGCTCCGCATGGCCCGCATTCGAACCGCTTGCTCCGCCTCGGGGAGCTCGAGCGATCGGCGAATTCCCTGGGCAATCGCGCCCACATCGTATGCGTTGACGATGACCGCTTCCATGAGCTCATCGGCCGCGCCGGCGAACTCGCTCAGGAGCAGCACGCCCCGCTCGTCCACGCGGGACATCACGTATTCCTTTGCGACGAGATTCATCCCATCCCGGAGCGGCGTGACCAGCATCACGTCCGCAGCAAGATACAGAGCAACGAGCTCGGTCTCGGGTACCGACCGATACAGGAAGTGAAGAGGGCTCCCGAGCGGCGACCCCCGCTGCGAGTTGATGCGACCGACCAGCTCGTTGGTGCGACTCCGCAAGCTGGAATACGCATCGACTCGCTCCCGCGTCGGGACCGCGAGTTGGATGAAATGGACGCGATCGCGCCATTTCGGATTTCGCTCGAGAAATCGATCGAACGCAAGAAGTCGCCGGGGAACGCCCTTCGTGTAGTCGAGTCGATCGACGCCGAGCAGGATCTTCTTGCCCCGCGCCTCGTCTCGCACGCGCTCTGCTCTGGCTACGACGTTCTGGATCCCGCGCCAAGCGTTCGAAGCGCTCCGAATCCACGCCGATGGGGAAGACGCCGAGCTGTACGCTGCGGTCCTCGTACGAGATCTCGTCGATGCCGAGCTCCACCCCCAGAACACGAGCTGCGGAAAAGCTGAAGTTGTGACGATACGAGGCGGTATGAAATCCCACCAGATCCGCGCCCAGGATCCCGCGCAAGAGCTCGTCTCGCCAGGGCAAGATTCGAAACACGTCCGTCGCGGGCCAAGGGATGTGGAGAAAGAAGCCGATCCGCGCCCGAGGCAAAATCTGGCGGAGCATGCCGGGAACCAGCGCCAGCTGGTAATCGTGGATCCAGACCAGGTCGCCGTCTTGATACTCGGAAGCGATCGTTTCAGCGAAGCGCTGATTGACGCGCCGGTAGGCGGACCAGCCGTTTTCCGCTTCGAGCTTCACCTTGTCGAGCAAGTAGTGGAAGAGCGGCCAGAGGACGCCGTTGGAAAATCCGTCGTAGTACTGTGCAACCTCGGACGCAGTGAGAAACACCGGCACCATGCGCCGCTCGCGACAGGCCGCGGCCGCCCAAGCTTCGGCATTCTCCATTCGCGATAGGTCACCGGGCCAACCAATCCAGAGCCCGCCCCGCTCGTGGGGTGTGCGCAACGCAGCGACCAACCCCCCTGCGCTGGGCACGATTTTCTTAGCGCCAGCTTCCTGTTCGATGGTGAACGGAAGCCGATTGGATGCGATGAGTAACCGACTCATTCTTCCCCTGGAATGGCGTTGGCGGGCACTATGCGACGAGCGGACGCGTCGTGCAACCCACGGGTACCGTTTGAGCTCCAACGTTGTCGGAAACTCGCTAACCTGGTGCGGTGAAGCTCGAAGACCTGGGTCTCATCGGGAACTGCCAATACTCGGCGCTCGTATCGCGACAAGGTCGCGTGGTGTGGGTGCTGTTTGCCCCGGTTCGATTCGGAGCCCGTGTTCGCGAGCCTTCTCGACGAAGAGCGAGGTGGCAGCTTTTCCGTGGAGCCGGCCACCGGCGAGTCCGGGACACAGCGCTACGTGCCCAACACCAATGTCCTCGAAACCACCTTCCACACGCCAGACGGCCCCCGCCCTGGTCCGAACGTCCTCTGATCGGGCGCGTGCCGGGGCCGGTGTATAGTCTTTCTCCCGATGAATCCGGTTTCACTCTTCTTGATGAGCGTCGCAGCGATCTTCCTGATCGGTGCCTTCGGCGAGATCATATTTCGCCGAACGCAGATACCGGACGTTGTGTGGTTGATCGCAGCCGGAATCGTGCTCGGCCCGATCTCGGGCGTCGTCACTCGTCCTGCTCTCGGCGCCATCGCCCCGTATTTTGCTGCCATCACTCTGGTCGTGGTGCTGTTCGAGGGCGGAAGCCGGCTGAACCTCCGCGATGTGTCTCAAGCCGCGCCCCGTTCGGGGCTCTTGGCGCTGCTCACCTTTCTCACGGCGACAGGAGTGGTGGCTGTGGTCAGCATGGGAGCGAAGCTCGTCGGCTGGTTCCCGCCGGAATGGACTTTCAAGCACGGCATTCTGCTCGGAGCCATCGTGGGCGGCTCGAGCTCGATCATCATCATGCCCGCGATGGCTCAGGCAAAGGTCGACGCCCCCGTCGCCAATCTGGTTGGGCTCGAGTCCGCGTTCACTGACTCGTTCTGCGTGGTTGGCGCCAGCGCGATGATCGACATCTTGAACCCGGATGCCACAGCGGGCGGCTCACCGTTGTTGATCCTCTCCCGCTCGTTCGGCATCGGCCTGGGCATCGGCGCTGCTTCCGGCGCCCTCTGGCTCTTCTTGCTGAGGATCTTGCGCGGCAGCGAGCACGCCTACCCCGTGACCCTCGCTGCACTGCTCGGCCTGTACGTGCTCATCGATCGCGCCGGCGGCAGCGCTGCTCTGGGGATCCTCACCTTTGCCGTGTTCGTGGGCAATGCGCCCATCATCAGTGAGAAGGTGGGCTTCGTCGCCGGCCTCGATCTGGGCAGCGACGTACGAGGCTTTCACAGCCAGATGGCTTTCATCATCAAGTCGTTCTTCTTCACGTTCATTGGCGCCATGCTCGGACCGCCTTGGTCGCTGATGATCCTCGGTGTGCTGATTGGCGCCATCCTGTTCGGCGCGCGCATTCCCGGTGTGTACGCCGCCACGCTCGCTAGCAGCTTCACGCCCGTTCAGAAGAAGCTCGTGCTCGTCTCGCTCCCGCGCGGGATGGCCGCCGGTGTTCTGGCGACGCTTCCCGCAGCCGCTGGCATTCCCGGAACGGACGGTTTGCCGCCAGTGGTCTTCGCCTGCGTGCTCACCACCATCCTCACGTTCGCCGCGGGCTTTCCCCTCGTGCGCCGGCAACTCCCGGCTGCCGCGGCGGCCCCCGCGGAGCCGCACGATCCCAACGCGAACGTGCGCGTGGGTCCTCCCGCAGTGCCGGCCGCAGCATTCGACGCGAACGCTCCGCTCCAGACAGCACCGGTTCAGCCGGGTCTGCCCGAGCCGCAGTACCCGGCACCCCCAGCGCAGTACCCGGCACCCCCGGCTGAGTACCCAGCGCCCAATCCGCAACAGCCGGGGTATGCCCCGCGACCGCCCCAAGAACCCACCCCGCAAATGCCCGCGCCCACGCGCACCGAAATCATTCGGCCCAAAGGCGATGGATCGAACGAAAACGGGTAGAGCTGGAACGGTGAGGGCAACGCTGTTCGTCTCAGCGTGTTTCGGTTCGCAGCTTTGCTTGCTGATCGAGTAACGCCGCCGCCAACTCGCAGCGCCTCGATCATCGACAGCGAACCACCGAGCCCGACAGCCCGCCGCCGTGGGTTGGACAGAATCTTCGCCCAGGGCACATGAACGGAAGGGCTGATGATTGGTCAGATCTCTGTGGCGAGCTGCGAGCTGAACGAAGGAGATCGAACCGCAGGAGATCGAACCGCAGGAGATCGAACCGCCAAGGCGCCAAGGCCGCCAAGTTCGGAGATGGGGACGCCCCGCCTACCAACTCATCCAGAGGTGCGTGCGCGGGTCTGAACGCAGGAGATTGAACCGCCAAGGCGCCAAGGCCGCCAAGGTTCGAAGGTTGCTGTCAGCCGATTCCCTGCCCCTCCCTATCGAGGCCGGTTGCGGATCTTGGAAGCGAAAAGAGCTGTGCGAAGGATCGACGCCCGCGCAAAGCATGTCCCTTTCATGAATCTCTTCTTTCCTACCTTGGCGCTCTTGGCGCCTTGGCGGTTCAATCTCTTCTTTCCTCCCTTGGCGCTCTTGGCGCCTTGGCGGTTCAATCTCTTCTTTCCTCCCTTGGCGCTCTTGGCGCCTTGGCGGTTGCTTTTGATGCCACCGGACATCAAGCCCGATGAAGTCCACGTGGACCTGACAGGCGGCTCGAGAATTTCTTTTCGAATTCGTGGTTTCTTCCGCCCCTCCGCCCTTCCTGTGAGACCCGAGCACAGCCACTTCGTGGCGACCGTTTCGGGGAGCGCCGGGGGCCACGGCGCCGCCTCGATGGCCGGCCGCGAGCACCCGAGGTCCACGACGCTCACGCAAAGCAGCGCGCTGATGCTCGCGCGATCGCAAGAGCTGTCGATCGTCACCGGACCGCTGAACGCGGTAGACTGCCGCTACGCATGAGCGAGCCCGAAACGACGGACGAGCTGATTGGCACCGTGCTCGCCGATCGCTACCGCCTCGACGAACTGCTGGGCGAAGGCGGAATGGGCAAGGTCTACGCCGCCGAGCACGTGCTCATGAAGAAGCGCCTCGCGGTCAAGGTGCTCCATCGGGAGCTATGCAGCATGCCGGAGGTCGTCGCGCGCTTCGAGCGCGAGGCCATGGCAAGCGCGCATATCGAGCACCTGAACATCGCCAAGGCCACCGACTTCGGAAAGCTCGCCGATGGTTCGCTGTTTCTCGTCCTGGAGCTCGTGCTCGGAAAGAACCTGCGCGACGAAATTGCAATTGGTCCGATGCCCGTTCCTCGGGCTCTGCACATCGTGCGACAGAATCGCGTCGGCGCTCGGGGCGGCGCACGCCCTCGGCATCGTGCATCGGGACTTGAAGCCCGAAAACGTGATGCTCGTCACCCGTGGCAGCGACGAGGACTTCGTCAAGGTGCTTGACTTTGGCATCGCGAAGCTCCCGACGGGTCGACCTTCCAAGCTCCCGCCCGGTCCCGTTGCCACCGGTCCGCTGACGAAATCAGGAACCGTGTTCGGCACACCCGAATACATGGCGCCAGAGCAGGCAATCGGACAGACGGTGGACGGGCGCGCCGACCTCTACGCCCTGGGAGTGATCGCGTACGAGATGATGGGCGGCGTGCGCCCGTTCAGCTCCAATAGCGAGCAGGGTCTACTCGGACAACAACTCGCAAAACCGGTACCGCCGTTTTCGGAGCGTGCACCCGGGCTCTCCATCCCTCACCAAGTGGAACAGTTCGTTCACAAGCTCTTGGCGAAGGACGTCGAAGCCCGTTATCAAACGGCGGACGAAACCGTGCAAGCTTGCGACGAGCTTCTTCTGCCAACGCCCGGAGGCGAAGGCCGCGTCTTCACGATTCCGGATGGATCGGCCACTGCGTTTCTCGGTACTGCGGACGAGGTCTACGCGCCACCGCCCAACCCGTTCGTGACTCCCGCAGCGCCCGAAACCGGAGGGCCGGGTGGCACCTTGCTGGTGCTCGACGAGAGTCAAACCCGGAAGCTCGCCGAGCGCACTCTGCAAGCTTCCTCCCCCCTGTCCCCGACGGAAGCCCCCTGGCAGCGAACCGTGACCCTCACCAAGCGCACGCTCAACGTCGTCGGTGACTTCATCGACGACAATCGTCCCCGACTTCCGGAACGGATCCGCCACCTCTTGCGGAAGGTTCCGGCGCTCGTGATCTTCGCCGTCCTGTTCGTGATCGTGTGGGGCGCGATGTTCATCGGACTCGCCACGGTCGCCTCCCTGCGCGGCCACCCGAAGGCGGCCCTGAGCGCCGCTCCCAGTACTGGACCATCGGCGCAGGCTCCCACTCCTGATCCCGTACTGAAAGAGCTCGACAAGGCAAAGGTGCAAGGCCACGCAACTCTGCAGAAGCTCGCCGAGCAGCATCCGAAGCATCCTCAGGTCCTGTTCGCGCTCGCCGCCAGCCACGCCGCCCGCAACGAGCTCGGCGATGCGGTCAGCTATCTCGGCAAAGCACTCGCGATCGACCCGACTCTCGGCAGCGCACCCGAATCTCACGGCATCCTCGTGGCCGCCGTGCGAGACCGCAAGAGCTCGGAGGCCGCGTTTCCGCTGCTCGAAGGCCCCATGGGCAAAGCCGGCGCAGCCATCCTTTATGATCTTTCGATCGACCAAAAGGCTTCGGCTTCCCTCCGCTCCCGCGCCCAGAAGTGGGTCGTCCTCTCCCCGGATTTCCTGAAGGTCGCGTCACCAAGCGTCAAGGTCGCCGCACAGCTTCGCTACGCGCGATCTTGTACCGACCGGCACAAGCTCATGGCCCGCGCCGGCGAGGTCGGAGACGAGCGTGCGCTCGCCTACCTCAAGATCCTGAAATACCGAAAGGGCTGCGGCCGGCGCGGACGCAGCGATTGCTTCCCGTGCCTGCGCCAGGACAAAGCGCTCGAGGAGGCCGCGGCCAAGATCGAAAAACGCATTGCGAAACCACGCTGACGCTCGATTCCGACGTGATGGATCGGCCCGCTCAGTTGCAGATCGACGCGCCGTCGACCGTGGACAGCGTCCCGCCTGCATCCGTGCAGATCTCCTGGTCGGTCCTGACCACGTCGTACCAGCGCACTTCGTCCAACGTGCCGATCATCGCGGAATCGGTCGTGGGCTGTCCCCGGCCGATGTAGAGATCCGACGTGATGGGTCCGAGCATTCCACCGGTTCCCATCGTGGAAACGTTGCCGTTCACGTAGATCCGTATCTGTGCGCCGTCGTTCACGACCGCCAGGTGAGTCCAAACCTGAGTCGTCAAGGCGTTTGCGGGGGTGATGACGTTCACGGGACCCTGGCCCGCACGACCGAAGGAAACGCTGACGTTGCCCTGAGCCGTCTTCACGCGAACGTGATTGTCGTTGCTACCCGTTCCGCGACCGATGATGGTGCCCGCGGTCACGCTGGTGAGCTTGATCCAAAGCTCGATGCTGGCGCTCGAGGTGAAATCCAAGCTGGGTGAGCTCGGAACGCGAATCCGCCCGTCGCCGCCACTGAAGGCAACGCCGTTTCCGAACAGACCGGCGAAGCCCCGACTGACGCCAGTGCCTTCCTCTGTCCCGTGATTGGAGTTGCCGGAAATGTCGAACACCGGTCCCGCCGATTCCTCGAACGGATAAAACGCATTCAGGCCGGGCTCGGTCACGACGGCGTCCGGTCCGTCGGGGAACACCTGCACGTCGCCGGGCGCGCCGTCGGATCCATCCGCGCTCTGATCGTCCGAAGCGTCGACGAGTGCGCCAGCAGCGCCTGCCGTGCCGCTCGATCCCGCAGCACCCGCCGTGCCGGAGGTTCCGGCAACACCCCCACCTCCCGCAGCGCCCGGTCCGGCCTCGGTGATGGGAAGATTCGATTGCGACTTCGCGCACGCGACGAACAAAAGCGTGATCCCGACCCCGTGAAGCAGAAAACTAGCTCTTCGCATGTTCGACCCGCCGGACCGTAGCCCGCATCTACGAACGCGCAACTGCAACGTCACTCGTCCCGGGGTCGGCCCGTCGGCCGTGCGCTGTCATCAAAACGAGGCGGCAATCGCGACTTTGAAATACGGTCCGCGGAGAGCGAGCTTGCCCAGATCGAGCGGTTCCGTCCGCTCCGGTGCGCCAGATCCCTCATCCGGGGAGAGCGCGAGATCGCTCGAGCTCGACCAGCCGTAGCCGCCCTCACCGACCAACCAGAAACGAAGATCTCCCGAGCGGTTCCGGAGATCCCAGAACGCGAAGGCGAGACCTGCCGCGCCGTCGAGCTCGAGGTCCAAGCTCCGCGCGTACAGTGTGGTTTGCGCGGTGGCGTCGTCGAGAGACGCGACGGTCCTCGACACGCCTGCCGATGGACGCACATACGCGAAGAGCATCGGAACGATATTGTATCGAACCTCGGGCCCGGCGGTCAGCCGCCAGTTGTCGAGCTGGGTCGGCTCGCCACGAGCCGTCGCTTTGCGCGACCCGAATTCGAACTGGAGGGCACCAGCGACCGAAAGCGGGCCTTGCATCCACACGCGCCGCGACAGGCCGATGCTGCCCTGGATCAACGCATCGTTTTCGGCAAACGGATCGAATCCGGTGTCGGTCACGTATTCCGTGCGCACGCCGATGCTGCCAAACCACCCCGGAGGGGAAGCGGGAGGCAGCGGAGGCTCCTCCGCGGCCGTGTCCTCGACCGGTTCGGCTTTTGCGGCGGGCGGCGTGGTTGGCCGGTACCAATACGGGGCGCCATAGGGCGACGCGCTCGGAGCCGGGGCGGATGCCGACGGCCGAGGAGTGGGGGCGGGAGCAGACGGAGTTGGCGCCGGCGGCGGCGTTTCCTCGGGGGCCTCCTCCTGGGCGAAGCCTTGGGAGCCCACCACGAGCAGAGAAACGAGCACGCCGAGTCCGACTCTTCGACTAGTTGCGATGCGCCTCATGGCACCAGCCCTCCGTAGATCAAGCCATCGTAGAATCGGGACTTCGCCGTGTCCGGATCGAGCGCATCGAGCACGGTGGCTCCGAGGGCGGCGTGCCCGTCGCGCTCGCTGGCGTGAAGCGCGATGGCCGCGCGACCCCCATCGCGACGCTCGATGTCCCATACCTTCAGGACATCCCGCTCGAGCTCGATGGATGTTGGATGCAAGTTGGAAAGATCGATGCTCGCGAGCTCGGTGGTCCCGGTACGAAGCGCCCACGCTCGGTCGCCATCCGGAGAAACCGTCAGCTCGAACCCCGAGGCCTCCGTCAGCATCGGGAAGCTCTGGCGCTTGTCGAGATCGAGAACGAAGAACTCCGTCGCACTCGTGCTCTCGAGGATCTTCAGGTGAGCGTGCAGCGAGCCGGGAACGGTCTTGACGCTGGAGACGGAAATCCCGATCTCGTAATCGTCGACGCTGCGAAACGGCTTGCCGCTCGTCTTGCCGAGGGACCAAAACGCGATCCCGGTAGCGGAGTCGCTCCACAGGAGAGCCACGTCGCTGGCCGCGGGCTTGTCGCTCACGTCGTCCGTGACCCGGGTCAGCCGGCTGTAAGGTTTGGGAAAGTCTACGATTTCTTCCACACTGCCCGTGGCGGGATCCACGAGGGCGGCACTTTGCTGGCTGGGTGTGAGGGCGGCGAGTCGATTTCCTCCGTCGGTCTGCACGAACGCAATCGCAGTGGGGATCCCACCCACGTCCGCGACGTTCACGGTGGCCTTGAACGGCTTGTCACCGTCCGTCGCTGAAGGAGTATCCAAGTCCACCAACATCACGTTCGAGTCCGACGCGAGACGAATGGCGATGCGCGCATCCGTGGGATCGTCCGGCTCGCCGTCGTCGTACGCCACTTCGAGGGGCTTGCCCGGAGCATTGCTGGGCGTCTTGGGTAGCGCGAGAGTGACCTCGTCCCGGGCCAGATCCGACAGATCGACGAGGGTCACGTCCTGTTCGGTCTCGACAATCACGAAGCGGCGGGGAGCGCCGTTGGGAACCGCGAGGTCAGTCGTGAAGGTCAGGCGCTGGGGGCGGCCGCCAAAGCTCCGAATGGTCTTGGACACCGGTTCGCTCTTGGGCTCGCCCACCTTGACGAAGATGAGCTCGTTCGGGTTCACGACGATTCCACCGGCGTCGTACACGACGACCCACTCCCCTTGGGGATCGATGGCCAAGCCTTGCAGCGGATCAGTCAAGCTGAAGCGTGCAAACACCTTGGGCTCCGTTCCGCCATCGATGACCGTGAGGCTCGGGCGCTCGTCGTCGGGATTGCGCCTGGGTTGTACGCCCTTGGACAGAACGAAGAGCGTCCCCTTGTCCGGCGAAGTATCCACGGACACGACGTTCTTTCCAATCCTCAGGGGCTCGAAGCCAAGCTGCCGATCGCTCGTGCCCGTCACCATGAGCGCGCGATTGAGCGATGGATCGATCACCGCCACCGATCCGGAAAGCCCCACGTTCTTCAGCGGCAGCTTCACCTCGCTGTCCCAATGATCCGGCCGCCCGCCGCAGGCCACGACGCTGAAAGCGAGTAAGCAAGAGAAGAAAGTCGTTCTCATCTCAGTCCACCACCTTGGCTCCGAGCTCGAAGCCCGTGAGCGTTCGAATGCTGCCGTCCGTGAAGTCCACGAACGTGATGCGCCCCTCTGGATGTAGCTGGGCGACGTAACCCTTGTTGGCCGCCGGAACGATTCCGGTCGCGAGGGGAGGGCTGGCGAGCTTGACCAGATCCACTTGCAGATTGGGCAGCCTCACCAAATACACGCCGTACGTTTTGGTCGCGTCATCGCGAATCGTGACCAGGGCCCGGGCGCTCTCGGGCGGCGGCTGGATCGCGACCGCCGTGGGTTTGGCGTCGGTACCTGTGATCTTCGGCGAGATCAGGGCCGCGGTCGGAACGACGCTGAACGCCCCTTGCTTGGTGCTGCCCGGAAGCGTGTCCTGAAGCACGATGGCGTGCTGGGCGTCCGCTGCCGGGAACACGGCCGAGACCGGAGCCTTGAGTGCCACCGTGCGATGACTGAGGTAGTCGGTGCCGGGGGCAATGTTCAGAATCGTCAGATGGTCGTTGGAGACCGCGTTCGTGTAGAGGAGCGCGACGCTGCCGTCCGCGCTCAGCGCCACGCTCCCGAAGAGCTCGCCGTCGATGACGACGTTGTCGATGCCCGTCGGATCCGTCGCCGCGCCCGGGATCGGCAGCAGAAAAACCTGATTCTTTTCCCGGACTACCGCGACGGCTCGAGACCCGTCGTCCGTCAAATCGACGTCCGTCACCTCGCCGCTCAGCACGATGTCCGTCGTAGCCCCCGTATCGAGGGCCACCAGTGACACGGCGTTCTTGCCGTCTCGTCGCACGACCGCAAACGCTCCATCGGGCGTGATGGTGACGTCCCTCGACGCTGGGCTTTCGAGGGGATCGTCACTCACTTCGATGAGGGAGGTCACTTCGGGCTCGACCCCGTCGAGACTCACGACCGAGACACCGGGCTCGGTCACCGCGAATGCGCGGGTTTCGGTCCCGTTGAAAGCGAGACGCGTCGGACGATAGCCGACGGTGAGGATGGTGGAGCTCTCTTTGCCGGGCGAGAGATCGATGACCGTGATGTCCTGAAAACCATCGGTGGGATCCGGATCGGTGAACTCCGTGGCATCGGTCCAGGCAATGGCCCAATGCCCACCAGGGCTCACTGCCCAGGCATTGGCTCCGACGTGCGTGCCAAGGGTCTTTTGGGCGATGCTTCCATCCGAAGCCACGCGGAAGAGCGTCGCGTCGTGGGACAGCACGTTCAGAACGATCGCGACATTCGAGTCGGGATTCTTTCGGATCGGGAATGGCTGCGAGGTAGGTCGGCCCGAAGCCAGCTTCCTCGATCTTCACGTCCAAGCTGAATGCGTCGACGAGTGCGACGCGACCGCTCGTCGGGTTCGCGCTCCACACGTACTTCCCGGTCGCGACCGGCGTGCGATACGAGCTTTCGATCTCCTTTTCGGGGGGCGGCGCGGCGTCCGGGAACACTCCGCCGTCGGCGATCGAGCCACCCGTTCCACCGAAACCAACGCTCGCATCGTTCGCGCCCGATCCGGAAAAGCCGCCCGGCGCACCTGCCCCCCCGGAGTCGGAGCTTCCGCAATGCAGGAGCCCCACGGCGAGGCACAGTCCGAAGCCGACAAGGAGCCCTCTCATTTTCCGCTCCCGTCGACGACCTTGGCGGCGAGCTCGAAGCCCGTCAGCGTGCGCACTTTGCCGTCGCCGAGCGCGACGAACGTGATGCGTCCTTCGGGGTGCTCCTGAGCCACGAACCCCGCGCTGGCGGCCGGTATCATCCCGCTCGCCAGCGGCGGGCTGGCCAGCGTGTGGACATCGACCTGGAGCTGCGGCAAACGAATGACGTACATGCCGTAGAGCTTCTTCGTGTCGTCACGCACGGTGACGATGGCACGACTGGTCTTGCCAGGCTCGATCGCGACGCTCATCGGCGGAGCGTCGGTTCCCTGGATCTTCGGCGGCAAGACGGCGCTCACCGGCACGATGCTGAACGCACCGGCTTTCGTGCTTCCCGCGGCGGGCGTGAGCAAGGCGATGGCGTGCGCTCCGTCGGGCGTCGGAAACACCGCGGACACCGGAGCCTTGAGTGCGACGGTGCGCTTCGACAGATACTCCGGACCTGCCGCGGTCGTCAGCATCGTCAGGTGGTCGTTCGCAAACGCGTTCGTGTAGAGGAGTGCCACGCCGCCGTTCTCGGAAACGCTGACGCTGCCCACGACCTCCCCATCGATCGTGACGCTGTCGTACACGCCGGGCGCCGTGAAAATTCCGGGTATCGGCAACAGCGCCACCTCGGAGCTCGGCGGGGGACCGGCATCGATGCCCGTCGTTCCCGCCGCCCCCGCCGCTCCGGTCCCCCCCGCTGCCCCCGCCGCGCCCCCCGCTCCTGCTGCCCCTGCTGCCCCCGATCCCGCCGCTCCTGCCGATCCGGCCCCACCGTCCGTCTGTCCGAATGCACCCGGCGCGCGCACGACCGCGATGGCGCGCGCGCCGTCGTCGGTCAGATCGAGATCCGTGACCGGTCCCGAGAGCGTGACCGTGACCCGCGCGCCGCTCGTAAGTGAAACGATTCCCACGTCCGGGCTCCCATCTCGCCGCACCAGCGCATAGGCGCCGTCCGGCGTGACGTTCACGTCGCGGGACGCGGGGTTTTCCAGTGGGTCATCGGTCACGGGAATGTCTTGGCTGACGTAGGGGCCGAGCCCAGCGTCGAGCTCGATCACGGTGATGCCCGGCTCGGTCACCGCGAACGCCCGCTTCTCATCGCTCGAGACGAAGACTCGTGTGGGTCGGTAGCCAACGCTGAGGCGTGTCGCCACGGGATCCGCGGCAGACAGATCGATCACCGTGAGGTCCTGAAACCCCTGGGTCGGATCCGCATTGACGACCTTCTCGGCGTCCGTCCACGCGATGGCCCAGTGCCCGGCTTTGCCGAGCGCCCAGGTGTTGGCGTCGTCGTGCACATCGGCGCTCTTCGTCGTCACCTTTCCCGCCGAATCGGCCGACATGACGGTGGCGTCGTGACTCTTTACGTTCAGCACGATGGCCTGAGCGGCGTTCGGATCCGTTGCGCTGGGGATGGCGGCGAGATAGGTGGGCGCGTTCCCCGCTTCGACCGTCCTGACTTCGAGCGAAACGGCGTCGACCAGAGCGACGCGACCGCTCTCGGGATTCGTTGCCCACACGTACTTGCCGGTCGCGACCGGCGAGCGAAACGAGCTCTCGATCTCTTGCTCTGGCGGAAGGCCGCCGGTGTTGCCGCTCCCCCCGCTCGACGTACCGCCCAGCCCTCCATCGAAGGCCGACCCACCGCCAGAAGCCGATCCACTCTCGTCGCTCGCGCCACCGGCGGCACATTGTGGCAGCGCCGCAATGACGAGAATCAAGGCGCAACCGAGCCAAGTGCTCCGCCGATACGCCACGTCGCGAATGTCCCAGCCCATCGCGCCAGGACGAATGCAAGCTGCGCGCCATCTGTACATCCTGCTCGGAGTCTGTGGAGATCCTGCGCGTGGCGTTTCGCACTCGGCCTCCGCTCCATGACAAGCCTGTCAGAGCGTTTGGGTCGGACGATCTTTGTCAGACCTAAGTTGACGCGTCCCGCTTCATGTGTTCCATACGCCGCAGGCATCATGATTTCTTCCGGCCTCCTCGCTTCCGCCTCCGTCGCGGAAGACCTGCCGGAAGCGGCGGGAGCCAGTGAGAGAGCCCTCGCAGCGAGCCATGGCCTGACGGTCACGGTCGCGGAGGTCTTGTCCCGGCGGGGCATCGTCGAAACGGCGATGATCGAACGCTTCCTCGATCCGAAGCTCGCCCATCTCACCCCGCCCGACCAGATGGCGGATCGGGATGCCGCCGCACGGCGCATCGCACGAGCGATTGAGCGGCATGAAACGATTTGCGTGTTCGGTGACTACGACTGCGATGGCATTACGAGCGCGGCGATCGTCACCGGGATCTTGGAGGCCTTGGGCGGAAGCGTGCGCCCGCTCTTGGCGAGCCGCTTCGATGGTGGCTATGGCGTCTCCCCCGCAGCCGTCGCTCGCATCAAAGACAGCGGCGCATCGCTTCTCTTGACCTGCGACTGCGGCTCTTCCGATCACGCGACGCTGGCGGACGTCGTCAGCCACGGTCTCGACGTGATCGTCATCGATCACCACTTGGTGCCGAGCGAGCCGCTTCCGGCCCTGGCGTTTCTGAATCCGCATCGCCCGGAATGCGGATTTCCCTACAAGGGGCTCGCCTCGTGCGGGTTGGCGCTCTCCCTCGGAGCCGCGGTTCGAGCCCTTCTCGGCAAACAGCTCGATCTTCGAGAGTGGCTCGACCTCGTCGCAATCGGCACCATCGCCGACGTCGCACCTCTCGATGGCGACAATCGAGCGTTGGTGCGCGCTGGCCTTCGCGTTCTCAGTGAAGGTCGCCGACCGGGCGTGCGTGCGTTGCTCGAGCTCGCGAGCTTCGATCGTCTCCGAAACATCAGTGGAGAGGACATCGCCTTTCGCATCGCGCCGCGCATCAATGCACCCGGACGACTCGGGTCGCCGGATCTCGCACTCCAGCTTTTACTCTCTCGAACGGACGAAACGGCCCGGGGGCTAGCGGCGGAAATCGAGCAGAAGAGCAGCGAACGCCGACAAATCCAGGAGCGAATGATCGCCGAAGCCGTCAGCGAGATCGAAAGCGACGGCTGGGGGGAGCGTTCCGCAATCGTGATCGGCAAAGAAGGTTGGAACCACGGCATCGTGGGGATCGTCGCTGGGCGTCTTGCCTCGCGCTACGAACGCCCGGTCATCGTCGTTGGGTTCAGTGACGGCCATGGACGCGGATCGGTTCGAGGTCCCAAAGGCTCGCGCCTCCACGACGCGCTCAGCCGCGTCGGTCCCGCGCTCGAACGCTTTGGGGGTCATCAAGCGGCAGCGGGCGTCGAGGTGAAGCTCTCGCGCCTCGGGGAGCTCCGGGAAGCCTTCGAGCACGCCTGCGAAGCGATCGCGGAAAGTTCGGGACCGAGTCACGAGGCTCCGAGCGATCTCGTACGACTCGATCCCGGAGATCCTCCCGCTCGGGTGCTCGCGGATCTCGAACGCCTCGAGCCTTGTGGTCAGGCGAATCCCGCGCCGCGCCTCGCCATCGATTGCCGCGTCGTGGCCGCACGCGAAGTGCGCGGCGGTCACCTGAAGCTCGAGCTGGAGCTGGAACGCGGAGATCGCGTCTCTGGCTTTGGCGTGAGCATGGGGGACCGGGCGGCGGAGTTTTCCGGTCGGGTCACGGTGATCGGAAGCCTGCGGCGCGATGCCTGGCGGGGCGGCAACGCCGTGGAAGCTCGCGTCGAGCGCATCATCACCTGACGCGCTCGGCCGGGGACGTTTACGCGCTGGGCGCGCTCTACTACCCTCACGCCGCTGATGACTGCTCCGCTCTTGGTCGGTGTCGCGCGGGGGTCCGGTGCCAATACCGCCCTGTCCTCCGCTGGAGTGATCTCGGCCAAGCACGAACGCTTCTGCCAAGAGCTTTCCCGTGGGCTCGAGCTCGAAGTGCGCCCGCTGCAAGCGAAGAGCTACACTGAGCTCTCCGAAGCCGTGGAGCAAGGCAAGGTCGCGCTCGCGTGGCTGCCACCGATCATCGCGAACAAACTCTCGAGCGCCAGCCGTGCGCTTCCGGTCGCCATCCCTGTGCGAGCCGGCTCTTCGACGTTCTCGACGGCGCTGTTCGGGCACCCAGAGGGCCCCAGCCGCCTCGAGGATCTCTCTGGTGTGCGGGTCGCCTGGGTCGAACGCTTCAGCGCCTCGGGATATGCGGTGATCCGCGCTGCGCTTCGTGCCCGGGGCTACTCTCTCGAAAAGATGTTCGGATCCGAGATCTTCGCCGGCTCCCATCAAGCGGTCGTGCGCGCCGTTCAGAACGGACAAGCGGACGTCGGCGCAACCTACTTTCATCGAGATCCCGCCGGACGCGTCGTGAATCCCGGTTGGGCCGACGCGAACATCCGTGTCCTGTGTGAATACGGTCCGGTTCCGGCGGACGTGCTGGCCGCAGGAACGCAGCTGCCCTCTCAATTGATCCAGCAGATCCAGCGTCAACTCGTCGAGGCTTCGAGCCCGAGCATTCGGCGGGCCGCGTGCAAGCTTTTCGAGGCCGACGCGTTCGTTCGCGCCGATCCCGCACATCTGTCTGCCCTCTCCCCACTGCTCGCCCATTTCGACCCGGGAAGCTGGGGTGGACGAACCTCGATCCCGCCCGGGCGCTGAAGCCCGGATGGCGCGCAACTAGTGGACGGGCCAAAATTATCGAAACCCAAATGGTGGACGTGGAGGTACGACCTCATGGGCGCGCGCGTGCTACTTCGAAGTCACCGAGCATTGAAGCGTCTTTACGGGACGCCAGAAGACGCCAAGGAGACGCGGGAGGGACGCCAACGGAAATTTCTTCAAAGAGATTTTCGGGACCGGCGATGTGGGACAAATTCACCGCGCGTCGCTGGGCGAGGACCAAGAGTTATCGCGTCCGAATTCAAAAAACTCCGCTTGCGTCCTTCCGGCGGCCTTGGCGTTCTTGGCGTCTCGTAAAAGACGCTGCGTCGAGAGTTGGTTTCGAAGCCAGTGACCGCGGCATCACGAGTAGGACTCGAGTACGACTTGCGATCGATCATGAGACGTGCGCCGCCATCGGTGATTTCCATTATTTTGGCCTGATTCCTGAGCGAATTTCTCAGCGAGGCCCTCAGCGCGCCGCTTCCATCGCGTCGAGAAGTCCGTCGATCGTGTACTCCTTGGCAACCACGTCGACGCGGACACCGGCCTCCGCGAGCGCTGCGCTCGTGATGGGCCCGATGCTCGCAACCCGAGTCTTGGACAGAAGCTCCACCGCGCGTTCACCCAGGAGCCCCACGAGCGACTTCACCGTGGAACCCGAAGTGAGCATCACGCTGTCGATCTCCCCACGCTCGAACATCCGAGCGAGCTCCGCGCCGCGCTCCTTGGAAGCGGCTTTGGTTTCGTAGGCGGCAACGACCTCGACTTCGACCCCGTCGGCGCGGAGGAGCTCGGGCAGTGCCTCGCGTGCTTCGAGGGCACGGGGGATGAGCGCGCTTCGCACCGGTCCCCGCTTTAGGATGGCTCGAGCAACCGCCTCGCCGATGAACTCGGGCGCGACCACGTCAGCGACGATCCCGTGCGCTTCGAGGGCCCGTGCCGTCTTTGGACCGATCACGGCAACCCGCGCTTCGCCAAACCCTCGAGCGTCACGCCCCACTTCACGGAGCGCTGCGAAGAAGCGGTCGACACCGTTTTGGCTCGTGAACACCACGAAATCGAAGCTCGACGTTCGCCGAGCCGCGGAAAGCAGCTTTTCCGGCTCCGGAGGGTCGTGAATTTCGATCACGGGGAAGACCACGGGCTCGGCTCCGCGCTCGCGGACTGCCCGAGCGGACGCTTCGGCTTGCTCTCGCGCTCGAGGAACGAGAATGCGCTGGCCAAAGAGCGGCTTCACGTCGAACCAACGCAGCTCGTCTCGCAAGCGCACCACCTCGCCAATCACGATGACGGCCGGATTGACCAGATTCTGCCCGCGGACGCGTTCGGCGATGTTCTCGAGCGTTCCTACGACGACCCGCTGCTCGGAACGCGCACCCCACTGAATTGCTGCGACCGGGTTTGCCGGATCGCGACCACCGGCGATGAGCGCTTTCGTGATCTCTTCGATTCGCCGCATGCCCATCAGCACGCAGATTGTGTCCGTCGCCGTGGCGAGCTTCGACCACGCCTCGGGCGACCACTCTTTCCCCGAGCGATCACTGCCGGTGATGAAAGTGACGCTCGACGACAAGTCGCGATGCGTGAGCGAGATCCCGGCGTACGCGCTGGCCGCCACGGGTGAAGACACGCCCGGCACGATCTCGAATGGAACGCCAGCCAGAGCCAGCGCACGCGCTTCCTCCGCTCCCCGCGCGAACAGGAATGGATCGCCACCCTTCAATCGAACGACGCGACTGCCCGCACGCGCGAGCTCGATGAGCTTCTCGCTGATACTTTGTTGCGTCGGGCTCTCGACTCCGTAGCGCTTGCCGACGTCGATTTTCTCGGCGTTTGGGCAAGCGTCGAGCAACGCGGGATGCGCGAGCGCATCGTGGAGAACGACATCGGCTCGGCTGAGGAGCATGAGTCCGCGCACGGTGATGAGCCCGGGATCCCCCGGGCCCGCACCAACCAGCCAGACCTTGCCGCTCATTTTCCTGAGCGTAGTGCCGCATGCCGGAAGACGGATTCTTCTCGTGAACGAACGGGCAGGTGGGAGAAAAGCTCACATTCATAAGCTGTTGAAATAACGTCGTATTCCCTCGGCGAGCCCCCGCGCGGCTTGACACGCGGCCAGTGCTCGGCGCATACGCGGCCCCGTAACCGAGGGGCGAACGGACCCGAACGCGAGCGCGACGCGCTGGCACTGGGACCGGAGCCGGGGGCGAGCCACAGGCACGTCGGCGGATGAAAGCAATGGACGCGCAAACGACTTCTTCTGAAAATCATGTCTCTTCTTCTCCGAAGGCCTCCATGCCCGTGGAATCCGATCATTGGTACGTGACCAACGGTGTGACCGCTGTGGGCCCCGTCAGCTTCGAGCTGATGACTCGCGGCGTGGAAGCGGGACGCATTCCCGCCGGCTCCTTCGTTCGTCACCAGCACTGGAAGGTCTGGCGCCGTCTCGAGGAGATCGAAGGCCTCAGCCAGAAGCAGCGTGAAGAGGCGGTCGAGCGACTCGCACAGCTCAGCGCAGACGCCGAAATTCGGGCGAGCAATCCTCACAACGAAGCGCCGCCCCCTCCGCCCAGCAGCGAGGAGCTCGAGGTGCGGATCCTCGACGCGAAGCGTCCGCCCTCACTTCGCCCAAGCGAGATCGACGCTGTCGGCGTTCTGGCGAGCGCGATGAGCTTCGACTCCGCCTTGGCTCTCACCGTCTCCACTTCCGTCGCCGCCGCTGGCGCGCACATCGGTTTCCTGCACTTGGTGCGCACGGATCTCGGCGCGACGGTGACCACGTACTGCCACGGACCGGACAGCGAAGTCTTGCTGGGCGAGCGTCTTGCGCCGAACGACGCCGCACTGGTTGCTGCCCAAGCCGGACACACCGTGATGGGCGAACCGCGCCTGGGCGAAGCGGGTCGCTACATCGCCGGCCGCATGGCGCGCTGCCTGCCGGGTCCCCGGGGAGTCGCGATGGTTCCTGTCCTGGTCAACGGCCTGCTCGCTGCGATGATCGAGATCGGTCGCGCGTCCAAGCCGTTCCGCGCCCACGAGATCGCGCGCGTCGAAAACGTTGCCGAAACGCTATCCAGTCGCGTGACGGCGATGGGCTGGCTCTGAGCTCAGAGCGCGTCTAGAGTCCGCGCATGAAAATTCGCTGGGTCTGGCTGCCCGCTCTGGCGACCACTCTCGTCATGGCCTTCGGCTGCAGCCCGCCCTGCGAGACAGCGAGCGAGGACCCAGTCTTCTTCAAAGGCGGAGAGTACGTCGCGACCTGCTCCACCTACGAGACCTCTCCCTGGGGCGGCCCCTACCTCCATTTCCCCGGCGGTCGCCGCTATCGAATTTATCATGGGCTCGGCCAAGTGCCCCCCGTCGTCAATACGTACGTCGCGTTTCACGAGAGCCCCATCCCGGGCAACAACGTGTCCGAGAACACTGGCAACCAAGGTGTGATCGAAGACGTGAACGCGGACTACATCCAGATCCGGAACGACACCTGCGCCGATCTCTATTTGCGCGTCGTAGCCTCCGCGGCATCGCCTGCGGACGCGGGGATTTGCGACTCCGGGACTGACTGATCGTTTGCGGTTGGCCTACGGCACGGCAGTGAACTTCTCGCCGGGATCAGTGCACATGCTCTTGGCGTCCTCCGCCGTCGCGTATCCGGGCTTGTAGAACTTGGTGAGTGTCAGACCCTTGCAAATTCCGACCAGATTCTCGGTGGGGCACTCCGTCATCCAGGTGCCTTTTCGGTCGTCGCAAATGTCCTTGTCCCCCTGATCGCTGTTCTCGAACTCTGCGCACATCCTTCCCTCGGGGAACAGGCAGGCCTTCTTGCCACCAACGGGAACCGTAGAAGCCGGAGCAGCGGACACGGGCGGCACCGCGGCTCCGCCCTTGCCGGGCACGAACGTTTCCGTCGATCGACAAGCGGCTTTGACCGCGGCGACCGTAGGCTCCTTCTTGGACGCATAGTGCCAGCTCGTCGCGGTCTCTGACTGACAGCCGCCCAGGCTGCCCGCCTGATCGCACGCTCCCGGTTCGTGCCAGCGCTTGCCGCTCGAATCTGCATTCATGCAGATGGTGCGCACCTGCGGAGCGAAGCCCTTGTCGTGCACGTCCCAACAGGTCGAAGTGTCGTCGTTCTCCATCTCGCGGAGATCGCAGCTCGCAACGACTTGTGTCGGTGCGGACTTCTTCTTGCAAGCGAGAAGCACCAACAGCACCGTGAGGGCAACGCCCATCGGTGCGAATCGTGAAGAGAACGCGCGCATGGAGCCTGCCTTTGGTTTGAACGGCACAGGGTAGTCGGCGAGACCCCAGCGTCGCAAGCCAGATGCACGACCAGACCGCGGCGCGCCGGCGCTTTTTCATGGCCGACCCTGGGGTTGGCCTCACTCTTCGACGGCGACGAAGACCACGCTGACGTTGTCGCTGAGGACGCGGGCGTTGGCTTCGACGATGGCGCGCGCCAACACTTCCATCGAATCGAGCGCGGACGCTACAGAGCGTTGCGTTCCGGAAAACACGTCGTCGAAACACTGGACCGTGAGATCCGCTGCCACCCTCCCACTCGAGCGCCCTCCACAACCGTCGACGACGACGAACGCGTTTCCGCTCGGGAGCGCACGCCAGGCATCCTCGTTGACTTCACGGAGGCGGCCGACAATCGACGTTCCCGCGTACGCTCTCGTCACGCTCTCGCTCTAGGCGTCCGTCGCATGGCCGGTCAATTCCCGGTTTTGCGCGATAGAGCAGCGCGCGCGCAACTGCGCACGCCTTGCTCAACTCGCGGCTCGGAGATCCGCGGGGTTATCCCTTTCGGAGGGCGGCCCGGCGATTGCAGACGGCCGGCATGAGGTTGGCTCCGCGGCTGTGGAATATCTGCCTGTGCATCTCCGTGCTGGCGGCGATGGCGGCGGGCGCCTGCGGGCGGATCAGCGGGGACGATCCGAATCATGTGCAGGTGAGCTCCCAGGAGTGTGTGACCTGCCATCGGAGCGACTATCAAAACGCCTCCAAGCCTCCTCACGTCGGAACGATGCCCGAGACGTGCGGGATCTGCCACACCCAGACCGAATGGGCGCCCGCCAAGTTCCAGCACCCGTGGCCACTCGTTGGCGCTCATCTCGACACCGGATGTGCAAGCTGCCACGTTGGCAATCCCCCGGTGTACAAGGGAACTTCGCGCGAGTGCGTGGGCTGTCACCAGAAGGACTACGACTCGAGCCCCTACCCGGGACATCAGACCTTCCCAACGACGTGCAGCGACTGCCACTCGACGTTGGCCTGGAAGCCGGCATCCGCGGTGGAGCATCCGTTCCCGCTGCAAGGTGCCCACTCGGTCACGCCCTGCGCGAGCTGCCACGTCGGCAATCCGCCTGTGTACAAGGGAACTCCGACCACCTGTGTTGGCTGCCACAAGGCGGACTACGACTCGAGCCCCTACCCCGGCCATCAAACCTTCCCCACCACCTGCTCGGATTGTCACGGCACCACGGCGTGGAAACCGGCGTCCACGGTGGAGCACCCCTTCCCCCTCAATGGCGCTCACGCCAGCACAGCCTGCGGAAGCTGCCATGTGGGCAATCCGCCCAAGTACAAGGGAACTCCAACTACTTGTGTTGGCTGTCACAAGGCGGACTACGACTCGAGCCCCTACCCCGGCCATCAAACCTTCCCCACCACCTGCTCGGACTGTCACGCCACGACAGCGTGGAAGCCCGCCTCCCCGGTGGCGCATCCGTTCCCCCTCGATGGTGCGCACGCGAGCGCGATTTGCGGAAGCTGTCACGTCGGCAATCCGCCCGTGTACAAAGGAACTCCGACCGCTTGTGTCGGGTGTCATCAGTCCGACTACGACTCGAGCCCCTACCCGGGGCATCAAGCCTTCCCGACGACGTGCAACGACTGCCACAACACGGCCGCGTGGAAGCCGGCGGCCGGCGGAGGTCATCCCGAGAGCAAGTTCCCGATCACGACGGGCAAGCACAAGAACATGCCCTGTGCGGACTGCCACAACTCCGCACTCGGTGCCCAGAACGGAAAAGCCAACGCCGATTGCGTGGGCTGCCACACGGGCGAGCACAAGAAGTCCAAGGCGGACAGCCAACACCAGGGCGTCAAGAATTATCCGACCGGAAGCGCCCCGCCGAACTTCTGTCTGGATTGCCATTCGAACGGCAAGAAGAACTGAGAGAGCGACTGCATCGTCCGTAATTGGCTCGTGACGCTCGTCCGCCGCATCGAATGGGAAGTCCGCGTGCAGCTACCCAAATGTCAGGGCACGAGCTTGCTCGCGCACCAGGTGCGGACGTCCTCCGCGGGCTTGGGCAGCGAGTTGTCCTTGCAATACTGCGTACCACCGCCGATCGGCTCGTAAGCGATGAACGATTGATAGTCCACGCCGCCGGGTCCGTATCCGTCGATGGCAACGTCGAGCTGCAAGGGGGAGTTTGGACCCGGGGCCGGTCCACCGAGCGTAGTCCAAGGAATGAGCACTTCGACTTCGAATCCCGTGCTGACTCTCCGCGACGCGAGCTCGATGCCACCCACGAATGGATCGACACTGGATGGTGCCAGGCCGCCAGCCAGTGGAGGTGGAGCGACGGTCAGATGCAGCGCGTTGTTGGAGGCAAGAGACCCGGCTGTCGGTGAAGCCGTGTTGCCGAAGAAGAACTCGAGCGCGTCGGCATTGTAGATTGCCGCGTCGGTATCCAGATAGCAGACGACGGGATCCTTCTTGTTCACGTGGGCGAACACATGCAGGCCCTGATCGGACCAGACAATCCAGATCTGGGCGTCGAGGCCCGCATCCACCCAGTTGGCTTGGGCGCCGCAGTCTTGATACTCGCCCTGCTTCGGCAAGAAATCGTGAAACGGGAGGCTGCAAAACTCCGTGCCCTGCGCATCGATGATCTGTGTGAAGCCGGCGGGTGCAGCGGGAATGCCGGAACAGAGCTTGATGGCGGTCAAACTGCAGCCGGCGTCGGCATCGGTGCCCGCATCCCCCGATTGACCGCCTTGGCCACCGCCGACTCCTCCCACCCCGGCGCCTGCTTGCCCTCCGGTCGCTCCACCGGCTCCAGCCGTTCCTCCGGTGCCGGGCTTCGAAGGACCGTCGCTCAATCCGTCGAAGTCGGAAGCGAAGTAACACGACGTGAGCAGGCTCGCCACGACGAGCGAGAAGCGCGAGCGGAGAGCCTTCACCGCTGGGCTCTCTCTCGTGGAGGTTCCTTGGGAGCTGTGATCAAGCCGTACGCAGC
Source organism: uncultured delta proteobacterium (assembly GCA_963781505.1). Classification (GTDB taxonomy): domain Bacteria; phylum Myxococcota_A; class Polyangia; order Polyangiales; family Polyangiaceae; genus JADJKB01. Next base: position 7,738 of record CAWAHB010000018.1, on the reverse strand, counting down.
GATCCCAATCCCGATCACGCCCGCGGCAATCAGCGAGTCACCCACGATGATCTTCAGTGCGGGTGCTCGAGACGTCCGACTCGCTGCAGTTGGGTTTGCAGGTGTCGTGAAGCTCCGAGAGCCGCCGGCTCCCCATGATGTCGAGTGTCACTCCCGCTCCCGCCGCCAAGATGCCAAGACCGCCCAGGATGTAGGGCCACACGGGTCCCTCGGTCGCCGCCTTGTCTGACGGCGCTCGGGATCCTTTCTCGGCGGCCGGGGCCGAGGCACGCGGGGGTAGCGTGAGCAGCACCAGACGATTCTTCTCCGAAGCGTTGACCACCAGGCTGCGCTCGACGCTGGACCCATCGGTATCCGTCACGCGAAGCAGGTGGGTTCCGGGAGAGAGCTCGACGGGCGAGCCGGGCCTCGGAAGTCGCAGGGGCCGCCCATCCAGGGTGATTTTGGCATTCCCCAGATCTTCGCCACTGGGTCGCCGCACCCCGATCACGATGCTGGGCATCGCCTCCTCGACCTCGCGCAACCAGCGCACGCAGTCCGTCTGCAAGATCGCCGGGCAATCCGAACGACTGCACACGTTCAGCTGCGCCCTCGCCTCGAGCAAGTCCTCACGTTTTCTGGCGCGTTGCGCGTCCGCGTAGGCGCGTAGGCATTGGTCTTTGGTCTCGTCCGCCAACGAGGGCGGCGCGATCAAGGTCAGCCCGACGAGGAGCAGGAGCCTGGACGGGACCATAGCGAAGGATACCACGGTCCGCTCAGTCGTCGCCGTCGGGCTCATCGCTCTCGGCACGAATGCCGCTCTCCGAAATCAGCCGTTGCATCGAACGCCGCGTGACACCCGCAAGCCCAGCCGCGCGTGTCACGTTTCCTCCGGCGCGTGCCAGGACGGCGCGAGCGTAGAGCGTGTCGAAGAGTCGGGACCACTTCTCGCGGGCCTCTCGGAGCGGCAACTCGGTGGGCACGAGCGTTTCGAGACCGGGTGGGACCGGATCGCGCACCAGTGGTGAGCCGTCCCCTGCCTTTGCGTCGACCCAATCGAGCACCACACTGCGCTCCACGAAGTTTCTGAGCTCGCGAACATTTCCCGGCCAGGCCCTGCCCATGAGCGGGCGCATCAGCTCGGGGGGAAGAGGCTCGTTCTTGCCAGAAAATACCCGATAGAAATGCTGAGCCAAGAGCGGGATGTCCTCCCGACGAACTCGCAGTGGGGGTAGCTCGACTTCGATCACCGCCAAGCGATAGTAGAGGTCTTCGCGAAACGTTCCGCCGTTGACGTTGCGCGCGAGATCACGATTGGTTGCCGCGACGATCCGTACGTCGACTCGCTTGCTCGTATTGCCGCCGACTCTCCGAACTTCACGCGTTTCGAGAGCTCGCAGGAGCTTGGGTTGGAGCGCAAGCGGTAGCTCCCCCACCTCGTCGAGGAACAGCGTACCGCCCTCCGCCTGCTCGAACAGTCCAGCGCGATCCTGCACCGCTCCGCTGAATGCGCCACGGGTGTGTCGAGCAGCTCGCTCTCGATCAGGTTTTGGTGATGGCACCACAAATCGATTGCCACGAAAAGCCTGCGTTTGCGCTTATCCCGAAGCATCGTGCAACGCACGGGCCGCAGCTTCCTTGCCGGTGCCCGTTCCCCCGCGCAAGAGCACGGTAGCGTCCGAAGTCTCGCGCGCTCGAGCATCGCGTAGACTCCCCCCCTGGCTGGGCTTGCACCGAGTAGCTTCCCAAAACTCTTGCTGCGTGAAAGCTCGAGGTAGCCTGGGGCCGAGTCAGCTCCAAGTGCAGTAGGGGTTGCCAAAGCGCGCCGAGCGTTGCCGCCGCGAGAGAGGCGTCGAATACGGCTCTTTTGATGAAGCAACCCGTTCGTGCTCCTGAGATTCGCGGGATTCGAAAAGCCGCCAAGGTGCCCGATGTCGATTCCTCGAAATGAATGCGCGACACCGCGGGGTCGCTGAGGACGACGTTCTTAACGCGGCCCGCTTCCAACGCGCACCTTTGGGCTGACCCGCCAGTGGCGCCCACTATCGGGTCCGCCCCCGCCGAGCTCCTAGCACGCCGAGCTCCTTCCCCCCCGGGGCCTCGAGGAGCGTTGTGCGTGCCCCCTCCGACATCGACGGCCTAGTCTGCGTGGCGAGAAAAGCGCCCGTCCACTGTCCGAAGCCCCGCTCCCGCTGGAAGTGGGCTAGAGACGAATTGGCCATGGCAAAGCGAGCGAGCACGCCGGCTTGAAAGCGCCCGGCCGCAAATTTTTTGCCGAGCCTCTTTTGAACGTTTCAAGGACCGCTATCCTTTGCTCTCCTATCGCGTCCGGCGGAATGGCGACGGTGCACTATGGAGTGACGTGGTTTCGTCGCATCGTCGCCATCAAGCGCCTGCACGAGATGTTCGCGCGCGGATCCGGACTCTCCGAGCATCGTTTCTTGACCAAGCGCGGGATCGCGAGCTGTATCTGATACCCGAAAATGCTTTTGATCCTGGACGTTGTGGAGGAAGACGACGAGCTCTATCTGGTGATGGAGTACGTCCTTTGTAGGCTCTTGCCTCGAGGCTCAGCCGCGCCCTGAAAATTTCCTTTGCTGTTTGACATCGCGGCGACGATCGTCGCAGGGGTGGTCCCTCTCTATGCGGCCCACGAAGCCACCGATCTACCAGGGACAGCCACTGCAGATTGTGCACCGCGACGTCTCTCCCCAGAACATTCTGATTGGTGTCGACGGGGGCCCCACGTGGTCGACTTCGGCTTTGCGCGCGTGGTGGGTCGCGCGAACACGACGACGGATGGACGCCCCTCAAAGGCAAGCTCGGCTATCTCGCGCCCGAGCAACTCTTGGGAAAGCAGGCAACACGCCAGAGCGACCTCTGGTCCACGTCGGTTGTGCTGTGGGAGCTTCTCTCGGGGGAGCGTCTGTTCGGTGGCTCGTCCCAAGGTGAGGTTGTTGCCAGCATTTCCCAGCGACGACCACCGCCGCTCCGGGAGCGCGTGCCGGACGTGCTGCCCCCCTCCCTGCGTGGAGTGCGGCCTTATTAATTTTCTTAGCGGACCCTTCGAGACCGCGAGGGGGCTGGCGCAGGCCCTGGAGGAGGCGTTGCCCCTGACCAGTCCGGCGCGCGTCGGCGCGTGGGTGGAGAGCACGTCGAGGGCAAAGCGCTCTCCACCCACGCGCCGACGCGCGCCGGACTGGTCAGGGGCAACGCCTCCTCCAGGGCCTGCGCCATGGCCTTCGCCGTCTCGAAGCGTCGCTCGGGATTCTTCATCAGGCCGCGCTCCACGACGGCCTCGAGCGAAGCGGGCACGTCCGGCACGCGCTCCCGGAGCGGCGGTGGTCGTCGCTGGGAAATGCTGGCGACGACCTCACCTTGGGACGAGCCACCGAACAGACGCTCCCCCGAGAGAAGCTCCCACAGCACGACCGACGTGGACCAGAGGTCGCTCTGGCGCGTTGCCTGCTTTCCCAAGAGTTGCTCGGGCGCGAGATAGCCGAGCTTGCCTTTGAGGGGTCCATCCGTCGTCGTGTTCGCGCGACCCACGGCGCGCGCGATCCCGAAGTCGACCACGTGGGGGACCCCGTCGACACCGATCAGAATGTTCTGGGGAGAGACATCGCGGTGCACGATCTGCAGTGGCTGTCCCGGTCGTCGGTGGCTTCGTGGGCCGCATGCAAGCCCGCCAGCACCCCTGCGACGATGGTCGCCGCGATGTCGAACGGCACCGGTTCTTTTCGGGCGCGGCTGAGCCTCAAGAGTCTGGAGAGCGTTTCGCCGGGAACGTCCTTCATCACCAGATAGAGCTCGTCGCGTCCTCCACGATGTCCAGAACCGAAATCACGTTGGGGTGTCGGATACGGCTCGCGATCCGCGCTTCGTCGAGAAACGATGCTCGGAATTCCGGATCCCGCGCGAACGTCTCGTGCAGGCGCTTGATGGCGACGATGCGACGAAACCCGCGTTCGCCCAGCGTCACTCCATAGTGCACCGTCGCCATTCCGCCGGACGCGATCGCATCGCCGATCAAGTAGCGGTCCTTGACCCGTCGGAAGATGCTCGGCGGGGGATCCGTGGCCGGGCGCATTCAGGCCGGCATACTAGCTCGCTTTGCCATGGCCAATTGGTCTCTAGCCTGGCTCTTCCAGCGGCAAATTTCCTCCGGAGCGTCGGGATTGTGGACGGGCGCTTTCTCGCCACGCAGACTAGGCCGTCGATGTCGGAGGAAACGAGTACAACGCTCCTCGAGGCCCCGGAAAGCCTGGAGCTCGGCGTGCTGGAGCTCGGCGTGCTCGAAGGACCCGATAGTGGGCGCCACTGGCGCATCGGCCCAGGTCGGGTGCGCATTGGAAGCGGGCCGCGTTGGACGTCGTCCTGAGCGACCCCGCGGTGTCGCGCATTCATTTCGAGATTGACATCGGGCGCCTCGCATTTCGAATCCACGATCTCGAGAGCACGAACGGTACTTTCATCGAGGCCGTTGGGTATTCGACGCTCTCTCGCGGCGGCAACGCTCGTGCGCGCTGGCAATAGCCTACTGCGCTTGGAGCTGACTCAGGCCCCGGGCTACCTCGAGCTTTCACGCAGCAGAGTTTTGGGAAGCTACTCGGTGCGAGCCCAGCCATGCGCCGCGTCTACGCGATGCTCGAGCGCGCGGCTATTTCGGACGCTACCGTGCTCTTGCGCGGGGAAACGGGCACCGGCAAGGAAGCTGCGGCGCGTGCGTTGCACGATGCTTCGGATCGCGCAAACGCAGGCTTCGTGGCAATCGATTGTGGTGCCATCGCCGAAAACCTGATCGAGAGCGAGCTGTTCGGACACACCCGTGGCGCATTCAGCGGAGCTGTGCAGGATCGCGCTGGACTGTTCGAGCAGGCGGAGGGCGGTACGCTGTTCCTCGACGAGGTGGGGGAGCTACCGCTTGCGCTCCAACCCAAGCTCCTGCGAGCTCTCGAAACGTGTGAAGTTCGGAGAGTCGGCGGCAATACGAGCAAGCGAGTCGACGTACGGATCGTCGCGGCAACCAATCGTGATCTCGCGCGCAACGTCGACGGCGGAACGTTTCGCGAAGACCTCTACTATCGCTTGGCGGTGATCGAAGTCGAGCTACCCCCACTGCGAGTTCGTCGGGAGGACATCCCGCTCTTGGCTCAGCATTTCTATTGGGTATTTTCTGGCAAGAACGAGCCTCTTCCCCCCGAGCTGATGCGCCCGCTCATGGGCAGGGCCTGGCCGGGAAATGTTCCGCGAGCTCAGAAACTTCGTGGAGCGCAGTGTGGTGCTCGATTGGGTCGACGCAAAGGCAGGGGCGGCCACCACTGGTGCGCGATCCGGTCCCACCCGGTCTCGAAGCGCTCGCGCCCACCGAGTTGCCGCTCCGAGAGGCCCGCGAGAAGTGGTCCCGACTCTTCGACACGCTCTACGCTCGCGCCGTCCTGGCACGCGCCGGAGGAAACGTGACACGCGCGGCTGGGCTTGCGGGTGTCACGCGGCGTTCGATGCAACGGCTGATTTCGGAGAGCGGCATTCGTGCCGAGAGCGATCAGCCCGACGGCGACGACTGAGCGGACCGTGGTATCCTTCGCTATGGTCCCGTCCAGGCTCCTGCTCCTCGTCGGGCTGACCTTGATCGCGCCGCCCTCGTTGGCGGACGAGACCAAAGACCAATGCCTACGCGCCTACGCGGACGCGCAACGCGCCAGAAAACGTGAGGACTTGCTCGAGGCGAGGGCGCAGCTGAACGTGTGCAGTCGTTCGGATTGCCCGGCGATCTTGCAGACGGACTGCGTGCGCTGGTTGCGCGAGGTCGAGGAGGCGATGCCCAGCATCGTGATCCGGGTGCGGCGACCCAGTGGCGAAGATTGGGAATGCCAAAATCACCCTGGATGGGCGGCCCCTGCGACTTCCGAGGCCCGGCTCGCCCGTCGAGCTCTCTCCCGGAACCCACCTGCTTCGCGTGACGGATACCGATGGGTCGAGCGTCGAGCGCAGCCTGGTGGTCAACGCTTCGGAGAAGAATCGTCTGGTGTTGTTCACGCTACCCCCGCGTGCCTCGGCCCCGGCCGCCGAGAAACGTTCCCGAGCGCCGTCAGACAAGGCGGCGACCGAGGGACCCGTGTGGCCCTACATCCTGGGCGGTCTTGGCATCTTGGCGGCGGGAGCGGGAGTGACACTCGACATCATGGGGAGCCGGCGGCTTCGGAGCTTCACGACACCTGCAAACCCAACTGCAGCGAGTCGAACGTTTCGAGCACCCGCACTGGGGATCATCGTGGGTGACTTGCTGATTGCCGCGGGCGTGATCGGGATTGGGATCGCTGCGTACGGCTTGATCACAGCTCCCAAGGAACCTCCACGAGAGAGAGCCCAGCGGTGAAGGCTCTCCGCTCGCGCTTCTGCTCGTCGTGGCGAGCCTGCTCACGTCGTGTTACTTCGCTTCCGACTTCGACGGATTGAGCGACGGTCCTTGGAAGCCCGGCACCGGAGGAACGGCTGGAGCCGGTGGAGCGACCGGAGGGCAAGCAGGCGCCGGGGTGGGAGGAGTCGGCGGTGGCCAAGGCGGTCAATCGGGGGATGCGGGCACCGATGCCGACGCCGGCTGCAGTTTGACCGCCATCAAGCTCTGTTCCGGCATTCCCGCTGCACCCGCCGGCTTCACACGGATCATCCATGCGCAGGGCACGGAGTTTTGCAGCCTCCCGTTTCACGATTTCTTGCCGAAGCAGGGCGAGTATCAAGACTGCGGCGCCCAAGCCAACTGGGTGGATGCGGGCCTCGACGCCCAGATCTGGATTGTCTGTCCGATCAGGGCCTGCATGTGTTCGCCCACGTGAACAAGAAGGATCCCGTCGTCTGCTATCTGGATACCGACGCGGCAATCTACAATGCCGACGCGCTCGAGTTCTTCTTCGGCAACACGGCTTCACCGACAGCCGGGTCTCTTGCCTCCAACAACGCGCTGCATCTGACCGTCGCTCCACCTCCACTGGCTGGCGGCCTGGCACCATCCAGTGTCGATCCATTCGTGGGTGGCATCGAGCTCGCGTCGCGGAGAGTCAGCACGGGATTCGAAGTCGAAGTGCTCATTCCTTGGACTACGCTCGGTGGACCGGCCCCGGGTCCAAACTCCCCCTTGCAGCTCGACGTTGCCATTGACGGATACGGACCCGGCGGCGTGGACTATCAATCGTTCATCGCTTACGAGCCGATTGGCGGTGGTACGCAGTATTGCAAGGACAACTCGCTGCCCAAGCCCGCGGAGGAAGGTCCGCACCCTGGTGCGCGAGCAAGCTCGTGCCCTGACATTTGGGTAGTCTGCACGCGGTTTCCCATTCGATGCGGCGGACGAGCGTCACGAGCCAATTACGGACGATGCAGTCGCTCTCTGAGTTCTTCTTGCCGTTCAAATGGCAATCCAGACAGAAGTTCGGCGGGGCGCTTCCGGTCGGATAATTCTTGACGCCCTGGTGTTGGCTGTCCGCCTTGGACTTCTTGTGCTCGCCCGTGTGGCAGCCCACGCAATCGGCGTTGGCTTTTCCGTTCTGGGCACCGAGTGCGGAGTTGTGGCAGTCCGCACAGGGCATGTTCTTGTGCTTGCCCGTCGTGATCGGGAACTTGCTCTCGGGATGACCTCCGCCGGCCGCCGGCTTCCACGCGGCCGTGTTGTGGCAGTCGTTGCACGTCGTCGGGAAGGCTTGATGCCCCGGGTAGGGGCTGAGTCGTAGTCGGACTGATGACACCCGACACAAGCGGTCAA